>CAXXXS010000002.1:0-1552761 GCA_963665085.2 Bacteroidales bacterium
TACTTTGATGAAAAACTCTATAAATACTTTGATTCCATTGACGAAATATGGCACGCAGGAGACATTGGGAATTTACAAACGGCTGATGAGATTTCTAATTTCAAACCCTTAAAAGCTGTTTATGGAAATATAGATGGACAGGATGTCCGTTCTGTCTATCCTAGTCATCAACGATTTAATTGCGAGAAAGTGGATGTTTGGATTACACATATTGGTGGTTATCCAAACAGATATGATGTAAAAGTTAAACCTGAAATTTTTGAGAATCCACCAAAACTTTTTATTTCAGGACATTCTCATATTCTAAAAGTTATGTTCGACAAAAAGCTTGATCTATTGCATATGAATCCAGGTTCAGCCGGAAAATATGGTTTTCATAGAGTTCAAACAGCTCTTCGGTTCATAATAGATGACGATAAGATTAAAGATCTGGAAATTATTGAATTGGGGAAAAGGTAGGGAGATCATTGTAATTAGTAAACAGTAATTAGTAAACAGTAATTAGTAAACAGTAATCAGTAAACAGTAATCAGTAAACGGTAATCAGTAAACGGTAAATAGCAAGTTATAATCCATCTTGCGTACGCATTTCCTCTACTTCCCTCATCCTTCGTAAGAACGTATTTTTCTTCTTATCTGTTGAAAGCATATAAATATAGGATGTGCCTCCTCGTTCTTTAATTTTTGATTTTCTTTCCTTAGGTTTAAGATTTTTGACAATATCTATGTATTCTGAATTTGTAGATAAAGTCTGCATAACTCCACGAGTATATCCAAAATAAAACCATGTATTGTTGTTAACTTTTATATAAAAATCGAAGGTATCGCCACTCCTTTTCCTTACAATCTCCATAAACCCTTCATACTTCTTATTAATCTGTGTACTTCCGATTGAACCAATACCAATTTCGCCAACAGAAATATACGAGTTTGACTCATCGTTCCATTCGAGTTTTAAATCATTAAAAACAATTGTATGCTGGAGAGCTTTCGGTAATTCTTTCACAAAACCAAATAAACGCATTTCTTCCAGGTATGCATTATAGCCTTCAACCCCTAATATTTCCATCATTCCTTTGGTATATACACTACGTTTTAAGTCTACAGGATTTCCTGGTAAACTATCGAGTGTTGCTGCAAAAATATCTTGAACTGCAGGCGTTAAGAAAAAATCTGAAGCAAGCATTAGATTTAATGCAGTTGTATTTTGATTGATATCCCTTCGCACATTACCTACAGAAGAAAACTTAACCTGACCAAGATCCATCCCTAGATTAATTTTTCCTTCGCCATAATGTTCACATGCTTCACGATGGAAACTTATATAATCTCCCGGATTAGCAAAGGAATCCAGTTTCTCTTTTGCCCCAACCCGATACAATTCTGAAGATTTATCATATTGCAGGTAACCACTTGCAGTAACGATATAACTATCACTATAGTTTTTACGAGGTGAGAAGAAAGTCGAAAACAAATGGATTGAGTCATTTGCCATCATTACACCATTGAAAAGGTTGCTACCATTAATGTCAACTGGCTGTGCCGGAATAGGTATAAGGATGTCCAATGGATTTATCTCAGATTCAAAACGCAACCAATTATTGCCAATTAATTCACAGTTATGATCAATTTGTGTTGAACCATCAAACGTCAAAAATTCCCTATTTGCTGCTAAGCGGACTTTACCCTGATATGCATAATTAGGACTTAGGGAGAAATCCTCATTAGCCATAATTTGGCCGGAAGCTATTGTCTGCAGGCTGTCATCGAGGGTTATTGCATCAAAATGAATTTGTTGTATCTCACCTAACTCATCTACATAATCGTATTTTCCGGAACCTGTGTAGTCATATTTCCCAAAAATACTTACTGACGCAGTATGTATCAGGTGGTACTTTGTTTTTTGATTTGCTTCAATCTTAGCATTTGTTAGCGTATGGATCCTTGCATTAGGAGCTACTGTAACCTTTCCTTCATCAGGGAAAATTTTTGCGTCAGCAACTTCAATATATTTTACATACTCTGCATTTATTAAATTTTCTTCATAGTTATAATTAGCTAACGGAGAAACAAAACTCAAAGAATCCTGGTCGGGTTGAATTGAAACATACAATGCTCCAACTAAATTATCTGTTGTATCACTTTTTGCTTCTGCCTCACTAAATTCTTCTGAACTTAACTGAAGTTGTTTATCTAACATAAACCATTTAAAATGATCCACAAATCCAATATATTTATTTTCAGGAAATTCAACAATTGAGAAATCCTCATTGGATTTAAATGTTCCTTGACTATTATCATAATCTATATGGGTAGACACATTCTCTGAAAGCACAGTAAAACCAGTTGTTTTCATTGATTTAAGATAAAAATCAGATGTTTGCGCATGAATATCATTCTCTTCATATACGAATCCATTAGACACAATCTCTGCGTTTTTTAGATCCATTTTTCCATTACCTGCCAGTCCATTGGGGGTTAATGTAAGATCTCCTTCAAGGAAAGTAGAATCATTAAACATATTAAACTGTACATTCTTCTGATATGCATATAACGAGTCTTGGTAAGGCCTCCAATGGATAAAATCATTTCTTGAATTAACCTGTGGATATTCTGTTGCTGTAGATTTTTTTACTATTTCAAAATTCTCTGCTACTGTATTTACCGAATCAATATAAAACTGAATTTCTGGGGATTTAGTAACGGATGTAAGGTAATTAAGTTTTCCATTACCCCATAAACCACTATTATTAAGTGTTAACCTATCAGTAAATGTTCCTTTTCCACCGTATAAGGGGAGGCTTGAACTATCCGTATCCTGAACAAAACCTAAGGAATTATCCGGTTGAATTGATAGTGTTTGTGGAATATCAGGGAAAATACCACCTGAGTACAGCACACCTTCATAGGTTAAACCTTCTTTTTTGAAATTATCTAAACTATCCAGTTCAAAAGATTCCAGTTCAAAATAAAAATTCTCCCTGTTGTATGCCCCTCCTTTAATAGATGGATCATCATAGTAGACATACGAAGTTTCCAAACTCCTGAAAATCGGATATCGCGGATAACTTTTCACACCAGATTTATTATCTGGTTCGTCAATTAGAACCTCTCCAGTAAGATTTTCAATTTTACTTTCAACATCATAAATAAGAGGATTTCCATAATTATCCAAATCGTTACTGATATAACGAATTCGCAGGGAGTCTATATTCTGAAGATTAATTTTAAACCTGCCATAATTAAAAAGAAAATTACTTCCATAAAAAGAAAAAAGGCCTGCATCAACCCTCCCGTCAAATTGAAAGTTTCTATCTTGTTTTAAAATAACCTGTTGATTGTATGGATAAATATTTACACTCTGCGAATCGCTCAGGAAAATATGATCAACACCATTTATAATAATATCTTTGTTTTCTGTATTGTAAATAGCATTATCTAATGGGGCATTGGTAGCAGAACTAATATTTAGCACATCATAATCTATACGGCCAATGCTTGCACTCAGATAGTCATAAAGTTTTTGTTTTGCTGTTATAGTTTCTGTATTAACATCATAATATATAAATCCTTGAAACGATAGCCGCATTAATAATTGCTGAACCTGAACAATGGGTTTACGCATATAATCAGCAAGGGCTTCTACGGGAAACTCATCGTTACCATAGCCTGCAGCAAACGTTTTTATGATGTATAACGGATGTTCCGGATCTCTCATTTGTAATTCGTAGAAACGATCGTGACTAAAATAATTCATTGATTCAAAATTCGCACTACCGATGGAAGAACCGGGAAGCATCGTAAATCGAATCTCAGCATCATCAATTGACCAACTTAACTGTTCGAAGTTCATATCAACCTTATGATACGAATTAAAATAGGGCGATTGTGATGTAAAATCGTCAGTCCGGATTAATGAAAGTTGCCTGTTATTAACAATATAAGTAAAATTTAAATCCGGATGGAAAATAGAATCCCTATCAATAAATATGTTTACAGAAGTCCTTACACCATCTACCCTGTCTTTCTTAAACACAAAATAATTTGATTTTGCAATTAATACAACTGTATCCCTTCGAAATATATCAATGGATGCAGGTTCCAGATCAGTACCTGTTCCTACCAATTTTGCCCCCTGCATGGAGAAACCACCTTTAAATGTAACATTCTCATACAAGTTATTAATTACAAAATCTGTTTTATAAGAGTCGAATTGCGGATATGCAGCATTTTCTGGTGTTTTCGTAAATTTAACCTTATAAGTTACCTTACCAAACAAAGTATAATCGAAATAACGTTTATTTGTAAATACAACAGAATCAACCTCAAATTCCGATTTTTTCATATCTATTTGGTATGCCGGTAAATTTGCAAATACTTCATCCCTGCTATACGCTGCCCTTTCCCATGTTAATAAAGCTTTATCCCCTTTCCAAATTATGTCCAACGGATAGTATTTTCCACTCGTTTCAAATACTTCAATGCTATCACGTTTAGCCAGGCAAACCAATTCTGTTTCAGAAAAATCCACATAAATGGTTTTATCGTTTTTATATGAGAAGTTCGTTGAACGTGCTTGCCAAATTACTGATGATGATTGATAAATTATATTTGAAGAAACTAAATCGATCGTATTTTGAAGAAATCGGGTCAACGTATTTAATGTTACCTTTTTATCTCCAATAACATATTTTTTTAACCCTTCTTTCCAATTTGTAAAACTCTCCTTATCGTGCTGGTTATCTATAAATGCCATTACTGTAGCAAAATAATCGAGGTAATGCAGAGGCCTGGCTTTTCTATTTAAAAGAAGATTACATGTTTCTGTAATCTCATCGTATTCTCCTTCAAAATATACTGAATCTTCGAGCCATTTTTCCAGAAACATTTCCAGGAAATCCTCACTCTCATCATTTAGGTTTTTTCCTACATATTCTTCTATTTCTTCAGCAAATTTTTGTTTGTCTTCAGAAAAATCCTTTCGTAATTGACCGAAAGAATAATTTATATGAATAGAAATCAGAAAAAAAAGAATTACCAGCTTACGCATAACAAGTTATATTTTTGAGTCTCCTAAATATAACAAATATTATGCTTTCTTGTACTTAATAGTTATCCAGTTATTTTTTTCGTTTTTACTCACATAGGTTAGCCCTTGTGCTTCCGCTTCTGCATTTATAACCTCAAAGTCAGTTAAATAAATACCACTTAACAGAATTATTGAATTTGTTTCTAAATGATTTGAATAGTGTATTATATCTTCTAAAAGGATATTTCTGTTAATATTGGCAAGTATTACATCGAATTTTTTTTCTGGTATTGAAGAAGCATCTCCTAGTATTACATCAATATTCTTAATATTATTTTTTTGAGCATTCTCAATACTATTTTCGTACGACCACTCATCAATATCTATTGCAGTTACATCTTTTGCTCCTTGAATCGATGCCAGAATTGCAAGTATTCCCGTACCTGTCCCTATATCAAGAACTGTTTTCCCCTCAAAATCCTGTTCAAACATTTTTGCTATCATCAAAGATGTTGTCTCGTGATGTCCTGTTCCAAAAGACATCTTTGGATCTATTATTATTTCGACAGGGTATTTCTTTTCTACTTTATGGAATGACGCTTTTACAATGCATTTATCTTCGTAAATGATGGGATGGTAATTATTTTCCCATTCCTGGTTCCAGTTTTGCTGCTCAATCTTATTAAATACAAATTTTATATCTTGATATTGTTCTAAAAATCCTTCAATATCTTCTTGTTTAAAATCGTCAATCTGAATATATGCTTTTAAAAGCAAGTCATCTTCTACGAACGATTCAAATCCCAAATCAGCTAATTCTGCAGTAAATATTTCTTTTTTTACTTCATCCTCAACAACAAAGCTAACTTCCAATTCAATATAATCCATTACCTTATTTTTCGTTTTAAGGCAATAAAGGTAATCATTTGTCTATTGTAAGGAGTTTGTTTTAGGTGAAATCAATCTAATTGATTGAGCTTACTATTTAACATCAACTAGATAAGCTGATTGTAATACTCTACCAGTTTAATTACATCATTCTCATCTTTATATGATAATTTTTCTTGTTTGATGTAATCTGAAATTTCTTTTTCCTTATCAGAAAAAAACTGCATAACCTTCTTCTTTTTGTCTAACTCTACTAATTTATCCCCCTTTTGAAGGTATAATGTTTCTTTAAGAGTGAACCTATCATTTTTATTTCCAACATCAAGAGCTTCATTATAGTTTGAAGGTGTTATTACCATATCGTATTTTTTATAAAGGCTTGCTTTATCGTCGATAACAATTTCATAATAAGTTCTCTCAAACACATCATTTATAACAAATCCTTTATATTTGAAAATAGAGCCATTGAATTTTATCATAGAAATGCTATCAGGCGCACCAATTCCATAAATCTCATCATTCTTTTTAAAGATCATCTGCCCTGTATATACATTATAACGCATTGGCAGATCATAAATAACACTTCCATCTATTAACTGAAGTTCTGCTTTTTGCCAGTCAGTTAGATAAGGAGTTCCATCAATCCCTTTGGGCAAATTATTGGAGTTGTAAATAAAATTATATCCTGGAGGTGTTTCAATTCTAAAGTCCTGAGCAATTGATTTTCCTTGAAAAAAAGTAATGCAAATTATAAAAACAGAGAGATATCTTTTCATTATTCTAAATTTATGTGGGTTGAATTATATAATTATTAATCTTCCTGAAAAAGAATTCTCCACAAATTTCAGAATTAATAATATAAAAAACAATCTAATTACATCAAAGCTTATAAAGAATGGATAATTGCATCATTGTTGTTAACAAAATAACGTTCTCCTTAAAAAAAGTGTACTCGACTTCTACCCGATGTGACATTATTAATCAGTTAAATATTACATCGAGCGAAATCGAGAATTCTTCATTGTATGACTTTTAGGATAGACCCTTATATCAACTTAATTATTATTCCACTTTATTTTTTTGACAAAAAACATAATGATAGCAAGTACAATAAACAAACCTATATTACCCATTAATAAAGAATATTCCATAAGTTGAAGAATGGTAAAAAGGAATAAATAAAGAACTATTAATACTGAAAGTAAAATAAGTGTTTGCTTTTTATTCTTAAACAATCCGGCACCAAATGAAGTTATAAGTGCAATAATTGCAACGCTGCTTATCAAATAACTAAGATTAAATGATATATGCTCTGACAATGATAGTAACAGCGAATAGAATACGACCAATGCAAAACCCACCAGTAAATAATGGATTGCATGAATATGTTTTTTATTAAAAATCTCAATAAAAAAGAAAGTTATAAATGTTAAAGCAATAAACATAATCGCATATTTTGCTGATCTATATGATTTCTGATAATGATCAACGGGAATAATCAAACTTACACCAAACGCAGAGTTAATAACGTTAAATTTATCACCTGACCACTTTTGTGGGAAAGGACGATTTAAATGCAGAATTTTCCATGTTGCTGTAAATCCTTTTTCTGTAATATTATGTTCGCGGGGTAAAAATACTCCATTGAAACTGGGATGGGCCCATGTAGAATTCATTGTAACATTTGTTTCTTTTCCCAGGGGAATAAAATATAGATTTTCACTTCCATTTAATTTAATATCGAGATTAAAATTAAACTCCTCTCCTTCAGTTAGATTTATATCCGCACTGACTCCTTCACTTACCAAATCGCGAGTTTTAATACCCGGATTTAGTTCATAATCTGTTTTACCGGATTTTAAAATAATTGCCTCCTGAATACCCCGCATATCAGATACCCCCATATTTATTGTTGTTTCATCCCACATAATATCTTCGGGATTAATCCTTAGGAACGAAAAATCAACAGGCGAGAATTTACCATGAATATTAAAACCGGATTCGTAAACTACTACTTTATATATTCCCCTTTTCCTGGTTTCGGGTAAAATTGAACCTTCTATTGATAAATCCTCTGGAAGAAAATGAGCATAATGTATATACTCAATAATCTTTTCTTCAACCTTTTCGTAAGTTTTATAGGGAATCGTAATGTACGGCCCTGTTATCTTTTGTTCTTTTCCCCAACTGTCACTTACCTCTTGTATGACATTCTCACTGGTTAATTCCCTCTCCCTGATAAGGCTTCGAATCATGCTCATTGGTATTAACATCAACAATACCAGAATACTTACTATAAATAATTTCAGCGATATTGACCTTGCCATTCGCTCCCCGATTTCTTTTAATTGTTTCATAATACTTGTTTTTTAATTTAATGTATTGTGTATCACAAATATTTAGGTGAAAAATCATATGACTATTCGTAATAACACCTATTCTCTTTTTATATTCCTAATCTCCTTTTTTGTCTACCACACAAAAAAGGAGCAAAAAAAGTCACCACGGCTAAAACCATGCTTTTTAGCACTCAGAATAGGACAAAAACACAATTTATGCATGGTTCACACAGCCGTGGACATCATCCCTCCTATGCCTTCTTTTTTTATTTTAATTGTGCGCTCAAATTTTTTACCTAAAAGTACTTTGTATTTCAAAGTTGATAGGTAAAAAAATTTATTATTTATTACTGTTTAAAAAACTTTCAAGTATACTAAGATGCTCTTTAAAAGCTCTTTTACCAAGTTCAGTTGCCCTGTAAGTGGTATTAGGTTTTCTGCCTTTAAATGTTTTTTCAACATCAATCATTTTATTTTTTTCTAATGAAGCTAAATGACTGGCCAGGTTTCCATCCGTTAATTCTAATGTTTCTTTTAATGCATTAAACTCAACTGAATCATTAACCATTAAAATGGACATTATTCCAAGCCTGACACGACTTTCAAATTGCTTATTGAGTTTATTTACAATATTTTTCATTTCTCGTGTCTATAATACATTATCGCACCATAAATAATATGCAATACTCCAAAACCAAGGCTCCAAAATAGAATAGTATATCCAGGAAACATAAGAGAAATAAGTCCCAAAACTATTTCCATAATTCCTAGATAATGTATTTCCCGCAATGTAAATTTGCTACCATTAATTAAAGCTAAGCCGTAGAAAATTAGTGTTGATGGTCCGATTAGAAATACAATTTTATAGAACAAAAGAACAAGACAAAATATCCCGCCTGTCACTAAGGGAATCCCTATATGTATGAGTAAACGCAATCCTGTCCGATCAAAAAATTTCTGTCCAATCTTTTTTGATCTCCTGTAAGAAAAATAAAAACCAAAAAACAATGCCAGGATTAAAACAGAAATACCATCTATTACCAATAGATAAATAAATCTTGAGACTGGTAATTTGTAATAAATTCCAAAATATTCAGTAGGATTAAAATAACGTGAATCATAATTTAATACAAAAAAAGCCACAACTGCTCCAATAATTGCAAAGATTCCTGCAAAAATACCGGATAGTCCACTTAACGATAAAAATCTTGTAGACTTTTCCATCAGCTGTCTGATCTCAGCTAAATCTTGTATTGTTTCTTCTTTTGTTTTCATTTTAAAAGTTCTTTGAATTACAAAGTTAAGTGTAAAAAAAATATCTCCAAATAAATGGAGATATTTTTTTAGAAATTTAATCTTTTGTGACGCAGATATGCAATCTTATAACATTGTTGCGAGTTACCAGCACGGATTACAAATCCGCGCTAGCTAAGATATTTTATTAATATTTATTTGATAAAAGTTGAATATACAATCTAAGTAAGAAAGGGGGTATTAAATTAAAAAAAACAAGTCAACAAAGTTTCTTGTATCTTCAAACATAAAGTTAATTATATTGATTTAAAAATCAATAATATTAAAATAATATTGAATTATATTAATTTTTAATTTACATTTGTTAAACAAACAATTAACTAATGAATAAAAAACTTCCTATAATATGTCCAAGTTGCAATTCTGGTTTAAAAGTTAAAAGTCTCAATTGTGATAATTGCGATACCACAATAAGTGGTCTGTTTGAATTACCGATTCTTCTAAAACTAGATACAAAAGAACAAGATTTTATTCTTGACTTCATCCAATGTAGTGGCAGTTTAAAAATTATGGCATCTAAACTAAATCTGAGTTATCCCAGTGTTAGAAATATGCTGGATGATTTAATAACTAAAATCGAATATTTAAAAAATCATGATTGAAAAATTAATAAACCCCTTTAAATATATTGCTGGAACAAAATCACTTATTCTGGGAGTATTGATTATTATTATTACCTCAATAATAGGGAATTATAGTCACACCCACTTTCCTGATACCATTTCAATAAAAATTAGTCCTGATTTGTCATTCAGGTATTTTTTAGTTCAAAATTTATTGAATTGGTTTATTGTATCAAGCTTGTTCTATATTACTTCGCTTATAATTTCAAAATCTTCAATTAGAATTGTTGATATTTTTGGCACTCAAGCTTTAGCCAGATTTCCTTACTTATTTGCTTCTATTATTGGTTTTTCTGATTCGATAGAAGCCTTTGGTGAATATTTACTATGGACTCTATTGAAACAAGGGAATCCCATTGAAATATCAACGTTTGAAATAATATCTGCCATCTTATTAATGGTTTTCTCTCTTTTATTAACTATTTGGCTAATAACACTAATGTTCAATGCTTTTAAAGTATCTGCAAATATAAAAGGTTCAAAACTCATTTTGACTTTCATTAGCATACTGATTATCTCATTGGTTGTATCCAGTTATGCTACTAAAATATTAATCTTAAAATTTCAATGATATGAAAAGGACACAATTTGGTTGGATATTTTTTATGATAATATTTGCTGTTACAGGAATCATTATCTATCAAAATCAAGATTCAAAAACAATCTTTTTAATTTCCTCGATTTCAATCATCTTATTATTGTTGTTTTACAAACTTTCCGTTTTAGTAACTGATGAATATGTTCAATTTTCTATGGGGATTGGTATTATTAGAGGAAAATACCTTATAAACAACATTAAGATGTGTAAACCACTAACCTATGTTCCATTGGGTTGGGGAATAAGATTGAAACCTGGTGCTATCTTATTCAATGTATCCGGGAACAAAGCCATAGAACTTGAAATCAATGATAAAAGAAGAAAAATCTGGATAGGTACAGATTGCCCTGAAGAAATTGCAGATTTTATTAATTCTAAGAGAAATAATGGTTGAAAAATTATAAAACCGGAATAAATATCTGTGCTGGAATTTAAACATAATTAATCATACTTAAAACAAAACCAGCCCGGATTTTTAATCCGTGCTAGCTATGTTGTTTATCAGTATTATTTTCATTCTCCAGGCTTAACAACCTTAACCCATTGTCCTGCTTTTTTGGCATTGATTGTATTGTCATACATCGCCTCACAATACACTGATGGAAGATAAAAGTCACCCAGGTATGAAGCTGTAAGAACCACAACAAAAACTTTTGTCTGTCCTTTACCAATATCAAAATAGGTATATACCCTATCATCCCGAATATCGCGATATGTAGGTTTATCGGCTTCCTGGGTTGATTCTAAATCAAACAATCGTGTATTGGATATTTCCCAACCAGAAGGGAATATCTGGGTTAATGCCATGTTATTGTAGTTGCCCAATATTCCGGGATTGTGCACCCTAACTACTGCTTTAAACTCTTTGCCTTGTTCTAACTCAGCTGGATTTATTGCATTATCTTCCAAATCAAAATAAGAAACACTCATGTTAAGGTTTTTCTCATAGGAAGAAACATCATCCGTAGACGGAGTGCCTTCCATAGTGAGTGTAGCATAAATCACTGCATTAGCATTATTCTTCACACTTACCTTTCCTTCATTTGCTTCTTTATAAACATAAGGATGCTGACTAATTGTATTCTCTTTTTTTACTTCTGATAAGTTGCTACCATCAAAGGCATAAGAAAAATTCAATGTTTTTGATACGCTTTCTGAATTTCCTGCAACTTTTGCCACACTCATTAAACAGTATGCTGTTGTATGCGTACTCATCCATTGTTGTGTTGATAATTGTTTTCCAATTTCCTGTAAAAGTTTTGATGCAGTCTCCCAATCTTTAAGCAGGACGAGTGTTTCAAGAATCATTGCCCTGTCTCGCCATGATGAGCCATATGTATAACTATTGTAAGTCAAATAACTATCAATTTCTGTTGTTTGACCTACAACAAGTTCTTTTGCCACTTCAGGTTTTCCTGCTAACACATAAGCAGCTGCCAACCTCCATTTTGCCTGAACAGAGAGATGCTCATTTTCCCTGAACCTGTTCATTGCACCAAGTTCTGCTTTATCTGCAAAGGCAAGTGTATATAACCGGTAAGCCTGTACCAAATCATGCTGATTACTGTAATTTGTTTGTACCGGAGACCAGTTATTAGCCCTGTTACGCTGATAGCGTATCCAATTCTTTTTTAAATCCTTTGGAAATTCGTATCCTTTCTTTTCTGCTTCTAAAAGGAAATGACCAGCATATGAAGAACCCCACTCATCAGCAACAGTTGCTTCCGGCCAATAACCGAATCCTCCGTCTGAAGTCTGGAATTTTTTAAGCCTTTCTATAGCTGCCTCAACATTTTCTTTTGTTTTTTCTTTCACTTCATCGGTTAATTCTGTTACCTGACTCAAAAATAATTGAGGGAAAGCTGCAGAAGTAGTCTGCTCAATACAACCATGCGGGTATTGAATGAGGTATTTTAACCTTCGTCCAAAATCAACCGGGGGAATACATGAAACCTCAAGCTGGGCTGAATTTGTTCCTTTTATTCCTATTTTTTCAAAAGCTTGTCCCCAGGTTTCTCCGGGTTGTATTATGGTTGAATAACTCTTTGTTACCGGTGGATTTGGATTACGGACATCAATCTCTATATCGTAAGTAGCTTTTTCCGTTCCCGATGATGCTTCGACTTTTACGGTACCAATGCCCGTTTTGGGAGCTACTGACAAATCAAAACTTATGTTCTTCTCTGTTTCACTTCCAAAACGTACTTGTTGCGTTTTATTCTCCATGCTGAAGAAATCATTTGTAGTAACCTTCACCTGGGCTTCTTTAATTTTAGAATCCATAGTGAAAAGCGTAACAGGAAGTTTTACTTTTTCATCCGGACCTAAAACCCGAGGCAAGGTTGCCAATAACATCAATGGACTTTTTACAGTTACTGTTTTTTCTGTGTTACCGTAGGCAATATCGTTTCCGGCGATTACCATAACCCTAACTGCACCAATATATTGTGGAAGTTGAACCTCATGTTTGTTGGTTCCATTCCTTTTTAGCGTAAACGGACCAATAAATTTAACAACTGGTTTAAAACGATTGGCTTTTTCGGGTTTCTTGCCCCGTTCTCCTTCATCACCACCAATGGCAAATAATGCTTCAATATTTCCGCCATATGCACCAATCACATAATCATACAAATCCCATGTTTTTACGCCAAGAGCTTCCCTGGCATAAAAAACTTTCCAGGGTTCCGGGGTTGTAAAATTGGTAAGACCAAGAAGTCCTTCATCAACAACAGCAAGAGTATAAGTCATCTCCCTGCCCTCTTCTTCCTTAATTTTTACTTCAAAAGTAGATTCAGAATTTACTTCATCCGGTAAATTAAGCACAGGTTTTAACACGGTAGCTTTGTCTTCAACTTCTAAAGGAATAACGCCATAAAGTCGGATAGGCAAATCATTTACAGTCTGTTCATGAGGCTGTAACAGGCTTACATTTACATAAATATTCGGGCTCATTTCCTCGGTGATATTAAACTGAAAAGATGTTTCTTCTGGTTGTCCTTCCACCCAGTAATTAGCCAGAACTTTTGAACCGTTCTCAATACTAACCAAAATCCTTGAGCCCTCTGAACTTGGAATATTTAAAACTGCCTTCTCTCCTACCTGGTACTTTTCTTTATCTGCAGAGAATGTTAACATAGAGGCCCCACCTGGATTTTCTCTGTCGGAGCGACCTGCATAACCCGGCCAGTCAATATAAACTATTTTACCTGTTGAATGACCATCGGGCGATGTTATACGAACAAGGTATCTTCCCCATTCGGGATATTTTATTTCAAACTCAAAATTTCCAAATCCATCAGTAGTATTAATTGTCTTCTTTACAACAGGAGAAATATTGGAACGGGCAATGTATGAACCCAGGTTATCATAAGAAGATTCCCACCACCAACGCCATTGAATTTTATAAACTTCAGCCGTTAATCCAGAGACAGATTTAAGATTTTCATCCGCATCTATGGTAACTACTTCTACTGTATGTTTTTTATCTGTGAGAAGCATTCCTCTTGCTTTATCTCCTTTTGGTGTTTTTACACCAACAAAAGTGTTGTATGGTGCATAATCCAACGACTGTGAGTTTACACTAAAATCACCTCCTTTTTCATAAACGGTAGTAAAGAAGTTTGCTTTTAACATTCCCGGAGGATTAGAGCCAGTTGTAATATTACTGGAGAAATTCACAGAGCCATTCGCTCCTGTTGTTCCATCAAACACAACAATTTCTTTACTTTCAAAAGAACGTGATGGATCATCAAAAATATAATCTTTGTATTTGCCAAACGAAGTGCGCATGGGAGACAATGTTAAATCAACCGTCGCCTTTAAGTCTTTTGCTATTGCACCATGCAACCATTTTGCTTCAAGCGTCCCATTAATGGAGCCATTACCACGGGTTAACCGTTCTTTACCAAAATCCAGTTTTATGCTTATCCGGTTTGGTTTAACTGTTTCTATCTTAATCCTTTTCTGAAACTTCGCTCCTCCAACCTGAATATTTGCCATCCAGTTACCTGTTGGTGCATCGCTTTCAGTTTTTGTAGTAAAAGTGTAAAAACCGTTTGTGCCTTGTGTTTTTACTATTCTGTTAACAGTCTGTCCATAGGGATTTATTAACTCAAAACGAACAGGATGCTGTGCCGGAATCGATTTTTCTTTATCTGATAAAATAAAAGTTAAATAAATAGAATCTCCGGGACGCCAGACACCGCGTTCACCATAGATAAATCCTTTTATTCCTTTTTGAACAACCTGTCCTCCAACATCGAATTTACTAAGGGCAAGAGACGAGCCATCATCCAGCTTTAAGTATCCTCGTTGTTTTCCTTCTTTTGCAATAAGAAGAAATGCTTTGCTATCAATCGTAATCTCAGCGATTCCTTCATTATTCGTTTTGGCTGTTCCAAGTATCTGTTGTTGATAATTGTATATTTCAATATCAACATTTCCTTTGGGCTGTGTCGTTAACAAATCTGTTACAACAACCGTAACTTTGTTGTTGGAGCCAGCCTTTGCTATTATTCCTAAATCACTTGCCAGTATATTTTTGGATACTTTTCGATTGCTGGTGTAGTAGGATTTATGACAAGGATTATCGCGTTGGCTCCAGTCATAATCGTAGTCGTAATAATAATCATAGGAATAGTAATCTTCTGCCCCATCCCAATAACTCATTTCTGATTCATCTCCATCCCAGTTTTCTTCCTCAATATCATCATCTTCCGGTGTATCATCTTCGCAAGGATAAAGTGAATACGAACGTTTAAATCCCAATTCAACTTTATAAATCGCTCCCGGATCTGTATTAATTAGCTCTGCTAAATCAATAGAAAAAGCATTCCATCTACCGTAATCAATAAGATGGTCGGAAACCAATTCAACTTTTTTATTTAAAATCAACCTGCCCACCCGGGTCATCTGATTGTTTCCATCAAGTCGATTAACCTGCAGAAACTGAGCAATATTATCTTCGTATATTTTGACAATACGCACATCAATTGCATTGAGGTTAACTGCTTCAAAAGGCATATGCAGCCCACTTGAATTAGGTAGAATAACGCCATCACCTATTAATCTTACTGCGGGCTTGAGTGATTCAAAATTTAACTCTTCTGTTATATTCTTATCAAGCTTATACCCAAAAGAATTTTTTATATGTTTTGATATAGATATTTTTTTTTCACCTGTGATTCTCGTTTGTGGAAAAACCTTAACCTGGTTATTCTCTACTGTAAAGGTTAAATTACGAACTCCCTTTACTTCGATCAATCCTTCAAGATCCTGATTTTGTAATATTGGATCTGAAAAAGTTAATAAAATATGTTGATCGGGTTGATGCAAAACGCGGAAAGACATTAAATTAAATTCATTCAACCCCGGAATTTCAACTTCTTTTTCACCTTTTACGTCTACATCGATTTCTGCACCATCCCACGATATATCAACTTCACTTTTTTCTTCTTTACGTTGAATGCTATCGATAACAAAAGAATGTATTTTCTCATCATAATTATGAATCCATTTGATAGACAAATTTTCACCTTCCTGCTTTGCTTTCAGAATTTTCTCAATTTCCTCGTTATTAATAAAATCAGCTGTTTTTAATTCCCCATTGAGTTTATTCCATTTTAAATCAGATGTAGAATAAGGACTATAAACCATTTCTGCTAACAGGAATGATTGTTTGATAACACTAAAAGAGAACTGAAAAGTAGAATATTCTTCTGGTACATCAACTATTTTGCTTAATACCAGTGAACATGTATATTTTTCACCTGATTTTAATGGTTTATCCGGCTTAAATTCCAAAGTATTTGCGTCTACCCAAATAGCATCACCTTTAATATTGGGTTGAAACTTGAATAAATTTTTTGATGCTTCATTTCCTTCTTGTCCTTCTCCGGCTTTTTCTACAAACCGAATGCGTATCGAAGAATTTGAACTTAGTATTCCTGAAGAGAAACCGGAAACATAATTTGTAAATCCCGGATCAATTTTGATTGTTTCAACATTAGAAGTTCTTGTGTTTTTGCATCCGGAAAATAATACTGTTGAACCCACCAACAGAATAATCCCAACAGCAATTGATAAGGGCCTGGATATTTTTTTCATTTGTAAACAATTAGTTTAGACTTTTACTAATATACTTAATTAGGTTTGTATTTAAAATATGATTTTTCTTTCTTTCAATTGATACCCATTTTTAGGATTTTAAATGAACATCCCTTTGAGGGAAAGGAATCTGAATTTTATTTTCAATAAATACACTGTTGATTGCAAATCGAAGATCGCTTTTAATATTTTCAACCAAAAATGAATTGGTTGTCCAGAAAAACAATTGAAAATCAAGCGATGAATCGCCAAAATTATTAAATCGCACAAATGGTTTGGGTTTTCTCGATATATCTGAATGGTTATCAGCACATTCAAGAAGCACTTTTTTAACAAGCTCAACATCAGAACCATATGCCACTCCGACCTCAACATAAAACCGCGTTCGGGTTTCCATATGGCTCCAGTTAATTACATTGTCAGATATAAATTTATGATTGGGAACAATCATTACAATATCGTCACGGGTTTTTATTTTAGAAGTTCGCAGACCTATTTCTGTTACTTTACCTACAATGCCTCCCTCAATTTCTACAATATCACCAACCTTTAAAGTACCTTCTATTAACAATGCGACACCAGAAATAATATCCTGAAAAATTTGTTGTAAACCAAGTCCAACACCAACTAATAAAGCAGCTGAACCAGCTAACAGAAAAGTTATTTTTATTCCGATCGTCTCCAGAATCAATGAAATAGCAATAACCCATAAAAAATAACGAATTATTTGCCTTATTGTATGAAGTGTACCTTCATCGAAGCGTTTTTTTACTTTATCCCTTAAAAATATTCTTTTGATCAGCCTGTTAATGGTGTAGGTTACCAGGATAATAATAAGGGTAAATACTAAATCATAAACTGTTACAGAAAAATCTTTTGTATTTATTAATTCAAATTCAAGCAGACTTTTTAAATTCATGATTCAAAATCTTTTTCTAAAATTTCTAATAACTCTTTACCTGAGATTGCTTCTTTAATTTCTCCCTGCTCAGCAATAGAGATTTTTCCGGTTTCTTCGGATACAATAATAATTAATGCATCTGTATTTTCACTCATTCCCAGTCCAGCCCTGTGTCGCATTCCGTAATGAGGTGGGAGATTAAAATTTTCTGAAACAGGCAAAACACATCGGGCAGCATAAACTTTATCTCCACAAATGATAACAGCACCATCATGCAAAGGACTGTATTTATTAAAAATACTCACAAGAATGCGGGAAGATGTTTCAGCATTCAGGACATCACCTGATTCAGCATAAGAAGACAGATTATTATTTTTTGCAACTACAATCAATGCACCTGTTTTTTCACGGGCCATTATTGTACATGCTTTATGTATCGATTTCGTTTTAACATCACTTGTTTTTTTTACTTTCGGAGTAAAAAGATGTTCGAGTGAAAAATTACTCTGTTTAAAATATCGTGTACCCAAATACAGTAACATTCGCCTGATTTCTTGTTGAAAAACAATCATTAAAGCAATAACCCCAACACTAATCACCTGACCTAAAATAGATTCCAGCAATTGCATATTTAAAGCCTTAACCAATCGATACAAAAAATAAATCGTTATTATACCTACAAATATGTTAAACGCTGGTGTATCCTTTATTAGATTGTAAACAACATACATCAGGTAAGCAACAAGCAGTATATCAATAATATCAATTACCCTGATAGTAATAAATCCGTTTATCATAAATCTGTGTTAAAGCGTAAAGATATTCATTTTATATATTTATGTTGATTGAACTATTATGTAGCATTATTTGTATTTTCTAAATGAATTCTATTTTCTTTGCCATTCAAAATAAAAATATCATGATTAAAAAATCTTTTTTCAGTGCTTTTATACTTTTTATTTTTGTTATCAATCCTGTTATATCTCAGACAAAAGAGATAACACTTGATGATATTTACAAAAAAGGAATGTTCTATCCACGCTCTATTCAAGGAATTCGTTCAATGAATGATGGAGAACATTACACAACACTTGTACAAGGACAAAAAATAATCAAATACAGTTACCTTACCGGAGAAGAAGTTGAAACAGTTTTAAATCTAAACGATATTGATCCTGGAATTCTCACATCAATAAGTGATTATGATTTTAGTCCTGACGAATCAAAAATATTACTTGAAACAAATAGGGTAAGTATCTACAGGCATTCATACAAAGCTGATTTTTATGTTTATGATATAAAAACCAAAAATATTGTTTCCGTATCAAAAAATGGACAACAACAATTAGCTTCTTTTTCTCCTGATGGAAAAAATGTTGCATTTGTTAGAGAGAACAACCTTTTTTATAAAGATCTGGCACATGATGCAGAAATACAGATTACTTCAGACGGTGAATGGAACAATATTATTAACGGGGCTCCTGATTGGGTTTACGAAGAAGAATTTGGTTTCTCTAAAGCATTTGGCTGGTCGCCAGAAGGAGATAAAATAGCATTTTACAAGTTTGATGAATCAAGGGTAAAACAATTTAACATGACCATGTATGGCGAGTTGTACCCTGAATGGTATCAATTTAAATATCCAAAAGCTGGAGAAGAAAATGCTATTGTTGAAATACTTGTTTTTGATCTGGCTACAGAAAAAATTAAAAAGATGGATATCGGTACAGAGACTGACCAATATATCCCTCGCATAAAATGGACAAAAGACAATAACACATTAGCTATTATGCGACTCAACCGCAAACAAAACAAAATAGATATTTTGTTTGCCGATGCATTAAATGGCAGCTCTAATGTTGTATACACAGAAGAGAATAAACGATATATCGCCGAGGTTGATGATGACTATATAACTTTCGTTGAAAATAATTCTTTTATTATCTCCAGTGAAAAAAGCGGCTATAAACATTTCAATTTATATTCCAATGATGGTTCATTAATAAATCAGATTACAAGTGGTGATTATGATTGTAATGGTTTCCTCGGATATAATGAAAATGATAAATCCCTGTATTTTTCTTCATTTGAACGTTCAGCATTACAAAGAGATGTTTACAAAATAAAATTAACGGGTAAAGGCAAAAAACTTCTTACTGAAAAAGAAGGAACAAACAGGACTTATTTTAGCAATAACTTCAAATATTTCATTAATATTTATTCGAATGCTAATACCCCATACAACATTACACTAAATGACAAAAACGGGAAACAACTCAGAGTAATTGAAGATAACGCAAGACTTAAAGCTACCATGGATGAATATGGATTTGCTAAAAAGGAATTTATATCTATCCCAACAAGTCATCAGTATGAGCTAAATGGTTTCATTATAAAACCTAAAAACTTTGATCCAAATAAGGAGTATCCACTGTTTATGTATGTATATGGAGGGCCAGAGTCTCAAGAAGTAACAGATGCTTTTAGCACAAGAGATGCGTGGTTTCAAATGTTAGCACAAAAAGGATATATTGTTGCTTGCATAGATAACAGGGGTACAGATGGAAGAGGCGAAGATTTCCGTAAAGCAACTTACCTTGAACTGGGAAAACTTGAGACTGAGGATCAGATTGAAGCAGCAAAATACCTTGGTTCCCTTTCTTATATCGATAAAGATCGCATTGGTATGTTTGGTTGGAGTTATGGCGGTTTCATGACTTTATCTTGTCTTACAAAAGGTGCTGACGTATTCAAAATGGGAATTTCAGTTGCTCCTGTTACTAACTGGAGATTCTACGATACTATTTATACCGAGAGATTTATGCGCACACCCCAGGAAAATGCAAGCGGATATGATGACAATTCGCCTATAAATCATGTAGATAAATTAAAAGGAAAACTGTTACTCGTTCACGGTATGGGCGACGATAATGTTCATTTCCAGAACTCAGTTGAATTAACTGAAAAAATGGTACAAGCAAACAAACAATTTGAGATGCAATTTTATCCGAATAAAAATCATGGTATTTATGGTGGGAACACAACCTATCACCTTTATACAAGGATGACAAATTTTATTTTAGAAAATCTTTAAAACAGGGAGAACGAAGACTGGAATCCGGAGAACGGAATTTGGATGTTTGATAGTGCATGGGGCATAGAGTATAGTGCCTGGAGTTTGGAGAATAGAATTTTGTAAAAAAACGGAATATTTTCTGTATAGTTTAGTTTATTATTTAGCGCAGAGGGCAAAGGATTACGCTGAGATAGCTGTCGCACTGCTTTGTGTAGATATGTGCTATTTAAGTTTCTTATAGAGTACTACTATCCTACCCAGATAACTATTGATTAGACTTTTTTTTATTAAAAAAACTATATTTGTTCCTGACAATTGCATAAAAAATATAAATTACAAATCAAAACACTAAAAATCATGAAACGAAAAATCACCAAAAGAGATTTAGGATTCTTTTTTATTGGACTATTTACAATGTTTCTAATTGATGTTATTATGGATTGGGACAATAATGTGAAAGCTTTCTTCGGGATTTACTCTCCTGAGCCGGCGCTTTGTCGATTCTCAAGTGCGTTTTCTTCTTCATTTTCAGACTTCTGTTTTTCGGTTTCCTGTTTTCTTGTTCCGTCAAACAACACAAACTCATCTTCATCAGAGAACTGGTTATATACTGCTTTTACAGCAATGCTACAAGATGAAAATAATATACTATAGAGAAATATACTTAAACCCCTTACTTCCGCAACAAATATTTAGCAAAAACTAGCAAAGTTTTTATAAATAAGACCTGCAAGTGAATGCAGGTCTCGAAAATTTTCACCTATTTAGGTGTGTGACTAAAATTTTCGATTCAAATGTAACGCCATTTGGTGGTATCCACCTAATACATAAGCAACTTTTTGCACATGGCGCAATTGATTTTATTGATAATCAACTTGGTGCAAGAGTAAAAACAATAGGCTATAATTACTCTGATTTATTATTGAGCCGGATATATACCGCTTTTTGTGGCGGCAATGCCACAGAAGATGTAAATTATCTTAAAGAGAACACATTAAAGAACCTTAAAGGGATTTCAACACCTTCTGCCGATACAATCCTTCGAGGCGACAAAGAACTCTCTGTGCCATGCGAGTACATAGAAACAGCCCCGGGCATAACAAATAAAATCAATGTCAATACCAGGATGAATAATCTTTTGGTTGACAGTGCCCTAGAATTCAAGCAGCTTGACCCTAACGCCAAGGGGCTGGTTTATGATTTTGACCACCAGTTTATAGCTGCCGACAAATACGATGCGGAATATAGCTACAAAAACAAAAAGGGATATTTCCCTGGGGTAGCTACTATCTCAAACATACCGGTTTATATCGAGGGACGAAATGGTAACTGCAATGTTAAAGCGGCACAGCTATCAACTCATAAAAGGGCATTAAAGCTATTAGCGGATAAAGGGGTAAAGCCTCGCTATGCCCGTATGGACTGCGGCTCATATATAAAAGAAGTTACAGACTATTTTCACGGAGAAAATATTTTATTTTCAATAAGAGCTTCAAATTCAGAAACCTTGTTGACAATGGCTGCCGATACCGAGGATTGGAAACCTTGCACCATTAATTTCCAGGACATGGAAGTGAACAGTTTCAA
Source organism: Bacteroidales bacterium (assembly GCA_963665085.2). GTDB lineage: Bacteria > Bacteroidota > Bacteroidia > Bacteroidales > JAAAOM01. Next base: position 22,461 of record CAXXXS010000002.1, read on the forward strand.
ATATCGATTTGGAAAATTCGAGCACCGTATTGTCGCTTACCGCATGCCAAACAAAACCGGGCAAAGATCGGTTTTTACAAACGATGCTAAAAACTACCTGTTCATTATTACCAATGATTGGGATATTTCTGAAAAAGAAGCAATAATATTTTACAACAAACGTGGCGACAGTGAACGGGTTTTCGATATACAAAACAACGATTTCAATTGGGACTCAATGCCTCACAGCTTCCTTGAAGAGAATACTGTCTTTCTGATAATAATGGCTGTTGCTCATATTATCTATAAATGGCTGCTAAATATTTTTGCTGGAGTTATTCAAGGGCTGACCAAAACATCGAGACTTAAAAAATTTATTTTTCGTTTTGTCGCTATTGTTGCAAAGTTCACACGCAGCGGACGAAGAACCGTTGTACATTTGGCAACAAACAACCAAAAGTTGATACAAATATCCAATTCATCTTAATAGAAAAACTTATTGGTTTTTCAGGCTCTCCCTCAATAGCCTTAATAAAGTGGGTAAGGGAAACTGTGTCTGATAACTTGAAAACTGCTATATTTTTAAGTTGCGAAACCAATTGTTTCGCGTAATTAGCGTAATTCGTGGATAAACAAAAGTTTTGCGGATTTTAGGAAACCAATCGCTATTCTATTAATTCGTTTCATCTACTTTTATTGTAAATTATATACTCTTATAAAAACAATGACAACAAAAAACAGGAAAAGTAACAATGAGGTATATTTTTTTCTACTCATCTTATCAATTTTTATATTACTACAAGACGTATTAATTTCTAATTATTGCAGTAGAAAACAATTAATGTGTAATTAAAAAGGTCTCACAAAAAACAATAAAACAAGAAAGAATATATTAGTTAAAACAAAAGCCACAAAAGTAAGTGTGCGAATGACACAATAAAATAAAATACTATTGTGTAGCGATAAAATATTTTTAACTTCGTTACCTAACTAAACAAGTAACTATCATATTTTGTGTACAGATTCAAGGTAACATTAAATAAATAATTACTTATTAACTTTTATAAAATGAAAAAATCAATTATCAAATCAGTATCATTATGGTTATTGGTGGTAGCAATAAATTTTGCAACCATTAATATAACAAAAGCAGACTCTAGTTTCGAAGAGTTTACTATAACACAAGTTGCAGCTGAAAATGGAAGTTATACCATTACGCCTAAAATTCCAGAAAATGGAAAAATTGCTGCCGGAACTGAGATTACCATTAAGGCAAAGCCAGCTAAAGGTTATAGTCTGGATTGTATTTACTACACCGTTAAGGGAGGTATGTGGGGAACAACTAGCTACGAAAACTTTGAACCAGAAATGAAGGTTGTTGTAGATAAAGACATGTCTATTGGTGCAACATTTGTTGAATCTTCACTAGTTGAAAATATCGAAGTAACTCAAAATGTTGTTTATGCAAAACCAGGAGTAAAGCCCCTTAAATACGATGTGTTTTCACCAAAAGGGGCAAAAAATTTACCATGCATAATTATAGTTCACGGTGGCGGATGGTCTTCAAATAACGAAGATATCATGAGAGGTCTAGCCCGTGAATTATTAAAGGGAGAACAATATGTTGTATTTAGTATTGATTATCGTTGGATAAACACATTGGATGGGGATGCAGATCCAAATAGTATGGATGAATTAATCAGTGATGTTTTTGGTGCTATTGCACACATTCAGGAACATGCTGCTGAATATGGAGGAGATCCAACACGAATTGCTATAACTGGTGATAGCGCAGGCGGACACTTATCTGCTTCTGCTGCAACATTATGTCCACTTATTGGTGATGGAGGATTTGGTAAAAAAGCCGGTGTTTATGAATATATGCCGACCTATATGCCAAAAGGAAAAACAGCAAAACAAGTTAGAGATGAAATTTGCAGTGCAATTCAGGTAGCAGCTCCAAGTTATGGTGTTTTTGATGCTGCCTTTATGACGAATTTTGTTACGCAGACAGACCAAGGATATTTAGATGCCATCTCTCCAATTAAAAATATTCAGAATGTAAAAGAGCGGGCAGTTCCACAGCTTTTATTAAGAGGTACAGAAGATATGCTTATTAAAGATGCTGACAACCAAGCTTATGTTGATGTATTAAAAGCTGCTGGTCAAACAGCTAAATATATTCAGGTTGAAGGTGTTGGCCATGCTTTTTTTGATTGGAAACCAGATGCAAGGACCAGAGGGACTTTTGCAAAATTTGGTATCCCTTATGCAGCCGAAATGAAGTCATTCTTTGATGCAGTATTTTATTAAAAACAAGCGACACCCTAAAAAATTGCAGTTTTAGAGATCATCATAAATATAAAAAGCCGGGAATACCCGGCTTTTTTGTTTTTTTACCAATTAATATTTTTGATAGTGACGATTTTTATTTAGACAATTAATTAAACAAAAATGCTGTTCGTTCCTGTTCATCAACAGAACCTATAATGTTATTTATATAATCTCGTTGTTTAACTAATTCTCCACGTTTCACATATCCTTCACCAAGTGGCATGCATGTTCCCCAGGAACCTGATGGTTGACAATCAGACAAATCAACAATTTTCACAATTGTATGGTCTTCTACTGTAATAACCAATGTCTTATAGTGTTTTGCAGTAACCAAAATGCTTGCAATATTATCTTTATTAAGCGATATCCTTCTTTCTGCTATTGCTGTAGCTTCCCGTTCAAAAGCAGTTATAACTGTGTTCGAATTAACAGATTCAAAGTAAGATACATCATTGATAAAATCAGCAACAAGACTTTCTCTGGATTCTTGAGATTCTTTTTTTTGTTCATTCTTTGTTGAACACCCTAACATTATACTTAACATGGATATGACCACAATCAACAGAATATACTTAGATCCCATTTTTGTTTAAACTTTTTAAATAAAACCCTAAACTAAGTTAGATAATCTAAAAATTCGATTTTTGAAATTTTGACAAACCACAACTATCATCGGATGTACAAACTATTTTTTTTTATAAATATTGTTATTACCTTGATATTATATCCCAAAAACTGCCCTCAAAAATCTTATTCTAACTATTAAAATATACGTTAAAATACTTCCTAAAAAAGTAAATACTGTAAGCAGAAAAAATTTCAATCCATTTTCTATTCTCAGAGGCAATATTAGAGTAGCCCCCAGGTAAATAAAAATCATATGTAATATATAAATTGGGTATGCCCCCTGTTTAAGATACGTTAATACCTTACTTGGTTTATTAAGGTATCTGTAAGCTATTCCAAGAATTGAAATTACCCACATTACCGATTCAATCGCAACAAAATAATTTGGAGCATTTAATCGAAAATACAATAATCTTATCCCATACAATAAACCTGCTGTTGCGAAATACAACCACTTCCATTTTAAAATAGTCTGCCAAAATACTTTCCCATTCAGTATAAAAGTAAATCCAAAGAAAAATGCCAACAAACCTATAACAAAGCCATGCATTGTCATTGCATACACTTCGAAGGATTCTGGTTTTACAATTAGTGTTTCAAGTATAAAGGGAAATCCTATTGCAAGAATACTGATTGGATTGCTGTATAACTTATTCAACCATCTATTTAAAAACAGGGTTTTGTTATTTCTCAAATAGAAAAAAACAGGTACCAGAATTATTACATAAACAAATATATTCCCAAGAAACCATAAATGTCCCGGATGAGGAGAATATATAATATCCTGGTAATAATATTTTTGCCACAGATAGACATGAACCGGAACAATAACAAAACTACCGAACATAAAAGGAACAAGGATTCTTTTTGCCCGCTCAAAAAGTAATTGTTTAAAATTTCTCTTTCTCATTGCAAAACATACCCCCATCCCAGAGACATAAAACAATAGAGGAATTCTCCAAACGTTTAACATTGTCATGGGCTTCCATATTGATTCCATTGGGTTCTCACTTTGAATGAAACCGATTAATGCCCCCCAGGGTTGAAAAACAATTGCTACATGATAAATCAATAATAAACCTATTGCAATTACCCTAAGCCAGTCAATATCATATCTTCTTTCTGTTGTCATTTGTCTAATAAATTTATTGTAATAATGCAGCTATCTCAGGCCTTGTCTTTTCCAGCTTAGCATAATCTAAACGTAATCCCAGTGGTCCTAATTCTTTATTGAAATATTCATATACACCCTTTACCTGCTCAAATGGACCGGTAACAGTTTCAATCGCAGTAGCACCATTTGCATTCTTTATTGTTTTATCTACACCTTTGGCAAGTAATGATTTTACAATTTCTGTGCGGCAAAAGAAAGCTGCAACATGCAACGGTGTTGAACCTTCAGCGTTAGGTGTTTCTAGATCTGCTCCTCCCTCAATTAAAGAATTTGCTACAGCTGTACGTCCAAATGTTGCTGCAATTGTTAAAGGTGTTGAACCATACTGATCTTTTGCGTTTAAATCTGTGTCTACTTCAATATGTTGCTTAATGGCTTCAACATTTCCCATGTATGCAGCAGTATGGATATCTACTGTAGGTCCTTGTGTTTTAGCTTTTTCATTGTTAGTTCCATTATTAGTACATGAGTAATTAATAAACAATAGTGCGATCAACATTAATTTTGAAAATTCTTTAACTTTTTTTTTAAATTGTGTTTTCATTTTATACATTTTAAAGGTTAAAAATTGATGATGTAAAGTACTTTCAAAACGTGATGCAAGACTAATCAACCTTGCTGCGAATACTATAAATTTTATTATGCGGGGTATAAATTATGGTGCATTCTTATAAATTATGACGCAACCAGGAGATATTCAGAAAATATCCTTCTCTAATTTCACTTTCGATTTATTCTTTCTTTTTTTGTTAACGATACGATGGCGTTAGATAATTCTTGTATCTATGTAAAACAAAATTTAGAATTGCTTCTTTATACATAATTTGTATCTTTTGGCAAATTTTCTGACTTATGCAAGTATCCGACTTTGAAGAAAATAGCTTTTTAAAAAAGATAACTGAAATAATAGAGAACAACATCTCTAATGAGAAATTTGGTGTTTCGGAGCTTGCAAATGAAATAGGTATGAGCCGTTCTAACCTACTAAGAAAAATACAGAAAACAACAAATCTCTCTGTGAGCCAATTTATAAGACAGATACGCTTGCATTATGCGATGGATTTAATTAAACAGGGGACTTTTAATGTATCTGAAGTAGCATACAAAGTTGGATTTAGCAGTACATCGTATTTTATAAAATGTTTCAGGGAATATTATGGGTACCCACCTGGAGAAGTAGGGAAACAAGACAAAACAGAGACTCCTAAACCTAAAACTAAAAAGAAATCAATTTTCATATTTACAGGTATTGCACTTGTTATGATATTTATTCTCTTTCTTGTTCTTTTTATAACAAATACAAAAGAACCTATAAAAGAAAAATCGATTGCTGTTTTACCATTTAAAAACGATAGTAATGATTCTGCCAACATCTATGTTGTTAATGGATTAATGGAAGCAATTCTTAATAATCTGCAGAAAATAGAAGACCTAAAAGTTATCAGTAGGACTTCAGTTGAGAAATACAGAAATACCAACAAGACAATACCGGAGATAGCCAAAGAACTCAATGTTAGTTATTTTGTTGAAGGAAGTGGACAAAAGATAGATGATAATATTTTATTAAATATTCAACTAATTGAAGCAACTTCAGACAAACACCTTTGGGCTGAACAATACAGCAAGAAAACAAAAGACATTTTTAACCTGCAAAAAGAAGTAGCCAAGAATATTGCTAAAGAAATTGAAGTAATTATCACTCCTGACGAGGCAAAACGTATAGACAAGATTCCAACAAATAATCTGGAGGCCTACGATTTTTATTTGCAAGGAGTCGAGCTTATGCACAATGAAACACGAGAAGGTGTAAAAGAAGGTATAAGCCTCCTAAAAAAAGCAATAGAACTAGACAATGAATTTGCGCTTGCCCATGCTGTTATTGCTATGGCCTATTATTATCTTGATATTTTTATTAAAGATAAAACACATGCAGACAGTATAAATTATTATGCAGACAAAGCACTATTAATAGACTCACAACAATCTGTAGCTTTAGCTGCCAAGGCGCTCTATTATTATAATGTAGGCGAATATACACAAGCGGAGCCCTATTTAAAAAAGGCCTTGGAATACAATCCTAATTCTGCGATGATATTAAACCTTTTATCAGATTTTTATACAAGCATCGCCCCTAACACAAGCAAGTATCTTGAATATGCATTAAAAGGGGTTCAAATAGATATTGCCTCGAATGATTCCAGTGATGCCAGCTTTATTTATCTCCATGTTAGCAATTCGCTTATCCAATGTGGTTTTATTGATGAAGCCTTACTCTATGCAGATAAGTCCTTATCATACAACCCTCATAATATCTATACAGAATATGTTACGGCATACATATTATATGCAAAAGAGAAAAAACTTAAAAAGACAAGAGACCGGCTTATTGGTACATATAACAAAGACACTACCCGTATAGATGTTATTCAGGAGGTTGCAAACATTTGCTATTACATGCGCGACTATTCAGAATCTTTTAAATATTATAAGAAATTAGTTTCTATTCGTGATGCACAAAACTTCGATCTTTACAGACATAAAAATTTACAAATAGGCTTTGTTTTCGAAAAAATGGGATTTACGCAAGAAGCGAATAAACTTTTTGATGACTTTCTGGATTACACAGAAAATGAAAACTCAATTTACAAACATGCTAACCTGGCTCTTTATTATGCTTATAAAAATGATATCGATAAAACTTTTTACCATCTAAATTTATTTTCTCAGGAGGATAATTTTTATTACTGGATAGTTCTCTTTTTTAACAAGGAACCATTATTCGACAACATAAAAGATAATGAGGATTTCATTCAAATTATGAATGTAATAGAAGATAAATTTTGGAAAAACCAGAACAAGATAAAAGAATCATTACAAAGTAAAGGGTTAATCTAGCTACTACTTTTCTTCATCATAATAGATCTTATAATACTTCTTACCATTATCATCAACTCCTTGTTCTATAAGCTCTCGATTCCCATGCACATAGATATGAAAGTTTTTATCAAGCTTAATAACACTTTTAAAAATGCGTGCTTGTTTTTTTACGGCAGTTTTAGAAATATCAAAACTTTCTCCCATCTGAATATCATTCTCCTGTTGGTAAACATCCTGAAAAGTCCTGAAAGAATCTATCACCCCTTTGTCCTGAAATACTTCTTCCTGAAATGTTTGCTTATCAAAGCTTTCGTTTGTTTTAAAATACTCAACCGAACGATTTAACATATCAATCTGATCGGGTCTTGCTACTTCAAACTCTTTAGGCAATTCTTTTGTGATATAATTTTTTGTGATGCTTAAAAATTCATTGGTCTGATGATATTCATTGCTAACTGGTTTAACATTTAAAAAATCATCTTTCCAATACTGGGCCTCTGCTGTTCTGTTTGCCTTATCTATAATGAGCAGCCGGTAACCATTTTCTTCTTCTGTGTTAAGAATAATACATCCTTTATCGATACCTTTTATTTCAAAACCGTATTCGTGTTCAATATTAAAATTAGATTGACCTTGTTTCATCTTTAAGAAAGGAACATCTGTTTCTGATTTAAAAATCCCAACAGCATCAGTAAAATCGCCATCAACACAAACATTAGAAAAAAGACAAATATTTAATTTTCCTTCTTTTACCTTGGGGTGAATAGATTGTTCATATAAAAGTTTTGCGAGATTTTGAGATAAATCGACAAAAGAATTTGTATCCGTAAAAATTTCTTTAATAACAGTATAAACTTCATTCATCTCTAATTTTACAGAATGAACAAAAGAATAGAACTCTTCTTGTTTTACCGGAAGCAAAAAATAATTGAGAAGGTGATGTTTGGTTTCATCATCAATTACCGATTCTTTTTTTGAGAGATCGATACCTTCCTCCCGCATTTTATTTCCAATCCAATGCGTAATTAAATTTTGGATTTCTAATTCTGTAAAATCAACGTTTGTCATTTTTAAAACTTTTGAGATTGCAATGATACCTTAAATCCGCATCAAAAAACAGTTAAAAATCGGCAACCCTTGAAAATTAAATAATCCACCCACTAAGAAGGTGGCCTCTTTAATCTTATTTAGTCGTTATACTGCGTTTTGCTTGCTGACGGTTTCATCGTCGAGTAGGCCAAGGGAATCTCACCCTAAGCCTCTCTCAGAACCGTACGTGACAGTCTCCCGTCATACGGCTCTTGTTATACAAATCTAAACGTTTCACTTACATAAACCAATTTGCCAATGGTAGAACAGGTACGGAAACTGTTTCTGCACCCTTTCCATCCATTTATATGCACGGTTTAAGCTGGTTTTATAACGTTTGTACCGATTTCGTGCCCAAAAGACTAAACGTCTTCGTAATATCTGAAAAATTGAATTCATTTCTGAACCTCTAAACTTCCCATAGTAATTAACCCAACCCCTGATATATGGGTTTAAGTGTTGAGCTATACCTACAATGGATTTAAAGGTGAGATGTGCAATATCAAATTCCCTCAGTCTTGCGATGATACGTTTCTTCGAACCTTTGCTGATTGAACAATCAAATCCCAGGAACAACTTATTGTCTTTCTTCGACTTTGTGGTGCGTGGCTGGAAAGTATACCCGAGAAAATCAAATGATACATTCTCATAAGTGCCAACCCGTCTGTAGTCTTTACAATACACCAATTTTGTTTTCGTGTCATGTAGTTCAAGACCACAATCCAGCATACGTTCTTTAATCTTTTGCAATACCCATTCCGCTTGGCGTAAATTGCTCCCTGCTTATCGGTACTGATTTTGTTTCATTCCATAAATAAGCCCAAATACAGGTCTTGCCATCTGTAAGACACCAGCCGTATAACCAGTAAACAGGTATCCGTTATACTCCGTGGCTTTTGACTGGAGGTGGCCACTTCTCGACTCCTCTCCGATGGTTCACTTTTGTTCAACTCCTGTATCCATACCTGATATACTCGTGGTATATCTTTTCCTAAACGCTCAGCACCATAGCTCTTTACCACAGCACCTTTAGGTGGTGCCCCCCTTGCCTGTACAACGAAAGCGGTGGTTCATCCTTACAACTGGGTTCCACCATCTTATTTTTAACATGCAGTAGGTTTATTGCCGACTACTGCTTCTCGGCACACTATGAAGCGTGGCAAATTGCGTGATACTTTAGTATCACGGTATAAAGAAGCTGGAGCGGTATTCTACAGTTCGCATATTCCATCACCTTGCCATGTTTGATAGGTGCTGTTAGGCATAGTTCATAATTTCCGTTTTTTATCACGATGTAATTTATAGTAATCTTCTCTTTTATAAAAATCGTTATTGTCAATGCTATAAGTGATATTTAATTTATCCCCAAATTTTTTCTCGATCTCCAATCGCTTGATATACTTGAACCACACTTTTACATATTCATTATCAGATATTGTTTCCTTTTCAATTTGCTCAATAAAGTCGACTTGTCCTTTTGATATAGGATTAATTTTATGCAGATAAAGAGCTTCTAGCCATGCTCCGTAGTTTTCTAGTAATTTAATTTCTTTTTCATTAAAAAGCTCTTTAGAACAACTTATATGAAATTTTGACTTTAAATAAAATAAATGTTTTTCCTTTTCAGACTTTGATTCATATAACATATCAGGGTCAAAAATAATATTTTGCTCTCCATTTGCACTTGGTAAAATGCCATAACGTACAAATCTAATGTAGTCTTCGTTTGAAATATCTTTTGTGTTTAAGTATGGTACACTTCGAAAATATTGCTGTGGAGTATTATTAAATTTTCGGTCTTTTTTAATTATACCCAGCTTACCACTAAAGTTCTTATTTTCTTCGACTACTTTTTGGAACAACATTTTTTGTTGTTTGTTAAGAATAATGTCTTTTTCTGTAATAACTTTAAATTTCCAATCAACATTTTTATTAGCTAAATACTCCTTTGTAATTGTATTTCTTAGAAACATTTTTTCAGAATCTAAGAACTTTTGAGGCTTAATTTCAATTAAATACCCTGTATTATCACTCCATTTTCGAACTAAGAAGTCAGGCACATATTTTCTTGTATTTTCGTTAAGGTAATTAGTTACTTTTAATGTTTCAGGGTCATAGTGTATGGCAACAGGTTCTCTAATCCAACTGCATTTATTTTCAATTAGAATTATAAATTTTAATTCCAGTAAGGAATGATATAAACATCCCTTATATTGAATTTTGATTGCTCCAAAAGGTCTTTTTGTTTTTCTTTTAGTCATTAAAAAAGAGGTGGTATATCAGTCGAATCTACATGTTTTTTTGCTTCTTCAACCATATACATAGCCTTGCAGACAGGACAAAACATATAGTATTCAAAGTAATATGTCTGATTTGTTTTTCGTCTTCTGTTATTAGTTGCCTTTTTAATTACAGGAGTATTGCAATGTCTACATAAATCACCTTCTTTTGTGATTTTTCTTTTTTTTGAATTTCCAATAATTTTATCTTTTTGTCCATATGGTTGAGTTGGTTTATCTACGTTATCAAATCCTTCATCATTTATCAGGTTGTTAGATTGTAAAGCGTTAGTAGCTAAAGAATCACACCGCTCGTTTTCAGGATGGCCATTATGCCCTTTTACCCAGTTGAATTTTACTTCATGTTTTGAAATTAACTCTAATAGTCGACTCCACAAGTCAGAATTAATTGCTTTCTCCTTTTTATTCCGGTACCAATTATTTGACTTCCATTTTTCTGCCCAACCTTTTTCTATTCCGTCTATTACATATTTGGAATCGGTATAAATATTTACAACTGACTTTGTTTTAAGTTTTTCTAATCCTGAAATGACTCCAAGTAGTTCCATTCGATTATTAGTAGTCAATTTATATCCTTGAGAGAATTCTTTACGATTTCCTTTCCAAGATAAAATTATTCCATATCCACCGTTTCCAGGGTTTGGCTCAGCTCCGCCATCAGAGAATAAGTCTATTATCGGTATTTCATCCCATTTTTTCATATTCTTAGTTTTTATTGCATGCGCGCCCTTAACGGTTTGTCAATATGGCATCGGCGGGGTTTTTGGAACGCATTGCTATCCACCGATAAAAATGCTGAAACGTAGACGGAATGCCGAATGAGAACGTATCGCCCCGCTGTGCTATATTGGCTGTTGTAGCACGTTGATTTTTTTAGTCAATCAAGCTAATAAAATCTCTGCTGGTATTTTTAATCCTTTGTAAAGTGATTTTATCATCCCTAATGTCAGTTTTCTTTTTTTATTAAGAATCTCACTCACTCTGCTTTGACTCCCCAAATATTTTACCATATCCGAATTTGTCATACCCATTTGCTCCATGCGAAATTTAATCGCATCAATTGGGTCAGGCGGAGCAATAGGATAATGCTTCATTTCGTATGACTCAACTAAGGTCACCAATAAATCAAGCTCGTCACCATCTGAGGTATCTCTTTTTGCTCCCCACAATTCTTCAATCCTGCTAATAGCAAAATTATAATCTTGTTCTGTTTTAATTGGTCGTATTTCCATAATCAAATCGTTTTTGCGTCAATTTTATCATACTGTTTATGAGTTCCGATAAACCTTATAAAAATCACCTGAAATTCATAATCAATCGCAACTACTAATCTGTAATCATTGCCTTTAATATTAAAAACTACTCTTCCGTCTCCGACAATACTTGCATTCTTATATTGTCTTTTTAGCTCATTTGAGTTTTTCCACTCTGCTGTTTTAGTATCATGATACCATGCCCTTAGTGAAACTTCAGAATCTGAGTATTCAGGTTTCTCGAAAAACTCTCGTATAATTCTAAAAGCAATAATTCTCATATTGCAAATTTATGAAAATAAATCAATATTTTCCCAATTTGGGATATTTTCATCAATCGAATTGTCAATTTGCACTGTGCTAATGTGCTACAGTCGAGTCACGCAAGGGAGTTTCACCCCTACGTTCTCACAGAACCGGACGTGAACCTCTCAATTCATCCGGCTCATCATGTTCAACCACACAGATAAATATCTTATGGATGTACCGATTTCCAGTGAGGGAAAAGATCCGGCCGTTTTCTATAAACATCCTTCTGCCACAATATTGCAGCCCTTACCGATTTCTTCTTCTCCCATTTTCCCCATTTTATTAACCTGTCGTTTAGCCGCTTCCATATCCCAAACGTATGACTATTCCAAAACTTGCAGTAAAAATTTATAATACCCCTAATTACTGGCGAAAGCCGTTTGGAAACTTGCACAATGCAACCTCGCATTTTATGTACTTTCATCTCCCTGAACTTTCTCAGTACAGAGCTAATTACTGCTAACGGATGTCGGCATGAAACATTAGGGATTTCGGAGCTACTTCACTATCAAGGTACACCGAACTTTGATGCGAGAACCAAAGCTCGAATAACCACTTCGCCCCCAATGTTTTACGATCGCGCGTCAGGTGCTGGGCTTTATTCATTTTCAATCACTTACGTTCATTCCGTGCAATTATTTTTGTTTTATCAGGGTCGGCAATCTTCCCGTGCGTTTGGGCAGCCATACTCTTTGACAAGTTTTGGTCTGTGCTCTGGCTCTTTTGAGCGACTTGGCAATGTGTATGGATGCGAAGGGCTGGCATATTTATTCCGATTGTCCGTTAATTGTTTCCATAATTTCTTTAAAACTATTCAAACCCGATTCTATATTTTCAATAATCTCGTTTGCTAAAATATCAGGGTCTGGAAGATTATCTAAATCGGTCAGGCTTTTATCTTTTAGCCAGAAAATATCCAAGTTGGTTTTATCTCTTGCCAGTATTTCTTCGTAGGTGAATTTTCTCCAACGACCTTCCTGTTTTTCTTCGTTCCAAGTCTCGCTGCGTTTGTGTCTATTCTTAGGATTATAACATTCTACAAATTCCTTTAGGTCTGCCGTTGTCATTGGCTTCTTTTTCAAGGTGTGGTGAATGTTGGTTCTATAATCATAAATCCATACTTCTTTTGTTTGAGCTTCTTTGCTTGCTGCTTTATTGTCGAAGAACAAAACATTTGCTTTTACACCATGTGCATAAAAAAGGCCAGTAGGTAAACGCAAAATGGTATGCAAATCGGTAGTCATCATTAGTTGCTTGCGGACTTCTTCCACCTTCAAATAAAACATTATCGGGAAGTACAACTGCAGCCTCACCCGTTACTTTTAGCATGGTTTTAATATGCTGTAAAAAGTTGAGCTGTTTATTGGAAGTGGTTTCCCAAAAATCCTGACGGTTGTAGCTTAAATCTTCCTTTTCGGCTTCCCCTTGCTCATTGGTAATGGTCATGCTACTTTTCTTACCAAATGGAGGATTAGCCAACACATAATCGTAACGGTTACCATCATCTGATACTAAAGCATCGTTTGATGAAATAAAACTTTCGCCACCCATTTCGCCAATGTTATGCAGATACATATTCATTAAACACAAACGGCGAGTATTGGCAACAATCTCGTTTCCGTGAAAAGTGCTGTTTTTCAAAAACTCTTTTTCTTCACGGTCGAGTTGATTGTTTGCAACAAGCCAATCGTAAGCTGCTAAAAAGAAACCACCTGTACCACAAGCAGGGTCAGCAATGGTTTTCGATGGTTTTGGTTGAACACAGGCAACCATTGTTTTAATTAAAGCACGAGGGGTAAAATATTGTCCTGCACCCGATTTCGTATCTTCTGCGTTCTTTTCAAGTAATCCTTCGTAAATCTTTCCTTTAATATCTGCGCCAAGCATCGACCAATCTTCCTGGTCAATCATATTGATAACACGAGAAAGTTTGGCTGGGTCTTGAATTTTGTTCTGACTTTTTGTGAATATTTGACCTAACAATCCTTTTTCAGTACTTAAACTACGTAGCATTTGAACATAAAAAGCTTCTAATTCTGCGCCTCGCTTACCGGAAAGCGTTTTCCAATTGCAAAACAAAATAAACAATCAAGTTAGTAAAACGCTTACTACGGAGTGCTTATCCTATCTCTCGATTTAATTTTGTTTTGTTTCAATTTTCGCTTATCCTAATCAAGGTACATTTTTTGTGCGCCTTGGCGCTAACGTTTTGCAGCTATGAAACGTGGCAAAATGCGTGATACTTTAGTATCAAGGTATAGAGAAGCGGAAGCGGTGTATTGCAGCTTGCATATTCCTTCACTTTGCCATGTTTGATAGGTGCTGTTAGTGGCAGTAATTTATTCTTTTCCTAAAATTAATGGAAAAACATAGTTCAAACTAACAGGTTTTCCTAACCGATAAAAAGGAGTCCATTTGGGCATTCTTTCTATATGTTTTTTAATTATTTTTCGTTCATTTTCATTATCCACGCGAGCAATTGTATCAATATGAGCAATCCCTAAACTATCAATTAAAACTGAGATAAAAACTTTTCTTGGTTTAGAATCAATTGATAATTCCTTTGTTATTTCAACAGATAAAGAATCCATATATTCTTTAAAGTATTCTTTTCCATTGCATAATAATTTTGCGTCCGAATACCATGTTCCAATTTTACTCAAACTATCAGCTTTATTTTGCGCTTCAATCATAAAATCTTGTCCATATTTTTGTTTAAGTAGATTTGTCATTGTTGAATCATAATATTTATAATATTCTTCAGGTTGAGTGTCTACAGTAAACACATAACTTATACCATAATCCATTTTCAGGACATCCAGATATATATTATATTCTACAAAAAATGGATCACAATAAAGAATATAGTTTGATGTATCAAAATCATTATTTGCATTTATAATTGCAAATTCTTTATCAGATAATTTTCCTTGTTTCTCTTTTATTCTCTCTAATCCGAAATCGCGTACAACAGGAATAATTTCCATTTCCATGTATTCTAAAGAATCCTGAGCCTTCAAAAAATCAATTGAGAAAATTAATCCAATTATTAAGAATATAAATTTTATGTCTTTATTCATGTTCAATGATTACTCTGTAGTTTTTTCAGCATAGAGTTCAAGTTCAATTATTTCTTTATTAATTCCTATATCATAATAATAACCCATTGTTTTTTTTATACGATTAATAAATTTATCTGGATTTTCAAGTTTCTCATAGTATCCACATAGTTCACAATTAAGTTCTCCTTGTTTTGTTAATGGCTTATAATCGTGATACCCGCATTTGGGGCAATGATTTTCATTTCTAGTCCTAAATGTTTCAAGAGATGAAAAATGATTATAGAAGCTCCTTTTATCTATATCTCGCTTAAGCAATTCCTGTTTAAATTTATTTTTTGTTTCTATGAGCATTTGAGGATATCGAAAGCAAATTAATGAAATAAATTCTTTGTTATTCAATTTAGGCACGAGTTCAAGTACTTTGTCATCCTGATGTAGATCTTTAAATCTGTCCTGATAATTATCGAGATCTTGAGATCTGTTTAATGGTTCAAATCCATCTTTAATGGAGCCTTTTTTATTCAAAACCACTGCAATTAATAATCCAACTATGAATCCTCCAATAAATGAAATCCAAAAATAAGTTTTAGCATGTTCAATGTCAGCACTTAATAAGAAGAACATCCCAATAAAAAATCCAATAGAAATACCTGAACCAATTATTGATGACCATGCTCTCAGTCTTTTTATTATGGTTTCATCTATCATTATTTATGTCGCACTAGATTGTTGAACTTTCAAATGTCATTATGGCCACTAACGTTGGCGGTATGAAATGTTGCCGATTGCGGGCGATTCCCTATCCAGTTACACGTAAGTTGAAGCGGGCTACAACCCTTGAATAACCGATGAACCGGCAATTTTTTATACCGCGTGTTGTGGGTATGTTGCTTATTCATTTGTTTCAATTATTTCAGCTTCTCCAATCCGATTTGTTCCTTCATGAATCCACCAAATCCTACCAATTGAGATAAATCTTCTGATATCGAATAAATCCAAAAATTCTACTTTAACAATTGAAGTTTCTCCAGGCAAAATCCTTTCTCTATTATTAAAAGTAATTTGACCAATGTATGTTTGTTTTAATTTCCCGTTCTCATATTCAAAAACATGATTTGGTCTATATTCTGTTTTAATCCCAGTTGCTCGACCACCTTTATCAGTCAAGTAAAGTGTTAATTTTGCCTTTATTTTAAACGAGTCGGTACGCATAAATTTAGTCTATTTTACTGAATTTATCCCAATACAATCGACAAATCGAATCAAGTTCATCAATTGTCATGACGTTTTTATTGTGGTCGTATAGCCTAAAATCATTTGCTGAAATCATTAAATGTCCACCACAATAGTCCAAGTCAGTATCATGTTGATTACAAGTAATCAAAACGCAATCATCGTTAATCTCAGAGGATAATATTTCCAAATCTACTTTTAAATACTCTTCATGGCTTTTGAATTCGATTTTCTTCAAGTCGATTGGATTCATCCATGGGTCAAAATCCAGTTTGTTTATACCAATCAAGTCGACATAAAAATTTTCAAAGTCAGGATTTATCAACTCAGCCAGATAATTGCATTGAATGGTCAAAGTCAAATTATTTAAATCACCTTTGCAATCAACAATCCCTCCGTCATGAAAGATTGAAAAAATATCTCTTATATTATTCATCAAAGTGTCCATGTGCGTTTTTTGCAATTACCCACAACGATCCGCGTATATATGCCGTTGCGCTTGTCACAAATATAGTTATTTAAACAACCAATGCTCAAGCGCAATGACATATGATACGCTGTTGTAAGAAGTTGATTCCGTGTGATGGCCTTCTAAGTGCGATGGCTTTTTCCCAAAATCAACGTAGGTGGTGGTCGCTTTACCTTTAACTATCTGTTTATCGGTCAATTTATGTATTTTTTATTTTCTATATATTGGTATATGGGAATGTCAAAAATACTGTTGGGACAGGACTTTTAAGTGGTTCCTTCCCTCTTTAAGGGAAAAAAATCGTTGGAAAGTGACTTGATTTTCTCAAAAAAATCCTGTAACTTACCAACCGTAAAGTTTTTAAACGTCTCACGTTTTGAAAGCGAGCTTTCACACGGTATCACCGAAAAAACTTTCCCCTGGTAAAATTCTCATTTTATCATTTTTTTCCCTTAAAGAGGGAAGGGCTTTTTTTGTCCCAAAATTGACCGTAAACACTGGCCAATGCGACCCCAATTTCTTACAACTTGTTTATATAAGAATAAAATATTCATTAAATATACCATATCGGGTTACAAAAGGAATTTTTTGTGCTTTTATCATCCTGTTATATTTAGGGTTATTAAAATTGTTTTAAATAGTAATGTGTAAACATATAAAATCAACAACTAATTAACTAGTACTTAACGGAGAAAGTAATTAACAAAACATACTGTATTTACATCTTGTAATAAAATGATAGCTTCTTAATGTATATAACGCGTTATAAGGTTAGAATGCAGGAGAGCTGCTTTTGGGCAAGCAATAAGATAAATCGTAGAATTCTCTACAATTAACAAGGGGCTAAAAAAACCGACACGAGCGTTTTTAAAAACCCTCAGCATCATTTTTGAAAATCGTCATGTGCATTTTTATATAAAGTATTATCGGCTGGCATTTTTCCAATTGTCATTTCAGTAAATTAGTAAAAAACCTTTCGTGCGTAAAAGCTAACACACGAAAGGAATTTCACATTTTAATCCAACTGCAAATTTACAGCAGGTTCATCATCGTTTATACCTTTTTCCCAATATAAAACATATAGCCGTAATATGCTTTGTATTTGTAACATAACTCTGCTTCGTATTGTTGAGAAGCTACAAACTCTTCTACGGTTTTGTTGCCTTTGTATTTTTTCAAAAAGGATTCTCGTCTTAATTTTTGCCAGGCATAATAGTCTGTCCAAATGATTTCGGGCAATATATAAGAGGCAATTGGAAGATAACCTGCTTTTTGCATTTGAGCGACTTTATTCGGGATTGTATCTATTTCGGGATAAATTTTTTGCCAAAATTCTTGAATTTCAGCAGGTCGCTCTTCTGTAAACCAAGTGTTTTCTGTAACTGCGATATATCCGCCATGTTTCAAAAATCTTCGCCACTCGTTTAATCCTCTCTCAAATCCAATGTGATAAATCGCACCTTCTGACCAAATCAGGTCAAATTCTTCCTCTTGAAACGGAAGATTCTCCATATTACCGACAATGCCTTTCACTCTGTCTTGAAGATTTTTGGTTTGGGCATTTTGGTTAAATTGATTTATAAACCCCTGCCAGGCATCAACACCGATAATTTCACACGGCACATTTTTTCCTAATACCATTGTTTGACCACCTGTTCCACAACCAATATCGGCAATTTTGGACTTTTCGGTAAGACCGTCAATAAAACCTAATGCTTTAAGCGTTTCTTCGGGACTTCCCGGACCTTGTCGTTCTGTTTTTGAAAAATATTCATAAATAATATTCAAGTCAAATTCGTGAATTGTCTGTTCTTCGTTATTCATTTTCTTTTATTTTTTGCATACACGAAAAGCATTACAATGCTTATATCATTGTACGCAGATTAAAACTTAAATTAACTTAATAGAAAATTGCTCTCGAAAAGTATTATCGAGAAAAAATAAAGATACAATCTGTAAAAAAAGTACAGATTGTTTACAGAACAATATCCGAATTAAACATAAACATCCAATTGTTTTTAATGGGTACAAATGTAAAAAAAAATACAATATGGTAAAATCTAAAATATTTTTTCAAATTTATTATTATTTAGTCGTTATACTGCGTTTTGCTTGCTGATAGCGGTCTGCCGGTATGAAACGTTGGGGATTTCGAAGCTACCTTCTTATCAAAGTTAGTTCGACTTTGATAAGAAGCACAACACTTGAATAACCACCTAAACCCAAATGTTTTATAGTCGCTTGTTAGGGTTCGGGCATTATAAAGAATCAATTTCTTCTTTTGTTAATCCAGTGGCTTTTATTATTGTATCTAAATCAATACCTATCTGTTTCAGGTTTTTAGCAATTTGAATAGAATTTTCTTTTTTGACTTTATCCTCAGCATCAATTTTTAAAGTCAAAATTCTACTGGCTTCGTTTCTCAAATCCTTAAGATGTTGCGAATAACTCTTTTGTTCTTCTTCTGGTAATGTATCAACACGCCAAAGTTCTCTAGCCTGGGTTATGCCTTTAGCTGTAAAATCATCTTTAATCTCGTTGTTTTTTAAATAATAAATCCACTGGTCTAATGTGTCTTTTGCAATATCATCAAATTGATTAACCTTAATCACATAGTATTCTGGAAAAATCTGTGCAGGCTCAATTTTCCCACCTAACATTTCTGTCTGTTTAGCCGAAAGTATAAGTTTATCAGCTTTATGAATCCCTATGAAATCAGTTTTCCCATGATACACATAATCATTTCCTTGTCCTAAATCAAAGTAAACTAGTTAATAGAATAAACCTTTTTAATATTTTGATATGGTTCTCCTACTGAAATATACTCTGTAATTGCCTTTGAGGTTCCATACGACATTCTATGGAAGTAATCGTACTCATTTTGATTTTGAATCTCTATGATTACAAGTTCTCCTCTGGAGTTTTTCACTAAAATATCTACTCGGTTATATTTATCAGAATCAAGTCTTTGGTTACTTTCATTTTCTAAAATATCTTGGATTTGAATATCTTCCTTTAACAATTCGGACAAGAATCCTTCAAGTACGGTGAAGTTGGCTTTATTTCTCAAAAGTCTTTTTATTGCCCAATCAAACCGTATTAAATTTCTGTTATTCATCTTAAATCCGTTTTGTGCAAAGATAATCAATTACTTTGAGTTTTTTGGCAACCGCTTCTTTTCCATTCTGACCGATAACGATGGCAATATAAAACGTAAGGGATTTAAATGTGTGTGCAAAATGCTTTTAAAACATCAAATTGAAACCTCTATCTTTTCTCTTAAATTTTTTAATCTCCGCTTTGTAGAATTTAATCTGTTGACTACAAATGAAGTTTCTAAACACTGAAATATCTTCAAGTTCTTCTGTTTTATTCAAAGCTTCAATGTATTCAACTCTATCCTCGGTGAAAATCTTAATTAACGGTTCTTTGTGATACATTTGAATATAATTCATCATTAGTCTTGAAGTCCGTCCATTACCGTCGCCAAAGGGATGGATATTTACAAGGTTGTAATGAATATCTGCAGATAGTTTTAGAATCTCATTCTTAGAAACTATATCGATCCGTTGATTTATATTATCAATTAGTTGAATCAATAAATTTTCAACTTTTGAGAAATCTGGAAAATACTTTGTATCAACATATACTTGGGCTTTTCTTAAATCACCTTGGGACGTATCAAATGACCCCGACATTGCATTCACTAATCCGCCTGTATTTTTCATTACTAATCCAGCAACTTGTTTTACTAAATCTATACTTATCTTTTTCTTTTGTTTAGCGATATCTTTTAGAAACAAGAAAGCTGAATAATGGTCTTTAACCATCATGTGGTCCGTCAGAGGTTTACCTTTAGCTGTGATATCATTATCCAACAATAACTTGGTGTCAGTTTCTGTTAATGAACATCCCTCAATTTTAGTAGAATTATAAACAATCGAAATCATTGATAATTTCTCATAATCAATTGCCTCAGCTAATCCAAGTTCAAGATATTCTTTTTTTAATATTTCTAATTGATCCCACATTATGACAACAAAGATAATTCAAATTATTTCAGTGAATATTTTTTCCCGCATTTTGCACAATGTGTTCATTTGTGTTGGGAGATGTTATTCCTATATTCTTAAAAAATAAGCGAAAAATTTAACCCCGTTTGTTGGCCATTATAATAAGGATAAAGAAATGATGTTATCTGCTTGTTTTTTGTTTGTCTGAAAATTTTTTTATTAATATATGGATTTGTCCAATATGCAATTTTTGTACTAAGAATTCCTATTCCTGCACCTGCAGAAACATCTGTTAACCAGTGTCTGTTATTATAGATTCTAAAAAGACCTGTACCTGTGGCAACCAGGTATCCACTAATTCCATACCATATGGAAACATCTTTATATTCCTGATAAAGAAATTCAGCGCCCATAAATGCCGTTGCTGTGTGTCCGGAAGGAAATGAGTTTTTAGTAGAAAAATCAGGGCGTTCAATTTTTGTTATTGACTTAAGGCTTAATACTGTAGATGACATAATAATAAAAGAAGTAGTTAAAATTACAGTTTTATCTTTCATATTATTTTTACTCTTTATCCCCATTGCATCAAGGGCATAAGCAGATATTGCCGGAGCATATTGGGTAAAATCATCAATGGATAATCTTTTATCAATATGTTCGTCAACTTCTTCTTTTACCTCGGCATTAATTATTTTTAAGCCATCACTTTCAATACCAATAAAACCATAGGATATTAATGTTGTAGGAATAATTAAAGAGGAATACTTGAATTTTATATTATTATTTAAAGATAAACTATCTAAAGTTTTATTCTGACTAAAGATCTGTGGTATCAGACATAAAAACAGAAAAGAAGAAAGCAATATTTTTTTATTCATGTTTTTTAATTGAACAGTAAAATAAAGAGTGTGTTCTGAAAATTTAATTTAAAAATAACAGAATTTATGAATTTCCCAGATTCTACTTCTCAATGATATTCAAAAAAGAAGGTAACACAATTAATAAAACGGGAAGAGCAATTAACAAACCGCCAATTACAGAAATCGCTAAAGACTGATGCATTTGAGCGCCACTACCTAAACCTAGTGCCAGTGGAAGTAAAGCAACAATTGCGCTTAATGCTGTCATGAGTTTAGGTCGTAGACGAATAGAAATTGAGTATACAATTGCTTCTTGTACGTTTTCACCTTTTTTACGTTCCTGAATGTATTGCAAATAAGTGAATATTGCAGCTTCACCAACAATTCCTATTATCATTATAATCCCGATATAACTTCCTACATTAAGTGGGACATGCAAAATATATAACAGTATTGCACTACCTGCGGGAGCCAATAAGACCAGGAAAATAAGTACGATGGCGACTTTTAAGTTTCTGTAAAGAAAAAGCAAAATGGTGAATACCAGGAAAATTGCAATAAGTAATATAAATGATAACTCTTTGAATGCTTGTTGTTGTTCTTTGTAAGCACCTCCATATTCAATATTCATACCAGCTGGCAATACAATATTTTGTTTAATTTCAGATTGAATATCTTTTAGTGTGCTGCCTAAATCCCTGTTGTTTAAACGTGCAGTAATATAACCTACTTTCTGTAAGTTCTCACGATTAATTTCGGCAATACCTCCGGACACTTTCACATCAGCAAAACGCTTTAAGGGAACAAGAGAACCATCAGGAAGAAAAATATTCGAATTAATAATTTGCTTATATTCCATCTTATTGAAATCGGAATAGACCATGCGTACATCACAAAACCGAAGTTTTTCCTGGATGGTAGTTGCTTTAAGTCCACCAATAAGTGTTTGTAGTTGTATTTGAAGATCATTTAGTGTAATCCCATATTCTTTTAGATTTGTATACTTAGGTTTAATTGTAAACGATGGCCCTGCGACTACTATTCCATCGAAAACATCTGCAGTACCATCAACTTTATCAATCAAAGAGGCAATTGTTTTTGAATATTCCTGTATTTGGTTTTCATCATCACCAAATAATTTAATCTCAATAGGCTGGGCTGAACTCATTAAATCGCCTAACATATCGCCAATTACCTGTCCGAAATCGACAATTAGGGCAGGTAGCTTTTTTTCGATTTGCCCGCGAATTTGATCGATAACTTCTTCTGTAGTTAAGTCATGATTTGTTTTTAGTTTTATGAGATAATCACCCCTGCTGGGTTCTGTTATAAAAAATCCCATCTGTGTACCGGTTCGTCGGGAGAAAGATTCTACTTCCGGAGTGTTTTCAATGATAATGTCAACCTGCTCCAACATTTCTTCAGTTGCTTCAAGAGACGTTCCCGGAGGACTGTCAAAATCCAATACAATAGCACCTTCATCCATTTCAGGAAGAAATCCGGAAGGTAATTTTGGAAAAATAAAAACGGTTGTAAGTATAAGAGATATAGAGAATAAAATACTTATAATCGGATGTTTAACAAAAAAAAGTACCCAGCCTTTCTTTTTAACCGAAACAGGATTGAGCCTTTTTTCTTTTTTATTACCGAAAAATAAAATATAAAATACCGGAAGTATAATCCAACTGATAAAAAATGATGAGATAAGCGTTATCATCATAGTATTAGTCATGATACGAAAATAAGCCCCGGCAACTCCGGTCATTATTCTGAAAGGTAAAAATATAACCAGGGTGCTTAAAGAAGAACCAACCATGGCAGGGAGAAGGTATTTCATTGCTTTGGGGATCAATTCCCGGTAATTTGATTCGGGATGTTCTTCATGAGTGCGATGGATTTGTTCTACTACTACTACGGCATCATCAATAACCAAACCGATGGCTGCTGCGATAGCACCCAAAGTCATTATGTTAAAATTATATCCTAACGAGAGCATCAAAATTATTGTGAGTAATAAAGAAACAGGTACGGTAAGTAATATAATTAAACTACTTCTGAACGATTTTAAAAAAATTATTGTAATAACTATGGCCAGTAATAATCCTATCCATAATACGTCTCGAATGCTGTTAATGGCTTCCCCAACAAAATCAGCCTGATTATAATAAGGCCTTAATTTAACTCCATCGGGTAACATCTCCTTATTTAAATCAGCGATTCTTTTTTGTAAGTCAAAATTTACATCCGATAGATTAGCTTCTGGTTGTTTTGTTACAGCAACCAAAGGAACATCTTTACCGTTCGCTTTTATTTTTACATATTCAAGTTGACCTGTGATTTTTATTTCAGCAATATCTTTCAACAATATCTGGCCCGAAGAACTGCTCTTTACAACAGTATTCTCAAGATCTTTAATATTTCGGATAGAAGCATCTGTTATAGTTAGATACAACCTGTTATTTTCGTTTGCATAACCTGCTGCTTCTATAAAATTTGCTTGTGACAAGACATCATTAATTACCATAGGGGATAATCCCAGCCTGCTTAATTTTTTTTGGTTTAAAACCACCTGGTATTCCTTGTCGCGTCCACCTGTAACAACAACCTGCCTGATTCCCTGGATTTGTTCAAGGTATGGCTTAACGGTGTAGGTAGCAATGGTTTTAAGCTCAACAGGAGATAAATTCCCTTCTAAAGAAAAACCTGCCATAGCTAATATGGAGGGGTTCATTTTTTCAACTTCAACCTTTAATGAAGCTGAAAACTCAGAACGAACTTGTGCTATAGCCGCTTCTATTTGTTGTTTGGCCAGATTAATATCTGCATTCCAGTTAAAGAAGGCAGAAATCTCACAACTTCCCCTCGATGTTGTACTTTGCAAAAGTTCAAGGTTTTCACTTGTTTTTATTGTTTCTTCTAATGGTTGCGTTACACCTATCAGCATATTCTCTACGGGTTGTTCTCCATTATCGGCAATTACTTTAATTTTTGGAAAAGTAACATTAGGTAACAATTCTACCTTCATTTTTGAATAGGAAAATAATCCGCCAATGATGATGAAAAAACCAAGTATCGAAATTGGATTTTTATATAGATGATAGAAACTATTCTTTTTCACTCGAATGTTTTTTTATTATTTTTTTATAAAGCATCTTTATCAATCCTTAAACATGGATTAATCATTTCTCTTTTTGAATGATGTTTACAAGTGCACTGTCTGATAAACCATAACCTCCTTTATAAATAATTTGATCATTAAAATGGAGGGGAGAATTTATTATCTGTATTAAAGTATCAATTTCAATCCCAGTGTTTACAGGTATTGTTTTCACAATAGTGTCTTGAGTAACCAAGCAAACCCAATGGTCGGTAAGTTCTTCATTTGAATATACAGAGCTCTTGGGAATAAACATCCCGTTTTTGACAGATTGTTTTTTTATTCGAACCACTACATACATGTTCTCTGCTAATCCATTTACAGATACCGGGTTTACAAGAAACTGGTTTGTCTGGTTATTTATGTTTACAACAGGCAAACTAGCTCCAATAGTACCTTGTAAGATTTTGTTATCGGGGAGAATTATCTCACAGGATTTGTTATGAAAATTAGTAATATTCTCTTCTAATGGAACGGAGACTAAAATACGCATGGAATTTTCTTTAACGCAGGTAGCGAGTAAATCACCCTCCTGTACATAATCTCCTTGTTGAACCAAAACCTGGTCAATTATACCTGAAGAGAAAGAAAAAACAGTATCAGCCATCCCCGATAAAATAGAATTTTGTGGTGTTGATGCACTTAAGATTGAAGCTTCACGACTTTTAATTACAAAGAGAGGTTTGTTATTTTCTATCCTGGAACTGACAGAGACTAGGCTTTTCGAAATAATTCCTGTTGATAGGGCCCGGATTTGTAAATGTTCTGTGAATTGTGTAATTCCCTGGTATTCTTTAAAGACCGACGTATCTTTTTCAACAGGATAAATTACCATTACATCACTACGAACAATAGTATCTTCATCGGTTTCTTGTGACTGATTGCATGCCGCCAGAAACATAAAAAAAATGATTCCTGGCATTATAATTCTGTCAGAGAAAGAAAAAATTAATTTTTCAATTTGTCGAAATAGTATTTTAGTATTCATCTAATTATTCCAATAATTATATTCAACAATTAATTTATTACGATCAATAATATGGTTTTCTAAAGCCAACTTATTTTGATTGAAAAGTTGTAAAAAATTGAGATAGTCAATAATTTTAACTTGAGCCTTTTGCAATTCATCATTATAAATTGATAAGATTTCACTGTAATCTTTTTCTAATTTTTTTTCTTTGTCAATGGATGTATTTAATTCATTTATAGCATTTAGGTAGGAAGTCTTTTGTTTTTGGACCTCCATCTGTTTTATTTCTTTTTCTTTTTTTGCCAGTTCAATTAAGACCAGTTGTTGTTGACGGTTGATTTGTTTTTGTTTTCCGTCGAATAATGTATAGGTAAACTGAAGACCGACACCCATACCAAAATGATTTTTGAGATAAGGTATTGAGGTTGAATTTAACCCGGTATTTGCATATGCTTTTACCTGGGGTTTATATTGATCTTCGAATATTTTTTGTTGAACAACAGCCGATAAGCTATCCTGAATATAGGATTGTAAAAAAACTGAACTATCAGTTTCTTCCAGCATTAATTTGGGTTCAAAATTTTCGAGTTGAGTGAATGAGGAGTCAGTAATTCCACATGTTATTTTTAATTGATTTAGTTTAAGTAAAAAATTAGCAATGCTATTTTTCAGGTTTATTGAATCCGACAAGTAAGCTGTTTGTAACAAACGATAATCAACATATCGGTAAAGTCCATGCTCTGTTAAAGCTTTTGCAATATCTAATTGTTGTTTTAACAGTTTTAGATTTTCTTGTGAGTTCTGATATTCTACCTGAGAAGTTAAAGCATCCAGGTATTGTAAGGCAAGCGAGTGTCTTAATTCTATTGTTAATGCATTTATTTGAGTGTTTGTTTTCGTTATTTCCAGTTTGTTTTGTTCTATGAGGTTATTTACCTGATGGCTATTGAATATTGAAATTTCTGTATTAAAAAGGAATGAATAAAGGCCTCCGTTGGTTACTCCTGCATCATAACCAATAGCGGTATTTTTAGGATCCGTAGAAACAATCTTACTATTATTATTAAAGTATGGGGTAAATAAAAAATCAGAACTTAAATATGTTTTAGGATACATATTGTCTGCTTTGATTTTTGATTCTTCTAATACCAACAAGTTTTTTGATGCTTTTAAGGAAGCAATCTCAGAACTTTGTGTTTTTGCTTTTTCAAATAAATCTGTAAAGCTTGTTTGAGCATTTATTTTATTACAGATAAATACAAAAAAAATAAAGGCTCCAAAATTGATGAAATTTCTATTCATAATGCCTGTAGTTTTTTAAAATGAGAGCTATTTCTTAATGAAGACTCCGCTCAAAGTGACTATAAACAAAGTTTTTTTGAGCGAAGTCGGGAACTATAAAGTTAAAGGTTAAAATACTACAATTGCCTACGGCGAGTTCATAAACTCGGTTTTATTGCAGATACTTTAGTTTAGCTTCGCTGAGCTCATCCTTTTTTCCTCGGTTCTATAAATATTTAATTGATGATTGCAGATTTTTGAATGTTGAAATTGAAGATTTATAGTTCTTTTACTTCATAAATCAACAATCGCTAATCTTAAATCTTCAATGATTTGTTTATTAAAAACTTCATTCTTTTTTTTAACTATGGATTTTTAATCCATAGTGGTTTATTTAAATACCCTCTTTTTTATTTTGATAGTTGTATTTCAACTGTTAATTCTTTTCTTCGTCGCTAACATTTTTAACTGTTATTTCACCAGTTTCAGAAACCAGGATTTCTGTTTCTGTTTCTGTTTCGTCTTTTTCTAAAGCAATTTCATAACCTTTAAAATCAGGTTTTTCAATTTTTTCTAACTCATCTATTTCCCAATCACCAAATTTTTGGGTTACTGCTTTTAAAATTTCAGCAGGCACATCTTTTTTATCAATCTCGGTTTCGGTTTCAAGCCAATTCCCGGAATTGTCGTAACTGGCAGACATCTCTGTTTTATTCAACTCAAATTCGGCTTCCCATTCGTTATCTTCCTGTGTCCATTTTACTTTTTGAACCGTATTAAATTTTTTTGTGAATGCAGTCTGCACATTTTCTGGTGGCGTTGGGTTTTGACCACATGCAACAAGTACAGACCCAACAACAAAAACGGATAATAATGTTTTCTTCATCTCAATTATTTTTGTATTAATAATTGGAAAAGTACTATACAATTCTAAAGAATTTTTAAAGTTGGAATAACCTTAGAAAGTAATTTTAAAAATATGTAAATGATCCTCATAAACGTAATTGATATGCAAACCGAAACTGATGCAGATTTGCTTAGAAATAGCTAAACCTAAACCTGTTGAACCAGAAGTCCCACTTTTATAAAAGCGTTCAAACAACCTATCGCTATGATGTATTTTTTCAGTTGCTGTATTCGAAAATTTTAAAAAATGCTTATCAAGCTCAATTATTATCCGACCGTTTTCAATATTGTGTAGAATTGCATTACCATATAAATTATTAACCAGCATTTCAATAAGGGTTTTATCCCCCCTCATTTTAAAATCGGTAAAACAATGGTAATTAAGTTGTAATCCTTTTATTTCTACAAGTTCGTTAAAACTCTCAATTTGTGCTTCGATAATATCATTCAAACTAATTTCTTCGTGTCCTGAAAATTGTCGATTTTCAATCTTTGTCAGTAGAATTAATCCCCTGTTTATTTTAGATAACCGGTTAACAGTTTGGTAAATTGTTCTGATTTTTTCAATCTGGGTTGATGATAATTGGTTTTCTTCCAGTAAAGCTTCAATTTTAGAACGTATTATTGCTAAAGGTGTTTGTAGTTCGTGAGAGGCATTTTCAGAAAATTTTTTTAGGTTATCATAATCAGCTATCACTTTTTCAGTAAGGGATTTTAACACCCGGTTCATCTCATTAAATTCGTCAGTGTCGGTTTTTGTTGGTTCGAATGGAGTTAAGGATTGAATAGAAAATTGTTTTAGTTTCTCCATGTTCTCAAAAAAAGGAGCCCATATATTTTGTGCTATACGTTTGTTTATTATATAAAGCGAAAGAAGAAGAATTGAAAAACCTAGTATAATAACAAAGGCAAGACTTTTTAGCAGATCACTTGATTCAATTCCTAGTTCCCGGACTATAATTCTATAGTGTATATTTTGGATAATAGTATATCCTTCCAATTGACGATATTCTTCGAATTCATTTTTTACAAATAGTGTAGTATCAGAGAACGTATAGCTGTTTAATACCTCCAAAACCGGTTCTACAGAAATAATAGGATACACATTTAGTGTTTGAGGTTTTTCTTTAATGAGAAGTTCTATTTGCTGAAACGTGTTGACTAATTTCTCATCAGTTTCCTCATTAACAATTGATTTAAGAATGACAAACAATGATATTCCTGCAATTACTAAAACTGCAAACGAATGGATTACGTATTGTTTATTTACTTTTTGAATTAATTTCATTTGTCAGTGTACATATATCCCATCCCATAAACTGTCTTTAAATAATCAATACCGCCAGCAGAGGATATTTTTTTTCTTAAATTGTTAATATGCGTGTATATAAAATCAAAATTATCAGCTAAATCTATATTATCACCCCACAAATGTTCGGCAATAGATTCTTTGGTAAGCAGCCTGTTTTTATTCGCCACAAAGAAGTGCAATAATTCATATTCTTTCCTTGTAAGTTGCAATGTGTTCTCATGAATAATAACACTCGAATCTTCAGGGTTAATTTTTATCTCATTAAAAAAGATCTCTGTTGCACCACTAAATTTTCGTCTCCTTATAATCGCTTTAATTCTGGCATTTAATTCAGCTAAATGAAATGGTTTTGTTATATAATCATCAGCACCAATTTCTAATCCGATTAACTTATCATCCAATGAATTTTTAGCAGAAATAATTAATATTCCTGAATCCGTGTTTAAATTTTTTAATTGTTCAATTAATGATAATCCAGAACCTCCCGGAAGCGTTATGTCAACTACAACAATATCATAATGATAGAGTTGTATTTTTTCAAGGGCATCATTGTAGTTACTGGTTATTTCGCAGATATAGTTTTCTTTTTTAAGATAGGTATTTATCTCTTCCAATAATTCTAATTCATCTTCAATAATTAAAATTTTCATTATATAAAGGTAGAAATCAATTCTCAATAAAATCTAAAGTTCAAAATATACTTAAATCAGGGAAATTATTTTTTGATTTTACAACAATAAATACGATCCAATATCTGTAAAAAAGAAGTAATTTTAGTGATATTAGTTGTGGGGATGAAGTTAACGAGGTTGGAGCCAATAGATGATTTAAAATCAATAATCTACGATTATTATTTGATAGAAAACACAGAAGTGTCTCACGATAACCTTCCCCCGCTGGGATATCCGGTAATAAAGTTTCACCTTAGAAATCATATTCGCAATTTTTATTCGAACTATAATTTTCCTGTCTCAAATGTTATGATTGTTGGGCAGTTGTCAAAATATGCTCATATAAAACAAGAGTATTATGTAAAAATGATTGGTGTAAACCTGAAACCAACAGCTTTATTTAAACTTTTAAAAGTACCGGTAAATGTTTTTACAGATAAAGGGACGATTGCTTCTTTATATTTTGGAAATGAGATTGAAGATATTAATACTAACCTTTGCAAGTCAAAAAATAACGATGAGATTCTTTATACGATAAACAACTATTTTGCCGGAATAGCAAAAGATATCCCGAAAGAAGCAGATCGTTTTGATAATCTTATTGATTTTATTCAGAGTAGAAACGGAATCGTATCAGGAAAAGAATTACAGGATTATTATGCCGCAACAGAACGTACCATTCAGCGTCTTTTTTCCGAGCGAATAGGGGTTTCTCCGAAAACATATTGCCGTGTTTTAAGGCATCTTAATATTTTTAAAATTATTAGCCAAAAACCAGATATAAAATATTCTGAGTTGATTTATGAATGCGGATATGATGGTCCGGCACATTTTACCAGCGATTTTAAACTTATCTCCGGAGTTTCTCCCAAAGAATACTTTTCGAAAAGAGAAAATCTTTCTCATTTAATATCACAGATGTAAGTTGTCGGGTTTTTATAAAAGAAAGAGAAACCCTACCGATAATTTTGTTCGTTAAAAATTTACATAAAAAATGAGAAGAGTTGAATTTAAATTACTATGGGCAATCATAGTTGGATTAACAATGTGGTCTTGCGAAAAAGATAAAAGTAATAGTGACGATGATAATCAGGAAGGAGAAGCTCAAAGTGCGGATATAGTATGGCAACAAAAATTGTCAATACCAATCAATCCTGCCCTTGGAAGTAATTATATGCCGGCAATAGACGAGAATGATAACATTTATGTTATGATGTCTGACTGGAATAATTATGGTAGCGGTGAAATGGGAAATGTCTTACAAGCATTTGATAAAAACGGAAATGCATTGTGGGAAAGAAGCACAGCAGGAGAAGATCCCGACTTCCAAATGGTAACTTATTACGAAAACAAACTTTATTTCACTACAGGCAAAAAAATTGTATGCCTTGATGCCGAAGATGGCAGCGATTTATGGAACTATAATGTCCCTGATTCATTTTTGGTTTCTTATAGTTTGGTAATTGCAAATAACCGGGTTTTAACTTCTATGCAATCGTTTGATGCAGAAAATTCGTACCTGTTTGCTTTTGACTCAGAGAATGGAACGATTAACTCAACCTTAGCAATAACAGACGACAGGGCAGTAATGGCTATGGCTGCAAAAGGTTCAACAGTTTATCTTACCTACGATTTCCTGTATTCTGTTAATGTTACTTCCAGTGGATTATCCTTAAATTGGAAAACTGTTTTACCGGGTAATTCACCAGAGTATGGTGGCGATTATAAAAATATAGCTGACGACATAGCTATTGCCCCTAATGGCAACATTATTTTTACCTATGGTGTACTCTCCGATTTAAGTACAAGAAGAGTTATCTGTTATAGTTCTGGTGGAACCGAATTATGGCAATCAGATAATGAGGCAAGACACCTGGTTGTTGATGCTGATAATGATATTTATCTCTGCAATGATGATTTAATAAAACTTGATGGAGCTTCAGGAAGTGAAATATGGAGTACATCTGCACCTGCTGAGACATTTGGTCTTGGTAGTTTCAGATCGGTTACAGTTGGCACAGATGAGGTAATGTACAACGGTGATTATTTCGGTATTTATGCTGCTGAAAATACAGGAAATCTTAAATACTACACACCTGCGGCCACTGTTTCTGAAACGGGGCCATTGACATATATTACGTTATTAAGCAATGGAAATATTATTCTACTCTGCATGGGAGATGATGAAGATGAAAGAGGTATTTTAATCTGTATGAAAGGTTCTTCTGGTGGAGTACAAGATGAAATATGGGCAAAATGGGGTTGTAACGCTGCCAATACATTTAATCTGGAAGATTAACAGATGAGATATATTATATTCTTTTTTATAGTATTTCTTTTCTGTCCGTTATCCGCACAAAATGCGTATCAGAAAAAATTTCAGGTAGAATCCGGTCAGGTTGAATATAACCTGACCGGTTCTCTTACAGGGAAAAAAACACTCTGGTTTGATCATTATGGTGATGCATATTTCGAGGAAACAAACACAGAAGAGAAAGTAAAAACCCTGCGTGGTACTGAAATTGTGAAGAGCCACTCACTTATGATTTTTGATGGCATCTATTATTACAACATCAATATGGCCACTATGGAAGGCACGAAAATGCATAAGAATGCCGTTCCCGATTTTTCAATATTAGGCAGCGGACTTAACGACCAGGAGATGGAACAATTGGGCGAGAGTTTTGCCGCGGCATTTGGCGGAAAAGTTGAAAAGAAAAGCGAAACAGTTATGGGACGAACTTGTGATGTAACTACCATGATGGGTGCAACAGTACATGTTTACAAAGGAGTTGTTCTTCGGTCTGATACCAAAATTGGTTCTCAGATAAATATTGAAGAAGCGGTTCTTTTTGATGAGAATATTACTATTCCGGGGTCAAAATTTACGCCTCCCAAAAATGCAAAAATAGAAGATGTAAGTGCAGACATGATGTCTGATTATGCGTATGATGAAGAGGAAGAGGAACAAGGACTGCTGTTTCCTTCAGGCATAACTTTCGAACAATATAAAAAGGAGACTGAACGTGTCCGTCGCGACCTGGGATACCTTTTTGCCATGCACGATGCTTCTGGTGGACAATATTCCAGTATTTGTACAAAAGCAGAAAATAACATGCTGGCTTTTGGTATGTTTTCATTGCAGAATTATGCTGATTGGCAGAACATGTATGAAGAAACGGGTATGAAGTCTTTTATCCTCAATGGTAAAAAAGCCGGATATGTAGTTTATTCTGAACAGGACGAAGACACCGGAAAGACTACTAACAGTTCTTCTTTGTTTATAGAATTAAAAAATAAAGATGCACTTCTGCAACTTACCAGTGTGCCTGTAATTTCTAAAGAAGAACTGATAAAAATTTTTAACCAGTTAAATTTCTAATATAATACAGTTATCACATACTGGGATTAAAACAAACAAATATTTACCAATCAGGATTTTGTTTTTAATAATAATTATTTAGTGAAATGAAAAAAATATTATTCTTTTTAAGCTTGTTATTTATTGCTTTTACTTCTTGTGTTGATGAAGTAACAGTTGATCCGGAAGACGATGAAGAGGAGTACATTGATGAGAATGAGGAAGAAAACGAAGAAGAGGAAAATATAACCAACAACTGGCAATTGTATGCAACTATTACCGGAGATGAAGAAGGATGGGGATATTATTATGATCAGAATATAGTGTCAAATGAAGAAGGAAAAACATATGTGTTATATCGTCCCCAGTATAGTAATACAGGGGGAGACAATGGATATGTTGCTGTAATTACCGATTCTGCAGAATATACAATTGAAGAATTTACCCCGGCTGTTTACGGTACATTTAACATGATTGAGACAGAAATGTACCAAAATACTCCTTATGTTGCGTATTTTGCATATGATAATGGATATCCGGAAATCATTGTTAAAGAAAAGCAGGGGAACTCCTGGACTGCTGTTGGAGGTGAAGTTGTAGGCGATTATTGTGATGATGAATTTGACTTTGCCATAGGTCCGAATAAAGATTTATTTGTTGCATTTGGAGAGACAAATCAACAATTTGATGCTGTAGGTAAACTAACAGTGCGTAAATATTCAAATGATACCTGGACTACTCTTGGTCAAAATCAGTTTTCAGACTCTTTAGCTTCGTATCTGCAGTTGGCTGTTGGTTCAAATAATATTCCTTATGTTTTTTACCGTGAAGTAGAAAACACTGCAGAAAAAGATATTCGCAATACTGTTGTTGAGTATTTTGATGGCAGTCAGTGGGAGAAATGTGGAGATTATATCAGTACTTCTGAAAATATTGTATCAATGAGTATAGTGGTAATGAATAATGTACCCTATATCGCTTATTCTGATCTGGATGCCGGAAAATCCTATATTAAATATTGGGAAGGAGATGCCTGGAATGATTTGAGTTTGTCATTGCCTTATATGATTAATACCAAACTTCAAGTATTCAACAATGAGTTGTATGTAGGTTTTAATAATGGAGATGACAGCAATAATATCGCTATCCAGAAATTTACAGACTCAGGAATCCGGGTGTTTGATAAAGATGGTATTCAGTTACTGGTACATGGTGTCGAAGGGTTTGATTTCACAGTAACTTCTAAAGGTATTTTTCTGTTAGACAGGAGTTCTTCTAAGGTAATTTATCACCCATTCTGATAGGTTAGTTAATTAGTAAGAAAGAGGTTGTTAAAAAAAATACAGGTTTACATTTAAGCCTAATTTCAATTTTCAGTTTAAAGACTGTCAAGCATAGCCGTCAGGCTAAAAGATATAAAAGATTAAATTATAAGATATTATGAACTCTCCCTGATTGAGTCTGAGACTCAATCAGGGAGAGTAAACGTTAAACCAATATAAAATAGGATTGTATTTCCTTTACCGTATTTTTAAGTCTTTTTTTTTAGCCTGACAGCTTGCCCTGTCCGTGATTAGCGCACCTTACGAGGGCTAACGTATTTTAAACATGACCAAACAGTTTTTGCCTAAAACAGAAATTATAAATTTAAAATATCAATGTCTGCATAGACCTGGCAGGTATCTCAAGTTCAGTCATGTTATCACCTACGTAAAATTTATAAGCGATTGGAGCTTCAGTCTCATTCATAACAACAGTAACCATTTTACCATCCTCATTTAAAAATGAAGTAGCTAAGATCGTACTTCGACTTGTTGTTGTGCTTACACGTTTTGCTCCCGGGCGAACAAACCGAGAGAAATGGCCGATATAATAATAAGATGGTGTATAAATAACTTCATCTGTGCGTGTATCTGCATGTACAGGGGCAAAACAAAAGTTGCCAACGTGATTGGGGCCTCCGGTTTCATCCAATAAAATATTCCAGTCGGTCCAGCCAACGGTTCCGTTATTAAAATCATTAATCATATTGCGGCCATATCGTTCTGCATTGTGCCATCGTTCATATGTGTCTGCATGAAAACTCTCGGCACAACCTTCTGTGAACAACATTTTTTTGTCTGGATATGACTCCTGTATATTCTTAAGATTTGACCATTTTTCTGTTCCCCCTGTCCATGTCTCGTACCAGTGGAAACCAATTCCCCATGCATATTTAGCTGCTTCCGGATCTTCGAATATGGTGTTTGCCCTGTGAGACATTAAATCGCGGTTGTGATCCCAGACAATGATATTCTTATCACTAAGTCCTTCTCGTTCGAATGTTGGACCGAGGTTCTTTTTAAGAAAATCCCTTTCTTCTTCAGCAGTATAAATACAAGATTCCCATGTTTGGGTCGCCATGGGTTCGTTCTGAATGGTTACTCCCCAGATTGGTATTCCTTCAGCCTCATAAGCATCTACAAATTTCACAAAATAATTGGCCCATGCCTGGTAATATTCAGGTAAAAGACTACCTCCATATAGCATATCACTCTTCCCTTTCATAAATGCAGGAGGGCTCCAGGGACTTGCAAAAAGGACCATTTCTTCTCCTGCTTTTTCTAGTGCCCGTTTTATCATTGGTATCCTGAATTCTTTATCGTGCTCAATGTTAAAAGAATTTAGAGCAGAATCTCCTTCTTCGATATAGGTATAACTTCCACTGCTAAAATCACAGCTGTGGATATTGGTACGCATAATTGAGTAATTATTACCAGAATTTCCATAATATGCATTTAACAGTTCTTCTTGTTTATCTTCAGATAACTTTGCGAAAACTTCTGCTGACGCATCTGTAATTGCACCACCCACACCAATAACTGTTTGAAATTTTTTATTGGGATTTACAAATATCGATATTTCATATTCCTTTGGTTGAACAGCTTCTGAGAAGGCTATGTTTTCAGCTGTTTTTGATAGTTTTTGATCACTATCCTTAATAGTTGAATATACAGTGATTGATTTACCTGATATTGAAAAAGGGGTTTCGGTTTCTTGTTTTTCCTGAACTTGCCCAGTACATGCAAAAAGT
This sequence comes from Bacteroidales bacterium, assembly GCA_963665085.2. Taxonomy (GTDB): domain Bacteria; phylum Bacteroidota; class Bacteroidia; order Bacteroidales; family JAAAOM01. The sequence goes on from CAXXXS010000002.1 coordinate 58,771, forward strand.
AAAGCTGAGGCACAGATAATAGAGATGTTTTTTCTAATCATTCCTTCAATTCTTTCGTTTATTAATTATGCTTCTATTATTGTTAATTTCTTATATCATAGAAATTATAACACAAAGAAAAATAAAATATTTGTTGATAGTACAGCGAAAAAGCTGTTTAACAACCTGGATAAAAAAAGAATTAAATAAAAATGATTCGTTTGTAACAAATCATTTTTTTCCTTCTCTAAATTATAGATTTAAAATAATAGTTTGGTAACAAAGAATTTAAATTCAGAAATAAAAGGACAGGACAATTTAGAGTTAAAATCTATGAGTTTTTTTAGCTCTATTATATATTTTGGTATTCCTGCAATTTTAATGATTATAGGATTTTATGTAGTAATGCCTGGGTTAATAAAACGGGGATTACCTCCGTTTAATGCATTTAAAAAGGAAGAAAATGTTTTTACGCTGTCAAACCTCAAAGAACGGTTTCGACTTAAACATCTGAATTGGAAAATGTAGCTTTTAACGATTGTTACTTTTATAGGGATTGTTTTTTTAAATTTATAGTGATTATATAGAATATATCGTAACATTTTGATTCCGTATGGATACAAAAGACGAATTTTTTGAGAGCATTGTAGAAGAGCATCGGGATAAAATATACCGTATCTGCCGATATTATGTTCAGGATGATGATGACGTGAAAGATTTATATCAGGAAACCCTGATAAATATCTGGAAAGGTATTGATAAATTTCGGGGAGAGGCAGCTATTAGTACATGGATTTTCAGGGTGACAGCAAATACAGCAATGTATTTCTTGTCAAAGAGAAAAGCTAAAATGAATACTAAATGTGAAATTGATTTGATTGAAAATCAGACATTCTCGGAAGAAGATAGCAGGTTAGAAGATGAGAAACTTCTTCATCAATCCATTAGTAAATTACCATTGGTCGACATGATTATTATTTCACTGGTTTTAGAAGGAGTACCATCAAAAGAGATTGCTGAGATTATTGGTCTTACAGATAGTAACGTGCGTACCAGAACTCACAGAATAAAAGCGACATTAAAAAATATAATTGAAGGGAGGGAGTCATGAAATTTGAAGAATTAATTGAAAAAACAAGGAATGTAAAAGCTCCGGAATTTATAAATGAAAACTTAGATAGAAACGAGAAAGAAACTCCATTTTTTACTTTTATGGATGAGATTCAGAAATTGGATAGCAGGTATCGCTCTCAAATCAGACTTCAGCAATATGTGTTATTATCTTCAAGTATAGTAATAGCGATTTTCATTTTTTTAATTAGTAAGATTGAACTATTCAAACAATTAAATTATAAGATGATTCAACTGGGATTAGTTCTGTTGTTGGGCGGTTATATAATTTCATTTTTAATGTTTCAATTGAAGTACAAGAAATATAAGGATATAGACTATAATAAAGATTTAATACATTTTATAGAAGAAACAAAAAAGCGATATGTTTTTTTCTCCCAGGATAGATTTTTATACATACCATTATTTATTATTCTGGATATCGGCTTGTATTATACATTATCGCCTATTTTATCTATATCTGATTTAGATGAGTTTACATTAATAATTAATCTTCAGTTTGTGTTAATCTGCATATTCAGTTTTGATTTACTTATTAAATATAGACTCTGGAAAAAAAATCAAAAACCTGTTTTTGAAGAAATTCTAAATTATGTTAATCAATTTGAGTTGTAGAGAGCTTTATCGATAAAAATTTGCTATTGTATTAGATTCATACATGATATACATAACAAAAAATTGACAAGTGATTTCGTAAAATCATTTCTTACTTTTGCACTCGTTTTTTAATCTTCAGGTTAATTGCTATATCCGAAGATTTGCCATTGTATTATATAATTAAGAATTTATGAATAGTAAGAAAACTATTTTTGTTACGTATGCAGTGAAAGAAGAATTTTTTCCTATGGAAGCAGAAGGTTGTGATATTTTACAGATTCATACCGGAGTAGGAAAAGCTAAATCTGCACATATTTTAACAAAACATATTTGTGAGAATAAACCGGATTTAGTTTTAAATGTAGGTACTGCCGGAACCCAGAAGCATAACGTAGGTGATATTTTTGTGTCCACACAGTTTATCGATCGAGACTTCGAGACAATTAGATTGCCGGGTATTGAACATGAAATTAATGGATTAGAATTTTGGAGTGAGGATTTACCTTTAACACAGTGGATAACTAACCATGAGAAATTGGGTGTATGTAATACCGGAGATTCTTTTGTTACACAGTCCACACCAATAAATGGCGATATTATTGACATGGAAGCTTTTGCTCAGGCATTGGTTTGCAAAGAATTTAATATTCCCTTTCTTTCGGTAAAGTATATTACAGATATTATTGGGCAGAATTCTGTTGAACTATGGGAAAGCAGGTTAACAGAAGCACGTCTTAAACTTTCATCCTGGTTCGAACAGCATGATCCTTTATCGGTTTTATCTTAAATAATAAATACTTTTTGTTCCTCTGTGCATTCTCTGCGAAACCTCTTCGCACTCAGCGGTTTATAAATTTTACCTGCGGATTTTAGGTAATCTTCCGTAACTTTGAAAATGCAATTATAAAACCTAAAGCGAAATGATTTTTGAAATACCCGGGAGAGAAACGATTGAAATAAAAAATGTAGTGTTGGATTATAACGGCACAATCGCAATTGATGGTAAATTAATTGAAGGTGTTGCAAAATCAATAAATGAGCTATCTGGTAATATAAATTTTCATATCCTTACTGCAGATACATTCGGAACTGTAGAGAAAGAACTAGCAGATGTAAACTGTGAAGTAGTTATAATCTCGAAAAACAATCAGGATACCAGTAAGCTTGATTATGTTCTAAGTCTGGACAAGGAAAAAACATTGTGTGTTGGAAATGGGAAGAATGATAGACTTATATTAAAAGAGTCTGTATTAGGAATTGCGGTTATCCAAAGTGAAGGAACATTTGTTGAGTCTTTATTAGCAGCCGATATTGTTTGTTTATCAATCTTAGATGTTTTTGAGTTTTTTAAATCACCGGATAGGCTTAAGGCAACATTGAGGAATTAATGTAAAAGCATTTTTACAATGGACAAATTAATTGAAAACATTAAAGCATATACTACACTTAACGAAGAAGAACTGACATTGCTCGAAGATACAACAGAGAAGAGAGTTTTTAAAAAGAATGAAATAATTTTTACCGAAGGAATAATTTCAGAGGAAATTTATTTTGTAACCAAAGGTTGTGTCAGACTTTTTTATAATGTTGATGGAAATGATAAAACCGCTTTCTTTTATACGGAAGGACAATTTATATGTGCCGGGGAAAGCTATACTTATAATATACCGGCCATAGAAAATTATCAGGCTATTGAGCAAACAGAGATTTATGTTTTTACAAAAAAGAATATAGAAGAACTATTAAGTAAAGCACCTAAATTTGAAATAATAGCAAGGATTGCAACCGAGAATGAATTAATAACCTGCCAAAAGGTAATTGCATCGTTTGTCACCAAATCGCCGGAGCAACGATATAAAGATTTGTTAAATACGCAGGGAGAACTTTTTCAGCGGGTTCCACAACATTATATCGCATCTTTTTTAGGTGTATCGCCAGAAACATTGAGCCGTATTAAAGCCCGGGTCTTCAAGAAAGAACTTGACGATGATCAAGAGAAAAGAGGCAGTTAACCTCTAATTTTGAAATAAAAAAAAGATGATTTCAAAAAATGTTTTAGTAGCTGGAGCATCAGGATATTTAGGAAAATACCTTGTTAAAGAACTTAAAAAGAGAGGTTTTTGGGTAAGAGTACTTATTAGGAAAGAAAGCCAAAAGGAATTGTTTGATTCGGCAGATGATCTTTTTATTGGTCAGGTAACAAATAAGGATAGTCTAAAAGGCATAACCAAAAATATCGATTGGGTATTCTCTACGATTGGAATTACTCGTCAGAAAGATGGTTTAACTTATATGGATGTTGATTACCAGGGAAATTCAAATTTGTTAATACAGGCAAAAGAAGATGGAGTAGAATCCTTTCAATATATTTCTGCAATTAACGGAGATAAACTCAGGCATCTAAAAATATTTCAGGCAAAAGAAAAGTTTGTTGATGAATTAAAGAGTTCTGGAATAAACTATTGTATTATTCGTCCTAATGGATTTTTCTCAGATATGAAAGATTTTTTGGATATGGCAAAGGGGGGGAGAGTATTCCTGTTTGGAGATGGGAACTTTAAGTTAAATCCAATTCATGGAGAAGATTTAGCAAAAGTTTGTGTAGATAAAATGATTGAAGGAGTAAAGGAAGAAACTGTTGGAGGAAAAGACATCTTTACCCAGAACGAATTAGCAGAACTTGCATTAAAAGCATGGAAAAGACAAGTTAAAATAACCCATCTTCCTGATTGGATGCGGAAATTTAACATTTGGGCATTACGTACTTTTACCTCTTCAAAAACCTATGGGCCTGTTGAATTTTTTCTAACTGCAATGGCTGATGATAATATTGCGAATCAGTATGGTTCAAATAGCCTGAAAGACTTCTTTGACGCTGAAGTAAAAAAGATGAGTTCGTATTGACTAAAAATCTCAACAAAAACAAAATAGAAAAATATTACTTTTGAGCGAAATTTTTATTTGGAGGGATGGTAATTTGTTGTAAAAGAAACTAAAATAAATTACCATTTAATTCAAAATAAGTCAACAAACTCATTACATATAAAAAACAGACGAGATGAAGTTAAAATACGGAATGAATCCAAACCAGGATTATGCTGAGGTAATTGATAATTCAAATGCTTTAAAATTATTAAACGGTAATCCAAGTATTATTAATGTATTGGACGCATTAAATTCCTGGCAACTGGTTAAAGAAGTAAGTCAGACTTTAAATGTAGAATGTAGTACTTCGTTTAAACACATAACTCCTTCCGGGGTAGCCATATCTAAAGAGTTGAGTGAGGTTGAGAAACAAGCTTATTTAATTAAAAAACCGTTATCGAAATTAGCTACAGCATATGCAAGGGCAAGAGGAACAGACCGATTAGCTTCTTTTGGGGATTTTATCGCATTAAGTCATGGTGTTGATAAAGAGACCGCTACTTTAATAAAAACAGAAGTGTCTGATGGTGTTATCGCACCGGAATATTCAGAAGAGGCTTTAGAGATTTTGAAGTCTAAGAAAAAAGGTGGTTATGTTATATTCCAGATAGAAAAAGATTATGAGCCAGGGGAAATTGAATCCCGGGAATTATATGGAATAACAATCAAACAAAAAAGAAATACATTAAAAATTACTGACGAGCATCTATCCAATATAGTAACTGAGAATAAAACGGTTCCTGCAGATATTATTTCAGATTTGAAACTAGGAATGCTTACTTTGAAATATACCCAGTCTAATTCAATTTGTGTTGTAGCAGAAGGACATGTAATAGGGATTGGTTCTGGTCAGCAGTCCAGAATACTATGTTCAAATCTGGCTTTGACTAAAGCAAATGTCTGGTATCAGAAAACTAAAATTAACTATTCTAATCTTCAGGAAATTGAAAACAAGAAAAGAACAGATCTTGATCAACTGATTGAGTTGGAAAGACAAAGTCAATTTGGAGATAAAATATTGTTAAATGAACTACCCAATTCTTGCTTGCTTTCTGATGGATTTTTTCCTCAAAAAGATAATATTGAATTAGCTCATCAATATGGAATAAAATACATTGCAACTCCAATGGGATCTATTCGAGATAATGAGATTATAGAGACAGCAAACAAATACGGAATGACGATAATTAACACAGGAATAAGGTTATTCCATCATTAATACTAAAAATTGATATACATCGTTTAAATACAAAAAAATATAGTGAATAGAATTTTCATCCTTTTAGTTTTCTCCTTTTTCTTTTCCGGCTTATACGGACAAGATACACTCCAAACCCGTTTGATTAATGGATTTGGAGTTTCATATTATGGAGAGAATCTTTCTCATTATGGACTACAATTATCTACAGAATATTCGTTGTGGAATCGTAATATTAAAAAAGCACAAAGCGAATATAAAATAATACATAAGCGTAAAGAGTTTTTCGTTATTGGAAATATTGGAGGCTACATTCATAAACAAAATCATGTTGCCGTGTTCCTTAATGGAGAAATTGGGTATAGAAAGATATTTGAAAATGGTTTAAAATATGAATTGCTTTTGGGATTGGGATATCTACATACCTATCTTCAGGGAAATACCTACGAGGTTAGTGATGATGGAGATGTCACGAAAGTTAATCTGGCAGGGCAATCAAATTTAATGGTGCCAGTATCTTTTGGGATTGGCTACGATTTTAATATTCTTTATGATCAGCCTTTTAGCATAAATATAAGACCCGGTTTTTTTGTTCAATATCCATATAATATCGCCGTGGCTTTCAGACCAACAGTCGATATTGGTTTTTACTATTATTTAAATAAATGAGACAAATTCAATATATAATATTTTTATTCCTAGCAATTCTTGTTGTTTCATGCGAAGAAAATGACTTTGAGTTAACTACAGATGCCGATGAATTTTTCTTTCTAAGAAATGATGGGGCAGACCTTCCTGTAAGTGTTAAAGGAAATACAGCATCTAAAACAATGATTGTGTATTTACATGGAGGACCTGCAGGGAAAGGTGCTTTCGGAGATTGGGCATTTACAAATGGCGATTTCTATAATACAGTTATCAAAGATTACGCAATGGTGTTGTATGATCAAAGAGGCTCAGGATCTTCCCAGGGAAGTTACAGCAAAGATTTACTTAGCGAAGAGCAATTTGTTGATGATTTAAATAAACTGATCCTGCTTTTATATAACAAATATGGTTCAGATATCAATGTTTTTCTTTATGGTGTAAGCTGGGGTGGATACCTTGGAAATGCGTATTTAACATCAGATGATTACCAGGATAAGATTAGCGGATGGATTAGTGATTGCGGCAGCCACAATATTTTGTTGAACGCCAACACGGGGAAACAAATGGTTATTAATTATGCTAGACAGCAAATAGCCCTGGATAAAAATGCAGGCAAATGGTCTGAGATGTCATCATGGTTCCTGAGCAAGGATACAATTACTGAATTAAGTGATTTTGCGAAAGCTTATGATTATCTGGATAAAGCAGGAGAACTAATGGAAGATAGTGTTACCAGTTCTATTGTATGGGACTCCAAAGCTGTAAACCAGATGAAATATAATTCTCCGTACTCTGCATCAAGTGTATTTTCAAATACTTTATTTAACAATTTTGTTGCCGATAATTATGATAAGCTGAACCTGACTAAAAAGATGAATTTAATTACGACACCAACTTTATTGGTTCGGGGGAAATATGATTTTGGCACTAATCAGGATGTTATTGATGAAGCTTATTCCTTAATTAGTTCAGAAATTAAATATAAAGTCACTTTCGAGGAATCGGGACACGGGGTTTGGAGTTTTGAGACAGATGAGTTTACCCGCTTGTTTCTGGATTTTATATCGGAGAATATTATTGAGAAAGAGTAAAAAAAATTAATTTAAAGAAGATAAGTAAATAATAAGTTTGATTTTTTCTAAAGAAACGGGATTTATATATTTTGTTTTAAATTATTGATTATTAATTGTCTTGCATTAAAAAAAGTCAGACGAGAGAATTAACTGTAATAAGTGATAGCCAGAGTTGGGAAGCGATGAACTATAGAGAAAATAAAGAATTATACAAAAGCATTAGAAAGGAAAGAGATTTAATACAAAATATCATCCTTGAAAAGGAATTTTTGCCGGTGTATGTGTAAATTATGGAATAGCCGTGCTGACTTTTTTTGCTTCTTTTTTGTGTGGGAGACAAAAAAGAAGATTTAAAATATAAATAAGCTTATGAATATCATTGCAGATAATCATTTTTAGTGATAGAGGAAATGTTTCAGATGAAAAGTTAGACGGAAGTTTAATTTTATTTCAAAACCCTGTAACTATATACCACCTTAATCGTCCTACATTTAATTCTGACTATTAAAAACAATTATTATGAAAAATTTAATCTACCTGGCAGCCTTTGTATTTATTTCTACTGCACTTATGAGTTGTGAATCAGCGAATACTACAGTTATTAAAAATAATTCTGCAGAAAAATTAACAGATGTTGATTTTCAAAATATTGTATTAAAGGGAAAAAGGAGGAATTATTTTGTCAATCACACAAAGCGAGAAGAACAATGTCGAGATAAATGCTTCAGAGGAACAACTTGAATTATTAGATGTTTCAGTAAGTAATAATACCCTTACAATTGATGGGGACAAGAAACTCGGAAATATTTCAAGGAAAATATATATTGATGTTGAAATGAAAGACCTGGAATCCATCAAAATGAAAAAAGGTGATAATGAGAATATTAAAATAAGTAATAATGAAGTTGCTATTAATTTTCAAAAAGAAATGAATGGAGATAGCTTAATGATATACGGACAAGGGAAAATGGAAATAAACGGAGGTTTACATTATAAGTACATTAAGCTTTTTCATGAGGGAATTATCAATTGTGACCTCGAAGGAAGTACCGATTTTCTGGATTTATATACACAAGGGATTGCTAATATAAAAGCCAAAGATTTGTTGGCTAATGATGGAAATATTTATTCAGAAGGAATTAGTAAGATTGATGTGAATATGCTAAATGATGCTAAAATTAAAGCGGAAGGAATCCATCTTGTAAAATATAACGACAATCCCAATATTAAATTTAAGAGGGAAGGAATTGTCTTAAAGCAAGTTGATTAATCAAATGGTTTTATTTAGCCCAATGCAACATCCAATAACATCATCGTAGCAAAACCGAGGATTGCTCCAGTTGTTGACAGATCGGTTTCATCGCCTATCTGAGACTCCGGGATTAATTCTTCTACAACAACAAAAATCATAGCTCCTGCTGCAAAAGATAAGGCATAGGGAAGCAAAGGTTCAATTGTGAGGACAAGATATGCACCGATTACTCCTGCAATAGGTTCAACAATTCCAGAAAGCTGGCCTAAATTAAATGCTTTAAACCTGGAAATTCCTTCTCTTCGGAGAGGTATGGAGACAGCAGCACCTTCCGGGAAATTTTGTAATCCAATACCAATTGCTAAGGCAATTGCTCCTGCAAGAATTCCTGTATCCGGATTGTTGGCTAATGCACCAAAAGCAACACCAACGGCTAATCCTTCAGGGATATTATGAAGTGTAATTGCTAAAACAAGCAAAACACTTCTTTGCCACGAAGTATGTATACCTTCTGCTTTATCAATCGATAACCCCAAATGTAAGTGGGGTAAAATTTTGTCTACCAAAAGTAAAAAAGTACCTCCAGTCATAAAACCTACAACTGCTGGAATCCATGGTGTATGGCCGTTTTCTCCAGCCATTTCAATTGCTGGATTTAAAAGAGACCAGAAACTGGCTGCAATCATTACTCCTGAGGCAAATCCTAACATGGCGTTAAGAACCTTTTTATTAATCGTTTTAAAAAAGAAAACCATTGATGAGCCAAGAGCTGTTATTAACCAGGTAAATATAGTAGCAGCAAGTGCCAGTAAAACAGGGTTTATTTCTAATATTTTTTCGAGATTCATTTTTTTAAGTTTTAATTTCATTGACAATAACCTTACTTAACATTTGATTTTCAAAAAGGTTATTGAGATTTAGTATTATTTCGTGGTTTACTTAGATAAATTAAGAAAATCATTGTATAATACTATTGTAGATTCTATGCTGTATATAACCTTTTAAAAACATTTTTATTTCCTTTTTATTTTTCGTAATTTAATACAATTACTAATTACTTAAACTTGGAACAAAAAAAGCCAACATACAAGGAGTTAGAAAATGAGTTGAAAAACTTAAAGAACTCTTATCTAAAACTTAAAGAGAGCCAACAAAGATATAAGGCAATATTCGAAACCTCTAGTGATGGCATTGGTATCTCAAAAGAAGGTATTTCTGTTTTCTGTAATGATGCTTACTTAAAATTATTTGGATATGATAAAAAAGAAGAATTAATTGGTAAATCAATTCTAAAACAAATTTCACCAAAGGAACATGAAAAGATCAAAACTTTTATTTCTCAAAACAAAAAAGGAAAAGAGACCCTCTCGTTTTTTGAAAGCATCGGATTAAAAAAGAATGGAGAAAAATTCCCATTCGAAATGAATGTTGGCTCTTACTATCTTGGTGATGACAAATATAATGTTGGGATTATCCGTGACATATCAGAAAGAAAAAAAGCTGAGCGAGAATTAATTGAAAGCAATGAAAAATTCTCATCTGCTTTTAATAAAACCTCAGTTAGCCAAATCATAACTTCTATCCCAGAGGGAAAAATCTATGATGCAAATGAAGCACTTCTGGAAAATATTGATAAAAAAATAGAGGATATTAAAGATAACTCAACCCTTGAATTAAAATTTTGGATTAATGAATCAGATAGGGATTTTTTTCTTGAAGAAATAAGAAAGAATAAAATTGTAAGAAACAGAGAATATAAATTTCGTTTTAAATCGGATTTAATTAGAGATTGTCTCGTATCAGCCGACTTAATAAAAATTAGAGGGAAGGATTATTTGTTAACTAATTTGATTGATATAACAGAACGTAAGCGAACTGAAGAGAAACTGAAAGAAAGTGAAATGCGATGGCATTTTTCTGTCGATGGTAGCGGATTAGGATTGTGGGATTGGAATGCTATTACCAATGAAATATATTATTCTCCTCAATGGGAAAAGATTCTCGGATTCGAAGAGCATGAAATGATTCACAATCTCAATGAATGGGGAAAAAGAATTCATCCTGATGATGTTGAAAATGTGCATACAGATTTATCTGCTCATTTTGAAGGAATAACTCCAATATATTCGAATGAGCATCGTGTTTTATGTAAGAACGGAGACTATAAATGGGTACTGGATAGAGGAAAGGTTGTTTCTTGGACAGAAGATAATAAACCAGAGAGGATAATAGGCACCTATACAGATATTGATGTTCAGAAAAAAAATCAACAAATTTTTATAGAAAGCATTGCTAAATTTAAATTTCTTTTTGAACAATCTCCAGTTGGAATATATATAGCTGATACGAAAGGAAATATAATTGATGGAAACCAAAAGTTGCTGGAGATATTGGGATCACCTTCATTAGAAGCAACAAAACAGATTAATGTGCTGAAATATAAACCGCTAGTAGCTAATGGTTATTCTGTTTTTTTTAAAAGATGCCTAGAAACAGGTGTAAAACAACACCTGGAAATGGAGTATGTTTCCCATTGGGGAAAACATTCCTATATATCATCATATATTGTTCCATTATTCGATTCAAAAGGAAATATCAAACATGTTTATACGATGATGGAGGATGTATCTGATAGAAAAGTGATGGAACAAGAGTTAAAAGAAAGCCAATTACGCCTGGAATTATTTTTCACACAATCAGCAATTGGTTTTTTCTTTATGATGATTGATGAACCCGTGGTATGGGATAACAATGCGGATAAAGATAAGATCCTTGATTATGTTTTTTCTCATCAGAGATTAACAAAGGTAAACAATGCGATGCTTCATCAATATAGGGCAAAAGAAGAAGATTTTATAGGCCTGACTCCAATGGATTTTTATGGAGATAATCCAGATGAAAGAAGACGACTTTGGAGAGAATTATTTGATAAAGGGAAACTTCATGTCGATACAGAAGAAACAAAGTTTGACGGTTCAAAATTGATTGTTACCGGAGATTATATTTGTTTGTACGACGATGAAAAAAGGATTATTGGTCATTTCGGTGCTCTTAGTGATGTAACTGCAGAAAGAGAAGCACAAAGAGCCTTAGAGATTAGCGAGGAAAGATTTAAAAATATTATCGAATCAGCAAATGATTGGATTTGGGAAGTAGACACTTCTGGTAAATATACTTATGCAAGTCCTCAGGTTTCAAAAATATTAGGATATCAAGCTGAAGAATTAGTTGGTAAAATGCCATTTGATATTATGCCTGAAAAAGAAGGAGAAAGGATATTAAAAATCTTCTTGGATAATGTTAAAAATAAAAAGCCTATAAGTAACATTGAAAATATAAATATACATAAAGATGGATCTTTTGTAATTCTAGAAACAAGTGGTATGCCTTTTTTTGATTCTCAAAATAATTTATTGGGATATAGAGGAATTGACAGGGATATAACAGAAAAGAAAAAAGCAATTATTGCATTGCACGAAAGTGAAGAATTGTTAAAAACAGCCCAGAATATTGCAAAATTAGGATACTGGGAAGTAGATTTTAATAGTGAAAAAGTTACATGGTCCGAACAAATTTATCAGATTTTTGATGTTACCCCTCAGGATTTTTCTCCATCTTTTGAAAGTTTTATTGAATTATTACATCCTGATGATAGGGGTATTATAGAAAACGCCTTGAAAAACACTTTAAATAAAGAACAAGAATTTGATCTTGTTCTTCGGATTATACTTAAAGAAAAAAGGATGAAATATATTTCAATTCACAGTAATATTATTTATGATAATGAAGGAAAACCAATTAAGTCAATAGGAGCAATACAAGATATCACGAAAACGAAGGAGGATGAAGTAAAACTTCTTGAGGCAAAATCAGAATTAGAAAATATTAATAATCGTCTTAAAGAAGCTCAAAGACTTTCTATGATGGGAAGTTGGAGCATTAATCAAAAAAAACAGGAAATAGATTGGTCTGATGAAATGTATAATATTTTGGATTTTAGCAAAAAAAATAAAATTACAGATCCCAATTTTATTTTTTCAATGACTCATCCTGATGATATAGAATGGTTAACCAATGAGATAAATAAAGCTATCAATACAAAACAGCCTTTTGATGTTACACACCGTATTTGTCTTAAAAATAATTCAGTTAAATATGTGCGGGGGAGAGGAAGTGTTATGGAATATGATAAATACGGAGTCCCCCTAGTAATAAACGGAACAATGCAAGATGTAACAAAAGAACGTTTGTTACAGGCTGAGTTGATAAAAAGCGAAATTCTTAAAAAAAATATTCTCGCCAGTCAGCCTATACTCATATGGGCAAAAGATATTGATGGAGTATATATAGCTTGTAATCCAGAATTTGAGCGTTTTTTTGGAGCAAAAGAAAAAGATATTATTGGAAAAACCGATTATGATTTTGTTGAAAAAGATATCGCAGATGGATTCCGTAAACATGACAAAAAAGTTGTGGAAACGGGTAATTCAAATATGAATGAGGAGTGGATTACTTACTCTGACAATGGAGAGAAAGCATTGCTTGAAACTACAAAAACACCTCTTAGAGATGAAAAAGGAGAAATTTTTGGAGTACTTGGTGTTTCATATAATGTTACAAAACGAATTGAGCGGGAAGATGCTTTAAGAGAGGCAAAACAAGAAGCAGAACATGCCAACAGGCTTAAAAGCGAATTTTTAGCTAATATGAGTCATGAAATAAGAACTCCTATGAATGCTGTATTAGGTTATTCTGAAATTTTAGCAGAAAAACTGAAAGATAATCCGGAATACCTCTCTTATGTTGAAGGGATTAATAAAGGAGGTAAAAACCTCATTTCATTAATTAATGATATTCTTGATCTTTCAAAAATAGAATCAGGTAAGTTAGAAATTAATACGACTCCTGTAGATTTTAGGAATCTATTAGAAGATATAAAACAAATCTTTGCTGCCAACATAAAAAATAAACACATTGATTTTAATATTAATATTGATAGTAGGCTTCCTCATGCGTTAATGCTTGATAAAAAACGTATCAGACAGGTTCTATTTAATCTTGTCGGAAATGCTATAAAATTTACAGATAAAGGTGGAGTTAATATCGCAGTAAAAGTTGAAGGAATAATTGGAATTAAAAGTAATATCGACTTATTTTTTGAGGTTGAAGACACTGGGATTGGAATTAGAGAACAACAGCTAACCGATATATTTGAAGCATTCAGACAAACACATGGAAATTATTCTCAATTTGAGGGAACAGGTCTGGGGTTGGCTATATCAAAGCGTTTAGTTGAAGCTATGAATGGTGCCATCTCTGTTGAAAGTGTAATAGGAAAAGGTTCTGTCTTTCGGGTTTACCTAAAGGATGTGGAAATTCCTCCTTTTGATATTAATAAGTATTCTGTTGATAAAAAGAATGAACTCCAAAATATTATATTTAACTCACCTCAGATATTGCTTGTTGATGATGTAAAATCAAATTTAGATGTAATACAGCAAATCCTAAACAATTATAACTGTAAAATTAGTACAGCCTATAATGGTAAAGAAGCACTTAAGAAAATTGAAGAGCAAATCCCTGATTTAATACTCATGGATATCCAGATGCCGGTTTTAGATGGTTTTGAAACAACAAAAATATTAAAGAATAATAGTAAGTATAAAAAAATTCCGGTTATTGCACTTACAGCTTTAGCAATGACCGAGCAAATGGAAAAGTATATCGGTGTTTTTGATGGATATCTTACAAAACCGACTAAATTTAGTAAATTGATTGAGTGCTTGATAGAATTTCTTCCCTATACGCAGCTCGAAAAAAACACAAATAATACCCATGAAAAAATCTTTGATAATAGATTGTTAGGTGATTTACCCTCACCATTAATTAATGTTTTCATAACTGAAATATTCCCCCTTTTTGACGAATTAAAAGAATACTTTGATACAGATGATTGCCTCAATTTTGTATCTAAGTTATCTGATTATATTAGTGATTATGATTTACCCGAACTGAAAAATTTCTGCATAGAGTTAACAGAATCAACTCAAAATATGCAGTTGTATAAGATTCAGGAATTATTAGCATCTTTTGATATTTTCCGTAAAAAAATAAAGTAAGCATTATGGAAAAAAAACATAAAATCTTAATAGTTGATGATAACAATGATAATCTAAGTGTGCTTGGCAATATTTTGATGCGTCAGAATTATACCCTTCAGGTAGCCAATAACGGTAAAATGGCAATACAGGTAGCACACAAGAAGCAGCCTGATTTAATACTTCTTGATATTAATATGCCCGGTATGTCAGGTTATGATGTGTGTAAAGAATTAAAAAAAGAACAGGATACGGCAGAAATTCCTGTAGTCTTTCTTACAGCACATACAGAAATGGAGAATATTAAACAGGGGTTTTCTTTAGGAGCTGTAGATTATATCACAAAACCGTTTCAAGAAGAAGAATTATTACTGAGAGTTAAAACACATATTGAGCTTAAAGAAGCTAAAGATGCTTTAAAACAAAAAAATGAAGAGCTAAATTCTTTAAATGCAACAAAAGATAAATTGTTTTCCATAATAGCGCATGATTTACGTGGAGCTGTAGGAATTTTGCTCAATCTCAATGAATTAATTACAGAATCTAATTCAATTGATGAAAATCGAATGCGTTCTTATCTTAATTCTCAATTTGAGTTGACACAGAGCACATATTTTTTACTTGTAAATTTATTGAATTGGGCACAACAGAATATGAATCAAATTAAATACAATCCCAAAATGATTGATGTAAATAATTTGATTGATATCTATTTGTTAGATATGAAACTCCTAATCGATCAGAAAAAGATTGGTTTAGAAACCCATTACAAAGAATTATATAAAGCTTATGCAGATGAGGATATGGTAAAGCTGGTTATCCGTAATTTGTTGGCAAATGCAATAAAATTTACTCCGGTTAATGGCCTAATTACTATTGATATTGAGGATAATAAAAGCATGGTTAAAGTGAAGTTTTCCAATACAGGAAATGGAATTTTACCCGAAAACATCAAAAAAATTCTTTCTGACCATGAGTATCTTACTACCCGTGGAACAGATAATGAGATAGGAACAGGATTAGGAATGAAGCTTGTAAAAGGATTTATTACACAAAACAAAGGAACTTTAAAAATAGAAAGTGAATTAAACAAGCAAACACAAATTTCATTTACCTTACCAAAATATAATTGATAAGTGATTTTTGAGACGATTTATTGCAGGATAATTGAAATTTGTTCAGAATTTAAAATGAATTCACTTTAAATTCCAAGTTCTCTTTAATTATGATATCCAAAGGAATATATTGAGTTTCTACAGGGGTAGTTTTGTAGTATAACAGATCAAACATTGTTTTAATAGCACGTTTCCCTTGTTGAATAGGACTTTGAGAAATGATGCAATCAATTTTTCCAATTTTAAGATAGTATTGATTTTTTTCAACAAGATCAAAGCCCATAAGTTTAATGTCCAAATCATGTACCTCATGAAAATGGGCTACCTGGTATGCCCTGGAATTTGTGACTAAAACACCTTTTGTACCTGGGTTTTTAATGTAAAATTTAGTGAGTTCCTTAAATACGGTTTCTTCATCAGACGAATTGATATTTAAAGAGGAAATTTTTTTCTGTTGTTCAGGAAATTCTTTTGAAAAAAGATTTTTAAATCCCTTCTCTATATTTAAAAAATTAGTTGAATTATCTATTCCTTTAACTTCATTGAGAATGAGTATTTCATTATTTACATTCAGAAGAGTAGGAAATAGTTTGCCTGCCATGTATCCACTTCTTTCTGTATTTGGGCCAATATACGTTATGTTGTTTTGATTGGGGATGTTCGCATCAATAAATGCATAGGGGATATTATATTTTTCCAGTTTTTTAATAAAAAGTAAACTCTCCTTTTCAAAAAGTGGGGCAAAGATAACTCCGTCTGGATTAAGCTGTAACAATAAGTCGGCTTGGTGTAAGAATGATGTCTCGTCAAATTGATTATAAACAATAGTTTCAATAGAAAAACCAAAATCCTGATATTCTGCTGCTGTTTGTTTAACACCTTGACACGGTAAATGCCAATAATCTTCAGAATCCATAGCTTGAGGAAAGAGAGTACATACTAAAAAGTGTTTGCCTAAAGCCAATGTTCTAGCCAATAGATTTGGATTATAATTCAATTCTTTAATTGCAGATTCAATTTTCTCTTTTTTGTCAGCAGATACTTTTCCCCTGTTGTGTAGAACCCTGTCAATCGTTCCTGTTGAAACATTAGCAAGTTTTGCAATATCCTGGATAGTTATTTTCTTGTTTTTAATCAATGTTTATAAATGAAGATTTTGCACAAAACTATTTAAATGATTTTCAATAACAAATATATTATGTGTTCCCACACATTTTTTTGTTTTATTTTTTCTCCTGATAAAAAATAAAAGCCCTTGCAGCTTGAAAAAATATAAAACTATCCATTATTTAGCGGATACCAATGGTTGAAAAGAAATATATTTTTTTAATCATTAAAAATAATGTGTCCGCACACATATTGATTTTTTATTTAGATTTGTTATCTGGAAATATAAAACATTTGTTTATGAAAAATAACTATAATCCGGTTTCCGAATACAAAAAAGAAGCCTTAAAAGTAAAAGTTTTTGCTAGTGAAAAAGAAATGGGGGCAATGGCTGCTGAATTTGTTTGGAAAAAACTTAAGGATGTCTTAGAAAAAAAAGGCTATGCAAATATGATTCTGGCTACAGGAGCCTCTCAATTTACTTTTTTGGATGCTTTAAAACAAAAAGATTTGGATTGGTTAAAAATTACGGTATTTCACCTAGATGAGTATAAAGGCATGTCAGATCAGCATCCTGCCAGTTTTAGAAAGTATTTAAAAGAAAGAATATTAAACAAAGTAAAACCGGGTAAAGTATACTTAATAAATGGTGATGCTGAGAATCTTAAGGAAGAAATTAAAAAATATGAGATAAGTTTAAAAGGCCACGAAATTGATATTGCCTGTATTGGCATTGGAGAAAATGGCCATATAGCATTTAATGATCCTCCAGTAGCAGATTTTAATGATTCTAAATTAGTTAAAGTAGTAGATTTAGACGAAGCATGTCGTAATCAACAGTTAGGAGAAGGTTGGTTTCCTACCCTTAATGATGTGCCTAAACAGGCAATAACGCTTACAATACCGGCTATTATGAGATGTAAAACTATTAGTTGTGTAGTCCCAGGGGTTAAGAAAACAGAAGCTGTACACAATACCCTAAATGGTGCTGTTTCCACTGCTTGCCCGGCAACCATTTTACGTACTCATAATGATGTAACTCTTTTTCTTGATAAGGATTCTGCAAATATTTAATTATTACCTAAAATCCGCATAAAAAAACAGTTAAAAATCAGCAAGCCTTGAAAAATAAAATCATTCAGAGCTTTGCCGATTAAAATGTTTTCACCTTTTTAGGTGCAAAATATCATAGCCGAGGAAAATTACATTCTAAAGAAAATATCAAGTCTTTTGGCGGAATAAATTTCGCTGATGAAATAATCAAGAACGCCAGTTTATATAAAACTATTACCCTCCCCCTTGGTAGTAGGGGCAAACGGGCAGAATACAGTTATAGTGATTTAGCCCGTTCATGTTTTTTTCTGGTTTTATATGGGGACGGGTATGCAGAGGATACCAGAGACCACTTACGTGATGAGCTCAAACAGGTAAAAGGGTTTATGGTACTAAAAAAAACAAATTATTGAACTGGAATTTTATGCTAATCGCTACATATTGCAGCTTTTATCACGTCATTCTCAATAACGTTCCCCACTGGATTTATATTTGCTAAGTATATAAGTTATCGTAAAACCTTTTTTAGAATATAAACGCTAGATTATTTTTGAAACTGGATTTTAAACTCAGTTACAGCTTCTCCCCTCGTATTTAAGGAAAACTCACAGAAATGATTGGATAGCACTTCTCTTATGAGTGTCAAGCCAATACCCTGCCCTGTCTTTTTGGTTGTAAAAAATGGTTCAAAAAGTTTCTTTTGAATTTATCTTATAATGTTCGTTTCGATTTTATACGCAACAATCTTGTTTGTCAGTAGCGTTGGAACTATGATGATTCCTTTTTCTTTTATAAATTCAAAATCTGCTACCCAATTGCCTCCTTCTGAAGTATCAAGAATTATATTGAAATTTCCATTTTCATCTTCCATTAACATATTATATTGCCAGGAAATAACATACTTATTGTTAATTTTCTTGATTCCATCAATTCCATTTGTAGTGTTTTTCAATATGGTTTTATAGGATTTATCAGGTTCTTTTAGAGATATTGAGAACATATTAGCATCGCCTTTATTACCAACAATCAATTTATCATTCATAATAAAAAGTCCGTTTGGCATTTGTAATATTGAATCCTGGAACCAAATTTCATAATGATTATCTTTTACTTTATAAATCTTTTTATCCCTTGAATCTGAAATATAGATATCTCCATTTTCAGCAATAGCAATATCATTAAGTAAACCAGTTCCTTGTATTTTCAGCCTATTAAATATAGAATGTTGATTAACATCAATTTTAGTTAAACACTCCCTTTCTACTACATATAAAGTATCCTTAAACATAGCAATTCCTGTTGGCCCAAGTAAACTGTCTACCCACTTAAAATCTATGATGTTTCCCTCCAGATCTAATTTTGATATACATTCATCGAATATTGTATCTCCACTGTTTCGAAATCCCAGCTTATCATTGAAGTTTGATACATAAAGACAATTCCTTTGAGAATCGTAAACCACGGATTCAGGAGTCATAAAAACATCATCTGTCTCCCATAACTTTGAAAGCTTGATAGAATCATCAGAAAAAGAGGAGAAAAGTATCCCTATCAGGATAATAGTTGTTATTAATGTTTTCTTCATTTTAGTTTTTTTAAATTTCAACGAGCAATTTACTAAAAAATCCTTTCACATTTTCTTCGGGGTATCCATGCGGGTTACAGATAATTCTTGTTTTGCCAATAAAGTAATCGGCACTTGTATGAATATGACCATGAATCCACAAATCGGGTTTAAGATAAGTGATAAAATCTTCCATGTCGGAGGCAAAAGCAGCCGTATTACTGGTTTATCTTTTACTTTTTCAGGGATCCATTCAATTCCCTTTATTCCTAAGTGAATATCTCCTGCCAGGATTAACACATCACATTCAGAAAAATCAAATTCATGCATACAGAATTCTAGATGTATATCACTTAAAATTTGAAGTTTCATCAGTTAAAAAAATAACTTATAATTTATATACCAAGATTAGAATTTCATTCTTAGATTTTTAAAGTATAATATTAATACATAATAGCTAACTATTTTCATTATTTAATAAAATCCACTAAAAAAACAAAAAACAAACAACAAACTAATATTTCTACAAATATTTCTAATAAAATTACAATATTTTCATAGAAGCATTTTAGATTTTTGCAGGCTAAAAATTTAGGAGAATGGTTCGACAAGTACTAATTATCTTTGGTTGTCTTCTCGCTGGAAATTTAATTATCGAATTATCCGGTATAAAGTTACCAGCCAGTATTATGGGTTTATTTTTACTGTTACTATTACTAACATCAGGAGTTGTAAAGCCAAATGAGATTAAAGATGTTGGCCACTTCTTTAATAAAAATATTGCATTCTTTTTTGTGCCTGCAGGAGTAGCAATAATGGCCTATACAGATATGATTACCCACTATTTATGGACAGTGATAATTTCTACGGTAATTAGTATCATTCTCGTGTTGGTAGTTTCAGGATGGTCACATCAAATTTTACGAAAAAAGAGAAAATGAAAGAAGTATTAGTCAATCCTGTATTTTTTATTACCCTAACTTTGATAGCCTATTTTGCTGGTGAAAAGCTACAGCAAAAAACAAAATGGGTACTCACGAATCCTATATTAGTCGCCATATTATTGATTATTTTAATTTTGAAGTTATTCGATATTGACTATGGAACTTATCATGAGAATAGTAAAATAATTGATCTGATGTTACAGCCAGCAATTGTTTGTTTGGCCATCCCGTTATATTTCCAATTACAAAGAATAAAAAAACAGGCGTTTATTATTCTTTTTAGTTCACTTATGGGCTCGCTTATTGGAATAATAAGTGTAGTACTTGTAGCTTGGTGGATGGGTGCACCTAAAGAGATTATTTTATCACTTGTCCCAAAATCAATTACAACGCCGATAGCTATGGATGTATCAAGGGGTATTGGTGGTATTCCATCCTTTACAGCCTGCATTGTTATGTTTGCTGGTATATTTGGATCTGTCTTTGGATATGTAATAATGAAATATACGGGTGTTCGCAATCCAATAGCTCAAGGATTTTCTATTGGAATGGCCAGCCATGTTTTAGGCACAAGTAAATCCATGGAAATAAGTGAAAATTTCGGGGCATTTTCAACAGTTGGACTGATTATTAATGGTATCATTACAGCAGTATTGGCTCCTTATATATTGCTAGGCATGCAAATGTTTCTAAATTTCTAGAGAAACTTTTAAATATTGATTCTCTTCATTTTAGATACTTCTCATAAAACACCCTTCTAAAGGTTTGAGGCCTTTTTTTTGTGTGTTTAAAAAAATAATTAGAAAAATGACTGCTATCAGAAAAACCAAACTCAACAGCAATGGCTTTTAATGAAGCTTTTGAGTGCGTTAAACGGTTTTTAAGCAATTCAATGCGATAACTATCAATATATTCTTTGTAACCCGTCTGATATGCTTGTTTAAACCAAGCACTAAAATATTGTGTCGAAATATTAAAGTGATTGGCTATTTTAGTTATTTTAAGTTGTCTTGGATTATATATATGTTCATGTATGTAGTAAATGGGTAAGTGATTAGCTATGTTATCAGGTATTTGTGACCTTCTCAATATTTTTAAATGTTCATACACTGTGCTCAAAATAACTAATAACTGAAAATAGGTAGAAATAGAATTGGTGCTCATGCTGGAATCATGACTTTGGAGAATGTCTTCAATATTACTCTTAATTCGCTTCTTCTCTATAGTATTCCAATTCAGGCATTGTTCTTTTAAATAGTTATCAGAAAAGAGAGAGATGGGATCAAATATTTGCTGTTGCCAGGGAGAAACCAAGTGTTGTACCTGCTTTATGTATTCGCTAGTGAATTTAATGAATACAAAAGTTGTGAATTCGTGTACTTCAAAATAGTGATTATCATCTGGTGAAACAAAACAAAGATCTCCCTCCTGATAAGGTAATTGGATTGTATTGATGTGAGAAACACCTTTTCCTTTACAAATATATATTAACTCAAAATAGTTTTGATGGTGTCGTGGATAATGAAATTCATCAGCACTTAATTCTTCTATTACTAGTGGAATATATTGTTTAAGGTGTTTCATTATTCAAAAATATCGAAAACCATCATCTTTTGTAAATATTGTTATTGATAAAACAAAAAACTCCCGGTTGAATAAATCAACCGGGAGTTTTTTTGTGCCCAGGACAGGACTTGAACCTGCACGACCAAAAACGGTCACTAGGCCCTCAACCTAGCACGTCTACCAATTCCGCCACCTGGGCAACATTTTAATGAACAAGGATAATTATTAATTTATCATCTTCAATTCTGCAAATATAATATTTATCCTTCAACCATCAATAGGGAACATCACGTTAGAACACAGAACAAAGTATGAAGAACAAAAAATTGCATTTCTTTTTCTTTGTATTAGCTTTATAATATTACACTTGCAGTAAGAAAGTATTTCCCTGTGATACATTATATTTTATTTAATGAGTATCCAAAATTATACCTCATCCTAAAAAATTACATAAGGTATAAGAAAGAAAAGTTTTGTCAACACAACACACTACGCTGGGCTAATGAACCAAAACATACTGCCTTTGCTTGTTTTGCTATTTCCCTATATTCAGGTTCCATTTTAATAAAATCCCAGGCGACTGGCTGACTGATTTCGTATTCCGGCATACCATTACCTGAAAGTATAACCTGGACTGTGCCTGTTGAATGTTCTACTCGCTGTAACTCATAAATCAAATTAACCTCATTCAATTTGTCTATTAATTCATCACCCAATGAATCTTTTCCTATAGCACTAATAGCCAGACTATCCAATCCTAATTGCGAAACATGAAATGCAAAATTGCAGGGAGCTCCGCCCATTTGTTTATGATCTGGAAATAAATTAGAGACAGCTTTTTGTTTATTTATTTGCTCCTAACCCTTATTTTATTTGTGCTTCTTTCTCTGAAAATTTTCGTGGTGTTGTTCTTACTGCTTTTTTCAATTGAACCTTCGCATCTGCCTGAGTTTCGAAACTCATTGGATCAACATAATCAACCCAGGCTGTAAAATAATTTATTCCATTTCGTAAGAGTGGAGTTGTTCTTATAAAATTTACATCTTCTTCTCTTAACGTATAATTATTATGTTCTGCCTCAAAAACATCAATAAAATACTCACCTGTATACGTTAACCCTTCAAAAGTTACTTTCCCATATCGGTTTGTATATCCAGTTGCTACAGGATTAATCATGTTATCCCAATCATATAAAGAAGTATATAAAGTTACTTCAGCATCATAGACCGGATATTCATCATAGTATTCAAGAACAGTAACAACAAGAGCTGTATTTTGTACATAGATAGTCATAAATGCCTGGTCAACTAAAACTCCATTATCAAACACGGAAAGAGTTACACGGTATGTGCCTTCAACATCATAATAATGAACTGGATTAACAGCATTTGAGATATATCCATCTCCAAAATCCCATTCGTAATAATCTACATTATAGGAGTAATTTGTGAAATAAACATCTTCTCCCACTTCAACAGTTGTGTTTGATGCAGAAAAATCAGCCTCAGAATCACGGTAGCAACTAGTAAAAACTAATGCTAGAATAGATATTATTGGTAAAAACTTTTTCATGGCTTTTTGTTTTATAGTTTATGACTTTATAAAACCAAATATTATGCCACGCAAGCAAAACAAACACAAAACACTAATTACCAACAAGATAACACAGCAAAAAAAATATTAAAACTCAAAACTAGCTAAATATTATTTTTCGAAACTGCGGATTTTATTTTCAATATAACTCACAAGAAGCAATCATAACAATGGTAGATCGCAGAAAAAAATGATATACTTGTTGATATTTTCAGAATATTAAGAATGCACAGAATAAATTTCAAAAGATATGTAACTAATAGAACAATAACCTACCTCCTATTTGGTATAGCTCTTGAAATAATTATATTAATCCCTGATAGAATTTTATTTAACAATGAATCTTTATGCATTCATAAAAAAATACTGGGAATTGAATGTCCACTTTGCGGTATGACCAGAGCTTCTCACGAATTATTCTATCTAAGATTTAATTCTGCTTTTTACTATAACCCTATTATATTTTTATACTGATTTGTGAAGATTTTCAGATTACAAAAATTATTTCAACTATTGTGTACGAAGGTTCTGCCTCAATCATCCAATCTTCATAACTTTTTAGACATTCTGGAGTAATATGTTAGTATGGGTGAATTTCTTCCATTTTTATTTTTTTTAGATAATTTTTCGAGTGACTTAATTGTATGTTTATAAGTATCAGCTGTATTTGATCGGTAGTAAAGAATTACTATTTAGTTACCATTCTAACAAATGTAGCATATTCAAAACGCATCTTCTTTTTTATCGGCAACAGTAGGTTTAAGCATGGTTAACTGCAAAATAATTGCGACTGTCACTGGGATAGATAACATCGCCATATCATGTCCTAAATTGCCCGAATCTGTCGACTTCCCAAGAAAGTTCGTTATTAAAGCACCTCCAAAAACACCAATCATATTCATTAAGCCATAACCAGCAGCCCGGTAACGTGGAGATACAAACTGACAAAGAATAGGCATATTATTAGCATCAAACATACCGAATCCTATGCCAAAAAATACTGCTCCTAAAATTACGGAGACAAAACCACTCCCTAAACCGAGCATAAATACGGCAGGAATAGTCAACCCCAAACCAATCGCACCTGTAAATATTCGGCCACGAAGATTTCGTAGTATCCATTTGTCAGCAAGAATACCGCCGAAAATTACACCTATGAATGAAGATGCGGCTATCGTTATAGTAGACATTGGGCCAGATACTGACATATCGATATGCAAATTTTCTGCAAAAAGAGTTGGTATCCAATTTTTTACTGCCCACCCAGGAAAACTGGGGGCTGCAAAATAATACAGGATCACCCAAAAGCTCAAAGTACCCAACAGCATTCCCAAGCTATTTTTTACAGAGGAAAAACCATTGATTGTTCTTTTCTCTGTAGATTTGATAACAGGTTCTCTGCTTTCTTTTAAAAACAGAATTAAAACAATGCTATATAAAATCCCTGCAAGTCCAAAAGAATAAAATGTGTACTGCCACGACCAAATGTTCGCAACTGTCGCCCCAAATCCACCTAGAGCTTGTCCCATGTAAAGACCTGTCATATGAATCCCAATAGCTAAAGAACGTGTATTTCCTTTATGATATTCAGCTATTAACGATAATCCTGCAGGAATATAAAGCGCTTCACTGATTCCCATAAGAGCCCTCAAAACATATAACTGATTAAAACTATGAGCAAAACTCATAGTAAAAGTAACACCAGACCAGACCGCCAAACTTCCAACAATCAGCCATTTCCTACTTATCCTGTCAGCTATTAACCCTGCAAAAGGGCTCATAATCCCATAGATCCAAAGAAAAATTGCCATTAAACGACCAAAATTTTCTGCTGTTTCCAATTCTTTAATATCTCCCATCATGGCAACCTTCATGGTCGATAACATTTGACGATCCATATAATTCAACAATGCCACTCCCCACAGCAGAGCAACTACAATCCACGGGTATGACGACTTAATTTTTGATCTCATTCTATATTCTTTAGTTTAAATATTAATTTTAGTTCTTTAAATTAATTACTGTTTTTTTCCATTTCCTATTTCAATGATTTATAAAATCATTTTTTATCTTATACATGGGTTAGACTATTAGATCTTATCGACAATGGCTCCGCAATTTCTAAGCTTTTCACGAAGTTGCTCCATTCTAATAGCAGAATAAGAAATTCCCTCGCGACAAACTTCAACACTGGCAGTTCCGGCAGCCTCTCCCATTGCCATACAAGGTGCCATTACTCTAAGAGGTCCAAGTACCTGACGCTCTACACTAACCATTCTTCCTGTACAAATTAGATTTGAGATATTATCAGGAAGCATGATTCTGTATGGAATTGGCGTTTTATCTGGTGATTTGATTTTCTTATCATGCATATCTTGTTTGCTTGGAGACTTTGGATCGGGTAAATCCCAGCCGTAACTACTGTACCCAACAATATCGTCAAACGATCTTCCTTTTAATAGATCATCTACTGTAAGTTTGTAAACACCTTTGATCCTTCTAGTTTCACGTACGCCTGCCTGCGATGCAATACATTTTATTCGGGCATTTTTGAACCCTGGAATATGTTTTTGCATAACATCCAAAAGCTCAAAACTTTCCTTTCGTCCCTGTATCATCAGTTCTGTCAATGACTTTGCATCGGTGCCATCAAAGCCAACTAATCGGGATGTGTTAATCATCATCACCCCTTTCTCGTTTAGCTGAACACTTATAAATATATCATATGGAAATTTCCAAATACCTTTTTGCCTTAAGTCACTAATAATTTCTTTTAAACGTGGGCTGTTATTTACTGTAATAAAATGTTCCAGTTCATCCTGATCGACATTATATACATGAAATTGCAGGGTGGTAGGTGCCATCATTCCGTCTTCAAGTCTGCCTTTTTCGTAAGAACATTTGCACATAAAAGCAACATCCGCATCGCCGGTTGCATCAACAACTGCTTTGGTCGCTACACTACCGGCCCCACTCTTGTTATGAAAATGAATATGGGTTATTTTGTTTTTCTTTACAGTTACATTAGTAAAATATGTAAAAAACAATACATCAATACCAGCCTCCTTCACTTTTTTGTCGTATAAGTAAGCCATTCCAAAAGGATCGAACGGAATGCCTGCAATTAACCCTTTTAACCATCCATGAACCTGAAACTTCTTTCCATTCAGCTGGGGAATCAATGCAAATCCACTTTGTGCTGCATCTTCTGCCAGTTCTTTAAAAATGCCACCCACTACCCATTCACCATTTGATTTACGACCACCAAGCCAATGCGATACAAGTCCAGAAGTGCCGGTACCTCCAAGTTGTCCCAGATTTTCAATTAGTAATACTTTTAATCCTTGTCGGGCAGCTGCCAAAGAAGCCGCACAACCAGAAGGCCCTCCTCCACAAACGACTAAATCATACTCACCGTACAGCCCGGTTTTACTTTCATCTTCCGAAGTATTATTTAATGCATTAACACCACCGGGAATTAATCCTATTCCAGTTAGTATCCCCGTATTTTTTAAAAATTCCCGCCGTTTTGTTAACGATTTATCCATCGACTAAATTTTTCTCTTCGAAAAAAAACACTTATTTTTTCAATAATTCATCCAGAGAAATTTTCTGGAATGTCATATCTGCCTGACTCCCTTCGTATAATATACCAATAGTATGTTCATCGATTGATGTCAGACAGGAATATCCCCTTCCCTTTCCGGCATCAAGTAATAACCAATATCTTTCAGGCCAGGTCAATCCGTCATCCAGACTCACTTTAATGGTCATTTGATCGCGATTGATCTTAGAATTTGGATTGGAAAAAACAAGGATGCTTTTTGTTTTTCCGTCCTCGGTAAAAAAGTGGCGATGAATACTGGCCATACAGGTTGGTTCAATTAGCGCATTATGCGATGTTGTATGTGTTGTCCAAGTTTCTCCCAAATCATTTGTTACATGTATATTTCTTCCATTCTCTGCCGAAGTATTTCCTCTGTTCTTATTATCACGGGCATTCAGTAGAATAGAACCGTTGTTTAATTCAACTACCATATTCTCAGTTGTTCCTACACTGGCCGGGTTGCTGGTTTTCCAGGTTATACCCTCATCACCGCTCCATGTAATATTTGAAAATGCCTTCCCGCTTTTATCTCTGCCTTGAGTTGGGAAAACCAGTGTTCCGTCTTTCATCGTAATTCCATGACCCGGCGCTGGGGCCCAAAGCCACCAGTCTTCATGCTTACACATGCGGGTAAGGTTTTCCGGTTCCGACCATGTTTGTCCATCATCTGTACTTTTGGTAATTAAAAACTGACCCGTTTCTTTTTCATCAAATCCGGGTTGCGATCCTTTGTTCCTCCACTGATGATTCCAGTCCGAAGAATTTTCTGTCAGGCCTTCGATCCATTTACCGTTCTCATCTAAAACTCCATACATCCAAAGCCCAGCTACAAAAATGGTATTGGTATTTTCGTCCACCAGTATACAGGCATCACTGATACCGTTGAACTTTTTTGGCAGATTACCCCATGTTCCCCGGTCAAGTACAATTCGCATGGGTTCCCAGGTATTTCCCCCATCAATACTCCGGCTAACACCAATATCGATATCGCCTTGCAGGTCGCGATTTTTTTCCCGGCGAACATCATAGACTGCAAGCAAAGTCCCTTTTTTAGTTGTTGTCAGTCCAGGAATTCGATAGGTATCAACATTATCTTCACCATGTTGACGTAACGCAATCCCCACGCGTAACCCTTTTGTATAAATTGAGCCTGTATTAACAATAATACCAGCATCAGTATTTACCGATTCACAGAAAGCATTCACCTGATGTAATAAATTGATACCGCTTTTAAGCCTTACCATTAATTTAAAAGATGCAGTGGAATTGGAAATCAAAAGTTTATCGGTAAATTCTAAAACCGTGGTTCCTTTTTTAGTTTCACCAAATTGTTTTTCTATGGTTGAGTCCTGAGACTCTTCTGTATAAATCAATTTTACACTCTGAATATCATCCGGATTACTTGTCCCTGAAAAATTAATTATTACTTTTTTAACTGTATAAGACGAAGGGGTTGATACCTGCAACCCGATTTTCAGCACCAAACATTCTTCCCTGTTAATAAGAACGGGTATTTCATCTCGTGAATTGGAAATTGAACCAACAATCTTCTTTTTCGTTCCGGGGACTTTATTATTGTTACTGCTCATTCCCTGCGCGTGAGAAGAGACGAATAAAGCAAATAACAAAAGTCTCGAAATTAATGTCAATTTAAGTCTCACTGTATTGTATTTTATTATTTAGAATTTTCTGTTTCTGCCTGATATGAAGGATTTGGAATAGGGAAACGTGCTTTCACCTGCTCTAAATTATTTATTAATTCATTTTTCAGTTTCAACGCAATTTCAGGCATTTCAGTAGATAAATCATTCTTCTCATCAAGATCATTTTTAAGATCGTAAAGCTCCATTCTTTGATCCTCATAAAAATAAATCAACTTATAATCACCCTCACGGATTGCTGAACAAGGTTTGGTCCCTTCGTAATGCAAAGGCGGATGATAATAAGGAAAATGCCAGTAGATTTTATCTCTATCAATATGTTCTGCTTCTTTACGTAACAATGGCAGAAAGCTTTTTCCATCTACATCTTGTGGTACTTCCTGTCCCATTAATTCACAAAGTGTTGGCATAATATCCCATTGAATAACAGGCTCATTTATCTCATTCACGTCGGTAACTCCAGGCCAGCGCACAAAAAATGGTTCACGAATTCCGCCTTCATACAAGTTCCATTTATTTCCCCGAAGCGGATAATTATCGGTAAATCCAGGATTACCTCCGTTATCAGAAGTAAAAATCACCATTGTATTCTCCTCCAAACCAAAATCTTTCAGAGCCTTCAGCAGTTGACCACAATAATAATCCAGGGTTTCAACAAAAACAGCATACTTAATCTGTTCTTCTGTTGCTCCGGGCATTTGTTTTTTATATTTTTCAATTAGCCACGAATTATTTGGATCGACAGGTGAATGTACATAGTAATTTGAGTAAAACAATAAGAATGGCTTTTCACTCTCGCCCTGATTCTTTAAAAATTCTATTGTCTTTACCAGCAAAGAATCAACCGGGTATTGACCTTCCTCCAGATACACGAGGTTTTTATTTTTCGGATCGTATGGGTGTGAGCCATAATCATCACTTCCAAACTCAAAACCTTGCTGAAACGGGCCATGTGTATCACTCCATTTCAAGTATTGACCATTGTGACGGGCAATATGCCATTTTCCAAACATAGCTGTTGTATAACCGGCTTTTTGAGCAACTTCAGCCAAAGTAATTTCCTCAAGGGGAAGTTCCATTGTTCGTTTTGGTGGCAACAATGGACGATCCAGTGTTTTTCCTTCTGTAGATACGAATTCGAAATTTAAACGAGCTGGACTTTTTCCAGTCATAATCGACGCTCGTGAAGCTGAACATATTGGTGCAGCAGCATACGCATTGGTAAAACGCAATCCCTGAGAGGCCATTTTATCCAGGTTTGGTGTGCTGTTTTTTGTATTACCGTAACAGCCAATATCAGACCACCCTAAGTCATCGGCATAAATAATCAGAACATTTGGCTTTTTCTTCTCTTGAATAGTTGAGCATCCTCCAAATAGGAAAATTACGATTGGTATTAAGTTTAGTTTCCTCATTATTTTTAATTATGTTTTAATATATTTCATGATAATATTCTTCCAAAGCATGTACCCATCCCCCTTTAAATGAAGCCCATCATTCGTATAAACAGGATTCATCTTCTCATTTTCTTCATTTTTAAAAAATTTATATAAATCGATATACGTGAGTTCCTTTTCTAAACAATATTTCTGAATCTGTTTGTTTATTTCAATGATTTCAGTGCCCTTGTTCGTATGTTTTGGAAAATACCCGAATTGATCATTTACTGGTAAAAGGCTTTGAATATACACGGTTGTGCTTGGAGATTCTGTTTTAATCTGTTCAACTATTCGAATGATTCCAGCAACGACAGAATCGACAGAAGCACCATGTTCCAAATCGTTTACACCTATCATCAAAAATATCTTTTGTGGTTTGCCAGGCAAAATAGTTCGCAGTCGCTCTAGCACTCCATAGGTTCGATCTCCACTTATTCCTCGATTTTTTACATGTAATCCCGGGAACAGTTCATTCCATTCCCCACCATTGGTAATACTGTTTCCCAAAAAAATAATATCTGTTGAATCGACAGGGAGTTTTTCGAGAAGGCTAGCACGTTGGTAATAAAAAGTAGAAAATGGTTTTTCTTGAGCAAAAGCTGTAAAGGAGAAGAAAAAAAACAATATACACAATTTGTAAATCTTAATTTTCATATAATTGCAAGGTTTTTGAATTAGTATTTTCCGTTTTTATAGTCGTTTAAAACCACCGTCAGGTTTGATTTAATTTTGCTATACAGCAAATCACCAGCATAGTTTATTTTATCAATTTTCAAATCTTTCAGACTGTACAATTCCTTAAACTCGAAACTTTCGATTCCTGAATTATACCAAAGCATGCATCGCCAGTCTTTATTCCAAACCATGTACCCTTTGTGGGGAGTATGTTTCATATTGACAGCGGTGTATTGTCTTACAAACTGGATAAAAGTATATCCCTTCATTTCATAAGGTTCAATTAATTGTGTTTGATCTTCTGTTCTTACTCAAAAAAATCACTTATTGCAAATGAAGAAATACGCATATAATCAATTTCTCCAATGAATTTATTATCCATATCAGGCTGTCCCGCAACGTAAAGAGGTCTACGATTTGCCAAAGATCCCTGAACATTATCGACGACACTATTAGACAAAACTCCGTCAATGTAGATTCTGATTTTCTTAAGATTTCGATCACGAACAACCGCTATATGGTGCCAAATATTGTCGTTTACATAATCACTACTTTTTACAAAAGCATACGATTCGTCATCGTCAATCCTAAAGCCCACCTTTCCATCAGACTCAAGCTGAATAAACCACTGGGGCCAAGTAGAAGTATGTGGCCTGCCGATCAAAAACGAAGTTTTCTCGGACATATTTGTTTTTAAAATCATTTCAATAGTGAATGATGCATCTTCATCGAAATCAAATTGAGTCCAAGTATCAAGATCATCCATTTTTAAGTATGAGCTACCGTCGAATTTCAAAGCTGTTTCTTGTCCAAAAACCGTACTCCCTATCGTTGCTTTAAGAGTTCCATAGGAAGTTATATCTCGGGATGTACCTCCGGAATATGTATCAGTAAACTGATTTCCTTCGGTTATTTTTGTTCCAGATGTTAAACTTTCAAAGTCCCATTTTGCACTAATAAGTGGTACGTCTAAAAAGGCTGTATTTGTTTTCACGAATGATATCTGGCTGTAATAACTGTCCTCCCCCTCTTCAAATACAATGCCCAAATAACCATCGTTGGTTTTTGCCATTCCAGAATAACCTGCTTTCAAATCATTAAGACGTTTCGGGTGTAAATTCCAGGTTTTCGTTTCATCGAAAGTTGACCAAATGCCAATATGTCTCCTGCGTTTTTCCGAAGAAACTGTAGCATCTTCAGGAGCCCAGGTTAGACCAGAGAACAAGATGCGGTTACTTTCATCTCCCTGAGTAAGCGATGACCATCTGAACAAACATCCCTGACACATATCAGTTTTGATAAAGCTGTTCCGCGAAAAATACCCTGTTAATGATTCGCCACTTTCTTCGGAATAAGCATCGAGCCTTCTGTACACATTCGTTGATGCAGAAGTTTCATTTCTACTGTTAATATAAATAGTAGCTTCGTCGTTTGCATTTGTTTCAGCAAGTTCAACACATGTTGTTTCGTTTTCAACACCGTCGGTATTGCTTGCTGATGATACATATCCACGTAACCAAGTTACTCCACTATCGTCTGAATAAATACCGTAATTTCCTTTAGCATTGCTGCTCGTAATATATCGGCCAGTAAAAAACAAACGTCCTTTATGTTTCCCGTTGGTTAATTGAATGCCTGTAGTCGGACCAAGCGGCCTCCATCGGGCACTGATAACATTTGGCACTTCAACCCTTTCACTCCAGCTTACACCGTCATCAGTTGAAGTGCGCTGATACATTGTGCAATTGTTACCTGAAGAAGAAGGAAAAACCTGCAAATAAAGAAGATGAATAGTACCTGTAGTTTTATCCAACACAAAATTTTGATTGCCATAAACATTTGTTTTGGTTAGTTCCTCAATAAGGGATAAATCCTCCCACGTAGCCCCATTGTCGGTAGACCGACGACAGACAAGCGTTTTTGGATCGTCGTCGTCTGTACTTGTTCGCATTTGCACACAAACAAGTATGGTTCCTGCGTTTGTTGTGACCATTACTGGTGACCGAAAGTAGTAGAATCCAGAATATAACATGTCTTTACTGAAAATTACTGTTTTTGTATATTCTGGAACACCTCCTTCGTAGTAAGTTTCGCCGGTTGGTTCATCAACAAGGGTCATCGCTTCACGATTATCCACAATTTCACCTCCATTTCCGTCTTCTTTTTTGCATGCAAGCAAAATAAAACACCCAAAGAGGAAAAGGAGGAGGAATTTCCCCCACCTTTTCATAAATATTTCCGAATGCTTATCTATTTCAAATCGCATTTTTTACTACTATTTTCTGTTATTTCGTACTCAACATTGTTACTTCATCCTGAGTTAGAGCTCTGTCGTAAATGACTAAATCATCGATTTGTCCAATAAATAGATTGATAATGTCATCAACTGCATTGTTTTTTCCTCCGATTAAGAATCCATAGGAGTTTGTAAGATCCTGAATTGTAACCGTTTTTGATTTAACTAAAATCCCGTCGATATATAAGTAAGATGTTGCGGCTGATGCATCTCTTACACATACTGCATAATGCCATTCTCCGTCGGATAACGGTGTATCTTCGTCGGAAGTTACGTTAATAATACCCGATGAAGTTTGTGAATTAAAACTATAAATTCTTGTGGTTGTATTGTTATTTAAACGGAACCATGCAAAAATATCGTCTTGACGTCCTTCTGTCCAAATCCAGCGCTCATCAGCATTATCTGTTTTAAACCAAACTCCTACAGAGTAGCTGGATACAAATTGCTTATTGTTGCTTGGCTCGATCTTAATAACACTGTTTCCATCAAAAACAGCAGTTGCGTCGTTGTTGTTGTTTCTATCTGTCCCTGAAAATGCTACTGTTGAACCGCTAGTAATAGTTAAACTATTCGGTCCTTCATCAACTGCTGAGCTATTAAACGGTAAAAATGCAACTAACCCAGTTGAAGGGATTACTGTTATATACCCTTCTATTTCTTTGGTTGAAGAATTTACTGAATTTGAAGCAATGAGTGTCACCTTGTATTTTCCATAAGTATTATAAGTAACTGTTGGATTCTGCTCCGCTGATGAAGAAGGTAAACCTCCTTCGAAAGTCCATGCCCAGCCTGTTGCATTCCCTACAGAAATATCTGCAAAAGATATTTGCTGACCAGCATAAATCATAGTTTTATTAGCAGAAAAATCTGCTGAAACTTGTGATGCATCAATTACTTCAATATAATTTTCTTTTATTTCCTCACCTGAATATTTACTGTTTGCAGCTGTGAGTTTTACAGAATAAGTTCCTGGCACTTCAAAAGTAATTTCCGGATTTTGTTCTGTGGATGTCAAAGAAGTGCCAGAACCATCGTAGAATTCCCATGCCCATTCGGTAGGAGAGCCGGTTGAATTATCGGTAAATTTAATGCTGTTTCCTGAAAGTATCGAAACTTTATCTGAGCTAAAATCGGCAGTTACCGGCATTGGGGCAGCAGTTACTGTAATATATTCACTCATTACTAACTGATTGGTGTGAAAAGTATTACTAACAACTAACGTTACTTTGTATGTTCCTGCTTCGCTATACGTTATTGTAGGATTTTGTTCTGTGGATAATTCCGGGGTAGCACCTTCAAAAATCCAGCTCCAATGAGTAATTTCCCCGATTGAACTATCGGTGAATGCAACTGGTTCGCCTGTGAAAATTTCGGTATTATCTGCTGTAAATGCCGCAGTAACTTCTGAAGTATAAAGAGCTGAATATTCGTCTTTACACGACATAACAAGAGAGAGTATCAAAGCTCCTGCCAGTAATGTAATATTTTTTAACTGATTTATTATCGGTTTCATTTTGTCATTTTTTTTTGTTCGTATTAATAGGTTTAATATCCGTCAGTTTGTACAATGTTTGTATTTCTGCTTATTACATCTTGTGCGATTGGCCAAAGCAGAATATTTCCAGAGTTATCGCCTTCTCTACCAACTAAGCTGGGTATTCTTTCGAACGATTGTCCAAAGCGTTGAATATCGTACCATGCCTTACCTTCGAATATAAACTCAAGAATTCGTTCATCAAGAATTGCATTGTCAATCTCTGTGGATGATAATCCAGCATAATAGTCATCGACTCCGTATGCCCTCTCTGCAATTACATTCAATTGGGTAAGTGCTTCATCCGTATTGCCCAATGCATTTTCTATCTCTGCTTTGAATAATACAGCTTCAGCCAATCGATATATTATTAAATCAGATGTAGGGAGACGGTTTTCTGCAACAATTTCACCGATGTATTTATTTATCCAGCTAACAGAAGTTCCTGTTGTTGAATTAGCAATCTGCCATGAAACAGCCGAACGTGAATCGACACTGTCTGGTTTTAAAAGGTTATCAAGGAAATAGTCGCTAAAATCTAGCCATTGGGGGTAGCTGGTAACAGGAATTACATCTTGTAAGTCTGTAGGCGTTACAGCCAATCCAGCGAGGGCGACCTTACATGGTTGTGTAGGTGTTCCTCTTCCGGAAGCTCCGTTAACAGATCCATCACCAGGCTCGGTATCAGAGTAATGCACCGAAAAAATGGATTCAGTATTTCCTTCATCCCTAAATATAGTCTCAAAATATGGTTCTAATACATAACCAGCACCAAGCACTTTATCCACCGCTGCTAATGCAATTTGTAAATCAGAATCTCCTCCGTTTTCAAGTTTAGCTGTCCAGAGATAAACATCGGTCATTAACATATAAGCCGCAGTAATGCAGATGTAGTTCACCGATTCGCTTTCTCCCAGCAGGCTGACAGTCAAATCCAAATCACTTTTAATTTGGGCAAACACTTCAGATTTAGTATTTCTGGTAGGATATATTTCCTGATCAGTAGACTCAAAGCCTTCGGTTACGATTGGGGCATCACCCCAGGTTTTCACAATTTGAAAGTAAACGAATGCCCTAATAAAATAAGCTTGACCTAAAACCTGGTTTTTCTCAGTTTCGTCAGAAAACTCAATACCAGGTGTATGCTTAAGTACAAGGTTTGCATCGTTAATTAGCATGTACATCTCTTTCCAGTTTACCCCTACACTAGTAGCATTTAGGTTATTGTTCCATAGTTCGTCCCAGCTGGTTCCACCGGAAAGACCTTCTCCATAATATCCTGTTCTGAACTCACCCCAGAAGACCGATTTCAAATCAAATGTACTCCTGAACATGTAATACATTCCGTTCATTGCAGCCACGGCATCGTCTTCATTCTGCCAAAACGATTCGCTGGTAAGAGAACTCTCTGGTGTAAGCTCAAGAGCATCATCGCAAGAAACAAACACCATCATTATTAAAATGATATTGATTATAAATGATATACTGTTTTTTTTCATTTTACTAGTTTTATTATCATATGTTTTCTTTAAACATTCAAAAGCAAAAATAGAATGGTTAATAAACCTCTTTTCTAAACAATTCTTCATTAGTTATTTGCTTTTAATTACAAACCAAGTTTAAAACCAAAGGTGAAAGTCCTGAACGGAGGATATTTTCCACCGGAATTTCCAAGTGCACCACCCCTTTCTGGGTTTGGACCTTTATAAGCCGATAGATAACCAATGTTATTAGCAGATACGTATATCTGGAACATTTCTATATTGTACTTTAATTTCGAAACCGGAAATTTATATGAAAGGTTCACATTTCGAAAACATAAATAGTCACCTTTAAAAGTATAAAAATCACTTGCCCTTAAATTTGCCTGATGGTTCTGATCGTGAAAATCAGATCGCGGCTGATTTGTTCTGGCTGCATCACCTGGTTTCTGCCATGCATCAAGCACTGCTGTTGTTGTTGCTACTCTTTGTGTTTTACATCCGTCGAGCCACGACTGCACATTATCCTGTATTGAATGACCTAAAGCATAATCTACAAACACATCGAGTGTGAAGCTTTTAAACGAGAACGTATTTGTAAAACCACCTGTTGTTGTAGGATCTTCGTAGCCAAGAACAAACTTGTCGTAACTTGTTACTTGATTGTCATCGTCGCGATCAACCCACTCAAAATCACCTGCAAATTTAACACCAGTTCCAACTTTATTACCTGTTTCAGGATCATAACCATAAGCGCTTTCGTCGTACATTGCGCTTGCAGCTTGAGTCTCATTATCAATCAAATAAGCAACTTTATATCCGGTAATGCTGTTAAGGCGTTCTCCCTCGGCAATTCCTCCAAAACCTGTTCCGTCGGCTAGTACTGTGCCATTTACACGGTTTTTATCGACACCTTCGCGGAATGGTAACTTTATTACTTTATTTATATTATAGGCAAAGTTAAAAGACGAACTCCATTTAAAAGCCGTATTTTGCAGAATCCTTGCATAAATACTGAATTCCAAACCTTTGTAATCAACTGTTCCGATATTCTCATCTACAGAACTAAATCCTGATTCGCGAGATAACTGTACAGAAAACAATAGATCCTCAGTCCTTCTCTTATAAACATCAGCAGTAATTTCAATCCGTTGTTGATCGAACAACCAAAATTCAAATCCTAAATCAATCTGTTCTGTTTTTTCCCAGGTTAAAGCTTCGTTCGGCATATCGGTTGCTAGTATAGCAGCATTACCACCATAACTGTAGCTTGCAGCATATACACCTTGTGCCACATAACGTCCAATATCGTCGTTCCCGGTTACGCCATAACTGGCTCTTAATTTCAAAAAGTTAATTACGCTTGACGACGGAAAAAACTCTTCTTGTGTAAGCACCCAACCTACTGAAGCACTGGGGAAATAGCCATATCGATTGCCACTTCCAAATTTGGATGAGCCATCGCGTCGAATTGAAGCAGATAATAAATATTTCTTATCGTAGTCGTAGTTTAACCTTGTAAATTGACTGATCAACCTTTCTTCGGACATGGTTGTTGTTGCCTCTACCAATGTAGGTTCGGCATTCAATGTTGTAACATTATCGGTTGAACCGCCGGTTGCTTCCATTGAAGCATTATTAGTGTTGAAATTTATATCGCTGTAGCCCAATAAAAAGTCAATACTATGTTTTGCTGCAATCAGCTTTCTATATTTCAACAGCACATCAGACTGACGTTGAAAATTGGTATTTCTTTCAGCTGATGCAGTACGCGATTCGTTAAAATGATGAGCCTTTTCGAAATAATCATAAGTATCTAAAATTCCCTGAACAGTTGTACTGGCACTCAAGGTAAGATTGTCAATTATCTCCCAGCTAATATTTCCTCCAACATTCCCCAGGATTCTTTTATCACTTGCTTCTCTTGTCTCAATCGTATATAGCGGACTAGTCAGGGTTGAGTTTGTTCCCCAACCTGGGGTACCATCTGCAAAGCGTAACCTGATAGTTGGAGCATTAAATATCCCACGAGTAAAAACATCGCTTTCGTCATTGAATTGATTTGATTCACTGTAAGAAAAATCAGTATAAGTACTCATTTTCAATCGCTTATTAATCTCAAAATCCAGGTTACCCCTACTGGTTACACGCTTATAATTTGTTCCAATAGCAACCCCGTCCTGATCTGTATATCCGAGACTGACTGCATATTTCACGCTTTCAGTTCCGCCAACAGCAGATAAATTGTAATTTTTTTGAGCCGCATTTCTATAGAGTATGTCTTGTAAATTATTATCTTCAAATATCAATGTTTTGCCAGTTACTGGGTCTGTCATTGATTTCCATCCGTCAGGTACAGATTCATCGTCTTCAAGAAATCGGGTTGTCCATGTACTTTCCTCTGTATTTCCTGTACCAGATGGCTGGGCACCAGTAAGCCATCCATTATTCCATTGATATCGCGAAGTTACTATTCTGGGGCGCCACCACTGTAACCATTGTTCTGCCGATAATAATTCGTACCTGCGATTGAACTGCTGAATCCCATAAGAATAATCGAATGTTAATTTGGGTTTTCCTGTTGAACCTTTCTTGGTAGTTACAAGAATTATTCCGTTAGATGCGCGAGAACCGTATATTGAGGTTGCGGCGGCATCTTTTAATACGCTTATCGATTCAATATCATTTGAGTTGACATCGGCCAACGAACGTTCAAACCCATCAATAAGCACAAGCGGGTTGTTACTATTATTGATCGATGAACCTCCTCTGATTCTGATTTGTAGTTCGTTCCCTGGACGGCCACTTATCGTAGTCATCGAAACCCCTGCTATACGGCCCTGTAATTTTGAGCTCACAGTATTTGTGGCAATATTTTCAAGAATTTCTCCTTTAACTGAGCTGGTTGCAGCAGTCAGCGATGCTTTTGTTTGTGTACCATATCCAACAACAACAACTTCATCAAGAGACAGAATATCTTCAACCAATGAAATATCGATAGTACTTTGTCCAGCTACTGTAATCTCTTCTGTTAAATATCCGATAAAAGAGAAGCTAAGAATTGCATCCGGAGAAGAAACAGTGATTGTATAATCTCCATCTAAATAACTTACTGTTCCATTTGTTGTCCCTTTTTCAACAACCGATACTCCGAGTAAGGTTCTACCGCTACTGTCAAAAACTCTACCTGAAACTTTTATTTTTCCGTTCTGAGCATATGTTCCAAACTGGAACAGAATAAAAAGAGCCAAAATTAGAATTCTTAAAACCACATTATAAATTTGGTTTCCATTGCTAAATTTTTTTTTCATCTTTGTTAGTTCTTTGGTTCAATTAATAAAATTTTGAATCATTAGTTTTTACAGAAAGGGGGGATCGCTACTCCTTTCTTATTTATTATGTAATCATTTGTTCTAGTATATCTTTGCCTTGCAGCTAATCAGAATTTTTGCTAAAAACCTTTCAAACACCTCATGCAGATATTTATAAAAAAAACAATTCAAGGCGCTGTTTAATAGAATTTTAATTGTTTTTTTAGTTGAAAAACCCAAGGTTTTCCAATTCAGCTTTATATTGAGCAAACTGGTCTGTTGAAAGATTGTGTGCTGGTGCACGAAGTGGGCCACAGTCAAGCCCCAGCATTTTTAGAACTGGTTTCCCGCCAACAACACCCCCGCCATACCGAATCAGAACTTCAATGAATTCTACTGATTTGGCCTGATACATTCGCGCAGAAGCAAGGTCTCCGCTATTGAAAGCATCCATGATTTTAATATACAATGGAGCCATATAGTTGTATGTACTTCCTATGGCAGCCTGCGCCCCAACACTCAAACCACAAAGTAATTCTTCGTCAAAACCATGCAGAATATCCCATTTCCCACTATCAGCCTCCATACACTGCATCATTTCCATCATATTTCTGTGTGTAAATTTGATACCGGCAAGATTTGGAATTACGCTTTGGGCTTTCTTCAAAAATTCAGGCATCGATAACCAAACATCTGAGACTGTTGGAATATGATAATAATAGAATGGTAGCATGGGAGCCCCAGACGCAACTTCCGCACAAAACCGAACCAAATCATCCGTATTTCCTGGCTTCAGAAAAGTTGGCCCCATACAACCTACTGCGTATGCGCCAATCTCCTGTGCGTGTTTGGCTAAATTTTTCGACTGAACATATGATGTTGTACCAACATGTACAATCACATTAAAATCAGGCTTTTGTTCTTTTAACCAGGTCTCTGCCACAACCATCCTTTCTTCAGGTGACATAAGCATCCCTTCGCCTGTTGTTCCGCAAATAAAAACTCCACCAACACCATCTCGTTTTAATCTTTCAGCATACGGAGAAATAAGCCCGATGTTGAGAGTCCCATCTTCAAACATGGGAGTAAATGGTGCGGCAATTAATCCTTTTAGTTTTTGCATTATAGTTCTAATAATTTAATTATTGATGAATTATGATTTATTTCTCTTTATGAAAACCTTGTTCACCCCATAAATCCTTTGAGAATCATTCGTAAAACCAGTTATTACTATTGCTTATTTTTCGATGTCTGTTTTTTCTAGTGACACCTTATAAATATAGGGTGTACGCACACCTGGTTTTATTTCTCCACTTGTGATAAACGCTTCATTCTTATACATAACAAGATTGGTAGTAACCGGACAACTGGTTTCAAAAGTACCAATCTTTGTTAGTTGCCTGGTTACTAAATCGAACCGTAAAATGTCCCGTAAAAACCCGGGATGTTTGGTGAAATATTTCAATTTCAGATTTTGCCCCTCAGCTATTCCAGCCGCATCATTTATTTTAACTGATTCAGCTAACTGTTTTGTGATACTCTGTTCCTGTTCAACTAAAGCTTCTGGCACTCCTCCTACAAAAATTATTTGGTCTAATCCAACTGCAAATGCTGTTCCTGCCATCACTGTAAAATTAGATGAATCTGCCGCAGCAACCGGTTCCCAAGTTTTTGCAAAAGGATCGTAAACCAAGCCATCTGTAAATACGCTTATTTCTTTCGAATTACTTACATTTCTTCCACCGAAAATATATATACACATTCTCTCTCCATTTGATTGCACAACGGCAACTGTGTAAATCCTTCCTTTACCAGGAAATGAAGGGAGCGATTGCCATCCGAATTCTGAAGCCCCTGATTTCGAAAGATCAAGTTGAAAAAAGTGGTTTCCGGAATCTATTCCATCAACAGAAGATGAGCCTCCAACAACATATACTACTTCATCAATAGCAACGATTGAAGCAAAACTTAAAGGAACAGGCAAATCCGGCAAGGTTTGAAAATCCAGTTTATGCTCCATATTTTCTTTGATTATGAAAGCTTTCGAAAGGCATTTTTCGCTGTTATTTCCACCAACGCACAGAATTCCGTTTGGAAGAGTAATTGACGCACCATAAGCGACCGGCTCTGGTAATTTATAGTCTTCATTTACCAAAAGAAGACGGTCATCTTCAATTTTAAAAACAAAAAGCTGATCGTGAAATTGTTTTATCCCTCCTTGCCACGGTTTTTTATCAGGAAAATTAGCCCCTCCTCCAACAACCAACCAATTTCCAATAATTCCAGAAAAAGCACCGGCTACGCCTTCTGCTTTACCCCCATTTAAATCACCAGGTAATTCGCCAATAATATCTACACTGGCCTTGATCTGTAATGTATCAGCTCCTTTCGAACTGAAAGTGTGTGTAAGTATTGCCATTATTAGTATAATTCTATTCATTATATTTCTTTTTCCCTGTAGATAAACTCAATATAGGGTTGAAGGTGTACACGAATTGCATTTCGATACCCTTCCATGTCCCGGTTTTTTATAAATGAATACAAATGCTGATGGGTCACGATTTTACCTTCACTTACTAAACGCTGATTTACTGGCTCAAAATAACTTTCGTAGTTAACTTTTGCAAAATGAAACACAGGATGAATTATTTTTTGAAATTCTACAAGAAATTGATTTCCTGAAATCTCATAAATTTTTTTATGAAACGTTGTTTCCTGTTCTACTGTCAAACTGTATTTCATTGCTTCCTGAGAACGGACAATATCTTCCAACTCGCGAATTTTAAGATCATCCAAATTTTTAAACAAAAAATCGGTTAAGCCAATTTCAAGGGCAACCCGCATACCCATCATATCAACAATCGCCTTTTCGCTTAATAAATAGGGTTCTATAACTTTTTCAAAACCAGAAAGTAGTGATGGCTCCTGGATAACAATCCCTTTGCGAGTTCTGGATTGCACAATTCCCAGCATCCGTAAGCGACTTAATGCTTCACGTAGAACATTGCGACTAATGCCCAATTCGCTTGATAAATCCATTTCGTTTGGCAGCGAGTCTCCTGGTACTAATTTTTTTTCTTTGATATAATCGAGAATTGATACCTCAACCTTATCAACAAGGGTTATAGTTTTATTGTCAATTTTAAAACTCATTTTATTGGATAATTAGTATTATACTATTTGTCCTACAAATATAAATATATTTATTTTACACACAAGAAATATTTAAAGAATCGTTTAAAAAATTTCTAACAAAAACAGACCGAGACCTATAACCAAATAACTTCCTCAAAATAATTACGCTAAAGTTTATCTTGGAGACAATAAAGTTATTTAGCCCAACAGAAAAGAAAAAGTATAAAGGTTTTCAAGAAAAAAGAGAATAAAAGAAAAGCAATTTTAAAATTCAAACTATATTTTTTCTATGTAGAATGGGAATTAATGTATAGTTTTGCGCTAATTTTCGAAAAAAGACATAAATAAATGATAAATATTACATTACCGGATAATAGTGTAAAAGAATTCTCTGAAAATGTTTCCGGGATTGAAATAGCGAATAGTATCAGTCCCCGATTAGCTAAAGAAGTATTTTCGATAAGTGTAGATGGCGAAGTTTGGGATCTAACCCGTAAAATTGACCATGATGCAGCAATCAAACTTCATAAATTTGATGATGTTGAAGGTAAACATGCATTCTGGCATTCTTCTGCACACCTTATGGCAGAAGCATTAGAATCACTTTATCCAGGAACAAAGTTTGGTATTGGTCCTAGCATTGAAAACGGATTCTATTATGATGTAGATCCGGGTGAAGGCAAGGTTATTTCTGATGCTGATTTACCAAAGATTGAAGCTAAGATGCTTGAACTTGCCCGACAAAAAAATGAATATACAAGAAAAAATATAAGTAAAAAAGAAGCGTTAGACTACTTTTCAAAAAAAGGCGACGAATATAAATTAGAGCTTATAAATGAATTGGAGGATGGTACAATAACGTTATACAGTCAGGGTAATTTTACTGACTTATGTCGTGGACCACACCTTCCAAATACAGAAAACATTAAAGCAATTAAATTATTATCTGTTGCTGGAGCTTACTGGAGAGGTGATGAGAAACGCAAACAACTTACAAGAATTTATGGTATCACTTTCCCTAAGCAAAAAATGCTTACGGAATATCTAGAGATGCTTGAAAAAGCAAAAGAAAGAGACCATCGTAAAGTAGGTAAAGAACTTGAGCTCTTTACTTTCTCTCAAAGTGTTGGCCAAGGATTACCTCTCTGGTTACCAAAAGGAGCCCAGTTAAG
This sequence comes from Bacteroidales bacterium, assembly GCA_963665085.2. Lineage (GTDB taxonomy): Bacteria > Bacteroidota > Bacteroidia > Bacteroidales > JAAAOM01. Next base: position 102,928 of record CAXXXS010000002.1, read on the forward strand.
AGAAAGACTAGAAAATTTCTTAAGAAAAGTTCAGAAAAAATATGGTTACGACCAGGTAATTACCCCACATATTGGACAGAAAGAATTGTATGTTACTTCCGGCCACTATGCAAAATATGGACAAGATTCATTTCAGCCGATTAATACCCCGGCAGAGGGAGAAGAATTCTTATTAAAACCAATGAACTGTCCTCATCACTGTGAAATTTTCAAGTACAAACCCAGATCATACAAAGATCTTCCTATTAGGATGGCTGAATTTGGAACTGTTTACAGGTATGAGCAAAGCGGTGAGCTACATGGTTTAACAAGGGTTAGAGGATTCACTCAGGATGATGCACATATTTTCTGTACATCTGATCAGCTTAAAGATGAATTTCTGAAAGTAATTGATATTATACTATATATTTTTAAGGTATTGGACTTTAATGATTTCACCGCTCAAATCTCATTAAGGGATAAAGAAAACAAAGAAAAATATATTGGTTCTGACGAGAACTGGGAAAAAGCAGAACGGGCAATTATTGAAGCATCTGCCGAAAAAGGTCTCCAAACCGTTGTAGAATATGGAGAAGCTGCATTCTATGGACCAAAACTTGATTTTATGGTAAAAGATGCAATTGGCAGAAAATGGCAGTTAGGAACAATACAGGTAGATTACAACCTACCAGAACGTTTTGAACTTGAATACATCGGAAGCGATGATCAAAAACATAGACCAGTAATGATTCACCGTGCTCCGTTTGGATCGATGGAACGTTTTGTTGCTGTTTTAATAGAACATACTGCAGGGAAATTCCCGTTGTGGCTAACACCAGAGCAGGTTGTAATATTACCTATCAGTGAAAAATACAATGAATATGCAGAAAAACTTTTGAATGTTTTAAATAATTCCGATATTCGCACGCTGGTTGATGACCGGAATGAAAAAATAGGAAAGAAAATTCGTGATAACGAATTAAAAAGAATTCCGTATTTACTAATTATCGGCGAGAATGAGATGAAAGAAAATACAGTTTCAGTTCGTCGTCAAGGAGAAGGAGATAAAGGGATTATGCCTATTGAAGCATTCAGTGAATTAATCAATAACGAAATTGAGAGACAATTAAAATAGTATTAATTAAATAGGAGGATTAGCCATAGCGGGACCAAGACCAAGTGGGAACAGACGTTTTGACAGACGCCCACAAAATGAACCTCAACACAAGATTAACAACAGAATTAGAGCGAAAGCTGTTAGACTTGTTGGAGATAACGTAGAGCCAGGTATTGTTTCAATTGATGAAGCTTTAAAAATGGCCGATGAGTTTGAACTTGATTTAGTTGAGATTTCACCAAATGCAGACCCTCCAGTCTGTAAAATTATTGATTATCAAAAGTTTCTTTACCAACAAAAGAAGAAACAAAAAGAAATCAAGGCAAAGGCAACAAAGATTATTGTTAAAGAAATAAGATTTGGGCCTAATACAGACGATCATGATTATAACTTTAAATTAAAACATGCTGAAAAATTCATCGAAGATGGATCAAAAGTAAAAGCATTTGTATTTTTTAAAGGGCGATCAATCATTTACAAAGAGCAAGGAGAAATATTATTATTACGCTTGGCTCAGGATTTAGAAGAGACAGCAAAGGTAGAACAAATGCCTAAACTTGAAGGGAAAAGGATGATTATGTTTCTTGCCCCTAAAACAATGAAAAAGAAATAGTTTAATATTTAAATATAAATTAGATTTTAGCAGTATGCCAAAGATGAAAACAAATGCCGGAGCTAAAAAAAGATTTACTCTTACCGGCACAGGTAAAATTAAAAGAAAGCATGCTTATAAAAGTCACATTTTAACTAAAAAGTCAAAAAAGAGAAAAAGAAATTTGACTTATTTCGGTCAGGTTGACAAAACCGACGAATCAAATGCGAAGCTTTTATTAGCAATGAAGTAAAATTTTTAGTAATTAACCTGAGTGATAGCTTTAAAGATTCTGTAAAGGAGCGCTTACACTCAAAAAAAGAAGAAAAATGCCAAGGTCAGTAAATGCAGTAGCCGCAAGGGCTAGAAGAAAAAAGTTATTGAAGGAGACCAGAGGAAGCTTTGGTCGAAGGAAAAATGTTTGGACGGTAGCGAAAAACTCTTATGAAAAAGGTTTACAGTACGCTTATCGCGATCGTAAAACCAAAAAGAGAAATTTTAGAGCATTGTGGATTCAAAGAATCAATGCAGGTGTAAGACAATATGATATGTCTTATTCTGAGTTTATGGGTAAAATCCATGCAAAAGGAATTGATCTTAACCGTAAAGTTCTTGCTGATTTAGCAATGAATAATCCACAAGCATTTGAGGAAATCGTTAATCAAGTAAAATAGATTTTCTAAAAAATACTTCCGAAACCTTCTACGTTGTAGGAGGTTTCTTTTTTTTATACAATCTCAATACGACGAAAATGAACATAGCACTTCTCGGATATGGTAAAATGGGCAAAGAAATTGAAAAAATAGCCCTTGACAGAGGAAATAAAATATTATTAAAAATTGATGTAAACAACGCCAGCGATTTTAATGCCGATAATTTAAAAAATATTGATGTTGCAATTGATTTCTCTATACCGACATCAGCTTATGATAACATTTTAAAATGTTTTGAGAACAATGTCCCTGTTGTTTGCGGAACGACAGGATGGATAGATAGAAAAAAAGAAATAGAAAAAATTTGTTCTGAAAAGAATCAAACATTCTTCTGGGCTTCAAATTTTAGTTTAGGTGTAAATATCTTTTTTAAGTTAAACAAATACCTGGCTAATGTAATGAGTTGTTTCAATCAATATGATGTAAAAATTGATGAAACGCATCATACTGCTAAGTTGGATACTCCAAGCGGAACAGCTATTACTCTGGCTGAAGGTATATTAGAAAAAATTGATAATAAGAAAAATTGGGAACTAGAATCAAAAAAAGAAGGTACGTTAAACATAATAGCTCACCGAATAGAAAATGTTCCCGGAATACATGAAATCACCTACGAATCAGAAGAGGATTATATTTCTATAAAACATGATGCAAAGAGTAGAAGAGGATTTGCTTTAGGAGCTGTTATTGCTGCCGAATTTATTTATAACAAAAAAGGTATATTTACGATGGACGATATTCTAAACATCGAATAAAACGAATGGAAAAAGCGCTTGATAAGCGATTCTTAAAATTCCTGATAGCTTTGGCAATCACAAATATTGGAATTGCCTGGCTTGAAATAAAATGGCTATACCTCTTAAATCTCCCAATTATCGATCTCTTTTTCTTTAATTTTATAATTAAAAGAGTAAGAGGAAGAAAAAACCTATTTCTCGAATGGCTTGAAGTTATTTTTGTGGCCATGTTTGGCGCTTTAATATTAAGGACATTCTTTATTGAGGCTTATACAATCCCCTCCCCTTCTATGCAAAATACCCTGCTAACTGGTGATTACCTTTTTGTAAGCAAGATTCATTATGGTCCCAAAATGCCTGTAACACCTGTTTCAATGCCTTTTGCTCATCATACTCTCCCTTTTATAAATAAAAAAGCATATTATGATAAAATTCAACTCGCCTATAAAAGACTTAAGGGTTTTTCTTCTGTAAAAAGAGGCGATATTATCGTCTTTCATTATCCTGAAGGGGACACGATCTCATCCATCTATCAATCAGAAGCAAGTTATTACCAATTATGCCGTTTGTTTGGAGAATCTGAAGTACGGGAAAATGTTGAAGAATTTGGTACACTCATATACAGACCTGTAGACAAACGCGAAAATTTTATAAAAAGAGTCGTCGGTTTACCGGGTGACACGATCCTCATAAAAAATAGTTTAGTTGAAATAAATGGAAAAGAGGAACAATCTAATCCTAATCTTCAATATAATTATTTAATAAAAACAAGTGAAAATGAATTACCTCACAGGCTATTGGATTCTATGAATATTCCAGAGGTTTACAGACAATACCACGATGATATTAAAGCTTTTAAAATACCATTAACAAACAGTAGCTATTATACTATAAAAGAATTAGACGATGTTAAAGGTATTAGAAAAGAAGAATATAAGGATGCCGCTTTTTCCAACGCAATTATCTTTCCGTATATTCCAAGTTACCCATGGACCGTTGATTATTTTGGACCATTATATATACCTAAGAAAGATGATACAATTGAATTAAATCTTTGGAACCTTCCTCTTTTCAAAAGAATAATTGAAGCATACGAAGGGAACAAGATTGTAATAAACGGCAATCACATTTTTATTAACGGGGAGTTAACAAAAATATACACATTTAAGATGAATTACTATTTTGTTATGGGAGACAACAGGCATAATTCAGCAGACTCACGCTATTGGGGATTTGTTCCTGAAGATCATATCGTAGGGAAAGCCCTCTTTATTTGGCTTTCGTTAAATAAAGAAAAAGAGGAATTAAAAGAAAAAATAAGGTGGGACCGGTTTTTTAAGAAAATTAAATAGGATTAAATGAATCCTTTTGTTGTTAATTCCAGTTTTTTTTGAAATTTTTGTGCCCTTTAATCGTCTAACAAGAAATTTTTATTTTATAGAAACATTTTTTTAATGAAAAACATAATTGATATTCTTAAAAACAAATATTTCAAATTTGGACTTATTTCCTTTTTATATATCCTCTTTATAATATGGTTGCATAATTATTGGTATTTATTAGGCCTTCTTATCATATTTGATTTATATATATCAAAAAAAGTAAATTGGACATTCTGGAAAAAAAGAGAAGAAGAAAACAGTAAATTTGTTGAATGGGTTGATGCATTAATATTTGCTGTAATAGCTGTAACTCTTATCAATATATTTTTATTTCAAAACTATAAGATCCCGTCTGGTTCAATGGAAAAAACATTGATGATTGGAGACCATCTGTATGTGAGTAAAATGGCCTATGGCCCACGAATACCACAAACACCTCTCTCCTTCCCTTTTTCCCAAAACACAATGCCCCTAGCAAAAAAAACAAAATCTTATCTTGAATGGATTAAGCTAGATTATAAAAGATTAAAAGGGTTTGGTAAGATTAAACGTGATGATATTGTTGTATTTAATTTTCCTGCAGGAGATACGGTTGTCATTCAAATGTCTACCACAGATTATTACGGTATCGTTCGTGGGTATATGGAACAACTAAAGCAATTAGATACACAAAACAACTCAGCAATAAGGTCTGATGATAGTTATTATTCTCAAGCCAGGAAATATATCTGGGATAATTATGACGTTGTTTCCCGTCCAGTCGACAGAAGAGATAATTATATTAAAAGATGTGTAGCAATAGCCGGGGATACTTTAGAAATGAAGGACTGCCAAATTTTTGTTAATCATACGCCTCAAAAATATATTGAAAATAGTCAGCATATGTACATGATAAAAACCAGCCAGGCATTTAATCCCAAAACATTTGAAAAATTAGAAATTGCCAGCAATGATATAAAAGGAACATCTTCATCAATGTATCAACTTTTACTTACGGATGCAAAAGTTGAAAAAATGAAAAAATTTAGTAATGTTATTGAAATTCAACGTATGGTAGATCCTGCCGGAGAATACTCAAGCAGGGTTTTTCCCTATGATTCAACCTTACATTGGAACAAAGATAATTTTGGCCCTCTGTACATCCCTCAAAAAGGAAAAACTATAAATTTATCGACAAAAAATCTGCCCATCTATAAACAAATCATTGATCAATATGAACATAATGATCTGGTGGTAAATGGAAACAAAATTTTTATTAATGGAGAAGAAGTTACTACTTATACGTTCAAGATGGATTACTATTTTATGATTGGCGACAACCGTCATGACTCAGCAGACTCACGCTTCTGGGGATTTGTCCCGGAAGACCATATTGTAGGAAAGCCCAAGTTTATATGGCTTTCAAAGGATGATGACAAATCATTTCCCAAAAACATTCGCTTAAAAAGAATGTTTACGAGGATTTAATAATATTAAAAGAATAAATAAAAAATATACGAATGAAAAACATACTTGTAATTCTACAAAACAAATATTTCAAATTTGGTTTTGCATCAGTTCTATACCTCCTATTTGTAATCTGGTTAAAAAATTATTGGTACCTCTTTGGATTACCGGTAATCTTTGATATCTATATTACAAAAAAAGTTAACTGGACATTCTGGAAAAAAAGAGAAGGTAAAAACAGTACATTTATTGAATGGCTTGATGCTCTGATCTTTGCTGTTATTGCTGTAACCCTAATTAATATTTTTCTATTCCAGAATTATAAAATCCCAACAGGATCGATGGAAAAATCATTAATGATTGGGGATCACCTATATGTTAGTAAAGTGGCATTTGGTCCTCGCGTTCCACAAACGCCTCTTTCCTTTCCTTTTGCTCAACATACTTTACCTTTAACAACAAAAACTAAATCTTACCTGGAGTGGATAAAACTTGATTATAAGAGACTAAAGGGACTTGGAAAAGTCGAGAGGGATGATGTTGTAGTATTTAATTTTCCTGCTGGAGATACGGTTGTCGTTCAAATGCAGGCACAGGATTATTATGGTATTGTCCGTGGTTATGCAGAACAATTTAGACAAGCAGATCTACAAAATGGAGCTCCAATAAAGTCTGAAGAAGCCTACTATAATACGGGCAGACAATATGTATGGAATAATTTCGACATCGTTGTTCGTCCTGTGGACAGAAGGGACAACTATATCAAACGTTGCGTAGCTATTCCAGGAGATTCACTGGAAGTAAGAGACAGAAAGGTTTATATTAACGGAAAACCTCAAAAAGAAATAGAAGGCATTCAATACAAATACAGAGTTAAGACTACACAACCTTTTAATCCAAAAACTTTTGAAAAGCTTGATATTGCCAACAACGATATAAAAGGAGCATCCTCAACAGATTATTTACTTTTATTAACCGATGAAAAAGTTAAACAAATAAAAGAATTTAGTAATGTTATTGGCATTCAACCCATAGAAAAGGAAAAAGGGGCATATGCAAATTATATTTTCCCTCACAACCCTAATTTTGCCTGGAATGAAGATAATTTCGGCCCTCTGTACATTCCTAAAAAAGGTGTTACAATTGATCTTACAACCGACAATCTTCCTTTATATGAACGTATCATCGACCAATACGAATCAAACTCTCTGGAAGTAAAAGATGGAAAAATATTCATAAATGGAGAAGAAGCTTCTACCTATACATTTAAAATGGATTACTATTTTATGATGGGAGATAACAGACATGACTCTGCAGATTCCCGTTTCTGGGGATTCGTCCCTGAAGATCATATTGTTGGTAAGCCTAAATTTATATGGTTATCGCTTCACCCAGATAAATCATTCCCTAAAAATATTAGATTAAGAAGGATGTTTATTGGAGTTGAATAAAAGATTTAACAATAGACTGAATATTATATTACTTGTTTTATATTTAGTCTATTGTTATATTATCTCACTAAAAACAATAACATCATTCCCTGCCAACACAAAAAACAGCTATTCACAAACAAATAGGACTTGAATATAAAAATCAACCAGCACCTTATGTTTGTCACTTTTTCTGCCTCATACAGCCAGTTTTTTCCCTTTTTCTTTGATAAAAATCTGCAATAAAATGGATTAAGGCTTTTAATTATGAATTGATATTGTTTTGAAATGTTAATCTTACTGTCGTACCTTGGCCTCTCTTTGAGAAAAATTCCATTCTGCCTTTGTGTTCGTTAATAATTGTGTATGTGATGGATAGTCCCAGTCCTGTTCCTTTTCCCGGTTCTTTGGTAGTAAAAAACGGGGCAGTTACCTTAGTAAGATTCTCTTCACTAATACCTGTACCTGTATCTATTATTTCAACAATGATGTTTAGGTCAGTTTTTTTTGTGGAAATTGTAATTGTGCCTTCTTCAGAAATGGAATGAATTGAATTTTGTATGATATTGAGAAATGCTTGATGTAGTTTACCTGCATTTCCCTTGAGAAAAAGAGATCTCTCAAAATATTTTTTTTGAATCTCAATCCTGTTTTTAAATTGATTGTGTAGTATTGTTAAGCAATTTTCAAGAATGGAATGTATATCACAAGATTCATCATACACATCCCTATCCCTGCTAAATTGATTTAACCCTTTTACAATTGTAGCAATACGTTCGGCCCCAGTTTTTAAACTGCCAATTATGGTTTTAACCCGTTGATCCTGCATTAATTCATTATCCCTAAGGATATTCTCGAGCCCTGATGTCCCGCCAAGGATAAAATTGAGCGGATTGTTTATTTCATGGGCAACACCTGCCGTAAGGATACCCAGAGATGCCATTTTTTCTGAATGGATTAACTGGGACTGGGTGTCCTGTAGTTGTGTTAGGGTAGCTTCCAGTTCTTCTTTCTGTTGACTGAAAATTTCATTCTTAAAATGTAATTCCTTATTGATGATGATAAGTTTTTCATTCGTAGTTTTTAATTCATTTGTTCTTTCTGCAACCAACTTTTCCAAATGATTTCTATATTCTTCCAATTCTTTTTCAGTACGTTTCTTTTCAGTAACATCTTGCGTTACTGCTTGTACATATATAGCATCATCAAGTTCAACAATATTAAGGCTTACAAGTGCATCAAAATTTTCTCCATTGGGCCTTGAGTGCTTCCACTCGAATATACATGGGTTCTCTTTTTTTAAGTCAGCAAATTTTTCTTGTTCCAGAGCATATGTTTTTATATTATTATATTGATATTCTGGACTAAAATCATGAGGGGAATGTCCGATCAGAAATTCCTTAGTGCATTGAAAAAGTTCCAAAGCTTTCTGATTACAATCAGTTACAACTTGATTTAACATAATAAAGATTGCATCATTAGAACTTTCAAATAATTTTCTGTATTTTTCTTCACCTGATGCTAGTTTTCGTTTGCTTTCTTCAGCTTTCTGTTTTGCATCAATAAGGTGTTTTTTTTGTTTTTCTATAGATAATAACATTTCTTTAAGCACTCTCCCCATTTCTCTGGTTTCAACAGAACCAGTTTCTGGAATCTCAGAAATATTTATATCTTCCTTGTTTGAAATTTTTGATGCAAACCTCATCAAATTCTTAAGGGGCTTTGAGATACTTGAAGATAAATGAATAGAAATAGCAATTGAGACAACTAAAAAGATGATGGAAATGAGAAGTATTTTATTCCCAAAAAGTTTGCCCGCTTTTAATAGTTCATCTTCGTAAATAGAAACACAAATATACCAGTCTAAAGGTTCGAAATACTCAACAAAAACTTTCTTTTTGTAAATGTATTTTTCTTTATCTTCTGTTGGTTTATTCCATATATATTCATAAATTTTTGATTGTGCATGTGAAGCCTGCATTATTTCATTATAAGGTATTTTTTCTGATATGGATTGAAGTATGGAATCACCATTCTCTTCATTGAGTGTAGGATGTAAAAGAACTTGTTTATCTCCATTAAATATATAAAAATAACCTGTTTCTGTAACTTTTAGTTGTCCAATAGTATGTTTAAGTTCTTCAATAATTGCATCCAAACGTTTCTGTACGTCATTTTCAATATCTTCGATATAAACACCTGTGCCAAGAATCCATTGCCATGGTTCAAATAATTCGACATATGATATTTTGGGAATTTCCTTTGTTTCCGTAGTATCAGTAGGTTTTACCCACGAATATTCAATAAAGCCACTACCTTGTTTTTTACACAGATCTACTGCTAACTTTGGAATATTAGTTGAGTCAACAGATGTATAAAAAATTGGAGCTGTGGATATTTTGTTGTTGTATTCAGGATAAATAGGGTGAATAAGAATTCTTGGAATAGGTTTTTCTGTGTTATTTATCCAGATATATCCGTTGCCGTCGTCATATTTAAATTCGTTTATGCTTTGTAATGCCTTTCGTTTTGCTTCCGGTTCATTAATTCGTCCATTCTTGAAATCAAGATAATAATTGTTGATAATACTCTTAGCTATCGAGACTATATTCTTTCGCTCTTCTCTTCTTAAGTTGGTAGAATATTCGCGGTGAAAGATTAAACTTGTGTATTGATTTTCTATAGAGACAAGGGCCATGTCCAGTAAGTTCCTTGCGTTTTTATTTGCTGTATTGGACATAATATTAAAAGCATTGCTTTTATCTATCAGGTAGATACTTGTGATTGCAAGTACGTTAATTGTAATTGTTATTATCAAAAATCTGCCCCTAATCTTCATAGTACCCTGAATTCGAGTTTTATAACGAAAATGAAAATTACTAAAAAAAATGAAGTTATTTCCTTTGTTCTTCGTAGAAACTTTTTTATTATTTTCTGATTCTTTATGATAATCCTCAATATTTATTATTAAACTGAGTTGTTCTTTTGCCTTTTTTTAGAATCGGTTTAATAATTTGATTTTATGCAGGAAAAGTATCGTAAACTATCCATTGTGATAAATGATTATTTGATTATTACTTTTGGTTTACTGGTTTTTACAGCAGGCTGGGTTGTATTTTTAATACCAGGAGAAATTACAGGAGGGGGCATCAGTGGTGTTTCAGCCGTTATATTTTTTGCAACAAAAATACCGTTAAGTATTTCTTATTTAGCAATAAATACTGTATTGGTCCTTATTGCTATTAAGATCTTAGGGGCAAATTTTGGTGTTAAAACAGTTTATAGCATTATTGTGTTAACTATTTTTTTTGCTTTATTCCAAGGAATTATTAAAAGACCAATAGTAGATGATACATTCTTGTCGGCAGTTCTAGGTGGAATGTCTGGGGGTATTGGTTTAGGAATAGTTTTTTCTCGTGGAGGTAGCACTGGAGGAACTGATATTTTTGCAATGATAATTAATAAATACAGAAATATTAGCCCGGGGCGTGTTATTATGTTTTGTGATGTTGTAATAATTGCATCATCATACTTTGTTTTTCACTCAATAGAGAAATTAGTTTATGGTTACGTTACAATGTGGGTAGTGTCATATTCACTGGACTCTTTTTTAGGAGGGGCAAATCGTTCTGCTCAAATGTTTATTATTTCTAAAGAATATGAAAAAATAGCAGAGTTTATTAATAAAGAAGCAGTTAGAGGAGTTACACTACTTGAAGGGAAAGGATGGTATACAAAAGAAAATACAAAAGTTATACTGTCTGTTGTGCGTAAAAAAGAAACAAGTGCTATTTTTAGAAAAATTAAGGAATTGGATCCCAATGCGTTTATTTCAATGGGAAGTGTAATGGGAGTTTATGGTCAAGGTTTTGAAAAGATAAAATTATAGCCGGTTTTTAATTTTTTTATTTAAAATTGGGTATAAAATGATAAATATTCTAAAAATTTAATTTTTTTACATTTAAATTTAAACAGTTTTTTTAATCACACTCTTATCTATAATTATTTGAAAGAATAATCTCTGAAAATTTAACAAATTACAATAAAATTATTATTTTTGATGTCAATTTATTAGCAATCCTCGTAAATGTGTATTATTGACTAAACTGTTATAGAATGGATGAAAATTTGCATATAGACAAACTAGATAGAAAAATACTTTCTATTTTAACAAAAAACGCACGAATACCTTTTCTTGAAGTAGCCCGTGAATGTAAGGTATCTGGAGCTGCGATTCACCAAAGAGTTCAAAAATTATCAAAAATAGGAGTAATTTCCGGTTCTCGATTTACAATCGATCCCGGAAAAATTGGTTTTAAAACGTGCGCATATATTGGTGTTTTTCTAGATAAAGCAGGATTAATAAACGATGTTTTGGAAAAAATGCTTAAAATCCCAGAGGTAACGCAATGTCATTACACTACAGGTGAATATGCCATGTTTGTTAAAGTTTATGCGAGAGATAATGAACACCTAAAATCCGTATTATCCAATAAGGTTCAATCCATTAATGGAATATTAAGAACTGAAACTTTTATCTCCCTAGAAGTAATGATAGACAGACAACTGCCTATTATTGATGAGAATGAGTAACCAGTCTTTGTCTAATGGCTTCATAAATTATTATAGAAGAAGCATTGGACACGTTTAATGATTCTACATTCCCCTTTATTGGAATTTTTACTAATTCGTCAGAAATTTTTAGGATATCATCAGATATGCCTATGTCTTCTGCTCCCATAATTATTAACGTGGGAGCAGTAAAATCTGCCGTAAAATAATCTTTATTTCCTTTTTCTGTGGCTGCAATAATTTGGAACCCTGAATTTCGTAATGTGTCAATTGTTTCCAGTAAGCTGTCTGCTCGTATAACAGGAAGATAGTTTAAAGCTCCAGCCGAAGTTTTCATTGCATCAGAATTAATTAATACACTGCCTTTTCGTGCTACAATAATACCATGGGCTCCGGCACATTCTGCAGTTCTGCATATTGAACCAAAATTTCTGACATCGGTAACTCCATCTAACATAATTAATAAAGGCGTTTCTCCATCCTCAAATATTTTAGGGATAAGAAAATCAGCGTTTGCATAATCAATAGCAGAGATAAATGCAATTGCTCCCTGGTGATTTTTCCGGGTAATTGAATTTAATTTTTCCTGAGGAACATATTGAATTTGTATGTTACTATTTCTTAAAAGATGTTGAAGTTCTCTTAATGCCTCGTTATTTAAATCTTTTTTTATTAAGACTTTTTCTATTGTTTTTCCAGCACTAACTGTCTCTTTTATGGCTTGAATACCATAAACAAAATCATGTTTTTGTATCATTTAATTAATTTAATTTTCAAGTGAGAAAAGATCCCCATTACGCCAGTTGTTTACAGATTGCCTCCAGGAGATGTTGTAACTTTGTGATCGCTGTAAAGTAAAAAGTTGACTTGAATATTCATTTCCTTCTCGTCTAAATGCAAAGGTAACAGGACTTTTACTATTTTTTTTGTAATATATCCAGCGTTCGTAATCCTGCTCTTTTTCCATTGAGTTTGGAGGCCCATAAATTATATATACCATTCCTCTGTCTGTTTTCCAACCTTCTTTATAACTAGAGAAATAGTAATTAGCTAAATAAACCCTGGTGTAGTATATACGAATTAATTCGCGGGAACGCTCAATGTCATCAACTTTGGTTAACCAAAAATTATCAACAGCTAATTTTCTGTTTTTTTGTTTTACTAGCTCTTGATATTCGTTTGTTGTGGTTATATATGCTAGCGGACCAACCATTTTATCAATACTGGTAATTTTAGGAAATCCTTCGCCAAAATTAAGTAGAGTTAGTCCCTCTTTAAGGGCTGTGTCTGGCTGAACATAATAAAGTCCCTCTTTATCAAAATTTAACATTAAAAAAGCGGAATTGGGAATCTTCCATGTGCTGTCTGTTTTGCCAATATATTTCTCTGGTGTTTCTTCATAAAATACAGGGCGGGGTAATTGTTGGGATATTTTGTAGTAACTAACAAATAAACTATCAACAGTATACGGATATATAATTTTAAATTCTTTTTCACTAATAACATACGGTTCAAACAGGGGAAGGCTATTGGAAGCATCAATTACCCGAAAATTTTGATAATTAGCTTGGTTTAGCTTGTTTATATAAATGTAGTCTCGGGATACAGTCCGTCGTAATATATCAGTTGTGTAAATTTCACATAAATATAGTTTATTGCTTTCGGCTTTTATTTCCAGATCGGTAAGGAAACGTCCTTTTGCCTTTTCTTTTGGGAGTGTGTATTTTCTAACCAGACTATCAGCAATCGTTTTCTCGATTCCATTACTTCCAACCTCGAACATTTTTAAATCAATTTTAAATTCGCTTCGAAGTTCATTATCAACATTCGCCTCATTAAACAGTAGTTCTGCTGTAAACAACTTAAATGTTAAGATAGAAGTATTGGGATTGTTGTGGAACACATCAAATTTTGGGTTTAAAGTAGATGTTGTAGGATTATAAGTGTATGTTAAATTCCTATCAACTTTTGTTACCTTAGCTGGATTACATGATGAGACAAAGATGACAAACAATAGAATAAAATGTGATTTTAAAAGGTTCATTTCAATTCATTTGAATCGTTAAAAATACTAAATTCTTTGGTTTTTAAGTTCTTCAACTTCTGTTTGGTATGTTTCCCAATTGTTCATTTCCTTTTCTAGTTCAGCCTTTAAGCCATTGTACTCTTTGTAAAAATTATCGTCGAGTAGCTCTTTTGTTTTTTCATCAGTACTATAAAATACTTCGTTTCTTTTTTCTATTTTTCTTTCAAGTTCTTCTATTTTTTTTTCTGCGTCTTTTACTTTGTTTTCAGCCTTTCGAATTTCTCTGTCAAGTTTTTTTCTTTCTTCGTAATTTAACTTATTTTCAGATACCGGTTGACCAATGTTCCCTGTGTCGATTTCTTTTTGTTTAAGGTTGAGTTGATCCAATGTCTCAATCTTTTTCTTTTTAAGAAAATCATAAATCCCACCTCTAAATTCACTTATGTTTTTATTCCTGAATTCGAATATTTTTTCGGTTAAACCATTAAGAAATTCTCTGTCGTGAGATACAACAATTAATGTGCCTGTATAGTTTATAAGAGCATTTTTTAGAATGTCTTTTGAATACATATCAAGATGGTTGGTAGGTTCATCTAATACCAACAAATTATAAGGCTCCAGTAGAAGTTTTGCAATTGCCAGTCTTGATTTTTCACCTCCAGAAAGAACTTTCACCTTTTTTTCTACATCTTCCCCGCCAAATAGAAATGAACCTAATATATCGCGGATTTTAGTGCGAACATCTCCAACAGCAACATCATCAATAGTTTGTAATACTGTTTTTTCTCCATCCAATAATGTTTCCTGATTTTGGGCAAAATAACCAATCTTAACATTGTGTCCTAATTTAAATGTCCCGGTATAGTCAAGCTCGTCAACTATTATTCGTGATAATGTAGTTTTACCTTCTCCGTTTTTTCCTACAAATGCCACTTTTTCTCCGCGTTCTACTATCAGGTCAATATTTTTTAATACTTGTAGTTCGTCATATTTTTTAGAGAGATGTTCTGTCTCAACAACAATAGAGCCCGAACGTGGAGCTGGAGGAAACTGGATGTTAATCCTTGAGTTATCTTGTTCTTCAATTTCTATTCGGTCAATTTTTTCCAGTTGTTTTATACGGGATTGTACCTGTACAGCCTTGGTCGCTTTGTATCGAAACCGTTCGATAAACTCTTCCGTTTTTTCAATCATTTTTTGTTGATTGTTATATGCGGATTGTTGGAGTTCTAATTGTTCTTTTCGTAATTCAACATATTGAGAATAAGGTGCGTTATAATCATAAGTTTTTGCAAGACTAATTTCTATGGTACGGTTAGTAATATTGTCAAGGAATGCTCGGTCATGTGAAATAAGAATAATTGCTCCCGGGTAACTAATTAAGTAATCTTCCAGCCACTGGATAGATTCAATATCAAGGTGGTTTGTCGGTTCGTCTAATAAAAGTACGTTGGGCCTTTTTAATAAGATCTTTGCAAGTTCGACACGCATACGCCATCCACCACTAAATTCATTTAATGAACGGGCAAAGTCTTCTCTTGTAAAACCAAGACCAATTAATGTTTTTTCAATATCCCCATCATAGTTATTTCCTCCAAGAATTGCCAGGTGTTCGTTATGTTCATTTAGCAATTCAATAAGTTTAAGGTAATTACTAGATTCGTAATCAGTTCTTTCTGATAGTTCGATATTTATCTTTTCAATTTTTTTTTCAATATCGATTATTTGTTGAAATGCTGTTTTTGCCTCTTCGTAGACCGTTTTTTCAGAAGAGTTCCTTATTTGTTGTGCAAGATATCCAAGTGTAGCATCGTTGGGAATAGTTACTTTTCCTTCATCAACAGGTT
The DNA here is from genome assembly GCA_963665085.2 of Bacteroidales bacterium. GTDB lineage: Bacteria > Bacteroidota > Bacteroidia > Bacteroidales > JAAAOM01. The sequence goes on from CAXXXS010000002.1 coordinate 118,769, forward strand.
GTTGACCAAGTATAATTTTCATTAGGGTTGTTTTGCCTGCCCCGTTTTTTCCAACTAACCCAATTCTGTCTTTAGGGTTTACTAAAAACGATACATTCTTAAAAAGAGTCCTGTTTACAAACTGTAAAGATATATTGTCTATTGATATCATTCTTCTAAAATTCGACCGGCTGCGAAGTTAAAAAAGATTTAGTTTTTACTGGATTTTTTACTTTAAGTATTTAGTTTATAAAAGTGGGGATCGTTTGAAAAATAATGTACTCTTTTAGGATTCTGTTTTGTTAAGATTCATTAAATCAAATATTTAAATTTTAAATAATGTATTCGTGTTAAAATAATTGCTATTTATCCAATGAATAAGTAAATTAATAAAACTTATTCACAAGAAAGGAACTTTAATAATTAACTTTAGTAAAAGACTCTAACTACTTAAATACATTATTGTAAAATATAAAATAAGCACAGAAGTTCATGATCATGGATGTAGGGGAAATTGAATGTCTCATTGATTTGAAAAGGTTATGTAATGGATAGATTAAATGATATTCTTAATGCAATCATAAATGTAGCGCAGGGAGATTATTCTGTGGAAATTGAGGTTACAGATAGCAACGACGATCTGGATGCTCTTGCTATGGGGATAAATCTAATGGTTAATGAGCTTAAAGATAAGTTTGAGACAGAGAAAGAAAATGAACGGATCTTAAATTTAAACGAGCAATTAAAAATTGCATCACTACAAGCAAAAGAGAGCGATCGTTTAAAATCTGCTTTTTTGGCTAATATGAGCCATGAAATTAGAACTCCAATGAATAGTATTCTTGGATTTGCCGGGTTGCTAAAAAAAACAGATTTATCAGAAGAGAATAGAAAAAAATATGTAGAGCATATTGAAAAAGGAGGAGGGCGTATGCTTAACCTCATTAATGAGTTGATTGATATTTCAAAAATTGAATCAGGACAAATGGATTTATTTTTTTCAAAAACAAATGTCTTGGATGTAATGGAGTCAACATATTTATTTTTTAAATCCGAAGCAGAAAGTAAAGAAATAGAACTTAAATGGAACCGTAATGGATTTATTCCGGGAAGTTCCATTATAAATACAGATAAGGTTAAACTAGAGGCTATTCTTAATAATCTCATAAAAAATGCTATAAAATTCACCGATAAGGGAGTTGTAGAATTAGGGATTCATAAAATAGATGAATTCATAGAGTTTTATGTAAAAGATACAGGAATAGGGATTCCTGATGATAAACAAGATGTTGTGTTTGAACGTTTTTCGCAGGTAAAAGATCCTATAACGAGTGGTTATGAGGGCTCTGGTTTAGGTTTGGCTATATCAAGTGCTTACACAGAAATGTTAGGCGGTAGAATGTGGATGGAGAGCATAGAAGGAGAAGGATCAACTTTTTATTTTACAATAAAGGATCGTTTATAAAATTGAATAACATCTATTTTTTATAGAAAAAATAGATGTTAATGTTATCAAATAGTTGCTTTATCCATATTTATTTGACATTAATAAAGTATAGTAATAAGATTGGAACAAACACAAATTATTAACGTCTAAATAAAAGTTGCTGAAGAATAAAACCGGAGAGTGTACTTGAAATTAATATAGAGCAGGGATGATTGAAGTGGAAGTAAGACAGGTTAACGAAAGTGAAATATGGATTGGCGAAAGTAAAGATTTGCTGATAGAGGAGAATATACTTTTGGTTGAGGCAGTAGGGGAACAAACGCCAGAAATAGCAGAGAAACAATTAGAGGTTACTGGAGTGATAGCAAAGTCAATAAACAGAAAACTTAACTTTATTATTGATTTAAACAGATGCGGTAAAAATAGTCCTGAAGCAAGAAATATATGGAGCAGAATAGCAGAAAAAGAAACTACAGGTAAAGTTGCTGTTTTTGGCATACATCCCGTAGCAAGAGTAATTGCTTCGTTTGTTATTAATGTCTCAAAAAAAGGTAAAGAAGGGGCTATGCGATTTTTTAGGACCAAAGAGGAATCGCTTTCTTGGATAAAAGAGTAAGGGAGTTGTTACTAACAACGTAGAGTTTTTATTGATGGGTATATGTAAATTTTCAAGAAAAGAATTAATGGTTAATAGGCAAGATAGAATAAGTGAGTTTTTAGATGTGATTATCAAAGTTGCACAGGGTGATTATTCAGTACAGGTAAGTTTAACCGGTGAGAATGATGATTTTGATGCAATAGCCATGGGTATCAATATGATGGTGGATGATATTAAAAAGAAACATGAAACAGAGGAAGAAAACGAGCGAATTTTATTTTTAAATGAACAATTAAGAGTAGCAATGGAGAAGGCAAAAGAAAGCGATCGGTTGAAGTCTGCTTTCTTAGCTAATATGAGTCATGAGATAAGAACTCCGATGAATAGCATTCTCGGTTTTGCCGGTTTACTAAAAAGGCCTTTGGTATCAGAAGAAAATAGAAATAAATATATAGATCTTATTGAGCAGGGAGGAAAGCGGATGCTTAACCTTATTAATGAATTGATTGATATTTCAAAAATTGAATCGGGACAAATGGATGTCTATATTTCAGACACTAATTTTGTAGGTTTGGTTGATGAGATTTATCTCTTTTTTGAACCAGAGGCAACAACAAAAGAAATCTCGTTAATTTGGGAGAAGTCAGAAGAAATAAATAAACACCCAATAATAAAGACAGATTGTGAAAAAATAAATGCTGTACTTACAAATCTGGTGAAGAATGCAATAAAATTCACAGACGAAGGAAGTATAACAATAGGCTGCGAAATAAAAAATGATTTTCTGCTTTTCTCTGTAAAAGATACCGGGATTGGTATTCCTTCAGATAAGTTAGAAGCTGTTTTTGACAGGTTTTCACAAGTTAAAGATCCCATTACAAGCGGGTATGAAGGATCTGGATTAGGCCTTTCAATATCAAAAGGTTATATTGATATACTGGGTGGTAAGATATGGGCAGAGAGTAAAAAAGATAAAGGTTCTGAGTTTTATTTTACAATTCCCTATGATGTTGTAATATCGTCGTCTGAAATAGAAACAAATGGAGGGTGTGGGTGCGAGCGATTGTTATACAATTAACAGGATTATTCTTCGCAAAAAAGAAATACACTTATATTTGCGAAAATTTAAGATAAAGTGGGAAGGAAGAAAAAACCATTACTTGAGGATGTATTAATTGAAGACATTGGAGCAGAAGGAAAAGCACTAGCCCGAATAGAGGGCAAAGTTTTATTTGTACCCTTAGCAATCCCGGGAGATGTAGTTGATGTACAGGTTCAAAAAAGTAAGAAATCATATTTAGAAGGGTATGTCACCCAATTTAAGAAGTTAAGTGATACCAGGGTTGATGCCAAATGTGAGCATTTTGGCGTATGTGGAGGCTGTAGCTGGCAACCTCTGCCTTACGAGAAACAGTTAATGTATAAGCAGAAACAGGTTGTAAGTTTTTTTGAACGCCAAGGGAAACTTAAAGATTTTGAAGCAAGAAATATACTTCCCTCAGAGAATACCTATTATTATAGGAATAAACTCGAATTTAGTTTTTCAGCACAACGATGGCTCTCTAATGAAGAGATAGAAAACGGAGAAGAAAATATAGATAGGAGAGCGGTTGGTTTTTATTTGCCTAAGAAATTTTTTAGAATCTTAGATATAAAAAACTGTTACCTTCAACCAGAACCATCAAATTCAATACGCCTTGAACTCAGAAAATTTGTTTTTGAAAATAATCTAGAACCCTACGATCAGCGAAATAACGTCGGATTTATAAGGAATATCATTATTAGAAATACATCCGTAGGAGAATGGATGGTAATAATTGCGTTTCATAATGATTCGCAATGGATTTCAAAAATACTGGAGCATTTAAGAGAAAAATTTTCCCAGATAACATCGTTGTACTATGTTATAAATCCGAAAGTAAACGATGTAATTACTGACTTAGAAGCGAAATTCTATTGGGGAAAACCTCATATTACCGAAGAAATGGAAGGACTTAAATTCCGTATTAGTCCAAAATCTTTTTACCAGACAAATTCTCAACAAGCTTATACGCTTTATAAAGTTACCCGCGATTTTGCAGAATTAAAGAGAGATGAGGTTGTTTACGATTTATATACAGGAACCGGTACAATAGCTAATTTTATCGCTGGGAGTTGTAAGAAAGTTGTAGGAATAGAATATGTTGAAGAAGCAATAGTTGATGCCCGAATAAATTCCGCTGACAATGAAATAAAAAATACTGTTTTCTATGCAGGAGATATGAAGGATGTACTCACAGAAACGCTTATTGAAAAAGAAGGTCTGCCGGATGTAATAATTACCGATCCTCCCCGGGCTGGTATGCATCCCGCAGTTGTTAAAACAATACTCAAAGCAAAACCCAAGAAGATAGTTTATGTAAGTTGTAACCCCGCAACCCAGGTCCGTGATATACAGATGCTGGAAGAGGATTATAAATTAGTAAGAATTCAGCCTGTAGATATGTTCCCTCAGACATTTCACGTGGAGAATGTAGCGCTGTTGGTTAGAAGAGATTAAAACAATGTTTCTTTTTTTATTAAGGTATACCACCTGTTACTCCAATTATGTAGGTGTTTGTAAACACGGGTAAATGCTAGTTATATAAATTTCCGTATGGCTAAAATTAGGATGAAAAATTAAATAGCCCATTTAGAATAGCTTTTCACCACCTTAATTGATGCGTTGGTAAAAACAAATAGGACAACCCGTCTGAGCAACGTAAAAGAAAATTGGAAAATCAAAAACAGGCCAATAAGGTCTTACGAATTTATAAGTAACTGGAATCAATAATTAAACGAAGAAAACAACCATGTTTAAATTTGGGGAAAAATCAACTAAAGCCTTAAATAGCTGTCACAAAGATCTAAAGCTTATTCACAATGTAGCTATCAGTGATATCCGTATCGATTATGGAATCCATGAAGGGGAAAGAAGTATGGAACAACAATTAGCGTATTTTCAAAGAGGAGCAAGCAAATTGGATCCGCGTGACCCAGACCAACTAAAATTAGCAAAGCATGTCATAACCTGCTTTAGGCCATTTAGCGAAGCTACCGATATTCATATTGGTAGCTGTTATAAAAACAAGTCGCAGAGGTGGCAAAAAGAGAGCCTGGTTTATGTGTGCTCTTATTTGGTTGCGACCGCTGACCGTCTTTATGATGAGAACTTAATATGCCATACACTTCGGTGGGGATATAACTGGGATATTGATAGTGTCATTGGACAGGAGCAGGCGTTCAATTATTTACTACATTTAGAGCTCGTATGTCACTGAAAATATATTCGGATGGAAATTAAGATAAATATAATCCTTCAACCTATTAAGGAATTCAGTTTAATTGACACCAAAAGCTGTCGAGAAATTATAATATATTTATTGGTAATGATTGTAAAGTTGTGGAGCGGTGAGGGGGGGATTCGAACCCCCGGTACAGTTACCCGTACGTCAGTTTAGCAAACTGGTGGTTTAAGCCACTCACCCACCTCACCTTGTTTAGCTTTTTGCTAAAGCAGCACAAAAGTATAAAATACAATCACAATTCCAAAACTTAAATTTAAAATTATTATTAAATGGGAAAAAGAAAACAGCAGGCCACAGACAGGAGCGGAATTTCCAGTCTCCGGTCTCCGGTCTCCTGACTCCGGTTCACCGAATACTTATTTCTTCATTTTTGAAATGTCATTCTTCATATCCATCATTAAATTGTGGAGTTTATTAAGTGCAGCTTCTTTTGGATCAGGTAATTCAAAGCTGATATATCCCAATGCCTTCCAAACCTCCATTAATTCAAATAATGGAATAGTATAGGGGGCATATTCCGGATTATCAGATTGAAGTAGTAATTGGTCGCCTTTTTTATATAGCCGTTTAAATAAAATACCCTCAGTTTGTGTTATTATAATATAAGACTCTCCTTCTTTAATATAATCCCAATCGAGCACATATTCACAAATAATATATGAACCTGATTTTATGGGCTCCATACTGTCACCTGAAATCTGAAATACCCTGTATGTACGTTCCTGGCTGAGTTCTGGTAAAGGGAAATCAAAAACAGGAAGTTTTTCTATAAAATCAGGATCACCAAATCCCTTGGTATACCCAGCACAAGCTTTAACCGGAACAAGTGTGATGTGTTCTTTATTTTCTTTGTTTACAACCGCAGTAATTATGCGTATGTTCTTTCCATGAATATCTGTATTGTTACTTAGTTCAGGTATCCCTGTTTCTTTAAATGATTGTCCAACAAGGTTATCAATAGATATTCTAAATAAGGATGCTAATTGCTGAAGGACAGATATTTTTGGAGTAGCTCTTCCTTCTTCGTATGCACCAATTGCAGAGCGTTTTATATTGAGTTTACCCGCTAATTCCTCTTGGGTAAGTCCGTTAGTCTTTCTTAAGTATTTTAGATTTTCGCCTAAATAATCCACAATAAAATTGTTATGTTTTGCTAAAAATATTAGTAAATTTACTAAAAATATTAGTTGTGATAAATTCTTCAACCAAAGATAAACTGAAAATATTAGCTGATGCTGCAAAATATGATGTTTCTTGTGCTTCCAGTGGAAATAAAAGAAGAAACAATGGGAGAGGATTAGGGAATGCTGCTCCATGGGGAGTATGCCATAGTTTTACAGAAGATGGACGATGTGTTTCATTACTAAAAATTATGATGACTAACTACTGTATTTATGATTGTGCATACTGCATCAACCGAAGTAGTAATGATATTAAACGGACATCTTTTACGGTTGACGAAATTACGCAGCTCACCATGGAATTTTATAGAAGAAATTATATTGAAGGATTATTTCTTAGTTCAGGAGTAATGAAGAATCCTGATTATACCATGGAACGGATGGTGCGTGTTGCTAAAGATTTGCGGGAGAAACACAGGTATTTTGGCTATATACACTTAAAAACCATTCCCGGAGCTGGTGACGAACAAGTTAGGCAGGCTGGTTTATATGCAGACAGGTTAAGTGTTAACATTGAAATACCTACAGAAGAAAATTTAAAGTTGCTTGCACCGCAAAAGGATTACAAAACAATCCTGAACCCAATGAAATCTATTAATACAAAAATATTAGAGAATAAAGCAGATAGGAAAAAATACAAAAAAGCGCCCAAGTTTTCTCCCGGTGGACAAAGTACTCAATTAATTATTGGCGCAACACCAGATACAGATCAAAAGATATTGAGCCTTGCAACAAATCTTTATCAAACCAATAATTTAAAACGGGTTTATTATTCAGGTTATTTATCAATCAATCAGGATAGCCGGTTACCAGCCCTAAAAGAACCACCATTAAAACGAGAACACAGACTTTATCAGGCAGATTGGCTCTATCGGTTTTATTTTTTTTCTGTAGATGAAATTGTAAGTGAATCTTTTCCAAACCTGGATTTGGAGTTGGATCCAAAATTGGGTTATGCATTAAGAAATCCCGGAATTTTTCCTATTGATATTAATACAGCAGATTATGAAATGATTCTCCGGGTACCCGGTATCGGACCACGTTCTGCCCAACAAATAGTATTGGCCAGGAAATACAGAAAACTCAATTCTTCTCATCTTAGAAAAATAGGTGTTGTTATGAAACGTGCCCAATATTTTATAACGTGCAATGAGTTAAAACCTATGACCGTAAACGAAATACGGCCAGAGTATATTCGAAAAATTTTAATCGCAGAAAATAAACCAACAAGAAGAAAATTAGAATCTCCACATGTACAACTGTCTTTATTCTAAATAATTAAATATCGAAGCCATGAACATTTTTTTGTATGATAAAACATTTGAGGGGTTATTGTCAGTTGTTTATTATGCTTATGATTTAAAAATTTTTCCTGATAGAATTTATGACGAGAAGAGTTATCAGGATGATATTTTTGCGTCAAAATATACTGTTATCTCAGATAGCGGACAAGCTCAGAAAGTATGGGAAACCATAAAAAAAAGATCATCAAAAGAAACATGCCAAAAGCTCTACAAAGTTTATCTCTCTGAATTGCCCGGGATAGAAATGCTTATATTTAAGTATATAGAACTAACCCTAAAAACACCCATCAATATTGAAAAGAATTATAGTAACGCCACGGTTGTAGATTTAAATAAAATATACAAAAAGGTTATTCGAGAAGCTCACAGAATTTTTATGTTTACACGTTTTCAGAAGACAAAAGACGGAATCTATTTTGCACCTTTTGAACCTTTATATGATGTACTGTCCCTATCAATAAATCATTTTAAAGATAGGTTTGGAGACCAGAAATGGTTGGTGTATGATACCAAACGTAATTATGGATTTTTTTGGGACAAGAAAGAGGTTACTGAAGTGACGTTTAAAGAGACGAATATTAATACCGTAACCGGAGATTTGAAAGAAGAGATTCTTGATGAAGATGAAATCTTATTTCAGGATATGTGGAGAGACTATTTTAAATCGGTAACAATAAAAGAAAGAAAAAATATAAAACTTCATAAACAATTTCTACCTAAACGATTCTGGAAATACCTTCCAGAGAAAAAAGCGAAAATACTTAGTTGATTTTTATTGTACATGTAAAAGACAATAGAATATATCGAATAAATCGTTCAAAATACTTGGTTTTTTGCCAACCAGAAGATACATGGAAATAATTTATTACAACTCATCATACAGATTCTACAACTCGTCGTCTTTTATTTTTATAGCCATCATGAAATAGTGAAGTTTGTTTCGAAATATTAATTGAAACAACAATGAAAACGCTATTTACATATTTCTTTTTACTTATTACAATAGCCCTAAATGCACAAGAACAATTAACAGGAGTAGTTCTTGATGAGAATAGTATTCCACTTGCAGGGGCAAATATTTATATTAAGGGAAGTTATGATGGAACTATCTCAGATGGAGAAGGAAAATTCATGCTAAAACCAGGGAAAAATGAAAATCAGATACTGGTAGTTAGTTTTATTGGATATCAAACCTATGAAAAACAAATTGAACCTTCTGATTTAAAAAAAGAACTATCTGTTGAACTTAAACCTTTGAGTAATGAATTGAATGAGGTTTTAATTACCGCTGGAACTTTCGAGGCAGGGGATAAGAAACGTGCAATTACGCTTAATTCTATTGATATTGCTACAACAGCTAGTTCAGATTCTGATATTTATGGTGCGTTGAGTACATATCCCGGAGCACAGAAACAGGGAGAAACAGGTAAAATAATTGTACGCGGGGGAGATAGTTATGAAACCAATACCTATATGGATGGAATGTTAGTATCTTCACCGTATTCATCTACAATGCCGGATATTCCATCCCGTAGCAGGTTTTCACCTTTTATGTTTAACGGAGTTATGTTTAGTACTGGTGGATATTCTGCTGAATATGGTCAGGCTCTATCGTCTGTACTTGAACTTAAAACTCCTGGATTATTTGATGAAGATATAACCAGCATCTCTCTTATGGATGTGGGGTTAGGAGTCTCACACACCGTTAGAAATTTGCGTTCTGCATATTCGGCTGAGGCAAACTACAATAATTTGACCCCTTATTTTTTAATGGCCAAACACGATCTCGACTGGGAGGAAATTCCAGAAAGTTATAGTGGGGCAATAAGGCACCGGATTAAAGTTGGGAAAACAGGAATGATTAAATCGAATGCAAGTTTTAATCACTCCGATTCAAAGTTAAATTATGTGGGGGATTTATACGACAATGCCCTGATAGGACTACAAAACAATAACCTGTTTTATAAAACAAGTTATTCTACTGAGCTAAATAAAAAATGGATGCTAAAATCCGGTATAGCTTATAATAATGATGATGATATAACGGAAATTAACGAAGACAAGCTCTCTAAAAAGTTAACAACCATTCATTCTCGTATTGGATTGATAAACTATACCAATGAGAATCTTACTCTAAAATTTGGAGGTGAATTTTATAATCTCAATTATACGTATAGTTTTAAAGATATAAGTTCCGATGTTGAATATCTGTTTGGTGCAAAAGACAATTTATTTTCCGGGTATTTTGAGACTGATGCCAAAATATCAAAGAAACTTGCTTTGCGTATTGGAGGAAGAAGTGAGTATTCTGATTATACAAATAATTTTAATGTTGCACCCCGACTTTCTTTGGCATATAAAACAACGAAAAAAAGCCAGGTTTCAATGGCTTATGGAACTTATTATCAACAACCTCAACCAGATTATTTAAAATATACAAATAATGTTGAATTTGAAAAAGCAGAACATTATATCCTGAATTACCAGGTAGCTGGAGATAACAGGTTGTTCAGAACAGAATTCTACCACAAAAATTATGATAACCTGATTTCATATATCCCGAATGAATACGAGGAACCAACACAAATAAACAATAACGGTTATGGTTATGCTACCGGTATTGACATCTTTTGGAGAGATAAAAAAACATTAAAAAACACGGAGTACTGGATTTCCTACTCATTTATTGATAGTAAACGAAAATTTAAGGATTATAAAAAGATTGTAATACCAGAGTTTGTTTCAAAACATAATTTGAGTGCTGTTTACAAGCGATGGGAACAAAGTATTAATTCAGAAGTTTGTTTCTCTTATAATTTTTCAACTGGACGAAATTATTATAATCCATACGATGAAAATTTTTCCGGAGGTATAACAAAACCAATTCATGATTTTAGTGGAAACATAAGCTATGTAACAAATCTATTTGGCTATATGACTATCGTTCATATATCAGTAAGCAATATTCTTGGATTAGAGAAAACATATGCTTACAGGTTTGTCGAGAATTCAGAAGTCCAAGGAGGATATGAAGCTTTTCCGGTAAACTCGATGATACAAAGAACAGTCATTATAGGTGTATTTATTTCTCTTAAATAATCATTTTAAAATTAAAAATTATGAAAACAAGAATTTTCACAGTCTTTTTTTTAGTTATAAGTATTAACCTTTTTGCTCAATCTAACTATGAATCAGCAATTGTACAAAACCTTGAAGCCTTAAACGATGCTAAATCTTTAGAAGATATGCAGGAAATAGCAAATAAGTTTGAGCGTATTGCAATGGCAGAGACTGATAAATGGATTCCCCGGTATTATGCATCTTACATAAATGTTATACTTTCATTCAAAACCCAGGATGTTGAACAGAAACAAAAATATCTTGATTATGCTCAACAACAATTGGATGAAGCCATAAAGATTGATGAAAAAGAATCTGAATTATATACCTTGCAAGGTTTACTTTATCAGGCATACATAACAATTGACCCGGTAAATAATGGACGGGTATATTCCGTAAAAGCAAATGGCTCTTTTGGAACAGCAAAAGGATTAAACTCAAAGAATCCAAGGCCTTATTATCTTGAAGCATTAACTGTTATGAATACCCCAGAACAATTTGGAGGAGGTAAAAAGGTTGCCCAGCCAATGTTGGAACATGCTTCGGCGCTTTTCTCTTCATTTAAACCTTCAGATAATTTAATGCCAGACTGGGGAAAAGAAGATTGCGATGCGCAACTTCAAGCATGTAAAAATAGGGTAGAGTAATTAAAAGCTCTGCCCGGGGCTTCTTTAAGAAACAAACTTCGAGGTTCTTATTTCGTTTATTGTAACTAATTATGAAAGATTTATCTTTAAGAAATGGAAAGTGAAAAATTAAAGAACAGAAAAACCAATATAATTTTGATTATTGTTGGGGGTGTTTTAACATTATTTATAATACCTACATTTATTAACTACATAGTTACTGGGGCAGAAATATTCAGTTCTGTACCAAGATATCTTAAGAATATATCGTATGGGGTTTCAATTGGACTTCTTTTTTGGCTTGGAAACTGGACAGTTGGGTCATTAACAGGAAGAAAATTGAATTGGGACAAAAACCTTAACCAAGCAAATTTTATAGCATTACTATCTTTTATTTTATATGGAATTATTGTTAGTATACTTTTCCCTTATGTCGTACATAAATATCTTTTTCATCAAACAGGTCAGACTCTTAAGTCCAATGTAGCATACAATGCATTTTTTGCGTTGTCAATCGATTTGATTATCATATCAATTTATTATTCAAGGTATCTGGTTTTTTATTGGAAGAAAGCATTAAAAAAATATGAAGAAACAAAACGTGCACATTTGGAAGCTAAATACGAAGCGTTAAAGAACCAGGTAAATCCACATTTTCTATTTAATAGTTTAAACACCCTAACAGGAATTGTTGAACAGGAACCCGAAAAAGCTGTAGATTTCATAAAAAAATTATCAGATATCTACAGATATGTTCTCGAACAAAGAGATAAAGAATTGGTTACTTTACGTGAAGAGATGGACTTTGTAGAAAACTATATTTTCCTGGCAAAAATGCGACATGGAGAAGGTTTTAAAGTTACCATTGATATAGAGTTTCCTCAGAAATATATTTTACCGCTTGGAATCCAGATGCTTGTTGAGAATTCAATAAAACATAATATTATTAGTGATAATATGCCCTTAAATATTTTTATTAAAAGCGATGATAAATATGTTGTTGTAGAGAATAATTTACAACGAAAAAAAATAATAGGCACAAAATCACCAATTGGATTGGAAAATCTTAAAAAAAGGTACGAATATTTATCTCAGGAAACAGTGGAAGTTAAAGAAGACGAAAATAGTTTTATCGTAAAGGTTCCAATAATCAAGTCATCAGATGAATTGTATAATAATTGAAGACGAGAAGATAGCAGCCAGCAGGCTGAAAGAACTTATAAAAAGGTATGATGAGGAGATTGAGATTCTAGGCGTGATACAAACAGTTCAGGAGTCGGTTGCGTGGTTTGAAAAGAGAATTTCCTTAGATTTAATATTTATGGATATCCAACTTGCTGATGGACTAAGTTTTGAAATATTTGAAAAAACAATTGTAGAGGCTCCTGTTATTTTTACAACAGCATACGATGAGTACGCACTCAAAGCTTTCAAAGTAAATAGTATAGATTATTTACTAAAGCCTATTGATTTTGAAGAGTTATGTAAAGCAATTGAAAAATATAAAACCAATATTAAAGCCCTTCAAAATTCTTCACATGTCTTTGATGCTGTTTTAAAACAACTCACCAATGAATACAAGGAAAAATTTGTTGTTAAGGTAGGAGAACATATTCGGGTCATAATGGCTGAAAACATACAATTTTTCTCAGCAATTGAAAAATCAACTTTTTTACAAACAGATTCAGAAAGAGATTATCCTATTAATTATACACTTGAACAACTTGAAGAATTGCTCGATCCTAAGAAATTTTTTAGGATAAGTAGAAAATACATAATTGCGTTTAATGCCATAAAGGATATTATTTCATTTTCAAATTCACGGCTGCAAATTAAAACTAAAAATAATAAGGTTGATGATTTAATTGTAAGTAGAGAACGTGTCAAAATTTTTAAGTCCTGGCTCGAAAATTAAAAAGGGGTTGTATAATTAATTTCTTCCAATGAGTTTTGATTTAGATGTATAAAACCTGTTAATAATTAATATAAAAGCAAGATTCTTTATGTTTTGATATTTCTTTAAATTTTATACTTTTGGGGTAGGTATAGTATGCTTTATTTATGGCGGAAAAAGAAAAATATATCAGCAGACCGGATTTTGAAGAAGCAGTGGAAACTGAAAGTGTAATGAAGAAATTTCTAACACTTTATAATGATGAGGTGCATACTTTTGATTATGTAATTGATGCCTTGGTGGAAATTTGTAACCATGACCTGATGCAAGCTGAACAATGTACTTATATAGTACATTACAAAGGTAAGTGTGAAGTCAAAAAAGGAAGTGAAGACTTTCTGAAGCCGATGAGATATCAATTAATAGAAAGAGGATTAAAAGCTACAATAGACTAGCACTTAATTATACTAAATGTCACTTACTGCTATTATTTTATTAGTACTTCTGGGAATTGTCCTTCTGATAGTTGAATTTTTGATTGTACCCGGTGTTACAGTCGCAGGAATCGGAGGGCTCCTTTCAATAATAACAGCTATTTTCTATGGCTATCATTCTTTAGGAACAACAGAAGGAAATTATATTTTACTGGGTACAATTGTTCTTACTGTGTCCTTATTACTCTTTGCGTTAAAAAGCGGAACCTGGAAAGTCGCGATGTTAAACAAAAACATTGATAGCCATGTTGATTATGGTTTGGAATCACATGAAATCAATATTGGAGATAAGGGGGAAGCGATGACAAGATTAAATCCTATTGGCAAAGTAATGGTAAATGGCAAAGTTGTAGAAGGTAAATCTTTAAGTGGCTATATAAAAGAAAAAACAAAAGTTGAAGTTGTAAAAATAGAATCAACAAATATCCTTGTTAAACCAATAAATTAAAAATACACATGGAAGTAATTGGAAGTAGTATTATTTTTATTATTCTGGGAATTGTAGGTTTAATCCTGCTTTTATATCTTATCCCGCTTAACCTTTGGTTCCAGGCATTGGTTTCAGGTGTTCGCATATCGTTAGTACAGCTTATCTTTATGCGTTGGAGAAAAGTTCCTCCTGGAGTAATTGTTAGAGCGATGATTGAAGCCCACAAAGCTGGGTTGAGTCAAATAAAACGCGATGATTTAGAAGCACATTATCTTGCTGGTGGGCATGTTGAGAAAGTAGTTCACGCTTTAGTTTCGGCCAATAAAGCAAATATTGATTTACCTTTTAACATGGCAACTGCTATCGATCTGGCAGGGCGAGATGTGTTTGAAGCGGTTCAAATGTCTGTTAATCCAAAAGTAATTAATACACCTCCGGTTACGGCTGTAGCTAAAGACGGTATTCAGTTGATTGCTAAAGCAAGAGTAACAGTAAGGGCCAGCATTAAACAACTTGTTGGAGGTGCCGGAGAAGATACAGTCCTTGCAAGGGTTGGGGAAGGAATTGTGTCGTCAATTGGTTCTTCTGAAACTCATAAAACAGTTCTTGAAAATCCCGATTTTATTTCAAGAGTAGTACTGGAAAAAGGTTTAGATTCAGGAACAGCTTTTGAAATCCTTTCTATTGATATAGCTGACATCGATATTGGAAAAAATATTGGTGCTGTCCTTCAAATTGATCAGGCAAATGCTGATAAGAATATTGCACAAGCCAAAGCGGAGGAAAGAAGGGCTATGGCTATTGCCCTAGAACAGGAAATGAAGGCTAAAGCCCAAGAAGCAAGGGCAAAAGTAATTGAGGCAGAAGCGCAAGTTCCTTTGGCTATGGCAGAAGCATTTAAGTCTGGTAATCTGGGAATAATGGATTATTATAAAATGAAAAATATAGAATCAGATACAAATATGAGAGATTCGATTTCTTCTTCTGAAGGCGGTGGCGGAAGACGCGATAAATAAAAAAAAATAAATAACTGTTAAGAGCTGTTTGGAGTTCCAAGCAGCTCTTTTTTTTGATTTAATCTACGTTGATTCGTCAAAACAAGTACCCTTTTTCCTGAGTGGAGGATTTTGCAGGTTATCTTAATCGATAAGAATAAAACAATCTAATTTGACACTAAGGAAGTGGAACATATTTCGGAAAATTGCCATCAAGATTAAGAATACCGTATTTTCATGAAGGAAAGAGAACGGACTAAGCCACAATAACTGCATTCTGCCCATATGCCCCTACAGCCAAGGGTTCACCAATAGTTTTATATAAACTGGCGTTTTTGATTATTTCATCAGCGAAATTTATTCAGACAAAAGACTTGATATTTTCTTTGGAATATGTAATTTTCATCGGCTACGATGTTTTGTACCTAAAAAGGTAAAAACATTTTAAAATCGGCAATACTTTGAATGATTTTATCCAAAAACGAATTGGACATATCACTACATGGACGAATCAATTAATGATGTATTGATTGATCACAACTTTTATGTTGGAGAATTACAGAATCCACTAATATTAAAACCATAGGACAAAAAGTAACTACGCACATTACACGGTTGGGCTTTAGTGATAATTCAAGTATTTCGTCCCAGCATCAGTTTCTGTGTTGGTGGATACAAACAAACTCCGAAAATCCAACCATTTCATATTGCAAATAGTTATCGTCAAACAAAATGCAACAATACTTAAAGTTTTATTACATAGATTTTCAACACTTTTAGTCAATTGCAAAAATAATCGACTAAAAATATAGTCGTTTTTCTTGTTTGACTAAAACTTTAGTCGTATATTTGTTTAGGACTTTTAATTATTGATTATGCAACTGACAAAAGCAGAAGAACAAATTATGCAGATTTTATGGGAAATGGAAGAAGGAATGGTTCGAAACATTCGTGATAAATTCGATGACCCAAAACCTGCGCGTAACACTGTTTCAACAATTATCAGGGTTTTAGAAAGTAAAGGAGTAGTAAGCTATCGCTCTGAGGGAAACACGCATGTATATTTCCCATTACTTTCAAAGAAAGAGTATATGAAAAAGCAACTTTTCAAACTAATGAAAAATTACTTTGATAACTCATTTCCACAATTGGCTAGCTTTTTTGCGCGTGAAAAAGATCTAACTATTGATGAACTTGAACAATTGTTAAATGAAACAAAGGATGAACTTCAAAATGAAAAAAAACATTAATGTATGATACCAGAAATTAAATATCTGCTACAAATGGCATGCTGGTTAGCAGGTTTTTGGATGGTTTATTTTTTCTTTTTGAGAAAGGAAACCCATTTCTTTGTAAACCGTTTATTTTTATTGTCTGGAGTAATTTGTTCTATAATTTTACCCCTGATTCCTGTACAATATTCAGTTTTAAAAGAAATACCAGCAACACAATCTGTAGAATTTAATCAGATTAATTTTGCTGAAAGTACTACTCTGAAATCATTCAGTCATTTTGATCTGATAAAAATGATTTACCTGGCAGGTTTCCTGTTCATGTTCTTTAGATTTATAATTGAAGTTGTAAGACTATTTAAACTTCGTTCAAAAGGTAAAAAAATCAGGATTTCGAATACTGAGATTTTTCAATTGGAAAAGGAAATAGCTCCTTTTTCTTTCTTCAACTTAATTTTTGTCAGTAAAAGTATGGGCGAGAAATCGGTTCTCGAGACGATTATAGCCCATGAGAAAGTCCATATAAAACAACGGCATTGGATAGATTTAATTCTTTTAGAGCTAATCCGTGCCATTCAATGGTTCAATCCATTTGTGATTATTTATCGTAAAGCCATGATGGAAAACCACGAATACCTTGCTGATTCAGGAGTAATAAGCAAAGGTGTTAATAGCCGAAATTATCAGGCTGTATTAATCAATCAAATGCTTGGTGTGCAGGTTATTCAGTTGGCCAGCAGCTTTACTAAGTTTAACGAATCAAAAAGAATAAAAATGATAAATAAAGAAAAATCAAGTCCTATAAAAAGATGGAAAATCTTTTGGGCAATTCCTTTAGCTACCATTTTAATGGTGATTTTTGCAGAACCTAAATATGTTTATGGCAATGACTCCTCAGTCAGTCCTGAATCAGGTCAAAAAATAAAAATTACAGGCAAAGTTATAGCAGAGGAAGGAGATGCTTTGCCAGGAACATCTATCTTTATTGCAAATAGTACCAGAGGTACTGTCAGTGATATAAATGGTAACTTTATTCTTGACGATGTGTTGCCTGATGCCGAAATCATATTCTCATTTGTTGGTTTAAAAACGCAACGGATAAAAGCCAGTAAAAATATGACTGTTAAAATGGAAGCTGCTATAATCCCTATTTCTACTAAAAAATCAGAAGTAGAAATAGATGTACCTCCACCGCAAACAACAAAAAATTTAAATGAAGAGCAAAAAGAAGTCTTTATTGTTGTGGAAGAGGATCCTCATTTCAAAGGAGGACAGAATGAAATGGTAAAATTCTTAGTTCAGGCAACAGCTGATTCTCAAGAAAAAGGTACTGTTTCAGTTAACTTTGTAGTGAACAGCAAAGGGGAAATTCAAGACATTGAAATAATGGATAGCCCTTCAGATAAACTATCAAAACAAGCTGAAAAAATTATGAAATCTATGCCAGCATGGGAACCAGGTAAACAAAGAGGTAAATCTGTAAGGGCAAATTGTAACTTACAAATAACTTTCTAAATAAGATATATATTACCAGGTTCCTACAGACAATATAGCATGTTTGGATTATTGGGATTACAAATTTAAATCAGTTTTTTTTACAATGAATAACAATGTGATCCATAACTCCTAACTTGCTATGTTGCTTACTGTTGAAAAATAATCTGTCAGTAACCTCGCGATATATAGGAAATAAATTTCTCAAAATATTCCGGATGATTCGTAGATCTTAAGATTGCTGCATAATGATTTCTAAAAAATCCTTTCCGATTGATTTTCTTAAATGAAACTGAATTAGATTTTATATAGGGTTCAATTGCCCATTTTGACATAACCGCTACTCCATAATTTGCCTTGATTAACTCAATGGTTGCCTCTGTGAGAGAAAGTTCAGAAATTTTAAGTGGTTCAATTCCTTTGGGTTTTAACACTTGCTCATAGAAAACAACAGTTTCGAGCGGCTTTGAATGAATGATTAAATGTTCATCTTTAAAATCCTTTGCTATTAAAAATTGTTTATGGTTGAATTTATGTTGCTTTGAAAAAACGGCAACAAGTTCATCTTTAAATAGAAATTTATACTCAATATTTTCATTTTCAATCGGAGATATAATAATTGAAATATCAATATTATTTTTAATAATCTCGTTGATTGGATTTGCAGAGTTTTCCAAAATGATATCAATATCAACATTTGGATATTCTGTTTTAAAGGATTTCAAAAGTTTTGGAAGCCAATGATAACTAGTTGTACAAGCAGCACTCAATCTTATTGTACCATGATTTAAATTATTTATGTTTTTTAAGTTGACTTCAAGTTTATTAATCTCTGACAATATTTTATCAGAAGCCTCATAGACCATTTTACCTGCTGGAGTCAGGTTTAGTTTTCGATTAGAACGAGTAAAAAACTTGATTCCCTTTAGAGTTTCAATTTCTTTTAATTGATGACTAACAGCAGATTGAGTTAAATTTAAAATATGAGCAGCTTTTGTAATACTACCACAATCAACAATTGTTGATATAAGTTTAATATATTTAAAATCCATACCACAAATATAATTAATTAAGATATTAACAATTCATGAATTATACTCATGCTTTTAATGAGAATTTTTCGCTTTTAATTCATCTTGTAATCTGATAGTTTTGAATGAATTAAAAACAAAAATTATGGAAAGAATAAACAACATTAAAAATGCATCTCGAAAAATTGAAGAACTAATTTCTGATTGGGAAAATAGATTATTGGATTTAACAGAGGAAAAAATTACATTAAAAAGAAACAATCAAAACCGAAACATTAAGCAAATCTTAGGACATTTGGTTGATTCATCAGTAAATAATCATCATCGAATTGTTCGTTTACAATATTTGAAACGACTTACTTTTCCTGATTATATGCCCGATAATGATACTTGGATTCATGTTCAGAATTATGAAAACAGAAATTGGAAAATTTTAGTTCAGTTTTGGAAACTATATGGATTACATATCTCATATATAATTAATCAAGTAAAAGAAACAGACTTAGACAATCTTTGGTCTGATGGTTTTATAGAGCCTATATCCTTAGAAAATATTATTATTGGATTTCCCGAACATTTTGAATTACATTTGATTGAAATTAAAGATTTAATTGAAATGAAATAAGCATATTCGCACAACAGCCGATATAGATAAGCGTGGCTAAACGTTTTACAGTCGGCTTTTGGTGTGCATCCCAGCATTTCTATCGGGAGACAAAAAAGCCTTCCAAGAACCACGCCTCCCCATATTGCAAAATGTTGTATTTAATTAAGGAATAATATGAGTACGATTTTACTAACAGGAGCAACAGGATACATTGGTAAAAGATTATTGCCAATACTGGTTGAAAAAGGGTATTCTGTAATTTGTTGCGTTAGAGATAAAAACAAATTTCATGTTGTAGATTCTATCCGGCAAAAAATAAAAGTTATTGAGCTAGACTTAACCCAAAAGGAATCTCTCAAAAATATTCCTCA
The DNA here is from genome assembly GCA_963665085.2 of Bacteroidales bacterium. Taxonomy (GTDB): domain Bacteria; phylum Bacteroidota; class Bacteroidia; order Bacteroidales; family JAAAOM01. The sequence continues at coordinate 138,898 of CAXXXS010000002.1, forward strand.
AGACATTGATTTTGCTTATTATTTGGTTCATTCAATGTCAACCTCAGAAAATTATAATGAACTGGAAAAACAATCAGCAATAAACTTTAGAGAGGCAATCAATAAAACCAATGCGAAGCAAGTAATTTATTTAAGTGGTATCGTTAACTCCGATACTTTATCAAAACACCTGAATTCAAGAAAAAATGTGGAAATTGAATTAAATAAAGGAAATTATTCTTTGACAACTGTTCGGGCAGGAATTATAATTGGTTCAGGAAGTGCTTCATTCGAAATTATACGTGATTTGGTTGAAAAATTGCCAATCACGATTGCTCCAAAATGGTTAAGAACTAGATGTCAACCCATTGGCATATCAGACGTAATTAAAATATTAACCGGAGTATTAGAAAATACCCAAACATATAATAAAAGCTTTGACATAGCAGGAAATGAAATACTAACTTACAAAGAAATGTTAATGGATTTTGCCCAGGTACGTGGTCTAAAAAGAATTATATGGACAATTCCCATAATGACACCTAAACTTTCTTCTTATTGGTTATATTTCATTACATCAACTTCATATAAACTTGCCTCTTCATTGGTTGATAGTATGAAAGTAGAGGTAGTAGCAAAGGATAATGAAATTAATAGGTTGCTTCAGTTAAATCCACTATCGTATAAAGAATGCATCAAAAAAGCATTTAATAAAATAGAGCAAAACGAGATAATATCAAGTTGGAAAGATTCGACCGTAAGCGGAAGATTAGATTATAGAATATCCGATTATATTAAAGTACCTGAGTTTGGTTGCTACAAAGATATCCGAAAAAAACAGGTTAAAAATGTATTGAACTGCATCGAAAAAATTTGGATGATTGGAGGTAAGAATGGCTGGTATTATGCCAATTGGTTATGGAGATTTAGAGGGTTTATTGACAAGTTATTTGGAGGAGTCTGTTTAAGAAGGGGAAGAACTAGTTTAAACGATATCTATGCTGGAAATACCCTAGACTTTTGGCGAGTTCTTTATTCCAACAAATCTGAAATGCGATTATTATTATTTGCAGAAATGAAATTGCCCGGAGAAGCATGGTTAGAGTTTCGTATACAGGATAACGTTCTTATCCAAACAGCTACTTTCCGTCCTAAAGGCTTATTTGGAAGGTTGTACTGGTTTTTAGTATTTCCATTTCATGGGATAATTTTTTCAGGATTAATAAATGAATTAACTAAACACCATAATTAAAACTGTTTCTCAATAAAAAAATACCATCCTGGCAATGGTTGAGACCTCAAAAGACAATAAAATAAACAGTATTATTATTCCATAACCTCATTCCAAATTTTCTTTTTGTTTGTTTCTGTACTTTCTTAGAAACTTACTTCTATATCTTTTTAATCTTTCGATAGGTTTATAACCATTTTTTAATTTCAATTGAATTAAATTTAGATTTTATCTGGTTACTGGATTCATCTGTAAATCTTCATACCAAAATAAAAAAAGCAAAAAGTGAATCTACTTTTCATTCTCTTTTTTTGAAAATTCCTTTGGCGACACACCATAAAGTTTCTTAAATGATCTATTGAAATACGATAGATTATTAAATCCAACTTCAAAAGATATTTCAGTAATATTTCCGAAGTTATTTCTTATTAGTTCTGCTGCTCTTTTCAACCGGATTGTTCTAATAAATTCTGTTGGGGATTGTCCGGTAAGTGCTGATATTTTTCGGAACAGGGTGCTACGAGATAGGTTCATTTCCTCACGAAACATTAAAAGATCAAATGTTTCATCTTTCATATTATTTTCAATAACGGCTATAGACTTTGATAAAAATTTTTCATCTGCTGAATTTATTTTAATATTTCCTGGTTCAAGTATTATTTCCTTACTAAAGCGTTCCCTTAATTTAATACGCTGTTCTATTAAATTAGCTACTTTAATTTTTAGTTCAAGCATATTAAATGGCTTAGAGATATAGTCGTCTGCTCCTGTTTGAAGTCCGTTCATTTTATCCGCGTCAGTATCTTTGGCTGTCAGAATAATTATAGGAATATGACTGGTAATCTCATTCTCTTTTATTTTTTGGCATAATTCCAGACCATTCATATTAGGCATCATTAAATCTGTAATAATAAGTTCTGGAACTGTCTCTTGTGCCTTTATAAGACCAGCCGTTCCATCTACTGCAAATTGAGTATTATATGTTGAATTTAGGTTAACAGAAAGATAATTTCGCATATCACTGTTATCATCTACAATCAAGATTAATGGTTTTTCTTTTTCATTAGATAAATTCTGTTCCTCTGTATCGGAATTTAAGTAAACCTTGTTAATTGGTCCACTATCTTTTATATCATCTCTCTGCTTATTAATATACTTATATTCACTCTCTTTAAGATGAGATTTTCCAAGTGGGATTCGTACAGAAAAGATACTCCCTGAGCGGGGCCTGTTTTTAAAAGTGATATCTCCATGCATTAGCCTGGCAAGGTCGCGGGAAAGGGATAACCCGATACCTGTACCAACGTTATCTATATTTAAAATTTTCTCCGCCTGGTAAAAACGATCAAATATTTTGTCTTGGTTTTGTTCAGAAACCCCTGGTCCATCATCAGTAACAGAAAACTCAAGTATCGATGAAAAGTCAGAAAGTTCATCAACAATATATTTTGCATTGAGTTTTATTTCACCTCCGGTTGGTGTAAATTTAAAGGCATTCGAAAGTAAATTTGTCAGAATTTTTTCAATCTTCTCACTATCAAACCATGAGTCCCTAACTTCATTATCAAAGAAACATTGAAAATCAATACTTTTACTTTCAGCCACAGAAACAAATAAAATTGCTGTGTTTTTTAGGTGTTTCATTACATCGCCCTCACTGATCTCAAGTATTATTTTGTTTGCATCAAACTTTGATATATCGAGGAGCTGGTTTACAAGATTTAATAGTCGTTGAGAATTCCTTTTTATCATTTCCAATTTTTTACGCTCCTTTGCTTTCACTTGAGGATCGCTCAGCATTTCCTCTGTAGGGCCTTTTATTAGAGATAAAGGTGTTCTGAATTCATGAGAAATATTTGCGAAGAACTTGACTTTCAATTCTTCGTCTTCTCTTATTTTTATATTTTGTTGTTCTAATAAATCCTTTTGTTCCGAGATTTTCTTACTTTGCTTACTAATTTCAAAAGTCCTTTTTGAGACAAGGTTTTCTAGTTCTGCCCTTTCTTTCTTCAAGCGATATAAACGCCACCTGAAAATCCCGATAATTCCAGAAAAAGTTATAATTAAATAACTAATCCATGCAAGGTATGTTGTCCACCACGGCTTTCGGATGGTAATATTTATAAATGTTCCATCTTCATTCCAAATTCCGCTATTATTTGATCCCTTTACTCTGAAAACATATTCTCCTGGTTTAAGTTTTAAATAATTAACAATTCTGTTATTTGCATCTGTCTGAGTCCATTTCTCCTGATAACCGTCAAGTTTATATAAATATTTATTTTCAAATGGCTTATTATAATCAAGTGCTGAAAATTTAAATGAAAGATCGTTCTGATTATACTTAAATTTTAGTGTTTTTTGATAGGGAATAGCGCTGCTAATAACATTATAAGATGTATTATCTTCAGAAATTGATTTATTAAACAGCATTATATCTGTGATAACAACCGGTGGAATAAAATTATTAACCTTAATACTATCTGGATAAAAGTCATAAAATCCACCTATCCCACCAAAATAGAGCTTCCCATCATTATCATTTAGTACAGAATTTATTCCATGAATGGTAAAAGGTAGACCATTTTTTTTATCATAGACTGAGACTTCTTTTGTAGTTTTATTAAAGCAACATAATCCAAAATGGGTTCCAATCCATAAGTTTTTATGTTTATCTTCTGTAATAGACCAAGCGACAGGAAAATTGATATTGTCAAATAATTTATAGTTGTTTATTTCTAAAGTGTCAGGATGCAAACTATGCAATCCAGAATTATCAACAATCCAAATCATACCATCACTATCTTCCAGAATCCTATGTTTTTCTCCAAGATAAATTCCATGGTCTAAAAGCATTTTACTATTTACAATTTGAGTAAACTCCGGTTGCGAATGAGTTAAAGAAATCTTAATTATCCCCTCTAAAGAGGTGCCTGCTAGTACCGCTCCATCTTTCATCCTGGACAGGGATAAAATTCTATTAATTCTATCTTTCTGTAAATTATTTTCAGTAAGAGAATAACTTGAAAGCGTTTCATTTTTAATATCAAAGATAAATAAGCCATCGAGTGTTGCTATATACATCATACCATCAGTTTTTAGTAAATCTGATATGAATATTTCCTTCTGATTTATTACATCCAAAGCAATAAAATGAGGATTTGAGGATATACCTTTTTTTGTATTGAATTCAACCAACCCCCGACTTGTGCCTACCCATAATATCTCCGGGGAAAATTCCTCCATACACATAATATTATTCCTCTGCTTATACATATAATATTGACTTACGGTAAAAATGCTATCTTCAACCTTATACAGTCCACCGCCATATGTACCTATCCACAGATTGCCAGAGACATCCTTATATAAAGGATTAATATCTGTGCTTTTAAAATTGTTAATTATCAAATTCTCATAGGAATTAAACGGAGAACTGTTTAGGTTAAATCGGGTAACCCCATAGTATTCCTGCGCTGTCCAAATTACCCCCGTCCTATCCTCAAAAATATCTCTGTAGGTTTTTGTATAACCGTAGTATTCAGGATCATTTTCTGTTTTTGTTAATAAAACTAATCTAATGTTATTTTCATCATCTATTATAACCCGGTATCTTTCTTTGTCTGTCCCAACAAGAATAGTGTTATTTTGAGTTATTAAAAGTGATGTAGGTGGTAGATCCCTATTGATTTCAAATTTTGAATTTTTTGGCAATACATAAGATATATTTTCATCATAAACAGTATCTATTTTTGCCATATAATAAAGAAAATTAGTCGCAGCTATCCAATATGAGCTGTCTTGAGACTGCACAATTGACCTTACGTAGTTAAATTCACTTTCTGAATCGTTTAAAAGTTCATTAAATACTTTATTTTCTTTATCAAACAAAAACAACCCTGATATACAACCGATTAACAAATTACGAAATTGATCTTCATATATCGTAATAACCAAATTGTTTGTTTCTGTATTTGAATGTGGTAGGTTAAAAATTTCTGTTTTAATTATATTTTCTTCCTGATTAAAAGAGATTTCATCAGTCATATAGTTTTTGATATCATCACTGTAAGATATTTTAATCAGTCCCTTATTATAAGTTGCCCAGATGTTGTTGTCTGAATCTATTATAAGATCAGGGCGATAATTGTTTGGTATTTCTACATTTGTAAAAAGCTTTAGGAGACGAGATTTACCATTTTCAGGGTTAAAGACAACAATGCCAATTTCTGATGACATCCATAATAATCCATGCTTATCCTCTTTTATTCTGTATATATCCTTAAAATACTGATTTCTTAAATTTCCAGGTTGATATTCAAAGTATGTAAAATCATAACCATCATATTTATATAAACCATTTGATCCTCCAATCCAAATAAATCCAATATGATCCTGGGTTACACAATTTATGGAGTGATCCGAAAGGCCTTCTTGAATTGAAACCCGGTCAAATTGTATATCTGGGTTTTGAGTATAAGCACTTATCGATAAAATTAGGGGCAATATGAATATTATATTTCGACTAATTTGATTAATGTTCATAATGTTTGAATAGCCATTTTTTTGACAAAGGAATATTGTAAAAATAATATTAAATGCTTAATGGTTATATGGAAATGCAAAACACATCCGATTTATCAAAATATTGAAAGAGCCTACAGTATGTATAATTGAGTTAATAGTACTTGTTTTAACTCGTTCTCAAGGATAATTTTAAATTGTTCAAATAAAAAAAATTAACAACGAATTAAAACTTAAGGAGGACAAATCATGAAAAAAAATTTTATTTTGCTTTTCACTGCAGGTTTATTTTTAACTGTTATTGTAAACGGTCAGTCAGATAACTGGATTAAAACCACAGATGGACTAATTAGTTGTAAAAAAATAACCAATCTTAATGATGAATTAAGATTAGTATTTGAGAATGGAGAAAAACAAAGAATCCCCTCTAATTCAGTTTTATCTTTTAATAAAAATGGAAAATTGTATGAAAAAATGCCTCTATATGAAAAAGGCTTAAAAGAAGGAATGAAATTTATGAAATTTTTATCTTCACATGAAGACATGAGACTTTACGAGTTCTATGATAAAAGTTTTCAAAAAAGGAATAAGAACAGAAGTTCTAAAAGATATTTTATTTATAAGGGAGAAGAACTCTATATTGAATTAACCTTAGCTGATTATTCTGGTTTTGAAAAAGATTTCAATGTTAAGTTATAGTTTTTAGGCCTCAATAAAATTCTTGTGCATGCTTTCTGTTTTGTATAATCCCCATATTACTATTCAAAATTTAAAATATGCGCAAGGATTTATTATAGTAATTGTTATTAAATAAGACTAGAATTAAAAACACATCCTACCTTTATCACCAAATAAAAAAACAGTCTTCAAATTATTATCTTCAATACTAATTACTACAAGTTTGTTTAATCTAAATAATTAAATCCCAATAGAGCCTTCAATATCAAATCTACCTGATATTTTTTTACCCAAAACTTAGTTGTAGTTTTATTAAAAACCTATATCAGTAACATTTAGTTATCATCTTATATTTATTGACTTCTTTAGTTAAAGAAGTCAAAATATTTAAGGATTTCTCTGTCTTATAATTCTTTTTGTAAAAATCCAGAATTGCAGAAAATTATAAAATTAATGTTACCAAAACATTTCGACAATCAATTTTAAATATTTCAATTGTTTCTTAATAAAAGAAACCGTTGTGTGGATTAAAATCAAAGTTTTTATTCTTTGGATAGCATAAAAACAATCAAAATTTTATCAATCCCCATCTTAATTATCGACATAATATATTTTCACACTTTTAAAATACAACAAATGAAACTCAGATTATAAACAACATATCCTATTTCATTTTCTAATTCTTATTTCACACAACGAGTTAAAAGAATATATTTTATGGTTAATCTTATTCTCATTGAAATTGTGTTAAATGAATCATTAGTTCAATTTTTTAAGCAATTAACACAAAAAAAGGTGACAAATTAAATCCATTGAAGATATCAAATGAACTTATATGATTTTAATTTTCTCTCTAAGATAAGCTGCTTAAAAAAGTCTTTGTGTATCCCACAACTCTTCTTTTACATAATGTTTATCAATGTTTTAAAAACAACAATAAAATCATCACTTAAAACTCTGGCTATTCTAAATATTGATTACTAATTTGGACTAATCTTCAACTTATACTAATTCTTCAGCATAATTTTCAAACACGAATGCTTCCAATTAAAGCATTATTTTTCAAATAATTGAACGTACATACTTGTATGTCTGGACGTACAAAACGTATGTCCGTACACGCCCGGGCGATTGGCTTTACTTTATATGGCTCCTTTGTATCAAAAATTTTTGATTCAAAAACAGAAAATATAAAGTTATGAGCATTACCAATTACAAAAAAACAGGTTTATTTTATGGTTTATCAACTGCATTCCCCTGGAGTTTATGGTTTATCGCAGCATCTATTAGTCATCATTTTAAAAACACAATTGTTGCATCCAATCTTGCCAGTATAGTTGCTTTTCTGGGATTAATTGCTCCTGTGGCAGTTACATTTTTTATAGCAAGAAAAAACAAACAACTTTCCCATGATCTTTTAAATCGCTTTTTCAATTTTAAAGGAATAGAGCCCAGATTTTATCTGATTACAGGTTTCGTCATGCTATTAAGTATCTTACTTGCCCAGGCTGTTTCTTTATTGTTTGGTTATAGTCCGGAACAATTTCATTTCGCTGGACATTTTTCATTTACATCAGGAGTTTTTCCTGCCTGGTTTATGCTTATCATCGCTCCATTATTGGAAGAACTTGCATGGCACTCATATGGAACAGATTGCCTTCGTTCCCGTTTTTCTTTGTTTAACACATCGGTAATTTTTGCTTTGTACTGGGGCATATGGCATTTCCCATTATCCTTTATAAAAGATTATTATCACAGCAATTTGGTTGAAGAAGGTATTATCTATTCTGTTAATTTTCTAGTTAGCCTTTTCCCTTTTGTTATTATTATGAACTGGATCTATTATAAGACAAACCGCAACATTATTTTCCCTGTTATCTTTCATATCACAGCAGGCTTTTTCAACGAAATTTTTGCGACACACCCCATGAGTAAAGTAATTCAAACAGGGCTATTGTGTATCTTCTCTGTTTATCTGCTGATAACAAATAAAGAATTCTTTTTTAAGAAAGCGTTTCAGGTTGATGAAGAAAATGTTCAAAAAAAATCAAAACAAAAACTTGTTGTAAATAAATCATTTTTAATTGCTCTCGGATTTATCTTTCTGAGTTCAACCGCTCAGTTGTCTGCACAAACACTAACGCAAACAATTCAAGGTCAAGTTTATGACAACCTAACAAACGAGCCTTTGCCTTTTGCGTCCGTTGCGATTATTAACTCCAATCCATTAAAAGGGACTGTTACGGATGATAACGGAAAATTTACCCTGGAAAATATAACAATTGGCCGGCAAACAATTAATGTAATTATGATGGGTTATGAAACCTATGAATTAAATGAGCTGATGGTGACTTCAGGTCAGGCGTTAAACTTAACTATTGGCATGACACCTGCCAACACATCAATCGAAGAAGCTGTCGTAAGAGTACAAAAAGAAACTGCATTAAACAGTATGATAACCTTAAGTAGTCGTCAGTTTACTGTTGAAGAGACACAACGCTATGCTGGAGGAATGGATGATCCTGCCCGATTAGTATCTTCATTTGCAGGTGTAGCAACGCCCTCTGTAAGTAGCAATGGCATATCGGTTCGGGGAAATAATCCAGATGGTTTGTTATGGAGAATTGATGGCGTTGAAGTTCCAACGCCTAATCACTTTGCTAACCTAACCATTGCTGGTGGTGGATTATTAACAGCACTTAGTAACCAGATGATGGCTAACAGTGATTTTTATACCGGAGCATTTCCAGCTGAATATGGTAATGCCTCTTCAGGAGTGTTTGATATAAAACTAAAAAACGGTAATCCAAACGAAAGACAGTATTCATTTCAAGCTGGTGTTCTGGGTATTGGTTTCTCTGCAGAAGGACCTTTTTCTGCAAAAAACGATGCTACTTATATTTTAAATTACAGATACTCCACGATGGCGCTTGCAGCTCCTGTTTTACCTGATGATACAGGAATTTTAAAATACCAGGATCTAGCTTTTAAAACCAATATTCCGACAAAACAATTGGGAATATTCTCTATATGGGGAATTGCGGCCCTTGACGGACAAGAAATGGACGCTGCTGACAGCACAGAATGGACATCAGATTTCGATCGGGATGAATCGAAAACCTCTTTGTATATGTTTACTACAGCTGCTTCTCATAAAATAAGTTTTAATAAGGTAAGCTTCTTAAACACTACTATTTCTATTTCTGGAAGCGGACTGGAACACAAAGAAAAACGTCTGGATTATAATCTTGTAGCTCAACCACAATCTAAGGCTGCTAATAATTCATATCAATATACAGTTCAATCGCAACTAACAAAACGTTTTGGCAAATCACATAACAACAAAACAGGTTTCAGGTATAGTTATCTGGCATACAACATCGATGTTGAACAGTCATTAACAGAAGGTGAATCTCCTACAACTATTGCAAATCAAAAAGGAATTACTAGCTTTTTTCAAGCTTATACACAATCTAAATTTGATATAGGTTCTCGCTTAACAATTAATGCAGGGGTTAACGCTCAATATTTTTTATTAAACAGAAACCGTTCCATTGAACCACGACTCGGAATTAAATATGATATTAACGATAAAAACAGCATTGCTTTGGCTTATGGCTTGCATAGCAGATTAGAGCAACTTCCTGTGTATTTTGTTTCAAATGATGGAAACATGCCAAACAAAAATTTGAAATTTATGCAATCAACTCATTATGTACTATCATACAGCACAAAACTATCAAATAATATACGCTTATGCATCGAGCCTTATTATCAACACCTAAGAAACGTACCGGTATCGCCAAATAGTTATGTTTCAACGTTAAATAACAACAACACTGTTTTTTATAACGAGGCTCTTGTTAGTGAAGGGAATGGCCATAATATAGGTATTGATGTTACTCTTGAAAAATATCTTAGCAAAGGATTTTATTACCTGCTCTCCGGCTCTTTATTCGATGCGAAATATACAGGTATTGATGGTATTGAACGAAATACCCGATTTAACAGAAACTATGTATGTAATGCTATTATGGGGAAAGAATGGATTGTAAAGAAAAACAATATATTCAGTGCAAACATCAGGATTAATATGCTGGGTGGCACAAGAATAGAACCTATTGACTACGAAACTTCGCTGGCAAACAAAGAAATAATATACGGAGAAACAGAAAATAATCAAGCTTTTAGCAGTCAGTTTAAAAGTCAGCCAATTATCTCTTTTACCCTTTCATATAGAAAAAACAAGCCCACGTATTCATCATTATGGTCATTACAGGTTCTTAATGCATCGGGCACAGAAGAATTTTCGCAAGATATCTTTAATCTTAAAGAAGATAAAATAGAAACTCTTTTTGAAGGACTGATGGTACCGAATGTTAGTTATAGAATTGATTTTTAGTAATATTTCATTGAAAAAAACTTCTAAACTTAAATGTATATTTATTCCCATAATTTTCAGTTAGAAATCACATTGACTGCACAGCTCATTAAAACAAAAATAAAATGATAAAAAAAACATAACTTATCATCTACTTAACCGTATATAGTCAAATTAAAAAAGTTTAATTAAACAACCTCATTATGAAAAAAAATTTATTCTTCCTTATTTGTATTTTCTTTTTCTTTAACACAAAACATCATGTTGTATTAGCAACAAACATAACAAAAACATTAACACCTCGCGCTGATGCATTTTTAGTGAATGATCCGGCAGATTATGTTTTCTCAGGTCAAAATTTTGGGGCCAGGACAACTCTAGAACTTTGGAACACGTCTGGTGAATACCGATATACGGTGATTGATTTCGGGAAAATGCCTTCGCATAGCAGTCACATTGTATCAGCAAAATTAAAGTTATTTTACGGAGGCACAGGAACCAACAGTGGAACCAACACGATAAAGGTTTCGAATTATGCTACAGGCTGGAATGAATCAAGTATTGCATATCTTGGAAAACCCAGTTATTCCGCAGATAATCTTAGCACTACGATTGCCTGTAATTCAACAACTACGAATTACGAAATAGATGTAACCGAAATGCTCCAACAAAAAAACTCTTTTTATGCCAGTTTCTATCTACAACTTATTGGTAGTAACACTTCCAAAGTTTATTTTGCATCAAAAGAAAATGGCACCACAAACTCAATAATCCCTCAATTAGAAATAATATATTCGAATGAAGGTTTTGATATAGATTTTATTTGTGATCCCAACAAGGGTACTATTAGCGGTACAACATCTCAAAATATAACAGATGGTGGCTCATCTACGTTGGTTACAGCTTCAGCTAAAGACGGGTATGTATTTACAAAATGGCAATCATCTAATGGAGAAACATTATCGACCGATTATGACCTAATTATAGATGATGTTGACAAAGATGATACTGTTACAGCAATATTTGAAGTGGGTGAAACTAAAAATATTGAAGTTAATAAAGATGCATTTGTAAGAAGAAACCATGGTGTATATGTGGATAATTACATATATACTAACTATGGCACAGAAGAAATACTTAAACTACGATGCTCTTCAGGTAATTTCAACACGCAAGAAAAAGTATTAATTGATTTTGGAGAAATAAACATTCCTGTTTCCCAAATAACAAGGGCTACCTTGCTATTAAAAAATAATGGCACTGGAAATACCGGGGAAACTGAATTTAAAGTAAGTAGATATATTAAATCCTGGAATGAGACAGAAGTTACCTGGAGCAATATGCCTTCCCTTACTTCAGACAAATATGTTATTGTCCCATCTCGAGTTGAATCCTATTTTGATTATGAAATTGATGTTCTCTCTTTGATTACAGGAACAGAAAACAATTCAGAATTTGGTTTTCATATTGAATTATCAAGTCCGGATGAAGATTTAGACAATACAGTTACGTTTGCATCGAAAGAAAACAGTAATTCAAATTTACATCCTTATCTTTCTATAAAATATATTGGTAATTTATTTACACTTGCACTTAATGCCGCTGAACATGGATCTCTTTCGGGAGAAACCACACAAGTATTATATACCGGAACAAATTCTCAAGCAGTAACAGCCATTGCAGATGATGGTTATAGATTTGTAGAATGGCAAAATGCAGCAGGTGAACCCGTTTCCAGAGACAATCCCTTATCAATAAACGAGATTGATAAAGATTATACATTAACCGCTATATTTAAGCAAGCATACAATGTTACTTTCTCTGCTGGAGAAAACGGGACTGTTACAGGAGAACTTTCCCAAAGTATTCCACAAGGATTAGATGCATCACCTGTTACTGCAGTACCCAATGAAGGTTATAAATTTGTTGAGTGGAGAAATGCTTCAGGCAATTCTATTTCCAATGAAAATCCGCTCACACTTATTAATGTTATTCAAGACTCTTCTTTAATTGCTGCGTTTGAAATAATAAATTACACTATTTCATTAAGTGCAGGTGACAATGGCTCTATTACCCCAGTTGGTGACGTTACTATAAATTATAACAATAACTTAACATTTACTGTAACCCCAGATGCTGGATATACAATCGACGAAGTATATTTAAATGGTAACGATATTGCCCCAACCCTAACCCTAAATAATGATGGTTCTTATTCATATGAGCTATCATCAATAACGGATAATTTTACCATTAGCGCTACTTTTAAAGAATTACCCGAATATACGTTATCAGCATCTGCAGGAAACCATGGACAAATTTCGCCTTCCGGTGAATTTATATGCAACGCTAATTCTCAAGACTTTGTTTTTATTCCTGATGACAATTACGTTGTTTCGAAAGTATATGTTGATGATTCACTGGTTACTTTTAGTGGGTATGAATACGAATTATTAAATATCTCTTCTAACCACAGTATTCGAGTTGAATTTGAAGAATTCAACGGCAATCTTTCGTTATTCCCGTTGAAAGATGCATACGTATATTTCAATGATGAAATTTCAGAAAGGATGAATACCAATTATGGTGAAAACAAATCTCTGTTAGTTAAATATGAAGAACAAAATCTAAACGAATGGCACTCTTTTATAGGCTTTTCAGACTTAAAAACAATTTTTGATTCTTTAAATATTTCTAGCCCAAGCGATATGATAGACAGTGTAAAACTTAATTTGCACCATATCTTAAATGAAACAGAGACTACCGGGGAATATGATGTGGCTGTAAACATTCTCAATGATAATTGGAATGAAAATGAAGTAAATTTTGTTAATCAACCTTCAATAAAAACCGGGGAATATTCTCCTGTTATTGTCCCACTATCTTCATCTGAAACAGAAGAATATACTATTGATGTTACTGATTTATTTCTCGCGGAATACAACGCATCAGAAAACAAAAATTCAATGTCATTCTCTATTGATTTTAATGATAAATCAGGAGATAAAGAACTGGTTTTTTGCTCAAAAGAAAATGGTAATGTTGATTATGCCCCCCAGTTAATTATCAAATTTAAAGAAGGTTCTGTTACCCCTCCTACAGGTATAGAAGAAATGACAAATAAAAACTTTCAGGTTTATCCAAATCCAACAACAGATATTGTTCAAATTAAATTACCTGTGGAAATGACAAAGACAACCCTTTCTGTTTATAGTCTCACAGGAAACCTTGTCTATATAGATCCTGATTTTTATGGAGGAAAAGTTGACTTATCTGATTTTAGTAAAGGAATATACCTTCTGGAATTAAAATCAGAAACAGATACAATGGTCACTAAAATTATAAAAAAATAAGATGTAAAAATACCGTGGTAAATTCGAATAAATAGAATTTGCACTCTTAATAAAAAGGCTTCTCTGCTTTATGGCTTAGAAGCCTTTTTATTTTCTAATCCGGAAATTTCAATGAGTTGTAACGTTATATTTATCCGTACTAAAATCAGATAGAAAAAAACATTAAAAGATCGCAAAAAAATAACCATATTAGCCACTTGACTTGCTTTATTATATTTCTTAATTTAATATTAAATCTATTAACTTAATTACAATGAAAAATTTGGATAAGAATGAATTAAAAGAGATTAAGGCGGGGTACGGACTTGGAATGTTAAAGTTTGGTATATCCAGGGCAGAAGTAGAAAAGTTATTGGGAAAACCAGATGAAATCGAAGAACATTCTTATTCTGATACTGATGATGATGTCACTGAAACCTGGCATTACGATGAGTTAGAATTATCGCTTGAATTTGATAAAGAAGAAGACTGGAAATTAATAACAATGTCTGTCAGCTCAGAATTTTATGAGTTCATGGGTAAAAGCCTAATTAGTGTAAGTGAGGACAAATTAATTTCAGCATTCGAAGAATTAAAAATAGAGGACTTTGAGGAAGAAGAATTATCACCTATCGAAAATCCTTCCCAAAAATTAATCTCATTGGAAGATTTAGGAATTAATTTCTGGTTTGATAATGATGTATTGCTTGAAATTCAATGGTGTGTCTTATTTATTGATGACGACACAATAGATTGGCCTAAATAATCTTTATCATTTCATTTATTGTCTGTTGGATTTATATCCATATGTTTTGAACTAAAAATTAGTCTGTTTTGTTTTGACATACAGGACGATTTTGTCTCAACAAAATAAATAAACGATGAATCCAAAAGTTGACAAATACCTTATTGATGGATGTGGACGTTGCCCTCTTGTAGGCACTCCCGAATGTAAAGTCAACAACTGGCAGGAAGAATTAAAACAGCTAAGACGCATTGTTCTGGATTGTGGGCTGACAGAAGAATTAAAATGGAGCATGCCATGTTATACTTATAAAAAGAATAATATAGTAATGATTGCCGCTTTTAAGAAATACTGTTCATTCAGTTTTTTCAAAGGTGCCCTGTTACAAGATTCATTTAAAATTCTAAGTAAACCGGGTGAGAATTCCCAGGCAGTACGTATGGCTAAATTCACCAATACTCAACAAATTATTGAACATGAAGCTACATTAAAAGCTTATATTTTTGAAGCCATTGAAATAGAAAAAACCGGATTAAAAATTGACTTTAAACAAAACAAAAAACTTGTCTATCCTGAAGAATTTCAAGAAAAAATTAACGAAATTCCTTCTTTAAAAAGCGCATTTGAAGCATTGACTCCCGGGCGTCAAAGAGCCTATATCCTGTATTTCTCCCAACCCAAACAATCAAAAACCCGTTTATCCAGAATTGAAAAATGCATGCCTCTAATATTAAATGGGAAAGGGTTAAATGACTAATTTTTGTCTTTAACTAAATTATCTTAATTCACATTTCTAAATTCTGCAGGAGACATGCCAACACGTTTCTTAAACATCCTGGTAAAATGTTGGGGATACTTAAATCCTAATTCATAAGCTACTTCACTTATTGATTTACTAGGATCGTAAATCTTTTCTTTTGCAATTTCAATAAGCTTCAGATAAATATTTTCCTGTGCCGATTTTCCTGTTTCTTTTTTTAATAAGTCGCCCAGATAGTTTGCAGATAAAAATAATTTTTCTGCACAATAGCGAACTGTGGGTAATCCTAATTCAAGAGCCAGCTCAGATGAAAAATAACCATCAATTACTTTCTCAAACCGGGATAATATATCTTTATTTACATGGCTTCGTGTAATAAACTGACGCTCATAAAAACGTTTACTATAATTCAAAAACAACTCTATATAAGTAACTATTAAAGCATTGCTATGAGAATCTATAGCATGTTCCAGCTCATATTCTATTTTATCCAAACAATCATTTATTATTTCCCGCTCCCTTAAAGAAAGATGCAACGCTTCATTAACTTCATATGAAAAGAACGTGTATTCTTTAATTTTTGCCCCCAATGAGGTTCCATGAATCAAATCCGGATGAAAAAACAAAGCTCTTCCCTTAGCTTGTCTATATTCTCCTTTACTATCTATACCGTAAACCTGTCCTGGTGCAATAAAAATTAATGTTCCTTCTTCATAGTCATAATTATTACAGCCATAGGTTATATCTCCACATTTTATATCCTTTAAAAAGATACCATAAATTCCCATTTGCCCTCTAAAAAACACAAATGGTTTTGTTTTAGAAAAATCGATTACACTAATTAAAGGATGTAAAGTCTCCTGCCCTACAAAATTGTTGTATTCCCCTACTGAATGTACTTTTGTAATCTCACTCATGACTTTTAAATTTTCAATTCTCAAACAAAATTAAGCATCTCATTTTAAAAGAAATAGAATTCAATTCAAATTCTGTAATTAAGGTAGATGAAACAGGAATATGGGTTAATTTATTAATCACATTACCCTGAATTTTGTGCTGATGTTTATGAATATGATGAATTTGATATGATGAATATAATAGAAAATAGATTTTTTGAAGGGGAGAGACCTTTATTTGCAGCAAATAACACAAAACTTAACAATGTAAAATTTTATCCGGGAGAGTCAGCAATAAAAGAAGCAAAAAATATACACGCAATAAATTGTGAATTTTACGGAAAATATCCTTTTTGGCACAATACAGATTCTAGTATTGAAGATTCTTTGTTTAAACCATATGGCCGTGCTGCCATTTGGTATTGTAAGAATATTCGTATGGTGAATACGAAGGTTGAAGCCCCTAAAATGTTTCGAGAAATAGATGGTTTATTTATTGAAAATGTTCAACTTACAAATGCATTAGAATGTACATGGTATTGCAGAAATATTGAGTATAAAGATGTAGAAGTTAAAAACGGTTATTATATATTCAAGAATTGCGAGAATATAAAAATAGAAAATCTTACTTTGCAAGGGAACTATAGTTTTCAGTACACAAAAAATGTGGAAATCCTCAATTCTCATCTTAATACAAAAGATGCATTTTGGAATACTGAGAATGTAACTGTATACAATTCAGTAATTGATGGAGAATACCTGGGATGGCATTCTAAAAATTTGAGATTGATAAATTGTGTTATAGGTGGTACTCAACCTTTATGTTATGCTGAAAATTTAGTTATGGAGAATTGTGTGATGAAGGAAGACGCTGATTTAGCATTTGAGTACAGTTCTTTAAAAGCCAAAATTAACAGCCCGATAACCAGCGTGAAAAATCCTAAAGGAGGGGAAATATTTGCAGAAAGTATAGGTGAGCTTATTATTGATGAGAATTGTAAAAATCCCGGAGCATGTAAAGTTACAGTTGAAAACGAAGTTAATGCCAATGCTTATGAAATTTAATTTCGATGAAATAATTAATCGAAAGGAAAGTAACTCATATAAATGGGATTCAGATAAAAGCGAAGATATTTTACCCATGTGGGTAGCTGATATGGATTTTAAAACAGCTCCCCCTATTATTGATGCACTTGCACAAAGAGTTCAACATGGGGTATTTGGCTATGCAAAAGTTCCGAATGCTTATTATAATGCGGTTATCAGTTGGTTTGATCGCAGGCATAATTTGACAATTGAAAAAGATTGGATTTTGTTTACTACTGGTGTAGTACCGGCTCTTTCTGCAATAGTTATGGCTTTTACTGAACCAGGAGATAGGGTTCTTGTGCAAAATCCAGTGTATAACTGTTTTTTCTCTTCAATTCGAAATAATCAATGCGAGGTTATCTCCAATGATTTATTGTATTCAGAAGGGAAATACACCATGGATTTTGATGATCTGGAGAAAAAGGCAGCTGATGCGAAAACAAAATTAATTTTGTTATGCAATCCGCATAATCCTGCTGGCCGTGTTTGGACAAAAGATGAGTTGAAAAAATTAGGTGAAATTTGTTTTAAAAATAATGTTTTGGTCGTATCGGATGAAATTCATTGTGATCTAGCTTATCCCGGTCACACGCATATCCCTTTTGCTTCTTTGGGTAAAAAATATCTGGAGAACTCAATAACCTGTTCAGCCCCCAGTAAAACTTTTAATTTAGCAGGATTACAAGTGGCTAATATATTTGCCTATGATTCAGATATCCGAAAAAAAATTGATAAGGCATTAAATATAAATGAAGTTTGCGAGATAAACCCTTTTGCTATAGAAGGTCTTATTGCAGCTTATACACACAAAGATTCTGAAAATTGGTTGGACAGTTTAAAAGAATATCTATGGAATAATTATTTGCTTGTAAAAGATTTCTTCTCAAAAAATTATCCTCAACTTACGCTATTACCCCTGGAGGCTACTTATTTAGTGTGGATTGATTGTTCCGTTTTAAATAAGTCCTCAGCAGAGTTAGGCAAAATATTATTGGATGAACGGCTTAGAATAAATGAGGGTACTATTTATGGCGAGGCTGGAGAAGGTTTTATTCGTTTAAATATTGCTTATTCAAGAAATATAGTGAATGAGGGACTGAATCGAATTAAAACTGCATTTGATAAAATCATAGCATTCAAAGATCGTTGATTCTTGAATTAAAATCAAAGTAAACAATCTCATTAGAATCTATGTTATAAGACTTTATCCTTTATTGGTATATATAAAAAATAATTAGATAATTTTAAATAGCCGAAATATGAAAACGCAAGTAAAACAATTTATTATTTCCGCATTTTTAATACCAAGTGTTTTATTCTCTATTGATGCAAACAGCAGTCAGCAAGATGAAGCTACTTTAGATCAAAAGGAAAAAAGTTTAGTTACCATATCCAGTTATACAGCACAAGGTAAAATTAATGAATTAAAACATGCTCTGAATGAAGGCCTTTATGCTGGATTAACAATTAACGAGATTAACGAAGCTCTTGTGCAACTCTATGCATATTGCGGTTTCCCTAAGAGTCTGAATGCAATCAGCGTTTTTATGGGAGTAGTAAATGAAAGAAAAGAAAAAGGAATCGAAGACAAACAAGGAAAGGAAATTAAAGTAGAAACAGTAAATGATAAATATGAGCAGGGGCGAAAGGTACTTGAAGAACTAACGAAAAGACCACAAAGTAAGCCTGCTCCCGGATTTGGAGAATTTTCTCCTCGTGTTGATGAATTCCTAAAAGTACATCTGTTTGCCGATATTTTTGGCAGTGATGTATTGGATTATCATCAAAGAGAATTAGTTACAATAGCAGCCTTGGCCTCAATGTCGGGAGCAGAGCCTCAGTTGGGAGCGCATATTGGAATGGGTATGAATGTTGGTGTTACTGAAGATGAATTAGAAGATTTGTTTACTATTATTCAAGCAACTGTAGGAGAAAAGGAAGCTCAAACGGGACGTATGATCCTTGATAGAATAAAAAATATGAGTAATAACTAGACTTTTCTCTGTTCAGAAAGCAAATAAAAAACAATCTGTAATTAGGGTAGTTAAATCTGTAGTAGAGATATAATTAAAAAAGAATTCTTTACAATATTTGCATTCTTAAGTAATTTAAAGGGCTGGAAAATCACAAATAAGCCAATAATTAGATGTAAATGAATAAGATGGTTAAGATACTATCAGCTATTGTTCTATTTTTAACTTTAACAAGTATGCTTGTATTAAAACAGTCCCGATTTGGACAAATTCCCCGGGGAGAGAGATTGGAAAGGATTAAAAATTCGCCTAATTATGTAAATGGTGAATTCAAGAATATAAATGAAACTTCTGTAATTACAACAGAAAAAAGTCGCTTTAAGGTGATGTCTGATTTTATGTTTAGAAAAAAAATCAGGGTTACTCCGGAAGTGAATCTTCCCGTAGTAAAAACAAATATTAAAGATTTAAATCCGGAAAAAGATATTTTATTATGGTTTGGTCATTCTTCATATTTTTTTCGAATAAATGGAAAAACCTTTTTAGTAGATCCTGTTTTTAGTGATTATGCATCTCCTGTTTCATTTATCAATAAAGCATTCAAAGGAATTAATGTATATAATAGCAATGATTTTCCAGCTATTGATTATTTAATTATAACTCATGATCATTGGGATCATCTGGACTATAAGACCATCATGGATTTTAAGCCTAAAATTAATCATATTGTTAGTGCTTTGGGAGTTGGGCAACATTTTGAATCATGGGGTTTTGATAAGTCTATTATTATAGAACTGGATTGGTACGAACAATTTGAATTAGATACAGACTGGCAATTAACTGCTACTCCAGCTCGCCATTTTTCAGGAAGAGGATTAAGAGGAAATAAGACATTATGGGCTTCATTTGTTTTAAAACTACCGGGATTTAACCTGTTTTTGGCTGGTGATGGAGGCTACGATTCTCATTTTGCAAAAATTGGTGAAGAGTATGGACCATTTGATTTAGCTGTCTTTGAACAAGGTCAGTATGATAATAACTGGAACCAGATTCATTTGATGCCTGAACAGGTATTTAAAACAGCAGAAGATTTAAACGTTAAACGAATTCTGCCAGTTCATAATTCAAAATTTGCATTGGCAAATCATCCTTGGGATGAACCTTTAAATAAAATAACTGAGAATCATATAGATTCAGGTATCTCTGTTATTACGCCACAAATTGGCGAACCTTTTTTTCTGAAAGATACCACTCAAGAATTCAGCCGGTGGTGGGAAGGTATTGATTGAATGTTTTTTTAGAAATCTAAAATTTCTCTTATCAAAATGAATATTAATCATCATGCCCAGATAACTTTTTAAGAGCTATTTGCCTTCTAATAAATCAGCAAAGTTTCTCTTTTTCCTATTGTACTAATATCCTATAATAATAAATTAATGGGATTCTTAAAAAATAAGAAATGTACCTAAGGATAAACCATTAAATTATATCAAATTTACTTTGTGTTTTATAAATCAGATTACGCCAGATAAGCTAACTGAAGAAATACATTGATTTAATAAAAAAGACAAATTTATGCTCAACAGAAGCCTATCGAAAATATATATTTTACTAATTGGAGTCATATCAATACAATCAAATTCTTTTGCTCAAGAATCTGATTCAACGGGTATTAAAACTGGATGGAATTTTGGAGCTTTGCCAGCACTGGGCTACGATTCAAACCTGGGATTATTATATGGGGGATTGGTAAATTTTTATGATTATGGAGATGGAAAACACTATCCGGATTATAATCATAGTATTCTAATGCAGTTATCGGCTTATACTCATGGAAGTATGGATGCTATTCTAAATATAGATTCCTATTCATTAATTCCGAACAAACATTTTATTGGCTGGTTAAGTTATAACAGAAACAGGCTCTATCCGTTTTACGGATTCAATGGAAAACAAACGCGGTATAATGTAAATTTCATAGATCAAGATCAACAGGATTTTATTACGCAGGTTTTTTATAACATCGATTTTGAATTAATTAAAGCGGATGCCATATTACAAGATAAATTTGGCGATTCGGATTTTAATTGGTTGCTAAGTCTGGATTTAGGCTACTATAAAATAAATGCGGTGGATATTAGTCACCTAAACAATAAGAAAAATGATAGTAATCAAATTAAAGACACAACAACTTTATATGATAAGTATATTAATTGGGGACTAATAAATGAGAAAGAAAGAAAAGGTGGTTTCGATAATTCCGTTAAGCTGGGTTTAGTTTATGATACGCGAGACAGAATTACAAATCCAATGAAAGGAGTCTGGACAGAATTGATTACCCGTTTATCTCCAAAATTTTGGGGTGGTTATAATTCATTTTTCAAAGTGTCATTGATTCATCGACAATATTTTACATTGATTGAAGAAAAACTTTCATTTGCATATCGTGTATGGTATGAGGGAGCTTTTGGTAACATCCCTTTTTATTCACGCCAATACCTTACTTCCAGTGACTATATTGAAGGCATGGGAGGGGCATATACGATTCGGGGAATTTTGATGAACCGTATAATAGCAAAGCAAATAAACATAACAAATCTTGAACTTAGATGGAGGGCTTACAACTTTGAAACTATTGGACAGAACTTTTATTTAGGCTTTAATGCCTTTGCTGATGGAGGTTATATATTAAAAGGATATGATTTAGACAAGACTACCGTTTCTATAACCGATCAGGAAAAATATTTTGAAAAGGATTATAAAGATCTGATTACTTCAGGTGGATTAGGACTTAAACTAGTTATGAACGAAAACTTTGTTGTATCAGCTGAATATGCTAAAAGTTTTGATAAGAATTATGGCGACTCTGGTTTATATATAAAGGTTGATTATTTGTTTTGACAAAATCAAATAATTAGATGATAAATTTTCTAATAAAAGAATTCTCAACATCACTTACTAATTATTATCCGTAAATACACATAATTTGAATTAAAATATAAAAAGAACTTAATCAATTCAATCATTTTTATATTAATGATCTTGCAAAAAAAAGACATTAATACACCAAAAGCTTAAATTAGAAATATCTAAATGCTAATCAACTTGTTAACTAGTTATTTAGTTTAAATACATTATTCCGTAATAATGGTAATTCTCGCTGTAATTAAGGTATCTTTTTTAATCGTCTTCTATAGATCTTTGTATTATCAAATAAATGAAGCATGGGAAAATGTTGTAAATAAAAAAGCACGTTATCGTTATGTTATTGATGCTGCAACATTTTAGTAATTGAAGGATTGCGATCTTAAAACATATTTAATTCAAAAAATTAAAGAAGATAAAATTATGATATTAGAAGAAAAGTTTACGTTATCAAATGGAGTCGAGATTCCAAAGTTAGGTCTCGGAACATGGTTTATCAGTGATAATGATTCTGTACAGGCAGTAAAAGATGCTGTAGAAATGGGATATCGTCATATCGATACAGCACAGGCTTACCAGAATGAAGCTGGTGTTGGAAAAGGTATTAGAGCTTGTGGTGTTAATAGAGAGGATTTGTTTGTGACCACAAAACTAGCAGCAGAAATAAAATCATATGATGAAGCTGTTGTTTCTATTGATAATTCATTAAAAACAATGGGATTAGATTATATCGATTTAATGATTATCCATAGTCCAAGACCATGGATGGAATTTCATGAAGAAGATTCTTTCTTTGAGGGAAATAAGGAAGCATGGAAAGCCCTGGAAGAAGCCTATAAGGCAGGTAAACTTCGTGCAATTGGTTTATCGAATTTCGAAAAATCAGATATCGAGAATATACTTGAGTCTTGTACGGTAAAACCTATGGTAAACCAAATTCTGGCACATATTAGCAATACACCAAAAGAATTAATTGAGTATTGTGAAGAAAAGAATATTCTTGTGGAGGCATATTCACCAATCGGTCATGGCGAGCTAATGAAAAACCAGGAAGTGAAAAAAATGGCTGATAAATATGGAGTTACAGTACCTCAATTATCGATTCGTTACTGCCTTGAACTTGGACTTCTCCCATTACCTAAAACAGCAAATCCGGCACATATGAAGAACAATGCTGAGGTAAATTTTTCAATTTCTAAAGAAGATATGGAATTATTGAAAAATATCGGACAAATTGAGAATTATGGTGATGCCAGCATGTTTCCTGTTTACGGAGGACGATTAAAATAGGTACTTTCCAAAAAGTAACTCTAACAGGTCTAATGACTCTGTCAGGGTTCAGTAATTAATTGGTTTATAACCTGTCAGGGTTCGAAGAACCTAACTGAGTTTACAATCGAATGACTTTTTGGACAGCTCCTCTCTAATTGCCAATTTTTAAACAAGGGATAATAAAATAAATGTTATCCCTTGTAATTAACTAAGACATAAACTCTAAGCTTAAAATAATTTAACACATTTAATCATGAAACAATTTTTTTTGACTTTGTTTGTCGGATTACTCTCATGGTCCCTCAACGCCCAACAGGATATCTTCAATGAAAATCCTATTATCTCGCCTGAGATTCATACAGATCATTCTGTATCGTTCCGGATAAAAGCTCCAGAGGCTAATGAAGTTAGTGTTTCTGGAAACATGGATGTAAATAATGGTTTTGTTGATATCACTTATAAAATGCAAAAAGGTACTGATGGAATCTGGACTGTTACGACACCAGAGCTAGAGTCTGAAATGTACAGGTATTATTTTTTGGTTGATGGTGTACGAACAACCGATCCCAGCAATACTCATGCTATTCGTGATGTTGCCAATATTTCAAATGTTTTTCTGATCGATGGTGGCATAGCAGATCTTTACAAGGTTAATGATGTACCTCATGGTAGCATCTCATTTAAGTGGTATAATTCACCAGGAAATGATAAAATGCGCAGGTTGACTGTCTATACACCCGCTGGTTATGACAAAGACAATAATAAATATCCTGTTTTATATTTATTACACGGAGTTGGAGGAGATGAAGAAGCCTGGATAGGTTCAGGAAGAGCTACACAGATATTAGATAACCTGATAGCGCAAGGAAAAGCAAAACCTATGATTGTAGTAATGACAAATGGTAATGTTTCACAAGAAGCAGCTCCAGGTAAAGGTAGTGATGGATTCGTAAAACCAACTTTTATGCTTCCTCATACCATGGATGGTAAATTTGAAGAAACCTTTATGGATGTGATAAATTATGTTGATGAGAATTATCGTACCATCAACACAAAAGAAGGCCGTGCAATTGCTGGATTATCCATGGGAGGTTTTCACACAGCACATATATCTATGAACTACCCCAATATGTTTAACTATATTGGTTTATTCTCAGCCGCAATTGGGGTTAGACCAGGAGCTTCTGCACCATCTTCGAAAATATATCAAGATATAAATGAAAAACTTAAAAAACAGAATGAAAACGGATATAAATTATACTGGATTGGAATTGGTAGTGAAGATAGAATGATTTATTCCGGTATTCAAAAATTTAAAAGTGATTTAGATGGTATCGGAATGAAATATGAATATCTCGAAACTAATGGTGGTCATACCTGGAATAACTGGAGAAATTATTTACAGATATATGTTCAACAACTTTTCAAATAGATATATTTTTAGGATTAACATTTAATTCTTACTATACAATATCGTTTGATTTACTAAATGATTATAAGTTGTTTCTCAAAGCAAAATCAACTATCAGTAATAGGGGTAATTATAAACGTTATAGAGGTATTTCTCCTAGAGAATTTGTTCTGATATTTGTTTCGTAAAAATTACAATATGGACAGAATAGAGTTGAGTAAGAAAAAATTTGAAGAATTATTCGGAAATCATGTTGGTCCTTTAACTGATACAGATCCTGATCTTCAGGAAATGTTGAACCGATTTATTTTTGGTGAAGTTTTTTATCATGGAGAGTTAAGCGATAAAATAAGAGAGCTAATAACATTGGTTGTTTTAACTACAAATCAGACGTTAGAACAACTAAAAGCTCATGTCTGGGCTGCATTAAATGTAGGTGTATCTCCAGTTGAAATTAAAGAAGCTATTTATCAATGTGCTCCTTATCTTGGCTTTCCTAAAACGCTGAATGCAATTCAGCAGGTTAACGAAGCTTTTAAGGTTGCAAACATTCCACTTCTTGTTAAAAGCCAAAAACAGGTAACCGAAGAAAATCGTTTTGATGAGGGATTGAAGGTACAAAAAAGCATCTTTGGTGATGTTATCGATAAGATGCATGAAAATTCACCTGATAACCAAAAACACATTCAAAATTACTTATCTGCATTTTGTTTTGGAGACATCTATACAAGAAGAACTTTGGATTTAAAAACAAGAGAGCTGTTGACTCTTTGTATCTTAAGTGCTATGGGAGGTTGTGAGAACCAGGTAAAATCGCATGTAGTAGGAAATTTAAAAGTTGGGAACAATAAAAACACCTTACTTGTAGCAATCACTCAGTGTTTGCCATATATGGGGTTTCCAAGAACATTGAATGCATTAAGTTGTGTTAATGAAATAATACCAGAAAATAAATAATAGAATAAAAATAGGAGATTTCGAGATGAGTGATTTTAAACAAATATTTCCATTAGGTGAGAAAAACGAAGCCTTTGCTAAATACTTTATTGGTCAAAGTTATTTAGCTCCCTTAACATTAGAAAGGATTCCTTCTTTTAATGTAACTTTTGAACCAGGATGTCGCAATAACTGGCATATCCATCATAAAGGAGGACAAATTCTTTATTGTACTGCCGGAACCGGTTGGTACCAGGAAGAAGGAAAACCAGCTCAATTTTTAAAACCCGGAGATGTTGTTAATATTCCCGCAGGAGTTAATCATTGGCATGGAGCTAGCAAAGACAGCTGGTTTTCGCACATTGCTTTATCCATTCCGGCAGAAGGGGCAACTACCGAATGGCGTGGCCCTGTTACAGATGAAGAATATCTTAAATTGGGCTAATTCAAAAGTTTTAATAGAAAATAATATGATTATTTAGTTAACAGTAAAAGCCAGATGCTTTACATCAGAAATAAGCATTCGGCTTTTTTTAATCTTATCTTGAAAAATACATTGCTTTTAAAAAGTATAATCTGCTCATACTTATATTCTAATTTCTGTTTTCCGATTTTCTTTTTTCGGATCTCGATTTCCAAAAAAAATAAATAAAAGATATGTTACTCTTGAGATATATTGAGTTTTCAAAGATTTCTTGTTTCTGAAAACAGTTAAAGTTTATTTACACCTAAGTTTAGCTCGCTCTTCGGGTAAAACCCTGTTTCCTGAATAGACCTTACCACAATCTTTCTGAGGACAATCCAATGTCTCATAAAATTCAAAATTTCCAATTTTTGCTTCAATATTTTTTTCAATCCTATTACGAAGTGAGGAGAAGAAATCTATACCTGTTGCTTCTTCAATAGAATCGATGGTTACAATATAATTTTCCAATTCATAGTTATTAACATCTGTATTAGGCATTATAAAACCAATGGACTTACCCTCTTTTGTTTTTGAATTATATGACAACACTGCTTTAAAAAAACGGGCAGGAACTGCAATACTCAATCCATTTGAATGGCATAGTGTATCAATAAATTCCTCAGGAATAATGCCTGAGACAATATAAATTACATTCAGACTATCATTCTCTGCCCATTTTCTACAATGGCTTTCCAAGTGGCACCACCCCTTTTGATTAAAACAACCGTGCTGGGGTGCCATATTTGTCATATAAAATGATTCTGCCCACGCAGTACTATCCCATTTAAAATCACGTGCCGGAGCGATATGCCCATGATCATAACCACTGGAGTTATATGCATTTCGTTTTATTGTTTTGTATTTGGGATCCTGTGGATATCCATTTGGTCGATCGCGACTTACTTCCCCTTTTTTAATTTGCTCATTTGTTATGGCATGAGAAACCCATAACGGCAAATTTAGAACGGTATCTATACATGTAGTATAGGCATAATTTGAAATGGTTAGAGTATGCCCAACCTCTTTTGTGAATTTCAACTTAGATGGAACAATAGGTTCCTGACCTAATAATGTAACAAATGAAGTAATGAAAAAAATAATACCAACGAATCCTTTCATTGAGAATAATAATTTTAGGTTAAATATTACAAAACACCTCGAAAGTTATTAACTATTCTTCTTATTAAGAATTTTATTTTTATGAGATTTTAAGATATTTATAGTAGATATGTAAAAAATACATCTCACCCAAAATTATTTGAAAGTTGACAATCATTATCTTCATACACTGTTAGCAACAAGTAAAAAAAAGACAGACTACCAGACATATACGTTAGTGATTAATAGAAAATAGAAAGGATTTAGATTTTTGATAAGATAGTGCAAATTTGATGGAATTTATTTTGTTTTTTTCCCTCCGTAAAAAGAAGAAAGAATCTCCACCCAAAAATGATTTTAAATTAAGGACTAATTGAATTCAGATAAAATGGTTTTAAGCAGGAACGAAATAAAACCAAATTTAAGTCGTTAAAAAGCCAAAAAAATTATTACTTTACAATTTAATGTCAAAATGGATAAAGTTAAAGATATAAATATTGATTTTCAAGAAGTTATAGCTAATCTTGGCTTTACTATAGAAGACGATTGC
The DNA here is from genome assembly GCA_963665085.2 of Bacteroidales bacterium. Taxonomy (GTDB): domain Bacteria; phylum Bacteroidota; class Bacteroidia; order Bacteroidales; family JAAAOM01. The sequence goes on from CAXXXS010000002.1 coordinate 167,144, forward strand.
CTATATTTAACCAAACTAGAAAATCAACTAACAGCCCCTCAAATTCAGTTTCATATTGAAACAGCTGAAAAACTAAATGCTTCTGCTGTTTATCTACGCAGACAGCTCAATGGTAGCTACAAACCACAAGTTTATTTGTACGATTTCACAGACAGGAATTTTGAGGAAGCAAAAGAAAATGAAATTACTGAAATTCAAACAAAAATTTGGAGCAGTGGAGAGGCTCCATTGGCTTGTGTTTTTTACAATACTGAAATAAAAATTATTGACTGCACCAAACATATAACTAAAGAGTACAAGCCCGAATACTTAATAAAGAATTTGGAATTGGCTGGCAAAACTCACAAGCTATATAACGGACAATTTGCCATAAAAATTAAAAGCGGTGTTTTTTGGGAACAAGAGGAGCTAAAAAATAAATTTAAGTTTAAGAACTCTGCCTATGACAAACTGATAGATAACATTCGATTTGTATCAAAAATATTAGCAAACGAGTTTAAGAATACATCTTCTGAAATTGTCAATAAAATTATAGTTCAAGCAATTCTAATAAAATATTTAGAAGAAAGAATCGACAGCAAAGGCAATAAATTACTCTCGGAAAAATATTTTCAGAAATACAATAAAGCAACAACATTTAATGATGTATTGAAGCAACAAGGAAAATTTATTGAACTTCTTTCAGACTTAAATAAAGATTTTAATGGTAATGTATTTAAGTGGGAAATCGAAGAACAAACGCGGCTTAAATCATTAGATTTATCAATCGTTGCTGACTTATTAGCTACTGATAAAACAGATTTAGGTTCACTACAACAAGAATTAGGGTTTCCTGATTGGAGATATTTCGAATTCAAATTAATTCCTGTTGAATTGATTAGTCGTTTATATGAGGAGTTCTTAGGAGAAAACAAGCAAGAAAAGGGTTTGTATTATACACCTTCTCATTTAGCTAAATTGTTAGTTGATGAATGTATTCCGTTGAAAAAGTATAAAGATTTTGACTTAAAAAACTATGCAATATTAGACCCCGCTTGTGGTTCAGGGATTTTTTTAGTTATAGCATTTAAACGGTTGGTTCAAATTTGGAGACTTCAAAACAATCTGGCTAATCCAGGTATTAACGATTTAAAGTCAATATTAAAAAATATATACGGAGTAGATAAAGAAGAACAGGCTGTAAGATTAGCTTCTTTTAGTTTAAGTTTAGCATTATGTAATGAGTTAAACCCTGTAAAAATCCTTAATGAACTGAGGTTTGACGATTTAAGAGAGGAAAATTTAATTCATTCAGATTTTTTTGAGTGTAAATCCATAAAAAACAAAAAGTTTGATTTGATCATTGGTAATCCACCCTATGTTAGAGGGGGAACAAAAGATTTTGAGAATAATACAACAATATTCAGTAATAAAGAAATTGAAATACCTAATAATCAGATTGCATTAAAATTTTTAGGTGATTCCTATTCCTTTCTAAAAAAAGGTGGATTACAATGTCTGCTTGTTAAATCCTCTGGTATATTGTATAACACCAGCTCACGTAATTTCGTTGAAACGTTGTTTACAGAAACAAATATTATTCAAATTTTAGATTTTACAGCATTAGCGAGAAACAAATCATTGTGGGATAATAAAAAAGTGCATATTCTTACCAATGGAGAAAGAAAAGAAAGTCCATTAGAAATTGAAACCGCAGCAATATTTATTAGGGAAGGTAAACCTGATTTAAACAAAAATATATTGCACTTAACATTCAAAAGAACTAAAGCCACAAGAGAACGTATTTTATTTGAAATTGATGATTATGATTTGCATTTTGTAAATAGACAACTAGCTATTATTAATCCTTTTATTTGGAAAAACAATCTTTTAGGTGGTGGCAGGATTAGGCATACAATTGAGAAACTATCTGCAATTGATAACTTAAAAACAAAATTTAAGATTGAAGGGATTTTTGGAGAAGGTATAGGGGGGGGCAAAATCATTACCAAACAATGCATTTTTAGGTGATAAAATTGACCAATCTTTCATTACCTCTCAGTACATCAATTCTTTTAAAGACAAAAAAGATAAGGAAGTTTATAAATATCCAAATTTTCTTGTTAAGGAGAACATTGATTTACCTTTTTCATATAATGACAAACCAATTAAATTTTCAAATGAAATTATAGGCTTTCATTCAAGCAATATACAATTGCTAAAACAATTAACTGCTTATTTTAAAAAGAATTATGAAGTCCTGAAATTTTTCAATATATGTACAAGTGGTAAGTTATTAGTATACAAAAACACAGCTTGTAAACAAGAAGACATTCTTAATCTTCCTTGCGATTTTAATGTTGATATGACTATGGTACTTTCTGAAATAGATAGAAACATAATAAGTGACATCAATAATTTAATGCAGCTTTTTCTTAGAAATGGCGAAAATTCAAAAGCAATAAGCCCGATTAGGGGAGACAAAAATATTAAAGCGATTATAGGTAAATATGGTAATGAGTTTTCTAAAGTATTAAATACCATCTATGCAGATAACAAACGTAAATTTAGATTAAGTGATGTTGTTCAACTTAAAAATTCATTAATAGCAACTGTATTCAGGTATGACAACGAAAATATAGAGCCGAAATTTGGTAAAGAATTGTCTGAATTAAATATTGATGGACTTACAAACAATAAAATTTCTGAAAACTTATCTGTAAACAGAATAATAAAATTATATCCACAAAAAGATACTATTGTTTTTGTCAAACCGAATCAATACAGATATTGGCTATCGCTAGTTGCTTATCGTGATGCGGATAAATGTTTCTCTGACTTTACAAATATTACAGGAGAATGATAGCAGAGGAAAATTTATCGAATAACGAACAGCCAAAAATTAGTATTTCAAACACTAATTTGATTTCACTAATTATTAAATCAATGAAACAGAATGTACCACACTTCAAAACTTATATTGGATCAGGTCATTACAAAAAGAAGAATCTAAACGAAGATAATTTAACTCAAATCTATATTGAACAAGCACAAATCTTAATAAGAAAGCAAGACTATCCTTTTAACATTAGTAGTCAGTATAGAGATATTTATAATCTCAGCAAAGGTTTTTCAGACTTTTATTTTTATCCTAACGAACAAGGTATTTCTAACTCATCTCTATTTTCTGTAGAATGTAAAAGATTACCAGCCCCTGATAAAACAAGAGAAAGAGAGTATGTTTTCGGAACATCGAACAACGGAGGCATTGAAAGATATAAAATAGAAAAGCATGGAAAAGGATTAAATTACTGTGGTTTAATTGGTTTCGTCGAAAAAGAAAAACCAAGTCATTGGTTAACAGCAATTAATAATTGGATAACAGATTTAGCTAACACGAACAAGTCTTGGAAGTATGATGAAACTTTATCCGAATTAAATTCAAATATTGATTTCTGTTTTTTAGAATCTATTGCATACAGAAAGACAAGTGAAATTAAGTTGTCTCACTTATGGATAATTTTAAAATGCCCCATCACACATTCGTAAGCACACAGCATATTCAATTTAAAGGTAAACAACAACTTAAAGAAAGTATGATTGATTATTATGAAACAAAATCACAGCCAATATCCAGGCTACAGGTATGGGAAGCTTACTGAAAAATAAGAAAGAATAAAGGAGGTATGGAATTACAAAAAAAATTAAGTCTGTTTAAAACATAAAAATTTAACAAAAAAAAGCCGTCAAGATAAACTCAACGGCTTTAAAACACTACCTAACGTCTACTCTGCTTTTATTATTGTTTTTGTTATTACCTGCTCCTGTAGCAATATCTTACTTAAATAAGTTCCTTTTGGTAGATTACTTATTGAGATATAAAAACCTTCGGTCACCTCTTGTTCCAAAACCAACTGTCCCTGGCTGTTATAGATTAAAACTAAAGCTGTACAATCAAAACCTCTTAGATAAATTCTTTCTTTAGTCGGGTTGGGATAAATAGTGATGGTTTCCAATTCTCCATCTTCAATGCCTGTAGTGGTAACACTAATGGTAAAAGTTTCTGTATCACTCAGGCTGCCATCGCTTACTGTTAGGGTTATTTCTCCCGATGTTGTGGTTCCGCTTTCAGGGGTCCAGGTTATAACACCTTCACTTATTGACATTCCATCAGGAGCATTACTTAAACTGTAAGTTAAATCATCAGCATTTGCATCGGTGGCTGTTATCGTATACGTATATTTAACTCCAACAGTTGCTGTTGTTGGTGCAGTTGAAGTAATTATCGGAGCATTCTCAACAGTAATAGTGAAAGTCTCTATATCACTCAGGCTGCCATCGCTTACTGTTAGAGTTATTTCTCCCGACGTTGTGGTTCCGCTTTCAGGGGTCCAGGTTATGACACTATCACTTATTGTCATTCCACTCGGTGCATTAGTTAAACTGTATGTTAAATTGTCTGTGTTAAAATCACGAGCTATTACCTGATAAGTATATTTAATACCTTCTGTTGCTGCCGTTGGAGCAGTTGAAGTTATTTCCGGTTTAAAATTATTGTTATTATCTGCTACATATATAACAAATGATTGTGACGTGGTTAGAGAACCATCTGTTACATTTACAATTACCGTTCCCGAAGTGTATGTGTCTGCTGTTAAAGTCCAGTAAACAATAGTATCATTTTTTATTGCCATTCCAGTTGGTTTGGTTTTCAAAGAATAAGTTAATTTATCACCATTTTTATCAGATGCTGAAATAGGATACTGATAATTGCCATCCTGTAAATACGCAATAGTGTCTGGCAATGAGGTTATTACCGGACAATAATTTGCTTTAAGCGAAAAAGACAGTGTGTCAGTTAATGAATTATCACTGGCAACTACAGTAACTTTGTTTGTTCCGTCAACCGTGTTATCGGTAATCCAAATCAATGAATCGTTCCTAATGAACATGTCAGATGGCCCATCAACTAAACTAAATGTGATGTCATCATTCTCTAAATCACCAGCTTTGAGCAATAAAGTATATTTTTCTCCTACTGTAACTGAAGTAACAGGGTTACTAGTAAAATATGGTGCTGAATTATTTCCATTAATCACGATTATATACGCATAGTTACCCCAAAGTGTATCGCCTTCAGCTTTTAACTCACCAATACGGTAAATCAATGTATCTAGTTCTACATCGGCAGCATTTGATGCAAATGTATAGTCTGTTCCACTAAGTGTAGCCCCTTCAGGAATTGAAACTATTTTATATACTAGCGAGTTTTGTAGTGTTTCGATATCAAAGTCATTATTAATAAATGAAGCAATGGAACCCGAATTACTACCCAAGTGAATGGTATCTCTAATAGCAAAAGGAGCATTATTTATGTTTTGTAATCCCGGGTAAGTACTATCTTCACGAATAGTCCATGTATTAATAAAATCCCAATCATAGGTATCCTCAGAAATCATTTCTATTGTGGTTTTTGAAGTACCATCATTATTTTTTGTTTGCATAAGAAGTTTGTTATAATAACAATCTGTTATAGTAGTTGTATTTGAACCTACAATACTTCCAACATTTGTGGTACCAGAGACACTACTTATGGAATAACAATCTAATATTTTAAAATTACCACCTGTGCGGCCAGCAATACCTGCAACATCGAGGTAACCAAAAACCTCACCTGTTGTATAGCAATAAGATATTGATGCCGGAGAATTCTGAAGCCGACCTATTAATCCACCTACATCCTCATGTCCAGTAACATTTCCAGAGGCATAAGAGTAACTAAATGAGCTATAGTTACTCAATCCGGCCAGTCCACCAGTATACATACCAGAAGGGGCAGAAACATTTGCATAAGAATAGCAATATTTCATAGTTATATAACTTGAACTACCACTTAAACCTCCACAAAATTTTGTTCCTGAAATAGTTCCTGAGGTATAGCACTTTGTAATTGACGACTTATAAGAGGTTCCGGACAATCCTCCAACAGCATTATTTCCTGTTATATTACAATTTATTACACCTATATTACTTAATGTCGCAGTAGAATCTTTACCAAATAGTCCAATTTGGCTGGCCTCCCTATCGATGAATAAATTTTTTATCTCATAGCCGGCCCCATCAAATATTCCGGTAAACGGATTGCCTGTGGTACCTATTGCATCCCAGCCCTCGTTTTCGTTGTAAGGCGAAACATTCATATCTATATCATTAATAAGAACAAAACTAGAATTGGGATAATTTCTGACACTATCAAGTTGCACTGCAGTACTAATTTGATAAGGATCTGTACTTGAACCTGTTCCTCCAGCAAAAGGATTCGTTTGAGCATATGTTATACATATCTCAAATAGACAAATAATGAATAGTAATGATTTCTTCATATTGATTAATTATATTTTATTAATTCAGATGAAGTTACGGCAAGAATCACTATTTGTTTGCCCTGAAAAATGAACCTCCAAAAACAAGTAATGAAATGTAGAATTAAAGACATGAAATGTTCTGATTTTACAATAAATGGTTTACTTATAATTTTGTTACCACGGAAAAACTATTAAAAGCTTAGCCTTGCAGACATTATCATCTTCTAAGACAGCAGTTTTAACTATTGAACAAACATATTTTGAGCTTTATTTGATTATTATAATTTCTATCTTTGAGAATAATAACTAGCTTTTCTCTCAAAAAATTCTTAAAAATGAAAACACAACTTAACACAAAAAAAGCAATTCTATGGGGTTCTGTTGTTATCCTCATCCAAATGATTGTGAGCAATCTCTTTTATATGAACCCTATTGTATCTAAAATCAATCAGCAATTTGAAGGACACTGTACCATAAAAAACTTTGACTTTTTAGGTGGTTTAGGTAACTGGATTGTACTTACAATGGTATTTGGTATAATCCTTATGATATTCTGGATTTTCCTTTTTAAATATTGTTACTCATGCTTGCCCGGAAAAGGATGGATAAAAGGTTTAATTTTTGGAATAACAATCGGTATTATAAAATCTGTTCCTGAAGCATTCAATCAATGGATGACCATTAATTACCCTACCCCGTTAATTGTAATGCAATTAATAAATACATTTCTAGGATTACTAATATTTGGTAGTCTTTTAAGATTCTTCTATACAAAATAGAATACCCCAAAAACAGTTTAACTTTAAATAAAAGTTAAACTGTTTTTATTAATAAAAAGCTACTTGTTGCACACAAACAGCTTTACCAAACTAAAACCTAAAAGTCAATCCTATAAAGTTATTCCTCTACTAAATACTCCGGGGATAAAATTTGTTTAGGTAAATGAGGGCCTTCTACCAATGTTGTTAAAAGAAAACCTCCTCCTCCATTAAAATAATAAACCTCTATTTTATGTCTGCCTTCTTCTAACGCTATAGAACCAGTTTCTTCTTTCACGTCATGGTCGCCATCATTATTAACAATTTCCTGTCCGTCAACATATAGTTTACTTCCATCATCAGAACGTGTATAAAATTTGTATTCTCCAACCTGAGGCACATTAAAATAAGATGTCATAATCACTCCTGTAGAACTATTAATCTTCTCTGTTAATTCATCTGTTGAGAACTCAGCAATAGAGCCTGATTCTACTTTCTCTGCTTTACTAAAATCTGGAAGTATGCTCCACTCCTCTCCCTTATATAAGGTATAATTTACTTTTTTATCACTCCCTTTAACAACTCTAAAAAATGCTTCTGCGACAGGACTTTTCAGTCCTTCAATATTAATAAATGCTGCCTTTACCTGACAAGATGATTTTATTTTAAAAGGCTCTGTATATTTTGGAGAATCCTTTGTAGGATCTGTTCCATCAAGTGTGTAATGAATTTCTCCATCTGTAGCAATTGAGTTAATTGTTACTTTTGGAATTTCATTAATATATAATCCTCCTGAATTTCCATTTGTTGCTTTTGGCAAAATCTCTGGTGTATACATTACCGGAGCCATAAATTTTCCGAGAATAAATGGATCTTTCTCGTCAACAAATATTGAATGAAGATCACTTCCTAACCATACATCTGGGGATTCATGTCCCAATGCATAAACCGATAATGGTGCGAGATTGAAATGGGTAACAGAAGTCAGCAATTCTCCTGTTTTTTTCACTTTCCCTCCATAAAATAAGTATGGAACTGTATTTCCCTCAACCGATTCATGTCCGTGTCCATATCCTTTCCCTCCATGATCTGCATTTATAACAATTAACGAAGTCTCAAAAATCCCTGCTTCTTTAACGGCATCAATAATTTTGCCCGCTAAAGAATCAGCTGATTCAACTGATTGAAGATACCTGGGTGTCATATGTCCCGCTGTGTGTCCCCAATCGTCAACATGATCTAACTGAATAAACAGGAAATTTGGTTTTTCTTCTTTTATAACCTTAATAGCATCTTCAGTTGTTGTATATTCATCTTTGCTATCTATATCAATATCAACAAAACTATTATCGTAAAGATTACCAAAACCTGACCAATGATAAACAGAAGCTGTTTTTAAATTTTTATCTGCCTTTTTTAAAACATAAAATACATCAGGAAACCATCCATTTTCTGTAATTCGCATCGGTGGAAGTCTAAAATTATCATGCAGCCAATCATTTGATGAAACACCAGTCATTGATGCTGTTGCACTCGTCAGCATTGTATTCCAATTAGGTGAACTAGAAGTTGGAAAAACATCACGAGCATTAAAACTATAACAACCGTTTTGTTTTATTTCATCGAAAGTAGGTGTATTAGCTAAATTAACACCCCCAACAGACATACCATCGATTCCAATAATAATAACATGATTTACTTTTGCTCGTTCTTTATCAGAACTACATGATAATTGAAATGCAACTAATGTGAATAAGATTACTTGATGGATTTTCATTTTACCAGGTTTTATATATCAGCAAAACTATACTCCAATTCTTAACTATACATTAAGAAAAATAGTAATCCGTATTATGTTTTTAGAGAGAAAATTAAGTATGTGTAAATAAACTTCAAATACCTAAAATCTATACATCAACGCAATTTAATTATTTACTTCTAACTTCAATCCCTGCAAAGCTTCTATAAATTTAGCAGTTGTACTTACTATATTATAAAAGAGTCTCAACTGTTGTTTTTCAAAAATTGAATCAGTAGAATTTATTTGATGCTTTAAATCAATCAATAATAAAGAAAGATTAGAACTGCTATTTTCTAAATCAGCTGCCAGAAATTTACTTACATCACTTATTGCATCTGAAATTTTATTGGTGATTACTGTTTTACTTTCGACATCAGATAACCTGGTTTCCCGATGTGCTCCTAAAGCTGAAATATACGATAACAATGCATGGTTAAGATAAGTTAATGTAAATGCCTGCTTCATTAGTGATTGTTTACTCTTTGGTTCCAAACGCATGCTATTCCAGGCTTGTGCAAGTTCATTATCTGCAAGGTGAGCCTCCCTTCTTGCAATTCGATAGGCATAATCGTCAGTACTACTTTCCTTATATTCCTGAATAACAGCATTGAAATATGCCATATTCTTTTTCATCGCTTGAGAGACTAATTCTGGAAGACGACGATATTGCCATCCCGGCCATAAAAGGCGAATTACAATAAATGAGATAGTAGCTCCTATCAATGTATCAATTAATCTTGGCAATAAAATATTCACATTTCCATCGCCTGATATCAGGTTGAAAGCACTTATCACAAAAGTTGTAATAAAAATTACAGCAACAGAATAATTAATGCGAAGCCAATAAAAGAAAGCCAAAGCAGAGATAAGCATTAAGATAACCTGAGAAGCTACTGTTGTAAATATTTGTAACAAAACTATACCCAAAACGATTCCGGCAATGGTACCAAGTAATCTTTGAAACAATCTTCGCCGTGTATCAGTATAGGTAATTTGACTAACAAATAAGCTTGTTAACATCACCCAGGCTCCTTTATCCAATTCCAGCAGGTTCTCAATAATATATCCGAATAGAAAACTTATGGATAATCTCAACGCATACCGCATTCGGGGATGTTGAAACGAAAGCTGTACACGTATTCGTTCAAAAAAAGATCGTTCGTCTTTTCTCAATCTTGGTATTGACGTTCCTTTTTCAATATCATCTAAGTATTTTAAAGACAAATGAGAACGGTGAAGATTATGATGAAGAAGTATTAATGGTTGTGCTGTGGCCACATCCATATCCTGTAACTTTATTTCTATTGCTTTCGAGATCCAATCCATGGCCAAAGGGTGATGATAAACAGAGCCGGTTAAAATATTTTCAGCTAGTTGCCTTGTTGCATAGGCCAACTGACGAATCATCTCTCCTACTCCATCAAGTACTTCCAACCTCTCCTGATCATTACTAAGTTTATCATGACGTTCATGAGTTGAAGCAGCTCGCTCATGTAAACTTTGTAAAAGCATAAACCGTTGAAGGTATGGTCTGAGTAATTCCTGATCTTTTACTTCCCGGCTATAATTATTAAGTACTTCTTTAATTTTTTCAAGAGTATTTACTAATCCGATATTGAGTAATGCCAAATCTTTATTAATAGCAGCTTGTTCCTCTTTTTTACTGGGGAATAACTTTGCTTTATTTTCCAGGTAATTCGATAAACTGAAGAACCCTTTTGCCATCTGTTCATCAAGTAACCGCCATGGCTTACGATATAATAAAGCAAGTGATAAAAGTCCGTGGAAAAGTGCACCTGCAGGCAATAATATAGCCTGCCAATACCAGGCCGGACTTATTTTCGCCCCTAACATGGCGTATATACCTACCAGAATAGAACCAAAAGTAATTGTACGATATCTTTCCCCTACTCCTCCTAAAAGAATAAACAAAATAGTAGAAAGAATAAATCCAGCTCCGAGCAACCATACATTTTCATGCAAAAGGCCTACAGAAATACTCGAAATAAAAAAACTAAGCACTGTAAGGGATAAAGCTTTTATTCGTCCATTTGGATGATCGTCTGTTTCAGAAAGCGCACCAGCTAACGCCCCTAAAGCCAATGTAACTCCAAAATATGGCTTACCAATAATAATAAAAGGAATGGACAAGATTCCCATTGAAGTAGTCGCCCTTATTGCATTCAATCGGTTTGGGTAACGCCAGAACTCCCTTTTAAAATTGTTTATATTTATTAGTGGATATTTCTTTTTTTCCCTTTTATCTTCACTCATCAATTCCCGTATATCTCAAAATAATTCACAAAACTAATGAATGATGTTGAGGTTTCAAGCCCTGATTATTAATTTGTTTTGTTTAACAAATCATAAATTAACAAAAAACCTGTGTACAAGTCTATTTAATAATCAAGATATTAGAAACGGCACGCTCCCCTTCATGATCAAAAATTCTATTATCACAAGGCATATTTACAATTCCGGACTCTTCGAAATCTTTAATCCACATGCTTGTTGATCCTCCTCCATCAAGATTAATTGCTTCTTTACAACCTAACAATTCGAGAAAATCAGTGAGTTCATGTAGAGACATACCTTGTGCCTGCTCTGTTCTTCCATCTACAGTAATTAACAATATTTTGCGATTAGAGAAAAGGCCAATACAAGTTCTTGGATGCCTATTGTTCACAAACGAGATATCAGGAAGGGGCATTCTTTCTCCTTCATCTAGCAACAAACAGCCGGTAAATAAAACATCATCATATTGATCTTTTAATGTATAATGTTCATAATAATCAGCCACTTCAATCTCTACTCCCCCATCCTTTTTAATTATTATTGCTCCATTGAAATTTTGATTTGCCTTCCATTTTACAGAATCCTCTTCATGAACAATACCATCAACTTTAATGTAGGTAACAGATCCTCCTTCTGCCACATCAAAAAAACCAGCATTTACAGCAGCAATTGCCCCTGCTTCTTGGGCAAGTTCACTGGTTCGAACATTTTCTGTACGATTGTATACTAAAGTTGCATCCCGCAATTGCATATCAACCTCAAGAATATTAATATTTTGCTTTGAATCAAAAAGCTTATCGGTGTGTGTATGTTTCCAAATAAGGCCATTTTCAATTTGTTTTTCTTCCCAGTTTATTGCTTCTGAATCTGAATTCTGACAGGAAGCACTTGCTAAAAAAAATAAAATAAGGATATTTAGAATCAACACAGAAGGTATTAATTTTCTCATTTTGTTGTTTATTTTTGATTATTGAAAATCAAAAATATTATTAATTTTCTATAAATATTATTTACCAGCTTTAAGAATTGCAATAGCATCCATTTCTATTAATAACTCAGGGCGACATAATCTTGCCTGAATACCAACTGAAGCAGGATAAGGGTTTACCCCTTCTTCTTCAAAAAACTTAATTCTGAGTTTGTTAAACTCATCATAATCCATATCAATATCTTTTATGTAAACCGTCGTTTTAATTACATCTTTCCAGGTTGCTCCTTCTGATGCTAGAAGATTTTTTATATTGTTATAGGTTCTCTGTGTCTGCTTCTCAAAATCTCCAATATGAACTGAAACACCATTCTCATCGATACTAGCTGTTCCTGAGATATACAAAAATGTAACATCCCCCATTTCTACTTTCATTCCCCTGCTAAATGCTGAAGGTTTATCATAATGATAGGCTTCATTTAATGCATTTAATTCTGTTATTGCTGTCTTTTTCATCTATTTATTTTTTACCGTATTTTTTTACTGGAATATCTACTATTGATTTATCTCAATATTCAGAGCCTCTGTCATTTTATAAAACAAATCCGTATTCTCATAGATCCCTGAGAATTTCTCAGCCCCCGGACCAAATGAATAAACTGGCACCATAACTCCACTATGACTTTTTGTTGAAAAATTACATTCAATTTTTCCTTCTTCTAAATCTCCGTTTAATAACGTAAGCCCACCTGTTTCATGATCAGCTGTAACAATTACTAATGTACCTGGATGCTCTGTTGCCCAGTTAAAAACTTTGCCAACAGTTTGATCAAAATCATAAATTTCTTCCATTAAGGTTAGAAGTTCATTGAAATGTCCATAATCATCAATCATGGATCCTTCTACCATTAGAAAGAAACCATCCTCATCTTTACTTAAAATATCCAATGCTTTTTTTGTTCCCTGCCATAGTTGATCTTTTCTCTCTGATGGTTTTCCCATATCATTTTCTGCTATCGGGGCAAAGACTTTTCCTTTTTCAATTACGTCCAAATCTTCCATTGATGTGGCAACCTGATATCCTTTGTTTTCAAATTCTGGAAGTAGAGTTGAAAAATATTTTAATCCACCCCCCAGGATAAAATCAATACCACAATCAACATAAGCTGCTGCTATTTCATCACTTTTATCTCTATCAATGTTCTCTACAGCAAAAGTAGCTGGTGTTGCATCTGTAAGTCGACAAGAAGATATTACTCCGGTTGACATATTTGCTTCACTGGCATATTCACAAATTGATTTTAACGAATTTCCTGTTGAATCTACACCAACGTACCCTTTTTTTGTTTTTTGTCCGGTTGACATTGCTGTTCCACTCGCTGCTGAATCGGTAATTAAATTATCAGAGCAATACGTCTTTGCCAAACCAACATAATTACAATTCTCTATATTTAAATGTCCTTTGTTTGCTGTCCATGCTGAATACGCATGCATCAATCCCATCCCATCTCCAATCATAAAAATGATATTTCTTATATTTTCAGCAGGAACTGCCTGAATTTTTTCAACCGAATAAGTGTTGGAATTATCATATGTATGAATCTTTTGAGATTCCGGATTATCATACTTCTCACTGTTCTTACAAGAAAAAGAGAATAATAGTCCTATAAATAATATAGGATGAACTAACCTATTGTATTTCATTTGTTACTTTTTTTAATCTAAAAACTAATTATAAAACATGTTATCAGTAATCTGATCATAGTTTATGGAAAGCCCTACAATACCAAGCTTTAACTCATTCCCCATATAATCTTCAAAATATAAAACCTTAATTTTATGAAAACCTCTTTCTAATCCAACAATGCCTTCTTTTGATGATAAACTATGTGAGCCATCGTTATTAACAATTTCCTTCTCATCAATATAAACAACAGCACCATCGTCAGATGAAAGTTTAAACTTGTAAAGTCCATTTTCTGGTATTTCGATATACGAATCGAATTCGTAAGCAAAGTGATCCTCAACTTTTGCTGAGTCAATTGAAATATTGTTTGTTTTTCCCTGCTCCTTGGGTGATTTGTTTACAATATCATTTACCATACTAAACTGACCTTCAAAATACTTATATGTAACACCATTTTCTTTAAGTTCTATTTCCGCTGCTGGCATAAATACGGTACTATCATTTGGATATAACTCATTATTTGGATAATAGTACATCATCTCGGTGTTTGTTGCTGTTCTAATCCATGTATCAAATTTAAAATCACCTTCTGTTAATTCAATAATCCTTCCTCCTCTTTCAAAAGCACCATAGGCATCAAGGCCGGAAACACGACCATAAGCCAAAACAATATCACGTAGATTCCCCACATAATCATTGTCATGGTCATGACCAACAAAAACGCCCATTACTTCTTTATTTTCTAAAAAGGCAGCATAAAGACCTGAGTTTATTTTTGGTGAGCAAACATCTTCTCTTTTCCGACCAATATAATTACCTGACTGATACAATTCATCATACTCGGGTAAAGGAATATGGAAAAAAGCAAGAGCTGGTAAAGTATAGCCTTGATTCTGATTTTTTATTTTCTGAGATTGTTCCAAGTACCATTGTATTTGATCTAACTTAATCCAATCGTAATATCCATTCTTCTTATCTTTTACATAGGCATTTGAATCAAAGAAATATAAATTTGCAGCAGCGCTGTCCGTCTTTGATGATTTAATAGGTAAAATATAATTACTATATCCAGCAATATTTTCAGGACCTTTTGAACCCACAAAACAAGGCATTTTCTGTAAATATGGAATAATATCTTCACGTTCCATATCAAATTCCTCATCATGATTGCCAAGTACAAGAGCCCAGGGAATTTGTCTTTCAATAATAGGAGCTGCGATAGAATTCCAGCCTTCCTTTTGCGGTTCTGAATAAGCAATATCACCCGTGAATACTACTAAATCTGGCTTTTCTGTATCTAATACTTTTTCAAGAATCATTATTGTTGAATCACATTGTTCCGACCCATTTTTCCAATGAATATCTGTAAACTGAACAATCTTAAATTTCCCGTTCTCATTAAATTTCAAACTTATAATATTATCCATCTCTTTTGGTTTTTCTGAACATGATTGAAGGGTAAAAAAAACCAACATTATTGTTAAAAGGTTCTTAAACACATTTTTCATTTTTATAAAGTTTAATTATTTACTTAAATATTCTTTCAAACTATTTAAATCATCGGTTCCAATAAGGCTTACATCCGCAGAATATAATTCGTTCCAAACATTCTCTCTTTGCTTTTCTTCTGAGTCTGGGGTAGCCCAAAATCTTAGCATACAACCTTTTTCTTTAGTCTTTCTAACAATATCATGGAGTTTTTCTCTTTCTTCTGAAGGCATTTCTCCATTTCCTGTCCACTCAAAATAGTTGTTCCAGTTATCACTTATTAGAGGCATTAGAGAAACCGGATAATCGTGTGTTAAATCAGAAATTCTTCCATCAATACCAGCATACCTCGCATTTTGATTTGAGATATAATCAATTGCCCTGTTACCTGAAACTACAACTGTTACAGAACCTTTAGAAACATTACCATTGATAATGACTGTCAGCATCTCTTTATATTCATTAAGAATTTCGTGTAATAATTTGTAGGTCCTGAGGGAATCATCTTTAATATCAACCAAAAGAATAAGATCCGTCGAATCTGAAAAGATGAATCCATTATTCTGTGCAATATATTCTTTTAACGGGTTCAGGTATAAATTTCGTAATGTTCTCCCAGGCTTAATATTTTCAAAATCATGTGCTACAAATAAAGAATCTCCTATTGAATAAACATCCGCTTCAATACTTCTGAAATTTAATGTCAAAGCATCAAATAAAGGAGTTGCATGATTATAATCGTTATGTGCATGGGCTGGTATAGGTAAAGTTCCACTTATCTCTGTATTTTTACAGGACGTTATACTGAAAATAAAAAGCAATACTACTATTAATTTATTTATCTCTTTCATGATCTAATTAATTACATTTAAAATCTTTAGTTGGTTAAAAGGAATCGTATATCGAGCAATCTATTTCTGTTCTTTCCTAATCATTTCCTTAATTATTTTTGCTTTTTTCATCCCTGGCTCTATCTGTAAAGCAGTATTACAATCTAGCTCAGCATCCTGGTATCTTCCAAGATTGAGGTTTGCAAATGCCCTGTTACTATAAGCATCAACAGAATTTGGCCAGTAATTTAAGGCTTGATTAAAATTATTGATAGCATTTCCATAATCCTTTAGTTTTCCGTAAACAGTTCCCTTGTTATTGTAAATTAATGCAAGATCTTTTTTTGATTCTTTATCATAATGTTCAATAGCTTTTTCAAAATTACTAATCGACTCCTCCAGCTCACCCATTTCTTCATTGATAATGGCTAACTCAGAATAAGGCTCATAGTAAGTAGCATTAACTTTTATAGCTTTTTTAAAACATTCGATTGCTTCTTTATTATCTCCTCTGTTTTTAGCTATAATACCTTTCAGGGTTATATACTTAACATTTTTAGGCTCAAGAGAAATGGCCTTATTTATGTCTTTGTTTGCACTATCAGTCTTTTTCTGGTCATTGAATAGTTGTGCACGATGAAGGTAGTAAAGGGAATAATCCGGATCTAATTTTATTGCCATTGAAAAATCCTCTATTGATTTATCAAATTTAGAATCCATTTTATAAATTCCCGCTCTGTGAGCATAGAGAGTTGCATCTTTGGGTTTTATTTTTATTGCCTTGCTACAATCATCAATCGCTCCCTGTAAATTTCTCATTTTAACCTTTGTGTTACTCCTGTGAATGTAGTAACCACTCTCTTCTGGATTAAGCTCAATAGCCTTTGACAAATCCTCTAAAGCACCTGTCAAGTCCCCTAATTCATCTTTTGCTTTCCCCCTATTTGCATAAGCCTGATGATCATTCTTATTTATTTGCAATGCTTTATTAAAATCTATTATTGCATTTTTAAAATCACCAAATTGTGCTTTTGAAGTACCTCTAACATTGTAATCAGCAACATCTGAAAAATCATCAATAATTTTATTAAAATCATTAAAATCAACATTTACAAATTCAGGAATATTGGCAGCTCTATTATCAACGCGTAAGTTTTCTAACCATACCGGAGGAGAACCAATTCCATTCTCATCAACATGAGCTAACATTAATTGTGTATAAGCCCCTTTTATCTTAGAGGAAAACACCAACCATCTGCCATTGGGTGACCAGGAATGCCATGAATTCATATTGGATGTATTGCAGTTCATCAAGCGAGGTTCCTCTGAACCATCTGTAGGCATAATATATAATTTGCTATCGGGTTGAAGCAACATATAATTTTCTGCCTGACAAAACACCATCCATTTCCCATCGGGCGAAATCTTGGAAAAATAATTGCTTTTATTATTTTCTGATGCCCCTTTAACAGGTATTGCTTTACCGCCCTTACCTTCATTAAAAAGAATTTTCATCACATCAAATTTGAATTTTTTTTTGGCTGTTAGAAAGCTATCTCGCATGGCTTGAAACTTATTTATATCGTAAACACCTGTTCCATAGGTCATACCGCTCTGTTTTCGTTGTACAGCCCTTCCTTTTGCAAAATATATCGACTTATTATCAGGACTCCAGTTGGGATTGCTTTGTACATACATGGTATCACTTGCTCCGGGTAAAGAACTGTATGTTTTTTTATCAACATCATAAACTGTTAATATTCCTTTTATAGGAAAAAATAATTGAGAATACTCAAGTTCATCCCTAGACTCAAATATCTCGTTATCATCGAGAGTACTTACTACATATTTACCATTTGGTGAAATCTGAGACAACAATGCCATTGTTGATTTTTCCTGGAAATCACTCCATGTAATAAAACTCTCCGGACTCATTGTTACTTCTTTTTCAACCTCAGAAACCAGGTACGAGCCTTTATCTCCAAAAGCATCTACATCCATAGCAAATCTTTTACCGTCGGGTGAAAAAGAATGGCAATTGCCACATACCGGTAAATTCTCGAGTAATATTTTTGGTTGCTCTTCTGACGAAATATCCCCTAACATATATTTAATCGAGTCCAGGTGACTGGTTGCAAAACTGAAAGGAAGTGGTACAGCACGGTAAAAGACAGGAGCACCAACAGAATCTGCAGAAACACTTATTTGAATTTTAGCCCCACTGTTTATCGTATTTTTATTTTTTTCGTCAAATCCAATAACTGTAATTGTTGCCGGATTTTCTTTTGATTCTTGTTTTATTTTATCCCAGGTTAGAACATCGGGTTTCCATTCTCTCTTATCAACAAAAGAACAATACTCCCCTTCAGACTGACTGGTTTTTATACTTACAAACCAATGTGTATTTATTGATTTATCATCATCCCACATAATTGTTGGAGAAGGAAATTCAGGAGGGAAAACTGCTCCATCAAAAGGATTTGAAAATGTAATACTTCCAGGCAACTCCACTTTTGATAATTCTAAATATTTCTCCTTTTTCTTATCGAGAGAATTACAACTAACTATCAAAACCAACATCAAACATAATATCAAATTCTTCATCAGAAAACATATTAATATTTATACTACATCTATTTTTTCTTTTTATCTAAATCAAAAAAAGCAGAGGGACTTTCGTCCCTCCAAAAGATTTTATTTTACCATCCGGCATTTTGTACCAGTTCATAGTCCGTACCTTCTGTTTTTTCAATTTCTTCAGGAGGAATAGGCCAAACATGATGGTATTCCGGATTGTAATCCCGGGCTTCCCAAACTACTGTTTCTTCTGAGCTTATTAAGTTCATAGAGGCATCATAGTTATACCTCATTCCAGAAAGAGGCTGCGCATAATTTGCTTCAGCATCCTCCCAACGTACCAAATCAAAATGTCGATCGGCAAATTCTCCAGCTAGCTCACAACGTCTTTCGTGCTTTAAATCTTCAAGCGTACAGTCAGATTTCGCAGCTAATCCAGCTCTATCGCGAATCATATTAATTTCTTCATCTCCTGATCCTGCACCATTCAACATGATTTTCGCTTCAGCTTTCATTAATATTATATCTGCATAACGAATAAGAGGTACCCATAAATCTGTAGTTACGTAATCACCACTTGTATTTATTGTATTACCTATTGGCTCGTCGTATTGATACGGTTCAAGATATTTGCTGAACATAAATCCTGTCAGATTATTTGAGGTCTGATACCATACAAAGTCGTCTCCAAAGAAATTTTCTATTGTATCACCATCCGTTATCAAAGTAGCTTTTCTTCGATAATCACCATCTTCAAATTCATCATCAAGATCTTTTGTTGGCTGGAAATATCCCCAACCATTGTAATATCCCCAACCTTTATTTTCAAGCATTACACCAGGGAGCATACTTCCTCTATTTTCATTAGATACAACCGACCAAAGGTATTCGCTGGACAGATTGTTTTCAATTTTAAATACACTATGGAAATCTTCCGAAGGAGTATCTGTATCTATAAGAGCTCTCCCTGAAGAAGAATTCGCAATTAAATCTGCATAGTCAATAACGCTCTGCCAATCTTCTGTATATAAAGATATTTTTGCCATCACAGCTAAAGCAGCATCTTTATGAGGCCTTCCCTTATCTTCGCTATCCATATCTTCAAGAGAAGGTAAAAGTTCGTATGCAAGCTGGAGTTTCTCCATTGCATAATCATAGTTAACCTGTACGTTTTCTTCTCTAGCTTTCATATAATCTGTAGGATCTTCCTCACTTAAGATAGGAATCCCCATTTTACTATCACCATAGTGGTAGGATAACTCGAAATACATCCATCCAGACATAAAATAAGCTTGTCCCAAACAGAAATCGCGAACGTCTTCTGAAATCAGGCCTTCTTCATCCATTTCTTTTATGTTGCGGATCACATCATTACAAAGGCGAATTGTTTTCCAGTGCCTAGACCAAGAATCATTAAGATAACTTACATTCCCGTCTGAAGTAAAATTCTTAAGTGCACCAATGGAGCTTTTATTACGCCCGTCTATCATATCGTCAGATGCGTTGATAAGCCACATATATCCTCGCCCATACATTTCTTCCGCATCCAATTCAGAATAAATAGAATTCGTACCTAAAATTGCAGCTGCATCATCAATCCAGAAATTTTCTGAGGATGGGGCTCCATACTGGGTGGTGTCTAAATAGTCTTCAGAACAAGAATAGAACTGAAAACTTAAGAATATAAACAATATATATATTATATTTTTCATTGAATCAAAAATTTAAAAAATTAAAAACTTAGACTTGCACCAAACATTACTGTTCTTGATTGTGGATATTTTAACATATCTAATCCATATTCACCTACTTCAGGATCAAAGCCTGAATAATTTGTAAAAGTCAACAAATTTTGTCCGGTGCAATACAAACGCAATTTAGAAATACCAACTCGAGTCAATATGTTTGAAGGAAGAGTATACCCGATAGTCATAGTCTTCAAACGCAAATATGAACCATCTTCCAGGTACCAATCAGAAGCAGTTGTATAGTTTCCATTTGAATCAACAAACTTTGCATAAGGAATATCTGCACCTGTATTACTTTCTGACCAATAATCCTGTGCATCTGCCAACAGATTATATCCTTGTATTGGCTGAAGGGTTGAATATTTCCATCCTGCGAATACCTCTACATTTTGCACTCCCTGGAACATCATGCTACAATCCCAGTTCTTATATCCTAGATTAATATTGATAGAATACGTAAAATCAGGATAGTAATCGCCACAAAATTGTTTATCGTCACTATCAATATCTCCGTCATCATCATAATCAATAAATTTAATATCCCCGGCAACAGCATTTGGTTGGATCATTACCCCATCTTTTGTATATGCCTGTGCTTCTTCATCAGACTGAAAAATGCCATCTGACTTAACAAGATAAAAAGAGTACAATGGATGACCTTCTTCATGTCTCAGTGGATAGAGGATACTTCTTACATTACTACCATCACTTTCATAAGTTGATTCATCCGAATATTTAATCAACTTATTTTTGTTATGTGCAACATTAACTGCCACTCCGTAGTTAAAATCGCCGATTTGCTCTCTCCAACCAATCAGGAATTCAATACCCTCATTATGTACTTCTCCAACATTCATCCATACCGGTTCGGAAATTCCAGAATAATCAGGTAACTCAACATCGTTTAGCATGTCTGAAACATCTTTATTATAATAATCAGCTGAAAGGCTAAGTCTTGAGTTCATTAAATAAGCATCAAAACCAACGTCGGTAGTTGTTGTTGTTTCCCATTTCAGGTTTTCATTACTGATATCATTCATGTAATAAGCGCTGTAATAGACAGGATCTTCTCCCAGCAGGATATTACTTGTTGATGAAAGATTGGCAGAATATGCATAGTTACCAAGAGGAGCAATATTTCCCATTTGTCCCCAACTTGCCCTAATTTTTAAATCATCAATAAACTCAATCCCTGACATAAAACTTTCATCAGAAATTCTCCAGGCTGCAGACACGGAAGGAAATGTTCCCCAACGATTTTGCTCTGCTAATTTAGAAGTACCATCATGTCGTATTATCCCGGTGAGATAATATCTGTTGTTATATGAATAAGCCACACGACCAACAATAGATAATATAGAATTTTCCCATCGTGAAGATGATGGAGTGTCGGTATCATAATCAGTTGCATTTTCGAATTCCTGTTGAGATTCCTCTTCAGAACTAAATTCACGAGCGGATATACTAAAACTATCGCCATCATTAAATTCTGAAGTATATCCTGCAAGTGCAGAAATAGCATGATTACCGAATGTATTCTCGTACGTTAACAGTTGTTCTGCAATTTTTGAACTACTTGTAGAAGCTCCCATTGTAAGGATATTACGGTCATAAACTTTTCCTACTTCCAATATCCTGTATTCGAACGCTCTACTATACGCATTTGAGAATTTATAAGTAAAGTTAGATCGAAACTTAAGTCCTTTCCAAATATCAAGTTCTGCATAACCATTAAGAATGGCATTGATATTTGGATTATCAACATTGGCGCGATCTAATGTTGCATATGGATTGCGTAAATCACCAAAGTTACCAACATAGGCATATGCCTCTTCATTCGTTTCATCCACTACTCCACTATAATCACCATTATCCAGGAAAACACTTGCAGATGCAGGATAATAAATTGATGAAATTAATATACCTGTATATCCACTGGTTGTATTTGCCCCTAAGCTTTGCGATGTTGACAAGGTAATATTTTCACCAACCGTAAGGCGATCTTTTAACAGTTTATGATCTGATTTTATCCGAAGTCTACCCCCCTTACTGAAAGTGTTATGTAAGGTTCCATTTGTAACATTCCAGTTACCAAAAATACTAAAGGTAGAACGGTCTGTCCCTCCGCTTATTGTTAAGTTATAATCTTCACTGGCTCCTGTTTGCATAACAGCATCTATCCAGTTGGTGCGTGTTGTCCTAAAATAATCCATACTCAGGTATTCTGGAACATCTTGTCCTGAATTTTCATAGACTTCTGTGTAATAATCACAGTATTCTTCTGCATTCATAGGCTGTAATTTCTTCCACGGAGTACTCCAGCCGTATTTCACATCAAAGTCAACATTTAATTCTTTTTTTGCCTTTTTTGTAGTAACCAAAATTACTCCTCCTGATGCCCTGGTTCCATAAATAGCAGCTGATGCATCCTTCAAAATTGTTATTGACTCAACTTCACTTGGTGATACGCCACCTTCATTCACAATACCATCGACAATCCAAAGAGGTCCTTCAGAGTTTAATGTGCTCCTTCCCCGGATACGAACAGTTTGCCCTTCAGAAGGATCTCCACTATCATTCATAATGGTAACACCGGGAATCATACCTTGCATCATTTCTGTTACAGATGAAACACCAGGACCAGTACTAAAATTGCTTACATCAACATTAACAATAGCTCCGGTAACATCCTTTTTCTTAGCTGTTCCGTATCCAACAACTACAACCTCATCAAGACCGGTAATAACTGATTCCAAAGGAAAATCCAGAACTGTCCTTCCTGCTACCTCAACCTGTGCAGTTTGATAACCGATATATGAAAAATTTAAGGTTGAATTTGGGAATACTTCAATGGAATAATTCCCATCTACATCCGTTACTGTTCCCTGCGTTGTTCCGGATAGAGTTACAGTTGCTCCAATTAACGGCTCGCCAGTTTGCGAATCAGTAAGTTTTCCTTTAACAGTCTTCTTTTCTAATGATTTAACTGTTACAGTTTTATCCCCTACTTTATAATCAAGGCCAGCATCTTTACTAATTTTTGTTAATACGGTACTTAAAGCTGAACTTGAATAATTATAAGTGAATTTCCTTTTATCACTCATAATTTCATCTGTATACCTAAAATTATATCCTGAAGCACTTTCTAATTCCTTGAAAATTTGTTCTAGTGTAGCATCTTCTACTTTTAATGAGACTTTCGGCTCATTTTCTGTTTGAGCAAAAAGTACGTTCAAACTGAAAATACACATTAACAGTAATATGTATCTCTTTGAACGAGAGAGAATGAATTTTAAATTTCGTTTATATTTCATAGATTTGTTATTATTAAAATTTTATCGTTTTAATTGAGAAATTTCAAGCCGGGATTGTTGTACGCAATTCCGGTTTTTTGTTGGTTTTTCATTAAGAGGTTTTTATCATAGGCAATTTTAATTTTCAGGTTAAACATTATTAATTGGATTTAATTTTAACAGCGCTATCATTTAAAAATTCATAGTTAAATTCAAACATAAATTCAAGGTCTTCCATCACAGTTTTGAAGTCTTCATTCATATATTTCCCTCTTATATTGCGATGTAACAACTCTTTTGAATCACATTGTATTTGTATGTTATACCAGTTTTCAAGTTGATGAATCGCATCACCAAAGCTGATTTCATTGAATTGTAGAATTCCGTTTCGCCAATCTGTGAATAAACTTGTATTAACTTCAGCCTTTCTGTATTTACCATTCTGAATGTTAAATCGAAATTGCTCTCCGGGATTCAGATAAATCCCTTTGCTATTTTTTATTCCATTTATTTTTACTTTTCCCGTCTCAAGGGTTACAGTAACAAAATCTTGTTGGGTTGAAACGTTAAATGTTGTTCCTAAAACTGTTGTTGAGATTTCTCCTGTTTGAACGACAAACGGATGTTTTTCATCATGTACTACTTCAAAAAAAGCTTCTCCAGACAATTCTACTTTCCGCTCTTTTTTTGAAAATTTTTCCGGATACGAAATTTTAGACTTTGAATTTAGATAAACCCAGGAGCCATCCGGTAACTCGAGTTTAGTTCTTTCTCCTTTTCCTGACACATAAGTTATAATTTTATCTTGTGACTGCTCAAGATCTCCCTTGATATAATTAAATGATATTATACCAAAACTTATTATAATTACGATAGATGCAGCTAATTGAACAAACTTTTTTGTCAACCAAAATTCATTCGTTCTTATTCCAACAGTTCCATTTTCTGATTGGGCAATTTTTGTTCTTAATAGCTTTAATCCCCTGGAATAATTGAAAATTTTACTGGAAAAATCTTTTTTATTTTCCCATTTAGACATATACCAGTAGAAAAACTTTTTATAATCATTATTATGTAATAAATAATTATGCAATTTTTTTTCATCTGTAGTATATTGTTTTGACAATATCTTATTTGCTAATTCAAAAAAATCGTTATTCACTTTCTTATTTGTTTACATCAATAAGACAAGGGATTTGAATTTTATCTACCATTGAAGTGCTTTAAAAAAACATTAAGAAAACATGAATAATGTATTAAAAAAAGAGGGCTTGGTTAGACTTGCAATTAACAAAAAGGCATCATTTTATTTAGAATAACGAAAATAAAAAAGTCACAAAAAGAAGTGCTTTTAATCTGGGCTTATATTTTTCAATATACTTTGATGCCTCTATCATTTGTTTCTGTACTGTATTTACGGAAATCGATAATGTTTCTGCTATTTCCCTGTATTTTAAACCTTCCAATCGATGTAGTTTAAAAATGAGCCTCCTTTGAGGAGGCAACTCTTCCAGAATATTTTGGATTTCATTCTCCAGTTCTTCATATTCAATTCCTGTATTAGCATCTATACACTCCGGAATTTCGACAATTGATTTTGAGATATCTACTTCTTCGAAATTTATTTGATATTTATTATAATAATTTATTGATTGATTTCTTGCTGCCAAAAACAGGTAAGCTTTTAAATTACTTTTTATATCCAAACTATCTCTTTTTATCCAGATATTAAAAAATACATCCGATACAATTTCTTCTGCTAGTTCTACTCTTTTAACAATAGTAAAAGCAAAATCACATAAGGAGTAATAATACTTCTTATAAAGTGATTCCAATGCTTTCTGGTCGTGTTGTTTAATAAGTTTGATAAGTATTTCGTCTGCATTATTTTTCATTCATCAAACCATTTATGCTGCCAAATATAGAGTTAGATTCTAAAATAAATGTTAAGTAAATATAAAACTGTAAATTCACACCTTATGGAACATTTGAATATGCTAAGACGAACCATTTTATCTGTATCATTTTTGTTTTATAACTTTCCTAAAAATAATCTTAAAAGTTATCAAAATAGTTACATCCAATTCTATACATTTGGTTGAAATTATAAATTAAAAAAAGTATAGTAGGTGTTTATAAACAATGTCCTGTACTACCAACTGGTTTATTTATAAAAATAAATTTTAGTTGCTATTTAAATGAATACAATGAATATTCTCGACGGTGTAAAAACAGCCGAAATAAAGATAACAAAGGAGGTAAATAATTTAAGTGAAATAGTTAAAGACCAAAGCCTTTCAATTGTTGATCGTATTGAAGCGTTTGAAGATATTGTTTCCCTCGAAATTGGCGATACTTCCTTAAACAGAGCAAAAAATCTGGAAAGGGAAATGGATATCAGACAACTATACATTAAATACGAAGGAGAAAATCCAACAGGCACACAAAAAGACAGGATTGCATTTGCCCAAGTACATGATGCATTTAGGAGGAACTACGATGTTATTTCTTTGGCAACATGCGGAAACTATGGCGTAGCAGTAGCTTTTGCCGCCTACCTGGCTGGTATCCATTGTAAAATATTTATCCCCGAAACGTACCATACTGAACGAATAAAAGAGATGGAGGTATTCGAAGCTGAAATTATAAGGCTTCCAGGAACTTATGAAGATACCGTTTCCGAATCCAGCAGACTTGCCCAACAAAATGAATGGTACGATGCCAACCCTGGCGGTGCAAATACTCCTTTACAAATATCTGCTTATGCAGAAATTGCTAATGAAATTTATGATCAGTTAAGAGACGCTCCCAAATATCTTGCTGCCCCGGTTTCTAACGGCACTTTACTAGCAGGGATTTATCGTGGATTTGTCAGTTTGTATAAAAGAGGGAAAACATCCAGGATACCAATTTTCATTGCCGGATCAGCTGCTCATAAAAATCCAATTATTACTTCTTTTAAAGCAGGATTGGATACCTGTAAGGATATCGATCCAAAACTGATAAAGGAAACTTTAATTAATGAACCACTCATCAACTGGCATAGTTTTGATGGTGATGAAGCGCTCTATGCCTTAAGGCAATCCGGAGGAGAAGCCCATCATATCAGTGACAAAAAAATGAAAGACATGAGCATTTTTTTGCACAAAAAAGAAGGTTACAGGATTTTACCTGCTTCTACATCCGGACTAATTGCCTTGCTCGAAAGACATAAAGATAAAGATCTAATTAATGATAGGTTTGTTGCAATCTTAACAGGAAAATATTAATAATTATGAAAAATACAATCGACGGAAAAGCTTTAGTTTATGCAGACGGAGCTTTTAATACTCCTAATGGTAAAACTGCTCATGGCTTGGTACGTTTCACAGAAAGATATGAAATTGTAGGTGTAATCGATAAAAAATACGCAGGAAAAGATGCCGGGATAATACTCGATGGAAAAAAATCGGGTATACCAATTTTCGAAAACTTTGAAGAAGCCATGACTATGTTAGGGGAAGAAAATAAACCTAAAACATTGGTTATAGGCCTTGCCCCTGATGGTGGCAGGCTTCCGGAAGAGGCAAAAACAGTAATTGAGCAATCAATAAACGCCGGATTAAATGTAGATAGTGGCTTACACGATTTTCTTTATAAAAATGAAAAACTAATGTCGCTGGCAGCAAAAAACAAATGCAGGATCCGAGATATTAGAAGGACACCCGACCGTGATTATTTACATTTCTTTAGTGGTAAAATTGAAGAAGTAGATTGCCTTAAAATTGCTGTGCTTGGTACAGACTCTGCCATAGGGAAAAGAACAACAGCCTGGATTATTGTTCATGCTTTTCGTAATGCAGGTTTAAAAGCTGAGATGGTTGGAACCGGACAAACAGCCTGGATGCAGGGAGCTAAATATTCCATGATTATGGATAGTTGCATAAATGATTTTGTTTCCGGAGAAATTGAACATGCTGTTCATGAAGCATGGAAAAACGAATCCCCTGATATCATCGTTATTGAAGGACAAGGCAGTTTAATGAATCCTGCTTACCCCGGTGGATTTGAAATTCTTGCAGCTGGAAGGCCCAATTATGTTATCTTACAACATGCGCCTAAAAGAGTTGAATATGATGGCTTCCCAGGATACAAATTACATCCTTTAAAAGAGCAAATTGCCGCTATTGAAACCATTTCCGGCAAAAAAGTAATTGCCATTACTGTAAACCATGAAGAGATGGAAAAAGATGAGATAATCCCGGCATGTCAGAAAATCACAGAAGAAACGGGCTTACTGGCAGTAGATGTTTTGGAAAATGGAGCAGATGAATTGATAAAACTGATTAAAACTTATAGATAGTGATTTCACTCGAATCTTTTATTGTTATTAAAAAGCTTTCTGTTAACAACATCCGCATAGAGAAAAAAAATGTAAAGGCAAGTTATGTCGTTGAGAAATTCTCTGGTGAATCAGATGCTTATGATTTGACATACACCTATGAAAAAGATTATTTCGACAAAAAAAATCATAATGATATAAACCTTGCCTCTATGATGCTTGCTCAGGTGGCATTAAACTATGGCCTCTTTTGTAAAACAATTGAGTTTGATGGTTTGTATGACCAACCGGATAAGAAATTTATTTTTGATATGATGGAAAATACTTCTCGTGAAATATTAACCAATAAATTACTTATCAAAAATGAATTTCTTAAGTCACCCTATGATAGCTTAAAACCAGAAAAAAGAGATAATTATACGCAGGCAAAAATTATTTTTTCAAACTCACAATTCGCAGAACAAGTAAAAACATCTGATAGTCTTAAACCTGATTTAAATAAATATGCAATTCTTAGTAGTGGTGGTAAAGACAGCCTGCTAACTTATGGTATCATAAAAGAAATTGGTGAGCCCTACCCTGTTTTTATCAACGAGGCAGGAAGACATTGGTATACTGCCTATAATTCCTATCATTACTATCTTAAAACTGAACCCAATACCGAAAAGCCCTGGTGTAACAGTGACAGATTATTTAACTGGATGTTAAAGCATTTACCATTTATAAAAGAAAACTATGCAAATATCAGGGCAGACATCTATCCGATAAGGTTATGGACGGTTGCTGTTTTTTTATTTGGAGTACTGCCTGTTGTTCGAAAAAAAGGGATTGGCAATATACTTATTGGTGATGAATATGATACAACGGTTAAAGGGTACCTGGAAGGAATATCACATTATAACGGATTGTATGATCAGAGTAAATATTTCGATAATGCCTTAACAAGATATTATTTCAGAAAAAACTGGAATATCTATCAATATTCCTTGTTGCGTAGCCTGTCTGAGATGTTGATTATGAAAATTTTGATAAAACGATATCCCGAACTACAAAAACACCAGGTATCTTGTCATGCAGCCCATAAAGAAGGTGATAAAATGGTTCCTTGTGGTAATTGCGAAAAATGCCGCAGGATTATAGGAATGATAAAAGCTTTAGATGAAGATCCTCTGGCATGTGGCTATAGCATCTCACAAATTGATAAAGGACTTATAGCCCTTGCCTCAAAATCTGTAAAACAAATTGGAAGCGATGCTGCTCATTTGTACGCTATGCTGCTCAATAAAAATCTTTTACCAGTCAATGAATTCACAAAAAAGGCAGCAAAAGAACACCTGGAAATCATGAAACTTCGTTTCGACAAAAAAAGAAGTAACATTGAA
This sequence comes from Bacteroidales bacterium, assembly GCA_963665085.2. GTDB lineage: Bacteria > Bacteroidota > Bacteroidia > Bacteroidales > JAAAOM01. The sequence continues at coordinate 196,596 of CAXXXS010000002.1, forward strand.
GATCTTCCAAGACATATTCGTAAGCCCTTATTCAATATCCTAAAAAATTATTCATTGGGTGCAGTTCAAAAGATTAACAATAAATGGATTGATTTAAAAATAGACGATAATTTTCTTAATGAAGCTAATTATAAATTCGATGAAAGATAAAATTAAATATCCGGATTATTTATGGGCAACCCTGTCATGGCCAGAAATCCAGGAGAGACTAAAAATTGTTGATACTGCTATTCTACCATGCGGAGCTATTGAGCAACATGGCCCTCATTTGCCGTTAGATGTCGATTATTTTGACTCTGAATATCTGGCAAAAAAAGTAGCAGAAAATTGTAGTGATCCAAAGCCCTTTATTTTACCGGCTATTCCATATGGTGTTTCTTACCATCACAATGATTTTAAAGGAACACTTGCGGTTACAAACAATGCTTTGTCTGCCCTGATTTACGATATAGGAATGGGATTGGCTCATAACGGAATCAAAAAAATTATCATCTTAAATGGACATGGAGACAATGCCCCTACCCTAACTTATGCAGCTCAGATGATAAATCGTGATGCTCATATTTTTGTTTGTGTAGAAACTGGCGAGACCAGCGATGTTGATTTATATAACCTGATTGAAACGCCCAATGATATACATGCCGGTGAAATTGAAACAAGCACAACTCTTGCCATCAGGCCAGAACTAGTTGAAATGGATAAGGCTGTTGACGACACACTGGATCTGGATAACGAATATCTTGACTATACTTCTGAAAGAGGCGTAAATTGGTATGTCCACACAAAAAAACTCACAAACTCTGGGGTTATGGGAAATGCCACAAAAGCAACTATCGAGAAAGGAGAAAAAATGTGGGACATAATGATAAAAAAAATGGTAGATTTTGTTGAGACAATTAAAAATACACCTTCAGAAAAATTATTTCAAAACAGGTATTAATGAAAATTTCAAAGATTGAATATTTCCGGCTCGACATGCCTCTTGCGATTCCTTACACCATTGCTTATGAAACAATTGATAAAACAAGCAACATAATACTTAAACTCACAACTGATAATGGAATTACCGGATGGGGATGTGCAGCACCAGATATGGAAGTTACACGAGAAACTCCGGAAGATGTTATTCAAAATATAGAAACTAAAATTTTTGGATTATTACAAGATCAGAATCCATTTCAAATTGCAAAAATAACACATACCCTTTTTCAATTGATTCCAAAAGCATCATCAACAATAGCAATGGTAGATATGGCACTTTATGATCTATTGGCCCGTAAAGCAAAACTGCCACTTTATCAGTTGTTGGGCGGATTTCGTGATAAAATACCTACAAGTATAACTATTGGTATTTTATCTGTTAAAGAGACTTTAGAACAAGCGGGGTATTACATTAAACAAGGATATTCAATCTTAAAACTTAAAGGAGGAAGTAACTTAGCTGAAGATATTGAAAAAGTTCTTAAACTCAGGGAGAAATACGGTGATAGTTTTCTCTTGCGTTTTGATGCAAACCAGGGTTATACTCCTGCTGATTCAATCGAATTTATAAATAAGACAAAACCTGCTAATATTGAAATATTAGAGCAACCCACAAAGCAAAGTAACGAAGAACAGTTGGGTGAAGTAACTCAGCAAGTTGATATACCTGTAATGGCTGACGAAAGTATCAAAACACTTAAAGATGCATTCAGGCTGGCAAGCAACGAACTAATCGATATGATTAATATTAAAATTATGAAAGTGGGTGGAATCCTTGAATCTCAATATATTAATTCCGTAGCAAAAGCTGCCGGAATGGAAGTAATGGTAGGTTGTATTGATGAATGTGCTTTAGGAATTTCTGCCGGACTTCATTTTGCTTTAAGCAAACCCAATATTGAATACGCAGACCTGGACGGACACCTGGATCTTCTTGCCGATCCCTTTTCCAATTTATTTCAGCTTAAAAATGGTATACTTACTCCAACACAGGACTATGGATTAGGAAAAATAAAGTTATAACTCACATTTATTCTGAGCTGGAAAATCCCTTTGTTCAGCAAAATTATTGCCCCCCTATTGGGTAATCCTTCTTCAAGTCCTCCTCTAAGGAGGATTTAGGAGGTCATCTTTGTTTATGTTCATTAAAATCAACATCAAAAAAATATCTATCTCAACTCACCCCCCTATAATTTTGAATAATCATATTTCAACACCAGAACTCTTGTTGTAATAGTATATCAATCAATCTAATTAAATTTTCTTTATTGAAATACTCTTTCAATATAGCATTGCATCAAAAAAATCCATAAATTAGATAGAATAGCTAAGATTCTATAAATAGTTTACAGCTAACAATTTAAAATAAATAATTATGGCAAAGGATGGCAACTCAGAAGTAAAAACAACAAACACTGAAAGAAAAACAGTTTGTGATGTTCGTACCGGAATGGATGTTGAAACCCTTAAACAAGCAATAACAGAACATTTATTCTATCAACAGGGGCGAAATATCGTAAACACTTCGTTAAACGATCTATACTTAGCAGTTGCACAGGCCGTTCGCGACAGGCTTATTCAAAAAGAACATAAAATGATGAATGCTGTTTTTTTTGATAGAAAAATCCGTCTCGTAAGTTACTTGTCTGCTGAATTCCTTATGGGGCCACAGTTAGGTGTTAACCTTATCGATCTGGATTTATACGAGCCCATGAAACAGGCCATTGAAGAACTTGGTTTTGATATGGATGATATAATTGCCCAGGAACAAGAACCCGGTTTGGGCAACGGAGGATTAGGACGGTTGGCCGCTTGTTATATTGACTCCCAGGCATCCGAACGTATTCCGGCTGTAGGTTATGGCATTCGTTATGAGTTTGGTATTTTTAAACAGGAAATTCGTGATGGATGGCAAAAAGAAAAAACCGATGCCTGGTTAATTAAAGGCAATCCGTGGGAAGTAGCGCGACCCGAGTTAGCAGTCAACGTTAAGTTTGGCGGACATACAGAAACCTATATGGACGCCAACGGTCAAATCTGCCATAAATGGATTCCCACCTACATGGTGAAAGGTATCCCTTACGATACCCCAATCATGGGTTACAAAGTTAAAAACTGTAACTTCTTGCGTCTATGGAAATCAGATGCTTCTGATTCTTTTGATCTTTCTTCGTTTAATGTGGGAGATTATTACAATGCCGTAGATGCCCAGGTAAAATCAGAGAATATCTGCAAAGTACTCTATCCCAATGATGAAAATCTCGGCGGTAAAAAACTACGCCTCAAACAACAATATTTCTTTGTATCCTGCTCTTTACAGGATATGATGAACATACATCTTTCAAATGATGGTAAGCCAGAAGAATTTCATACCCGTTGGGCTATTCAGTTGAATGACACCCACCCATCTGTCGCTGTTGCTGAGCTTATGCGTATACTAATTGACCACCACAAAGTTGATTGGAATACAGCCTGGGAAACCACACGCAAAACATTTTATTACACCAATCACACATTATTACCAGAGGCGCTTGAGAAATGGCCGGTAGGATTATTCAACTACCTGATGCCCCGTGTGCTGGAAATCATTTACGAGATCAACCATCGTTTTATGGAAGATGTCCGAAATCGCTTTCCGGGCGACGAAGGTAAATTATCGCGAATGTCAATCATCGACGAAGGTGGTGAGCGGTATATCAGGATGGCAAACCTGGCCTGTGTTGGTAGTAGTACCATAAATGGCGTGGCAGCCCTGCATACCGAACTTTTAAAACAACTGGTTTTACAAGACTGGGTTGAAATGTATCCAGAACGTTTCCAAAATGTAACAAACGGCGTATCGCCAAGAAGATTTATGTTATTGAGCAATCCAGGCTTAAGCGGTTTAATTACTGAAACCATCGGTGATAAATGGCCTGCAAATCTCGACGAATTAAAAAAACTCGAAAAACTGGCCAACGATGCTGCTTTTAATGAAAAATTCAGAAAGGTTAAACTTGAAAATAAAAAACACCTGTCAAAACTCATCCTGGATAAAACAGGTATTGTTATAAATCCTGAATCGATGTTTGACATACAGGTTAAACGTATCCACGAGTACAAAAGACAACATTTAAACGTGTTGAATATTATTACTCAATACTTGCGCATTAAGAATAATCCCAATATTGAAATGGAGCCCCGAACGTATATATTCGGAGGCAAGGCAGCACCCGGTTATTATACCGCCAAACTCATGATAAAACTAATCTCCTCTATTGGAGACGTAATAAATAACGATCCAGACGTGAGAGATCGTATCAAAGTAGTTTTCTTCCCTAACTTTAATGTAACCAATGCGCAGCATATCTATCCGGCAGCAGACCTTTCTGAACAAATATCTACGGCAGGAAAAGAAGCCAGTGGTACCGGTAACATGAAATTCTCGATGAATGGTGCGCTTACTATTGGTACTTTAGATGGTGCTAATGTTGAAATCCGTGAGGAGGTTGGAGAAGAAAACTTTTTCCTTTTTGGACTTACTGCCGAACAGGTAGAAGAGACCAAACGTAATGGTTATAATCCAAATTTCATTTATCATAACAATGGCGAATTAAACCAGGTGATAAACCTGATTAACTCAGGCTTTTTCTCAAAAGGGGATTGTAATTTGTTTAAACCCATTACAGATAACCTGGTATGGCACGATCCATTTTTACTCTTTGCTGATTATCCATTGTATGTTAGCTGCCAGGATTTAGTTTCACAAACATGGAAAGATACCACAACATGGAACCGCATGGCGATATTAAACGTTGCACGAATGGGTAAATTCTCATCCGACAGATCGATTCGTGATTATTGTGAAAACATATGGCATGTAAAACCTTTTACTGTAAAAGGCTAAACAGGCCTTTGTAATTATCGGTGAATAGTTTGTCTATAAATATGTAATTGCAACATTCTAATGCATTTTGTTGCATTGTTCCCACTTTTGAGTTAATATTTTACTATAAACTTAAAATAAAACAGGTTTTAGTGAATTACTTTCTCCATTAACAAATGATGAAAGTATTGGATTGCTAGAAATAATTTCTGATTATGCTTATGTATTGGATATTTTTAAGACTTGACAACAACGAAAAAGTTGTATCCAATTCATTTTTGGTGTAATTTTACATCGAAAATGTATATTTATGGCAAGACAAAGCATATCGTTCACAGAACCTAATGATGAATGGTTAAAATCACAAGTGGATAATAAGGAATATTCTAGTAAAAGTGAAGTTGTTAATGATTTGATAAGACAAGCTAGAAAACAACAGGTAGAAATTGATTGGATTAGAGCTAAATTAAATAAGGCTGAATCTAGTGGATTTACTAATGAAACCAAAGAACAAATCTTAAAACAATCAAAGTCTTTACTTAATGGCCAATTATAGATTAAGTAATGCTGCGAAGGATGATTTGATTCGTATTCATCATTATGGAATTAAAAAGTTTGGGATAACACAAGCTGAAAAATACTTTGAAACATTTTTTAATTATTTTGACATTATAGCTCAACAACCATTTTCATTTGAGACCGTTGATTATATAAAAAGTGGATATCGACGTTGTGTTTGTGGGGTTGATAGTATTTATTACAGGATTATAGATGAAACAGTTGAAATAATGGCAATTATTGGAAGACAAGATGTAAACAATATCCTCTAGCTATTCTTACAAAACAGATTCAGTCTTTAAATGACAAAAAAAATCACTAGCGAAATTCTCTCAAAATGGTTTGAGCCTCTTCGCTCGAACAATCCCTATTTTAATTGTGTTTGTTGTCTCTATTATTTGTAAATTTCCATCTAAATTAAACACGGGGTAAGGGCAGTGCAAACATCAGAAAATATAAAATGAAAGCATTACTGTTAATCGATATACAGAATGGATTGACCAAAAAGAAACGTTTATTTCATGAGAATCTTTTTTTCAATACAATCAACACTGCCATTAAAACTTTTCGTGATTCTGATTCAAAAATAATTTTCGTTCAGCATAACAATAAACCGCTACAAAACGGCACTCCAGATTGGGATATAGACAGCCGAATTGATAAACACGATAATGACTACGCGATTCAAAAAAGGCATGGCAACGCATTTCAAAACTCAAATTTAGAAGACACGCTTTTAGAATTGGGTATAGATTCCATTACAGTTTGTGGTTTAGTAAGTCATGGTTGTGTAAAAGAAACTTGTTTGGGTGGATTAGAAGCCGGATTTAATACATCATTATTAAAAAATGGACATACAAACTGGAACCGAAATGCCGAGATTCTGGTATCAGAAACAGAAAAAGACCTGGAAAATATAGGTGTTACAATTTATGATTTGAACCCCACTTCAGAAAAATCACTCCATGATATGCCTGTAAATGAATTGGGCCATTTATTTCCTATTTTAATACAGGATTATTCTGAAAAGTGGATTGATCTGTACCAAACAGAAAAAAAGCTGATAACGGAATCCTTTTTGCCGTCAGATATTGTTTCAATTGACCATATTGGTAGCACGTCAATACCCGGAATAAAAGCCAAGCCAACCATTGACATTTTATTACAAATTAACAAAGAGGTTGACCTCACCAGTATTAAAAATACGTTTAAATCACTGGGATATTCAATCAATGAGCATTCTGAGAATCCCCCACCCCATTTTCTTTTTGTTAAAGGTTATTCAACAGATGGATTTAAAGGACAAGCTTATCATGTACATATCAGGTATGAGGGAGATTGGGATGAGATACGATTCAGGAATTACCTGGTAAAACATAGAGAGGTTGCTAAAGAATATGAAGCGCTTAAACTTAAACTTGCTGAAAAATTCAGAAACGACAGAGAAGCATACACAAATTCCAAAACAGATTGGATTGAAAAAATAAATGCTATTACACGAAAACAAGCTTTATAGCAAAAATTCTGTTATAATAAAAAGCCCCCCTAAATCCCCCTAAGAGGGTGACTTGTGCTACCTTAGACATAGAAATACAATATATATTATTCTGAAGAAACTCTTGAAGTCCTCCTATGAGGAGGATTTAGGAGGTCATCTATGTAAGTTCTTCTATTTTCATATCTTATTTTAATTAAAACAAATAGCCTATGAGATTTTTTATCAATCGAAACTTTGTTGTTATAAATAACAAAGCATACTTTTTCAATAGAAAATCTACCAAGGTCAACCATTGGCAAGGCATGCCCTGTCATGAAGATGGCTCAAAGAAGATACAAATTCAACCAGATAGTAGCCACAATCAAATCTAGACTCAACAAATTGATTTTAATTTAAAACATAAAAACAGTATCTATACAACAGGAATTGCAGGATATATATAATTTTGCAGTTATAAAAAGTAAGAATAAAAGTTCCCTAATATTCAATGTAATGATTAACTGTTTGAAAAAAAATATAAAATCTTTCTCCATTTATTTGTTTTTTGTTCTATTCACATATTTTTCGTGTGAAAATATATACAGCCAGAATCATCAATTGCGCTATAATTCAATTGATGTATTAAATTATAAATTCGAATTAACTGTCAATGACAGTTCTGATGTAATATACGGAATAGCAACGGTTAAAATTTCTTTTAAGACAGAACTTGATAATTTTTACCTGGATTTAAAAAACACCGATGAAACCGGTTTTGGAATGTCTGTTGATGAAATATTTGAAAGTGACAAAAAAGCTAGCTATACCCACCGAAATGACAAGATTGAGTTTTCTATTTCTAAAACCCAAAAGGGCGAGATAAGAGAATACAAGATTAAATATCATGGTATTCCCAAGGATGGTTTAATCATTTCAAAAAATATATACAACGAACGTGTATTTTTTGGTGATAATTGGCCTAACAGGGCTTTTCATTGGCTCCCAACAGTAGATCACCCCTCTGATAAAGCTCTTGTTGAATTTATTGTTAAAGCTCCTAATCATTATCAGGTTGTCTCTAATGGTTCGCTTATTGAAGAGATAAATATGGGGAGTAATATAATATCACACTGGCAGACAAAGGTGCCTTTACCTACTAAATTAATGGTTGTCGGCATCGCTCGTTTTGCCAGGCAGAATCTTGCCAATCCAAATAACATCCCTGTATCTTCCTGGGTTTATCCTCAATTTCGTGATGAGGGATTTAAAGAATACAGCATCGCTTTAAAACCTTTAGATTATTACACCTCTTACCTTGCTCCTTTCCCATTTTCGAAGTTGGCAAATGTACAGTCTAAAACTATTTATGGAGGTATGGAAAATGCCAGTTGTATTTTCTATTCGGAAGATACTCTCAAGGATAAACAATATTACGAATTGATATTTGCTCACGAGATTGCCCATCAATGGTTTGGTGATGCTGTTTCTGAATTAAACTGGCATCATATCTGGCTTAGCGAAGGTTTTGCAACATACTTCACTGATTTATATATGGAACATCAATATGGCAGGGACACACTTGTAAAACAATTAGTAAAAGAAAGAAATAAAGCACTAAAATATACAAATAAGAAACTAGCTCCGATTATTGATACAACAGTAACCAAATATAAAGATTTACTAAACCCTAATTCCTATGAAAAAGCTGGTTGGTTTTTGCATATGCTAAGAAAAGAACTGGGAGACGAAATGTTCTGGGATTGTATTAAGACCTATTATCAAAAATATAAGTATTCCAATGTTTTAACAAAAGATTTCCAGGAAGTAGTTGAAAATATATCAAAGAAGGATTTTAGTGAATTTTTCAATCAATGGTTGTATCAAAAAGGGCATCCTGTTTTAAAAACAGATACTGAATTCAAAAACAAAAAACTAAAAATAACGATTACACAGGTTCAGGAACATTTTACTTTTACATTTCCGTTGGATATAGAAATAGTGTTTGAAGACGGCTCAACAATGTTTAAGACAATTAACATTCATGATAAGGTAACTTCTTTCACTGTAACAGACCAGCAACAAGTAAAGAATATTATTCTTGACCCCAATACCTGGTTATTTTTTGAACCTTATTATTAATTAAACGAAAAAGATATATTTGCCAAAAAGAAAGACTGTGAGCAATTGCCACACAATACTATATTTATTAGAAACAATACTCAGATAAAAAACTATCATAAATGAATAAAGAATCTAAATCCCATTTCTTCAATGATCCTCAAAATATAATCGCTGTAGGTGTCACTATAATAAGTTTATGTGCTTTAATCGTTTCCGTAATTCAAACACGTGTTTTAAAAGAAGAAAGAGAAGTGTTACACGAGAATGCCCGGGCTTCTGTATGGCCAAGATTAGGATTTGATATATCAAGAAGTCATGATCCTGCTGATGAAAGCTTAGTTCACTTCACTCTCAGCCTTTCAAATAGCGGAGTAGGGCCGGCAATAATTACTGATGTAAGAGTAAGTTATAAGGGTAAGGCTGCAATGAATTGGTGGAAACTATTTGAAATTCAAGAAATTCCGGATTCTATAAGCACTTCTATGTACAGCGCTACTATTAATAACGAAGTAATTAAAATTGGAGAGACTGTTAAAATATTGGATTTTGATAATAACCTTCCTTTAGGAAATGCATTTATTAGACGAGTTGCTGATGTAACAATTGAGGTATATTATGAATCTATCTATGGAGAGATATGGAAATGTGAATATACACCACTAGTAAAAGAAACCACAGTAAAATTAGAAAATTTTGAAGGTTTGCCTGAGGAAGAACAATTTACCTATTAGGATAATCAGTGAAATTCATCCGTTTAGGAAACGAATTAAAAAAACAACCTTATAAAAATCTCAAGACAATTAAATTACTTTGCCACTTAAACGTAATTTTCAACTTCCTGTTATACGGTAAGCAACCTTTATCCTATAAATCACATCATGATATAGAAATATATAAATAGAAAAAACTTTTAAATCTATCATGAAGAAAGAAAAGAAGAGAAAAAAATCAACCCTTATTCCTAAAGTTTTCATCTTACTTAGCTTAGGTTTTGGGATTAACCTTTTTTTTAGTTGCAGGCCCTATCACCGGGATCCAATAGAAATGAACTACAACACAATAAGTGTTTTGGGTATTGATAATAGCGAAAGGTTTCTGGATTATTATAACACAACAGACACTGTTTATTCTGAAGCAGTAGCTCTAAAACTCACGTTATCTGATTCATTAATATATTATGCTGCATCTTCTTTCCCAAAAGTAAAGCAAATGTTTACTTTTCAGACTTTACAAGCTGACGAGATTGCCCCCAGCTACATTCCTAAAAATAAAGTTGTAGATATTCAAATAAATACACTGCTTGATATTAATGAGTCTTTAAAGGCTGGTGATGATATATCGGAACATATGTTATATACTACAGGAGAAAACTTTGATTTGTACTACAATTCAGATAAAGGAATATCATGTTTAAATGGCATACAATCATACTACGAAGAAAGTTTTATAATACTTGTGCTAAATACATCTATAGAAAACACCAAGGCACAGTTTGAAGTTAAGGTTACGTTAGATAACGGAAATGAACTTGTAGATACAACCAATTTATTTACAATAATCAATTCATAGACCATGAGATTTACTTTTTTTATATTATTAAGCTTGATTGGTTCAAGTTTATTTGCTCAAAATCAAGTATTAAAAAATCAAGAGTTTTCTTTATCACTTGGAATTGGAGAACTCGACATCGAAAAATTTGCTCCCAACAAGAATCTGGACTTCATTAATTATATTGATTACGATCCCGATTACACCGACTATATTGTATTAAAACTGGGATATAAATTCGATTTCCTTTCAAAGATGTCTGCCGATATTAATCTTATAATGTTGGATGATATTATACCCGACAATTATGATATTTCAGCACATTATTTTATAAAACCCTGGATAGGAATTGGTATCGGCTCAATGCTAAACAAAAACTGGATTACATATTTTGAAGAATACCATACACAAACTTTACCTGATTATTACATGATGGATGAAAATGTACGGCAATTTACAACCTATGATTTAGGTTTCTATCTATCTCCGGCACTTAAGCCAATTGACAATGATATTTTTAAACTCCAAATAAAATGTGATTTGGGTATGTCTTCTTTTAGAAAGGAAGAGGCAACATTTCTTCACAAAAAGAAATTATCCAATGAACGGTTACAATATCATTATGAGACCATAAGAGATTTCCAACCTTATATTCAACCCAAAATTGATATCCGTTTAAAAGCATTTCATATTAAAGAAGCTTCTTTTGGCTTTTTGCTAAATTCAAATTATTTCTTATCAGATAGAAGCATAAATTACTACCGCACCATTCAAACATGGACTTCAGATAACGAAATAAAAGAACAAATAGAACCTGCGAAACATAAATATTCCCGGTTTGAATTAAATATGGGTATGTTTTTAAAATGGTAGTATTTATCGTTATTGTTTATGAAATAATAAATTTATTAAAAATGAATGTAATAATATAAAATCTTTAGAAATGACCTCCTAATTCCTCCTAACAGGCTACTCTTTATACATATCTTTTTATATATTATGGGATATGATACCATTTTGATGATATAACAATTTTTAATTTTTATTATTCTTCATGTCCTGTAGGGACTATCTAGTAATAGACAGGCACTTTAGTGCCTGCGAAAAGCATCCGCATATTATCCCTTCAGGCCGTAGGCCTAGAATGAATCATAGTGCATGGTATCATTCTATCCCTAACGGGATGAGCGGAAAGTTTGCATTTTGTAGCAGGCATTGAAATGCCTGTCTATTACAATTCTGTCCTTACAGGACGAAAAAAATCTAAAATTAAACGTACGATTTTGGCTCTTTAGGGGCTTAACTTATGTATAAAGAGTAGCCTAACAGGAGGACTTAAAGAAGGGCTACGAAATAAATTAACCCAAATTGTAACATTGAAAGTAGTACAAGTCCCCCTTTGTCTTCGACGAGCTCGGTTCAGGGGGATTTAGGGGGTCTCTTAAAAAAGACAAGTTACAAACATTAATAATGCAGAATAATTTTAAATTTTAAACAGTCTCTTAACAATTTTTATATCAAATTAGATTAGTTTTAGGCAATTTTGTAACCCTATTCAAATGAAAGAACCTATAATCAGCAACGAAACAGACAATAAAGAAGAACGACTCTGCAAAAACTGCGGTACAAAATTTTTGGGTAAATACTGTCCGGAATGTGGCCAGTCTATTAAAGAATTCGAGCGTCCTTTCCAATTCCTGATTATTGATTTTATGGGTAACATGTTTGCTTTTGATACCCGGTTTTGGAAGACTTTAGTTGCTGTACTTTTTAAGCCCGGAAAACTAGCGCTGGATTATGTAAAAGGCCATCGGGTAAAATACATGCCCCCCTTCCGGTTTTATGTGTTTGTTAGTTTTATATTCTTTTTCCTGCTTAACATCTTTACAGCCCGGAATCCAGCTTTTGGAAACCTGGAAATCAAGCCCCAGGCAACTACTGATACAATTTCAGTAGTTGACAGTACAGCTTTGGCTGAAAACAAACAAATTGAATCAACTGAAACAAAATATAATTCCGATAATGTAGCATTATATAATGATCATCCCGAAATGTTTTTTGAGAAACTCTGGAAATATATTTCATGGGTTATGTTTTTATTAATGCCTTTTTATGGATTCTTATTATGGTTGTTTTACAGAAAGGTTTATAAGTACTACATAACGCATTTTATAATGGCAATTAATCAACATGCCTTTATATTTGTTGTTCTTACAATAATGCTCCTTTTGTCTTTGTTTTTGCATGATTTTTCAAAGCCATTCGTTAATTAGTGCCGGCAAGAAAAGTAGCTTTTTTTGAGATTGTCGCCTAAAAAATCCCAAATTGGGAATTTATTTTGATAGCTTCTTTCACACAAAATATTCTTCAGTATCAAAAAATATAGATTTATTGTGAAAAATGTTAGCTACCAACCGGAAAAGGCATATTTTTGCTCGTAAGAGCGCATAAGTATCCTGTTAAATGCAGATTAATAGATGTTTATGCGGTTTTATTAAGCAGCTTGCTTGACTTGGGCATCTTCAATTTTCTGTCGTTGTTGGGAAATTATGTGCTCCCCAATTTTTTTCAGATTGAAGGAACAAACGGCTAAGCCAATGTACCTTTTAAAATGCCCATAGCCCTTGTCGGGACAGCGATCTAAGCCTCTGTGCTCCAGTTCGTTAATATTTGATTCAACTGCGCTGTGTTTATTTCGGTTACGAATAAATTTAGGTTGGTGTTCTTGTTCGTATTCTTGTTTGTTACATTTTCCTTTTTTAGGAAGAACCAGTGTTTCAACACTCTCTGATAATAGGTTTTTATTTGTTTTGTTCCAAAAACCTTTGTCGAAGCTCCAGCTTTTTACCTGGTAACTAGTTAATATGCGTTCCGCCAACCCAGAAACTATTTCTGAGTCAGATTCGTGATCCATAATATGGTAATCGACAATTAAGTTAAACTGGTCAGTAGTAATGGCAACTTTCTTACCCAATTCAACATTAGGGCGCATTTTCCCTTTGGTAACCCATTCGGTATACTGCTCGAAGATGGAGAACATCTTTTCTTCATGTGGGATTTCTTCCCCTTTTATTATTCGTCTCTCAACCAAGCTTATGTGTTTTTGCAGTAACTCCATAAACCGTTCAAGCTCCATAAATATTATAGTATCGATTATATCGGCCTGGGGGAAGTTCCCCTTCTCTTTTTCAATTTTTGCATACAGGGCTTTAGCTTTAGCAAGGTAATTTTTTGCGCACTCCTTAATACGATCAGTTTTTCCTTTGCCTCCGGATGCACTGGCCCTTCCTAACGCCCGCATTTTATTTTTTAAGTCGCTGCGCCAGTTTTTTATTTTTCGCCATCCCGGTAGGTTGTGCTTATCCTGTAACTTGGTAACCATGTCGATACTTTTCCTGGCGCTGTCCCACAGTAGATTATAGTCGGTTGGGAAATGAACATTGCTCTCTACAACAAAACTATCAGTTTTTAAGCACAATGCTGCCACCTCTTTTTTTTTAAACACTTCGTGTCCAAATTCTACGATAATAGTATTAAGCTCTTGTACTGTTTCATTGGTCAAAAGCCCAACATTATCAATAATGCTCTGGTAACCAAACTCTTGTTTCCCTGCGCCAAACTCGCTTTCAACACCTAGAATCTGACGTACCATACTGTCATAATTTGCAATATGATGCAGGTCATCATAGCTAATATTTTGACAAAGACGGACTTGTGAAAGGACAAATATTTGCCAAAGGTTCATTCCAGGACGCCCCATGTTATTGTTGCTTGAAAGTATTTTATCCTCAAGCACCTGAAACACTCTTTCGTTCCATTTTGGACTGATAAATATTTCTTTTAGCGCTGCACATAAACCTGGTAATGCCCCACTGCGTTTTTTTGTTGGAATTATTGTGTCCTGAATTAATAGTCGCCCAATGGTAATTTCTTGCTCGAATCTTTTTCTCATATTCTAACCTGTTTGAAAAGTAGCCTCGAAATACTCGAATCTAAATTAATTAATAAGTTGAATATCTGTATTTTAATTAAATTAAGCAACTAAAACCCCGTAAAGATTTAACTTAGTTATCAACAATAACACATTGAATATCAAACAACTTCAGATTTCTGGGCAGGAACTAATTATTTCCTTCTTCTGATACCCATATATTTAACCATCGGACAAAGAAAACTATACAAACAAAAGACGTATAAAATAATATTCAAATCAATTGGAATATTGATGATCTATTTTCTTGTCACCTCCGTAATTTCAATTATTATGATTTTTGTACTTCTTACAATAACCGGGCTAGGTGAGGGAACATCGATAAATGTTTTTTAAAAAGTTAAGAAACACATTGGTAAAATACTCCTTAATATAATTCCACTGATGCCATTTTGTGGTGTGTTTAATTTTCGAATGTTGATTTTTGATTTTTGAAGTATAGCTTGGTTACTAGCATTCAAACAAAATATTCACTTTTTACTTATCACTCTTTATTTATCTACATATCCCTTCTCTGGCTAGAACTTAAAGTTTAAGCTGTTCGCTATCCTGATAATTGTTCCAGAAATTCAGTAAAATCAAATTATTATCTTTATCTATCTCATAAAACAGCGAGATTTGTTTGACTATAACACATTTTCTAACATTGCCACTTTCTGTTAACGGATATTCTATTGTTTCTTTTTTTAGTTCTAACAATACCGACTCTACCTTTTCAATAAATCTAAGAGCTTCTTTCTCCGACCACCTTTTTAAGACATAATTAATGTTTTGTTCAAATTCAAAGCTGGCCGTTTCTGTCCAAATCTCATTTCTCATTTAATAAGGTTTGGATATTTCTTGCGCAGTCTATCTCTAACCTGTTCGCCTGATAACACCCGTCCCTTTCTGACATCTTCCAATCCTCGGTCTATTGCTGCTTTTTCTTCATTGGATAGAGGAATACGCTTTTGGGATATTTCATCCCGGAGTGTATTGTATAATTTTTCAATGATAGATTCATCTTCTAATTTCAGGTATTGCTCTATAAATTGAAGTTTTATTGCCCGAATATCCATCTTTTTAGTTTTTGTTTCAACAAAGTTAACGATAAAATTGCTTATATAGTTTTAATCTAAAGGATAGAATATTGACATTGTTTTTTGTTGCAATGCCAGTGGACAACCGCCCAATGATTCCTTTTTGAGCAAAGGTAAATTTATGTGTGATTTTAACTACTGTCAATCTTTGATTTTTGGTATCAGATTTTTGATTGACGATTTTCGAAGTTTAGCTTGTTTACTTATCACTTCTTCAACTCCGGTTTCCCGTCTCCCCTTTCCAGATTCCGTCTTTCGATATCAGATTTTCGATTAGCGATTTTCGAATTAAGGCCTAGTTACTGTTTTTTAACGATTTATTTACTTTTTACTTATTCACTATTCACTTATCACTTATGAACTTATTACTTCTTCAACTCAGGTCTCCCGTCTCCGTATTTCGTTTTCCGCCTTTGATTTCAGATTTTCGATTGATGATTTTTGATTTTAGAAGTATAGCTTGGTTACTTTTTTTAATGATTGATTTATTTACTTACTTTTTACCTATCACTTATTCACTATTCACTTATCACTTCTTCAACTCCAGTTTCCCGTCTCCGGTTTTCGGCTTCCGTCTTTCAGTTTCAGATTTTATATTTTCTTGTGTATGCATTGAGGCCTTCGATTTTTCATAAACTATTTTTGAATAAGGGTAGTATGGAATTTTGTTATTGCCTGTAAATTTTTGTTGTAAAATATGTTTGACAAAGCGTGGATTTCCTATCAGGTATCTATAGGCCATTCGTTTAGGCTCTTTTAAGAGGCGGTAAAACCACTCTAATCCCAAATCAATCATCCATTGCGGAGCCCGCTTAACGGTTCTAGCGTAAAAATCAAACACGGCTCCAATACAACAAATGGGACCTGTTTTTAGATTACGAAAATGTTCATAAGCCCATTTCTCCTGTTTAGGGGCTGTCATTCCAACAAATAATACATCTGGTTCTACGTTGTTTACAGCATAAAGCATGGCCCTGTTGTCATCTGTATTAAATTCTGGTTTATAAGGAGGGGAGTAGGAATGAACTTCTATTTTGGGATATTCTATTGCAGCTCTCGCCTTAATTTTTTGTAATGTATCAACCGAGCTACCAAGGAAAAAAACCTTTCCCCCTCCGTTATTTTGGAGTTGGTTCATGTAAAAATAAAAAAGATCTGCCCCGGCTATTTTTTTTTATTTTTTTTCGTTCTAATATTTTTTTTGCCCATACAACTGCAACTCCATCTGGTATTAGCACATCGCAAAATTTTAAAGCAGCTTCAAATTTTTTATCCTTTAAGGTTAAATTATACGAATAGGCATTTATGGTGTTAATTAACATTTTGCCTTCGCCTATGCCTTCTAAATTTTGTTCAAGAATGTTAAAATTTTTCATACTGGGTTAATTGGGTATACAAAATTTGATTGTAGGTATTTAGTCTCGATAGATTTATTTAGTGCTTAGGAATGGAATTCGATTTCAGATTTTCGATTTTTGATTTAAGATTTAATTTGGTTGCTGGTTGGCACTTACAGATTTTGAATTTATTTCGTGTTTGATTTACTTTTGACTTATTCACTTATCACTTCTTTTACCTTTAACCTCCGATTTCGGTTAATTTTCACATTAAAATGGTATTGTTATGTAATTGATTTTGTTATTTATAGATTATAATATATTGTATCCAATTGTTCAGAAATTACAGAGATACTAAATTTTTGTTTACTAAGAAAAATAGATTCTTTGGATAATGTTTCTTGTAACTTTGTGTCTTTATTTAGTTCTTCCAGACATTCAGCCAATTGTTCTATATTGCCAGGCTCAAAAAGTAAAGTGTTTTTTTTATGTACAGCTATGTCGGGAATACCTCCCACCGGAGTAACAATACTTGGAATACTATAAGCCCTGGAATCTAATATTGCCACAGGTAATCTTTCAACATAACTGAGAAATAAAACTATTCAAAAAAACGTTCTCGTATATGTTGAATAAATAGAGATAAATTTACAGTTCTGTATTTAATTAACAAATCGGGATTTATGTAAATATTGTTATATCCCTTTTCAATCATATTTCTATGAAGGCCATAATGTTCGCATCTAACCTCTACTCTTGAATCATTGTTTGGAATGACTTCGTAATATAATCCTTTTATTGCCTCCCACTTATATATAGCTAATCCACCAAATGCTGAATGAACAGGTATTAAGGGCATTCCTGGTTTAAGAAATGAGAATTTTCTTCTATTTAGTCTTATTTCACTTTCTTTTTGAGGTTTGTTAAGCGTACCAAATTCACAAAGTGCATAAGAATCATGGTATTGTTTAGAAAATCTACTTGAAATAGAAAATCCGTTAGCAGTTATGCAGTCCCAGCTATTATTAATTTTAAAACAATCCAAAATATTTTTAATATTAAATTTTTTTATGTCCAGGTCAATCACAAGAACATAATCTCGTTGGAAATTATTTGAATTAATAATTTTCATGTATCGATTTCGATACAATGCCATTTTTGAGATTCTTGATTTCGTGAAATATTTATTAACTCCATTATTGTTTTGTGTAATAGTTTTAGTGTTAAAATCTTCATTTAACACTTTGATATTGAATGAACTATTTTTCCATTTTTTAAGAATATTTCTCGTGTTGTCTTTACTGTCATTTTCGAATATAATTACTTCTGAGTCTTTAAAATTTTTGCGAAGTGCTTCTATTCTTTTAATATTGTTGTGTAAATTTTTTTCACCATCTCTAATAATAGAACATATTGATATAGAATACTTATACATTTATTCTTATTGTTTTACATAATTATTTTTAATATTAATATCTGAATGTGTTACAGATTATTGTACTATAATCTTAAGGCAAATAGAATTATAAATTTCGTTCTGACAGAGTAATTAATCAAGGTTCTTTTTTGAATGGATGTGTCAAGGGGAAATGTTTTTTTTAGTTATTAATCATAGGCCAAGCTTTTTCAAAATCATTTTTTAGTAAGCTCATTTTCCAAGGAGAGGAAATTTGGATAGATATTTTATTTGGATTATCTAGTTGTAAAACTTTTTCGAACAATTTAGCAAGTTCGTTTCTCTGTCTTTTTTTTAAGATATAACCGTTTTTGGCATCTTTGACCATGTCAAAAGATCCACTTACCGGAGTTGTTATAATTGGCTTTCCACAAGCTAAAGATTCTACCATAGCAACAGACCACCCTTCATCCCAAGGTTCTTTCCACCTCTTGCAGTATGAACCGAAAACAATAGCGTCAGCACTACATATATAATTTACTAACTGCTCTTTAGGCTTGTGACCTAAAAGAATTACTTTTTCTCCTAAGCTGTGTTTATCTATATATTTTTGCAATGTATCTCTTTCTTCGCCATCCCCTAAATACAGAAGTTTTGCGTTTTGCGTTTTTAATGAATATTCTTTAAATCCTTCTAATATAAACAGACAACCTTTATTTTTTGATAATCTTCCAATTTGAAGAAATATTTTGTCTTCTTTTTTTAATTCAAGTTTGTTCCTGCTTTCTTTTATATTGAGAGGTCGGTATAAATGGTCGTCGTATCTAGTAGGGTATTTTATTATATTTTTATGATTTAGAATACCATCTGAACGTTCTTTTAAGTTTTGAATTTGATGATCATCGGCAGAAGCGATTATACAATCTGCTTTTTTCAATCGTTTGAAAAAAGGTTTTTCAAAAACAAATTTAATGTATTTTCCAAATTTGTATCTTGGACTATTTAAGGGATTGAGAGTGCCGGGAAACCGATAACAGAAACTATCCCATTTCTGTCCTGACAAAGCATAAACAATTTCAGGTGCTTGTAAAAATATGTTTTTGGTTTTACTTCTAACTATTTTTTTTCTATACCACCAAAACCAAAATAAAGCAGTAATTCGTTGTGGAACTAGTGTTTTTTTATGAATAATATCGATTTTCTTTACTGCAAAATAATCGTATTCAATATTGTTAATTATTCTTCTAGTCCACTCACCAACTTTACAACTATTATCTGTAATGAAACCTACTAATACAATTTCATTTCCGTAAGCTTTCATTAAATTTTTTGCTTGTTGAATCTGTCCACCTCCCGGATAGGATACATAATCTGTTGGTTCTGCAATAATAAATTTTTTCATTATTTTAATAATAAAATGGTTTTATTCCCCAACCCTTTGGGTAGGGAGGTAATATATTTGCAAAGCAAACTCTTTTTGATACCTCAGAGCTTGCACCGAGTTCATTCATTTATTTTAATGATTTTACCAGGAATGCCACCTACAATAGCATTATCAGGAATATCCTTAACGATAACAGAATTTGCACCAATAACGACATTCTTTCCAATTCTCACTTCTCCAAATACTTTTACGCCTAATCCAAGATAACAGTTATCACCTATACTAGAAAAAGTATTATCCCCAGTTAAATATTTATTGCCAATAACAACCCCAGGAAGTAATGTACAGTTTTCACCTATTTTACATTTTTGTTTAACATGTATAAAATCGCCACAATGCATTATTCTTAAACCTGCAGAAATTGTATTAGGATAAATTGTTATTTTTAAATTAAAACCTAATCGTTTTAATTTAAATAAATGGAAATACAACCAAGGATTAAATTTACTCTTTGTATTTAAATAGAATTCATAAAATCTCAAATGAACCTGGTATTTATATAAAAAGTAAATCTCATTATGAAGAATTTTATCAATTAAGTTAGGTTTCTTTTTAAAACGTTCAAGATCCTTTTTTAAATAATATTTTAGGTCAGTTTTATTTTTTATCATAATGAATACATGATTGTAATCTTTTAATTCGATAACTGTTATAAGGATTTATAAAATATATCAAGTTTTTCAACGTTAGAAGAATATGTAGAATATTGTTTGCCTAAGTTAAAAAGTATTCATTCGTATTTTATCATACAATTTATTATCATTAAGTAATTCAATAATTTTTTATGATAAATAATCTACATTACCTTCTTCAAGAAAAAGATATTCAACTAATTCTATCCAAAAACAATATTTGTGGAAATTGTACTGTTTTGTAGTACTTTTAAATGTATTATAGGAATAGGAATTGTTTTCTGTTTTAGATTTCTAGAGATAGGATATTTTTAGAAATAATAACTACACTATTAAACCATTTGCACATAGTTATACAACGAACGAATAGGTTATCCAATAACTTTTAAAAATGTAGTTTTTGAAAAAAACCGCTAATATCAAAAAACACTTTATGAAAAATTCCTTTTTGTATTTATATATTATTTATTTAACAATGAATGATAAACTTCAATATATTCTGAAACCATTTTGTTAAGAGAAAATTTGCTATTACACAATTCTTGGCCTTTAGCAGATAGCTTAAGATATAGCTCTCTATTTTCAATAATTTCAATAATTTTATCTATTAGAATTTTATTATTATTTGGTGGAATTAAATAGCCATTTACTTTATTTTGTATAATTTCTGGTGTGCCTCCATCCTTTGTCGCAATTACAGGTATGCCAAAAAATAATGACTCTAATATAGCATTTGAAATTCCTTCTTTATGATATTCAGGATTTGTACATAAAACTGTTAAATAACTGATTTTAATCAACTTATCTACGTCGTTTCGGAAACCTAAAAAACGTATGTTTTTTTCTTCATCATTTGTAATGAGACTTTTTAGATAATTTTCATTCTTACCAGTTCCGATTACTAAGAATGTTATATCCTTCCTCTCCACTAGTATTTTTTTCGCAGCTTTAATAAATGTTTTTTGATCTTTATTATTATCAAGTCTTGCAATCATTGAAATTATATAATCAGAATCGATTAATAATTCTTTTTTATAAGTTTCAAAATCAAAATTATTATTTAACAATCTATCCTTATTAAAACCATTATAAATCAATTTAGCTTTTTTAAGCGGTACATTATAAGCGTTTAATCCGGCAAGGGAATTTCCGATAATAAGGTCAAAAAAAGGTTTACCTACAATAAAAAAGAACCAACTTTTAGAAGGAAATTTTATTCTATTACAATTGGCAACAAATGCACCAATATATTTCCATTTAAATTTAAATGGAAAGGACAACTTTAATATGCTAGTAAAGAACGAACCAAATAATCCCCAAACTTGAACAATGTCAGGATTATATGTTTTTAGTAGTTTATTTATTTTTATAAATGTTTTAAAGAATCCAAGAGTTAGATTTCTGCGATTTATAATATTCAATTGAACATTGCATGAAAACAACTCATTGTACGCAACTTTTCCATCAATAATAATTACTTGAATATCATTAAATCCTTTATTATTTAATCCCTGAATTAACTGAAGGCACCTTCTTTCCTTTCCTCCTCCGCCAAAAGTGTCTAGGACAAATGTTATTTTCATCTCACTTATAGAAATTAGATGTTATATTGAAGTTAAATGATTAAGCTGGTTGTAATATTCCAAGGAAAATAATTTCATGTATTATAATTAGTATGGAATACTTTTAGTCTTATTTAAGAACATATTTGTTAGAAAAAGTTTTTTTTCCTTTTTTGACATATTTTTTGTGTGTACAACTTCTGATTTTATTTTATTATAATATTCCTCTGTTGATTTAATAATTCTAGCTGGAGAACCTGCAACTACTACATTATCAGGAATATCTTTTGTTATAATAGATTTTGCTCCTACAATAACATTTTTCCCAATAGTTACTCCGGGCAGAACAAAGCAATCAAAGCCAAAGTATACATTATCACCTACAGTTATGCCTTTTATTCTATCCCACTCCGGATGTTTATCCCGAAATACCCAGAGTCCTCCATCATGTGTTTCAAAATGAACTTTTGTTGCAGAAACATGGTTTCCGATTTTTACTAAATAAGGTTCTGTACTAAATGAAACACCATTTAAACGGCAGTTATTACCAACACTTGCACCTAATTTCCTTGCCCATTTAACTTCATCTTGTTTCTTAAGAATAAACCAGTAAAGTTGTTCTATAATAGTTTTAATTTTCATTATTTATATCCTTTATTAAGTGTAAAATTTTATCTGTAACTACTTTGTAATTGAAATTATTCAAAGCTATAGCATAAGCTTTATCCACTAATTTGTTATTGTTTGAAATAACGCATTGTTCCATTTGATATGCAAAATCATCAATGTTATATCTATCTGCAATAAAAGCATTGGTTTTATTAAAATAGTTTGGTATTTCTCCCCAATTATTTGTAATAATAGCACTTTTACTCGATGCATATTCACCTATTTTATGGGGAAACCTTGCTTTATGTTGTATCGTTTCTGGTAATGGAATTAGTAACCCTTTAGCTTTCTTATAATAACTTAATAATTTGATGTACGAGATATTTGATTCTAATGATATTAGGCTGGATTTTGATATTTTATTTATATAATCTTCAACTTTTTTAAGTTTAATTTTATCGCCAGAAATTATTAGTTTCAATTCAACGTTATTATTTACCTTTCTAAAAGCGTCAATGACAAAAAAAATAGACTCAATATAGCTAACAGAACTACAATATAAAAAGTAATTCTCTACATTAACAATTGGTTTGATACTATTAATATAATTTACATCACAAATTATTGGCGCTTTTACATAGTTAAGTGTAGGTTTTCTAGATTTATAAAAATCGATTAAGTAATCGCTTATAAGAATCATTCCATCACAAAGTCTACTGCTAAAAAGATTAAAAATATAATGGTTTAAATTAAATTTCTTTTCATCAACACCTAGCAACTCATTTACATCTATTATATATTTATATCCTAAAAGTAAAGATATTAAGCGATAATAAAAAGTTTTTAATAATGGGGAGCGAACTCCTAATAAAATATTGTATTCGTTTTTTTTATGATATTTTATAAAAAGTTTGAATTCTAATACAAAGCCAATAAATTTGTTTATATTCCTTTTTAAAATATTTTTTTCTCTGTAAGGAATTGGGGCCGAAATTTCAAATGGAATAATACCATCATATACATCTTTTCTTTTTTGATTCTTATCTTCATTTATACCAAATCTTGAGATTACTTTACAAGATGCTCCTTGTTCGATTAATCCTTTGGCTATCAAGATCTGTCTTTGAATTGTTGCTAAACCATGTGGGAAACCATTAACTCCGATATAAATTATATTCATTTTTTAATTTTTCAATATTTTTTATTCGAATACTATATGTTTCACCATCTCTTTCGTACCATGGAGGGGCAGTTCGTTTTTTTATGGCTGGAGATCCTGCTACTAGTAGATTTGAATCTAAGAAAGAGGAGTTTACTAACGAATTTGCTGCAATAGAAATATTATCACCTAAAGTAATATTTTCTCCCATAATTAATCCACCAGATGATAAATACAATCCATTTCCAATTGTTTTGTTAGACCCACCAATACATGTTGATGTATGTAATACGCAGTAGTTACCTCCTTTTATTCCAGCATTAACTACTATCGTACCATAATGAGGGATCAACAGCCCATAGCCAAATGAGTTACAGCCAATAGAGAATCCTAATTTTAACCCTAGCTTTTTAAATCTGATACTATGATAAATATATTTAAATGATAATTTATATTTATATGTGTTTGAGTAAAATGCTACGATTCTCATTGATCGTAAGTAACGTAAAATATAGTTAGGCATTAAAAAATCATTTAAAATGACTCTGATTGGCTTACCTGCAATAATACGATCTGCAGCAATATAAAATTCTAATTCTTTTTTAGATGAAATCATGATTTTTTATGAATAAACATTATATACTTTTGAATAAGTCTTTCTACAGTTATATAATTATTAAGTAGATGATTTCAAGTTTTTAATTTAGAGAAACGCAGAAATATTAAAGTGAGATATAATCTTTTATTTCAACTTTACTGAAATCATTTGTTGACGAAGTTCGTTCCTAAATTATTAATTATTAGTTCTCGTTCTGACCGATTATTACAGAGAGTGAACTAGAACAATTTTTCGATTGAGTTAAATTGTAACTCCACCAATGGACTTAGATTTATGTTTATCTGAATAAAAAAAATGGAAAAGCCATAATGACATAAAAAAGATAACATTCCACAGCATGTAGCTGGTTGATATAATGATAAACAGAATTAGAAAAAAATGTCTTCCTCTATATTGAAATGATTGAGATAAAAAACAGGATGTTTTGTGAAGTTGCCAATAAACAAGGAAGCTTATCAGCAAACCAAACTGTCCCAATAACCTTACTACACCTCCTGTTGGAGAAATCTTTGGTGAAATTTCTTTTGAAACATAAGAATTTTCTCGATCAATGCCATAACCTAAAATCGGATCTGATAAAAAATTCAACCATGAGAAGTATATGGAATTGAACCTTTGGGGTACAATTACATCTCCATCTAAATCCTCCCTATATTTACTGCTAGAAATGATGCTTTCAATATCATAATCTGCTACTTTATTTATTTTTTTTTTCATAAACGACAGGTATGTGAAGCCAAAAAATGCTATTGATACTATTGCAATAAACAGGAGATCCTTAAATTTGTTGTTTGTATTTATTAAATAAAAAAACATTAAGAAAAATAAAGCAATGTAGCCTGTTGTTGACTGAGTAGTTAATAAGGCTAAAAATAATATTATTAAATTTTTGTTGTTTTTTATTTCAAACTTTTTAAATACTAAATTGAAATATATAGCCAAAATAAGCATCACTGCATATCTGCCCGGTTCCCATGAGAATCCTGCATTTCTGGAAAGTATAGCATAACCATCATTGGTGCCTTGTGTATGAGTCTGGAGAGTAAATATTATTATACTTGAAATTTTTTCCTTTGCGTCAGGAAAGCTAACCAGGTTAACTTTTTTCATAAAGCTGCTAAATACACCCGGGATAGCTACTTGAAAAATCCATGCAATAATAGCAACAATACTTAATTTGGTAACAATCTGTTCATATAGGTAAAACATCCTTATGCCATAAACCTTAATTAACATATAACTAAGTGTCAGTATTCCAAGAAATAAAAATATTCCGTCGTAGAGATGTTGAGTTTTAAAGGTCTGCAGAGTGCCCCATGCCATGTATATTATTACAGCTCTGCAGAATTTCTTATTTAACCAGTTTATTTTGTATTTTAAAACAAAAATAATATTTAAAACCCAGGGAAAAACAAAAGCAATCACAGAAACTCCTCCTGGTTTTATCATATTATTCGTTGCAGGAATAGCCATAGCTGCGTAGATTACCACAACAAAAAAGTATAGGTTTTTAAACCTAAGGAAATGTAAAGTCCTATTTCTGGTAAAATTTAACATTAAAAATTTACTAAAATAATTACTTAAAAAAGATTGAGGTCAAAGTACGTAGGATTTTTTTATTATACAAACTCATTGAAGTATAGCTGTATTTATTAACTTTCTTTTACGATAATTAACCAACGTAATCCGTTTTGCAATACTTTTCGTCAAAGAAACTTACATCAGTAAGAGTTTTGTTATTTACTTTTTTTTGTAAAATACAATTTAACATATTCTGAGATTTAAAAATATGAACTATAATAGGTTATGATATCAAGCTTCGATGAATTAGAGTAGTTATCCCTGAAAGAAAAACTGATATTTATATTATTTACAGCCAATTTGTAATAGTTAATTCGCATATTTACGTTGTATTAAATTCTGAAGATAAAACTCTGCTGTTTTTTTTATCATTTTGTATCTAATCAATTGTTTCATAAATTTTTATATATAATATTTCTTAAATAAATTATCATATTTTTAATTCTATGAGTTGTTTATCCTCTTCTCATATTCAATATTTAGTTCTTTTCTAAATTTAACAGCAATTATCTGACAGAAATTCTTTCAACTGCAGCACCTCATGATATTTCTCAATTATGTATTAATGTTTAATATGCTTCAATACCGATGTCTTCTTTTATATTATTTATTTTAAAATAAATCAAAAAATTTTGAAGTAAAATTGCTTTTCTTCTGTGATTACCTGATATAATCTTCATATTTTGAGCTATTATAGTATATGTATCCTACATAGAGTTCAAGTGAACTTGAAATAAAATAAAAACCTGAACGTATTTTACATATTCGTCGATAAATAGTGATTTGGGTCTTTTAATCAAAAGAATTCCTCGAGGCTCTGCCTCGGGGTGTAGAGGAAAGTTTGAAAACCTAAAGGTTTTCATGACGCTTTGAAAAAGCGTAAATTTATTGCATGAGTGAACATATTATAAAGCGACATAATAAAACACTATTGCTATATCATATAGTTTGTCCGATGAAATATCGTAGAAGTATAATAAGTAAGGATATAGGGGAGAGCCTAAAAGAAAATTGTATACAAATTTCAGAACGTTATGAAATACATTTTGTTGAAATAGGTCATGAGTCTGACCATGTTCATTTTTTGGTTCAAAGCGTTCCAAATCTAAGTGTTTCAGAGATTACACGGACAATAAAAAGTATAACAGCCAAATAACTTTTTCAACGTCATCCGGAAATTGAAGTAAAGTTATGGGGTGGAAATTTCTGGACAAGTGGTTATTACGCGAATACAGTTGGTCAATATGCAAATGAAGAAGTAATACGAAAATATGTTGAAAGCCAAGGCAAAGAAAAAGAATATAAGAAGATATTTGTTCAGCAACTTACGCTCTTCTGATACCCCGGGGCAGAGCCCCGGGGTAGTTCATTGAAGAATTTTCTATAATTACGGAAGGATGAGCATAAGCATAGTGTCGTGAAATTTTTCTTTTTTCTGTCAATTCATTTTATATATTCTCCACATAATTTTTAAACGAAGAAAAATTATGTCTTAAATTTTTACTATTTAATTTTGATTTCCTATTCATTATTTATATAATAATTCTAATAATGGTATTCTGCTATACTGTTTAATTATTTAATTAGTTTGAGCCAAAAGAGATTATACATTCATTCTGTTTTTTTTATGTGAATATTTATTTTTTATTGATTGAATAATTTGAATAGATATATCTTTCTCTGCTGTATCAAGGCCTATATAATAAAATAAAACGGGAAGCGATGATATTGATACAAATCCAATAAGGATAAATCTAAATGTTGACTCCTCAAGTAATATTGATATCATCAGTGGAATTAAAAATCCTAATAGCGTTAAAAGAAACATTTTTAAATATACCTGCTTGATGTATGTTGAAAATGAAAAGCCTATCAATTTATGCCCTAAAAATACTGATATCGTACTAGTAAGAAATTGTATTATAACTGTTATGAGCAATGGGATATAATAAGCACCACCTAAATAAAAAGATATGTAAAATATCAAGAAACCAACAATTGTTGCAAAATTAAGTATAAGTTCATAATTTTTCACTTTACCCCTAGCTCTTACACCAACATGTACTCCATAACTTAAAATCATCATCATTCCTTGAATTAAGATTATTGACAAGACGGTAGCAGTATGTGGAGGTACATTGCCGAGCCAAAGATTTAAAATGTAATCGCATTCGACAATCAATGGTATTGCAAAAATTAAAACAATAAAATAAGAAACCTTTGCATTTATTCTAATAAATTTATAGGTTGATTCTAAATATCCTGCTGTATAATTTTTAGTAATCCGAGGCATGAAAGCAGTACCAAAATTACCAACAAAACCCATAACAGCATTACTAACTTGGTTTGCAATTCCAAAAGCCGGGTTTATCAAAATCCCATAAAATATATTATAAATTATATTATAACCTTGTCGCCTAAATGTTGAAGTAAAAGCACTAAGGGTTGTCCAGACAGAAAAAGATATCATTGACTTAAATAAATCTCTTCTCCATAAAAAATGATAAGATGCTTTTTCTTTATATTTTTTTAAACAAAAAAAAGCATAAAGTTGCCGAATAAAAAAAGAAGAAAAAAATATAAATATAGCATACAGCAATAATCTGTCAATAGAAAAAAATGTAATAGCATAAGCTGCTAATAATTTTAGAATTGATGTCAGAAGGTCAAAATAAGCAAATGAGCCCAAATCTTCATGAGCTATTATAATACCTGTATAAGGACTACTGATCATATTAAATGCAACAGTAGCAATAGAAAATTGCATTACCCAAAACGCTATTGAAAGTCTATCATCAGGTATTTTTAATTGGTTGTTTAATAAATAAATACCAGCAATTTCGGCTGTAATAACAATTATTAATACCAAAATAATATGCACATTCATTGTCATACAAAACACTTCATTAACTTTTTTATTGTCAGATTCCTTTCCAAGCTCAACGGTAATAAATCTTTGTGATGCTTGATATAAAGCTCCTTGTATGAATGACAAAGCTAATACTACTCCACCAATAAGTGAATAGATTCCATAATCAATTACACCTAATGATGAAAGAATAACTCTTGACGAGTATATACCAATAAACATCGACAGAAATGAGCGGAAATACAGCAATATTGTGTTTTTAATTACTTTTTTGCTGTTTTTTAAAGAATTATCTGATCCCATTATTTTTTAAGTGTTTTCTGTCTTTACTGATTGAATAGTTTGTCTATACACATGTGTAGATACAATATTCAGTCAGACAGATTTTTTAGATGTATCATATAGTTGTAAATTTGACCAAAACAATCACAAGGAACTTTTTTATAAGCCTTTTATTCTCAAACAGAAGTGAACAAATCCTATATTGACTGTTACTAAAGTTCTGTCCTTAATTTTCTCCCTTTCCAATTGATATTGTTTCGAATCCTATATCAGTGAGGTGCTGATGATTTAATATATTTCTTCCATCAAATACAAAGGCAGGTTTTTCCATTTCTTCGTAAATGTTTTGCCAGTCGTAGGTCTTAAACTCATCCCATTCTGTGAGTATTGCAATAGCATGTGAGTTTATAACTGCTGATTGGTAGTCGGTATGAATGGTTACTGCTTTTTCAATTTCCTCTTTATTCCAGTCCAGAACATACAATAAGTCTTTTATAATTTGTTCTTTACTCACTTTTGGATCGTATACATGAACAATGGCTTGATCTTGCAGTAATTCTTTAGCCACATAAATAGCTGCAGACTCCCTGGTGTCGTTGGTATCCTTTTTAAATGCCCATCCTAAAAAAGCAATTTTTTTGCCTGATACTGTGTTAAATAAGGAGTCAATAATATTTTTAGCAAAGCGGTGTTTCTGGTAATCGTTCATAATAATAACCTGTTCCCAGTAATCAGCCACCTCGGGTAAACCAAAAAAACGGCTTAAATAAACAAGGTTTAAAATATCTTTTTGAAAACAAGAACCTCCAAAACCTACAGAACTTTTTAGGAATTTAGGGCCAATACGGCTGTCTTTTCCTATAGCATTGGCAATTTCATCAACATCAGCACCTGTTTTTTCACATAATGCAGAGATAGCATTAATGGAAGAAATGCGTTGAGCCAGAAATGCATTGGCCGTTAATTTGGATAATTCAGAAGACCAGACCCGGGTAGTAATAATTTGTTCCCGTGGTATCCAGGAAGCGTATACCTTGACTAAAGCATCAATGGCTTCATTTCCTTCCGGGGTGTCAATATCACCACCAATAAGGATTCGATCGGCATGGTGAAGATCTTCTATGGCTGTTCCCTCTGCTAAAAATTCAGGATTGGATAATACCTGAAACTTCACATTTCCATTGGTAGCATCAAAAATTCGTTTGATGGATTGAGCTGTACGAACCGGTAACGTAGATTTTTCAACTACTATTTTATCGGAAGTTGCCACTTTTGCAATTTGGCGTGCACAAAGTTCTACATATTTTAAATCCGCAGCCTGGCCTTTTCCAACACCGTATGTTTTTGTTGGGGTATTTACGGAGATGAATATCATCTCAGCTTCACTGATTGCTTTTTCTACTTCGGTACTGAAGAATAAGTTTTTGCCACGTGTTTTTGCCACTACCTCGCTCAAGCCGGGTTCGTAGACAGGAAGTTTGTTTAAATCCTTGTCGTTCCAGTCAGCTATTCTTTGTTCGTTGATATCAACTACGGTAACTTGTATGTTGGGATTTTTTTCTGCTATTACGGCCATGGTTGGACCTCCAACATAACCGGCACCGATGCAACATATTTTAGAAATATTCATTTTCTATCAAATTAAGGGTTAAAACCTGTCAACCTTGATGTAAATTCTTTCGCTTGTTTTATTTACGACTGTAGATTTTCGATTTTGATTATTTTGTAGAATAGCATCGAAAATCTGCTTTATTTGTATTTGGAAAGTCTATTTGTTAAAATTCGGGATGTATTTTTAATCCATCTATTCTGTTGAAATGTTTTTTATTCCTGGTAAGTACAGGTAAATCATTTATAATACATGTTGCTCCCATTAATAATTCGTAATAGGTTACTGCAGAAATGTAAATATTAATATCATCGGGGATTAGATATAATTGTGTTTTCTTTTTATCCTTAGATCTTAAATAATCAATAAAAAATTGATGTGTCAATTACCATTCTTCTATTTTCCAATCATTAAACAACTTATTGTTTTTATCAAATTCGGTAATATCCTTATCAGACCATGTTGAAACTAACAAAATTCTTTTTTTATAATCAGAAATTATGGTTTTTTTTAGCCTTTTTTGTTTACTCAGTAAAAAATCCATAAAGTCATTGACCTCTTTTTGTGAGTTCTTATTTAGTAATCTATATTTTAATGAAATATCATTCATAAAATTTTTCTCTTTTATACAAAAAAATCAAGATTTCTCTACTTTATCTATATCCTTAAATCCGCAGATTAATAATTTGGAATAGAAAAAACTCTTATTTATCATTATTTTCAGGGAAAACTACTGCATTTCGAGTATGTTATAAAAGCTTACTGGTATAATTTTATTTTCAAGAAGCAATTTTTGGGTATCTAGCCTTTATTATTGTTATATATATGTAGGCTACCAATCGTTGTTAGTATACAATCCTGATATACAGATATTTAGTTTTTACACATGAATGCAGTTTTCCCAAGCCTTATTAAAATATTTGTCTGTTAATCAAGCAACAATAGGTGATATTGTTTTGTGGAAAACAGCTTCAAAATATGCTGTCGTCCACGTTTTATCCATTTTGAAGGGACCACCATAAACCGGAATATAAACTTCTTTAATCTGAAGTTTGGTTTGATAAAATCTAATTTGGCACTAAGGAAGTTTGTCAGGAAATGAAACATATTTCGGCAAATTGCCATCAATATTAAGAATACCGTATTTTCATGAAGAAAAGAGAATGGCATTTTTTTCCATAAAAAGTCATTGTTCATTTCATCGAACAGACGTTCGCTTTCACCCCTATCGTTGTAGAACAGGATCACTTCCAAATCAGACATCAGCGGTTCATTGGTCATAATAGCCCTGTATTTAAAATCATCGCCGGTAAAAAGGTCTGTTTGTCCATCGCTGTTCTTTTCCCTACTGATTACATAGCGGTAAGTTTTTTCTTGGCCAAAGGGGGCGTACCAGATTGATGCTACTTGATATTTCTTAAAGCCTATTTCTACTTCTTGCCATGTTCCGATTTGTTTTATTTCATCATACAAAGAGGCACAACGTTGCGCCCTGATAAAAAAGTATTGGCTATTGGATTCTATCACGGGAAGGACTTCTTTGTCGAAAGAGCCACAGTCCATACGGCTGTACTTTGGTTTTATCCCAAATTCTTTTAAAATGCCATATGCATTTTCAAGTGTCTGTTCCTGTTTGTATTTTACATTGCTGTTCCCGTTTCTGTTTTCAATATAAACCGGGTGGTTCCCTATAGTTGCAATGCCCGGGAAATATCCATCGTCCTTCTTATAACTGCGTTTAGAATCGTATTTCCCTGTGGGGATAAACTGGTTGTCGTAATCAAATATATAATTGTCAGTATTGGCAGAAAGTTGTTTTGTCTTGACCAACAACTGGACCATAAGCCTATTAAGGTTTAGGTTGATATTGAAGTCGTGCTCAATATTCCCTTTTGATATAAATGTTTCCTTTTCGGTTGACAGTTCTTTTTGCATACGCAGCAATGTATCTGCAGAACATACCTTAAACTCTTTTACTTGTTCGAGCTCATCGCGTAAGTGTTCTGTGATATCCTCTGCACACCCGCCTCCACATAAAACAAGTAAAAAATATGAACGGACTAAATCACTATAACTGTATTCTGCTCGTATGCCCCTACTGCCAAGGCTTTCGTCAATAGTTTTATATAGATTTGCGTTCTTGATTATTTCATCAGCGAAATTTATTCCGCCAAAAGACTTGATATTTTCTTTAGAATATGTAATTTTCATCAGCTACGATGTTTTGCACCTAAATAGGTGAAAACATTTTAATCGGCAATGCTTTGAATGATTTTATTTTTCAAGGCTTGCCGATTTTTAACTATTTTTTGATGCGGATTTAAGGTATATTTTAAGTTGATATATTGAATAATAATGGGTGGAAAATATTATCATTTAAGAACCAGGCAACAAAGGTACCATTGAGCAATATCTCAAGTAAACTTGATAAGAACTTGCCAGGTGTGTAGGCTTGTCCACGGTTTTGTTTTTTAACTATACATAGTATGTATTACTAAGGTTAATGCCTTGATATCAAATTGTTTATTTCTTCTTTCAGCTTAGGAAGTTCGCGTAAAATAATTGTCCAGATTACTTCATCAGAAATATTGTCGTATTCATGGGCAATTCTATTTCGGGTTCCAATAATTTTTTGCGCATTTTTAATTTCAAAATTACAGTCGTTATGTTTTGAAATTCTATTAACAGCTTCTCCAATTATTTCAATATTGCGTTCAACAGCTTTCTTTGTTTTTATATCCTGTTGGTATTCAAGAAAGTTTTTCTTTTCGGGCAAAAACGTATAAATCTCATCAATACAGATTAAAATATCTTCCAGCCAGGCATTAAATTTATTATCCATAAATCAGAATTTTTGTCTCATCCAGTTCTTTTTTAAAGAATCTGTTACGGATACCTCTTTCTTCAACCAAATTTATTTGACGTTTTAATAAAGTTTCCAGTTTTTCTTTAAGCTGAAAATATAAATCAGTATAAACAAATGGATCCGTTTCATTAAAATCAACTATAAAATCGATATCGGAGTCATTTTTAAAGTCATCGCGTGTTACAGAACCAAAAACCGAAAGCGTTCGAACCTTGTAGTCTTTGCAAAGTTTCTTTATACTGCTGATATTATTTGCATCAATTTTCATTAAACAAAAATACTATTTTCTAGTAAAAAAAATTAAAGATACTCAGAAGATTGATAAACGATGCTTTTTTAACTTGTTAATAGTAAGCTGAATGTATTTTTAGCCATTCATTCTTTCTATACTCTTGATGGCTTCCTTTTTGCGATATGAATTGAAAGCCATGACGAATAAGCACTTTTATAATTTTATCGGATGATAGCAGTTTAGACATTTATCTGTGTTTCGCCGATGAGGGTGTCTTGTATTAGAGCTATGGAACCCAGAGAATCTTTGTTGTCCTCAAAATATAGTAAAAGGGCCTCGTTCAGGTTATCAATAGCTTCCTGTATGTTTTCTCCGAAGCTGGATACTTCTACATTAAGACATTGAGAAACGTAATAATCACTTTCTTTGTAAACAATATATTTAAAATTTTTAATCATATTTTTTTGGTTGTGTGTAAAGTTACTGTTTTTTGCCTCAGGGCGGTCGTGCTCCTGTTTTTTTTATGATAAAAAGATATTTTTTTAGTCCTTTTTCTTGGCCAAAAGGACCAAAAGCCAAGGACAGCTTAAACTGAAGGGCGCCTATGCCTTGAAAAGCTGATTATGCAATTAACCAATTTAATTTTTCTTTTGTTTCAGGGGGCTTTGCAAGCTGTCCCGGCTAACGCGCCTGGCATGCAACGCCAGGAAATTTTATCATTTAAGTACCAAACCACAAAGGCACCATTGAGCAATATTTCAAGCAAACTTGACAAGAACTTGCCCGGTGCGTTGGCTTGTCCTCAGATCGAATTTTTTATCTGAGAAGGGGCTTTTCTGAGAATGTTTTATATTTTTCAGAGATTAAATACATTTTTCTCTATAATCTATTTATTATTTTCAATAAGTCATTTTTCAGATTAGGTAAATCACGCTCTATTGTATCCCAAACAGCATATAGATCTAGACCTAAATAATCATGAATTAATATATCTCGCATTCCGGCCATTTTTTTCCATGGTATGTCAGGGTATTTATTTCTGAAATTAATTGATAAATTTTTAGTTGCTTCTCCAATTATTTCAAAATTTCTGACAACTGCATCTTGTATTAACGTGTTTTCAACGAATTCATGCACGGATATAGAATCTGTGTACTTTTCAATTTTGTTAATTGACTCAAGAATATGCTCAATATAAATTAAATCATCTTTTACCATTATTCATAGATGATTTTTAAATCCTTATAGATGTAATCCCTTATTTTTTTATTTATTGATCGCTCTGTAACAATATCAACAGAACGATTTAACAGTTCTGTTAAATCATACTTTATTCCCCCCAAATCGAACAGAGTAATCTTTCCTTTGAAGTCTATTAAAATATCGATATCACTTGTGTCAGAATCATCCCCACGTGCATAAGAACCAAAAATCCCAATCTTTGAAGGCTCATATTTCCTTAGGTATGAAATTATCTTGCTGTTGATATCAGGTTTCATTCGCTATTTTTTTATAAAAATAAAAAAAATCGTGCACTTATTATTGCCCGAAAGAATTGTTTAATTCTATTTATTAAGTTAAACGCATTCTGTCTTTTTACTTGGCAAAAAAAACCAAAAGTCAAGAACAGCTTAAACTAAAGAACGCCTATGCCTTGAAAATCAGGTTTAGCAATTAACCAATTCAATTTTTCTTTTGTTTCAGGGGGCTTTGCAAGCTGTCCCGGCTACCGCGCCTGGCATGCAACGCCAGGAAATTTTATCATTTAAGTACCAAACAACAAAGGTACCATTGAGCAATATTTCAAGCAAACTTGACAAGAACTTTCCCTGTGCGTTGGCTTGTCCACGGTTTGCGTGAAATCCCGGACGTTCCGGCCTTGATTTATATTTCTAACCTTCCTCCGGGATTTATTAACCGTGGAGGGTTTGTTCACACACAAGGTGTTCACGAGCTAAGTTATTGCTTAGGTTTTTGTTTACTTTTTGGGCGGTGCCAAAAAGTAAAACAGAGAATGGTATATGTTCTTCAGCGTACACTTACTTGCTATAATATTTATGATACCCGTATTTGGATGAATGTGTTTTTGTTACATCATTAATAACAATACCGTTTATGATGTTTTTTTCTTTTAGTTCTTTGATAATATTAAGGAACTCTTTTTTTGGTGTGTGTTTTACACGTGTAATAAAAAAGTTAAGATCAACAACATTCATCAATGGCAGTGCATCTGTTACGATTCCAACCGGAGGGGTATCAATAATTACAAAATCATACGATTCTTTTAAGATATCAACCAATTCCATGATTTTCGGGGAGTCCATTAAATCATCAGGGTTTGGCGGGGTATCTCCTGCTGGGATGATATCCAGGTATTCATTGTTAGTTTTGTAAATAATGTTTTCTAAATGAGCCATGTTACTTAACAAATCGCTTATGCCTAATTCAATAGGCTCAACCAAAGAGGCGTATTTTTTAGGCCGCCTGATATCAAAACCAGCTAAAGCTGTTTTGTAATTATTGTTTGCCAGCATCTCAGCAAGGTTTAAGGCGATGAAAGATTTACCTTCTCCACTGACCGTTGAGGTTATTAAGATAGCTTTCCCCTGTGAGCCGTAAAGATAATATTTGAGGTTATGATTAAATCGTTTAAAGGAT
Organism: Bacteroidales bacterium; assembly: GCA_963665085.2. Taxonomy (GTDB): domain Bacteria; phylum Bacteroidota; class Bacteroidia; order Bacteroidales; family JAAAOM01. The sequence goes on from CAXXXS010000002.1 coordinate 233,071, forward strand.
TGATAAATTTGAGAATCTGTTTTTTTTGCGATTACATTTTCATTCTTTTTAGGATTGTGATAAATTTCACCAACGACTGGGACCGGACTAGCTTCTTTTATTTCTTCTGTAGTTAAAAACGATGTATTTAATAAATCTTTTAAGGTTAGAAATCCGTAAGGTATAGCAAGCCCAATAATTAATGCAATAATATAGTTCATTTTTTTATTAGGACTTACCGGGCCACTTCCCACTAAATAGGCAGGTTCTGCAATTTCTATATCTGACTGGTAAGAAGCCCTGGAAATTTCTGCTTCTGATTTTTTTTCCAATAAATACGTGTAAATATTGTTGTTGATATCAAATACACGTTCAATTCCCAATAATGCACGTTCTGTTTCTGGCATTTTTTGTATTTCACGGTTTAATTGCCAAATTCGGGAGTCTGCATCTTCAATTGCTATATTTGTAGTACGTTTAATGTAGCTGATGTTTTCTGAAATCATATTACGCAGGTTGTCAATCCGGATGTTGATTTTTTGTAAATATGGATTTTTTTCCTGGTTGTTATCAATATAGCTTTCTTTCTGGATATTTAGGCTAATCAATTCTTCGATTAAACTATTTAGCGTAGGATCCTCAATACCCATAGCAGCGGGAGAAATTAAATCAGTATAAATGGTGTTCTTTTCAAAATATTCCTGGATATAATCCACATATTTGAGATTAACATCCAAAACTGCTTTTTCTTTTTTTAATTCTTTGAGTTCTATAAATATTTGTTCCGATTGCATGGAAACATCTAGTACACGTTCTTTTGAACGGAATTTTTGTAAATCATCTTCTGCGAGGTTTAACGATTCACTTACTTTTTCTAATTGGGAGTTTATGTATTCTATTGTTTTTTCTGCGGTGTGTTGTTTTTGTGTAAAGTCTTTGTGAAGATACGATTCTGTCAGGCTATTTAAAAAATCAATGGCTTTATAAGGAACCGGTGTTTGCATAGAGATCTCGGCAACAGTAGAATTTTTATCGGTTGGGTTTATCTCCATTGCATTTTTAAATGAAGTTGTAAGGCTGTTATCTGTATTAATAATAAAAGAGAATTCCTGTCCTTTAAGTTCTTCTATATCCAGCTCACTGTTTAACAAGATTTTAAAATTGAAATAATTATTGCCAATAAACTCTCCAAAAGGGACTTCGGTTTTTGATTGGTAATTCTCAATTATTTGAGTAGCCTGGTCGGAGACAAAACTATAAAGCTGCATTTTCTCTGTTTCAATACTGATTTGATAAAGTTTTTCACTTAAAATTTTTATTTGAAACCTACAACCCACGGGCTGGGTGCGTTCTTTATTAAGAAGCACAAGAAAAGGGGCTGTTTTATACATTTCAGTAAATCCCAGCGGTTCCTTTTTGAAATAGCTGACACGAAAATCCAGTTTTTCAAGGGCTGATTTTATAAGGGGAGAAGTTTGTAGTAAATAAACTTCGTTCGTGAAGTTTTTATCACCCGCCATAAACCCTATTTCTTTCATTAATGCGGCAGGTGAGCTGGATAAACTATTTTCTTCGTTTATTACCAGCGATGTGCTTACCTTGTATTGAGGCTGGATGTATTTGTTTGCAAAATAAGCAGCTCCAATGGCTATAACTATAGTTATCAAGAAAAGCCACCAGTTTTTGAGTACCCTGTCAATAATAGGTTTTAAATCAATTGTTTCTTCTTCTTCATGATTTACAGAAGAGACAGTCTTATTTGTTTTTATATCAATATTATCGTTTGCCATATTTTAAATTTCGGGGAATATACTATATTTTTTCTTTTCACTTGTTGTTATGGACGTTTGTTTAGCCAGATGGAAATAATTTTAAATTAATCAACCTAAGAGGATGCTGGGGTTCGCAGAGAAGACCTCTATAATTATCGTTTTAAAGAATGTAGAGGAGTATCTATTTTCTGAATTTATAAAGTTGTGATTAAGTAGTAAAAATTAACGAATTCTGTCCTCTTTTATACAGCTCCGCCTCCTCAGTCCCATTGACTAATTGCTGTTGTTAGTAAAAAAAGGGTATTACATCTCCATAAAAATCTTAAACTGGGAGATTATAATATTGAGTGTTAAAAAGTTATGGTTGTTTAAATATGTTGGTGGTTTTGTATTGGGTTGTAACTATAAAGTAGTAATTATAAGATAATTTTACTTATCTAATAATTGATTTATAGTCTTTTACCGTGTTTGCATTTTGTTGAGTATTTCTTTGTTTCAAACATACTTGATATAATGTTTGAAAATGTTAAGTATCTATTAAATTTCTATTATATGTTGTTTATATATACTTTCTATTTTTTCGGACATTTTTATTTTGTCTGAATCATTATTTGAATCATCAAAGCTGTGATTAACAAACACTAATTATTTTGTTTGAGATTTCGCAAAAAGAATGGGTTTTTGTTACAATTCGTTAAAAAAATCCTTGTAATGCTTTCATTTTAAATTTAATTTAAGGTTAATGTTTTATTGGGGACAAAATAATAGAAATGTTGGACGAAAAGCAATCACATATTTACGAACGGTTAAAAAATGATGATGATCATGTTTATTTTTCTGATGAAAAAAAATTAACTAACGTTTTGTAAAATAATATTTCCTCGTTGTTTTGTTTTAATTCCCTGAAATTAAGTTGTTTGTGAGTTATTTTAAAATACTGGTATAAATTTCATAAAAATTGTTTATAGTCAGAACCCATATTGAAAAGAAGATCGATAATACTCATGTTTGGGAAAAAGTCATGTTTTGACGAAAAGGTTTGTAAGTAAGGTTTTGTTTTTGAGTTTTTTGTGTTGTGATAATTTGTAAGTAAATCATCTTGGTTTTTTGATATTTCATTATAAACGTTCGTTGTTTCAATGTTAATCTTTAACTTGACAAGTTCACATAATTCATGCAATATCTTTTGATTTAAATCCAGCAGATATTTTTCTTTTTTTTCAAATACAAACATCAAATCATCTATGTAATATTCATAATAGGGTGATCTTCTGTATCCAGATTCAATAGCTCTAAAATGTTGTTTCTGCCAGTTTTTAGAATAATCAATAGTTACATCTTTGGTTTTTGTTTTTAATGTGTTTGAATGGTTAACAGGAACGGTTAGTATCAGAGGGCCATTGGCTGTTACTATATAGCAACGGTTCCTGGATGTTTGTTTTTCATAATGCTCATGGGCTTCAATAAGAATATTATTAAATTTTGATAAAGCAGAAAAGTATTCGATATTTCCGAAGTACGTTGTTGGAAGTATTATTGTATTTTCTTTCATTTTGAAGATTTTAACCGCAAAGAGCACGAAGAGACACAATGATCTACTTAGTGTTTCTTTGCGTTCTTTGTGGGTTATAAACTTAACTATTTATAACTCGTTTTATTCCTTCTTTTAAATATTTAACATTAAAATTTACCAGGAGACCTAATTTATTATTATTTAATTTCATATATGTTAGAATTTGTGCCAGATGGATATCATTTAAAAATTCAACAGCTTTTATCTCGACGATAACTGAATCTTCAACGAATAAATCAATTCTGTAGCCTATATCAAGTTTAACATCTTTATATATTAAGGGTAGTGGCTTTTGTTTTTCTACTTTTAAACCAGACTGTAGTAATTCAAAAAGCAAGCATTCTTCATATGCACTTTCAAGTAATCCGGGGCCTAGTGTTTTGTGTACCTCAAAGGCACAGTCTAGAGTTGTTTTGAATATTTCTTCAATGTCTTTCATGATTTTTTTGTTTTTTTTTAATCGCGTAATATGCAAAGAGCTATAAATTCTTTCTTAGCGATTCTTCGTGTCCTTAGCGGTTTATCTCTTAATTATTTTGTATTCATTTATTTATTTTAATTTTAACCACAAAGGGCACGAAGAGGCACAAAGATCTGCTTAGTGTTTCTTTGCGTGCTTTGTGGTTTATAATCTTAAAGTTTATTAATAATACTCGCCAGATAACCAGCCCCGAAACCATTATCAATATTAACAACACTCACCCCGCTGGCACAAGAATTTAACATCCCCAGAAGGGCAGATAAACCATTGAAGTTAGCTCCATAGCCAACACTTGTTGGTACAGCAATTACAGGTTTGTCAACTAATCCCCCAACAACACTTGGTAAAGCTCCTTCCATTCCGGCAACTACTATAAGAACTTTTGCACTGCGAAAAATATCGAGTTTTGAATATAACCGATGAATGCCAGCAACACCAACATCAAAGATCCTTTCAACTTTATTACCAAATACTTCAGCTGTTATGGCAGCTTCTTCTGCGACAGGAATATCAGATGTTCCCGCTGTTACTACTGCAATAAAAGACTCTGGTTTCTGAAGTGGATTTTTAACAATAGAGATAGTTTTTGCTAATTCGTTGTATTCAACTTCAGGGTATATTTTTTTTAAAGCAATGTAAATTTCTTTATTGGCACGAGTTCCCAATATGTTGTTCCCTGTTTCTAACATAGCAGAGATGATGCTACATACTTGTTCCGTAGTTTTCCCTTGGCAATAAATAACTTCCGGATATCCAGTCCTTAATTCTCGTTGAGTATCTAAAACAGCAAAACCTAAATCTTTGATTGTACTGTCTTTTATTATATCTGAAGCTTCTTCTATAGAAGTTTCATTATTTTTTACTTTTTGAAGCAGTGCTTTCAATGATTCCTCAGTCATTCGATATGTTTATTTATTTCGTTATAAATTTCCTGCAAAGAAATATTATTCTCATTAGCGAGTTTTATACAATCGTTGTATTCTGGTTTCCATTTTTTATCTGAGTCTCCTATATGAGCCACTTTTATTTCTATTTTACCATATTTGGTGTCAATACTTTTTGTTTCTCTCTTAAGAAAGGCTTTTTCAACTGTTAATCTTCTGAGTCCAATTGTTGAGGTATGTTCAAAAATTATTTTTTCAATTACCGAACATAATTCTTCTGTATGCAAAACAGATAATTTAATTGCAGGTCTCGACTTTTTCATTTGAATAGGAGTAAAATATACATCATTTGCACCCGCATCAAATAATTTTGTCATGGCAAATTCGTAAAATTCGGGATTCATATCATCAATATTACACTCGGTAAGTATACTTGTTGTGTAATTTGTTTGTGTTTCTATTTCTGCCAGGTGTACGCGTAGGGTATTTGGAATTCCAAAATCTTTATGACCAATACCATAACCGGTTCTTTTTATTCGTAACTGCACTTTGTCGTCAAAAACATCCACGTTTGTTGCTAATATGGTAGCTCCTGTTGGCGTTGTGGTTTCATTTTCAACAAGTCCTTTTTTTATTGGAATACCTGTAAGAATTTCAGTTGTTGCAGGGGCTGGAACTGGAAATGTTCCATGAGCACATTCAACAAAACCACCTCCAACTTGCACCGATGAAGAATAGATCTTGTCTATATTTAATTTTTCAATCAGAATTGCAGCACCTATTATATCAACAATAGAATCTACAGCTCCCACCTCGTGGAAATGTATTTGCTCCAATGTTTTTCCATGGATCTTGGCTTCTGCGAGACCAATTTTCTCGAACATTTTTAAAGCCCTGGACTTTACTTTTTCTGAAAGTTCACTTTCTTCAATAATCTTTTTTATCTCTGAATAATGGCGGTGGTGTGAATGCGAATGGCTATGATGTTTGTGATGATGAGCTTCTTCGCTTGCTATTACCGATACTTTTGTACCTTCTATTCCTTTTTTTAATTCTTTGGTTACTTTTAGTTGATACTCGTCAAGTTTTATCTTTTTCAATTCATCAATCAAATAAGATGGCTCAATTCCTAAATCCAGCAAAGCTCCAAGATTCATATCCCCACTAATCCCTGCAAAGCAATCGTAATACAGTATTTTCATAGAATTTCATTAACAATGGATCAATATTAATCCTATGTAAAAATAACAAAAGCTTAAAGTATACTGATTTTGAAAATTAAATTTTGAATATAAAAGGGGACAAAAACGATAAAGAAAAATAAGTTACTCCCTTTATTTATCAACTGATTCAGAAAGAATTTCGTTTGTATTTCTATTCTGCATATATGAATTCCACAATGTACTGAAACTACTTCCTGAATAACCGGCAGGGTAAATAACAGAGGAAGATTGATGTTCACTTGTATCACTGTTTTTTACCATGTCTATCATGGTTTTGTTTACCCAAACAATATATGAGTTTCCGTTAACATAGACAGTGATTTTTTCTATCTTCTTTTCAGGTGATGGAGATGGGCCATCATTTGAACAAATACCATTATATGATACTGATAGAAACATTGTAATAATTACGAGTGATTTGAAAATAGTTTTCATAACAAGTTTTTTTATAAGGCAATTAATAATGGTTTTTACGTTGAATATTAAGAAATGATTCACGTAACGTTCTTTTGTTAAGAAAAAAATATTTAATACTTCTGTAACCGCTCTAAAAAACATTGCGTCTCACCTTTCAAATGTTTAATAAAAAAAAAGAATTATGGAAGTAGCATTAACCTTTATAGCAGCATTTGCAACGGTTTTTGGAATTATGTATGTATTCTATACATCAAGAAATAAAGAGCGTATGGCTTTAATTGAAAAAGGGGCTGATGCCAATCTTTTTAAAATAAGCAAGGATCCTCTAAGCTTTAAAAAATTTTCATTAAAGTTTGGAATGTTCATGGCTGGAATTGGAATAGGTTTTTTAGTAGGTTTTTTACTTCGAAGCAATATTAAAATGGTCCCGGATGAAGGTCCGCTTTACGCTGGTCCTATTTTATTATTTGGTGGTCTTGGTCTTGTTGCAAGTTATTTTATAGCCCGAAAACTTAATGATTGATAGCTGTTGTGGCGGCCTGAAAAAATGGGATTGAACGGAATATTAATGTTTATATTCAAGTTTACTCACCCTGATTGAGCCTTAGACTCAATCTTTCCCTCTCTTGAAAGAGAGGGAAAGATCTGGCTTTGCTGGATGAGAATAGGATAATGTGAAATTCTTAAAAAAAATTAAGGTAAAACTTCTGGTTTCTGACTATAAAATTTAATCATATTAATAATAGCTCGTTCGTTTACAGGCCCAAAACCATTTGTTACAGCCGATTTCATTGAACTCTCCATGGTTGGCCTGTAAATACCTTTAGCGACATAACCTCCTCCTTCAAAAACACCTATTTTATCTTTGTATTCTGGCGTACTGGGGGTAGGAACTGGGGTGCCGGGTTCTAGCATATCTTTCCATTTTTTGTCAAAGTCAACCAACGTAGTAATATTAGGCTGATAGGGTTCTACTGATAAATCAAAAAAGTCTTCGTATGAAACCTGTGAAGTATAATATTCATCTGCCAAAGAAGCAAAAGCGTGACCAAATTCATGCATAAATACAAATTTTGAGCGGGCATTATCACTCGCACAAAGGCTATAGAAATTATAAATGCCACCACCCCCGTATTTTTCAGTGTTTACCAAAACAATAATCTGATCATAAGGCGTAGAGGCTGCAATATCTCTAACTTTTTGATAGTATTTAGTAGTTAGGTAACGTTCACTGTCAAATGTATAAAAGGTTGAATTTAACAATGTGTTTTTCCATATATTTTTTCCAGGTATATCACAACCAGAATCTTCAGAAGGTGCCATAACAAGCCAAAAATTAAATTTGTTTTTATAGGCATCAAAAGGTTTCCATTCAAAGAAGTTGTCTTTAAATCGTTGGGCATCAGCTTTGAATTTAACCATTTCTAATTCAGTATACCCTTCGGGGATAATTACAATATCAACATTAACATCGGGAGTACCTGAGTTATGAATCTTCTCTGTTTCATAACCAGGAAGATTTCCTTTGATAATAAAATAATTGTAAGGATTTAATCCAATTTCGAAAACTTTTTGAAAGCATTGTTTTCTGTCTCGTTTATAGATATCAATTTTTATCGTTTTTTTCGGGAAAGGCATAACAATGCTTTCCGGGTAAACTTCCTGTCGGTTTTTTGCTTCTGCTGTTGTTTGCCATTCGTTAAAGAGAGAAGCATATCCCCGTGAATAAATCAGGGTATTTGTAGCAGAATCATAAACTTCAAATAAAAGTTCTCCGTAGCGGAATGTGTCTATCAGGTTAATTTGCGAACCGCCCCAGAATGGTTCTTTTTTGAATTCATCAAAATAGAATATCGAAGTGTCTTTGTTGCCTCCCTGGTAATAATCTAGTCGTAGTGTTGCTTTTTTGAAATAATCATCAAAAAGCACTTGTGACCATGAATTAAGGAAAATACTTAAAAAAACAATGACAGATATTAATCTCATTTTTAAAAATCTTAAAATGTTTATTGAATATAATGTAATACTTTTGTCAAATTTGTTATAAAGATAATATTACTGTTTGATATGCGCATTAGGTTTTTACTATTGATACCAGCTTTCTTTACTGTTTCATGCATTACTCCTGATACAAGTGCCCAGGATAAGCAGGACGAGAAAAGAACATTTGAAAAAGAATATTCAATTTTTGCTATAAAACATCCCCAAGAATTATATTTTGCCGGAGAACGTGTCCCTCTTGAAAATCTTGATGTAAAAGAAGGGTATGATAAAGAAATTCATGTTAATACCTATTGGCAGTCTCAAACAATGTTATTTATAAAAAGGGCAAATAAATATTTTCCTGTCATTGAACCTATCCTGAAAAAGAATGGTATCCCCGATGATTTTAAATATATTACTCTAATTGAGAGTGGATTGGAAAATCTTGTTTCTCCTGCCAAGGCAGTTGGTTTTTGGCAGCTTATGGAGGGGACTGCAAGAGACTACGGACTTGAGGTAAATAGCGAAGTTGATGAACGGTATCATTATGAAAAAGCAACAGTAGCAGCATGTGAGTATTTCAAATCAGCGTATGAAAAATTTCAAAGCTGGACATTGGTTGCAGCTTCTTATAATGTTGGAATGCGGGGGATTGATCGCCAGATCGAAAGACAAAAAGAAACAAACTATTACGATTTATTGCTTAACACAGAGACATCCAGGTATGTATATAGAATCTTGGCAGTAAAGCAATTATTAGAGAATCCCAATGATTATGGCTTTTTCTTTGAGGAAGAAGATTTGTATCATGAAATTCCTTATAATGAGATAGAAGTAAATACGGCTGTGGCAGATTTTGCTGATTTCGCAAAAGAACATGGAACGAATTATAAAATACTAAAGACACTGAACCCATGGCTAAGAGAGAGCTATTTGACAAACAAAAGTCATAAAACATATGTTATAAGAATTCCTGTCGAAGGCGGAAGAACATTTAAGCCATCAAAGGAAGACGTGGTTGAAGAGGAAATTAACTCCAATTTGTAGATTGAATTATGTCAGAAGAAAAATATTCAGATCAAACCATTGAGGTTTATGGTGCCCGTGTGCATAACCTCAGGGATATTGATGTACAGATACCCAGGAATGCATTAACCGTAATTACCGGATTGAGTGGAAGCGGAAAATCATCCTTGGCATTTGATACTATTTATGCCGAAGGTCAACGCCGTTATATTGAAACTTTATCTGCGTATGCACGTCAGTTTCTTGGGAGTTTGGAACGTCCGGATGTTGATAAAATAACAGGTTTAAGTCCGGTTATATCCATCGAGCAAAAGACAACGAATAAAAATCCCCGTTCAACAGTAGGTACTACAACTGAGATTTATGATTTTTTTCGGTTACTCTATGCGCGTGCAGGAGAAGCATATTCATATGTGAGTGGCGAAAAAATGGTGAAATATACCGATGATCAAATTATGAAATTGATCATGGAACAATTTGAGGGAAAGAAGGTACATATCCTGGCTCCAGTAGTAAAAGGGAGAAAAGGTCATTACCGTGAATTGTTTGAACAGATTCGTCGAAAAGGATTTTTATATGCCCGTGTGAATGGCAAGATTGAGGAACTGGTGTTTGGTTTTAAAGTAGATCGATATAAGACGCATAATATAGAGATTTTAATCGATAAGCTTAAAGTAGATTCAGATGATATAAAGCGAATTAAGAAAAGTATTGATACTGCTATGCAACATGGTAAAGGAATAATTATGTTGCAAGAAAAAGACACAGACAATGTCCGATATTATAGCAGGCAACTAATGTGTCCAACATCGGGTATCTCTTATAATGAGCCGGCCCCTCATTCATTTTCTTTTAATTCACCACAAGGGGCTTGTACTAATTGTAACGGACTTGGAGTGGTTAATGAAGTCGACATTCATAAGATTATTCCCAATGATAAACTCAGCATAAAAAAAGGAGGGATTGCCCCTCTGGGACCTTACAAAAATCTATTGATCTTCTGGCAGCTTCAGGCTATTGGCGATAAGTATGGTTTTACACTGGATTCCCCCATCAAAGATATTCCGGAAAAAGCATTACATATCATTTTAAATGGTTCGGAAGAATCCTTTAAACTTCAGAATACTCCTTTAGGAAATACAGCAAATTATTTTTTGAGTTTTGAGGGAATAATGAATTATATCAGTAATCAGTATGCAGAAGCTGAAAGTGGTAAGGAGCAGCGTGCGATTGCTCAATACATCAAAAAAGTAACTTGTCCTGAGTGCCGGGGATATCGTTTAAATAATGAGTCGTTGCATTTTAAAATAGCGGATAAACATATTGGGGAAGTATCTGCAATGGATCTAAGCGAACTGGCAGAATGGCTTGATAATATTGAAGAAAAACTTTCCGATAAACAAAAGAAGATTGCTGTTGAAATTTTAAAAGAAATTCGTTCCAGGCTTAAGTTTCTGTTGGATGTAGGAATTGAATATTTATCATTAAACAGAAGTGCCAGAAGCCTTTCAGGAGGTGAAAGTCAACGGATACGGCTTGCTACCCAAATAGGATCGCAGTTGGTTAATGTTTTATATATCCTGGATGAACCAAGTATTGGACTTCATCAAAAAGATAACAGAAAACTGATTCATGCGCTAAAAGATTTAAGAGATAACAATAATTCCGTAATCGTGGTTGAACACGATAAAGATATGATTCTTTCTGCGGATTATGTCGTAGACATGGGGCCCTGTGCCGGAAGGCATGGAGGAAAAGTCGTTGCGCAGGGAAAACCCGAAGAGATAATGAAAGCCAATACCTTAACAGCAAAGTATCTTGTTGAGAAGAAAAGTATTGTGATTCCTAACTTAAGAAGACCAGGTAACGGGAAAGTGTTAATACTTAAAGGAGCTAAAGGAAATAACCTGAAAAATATAGATGTTTCTTTTCCTCTTGGGACTTTTATTTGTGTTACTGGTGTTTCTGGAAGTGGTAAATCAACGTTGATAAATGAAACACTGTATCCAATCTTAAGCAAACATTTTTATCGTTCACAGCAGCAACCCCTGAAATATAAATCACTAGAAGGATTGGAAAATCTGGATAAAGTTATCGAAGTGAACCAATCACCTCTCGGACGTACACCTCGTTCCAATCCGGCAACCTATACCGGAGTTTTTTCGGATATCAGGAATTTGTTTGAACAAACTCCTGAATCAAAAATAAGGGGTTACAAAGCTGGTAGGTTTTCATTTAATGTTAAAGGAGGTAGATGTGAGACCTGCAAAGGAGCCGGCCTACAGACTATCGAAATGAACTTTCTACCGGACGTATACGTACAATGCCGGGATTGCAACGGAAAACGTTATAATCGGGAAACATTGGAAGTAAAATATAAAGGAAGAAACATTAACGAAGTACTTGAAATGACAATTAACCAAGCTGTTGAGTTTTTCGAAAATATTCCTTCTATCTATAAAAAGATAAAGACATTACAGGATGTTGGACTCGGATACATTACATTAGGCCAACCTTCTACAACCCTTTCAGGAGGGGAGTCGCAGCGTGTTAAACTTGCAGCGGAATTGTCTAAAAAAGATACAGGTAAAACACTTTATATCTTAGATGAGCCAACAACTGGTTTACATTTCGAGGATATCAGGGTATTGTTGGATGTATTAAACAGGTTAGTGTCAAAAGGAAATACAGTTTTAGTTATTGAGCATAACATGGATGTAATTAAAACAGCAGATTACATAATAGATATTGGTCCTGAAGGAGGTATAAATGGGGGAGAAGTGATAGCATATGGCACCCCGGAAGAAATTATTAAAAACACAAAAAGTTATACATCAGAATTTTTAAAAGAAGAATTAATTAATTAAAATATGACAGACGGAGAAGATAAAGTAATACGCGATGCGTTTAAACAAAAAGATTGGAACGAGATAGTAACAGAAGATAGCTGGAGAATATTTAAAATAATGTCTGAATTTGTTGATGGTTTTGAAAAACTTCAACGCATAGGGCCTTGTGTATCAATTTTTGGATCAGCAAGAACTCAACCAGGATCAAAATATTACCAGTTGGCAGAAGAAATTGCATACATGCTTGTTTTACATGGTTACGGTGTTATTACAGGTGGTGGGCCAGGAATTATGGAAGCGGCAAACAAAGGTGCAAAAAAAGGAAAAGGACGTTCTGTTGGGTTAAACATTGAGTTACCATTTGAACAAGATGCGAATACATTTATCGATCGCGATAAACTCATTAATTTTGATCATTTCTTTGTGCGTAAGGTAATGTTCATGAAATACTCTCAAGGATTTATTGTTTTGCCGGGTGGTTTCGGAACTTTTGATGAGTTATTTGAAGCGATCACGCTTATTCAAACAAAGAAAATTGGCCAATTTCCGATTGTTCTTGTAAGCAAACAATACTGGTCTGGATTAATTGACTGGATTGAGGACGTCATGCTCGATGAAGAAAAGAACATTAGTCAGGAGGATATGAAATTAATAAAGATAGTAGATACTGTACAGGAGGCTGTTGAGACTATTGATCAGTTTTATTCAAAGTATTTGCTTTCACCAAACTTCTAGATAGTTGGGAGTTAGAAGAATTATTTAACCGCTAAGGGCACAAAGAATTGCAAAGTTTTTCTTAGCGTTTCTTTGTGTACTTTGCGGTTTAGTTCTTAATTTCTTATTTATTTGTTGATATGATATATTTTAACCGCGAGGGGCACAAAGAGGGAATCAAGAACAAAAATAGATTTACAGGCAAACATTTATAAAATATCCGGATACCCATCGCTCCCTTGACAAACAAAATAAACACTTTTAGGTACTATCATAATTTTGGGGTTCTTATTACGATCCAGCCACTCTAAAATTCTAAGAATATTTTCTTCAGATGTTGCAATACAACCGGCTGTTCCACTTGATTCATTTTTCCAAATATGAAAAAAGATAAGACTTCCTTTGGAGGGTATATTTAATGGGTTATGTTCAATTTCAAAAAACCATTTATACAAATCATCATTACGTTTGATAACCTCAAAAGAATTATAATAGTCTTTTGGCCCTCCTGCTAATGTGTCTATGTTAATGATTTGATTATAGAATTCAGATTCAGGATCGTCAACTCCTTGAAGATTCTCAGTTGTTTTTGTGTATTCTAAATTTGATTGAAATGGTAATGAATCAGCATAACCATAGCATTTCCCAATAGAAAAGATTCCTGCTGGCGATTTATTATCACCTTCAATTTTTGATTTGTAACTATAAATTGTGTCTAATGATAAGGAATCATGCAAACCAATACCCCATGCTATACCTTTTTTCCCGGTAACCCCTTTTATCATGGTTTCAGAAACAGACCATCCTTGTTCTACTTTGTCGCATAAATAAATTTCACATCGATTGATATCCCAATTTTCAGTAAGAACAACAATTAGTTGATCCGTATCTTTAAACAATGAATTTATATTAATATTATTTGGGGCTTCTTCAATATTTTCTACGTTTCTTTTACAACCTATAATGGTTATTATAAAAAATAGAACTGTTATTTGTGTTATCCTGTATGTTTTCAATTAACTAAATTTTCAGGTGAAATTAAAAATAATTTCTGCTTATCATATAATATTTTATAATCAAGAGCTTCAAATAATTTTTTAAATTTCACTTTTAACTTTAATGTTTTTTATCCACATATTACATAAAAATAATCTTGGTTTAATCCAGGGCTAACCTTCAAACTCTATTTTTGAGACTGCTAAATTATACATCTAAAATGGATAATAACTCTGACATAATACTTATAAAACAGACAAAAAAAAGAAATGAAAAAGCTTTTACCTCTATATTTAATAAATACTGGGATGAGTTATTTATATCTGCTTTTTTTGTTCTTAAAGATGAAGATGTTTGTAAAGATATTGTCCAGGAAATTTTTGTTTCTTTTTGGAATAGATGTCCTGAACTTGAAATAATAAATCTAAGAGCTTACCTTTTGCAGGCAACAAAATATCAGGTAGCTAAGTATATCAGGGATAATCAGAAATATGAAGTTCTTAGCCAATCATATGAGAATATTGAGACTGTAGAATTTAATGAAGAACCTATTGAATACAAGGAATTGCATACCATAATAAGTCAGAAAATTAATACCCTTCCTGAAAGGTGCCGCGAAGTATTTCGATTAAGCCGATTAGAAGGTTTATCAAACAAACAAATTGGCGAGAAATTGAATATTTCTGTCAGCACGGTTGAAAATCAAATTACAAAAGCCCTTAAGTTTTTGAGACATGAGTTAAGTGGATATACTACTTTATTATCGCTTGTATTCTTTTTCCATTTTTAGAATTCCAGGACACAATCACTGTTAAATTAAGCTTAAATTATTAAGTAATTATTAAATATTCATTTTGGAGTAGGGGTATACGCATGCTTTGGGTACTACCTACAAAACACTTGAAATGAATAAAGGAGATTTTGAAAAAATTATTAATAAATACCTGAACGGCAAAGCGTCAAAACAAGAGGCTGAGAAGTTTGAATCAATATATGATTCAGTTCAAAAGCCTGGCAAAGATTGGGATGATTTAAATTTATCAGATAAGGAGAAAATAAAGGATGAAATTTATAAAAATGTTTTGTCCAGGATTTCTCCCCCTGGAAAATCAATTATTAAACGAATTCATCCAATTATTAAGGTTGCAGCATCCATTGTTATTTTAATCTCAATTGGACTTGGTGTTTTTAGAATGTCTGATAATACAAATGTGCAGACTAAATCTCAGTTTATTACAGAGCGTGCAGATTTTGGAGAAAGAAAAACAATTGTTTTAGAAGATAGCACGAAGATAATCTTAAATGCCGGGAGCCAGATTTCGTATCATAAACCCTTTCAAAAAGGGAGTAGGAGTATTACACTTATGGGAGAGGCTTTTTTTAACGTATCTAAAGATAAGCAACGGTCTTTTATTGTTACAACAGATAATATCACAACAACGGTTTTAGGAACATCATTTAATATATCTGCATACAATGAAGAAGATATTACCGTTACGGTATCTACTGGAAAAGTAAAAGTAGCTTATAATCCAACCGATGGTTCTGTCTCAAAAACAGCTATATTACTTCCAGGGCAACAGGCTGCTTTTAGTTTGAATAAACAGGAGTTGTCGAAATACACTGTTGATATTCAACAATTCATTAACTGGAAAGAAAATATTATCTCTTTCAACCAAGATTATTTCTCTGATATCATAAAAAAATTAGAAAGAAACTTTAATGTAAATATAAATTGTAGAGATACTGCTCTATTGGAAAAAACAATAACCAGTGTATATGAAAATGCAACATTAGAAGAAATTCTTGAAGATTTAAGATTTATACTCGGCTTTGAGTATTCATACGAGCCGGGTAATGATATATCGATAACTAATTTTTAACCCCTTAAATGAAAAATCTGCCTATGATAGAAACCTTATAAAAAAGAAAACCGGGAAAGCGACGAACAATCCCGGAATTTACTAGCATTTAATACTATTTGTACTAAAATTTAATTTTTAAAAATATGAAATTTTTATCAATCACAAAATTTAAAACCCGGATTTACAAAGTCAATAAAAGAATACTATATTTTTTATTTTCTTTTTTGGTTGTCTCATCTTTTTCTGTGTCGGCACAAGAGGTATCCGATCCCAATGTGTCTATAAAGGTGAAAGAGGCAACACTCTTAGAGATATTTAATAATTTGGAAGAACAAACCAATTTTAAATTTGCCTATTCAGATGATATTTCAAAAGACAATCAGACTTATGAATTAAGTTTTTCAAATGAGAAACTTAGTGAAGTGTTATCAGAACTTTCAAAAAAAGCTGGTTTTGAATATAACATAGCAAAGAATAAAGTTTCTGTTAGAAGGTTAGAAAAAAGAAATGTTTCAGGGAAATTAACAGATTCGAATACAGGCGAAGCATTAATAGGGGCAACGATAAGAATAAATGGCTCTCCTTATGGCGCGGTAACAGATGTTAATGGAAATTACAGCATGGAAGTTTTCCCAAATTCAGTACTTAATTTCTCTTATGTTGGCTATGAAACCGTTGAAACAGCAATAAACAATCAATCTGTTATTAATTTAAGTTTAGTCCCCAGTGCTACTGATTTGGAAGAAGTTGTTGTTGTTGGGTATGGTGTGCAGAAAAAAGTTAATCTAACGGGTTCTGTTGATCAAGTAACCAGTAAAGTGTTTGAGAACCGTTCTTTTGCAAATGCAACACAGGCATTACAGGGAGTTATTCCTAACCTAAACATTGTTTTGTCTGATGGTAAACCTATTCGATCAGCAGATTATAACATCCGTGGTACAACCTCAATTGGACAAGGTGGTAGCGCTTTGGTCTTAATAGATGGTGTTGAAGGAAATCCAGCATTGTTAAATCCCAATGACATTGAAAGTGTTTCTGTGCTAAAAGACGCTGCTTCTGCTGCAATCTATGGGGCAAGAGGATCTTTTGGAGTTGTGCTTATTACAACAAAAGAGCCGCAGGTAAATAAAACAACGATTAAATATTCAGGTAATTTCTCCAGTTTAAAACCAACAGCAGTTCCTGATTATGTGACAGATGGTTACACATACGCAGAACGTTTTCGCGAAGCCTATTATGCATGGAATAATTATTCTTCTCTTCCAAGTAAAATGAATAAATCTCAAAAATATTCTGATGAATGGCTTCAAACTTTTAAGGAAAGAAAAGAACAGGGTATTACCGATGAAGTTGTTATTGAAGACGATGGTACTTATACATATTATGGTAACACCGATTGGTATGATTTATTATACAAAGACATTACCTACTCACAGGATCATAATTTAATGGTTTCCGGGGGTACAGAAAAGTCTGACTTCTATATTTCTACACGTTTATACGATTATGATGGTCTGTTTGCATACAATACTGATGATTATAAGATGGTCAACCTTAGAGGTAAAGGTTCACTACAAGTTACTGATTGGTTAAAAATTACAAATAACCTGGAGTTCTCAAATATGAAATACCACAATCCTTTAAACGTGGGTGAAGGTGGTTCAGTATGGAGAAATATCGCAGACGAAGGCCACCCTTCTGCAACTGTTTTTAATCCTGATGGAACATTAACAATGTCTTCTGCTTATACTGTTGGTGATTTTATTTACGGCAAAAATGGGATTGATTACCAGGAAAAAGTTTTACGTAATACCACTGGTTTTACAGCTAACTTTTTTAACAATAAACTTAGGGTGAATGGAGATTTTACCTTTCGTAATCATGATAATAATGATACACGTAAACGAATTGAACTTCCGTATAGCACGGCAGAAGGAACAACTTCATATCTCGGGACAAGTTACAACGATCTTCGCGAGCAAATCCGAAATACGTTATATACAGCAACAAATATCTATGCCGAATATGAAAATACGTTTGCAGAGGCTAATTATTTCAAGGGAATGGTTGGGTACAATTATGAAACATCTGAGTATGATCTGACAAGTGTTTTACGCAATGGCCTTTTATTGGAAGATGCGGAGAATATAAATTTAGCATTGGGAGAATCAATTGAAACTTCTTCTGATTATGAGAAATGGAGGATCCTTGGTACATTTTTTCGTGTCAACTATGGTTATAAAGACAGGTATTTGATAGAGGTTAATGGACGCTATGATGGTTCATCCAAGTTTCCGGATGATCAGCAATACGCATTCTTTCCTTCTGTTTCTGCTGGATGGCGTGTTTCAGAAGAACCTTTCTGGAGTTTAAATAACAACATTATTTCAGATTTAAAATTTAGGGCATCCTATGGTTCTTTAGGAAATGGAACTATTGATCCATATAGTTATTTAGAACTTTTTTCCATTGAAACCTCTGGACGTGTTTTGAATGGAGCCCTGAATAAATATACATCTTCACCTGATCCTATACCCGAAAGTTTAACCTGGGAAACAGCAACAACATCAGATTATGGAATTGATTTTGGAATGTTAAATAACAAATTTCGTTTTACCGGTGATTATTATATCCGAAAAACTACCGATATGTATACAGCTGGAGCAACGCTACCTGATGTTTTTGGTGCGGAGTCCCCTTATGGAAACTATGCCGATCTAACAACCAAAGGATGGGAGATATCTCTATCGTGGAGAGACCAGTTTCTTTTGGCTAATAAACCTTTTAATTATTCTGTTCAGGCAACTTTGCACGATTATACTTCTGTTGTCGACAGATTTAATAATTCAACAAAAAGTTTAGGTGATTATGATTATTATGAAGGAATGAAAATTGGTGAAATATGGGGATATAAAACGGATGGTTTATTCCAATCACAAACAGATATCGATAGTTATGTGAATACGATTATAAAAACATCATCAAATGGAACAACATACCTTGGAGACTTAAAATTTGTTGACCTTAATGAAAATGGTAAAATAGATTATGGTTCCAATACGGCTGATGATCCAGGTGATAAAACGATAATTGGTAACTCTGAACCACGATATATTTATAGTTTATCACTAAACGGAGATTGGAACGGTTTCTTTGTATCTACATTTTTTCAAGGCGTAGGTAAACAGGATTGGTGGCCCGGTTCAGAATCTGCATTCTGGGGACAGTATAACCGTCCATACAACAACTTACCTACATGGCATTTAGATAATTACTGGACAGAAGATAACCCAGATGGTTACTTGCCCAGATATGCTGGTTATAATCCATCCCTGCGATCAAATTCTACAGACAGGTATTTACAAAATATAGCGTATATCCGACTAAAGAATCTTCAAGTTGGCTATTCAATTCCTGTTAAATTACTTTCAAAGGTTAGAATGCAGGAGGCAAGTATTTATGTAACCGGCGAGAATCTATGGTGTTGGTCTCCTTTGTATAAAAGGACAAAAGATTTTGATGTAACCAATACCTCAGGTTCAGATCCTGACTTGACTTCAGGGACAAGTGGTAAAAACTACAGCTACCCGTTAATGAAGAGTGTTACTGTAGGTATATCGTTAACATTTTAATTCCTAGAAATTATGAAAAAGATAATATATTCAATTTTTATTATTTGTGCTCTTTGTAATTCATGCGATTTATACGAGGAGCCTCAGGCATCAGTAAGTAAAGATGCAATTTTTAGTTCAGAAAGTGGATTAGAGACTTATTCCTATTCATTTTACGATATGTTACCTGATGGTAGCGACCTTAACCAGGTTGAAGTTGATCTTGTAGATTTCGGAGCTATAAATAGCATCAACGATTTTATTACTCTAAATGCATACAGCGAAGAAGTAAGTGGAGATTGGGATTGGGATGACCTAAGAAATGTTAATTATTTTATTGAGAATTGTGTCGATGAATCTGTTGATGAGGAAGTAAGAAATAATTACATAGGTATTGCCCGTTTTTTTCGTGCTTATTTTTACTACGAAAAGGTAAGAAGGTTTGGAGATGTTCCCTGGATTGAAGAACCTCTTGATGTTGATGATGAAGCACTTTATGCAGCCAGGGATTCCCGCGAATTAGTGATGGAAAATGTTTATGAAGATCTTCAATTTGCATGCGAAAATATCACAACAGAAACAGAGTCTACCGGTTCTTTGTTAACAAAGTGGGTTGCATATGCATTTGCTTCTCGTATTAGCCTTTTTGAAGGTACTTACAGAAAATACCACGGATTAAGTTTAACAACTACTGCTGATACCTGGTTGCAACGCGCAGTAACCATGGCTCAATATGTAATGGATAACTCAGGCAAAGTTATTTACACTGCTGATGGTGTTGAAGAATCATACAGAGCCTTATTTATCAATGATAACCCTATTACAGATGAGATTTTGATGGCTGTTGTTTCTGATGGTGATCTTGGTGTTACGCATAATGCCAATTGGAAATTCACATCCCCAACATATGGAAATCGTTTTAGTTTGGTCCGTCCTTTTGTTAATACATATTTACAGCTTGATGGTACGCCCTATACAGATAAAACAGGATGGGAAACCGAAACTTTCTATGAAGAGTGTCAAAACCGCGATTATCGTTTGTCTCAAACTATACGTACTCCCGGTTATACACGCGATGGTGAGGCATCAGCGCCAGATTTTTCAGGTTATGTGCGAACAGGATATCAACCTATAAAATTATGTATGGACGATACATATTATGATGATCGCGATTACAATACCAATGCTTTACCTCTTTTTCGTTATGCAGAGGTTTTGCTAAATTATGCAGAGGCAAAAGCTGAACTTGGGACTTTTACGGATAATGACTGGGCCCTTACAATTGGTACCCTTCGTTCAAGAGCTGGAATTACAGGTGGCTTGTCAGCAAAACCAACTTCTGTTGATTCTTATTTTCAATCCTATTATTTTCCTGAAATAAGCGATCCTGCTCTTCTTGAGATCCGCCGTGAACGTCTTATTGAATTAAATCTTGAAGGGTTCCGGTTTGATGATTTAAGACGATGGAAATGTGGTGATCTTTTACTAAAGAGCTGGTACGGAATGTACATCCCAGAATTAGATGTTCCTATGGATTTGGATCAGGATGGGACCTATGATGTAATCTTTTATACATCTGATGAAGGACTTGAAACAGCAAAAGGACTTACAGGAGATTGGTCAACAGCCAGTTTAAGTTGTGCAACGGTATATGTAGAAGAAGGAGAAGGAAGTTCCAGCCAGTTACAATTAGTTGAAAAAGTTGATGGTTATGATGGATATTATTTAACATGGGACAAACCCAATGATTCCCGAAGAGTTTGGGGAGATAAACAATATCTGTATCCAATTCCTTCATCCGTAATGGTTAAAAATCCCAATATTACTCAAAATACAGGTTGGGAAGATGGAGCATCAAACAATGGAAATTAAAGTATAAAGTAAAACCTTCCAGCGTCAGAATGACCTGGAAGCGTTTTATTCTTTCATTCACTAAATAAATCAGCAATGAAAAAAATTAGTCTTATTACAATTCTGTTTCTGGCATCTTCCGTGTTTCTCTTTGCACAAGAGACATTTAATGTTGGTACTTATAATCTCAGGTACAAAAATGATAACGATGGGGAGAACCAATGGATGTATCGTGTCGACCATCTTAAATCTCTAATTGTTTATCATGATTTTGATGTTTTTGGAACACAGGAAGGATTAAAGGAACAGTTAGACGATATTGCCCAGTTAGAGGGGTACAAATATTTTGGACTGGGACGCGATGATGGTAAAGAAGCGGGTGAACATTCAGCAATCTTTTACAAAGAAAACAAATTTGAATTGTTGGAACATGGAGATTTCTGGTTGAGTCAAACCCCGGAAGAGCCAAGTTTTGGCTGGGATGCAGCCTGTAAGCGAATTTGTACCTGGGGACTTTTCATGTCAAAAGAAACAGGTACGAAGTTTTATATGTTTAATGTTCATTTTGATCATAAAGGACCGGAAGCTAAATTGAATTCAGCCAAACTGCTTTGTCAGCGGGTAAAAGAGATAGCCGGTAATAATTATGTAATTGTAACAGGAGATTTTAACCTTACACCTGAAACAGAAGGTATTCAGCTGATGAAAAAAGAATTATTGGATAGCCGTGAAATATCTAAACAACCACCGTATGGTCCTCTAGGAACAGGAAACGGATTTGATATAAACAGAAAACTCAATCAACGAATCGATTATATTTTTGTTAGCGAAAGCATTTCAGTGAATAAATATGCCTCATTAAGTGATACGAAAGATAACCGGTATCCATCCGATCATTTACCTGTTGTTGTTGAGATATTATTTAAGAAATAATTCTATTTTAAAAACGTTTTCTTTAGCTCGAATTTAGGTTTAGTATTTGACACTTAAAAGAGGCTTTTATGTTGTAATACAAGAAAAGCCTCTTTTTTTTATTTATTACGTAATAATACTTGTTTAGTACCGTTAATAGATAATTATTTAGTATTAATAAAAACCAAATTAGTTATGTCACAAAACGATTTTCAAAACAGTGTAACCACACTTGAAGCAATGTCAAAAGAACAAATTAAAACACCTTCCATCCCGGAATCTGTTTTTGTACAAGAGGCAGAAGACCAAAAGGCGTGGGCAGAACAAGACAAAGAAACACTTGTTGCTCATGGTTTAGACTGGGCATTCGTAGAAAGTATCCCTACACGTGCAGGGGCTTTACGCGAAGCACAGTCGGTATGGATGCGTGAGTTTAAATCACGAGAAGAAGCCGAAAAGGAATGGATAGAAAAATCACCGGATGCGTTTGAATTAAGGGATTCTTTGTTAGATGCCTTCCGTTATGGGTTCCGTAAAAATGACGACTTACTTACAAATGTTGCCGTAATAGCAGAAGGAAATTCCCGTGAAGATATGATACAGGATTTAAACGATCTTGCTGTGTTAGGACGAGAAAATACAACACTTTTAGAAGCGATTAATCTTGATCTGGCAAAACTGGAATTGGCTGCACAAACAGCAGATGCCATGGCTGAGTTACTCGCCGGTGCTAAAGGCGAAATAGGAAATGATTCTGAAGAACTCGATATGCGAAACAGGGCATACACCTATCTCAAAGAGGCTGTTGATGAAATAAGGGCTTGCGGCAAGTATGCTTTCTCAGGAGATGCTGATAGATTGAAGGGATATAGGAGTGAGTTTGTACATAAGTTAAACCAGAAAAGGAAAAGCACTACAGAAAATTAATATAGTTTTGTTTTAATTACAGTAAAGAGTAGCAGGGAGAATATTTCCTGCTATTTTTTTTATTGGATGTGAAAAATTTCTGAAAGAACAGGTTTTGACCTGAAAGAACGGCATTTTATGTGAACAGGACAGTAATATAAGTGAAAGAATGGATTTATACCTGAACAGTTTTATCATTTTATCTGAAAGAACGGGATTACAGGTGAACAGTTTGGGCATTTTATGTGAAAGAACGGGTTAAGAACTGAACGAATGATGATTTGGATTGAAAGGACGGGGTGAAATATGAAAGAATGAGTGAATAAGTGATAAGTTCATAAGTGATAAGTTCATAAGTGATAAGTGAAGAGTGAACAGATCAAGAGTTAAAAACAGTAACCAAGTCACACTTCAAAAATCATCACTCAAAAATCTGATATCGAAAACCGAAAATCGAAAATCGGAAAATGGAAACGGGAAACCGATGATTGGGAGTAGAGGAAGGATTAGTGAGCAAGTGAAAAGTTTATAAGTGATAAGTGAAGAGTGAATAAGTAAAAAGTGAACAGCTCAAGAGTTAAAAACAGTAACCAAGTTATACTTCAAAAATCAAAAATCGCCAATCGAAAATCTGATATCGGAAATCGAAATACGGAGACGGGAAATCGGAGTTGAAGAAGTAATAAGTTCATAAGTAATAAGTGAACGAGTAATAAGTGAATGATTAATAAGTGAATGAGTAATAAGTGAAGAGAGATAAGTAAATAAATCAATCATTAAAAAAGTAACCAAGCCATACTTCAAAAATCAACAATCAAAAATCTGATATCGAAAGACGGAATCTGGAAACAGGAAACAGGAGTTGAAGAAGTGATAAGTAAAAAGTAAACCTATTATTTAAAAGCAAGTTATCAAGCCATACTTCAAAAATCAACAATCATCATTCGAAAATCTGAAATCAGAATCCAAAAAAAATGATTCATTAAACATCTCCCCCATTCATTTTCAACCACATAACAAATTATTTACCAACCACATCTTTAAAAGAACCATTACAGAAAACATATAAAATAATAAGGCAGGCACAAAAGCACTGCTAACTAAAATTAAAAACGTTCAGGTTTGTAAATTAATTTGCAAACCTGAACGTTTTTTTATGTCAAAACTTATAATTATTAGCGAAAATTAGTCGGTATTGAAACTCATCAGACAAACAAATACAATCATCATTATATTTCGGATGTTCATAAATTAACTATTGTATTTCATTACTCAATTGCGTTATCTTTAATATAAAGATTTTACGCAAGGATGACGACGATATTTAATAATTTAAATAATAGGTTAAGGCAAATAGTATATCTTCTTAGAAATTCCTTTGAAGCATATTTATATGAACCTGATAGTTTTGGTTTTATTAACCAGAAATTGGCAAATAACTATATCCCAACAACCATTTATAGTTGATATTGTTACTCAATAATTCGTATGATGAATTATTGAGTTTTTTTAAAACTAAAAAAACAGAGTAACGTATTAATTCAAACGAAACCAAGGGGGAACAACACTTTTATTTTAGAATAAGTATACAAACACCTTCTTCTTTATAAGAAAAATGGAGGTTGTGTAATATTCTGTTTAATAATTAGTACGTAATGCAATGGGACTGAGGAGGCGGAGCTGTATAAAGTTGGCAAGTATCTAGATATTTTTCTCTCGCTTCATTATTAATATTTCCTTATGAAGTGCCCCATGAATGGTCTGTAAGCACCTTATATATAACATAGATAGATAAAAAATATTGTATATTTCTGAAAAATTGAGTCATGGCAAAGAACAAAAATTCCAAAAACGAAACTGAAATAAAATACATCATTTCAAGGCAAGATCTCGAAGAAGATGATACTATTTATGATATTAAAATTATTATAGATAGGTTTATTAAGAACTGGTGGCTTTTCTTATTAACTACAGTTTTAGCAATCGGAATAGCCTATTTTGCAACCAAGTTCATCCAGCCTAAATATAAGGTAAGTACTTCGCTGGTTATCAACGAGGATAACAGCCTTACCAACGCTCCTGCAGCACTGATGCAGGAAATTGGATTTATTACAGGCGACAAAAACTTCCTTAATGAAGTTTTTTTATTACAGGCTTCTCCGCTTATCCAGTCTGCTCTTGATAAGCTGGATCTACGTGTTAGTTATTATAAAAAAGAACCAATTGGATATAGCGAATTGTATAAATCTTCGCCATTCATTGTCCTTATCAATCCGGCACACACACAACCAGTAGGTTGTAGATTTAACATAAAAATAACCAGTCAAAAAACATGTGTTATTAGCATTGACGAAGAAGAAATGCATCTTTTCAGTTTCGTAACAAACCAAACAACACAAATTGTAAAGGACTATCAATCAGAACAAGAAGTAATTTTCGGAAACTATATAGGAAACGATTTTTTTAGTTTTAAAATCTTATTAAATAATGAACAAGATTTAGAAGAACTTTTAGAACAAGAGTTTTCTTTTGTTATTAATACAGACAAAAGCCTTATAACTGCATTTAAAGAAGCAATGGAGATAATCCCTCCTGATAAACAATCAACAGTGGCGGAGCTTTCCATGGAAACTGCTGTTCCTGTTAAAGCAATTGATTTTTTAAATAGCCTGACAGAATCTTATTTACACAAAGATTTTTTACAAAAACAACATACTGCTGAGAAAACAATTGAATACATTAATGAACAACTGGATAAAGTTAGCGAATCGCTGAACCTGGCTGAGGATAATCTGCAAAACTTTCGATCGCAAAAAAAGATCCTGGATGTTTCCATGCAATCACAGCAAATATTTGATGAATTAAAAGAACTAAAAAAAGAAAAAGCTGTATTAGATGTTAATTTAAAATATGTAGAATATATTCAGGATTATTTTAAGCAAAACAACACTTATACAGACCTTATTTCTCCTGCATCTATGGGCATTGAAGATCCGACCTTAAACAGTTTGATTGAAGAGCTGATAAGCCTGAATATTGAAAAAGTCAGTTTTATTGATAACAACCAGGAAAAAAATCCATACCTGCAAAAAATTAACATCCGGATTGACAATCTTCGCAGCATGATATCAGAAAATATCAACTACATTAAACGAACTACGAATATTGCTATTGAAGATGCAGACTCCAGAATAAACCAACTAAATAAAGAGATAGAAAAAATGCCTGAAACAGAACGTGCCCTTTTAGGTATTGAACGTGTATTTGATATTAACAACAGCATTTACACCTATTTATTGGAAAAAAAATCAGAAGCAGAGATTGCGAAGGCATCTTACCAATCAGATATTGAAATTGCGGAGCCTGCCGATATAGTTGGGAATACTCCTGTAAGCCCCGACAAAAAAATATATTATCTTATTTCCCTGCTTATGGGACTTGCCATACCCTCTGGATTTTTGTATATAAAAGAGATATTGAGCACCTCATTCATTTCAACAGAAGAAATTAAAAAAGCAAGCCTGGTGCCTGTTATTGGTGAGATAAACCGTAACTCAAAAAAAATAGAAGATGTTGTTGCAAAGCTTCCTGAATCTCACATAGCTGAGTCATTTCGTAAACTGACCTTCAACCTTAAATATTTTATGAATGATAATAGTGGAAAAATTATCGCTCTCTCTTCTTCAATAAGTGGTGAAGGAAAATCTTTTGTCGCTCTAAACCTGGCGCAAACTCTTGCCAACAATAATTACAGAACGGTGCTCGCTGGCTTTGATATACGAAGGCCAAAAAAATATGCTTCATTACGAAATAAAATAGATTTAGGAATAAGTGATATATTAATCAACCAAGCATCTGTTGATGATGTTATACAAAAAACAGACAATGAATATCTGGATATCTTACCTGCCGGAAATATACCCCCTAACCCTGCAGAGTTATTGAGTTCTAACAGAACAGGTGAACTAATCAACGAAATAAAAGAAAATTATGATTTTGTTATTATTGATACACCACCTGTTGGCGTTGTTACCGATGGCTTTTCCCTTATGGAGAAGGCTGATCTCAATATTTTTGTGTCTCGAGTAAAACATACCCCAAAAAAGGAGTTTGAAGAATTAATATCTGAGCTTAAAGAAAAAAAACTTATCAGTGGTTTGGTTATAAACGATATACCTGTAGATCGAAGAAAATCCTCCAAGTATGGGTATAAATATTATAAAGCTTATTAAACTCTATTTGACTTAATTATATCCTCGGTATAATTTATTTTGAGATACATAGTACTTGACATATCTCTTATTTTATCTTTATCACGACCTTTTGTGCCTGCTCAATTATCCTCTTGATCAAAAACAATTGTCTTATGCCTCCCATGAAAAGAGGTAGTTTAAAATCTTAGAATAAAATAGTTAGCTTTTTTTTAACGAAGAATGAAACAAGCTATATTAATAGGAGCCTATAAAGATTTTGACCAATTAAGAGAACTGATAAATGTTTTTGATGAAACATTTAACATATATGTCCACATTGATAAAAAAAGTAATATTACAACTAAGATACGTCACGAATTTACTACAATAAAAAATGTAAGATATTTTTCTCAAGATTATAAAGTTAATTGGGGAGGGCTAAATCTTCTGAAGGCTTATTTGAAATTATCTGAAATAGCTTTAGAGGATAAAGAAAATTTATTCTTTCATTTAATAAGCGGACAAGATTTTCCAGTAAAAAATATTGATTATTTCAAAACTTTCACGAAAAAAAATTGGAATTATCTAAGGTTTTTTAAAATGCCTGCAAATTATTGGTATGAAGGAGGAATGTATAGATTAGAGTATTACAGCTTTTACGATCTTTTTAATGCAAAAAAAAGCCTTAAATGGATTAATGCAATCATACGTTTTCAGAAGTTAATAGGCTTAAAAAGACCTATCAACAAGTATTTAGGACAATTGTATGGCGGGAGTATGTATTGCTCATTATCTCGAGAATTAGTGCAATACATAATAGATTTTACAGAAAACAATCCTAAATTTTTCAAAAGATTTAAATATACTCATTGTCCTGAAGAAATATACCTTCATACAATAATTATGAATTCTTCTTATTCTAATAAAGTTATTAATGATTCGTTAAGGTTTATAAAATGGGACAACAATTATGAAGGAACCCCTGAATTTTTAGACGAAAACGATTTTCAAACAATAATTAATAGCAATAAACTATTTGCCCGAAAAATAGACAAAAACAAAAATGATTTATTTCAATTACTAATCAATTATATAAAAAAAAGGCAAGATAGTAGTAATAATAAAGAGCCCTAACCCACTTCAAAATTGTATTTCACTGAACGAAATTTTTCTTGTTTTCATATACTTGTCAGATATCAACAATTTATATCCCCGAATAAACCATAAGATGGTTTTAATAAATAAATACTAACTCATTGTGACACATTCTAAAAAGTCATTTTCTATTATATATTATGGTGCAAGCAGAGAATAATAAAAGAATAGCAAAAAATACGTTGTTGCTGTACTTTAGGATGCTACTCACAATGGTAATATCCCTGTTTACCAGTCGTATTATTTTAAATACTTTAGGAGTAGTAGACTATGGTATTTATAATGTAGTTGGTGGTGTTGTTACAATGTTTACACTGGTTTCCGGTTCACTATCAGCCTCAGTAACCCGCTTTTTAACATTCGAACTTGGCAAAGGAAATATGACTCAACTAAAAAAGATATTTTCCACATCAGTACAAATACATATTTTCCTTGCTATTATTATAGTATTACTTGCTGAAACTGTCGGTTTATGGTTTTTAAATCATAAAATGAATATCCCCTCAGAGAGACTTCCTGCTGCTAACTGGGTTTTGCATTGTTCTATTTTAACCTTTGTAACAAATATTATCAGTGTACCATATAATGCGTCTATTATAGCACATGAGCGAATGAAGGCTTTTGCTTATATTAGTATATTAGAGGTGACATTAAAACTTATTGTTGTTTTACTGTTACTTGTATTGTTGATTGATAAACTTATCATCTATCCAATAATGCTATTATTTGTAAGCATAACAGTAAGGCTTATTTATGGCATTTATTGTAAGAGAACTTTTGAAGAATGTACCGTATCTTTTACTTATGATAAGCATCTTATAAAAGATATGACCAGCTTTGCCGGCTGGAATTTCATTGGAGTTTCCTCTGCTACATTGCGTGATCAGGGAGGTGATATCCTGTTAAATCTATTTCACGGTCCTGTTGTAAATGCAGCGCGCGGGGTATCTGATCAGGTAAACACAGCGATAAACAGTTTTGTTTATAATTTTATGACTGCACTAAATCCTCAAATCACAAAATCCTATGCAGCAAATGATCAGGATTATATGATGACACTAATCTATCAGGGAGCCCGATTTTCTTTTTATCTATTATTACTGCTTTCGCTACCAGTATTAATTGAAACCGAACAAATATTAACCATTTGGTTAAAGACCGTGCCTGACCATACGATAAACTTTGTTCGTTTAATATTACTATTCGCAATGAGTGAATCGCTCTCAGGCACATTGGTTACGGCTATGTTAGCTACGGGAAAAATACGAAACTACCAGATTATTGTAGGCGGTTTGCAAATGATGAATTTCCCTGTCTCTTACATTTTATTAAAACAAGGGATGTTCCCCGAAATAACCTTGATCGTTGCCTTGTTTTTTTCAGTGGTATGTTTGTCTGCCAGATTATTGTTGTTAAAAGGAATGATTGGTATATCAATAAAGTATTACTTAAAAAAAGTGTTGCTAAACGTTATTGTTGTTGCTCTGTTTGCAATGATAATTCCAATATTGTTACAGCATGCGATGCCTACCAGTATACTTCGCTTTTTTATAATTGTTATTGTTTCTTTATTCTGCACACTAATAGCTATTGTTTTTATAGGTTGCTCAAGAGAGGAACGTAATTTTATATTTTCAAAAATGAAATTATTAAAAAGTAAGATTAAACAATTAATTATAAAATGAAGGTTGGAATCTTAACATTTCATTGTGCACATAATTATGGGGCTGTGCTTCAGGCTTACGCTTTGCAGCAAGCAATTAAAGAGCTGGGTCATGAAGTTTTTATTATTGATTATAAACCAGGATTCTTAACCCAACCATATAAATTATTTGATATTTCCAGGGATAAAAACAGATCATTCATCTCAAATTTATTTTGGGAAGTATACAGTATCAAAAAGAAATTAAAAAAAGCAAAATCATTTAATCGCTTTGTTAAAAAAAAATTATATATAAAAAAACTAACAAAAGGTACTGTCCCTAGAGATATAGATTTTATTGTAGTGGGCAGTGATCAGGTTTGGAATATAGAATTAACAAATGGGTTTAATAAATATTATTGGGGAGATGTATCAGTGGTCCCTCAAAAACATAAAATAACATATGCTGTTAGCATGGAACATTCCTTAAAAAGCACTGATTTTGATGAAGTTGAAAAATTAACAAAAAACTTTCAGAGTATTAGTGTAAGAGAATCAAACTTAAAAGAATTATTAGAGGCAGCAAGTAATATAAACATATCAAAGGTACTTGATCCAACACTCCTTCTTAAAAATGACTTTTGGGAAACAAAAATTGGCCGACAAAAAACAATAGAAAAGTATATTTTAATTTATTCGGTTAGAGATAATGAAGAAATTTTAAGAATAGCAAATAAAATTTCAAAAAAAACAGGCTTTAAAATATTGGAAATTAAAAATTCTCAATATTATATAAAAAAGAATTCTATCCCATTTGGAATTTCTCCATTTGAATTTGTAACATATTTTAAATATGCATCTTTTATAGTTACAAGTTCATTTCATGGAACTGCTTTTTCTATTATATTCAAGAAAGATTTTTATACAGTTAGAATGAAAGACGGGCATAATACCAGATCAGAGTCCTTGTTAAACGACCTTAACCTATCTGATAGAATGGTGGATGATACTTCTGAAATAGACTTAAAAAAAATTGATTATAACAACACCTTATTCAAACTTAACGAATTACAAACTAATTCGTTTGATTTTTTATCATCGTCTTTAATGAATGCCGATTCAAACAGTTAGGCATTATTAACAGTTTATAATTTACTAAGTAATAGTAATGGAAGTATCTGTAATTATACCAGCCTATAATTCTGAAAAGTTTCTCGCTAAATGTATTGATAGCATATTAAATCAGACCTATAGCGATTTTGAGTTACTATTAATCAATGATGGAAGTACAGATACTACAGCAAATATTTGTGAAAATTATTTAGAAAAAGATTCGAGGGTAAAGGTTTACCATCAACAAAATTCTGGACCAAGCACAGCCAGAAACACAGGGCTTAAGTATGCACAAGGTAAATGGATTGTTTTTGTTGATTCCGATGATTATTTGGATAATGATTATTTAGAATCACTTTTCCTTAATGAATGTAAAGTAGATCTGGCAATTGGAGGATATAAAAAGAATTTAAAAAATAAAATAACCTCGTGCATGCCTCCACAGGAAGATTTCTTAAAAACAAATGAAGTTGCTACGTTCTTTTTTGAATTAGAAAAGCAGAATTTTTTTGACTATACCTGGGGTAAAGCATTAAAAAAAGAAATTATAGACAAGCATAAACTCAGCTTTAATCCATCCTATGTTTATGGTGAGGATAAAATTTTTGTATTCAATTATTTGAAACATATCCAATCATTAAGCATGGTTCCTGTTGATGGTTATAATTACATATTAAATGATACAGGTTTGTCCAGTAAAATATATGGATATAATGAAATAAAAACCTGGCATGACAATTTGATGGAATTATATGATGATATACATAACCTTTTCTCAATTAACAAAGAACAATCAAATGAATTAAAATACGATTCAATAAGATATTATACTTTGTATAAACTCCAGGTGTTATTTGATAATAAGTTCAAAACGAGTAAGAAAGAAATTATCACTGAAATTAAGGCTATTCTTAAAGAATTTGCCACGAATGATAACTTTAACACAAAATATTTTGATGGGATACGTAGAAAAACCGCTTGCCTGTTAATTAAATATAATAAACCAATGTTATTATATTTAGCATATAAATTCTTTTCTATGCTCAGAATTAAATTAATATAATAAGGGTTTATGTTGTTTATTTTTATCATGCGTTTTTATTCTTAAAAAATAGTAGAAGAACAAAATTTCACATTTTTTATACAGCGTTGATGTTCGTTCTGTATATGTTCAACAATTTATCTTTGTAACTCTTATACCACTTCTTTGTTAAAAA
The DNA here is from genome assembly GCA_963665085.2 of Bacteroidales bacterium. Taxonomy (GTDB): domain Bacteria; phylum Bacteroidota; class Bacteroidia; order Bacteroidales; family JAAAOM01. The sequence goes on from CAXXXS010000002.1 coordinate 265,433, forward strand.
AATGAAACACCTATTTATCATAATAATTTCACTTTTATTATTAAATTTTTTCGGCGCGTTTTTTATATATTCAGAGATATTATTAGGTGGACTAGTTCTACCTTTTGCTATCATAAAAATCCGAAAAGAATACCTATTTAAAAAGTATATATATATTTTATTAATAGGCATATTTATAAGTATTTTCTCGTGTAACTTTTTTAGGGGACAATCCTTATACCTATCAATAAAAGCAAATTACCCATATTTTTTCATCCTTTTTTACTTTACCCTTTTAAGCCTTAACTTCTCCGTAAAAACCACTGAAAAAGCTTTAATATATTTAATCATACTATTTTGCATATCATATATTATTCAATATTTAGTTTATCCCAAAGTTATATTTCGAGGTGCCCTTGCTGAATATTCAGAAGACGTAAGAATAAGATTGACAGGTCAAGGGCTTGTTTTTCTGGGGTATTTTTACGGTATAAATAAATTTCTGTCAGATAAAAATAACAAAGTCTTCTATTTAATTTTATCCGTATTATGTATCCTAATTATATTCTTATTAGGCTTTAGGACCCAAATAGTTCTTATAATACCATTTACATATTTCTTAATATTTAAAATTAAAGGTTTTAATAGAAAAGTATTCTTGATCTCGATTGGAATATTATTGTTTTTTCTAAGCCTTTCAATAATACCGGTTGTCAAAGACAAAATTGAATTTATGCAAGAAAGACAAGAAACCGAAAAATTTAGCAGAAAGGATTACATTAGGGTTATTGATTTTCAATATTATACACATGAACATTTTCATAATATATGGGAATATATTTTGGGATCTGGCAGTCCGTTCCCTGGAACAGAATATAATTATTATATGTCTGGTTTGAAAGATAAATATATGTATTATGAAGACTTAGGATTATTGGGCTTGAGCTGGATAATTGGTATATTTCCTGTAGTAATAATGTTGTTGTATTCTTTTAAGGCATATCGTTTACCCCTACCCAATGACTATAAATACCTGGGCATATGGTTTATTTATTTAATAGCAATCTCTTTTACAACAATGGAGTTTTATCGGGAGGGTAACTTTGTTGTTCAAGCATTAGTTTTATTTTTAATTGAGAAAATATACAAAGAAGAAAAAAGTCTGCAGCAAATTGTACTAAGTAATTTTTTACAATCAATAAAATAAGCAGATGTATTTTAATTTACTTGTATAAAGTATCATCAAGGATTAGCCAATTTAATCCTATTCGGATAAAAAATAATAGGAATATGAAGGATGAAAGTTTTTTACCATTGGTTACTATATTGGTGCCGATTTATAATATTTCTGCATACATAGAAAGATGTGCTTTATCAATCATTAATCAAACCTACAAAAACATTGAGGTTATTTTCATCAATGATTGCACTCCTGATGACAGTATTCATATCCTGAATTCTGTTCTTCAAAAACATCCTGGCGTTAAAGCTAAAATAATTTTCCACGAAAAAAACAGGGGATTGGCAGCAGCCAGAAATACAGGAGTAAGTGCGGCAACAGGTGAATATATTTTGCATGTAGACGGAGACGATTATATAAAAAATGATACTGTTTCTGTACTCGTTGCCACTGCTAATAAGTATAATTCAGATTTTGTAATTGCAAACTTTATTGAGTGTTATAGAGACAAACAAAAATACATCAAACGAAAATTTAAAAATCGAAACCTATACCTAAAAAAAATCTTATCCTTTGATGCCACCCCTAGCATTTGGGGAAATTTAATCCGTAGAGAGCTTTATATTCAGAATGATATTAAGACAATTGAAGGATTTGATTTTGGTGAAGATTACATTGTATTATCAAAATTAGTTTATTATGCAAAACAAATAAATCATAATAATGAATTTTTATATTTCTATGATATGACCCGAGACACCTCAATAATGAGGTCTTCTTTTTCTCAAAAAAAAGTTGATAGTCTAATTAAATCAAATGAATTTCTAAAAAACTTCTTTTTGAAACTTGATAATGGTTATTATCATAATTCTTTATTAATCGCAAGCTATAAAACATTAAATAATTTGTTATTGAATAATAGATATGTTGAAGAATACTATATTTCTTTGTTATCCAATTATAATCATATTCCATTCATATTTAAATTATATTGGAAAAACTTAAAAAACCAATATGATATTATAGCAAAATTTATATACAAATTTATACAGTTATTAGAGTATTGAATTAATCAGGACAAGGTAATCTAAGATACTCCACAATACTTTTTAGAAATAACTTATTATTAAATGAACAAAAAAAAAGAATATAAAAGCATACTCAAATATGAAAGAAAGTTATACTGCAGAAGTACCTTCTTTTTGTTTTTGCTTGACAAGTTCACTTATAAAGAAGATATTGTAATATGGAAATTCATCAAAAAGTTGCGTAAATGTGAGTTTTATTTATCACTTAAAGACACCTCTGTTTTTTATAACATCCTTTATCAAATAGCTTTAAGAAAAAAAAACAGGATGAGTTATAAAATTGGTTGTCAGATTGATTTAACAGCCTTTGGAAAAGGATTAAGAATTTATCATGTGGGCAATATTGTAGTAAATGGTTATTCCAAAATTGGTGAAAATTGTAAACTACATGGTTCCAACTGCATAGGAAATAGTAGAGATTACAATGACTGTCCGGAAATTGGAGATAATGTAAGAATAGGTGTTGGGGCTAAAATATTTGGTAAAATAAAAATTGCCAATAACATAACAATTGCGGCAGGAGCTGTCGTTACAAAATCGTTTCTAGAAGAAGGTATTACTATTGCAGGAAACCCAGCTCAAAAAATTGGATAATGGATAAAATTTTAATCAGTGTTATAGTTCCTGTATATAATGTGGAAAAGTATTTAAAAAGGTGCATTGATTCCATATTGTCGCAAACATTAAAAAATATTGAAATCATTTTAATAAATGATGGTTCACCGGATAACTGTAAAACAATTTGTGAGGATTACGAAAAAGCCCATAAAAATATTAGAGTTATAAATCAGGAAAATAAAGGATTAGGCCTGGCCAGAAATGAAGGAATTAAAATTGCCAAAGGCGAGTATATTGCTTTTGTCGACTCCGATGATTACATAGAATCAAAAATGTATGAAGATCTTTATGAACTATGCTCAAAAAATAATTTAGATTCGGTTTTTTCTGGTTATAAAAGGTTGAATTCAAAAGGAAGAATAACAATAAAATCTGAAACCAGCAATTTCCAAATATTTGAAAAAGACCAAATAACAGGGTTCTTAGCACAAATAATTGGACCATATCCATCCAATAAATCAGATGTTAAATACGCCATGTCAGTTTGGCGTAGTTTATATAAATCAGAAATCATCAAAAAAAACAATATTAAGTTTTATTCTGAGCGTGAGTTCGGGTCTGAGGATATATTATTTCAGGTGGACTATTTAAAACATTCAAAAAAAACAGGTATATATCCAGAAACCTATTATGTCTATTGTGAAAATGAAGAGTCGTTAACAACGAAATACAATAAGAATAAATTCAATTCATATATAAAACTTTTCAGTAAAATTGAAACTGAAGTGAGTAGTATGAATTATAACTTCGATGATCATATCAATAGGTTGAAGTTTTTATACCTTAGAATAATAATACGAGATGAAATACTCTGTAAATCAAAACACTTTAAAGACAAAATAAACTATATCAGTTCAATGATACTTCACCCTGATATATTAAAAATGACAAAAAACTATCCATACAAAAAGCTTCCTTTGGCTCACAGGTCGCTATTTGCTGCGATTAAACATCGAAATATTTTTCTGGTATATCTCATCATTTTTCTTGAAACAAAAATAAAATAATAAAAAGGTGAGAATCTGTTGATTCCAGAATTCAGCCTACAAGACTATATTACTAATAAATAGAAATATAATAAATGCTTCTAATAAAAAATATTGCAGCAAGATTCAATTATGAATTGCATATTTATTTTTGCATTAAAAATTATTAAGTAACAGATATATAGTTTTTTACATGAAGTACATCCTAATTATCGATCAAATTAGAACAGGAGGGGCAGAACGAATCTTACTGGATTATCATAATTTTCTTTTACAACAAGGGAATACTGTAAAAATATTTGCACTTTCAGGAAATATAAACCAAAGTGAGTGGACTGATGGAATTGACGTTATTTACGGAAATGAAGATAACAACGATAACCTATTATTAAAAACAGCTCAACAACTAAGTATATTTTTTAAACTTCGTAAAACAGTAAAAGCCTTTCAACCAGATGTAATTTTTTCATTTCTTGAAAAGAGCAATTTATTAACTATTCTTGTTCCAACAAAAGCAAAAAAAACAGTTTCGGTACACAGCATATTATCTGAACAATATACTAAGATCAAGTCCGGAATAATAAGAAAAATCTTGTATTGGATATTGAGAAAAGCTTATAATTCAAATATAAATTTAATAGCTGTATCCAATCAGGTAAAAGAAGATTTATTTAAATCGTTTGGTGTGTTGCCCAATAAAATTTATGTTGTCAACAACCGGGTCGATAAAGAAACAATTCTACAAAAAAGTACGGAATTGATAGATAACTTTAATTTTGCCCCGGACACAAAATATATTTTGAACATAGGCCGGTTTACCAATGTAAAAGCTCAATGGAAACTCTTGAAAGCTTTTCATTTTTTCAAAAAGAATAATCCAAATATAAAGGTTCATTTATTATTAATTGGTGAAGGAGAACTTAAAGACAAGTTAATTTCTCTAGCAACAAAATTAGGTGAATCAGAATCAATTAGTTTTCTTCCATTCAATAAAAATCCTTATAAATACATGGCAAAGGCTCACCTTTTCGTACTTTCAAGTTTCTATGAAGGTTTTCCTGTTGTATTAGCTGAAGCATCATCACTAGGTATTCCTTTTGTAGGATCAACAACTGCAATTCCAAAAGAAATGTTCAATAATAATGATTTCTGGGGATCTTGTGTGTATGAGGTTCTGTCTACAAATACTGAATTCAACTTAGAAATTGAAGATGATGAAAAAGAACTGGCATTATTATTAAAAAAAGGATTATTTGACAATGATTTCAGAAATAAATTCACAAGATCGATAGCTGATTGGGAATTAAAAAATAATAAGGACACACAATTTGAAGAATATATTAGGTTAAGTTCAATGTAATAAAATATCTAATCTATTATTTCATGTTTATTATTCTCGAGTAGAAAAAAAACGTTATCTAATTTAACAACATATTCATTTCCTAAAAAAATCAATTAAAAAGTAAAAACTAGTTACATGAAAATAGGGCTTTTAATTAGAGATTATAAAAAATTAGCAAATTGGGAATTAAGAATTATTAATCAAATAATTGAAAGTAATGTACTTGAATTGTCTTTATTGATTGAGATTGATAGTAGAAATAACAAAGGTTTATTAAAAAGAAATATAAAACTAACAACCTTATTAAACCAAATTTTTGGGAAGCTATTATTTGAAATTCAATTTTTAATTGAAAAAGTTTTATTCAAAAAAAAATTCACTCTCGAAAAAGAACACATTACACGATTATTAGGGGAAAAGGAAATTTTACATATAAAACCAGAAAACCAGGGTAAAGATATTGTTATTAAAGATGCAGATGTAGCAAAAGTAGCAAGTTATAATTTAGATGTCCTGGTAAAACTAAACGCTGATAATATAACAGGTGATTTCTTAAAAACTGCACAACATGGAATTTGGATGCTTCACTGTGAGAATTATTCAATGAATGAAAATCATTTTATTGGATTTTGGGAAATAATGTTGAAACATCCAACAGTTAAAATTTCACTCATTCAAATTACAAATACATTAAACCATGCAAATATTATTGATACGGCTTCTTTTAACAGACATTGGTCAATCGTAAATACGCAGATGAAAATATATGAGTCATCTGTTTCTTTGCTGTTCAAAAATTTAAATTTGTTTCAGTCAGGAATGCGTTATCCTAAAAAATCTTTAGAAATTAAAAGTTCACCTAATAAAAAAATAAATATCGTTTATAGTGGGACCTACATTATAAGATTTTACACCAACATACTCAAAGATTTACTAAAATCTATAAATCTTACTTTACGCGGTAGACGATACCAATGTTGGACACTTTTTATCGGAAAAGGCAATTTTATCCCTTCTGATTTAACTCAACTAAAACCTTGCAAATTACCTAAAAATGAATTTTGGGCAGACCCTTTTATTTTTAATTATAAAAATGAGCAATATATATTTTTCGAAAATTATGAATATTCAAAAAAGAAAGGAAAAATATCTTGCGGTAAAATATCAAATAACGAATTAATTGAAATAAAAGACGTCTTAGATTTTGATTATCATTTATCATTCCCTTTTATTTTTGAAGAAAATGGGGAAATATATTTGATGCCAGAAACAGAACAGAATAAACGTCTTGAAATTTATAGATGTACCCGTTTCCCAGATAACTGGGAAATTTATTCAACTGCTTTTGAAGGAGAGCATGTATGTGATGCTTTCTTTTATGACGATGATAAAGGAAACAAATGGCTATTTATTAATAAAAGCGATAACTCTAATTATTCAATGGAAAATGAACTATACCTTTATAAGGTTGATTCCATTAAATTAAACAACCTTGAACCTCATTCGCTTAATCCTGTAATCATTAATTCTGAAATAGCACGGAATGGAGGTCCTATTTTTAAATATAACGAAGAAATTTACAGGCCTTCTCAAGCAAATACGCATGACACCTATGGATATGCACTAAATATAAACAAGATAAAAAAATTGACAATTAATGAATATGAAGAAGAATGCATAAAAACAATATATCCCAATTTTAATAAAAATTTAATGTCCACACATCATTTACATCAGTCCAATAATTTATTTGTAATTGATGCTGCTTTTAAAACCTTGTAGTAAATACGATTATATCCTATAAATAACTATTATAATTAAAATGAAAAATATTGTTCATATTATTAATTTACATATCGTAATCACCTTATTTATTTTATTTTCAAATAGTTTTAACCTTAACTCACAACATAGGGTATCAACTAGTTTTTATTCGGGTGAAAATCTATTTTTTTCGATAGGTGAAATTAATGTTCCGTTTGTTAACATAGCTACTCATTCAATTAATCAGGATAGACCAAGTATTATGGTATATCCAAATCCGGCAGATGATAAATTATTTATTGAATTCGACACAAACTTAACATTCGATTATTCAATTATTTCTATAGATGGAAAACACATAAAATCAGGTTCGGCTACAAAAAGTGAATTTGTTGATTTAAGTATATTTTCAAAGGGAATTTACATCTTAAAATGCAGTTTTGACGGCACTTGTATTTTTAAAAAAATAATTATTAACTAGACCGAGAACACATTTAATTTATTTATAGATTATGAAGATAAAAAGTATTATAGTTTTTACATGTCTTATTTTAACCAGTTACAGTTCATTTGGACAAGATTTTTTTTCCTACTACGGAATAGTAAAAAATTCAGATGGTTCAATTGTATCTGGTACGAATGTTAAAATTAAAATTGATATAGAAGATTTGTCGGCTGATGAGACATTATATTCAGAAATCCATACTTCAAAAACAGGTAATGATGGAAATATTTCACTGGAAATTGGAAATGGGACTGTTGAATCGGGTGAATTCTCAACAATAAATTGGCCTAAAGTTAAACCAAATATCATTATTAGTATAGATACCGATTTAGATGGAATATATGATGTAAGCGGTGAATCTGAACTTCAGTCCGTACCTTATGCAAAATACGCTTATAAAGCCTATGAACTTGAAGGTTCGAAAGGATTGAAAGTCCCACTTTTTTCAAATCCAGAAACCTCAGAAATGTTTAATTCGAGTTTGTTTTACAATACAGATTCAAGCTCTTTGATTTATTATTTTGATGATGAATCACAGATAATATTAACAAATAAAAACTTAGAACTTTATAGCAAAAAAGAAATTAAAAACTGTCATATCTTCGGAGATACACCAGAAAATTGCATATCGTTTGATTCTGTTGGCAATGTTACAATTCCCGCTGGTTTGTTTATTACAACGCCGGATGGTATAGGTACTACATTTCAAACCGAACAAACCGGTAATGTTGGAACTTCATATTCTTATCTTTATATTAATTTTGAAGACTGGGAAAATCCTACATTATATGTTCAAAATTCCAAAGTTCCAGGATCATACAATACTGTTTATAATAATTCAAATTTTTACTATTTAGGAGGTGTTAGGGTTGGCTCAAATTCCGCATTAATTAATGGGAATTTTTATAATATGAAAGGGACTGTTCATGGAGAGTGGATAGATGAAGACAATTCATCATCGGATAATGTGGGGCCGTATTTTAAAGAATGTCATATTTTTGGGGATACTCCGGAAAATTGTATTTCATTTGATTACGAGGGTAATGTAACGATACCTGCCGGACTGTTTGTAACAACTCCTGACAATCAAGGAAATACATTTCAAACCAAACAAACCGGAAATGTAGGAACTTCTTATTCCTATCTTTATGTCGATTTCGAAGACTGGTCAAATCCCAGATTATATGTTCAAAATCCCAAAGTTCCAGGATCATACGATTCCGTCTATAATAATTCAAATATGTATCTCTTAGGAGGTGTAAGAATTGGTTCCGATAATGCAGTGTTAAACTGTAGTTATTACAACTTAGACGGTGAAGTACACGGTTTTTGGAAATTAGGCGATATTGAAGACAGCTTAAGTGAAAGTGATAGTTTAGTAAGTAGTGAAACAATTTCAAAACTTGCTCAAAAAGTTGAAGCATTAACAAGTTCAGTGGAATGGTATGGTATCCAAATAGACAAAACAGTCTCAGATTCAAGAGATGCTGTTACCAGAATAGGAAACATGGATATGCACAGGGCATTGCCTATACAACAGAAAATTAAAAGATGCATATTAAATGATGATGGTTCTGTTAATTATTACCTACATCCTTTAAATTCAAATTATAAGGATAATGGGAATACACAAAGCTATGAAGGTGCAGAAGAAGCAAACTTAGATGGTACAGACGGACAGGTTATGGTGGAAATACCTGAATATTATTATTCAGTTTCAAGCGATACTAATAAAATTGTAGTAAAAATATCTCAGAATGAAATATCCGGTTTTTTAAAAAGCCCCAAATGTTATACAGGTGCTTACCATGCAACAATATATAAACCCAATAATACAGTAGTTAATGTACCCGATAATACAAACCAGGATCTATGGAAATTGTCATCGGTAACTACAACTTTATTTGCAAATAATCCTGAAAATGATGCGTTGACAACAAAAAATATTGTAGGAAATGATATTACATCAGCTTATACAGAAAATGCCCTACAATACCGAGGTAGCAGAAACAGTATAGAAGCAATTTGTTATCCCGGTGAACCATTTACATCAGAAGTTTATGATCAGGTACCAACAGATGTGCAAAAACGAAGTGCATTAGATACCAGCAGTTATTATACTTTTCTTGGAAAACCAGCCAGCTTATATTCACCAAGTTTTTACAGTGAAGTAGCAAAACAAAGAGGCACAAACTGGATTTCAGATACATATCATGTATACCAAAGTTGGGTCTGGTTACTCTTAGTTGAATATGCTACCCGAAATGTACAGGAAAGTTTTCTAACAAATAAAAGTGATGACATATTGAATTATGGATGTACAGACGGCGGTTTAGGCATGGGGGCAACTAGTATGGATTACGTAAGCTGGAGTTTTTTTAATGGATGTGAACCTGTAATTCCTTGTGGGGTAACAAATAGTTTGGGTAATTCTTCTGGTTATGTAAATTATGAAATAAGAGGATCTGTTGGAACTGACGATATTGATCATTATTTGAATTTTAAAACGAAACATGACTTAGGCCTTGATGATCTAATATTGCCTGTTGCTTCCTATAGAGGAATCGAGAGTCCGTTTGGTGATATTTATACTTCATTCAATTCATCGGTATATGTTGAAATAAATACTACAAAAAGTGATTATAGTCAAATATGGATTGCCAGGGATCCTTTAAATACAATTGATAATATTGGTTTAACCATAGATTCTACTGCCTTAAAAAACAAATATTTTTCTTCAGGTTATATACCAAAAGTATTATACAGTTATGAAGCAAATGTTAAGGATCTTATAATTGGAGGAATGGGCTGTATTATTCCAAGTGACTATGTTATTCAGAGCAGTACTCTCCAGGATAAAAGGTGGAAAGATCATTGGGCTGATAAATATTATATTCAGTCGATTACGTCAACTGTAAATTTTTGTTCTTTAAATGTCGGGGGAACAATAGATACAGAGAGAAAATCAGGTCTTTTTTATTTCACAACGGCCAATAATTTTTTACCATTGCCTTACAGAGGATCTCGACTTAACTATATTCTCTCAGGTACAGAATGGTATAAATAAACCATTAAAGTTTGTTTCAAAATCAACTGTTCAGCAAAACAAAGCTCATCATTTTTACTCCTGTTATTATTTATGGCAAAACACACTTACTACATTAGACAAAACCTTCGGGGGGGGGTAACAGTCTTTTAAATTTTCATTTTAATCAATTAAACAAAGATTTAACTTAGCTTCCAAAAACACATTCCAGTTAAATCTTTACAAGACTCCCAAAAAAGATGGACTATATTATTAAAAACCTAAAACGAAGAAAATGCTTTTTATCAAATGGATTTTTGCAAGGTTCAATTATGAATTTTATTTTTATTTTTTTGTAATAAAAGATATACTCTCGAAAAACAAGAATAACATATTATTTTCCAATCAGAAAATTGCTTGGGAAAAAGATATAAAACGATTCTTTAATTACACAAAACATGAAATTACCTTTAGAGAAATTACTCCTGAAATTATTGAAAATTATGATATAGTAATACCTTTTACAATTTCAGAAGTAAAGTTTCTGGCAAAGAATAAAAACCTTTTAAAAAATAGTCCAATACCAGTCTCTGACATTAAAACTATTGAGATTTGCGACGATAAATACTTGTTTAATAAAACACTGACAGAAAATGGTTTCGGGAATTATATTCCCAGAATGGATTGCGAAAGAACATTCCCCTACTTTTTAAAAAAGAGGACTGGAAGCTGGGGAGACAGCACCTATTTAATATCGAACCAATTGGATGAAGATTTAAAAATAAATTTAATCCAAGATCCAGAATATTTCTGTCAGGAGGCAATTTTTGGTAAAAATGAATATGCAACTCATATTCTAATAAAAGAAAGAAAAATAAAATTCTCTTTAACAATAAAACATCATTTCAAAAATGATTTGTTAATTCTTGGAAAGACCGAATCACATTTTCAAAGTGTGGTGAAATGTCAACACTTAAATTTATTCGAATCAATTCTTAATTCAATAGATTACGACGGATTATGCTGTATAGATTACAAAATAAAAGATAATACCCCTAAAATAACTGAAATCAATCCACGATTTGGTGGTACTCTTAGTAGACATTTTATGTATCTATTTCAATATTTGAACCTACCTGAAAAAGCTACCACGTTAAACAAAATGTATAATACAATTAATACATATTGAATGACAGCCAAGCCTCCCCTATTTAATGGGTGAAGTTGAAAATAAAGAGGAGCTGAAAAAACTCGCTCACATTTTGAAAATAGAACAATGAATAACTTTTAATATTTATGAAAGATTTCCTATTGTTCTGTTTGAAATATCAACCCTTCGAATCCCTTTTATAGGAACTACCCCTGCAATACCGGAAGGGATGTCTATAGATAAAGATATTTGGAGAACTGCTGTATTTAATGATGATAACAGTATCATAAAAAGCCCTCGCTGAATTAATGAAAAAGGGAGTATGCAATATTAATTTCAAAAAAAAATATTGAACACAACCTCACAATGGAAATCAACAAATGATAAAAAATATCAGTTTGGGGCATATAATTCTTTAAAAGAAAAAAATAATTAACTATGAAATGGTTTGTAAAGAAAATAATTGCATCTAACAAGGAGCCAGATCAAAAGATATTAACTGACAAAGGCAAAATTTATACCTTTTTAAATCCTGTTTCTTACTTACTTGTTAAAACAAGCAATAATTTATTTCAAAATTTTGATGGTATTTTTGCTGACGGAAGTATTTTAAGCTTATTTATAAGACTATATTCCATTAAAGGTGTAAAACGGCGAAGTTTTGACATGACTTCCTTTGCCCCTATTGTGATGAATTATGCGGAAAAAAACAATAAAACAATATGTTTTATTGGTGCGAGTAAAATACAAAATGAAGAAGCAATGCGTAAATTAAAAACACTGTATCCAAAATTATGCATTATTGGCTCTAGAAGTGGCTATTTTTCAGATAGACAGGAAAGAGAAAATTCCTTAGATGATATAGTTAACATAAATCCTGATTACCTAATAATCGGTATGGGTACTCCTTTGCAAGAAAATTTTTTACTTGATGCAAAAACTCAAGGATATAAGGGGATAGGTTTTACATGTGGAGGTTTTATTCATCAAGTGGCAAACCATTCAATTAACTTTTATCCTAAATTTTTTGATAAATATAACATTCGTTGGATATATCGCTTCTTTAAAGAGAAGCATACAAGAAAAAGATACATCAGAACTGCGGCGACTTTCCCTTTTCAATTTGTATATGATCGTTTTTCAGGGGAAAATCCGAAATCGAAAAATAAACTTCCCCGCCAAAAGCAGACTGTTTATCAACAAAATACAAATATTTTGTCATATCGCTCCAAGGGGTTAAAAATTAAACCTATAGAGATTAAAAAGAAACACAAAATATAAACATGAATAAAAAACTCAAATACTTAATTACAGCATATATACTCCTCTGCTTTGCAATCAACAGTCATTCACAAAAGGCAACTACAAAAACCTCTACAGATTCAGAAAAAATCCTGAGCTCCAATATAGATACTGATACTACACAAGAAAAAACAAACTCTCTTCATGGCTTTGTAGCAGCCAGTACAATTGCCACCAGCAACCAACAAGTCCCTCTTTGGATGCGCAGCATGCTAAACGGAGGTACACCACTTAGTGGCCTGTCTGCATCTATATTCACAGGGATAAATAGAAGCTACGATCCACAACGAGAGAATAAGCTCTTTGACTGGGCTGCTGGAATTGATTTAAGAGGAAATGCAGGTAATGAGTTAGAATTATACCTTATTGAAGCCTATGCAAAAACTCGATTGGGTATTTTTCAACTATCAGCAGGCAGGACAAAAGATTTTATGGGACTAGCTGATTCTACCTTATCAACGGGAGCATTTTCCATGTCTGGAAATGCGCTTGGAATTCCTAAGATAGAAATAAGTACTCCAAATTATTGGGAAATTCCTTTTACAAATAAGCTTCTTGCTTTTAAAGGAAATTTTGCACATGGCTGGATGGGAGAACGGATAAGTGCTTGGACTGAAAATAAATATACCGCCTATTTACACCAGAAATCGCTTTATGGAAGACTTGGAAAACCCAATTGGAAAGTTCGTCTATATGGAGGTTTTAATCACCAGGTAATGTGGACTGATGAAAATGAAGAGTATGAGGATTATGGAATTTCTAAATGGAAAATTTATCAATATGTCATTATTGGAAAAGCTTATGGGACAAACGAAGTCCCTAAATCTAAAATTGGGAATCACCTGGGATCGCTAGATCAGGCAATTGAAATAAAATTAAATAAAACAAACATATTTGCCTATCACCAATTTTATTATGAAGTAGGTGCAATGGCTAAATTGGCTAATATTAAAGATGGTACATGGGGAATATCTTTGAAAAATAATGCTGCAAATAACAATTGTTTCAATTGGCATAAAATACTTTTTGAATTTATTTATTCTAAAAGCCAGGGAGGTGAAATTGGCGGTCCTTCCCGCCCCTCAGGATGGGAAGATTATTACAACAACTGGCAATTCATTGAGGGATGGAGTAATAACACCGAAAATATTGGCAATATACTCTTTACTTCCCAGAAATACATTCGGGAGGATTTACCTCAACCATGGAGGCTTTACATTGTAAATAACAGATTAACAGCTTTCCATACTGCTTTAGATTTTAGTCTTAAAAATTGGTATATTACCAGCAAACTTACATACTCTATAAATTTTGGAAATTATTGGAACACTCCGATGCATAGAGGACCTTATGATGAAATTGTATATCATGATCCTCCTTACTTTGAAAAAGTAAATCAATTTGATGGTTATCTGGAAGCATCCAGAAATTTGAAAAAAAATTGGATTATGAGCTTGGTATTAGCAGGAGATTACGGTGAACTTTTATATAATTCAACAGGAGGCTATCTGAAATTTTCAAAATGCTGGTAAAAGAGAAAATAGAAACTTGTTAGAAAAAGTAAAATTCTAAAAAAAATTTCTCCTTCAATTTAGATTGTTTTATTTTATTAAAAGGAACTAAATTCACAAAATAAATTGAATGTAATTTTTTTCCAAAAACTTAGTTAGTATTAAAAAAAGTAAATTATAAGGCATGCAAACATTTATTAGAACAAACAAAATCAACATTTTAAATATCATTCTATTCATTTCTCTTTTTTCATCCTGTATACCACAAAAAGAGTTAGAGTATTTAACTAGTAAGAAAGAAACCTCTGAAACATATAACTTAAAAACAACAAAAAAGAATTATATTCAACCAAGTGATGAAATACTAATCAAGGTATCAAGTTTTGATGATCTTTCTTTTAATTATTTCGAAGCTCAGAATGATGGCAGATCAGTTATGGCGAGTAATGAAATGGCACTATCCGCACTAGCTTATACTGTTGATGAAGATGGTTATGTTTATTTTCCCATTCTTGGTAAACTTAAATTAGGAGGCCTTACTTTGGGCGATGCTGCTGACTTTCTAAAAAAACAATTAGGACCATATTTTGACCAACCTATGGTCGATATTAAATACGCGTATAAAAAAGTCACCATTCTTGGAGAGGTGGGAGCACCAGGTTACCATACCTATACAAAAGACCAGATTAATATTTTTGAGGCACTAGGTATGGCTGGAGATATTAGCATACATGGAAATAAGAAGAAGGTTTTATTAATACGCAACGAAAATGATAAAACAACAAAAAATTATGTTGACCTAACTGATAATAAGATAATTTCGAGTGAGTTTTTTCAGGTAAAACCTTACGATGTAATTATTGTTAACCCCAGAAAATCTGCTAAGTGGGGCACAATTTCGACTCCTATATCTCTAATTTTCTCTTCTATTACAACTACAATATTAATTTTAAACTATATAGGAAAATAAAAACTGAACTTTAATATAAGGCAAGCAGAATTTCTCAATTAACTGAAATTCATTAACATTCCAGTTAGAATTATATAATTTTAACTGGAATGTTTTATTTATATACACTTGAAATACAAGATACGTTGATCAATGTCGAGGATTCTTTCGTTAAAATATAATTTTTGATACAACTTCTTTATATTTTAAGAAATCAACTATTGCTTAATAAATTTTGAATAAAAAATTTCATTAGAATGAGTTTCAAGTTTTAAGATATAACCTCCTCTTTTTAAGAACCCTACATCCATAGACCAGGTACTCTGAAAATCTTTTCCTATAAAATATTCTATTACTTGTCCAGACATATCATAAAGTGTAAGGTTCTTTATCTCATCACTCTGGCATTCTACATTTAAAATTCTATTTGTTGGATTTGGATAAATACTGAATAAATCATTCTTTGATTCTGTATCTATTCCTGTTGATTTTACTTCTTCCGTTTCTCCCAAAACCAGTACCAAAGCAGGTCTTTCTTTTATATTTTCAGCACCATCAAAAGATTTTGCTATTTGCCTTCCTTTTCCTGTAAACACAAAACCTAGAGAATTACTACTCTCCCACCCCTCCTGTAATACTAATTCATTAACTAAATCAGAAATATTTGTTGTATACTCAAATTTTCCAATAGTTAACCAACTATCAGGAGACCAACTAATATTATTTTGGGTTAGTGATCTATTTGTAATATCATTTATCCCTTCAGAAAAAGACTGACAATCTGTTTCTTGTATTCCTGAAATTAATAAATCATTTGATGTCCCTGTTACATCATCAACACAAAAACGTATATAAGCTTTAACAACACTCTTTCCTTGTGGAATAGTTATATCCCTGAATATAAATCCAACAGCACTGTTCCCAAGGTTTTTTAAGTTATTGGTTACTAATTCCAGGCTGCTATTATTAAAACTAACATAATCGTTATTATATTCTTCTGCATCATCTTCTGAATTTTCAATAAAATAAATAAGAGTATCTTTTTTGCTATAATTGTATTGTGCAAAAATTTCGATATCATTCTCAGGCATAACTAAAAAAGTCCGGGGCATATCTTTATCATTTATTACCTCAATATCTCCTGTCCATTCAGTAAAAAACACAATTGTATCTTCTGCAGATATCCAAACTGTATCATTGGCTGAATAAGTTCCAGAGCCATACCCATTTTTTACAGATAAATTATATTGTTGTTCAACTTCTGTTAAACTAACATTCGAATCATAATAATTGGTTGCAAAAACACTTAAAACAAAATTCTTAAATAGAATAAATAGTACAAATTTTATTTTAAATCTCATAACTTCCTTTTTTAGCTTTCTTTCATTTTTTGTGATGAAAGAAATTTAAAATCAACAATATCTAACGGTTACAAACGCTTTGATTAAAATACGTATTTTGTTGACGAAAGTTATATCCTAAGAGATATTTACATTAAAATTATTGATATTGAGTGTTAAGAAAAAAGAAAAATCTAATCCAATATCGAACAGATTTCCAGATAAAATTAGCTTACTTTAGAATTTAGGATATACAAATGTAACCAAAGTACTTACTGTTTCATCGAGTATTGAAAACACCTTTTCTTTACAAGTTTTTGAATCCGTGTTGATATCATGGTCATAATAGAGCACTCCAATGTTAACCTTATTTGAATTATTCAATCTTCTATACGCAATATAACTTCTTAGACTGTGCCATTTCTCCGTTATTATAATTAAATCTTTTAGGCTTTTATATTTCCTTTGAAAAAACTCACAAGAAGCCTTGGCTTCATCCCAAGTTAAATTTCTTTTTGATCCTTGGTAAACTATTTCTGTAATTCTAGCTTCTGGAATACCTAAATGAATTAAGTAATCTTTAACCTTCGCTGTTTGAGAACCGTAACCAGAATCTTTATTGATACCAGATACTAAAGCAAAATCAATGCTATCATTTAGCAATGTTTCATCAATACAAGTCAATACTTTAGCATATAAGTTTCTGTCTTCCTTTCCACTTTGAGTATCATTTATAAATGAAATTGTTAAAACATCTGTAGTATCTAAGATTTCATAAAACTTAACGATTGACCCCTCAAGAGGTAAAAACCCAGAAGCAACTATATTTCGGTTACTACTAATTGTGTAAAAGGAAGAATAACCGTCAATAGTTTTTCCTTCTCCTCTTAAACCCAGGATATAGCTATCGCATTTACTGTCTTTTGGTTTTGAGAGGTACATCATCCCATTTACAAAAATTGCATTCATTCCTTTTACCGGAATTCTTTTCAAACTAGGGATTCTTTCTTCTGCAAATAAACTACCCGAAATAAAAACTCGATAATCCTCTTTTTCCTTTAAATTATCAGCTAACTTCTCAAGTGTCTGTGTTGAAACCCACCCTTCAACTAAATAATTCTTTGAGGATATTTCTTTCTTAAATGACAGAATACGCGGTGCGATTAATATATATATACAAAAAAGAAAAACTCCTCCTAAAACAAGGAAGAGTTTTATTTTCAATTTATTTTTACTTCTATTTTTAGTAACCATTATTAACAAAAACGGCTCTAATAGTTTTCAATAATAACTTCGCATCATTTTTTAAGGACCAGTTATCGATATATTGTAAATCCAATTTCATCCATTTTTCAAAAACAACATCATTTCTATTTGGAATTATCTGCCAGGTACATGTTAAACCAGGCTTAACAGACAATCTTCTTAGTTGCCAACGTTCGTATTGTTCAACCTCTGATGGAATTGGTGGACGAGGTCCAATTAGAGACATCTCTCCTTTAATAACATTCATTAATTGAGGAACCTCATCAAGACTTGTTTTTCTTAAGAATCTTCCAATTCTGGTAATTCTTGGATCATGCTTTATTTTAAATGCTGGACCATCTGATTCATTCTGAGCTTCAAGTTTTTTCTTTAACTCTTCAGCATTTGTAACCATGGTCCTGAATTTGTATATATAAAACTGCCGCCCCCTTAAACCAACACGTTTTTGTTTAAAAATAATAGGCCCCTTTGAATCAATTTTTATTAACAGTGCCACTAATAATAATATTGGAGATACAACCAACATTGCTAAGAATGCAAATACTGATTCAGTAAGAGTTTTCCATGCCACAGCAATTTGATTTGATGGTGTATTCATAACAGTAAGAACTGGTATGTAATCGATATGCGTTAAATTACCAAACTCTGTACTTTGGGGAGCAAAATCATTCTGAAGTCTAAAAACAACACCAACTTCTTCGCATAATTTAACTAACGAATTAACCCTATCATGATCAATAATACTGTTGCTATAGATTATTTCATCAACAATATCAACATCCATAATACTACGGAGGTTAATTTTATCTGGCATAATTTTTATCTGTCCCTGATATTTTTTCCAAATTTTTTCTGAATTAGTAAGAATCATTAAGATTCTTAATCCCCATTCTTTCTTTTCTAAAATTTTATCAATTATTGGTTCTGATTGATCATCTGCAATAATTATCACATTATTAGTATTATGCCCCCCTGCACGATATTCTTTAAAATATCTAAAAGTTGTAAGCCTGACAAAAAATAACGTAAAATGATTAGCCACAAGATAAAGGGCTAACACTGAAACAGCAACTGTTTCAAGTCTAAACAAGAAATTAAATGCAAAACATAAAACTGAAAGCACTATTGTAAAACGCACAAAATCAAAAAATATAGAAAGTGTTGTACTTGTTCTTGGTATGCGAGAAATATTTGTAGTATGCAACAAGATTAATAGTGACGGAATTAAAAACGCAATAAATGTATAATAGTAATTATCCCACTCCATATTCGGATGCAAATATTTCTGCACAATATGGTACGAAATAAAAAGTAGAGCCAAGGAAATCATAACGTCTAACAGATAAAAGAAATAATTCACTCCTTTAGTGCGTCCTTTAAACATTTTTTTATTATTATATGCGTGAACAATATTTAGCGCTTTCATACTAACTTCTATTAATTACTTTAACAAAAGTAAGAGGTTTTAGCCATAAAACAGTACACAACAAACGCGCTTTTGACGAACAGTCAATTACCTTACATGGATGTTCAATTTCTTAGAATCACTAATAAAATTAAGCTCTGCAAATCACAGCTTCTTCTAACTTTTTCGTGTAAATGCTGTTTGAATATTATAATTCAACGTTTTTTTTATCCCTCGTATATATACATTTATATTATCTGAGAAAAAATTAATCAAATTTGAAATGCAATTTTATCTTTGTATGAGAAGTTTCTTTTAAATTAGTCGTCCAGTTCAATTTTTAAGAATGAATTATGAATACTGTTAAGTTAAATGGATATAATATAATAAAGGATTCTTTGGCTCAAGTGGAGACAAATAAAAACACGTTAATAAATACAATAAGCCCCAATTCTTATGGTCTTGCAGTAAAAGACCTCGAAATGCGGGAAGCTTTAAAAGGCTCAGATTATTTAGTTTTAGATGGATTATATTTTGGGTTGGCCCCATTATTATATAAAGGAAAACTTATTAAAAGGATAACCGGTTGGGATTGTTTTACGTTTTTTTCTAATTATGCAGAACAAAAAAAGGGAAAAGTCTTTTTTCTTGGTTCTACTGATAAAACATTAGAAAAGATTAAACAAAATTACAAAAAGGACTACCCAAACGTTGAAGTAGAATCTTACTCTCCTCCATTCAAACCAGAATTTGAGGATTCTGATAATGATATAATGGTAAACAAAATTAATCAATTTAATCCTGATATTCTTTTTGTTGGTTTAACAGCTCCTAAGCAAGAAAAATGGGGCTATCAACATAAATCAAGATTAAATGCAAATGTAACCTGTACAATTGGAAATGTATTTGACTGGTATGCAGGGAACACAGAAAGACCTTCTGCTTTTTGGCAAAAAATAGGTATGGAATGGTTAGTTCGAATTTTTTTAAGACCTGAAATATTTAAAAGAAACATAAAAAACCAACTTACTTTCTTTTGGCACGTAATTACATTTAAATTTTATAAGATATGATAAAAACCGCATTGGTCGGGTTAGGTAAAATGGGTATTTCGCATTGTGCGATCGTTAATGCTAATCCTAAAGTCAATTTAGTTGCTGTTTGCGACACTAATTCTTTTGTTTTAGATACATTTAAGAAATATTCTAAAATTAAATGTTATACAGACTACAATGAATTGCTAAAAAATGAAGAATTAGATGCAATTGTAGTTGCTACACCTACAAAATTCCATTATTCTATGGTAAAAAGCGCCTTGGAAAAAAACATACATGTATTTTGCGAAAAGCCATTTAGTCTTACTGCAAAAGAGGGTATGGAATTAGTTTCACTTGCTAAAAAAAATAAATTGATCAATCAGGTTGGATTTCACAACAGATTTCTTGGCACATTTAAAGAATTAAAAAGACTGGTTGAAAAAAATATTATTGGCGAAATTTATCATTTCATTGGAGAAGCCTACGGCCCTGTTGTTACAAAAGACAAAGGCAGTACCTGGAGAGGCAAAAAAGAAGAAGGAGGCGGTTGTTTGATGGATTATGCTTCTCATGTAATTAATTTAATACAATATATTGTTGGCCTACCGGTAAAGGCTGATGGAAGTATATTAAAAAATATTTATTCAAAAGGAGTTGAAGATGCTGTATATTCAACACTTTACCTTGAGAATGGAGTCTCTGGGAACTTATCTGTTAACTGGAGTGATGAAACGTACAGAAAAATGTCGACTTCAATAACTGTATTAGGCAAGGGAGGAAAAATTATCTGTGATGCAACAGAACTAAAAATATACATTAAAGAAGAAAATAAGAGTGAAAATCTCGAAAAAGGGTGGAATATTAAATATATAACCGATCTAACAGATGGTGTTGATTTCTATTTACGAGGAGAAGAGTACAGCTCTCAAATCGACTACTTTTTTAATATGATAGAAGATAAGGATCTGAATAATGTTAATTCATTTGAAACAGCTCTTCAAACAGATCAGGTAATTGAACTAATTATAAATAATAATAAAAACTAGGATGGATAAAGTATTATTTGGAGATAATCAATTCTTTGCAGTAAATCACCTTTCTGACGAAAAATCCAGACAACAATCAATACGATTTAAAGATAACAGTGCTATTATTAAAGTACTTGATGACGCAATTGACTGTGGCATCAATACATTTATGTGCACTACTCACGATAGAATCGCTGAACTATGTAATCATTTCAGGGCAAATCCTGATAGATATAAAAATTTTAAAATATTCCCTTGTATGCCTTACGCGCATAAATATGCCAATGCTGTAACCGAACTGGGAATTATTGGTACCCTAAAACAATATCTGCCAGGAAATATTTTTTCAACATTTGCAAAAGGAGGTCTTGCTTTCGTAAATAAAGACTTCAGTAAAATGATGGAATTGCTAATTGATGCTGAAATGAAAATGTTTAAAGGTCTGAATACACCTGTAATTTTCATTCAGAATGTTTTAGTGGATCTTATTCTTGGGCTAGGTATGTATGAAGTTTTCAAAGATTATGATGCGTACATTAGAAAAAAATATAATGCCGAACCGGGTTATATAACCATGAACTTACCAATGCTTCTCGATGCATTAGAATCTGTTGGAATAGAAAATCCGATTATTTGCTCTTCCGTTAATAAGATAGGATTCAGGATGTCTGGCGGAAAAGAATTGTATGAAAAAACTTTTAAAGAAAGAAAATTCAGGCCGGTAGCTATGCAAGTTTTAGCAGCAGGCGCCCTAAGGCCGAAAGAAGCTATTGATTATTTAAGTACTTTACCAAAAATGGAATCCGTTCTATTTGGGGCATCTTCAAAAGGTCATATTGATGAAACAAGAAGATTAATTGAAGAAAAGATCAATTAAACAATAAATGAATAATCAAAAAATATCTGCCATCGTACCCATCGCTTCATGGGATTTTGATCGCGCACTTTTATTGTTTCGTTCTTTAAAAAAAAATTTTGATCCAGACTCTTTAGACACATTGTTTATTATTTTCCCTGAAAAGGAGAAAATGGAGATTGCATTAAAAGACCTGAAAATACCTTTTAATACAAAGGTATTTTCAGAAAAAGATATTGTTCCTACTGATGATTATTCTATATTTTCTAAACAAAAAGGATGGTATCGGCAACAAATAATGAAGCTTATTATTGCCAAACATATGAATACAGAACATTACATCTGCCTTGATTCGGATGTTGTGTGCTTTAAAAAAACTGAATTCAGTGACCTTGTAAAAGAGGGCAAGGCTTGTGTTAATATAGAATCCAAAAGTTACCATAACCGATGGTGGGTAGATTCTTTAAAAGTTTTGAAATATAGTAATCCAGAAACTAATATCGGAATGACATCATCAACCAATATTTTCATCACAAAAGAAGTATTAGCTATTATCGACCACGTGGAAAAACTTTACAATAAATCTTTTATTAAAGCTTTATTTAACTGGTTCTGGGTTAATCCTAAATTTGCTTTACGTAAGTGGACTGAATATAAATTGTATTGGCTTTTTATTGAACACAATAAAAAAACATTTCTATATAATACAGAATGTAAGATTTGGGGTAAATCTATCTGGAAAAATGATGATATTATTCAACTTGAAGAATCATTCAAAAATATTTTAAACCCAGAAAACGAAGGGCATTTTGTTATAATTCAAGGAAATACTATTAGTGACGATTTAGCTATTAAAATGGCTGAAAAATATCTTGACGTATAATTTTTTTGGCCATTAAAATTTAAATTCAGCTTTTCTACTGTGAATTTTCTTAATGAAATTCTAAATACTATTCAATCTTTTATTAGTTGTTTAACAGATGTTTCAAACGCATAACGAGATTTATAAAAATGAAGTCTTTATAATTTTTATCCTAACTCATGAATTTTGGTAAAATATAAAGAAATTATTGATGTAAAAACAATATAGTCAGGAAGGATGAAAAAACAGGAATACTTTAATCAAAAGCTATTGAAAACAAAGAAAAATTGTTTTTATCTAAATTAATTTAAGATGATAATAATACGACCACAAGCCGGATTAGGAAATAGACTAAGAGCCTTAGACTCAGCAGTAGCTTTAGCAAATGAACTAAATGAATCATTAAAAATTAGATGGATAAAAAATATTGATCTTAATTGTTCTTTAAAAGAATTATTCGAATTTCCAGATAATTTTCTATATAGTGAAAGTTCAAGTAAAATTCGAGACAATGGCAGACTAGAAAAACTTCTCTTACCTTTTTCAAAGTTGCTCAAAAAGATTCTTCATCCAAACATGAAATTTTATTCTAACTTGGATATTGCTAGAATGAAAAAGGAACCTGAATTTATTAATAATATTTCATGTTCAAAAAATATGTGGATACAAACTGAAGTTTCATTTCTTAAAAACGCTAATCCTTTTTACTATTTAAAACCAACTCAAAAAATTGAAAATATAATCTCGGGTATTACAAAAGACTACTCATCAAATACAATCGGAATACATATCAGAAGGAGTGATAATACTGTTGCTAGACAAAAAAGTCCTACTGAATTATTCATAAAAGAAATAGAAAATATACTCAAGGATGATGATCAATCAAAATTTTTCCTTGCAACAGATTCTCTGGATGAGGAAGCTGAATTAAAAAATCATTTTGGTTCCAGTATTATTACATACAAAAAGAGGAGCTATAATAGAAATACCTATGAAGCCATTGAAGATGCTCTTGTGGATTTACTATGCCTATCAAGAACAAGAATGATATTGGGCAGCTATTATAGTTCTTTTTCAGAAATAGCTGCTTCTTTTAGAAAGATCCCTCTAAAAATCATAATTAAAGAATCCATCCTTTAAGAAGGTGGGACTTAAAATCGCCTCTATAAGGCATAGCTGTCAGGTTAATTGATTGTAAAACCCATGTAATCAGGCAAAGTTGCAAATAAATAACGTATTGATATTTAAAAAAAACTATGTCTAAAGTACAGTGAATTTCTCAATATCAACACAGTTTTCTTTTTTTAGATTCAAAGCAAGAATATACCATTGCCTATTCAAATTTTCTGAATAGCAATTTAGGGAAGATCTACGTTGGTATTCCTTAGTCAGATCTTGTAAAAACTTTTTGTCTCAAGGAATCAAAGAAAGGGCCAAGCTCCATCTTTAGCCCCAAAGGCAAATTAGACCTAATGTTTTTAAAGAATTATGCTGCTTGTTCCGATAAGAAGCATAGAACAGTTAAATGGGAATTTCAATTACCAAATGTTCTATGACTTTTTATTGTCACCTGGACAACAAATCACCAATTATAAAATAGTTAGCCAGATTCGTTGTGAGCTGGCTGACAAACTTGACATCGGCAAAATTCAAGAGACACTAGCCTCCACTGGCTCCCATATGAAGGAATTAGATAAAGCGACAACGTATGCCACTTGTTATGAAAGCTCTGTACGTTACCCTACCAACCAGAAATCATTGTGGGAAGCAGTTGATTGGAGCTACTACCAAATGAAGCTTATATGCAAATACGTAAAACAAATGCTAAATCTGTAGTCAATACTTATCGAGGAATTAGACCAGGTCGAACAAGGGCAAGGTTTAAAAATGACTGAAAAATATTACCTAAGAAAGAAAACCATCAAGGAAGTCTACCTGCAGCAATACCAAATTTTCACCACTGGGGAGAAACCACAAGGCTGTATAGTCAGTCTGGCCAAAGGTTACCTTTGTTCTATTGTTAGGGGAAAGGAAATCAAGAAAGTTCAATTTTGGGAGCAAAAGTCAACAAAATACAAATAGATGGCATTTTTTTATAGAAAACAAAGCTTCTATGCATTCAGCTCAGGACAAATGTCCCAGGAGCTCACCCCTAAAAATTATATGCCATGGGGGGGGCAGGTGCTACTATATATGTATCCAATAAGAACAGGAAATATGCTACCAGAAACAATATACGCACTGATTTCTCCCGGGCATAGCCGTTAGGCTAAGCCATTATGCCGCTTGTTTTCCTTGATAATTAATCATAGTCATTTCAAAAATGTGTATGCTTGAAATCCTTTTGTTTTTAGACTCAATGAATTAACATTTAAGTATCGTTGTCCATATCAAGCTTGAAATTGCTCTATGTAACCTCATCCCACCATGAATAATGTCAGACATAATAGACTCCAACCTATTAACTAACAAAAGTTTCATGAAACTAAGTTCATAAAACTTTAACTTTAGGGACAATAAACTCAAAACTTTTTACTAACTATTTTTTAGTATTACAACTATTTTATCTTTATGCAATTTCAAAAGTAATAATGATTTGAAGTTCCCTGTGTTCTTGGCACAGGAAACTCTCATCATTTTATTGTTTAAATAAAACTGCAAATCTATAGGGTTTGATACTGACAGTACCGAAATATTCAGTCCCATTTATATCCATATAAGTCCCATCTGGTAAAATGTACGCTATTGTTTTATCCGAAAAATTATAATAATAATGAACGTAATCATTCATATCATAAGATGTACTCACTTGCCTTACATCTGCTGTAGGTTCGAATTCGCTCATCCATTCGCTGTAAGTATATGGCACGTCAGACCAGTCATTTGGGGTATAACGATAACCATACAAATCAACAATATTAGCTCCTCCGTTAAAAGGATCAATATATATATTATTTGAAGGTTTGAAAGATCCTGTAAAATTCCAACCATCACCAATAAACATTGGGTAATCAGAACTATGATAACTTATAAAAACATTTTCGTTCATATACAATGTATCTAAACTGTTACTTTGAAACGTAGTGGGTTCCGCTCCATGCTGAAAATCAAGAAAATAATTCCTGTCGATATGATTCTGGCCATCCCCTTTGTAAGGAGCTTGATTTCCAAAATACATCTGCTGACCATGTGCAAAAAGATTATCATGTATATGATGATTAAAACTACCTTCATCTGTATAAACCATATGACCGTAATTTGCTTTCAAATTATAAACATAAGGAGTTGCATATACTCTTTCAATAAAATTATTACGGATAACAAGTGAATCTAAAATATTCTTATCTCGGGTCAACACACCGTTAATATAGCGTGGAAAAGTAGTCGTATAAGTATAAATTGCACCGTTATCACCCATAATTTGTACACAATTTGAAAACCAATTTTCTTCAATAATTATATCACTATTAACCAGTTCATCCCTTATTGTATTTTGAACAGCCTGACACCCTACAGAATCAACCCTATTTCTGTTAATAAGTAAGTGTTGAGCAGTTATAAAATTCATAGCTGAGCCAGAACCATATTTTGTATCCGAGTAATATTCATTCCAAAATACATGCTTAAAATAGTTATTTGAAATATTAGTATTAAAAACAGATAACATACTTATTCCATATTCAGTAATATATTTGAATTTGCAATAAGAAACTGAGTAGCTGGAATCAGCAACAACAGGAGTAGTTGGTTTTAATTTTTCGATACCAGCACCTTCAATATATTGAAAATTACATTGGTAAACATCTATATTTCTATTTGTAATATCTGATGAAAAAAAATGAATTCCCGCTTCGCTTTGATAACGAAAGTCTATATCCCGGATATACACATTGTTGGTCTGTGTAGTAAAATTAATTCCGTATGAATTACCACAAACTTTAACAGTATCACCTGTTAAATCATTTAAAGAATAAATGTAAAGGATGCCATCTTTATAATAATATGTACCATCTGCATAAGCTTTTGTATTATCTGAATTATAGAATTTCACAAAACCGTCTTTCCCCCATCCATTCCCGTCTGTAAAACCATAACTTGTTAAATATAGATTATCACTATGAGATGAAACAACTCTTTTATCATAATACCAAGCTTCTAATCGTAATAGAACATCATCACCCGTAAATTCATTATTTGTAATTCCTGTTGTTGCCCCATTTGCAAACTTAATTGTATATGTATCACTAACATAATTAACCCCTAAGTATGTCTCATCTTTTGGATATTTATTAACTTCATAAAGTTTATCATTTACAGTAACAATATATGGTTGTGCTCCTATATTAACAGTATAAAGATTACTTCCAGCCGATGTAAGTACTCCCGATGTTTCACCCGTTAAAACAGGTAAATCACCACTGCCATAACTACCAATAAATAAAGGTTGAGAGTAAGAACCTCCCGTTGATCCAATATCTAACTGACCTTTGAATTTATCTCCTCTTTTTAATAATACAGCATCATTCTCCCCCAACGAATTTATATTGTCTTGTAATTCTGAAAAGTTCCAAGGATCTTCCTCTGTTCCTAGCCCACTTCCATCATAGTCACTTTCAGAAATATAATAGTAATTATAATCTTCAGGAAGAGAGGAAACTTTACTAAAGATAGGTTCTGAATCGTTGACCCATTCTATGATTTCTCCATTTTGGTATGGCAACTGTACATATAAATTCATCCTTTCACCAGTTGCATCTGTAATTAATACTTCATATTCTGTACTGCCATATAGTCCTGAAAGCGTATTGTCAGAAATATCGTCATTCCCCCAATTATACGTATAAGGTTCTGTCCCTCCTGTTACTAATAATTCAATCTTCCCATCGGACGCAGAGCCTGAAGAAGGTAGCGTTAAAACTACATTGACTTTAAAATTTGAACTTTCTCCTGTAACGTCTTGCTGTCTCGCTTTTAAGATAATTTGAGGTTGATTCTGGGCAAAAGTTACCAGTGTCACACACATTAGAATACTTTGGATTATTATCTTTTTCATAATTTCTCTTTTTAACATCTTTAATCGGAATATCTAAGTTTCCTTTTTTTCTAAAATGAAACACTTAAAGTTTTATAAATTTTTCAGAAAATGTTTTACCTTCTACTGTTGTTACAAATACGATGTAGTTACCTCTTGTTAGACTTGATAAATCAATAGAGGTTTCATAATTTATGGAGTTTATTAGTGTGCGTCCAGTGATATCAGTAATTGAAATTCCTGCAATCTCACCATTCATTTCAATATTTAATATATTGTTTGCCGGATTAGGATAAATGACAAAGGTATTTACCTCATTTTCGTCAATACCCGTTGCGTTTGTTGTTTCTTTATCAGCTAGTTTAAGAACCAATGTTGGACGTTCTTCTTCGTTTGTTGCTCCATCAAATGATTTGGCTATCTGTCTTCCATCGCCAGAAAAAACAAAACTAACAGCATTACCTTGTTCCCAATTATTTTGCGATATTACTTCCTCTAAGATATCAGATAAATCAGTTGTATATTCGTATTTACCTTCTTGTGTCCAACTAAAAGGTTTCCATTCAATTGAAGTCTGAGTTAGCTCTCTTGATGTGATATCATTCTCCCACTCAACAAAAGGCCTTGAGTTTCCTTCTAGAATACCATTAATTATCATATTATTCGAATTGTCAGAGGTTTCATCAACTGTAAATCTGATAAACGCGCCACTAACTGATTTTCCTTCTGGAATAGTTATATTTCTAAAAATTAAACCTACAGCGTTGTTTCCTACACTTTTCAAATCATTAGAAACAAGTTCTAAATTTTCATTATAAATTGTAACAGATCCATCATTTAGTTCTTCTGCATCGTCACCTGAATCTTCAATAGAATACATTAAAATATTAGTATCTGTATCTATTTCTCCCGATTTTGTGTCATCCTGATAGTTTGCAGTAAGAGAAATATTACTTTCAGGCATAACCAAATAAGTGATATAACTATATGGATCATCAATAAATTCAGTATCTCCTGACCATTCTTTAAATGTTGCATCAGCTATATCACCTACAATCCATACCGTATCCCCGGCTGGATAACTGCCAGAACCCGCTCCATCTTCAATAGTAAGGTCGTAGTTTAATATTGCCTCTGTGTATAATATTATTTGCTTAACTTGAGATAATTTTGATTCACTATCATCTTGAATTTGTAGACTAAACACAAGCGTGTCTTGATCTAGATCCGAAGGAAGTTCAAACTCAAGCTTAAAATTCTCTTGATTACCTAGAACCAGTTCTCCATCATAAGTACTAATTTCCTCATTAAACACCCAATAACATAGAATTGAATCTCCATCAGGATCAAAACTATCCGATGCATCAAAAGAAATATATTTTCCTCGCTCTACTTTATAGACTAAGGAAGTGTTTGATTCACTTTCGATACTGACTAAATTGCTATCTGAATATGGCTCACCTTGACTGTCATTTGTCCTTCCCCATACAGAATTTAAAGAAATTATTGGCATAAGAATACCAATGAAATAACCGATTAAATTACTCCTTTTCATAATATAAATATTTGAACAGTTAAATGTTAAGCCTAGTATGACTTACTTATGTCTCTTAAAAATTACTAACTATTGACGCTTTTTTGATGAATATACGCTTTCCTTTGACGAAAGGTTTGTTTTTTTTAATAAAACTAACCGTCAAGTGTAATGGGGGCAATAATAAAAATTTTTATTCATTGATAATTAGACACATAAAACCATATACTTTTACTTCCTAACGCTTTCTTGTTGACAACAAAAAAAGTAATGTTTTTGATATTATTAATAACTATTTCTTATTAAGAATACAATGAGATTTAGTTAATTTTTAGATTAAAATAATCGTAATTTCTGAAATTATGAAAGATTGACATACACATATAGAACAAAAAATAGATAAAAATATTTTATAAAAAATAGGGAGGCTCGGCGCAGGAAATCGCCTTTAAAGTTATCTTCTTTTTTTTAAGTGTCTATCTTTATATCAATAAGACAATTAGTTTACAAAAAAAAGGCAAATGAAAATCCAGAAAACACATCTATTTATTTAGATAAAAAAAAGCTAAAGAATCTATAAGAATATTTATTATTCCAAATCCTGAAAGTATCAACATCAATTATCGTTAATGTAAAAACAGGCCTAAGAATTTTTTACACCTTGAAGATAACCTATCGTCCAGTTTTTAAATCCTTTCCAGAATATAGGTAAACAGCTATGAAAGCTGACTAAATGTTTCACTCCAATTCTTGCTACTCTAAAATATATCCTTGAAAATTTAAATACCAATACCAAAGGTAAGCTAGAAATTACAATCCACTTAATTTGGAAATATTTTTTTTGTGTCTTACGGTACTCATAGATATATTGTCCCAACAATTTTTGGTTGAGTAAATAATGTTCTAAATTTTCCCTAAAAATATGATAAACTAAAATAGTAGGATCAAAAATTAAATCCGTTTTTTTACTTACTTTAAGGCCAAACAATGAATCTTCAGATGCTCTAATCTCCGGGAACCCTCCTACCTCAATAAAAAGTTCTTTACTACAAAACAGATTACATGAAGGCGTCATTCCCTTACCCCGTTGTTTTCCCCATGGCAAAAACTCACTGAACTCAAGGTAGTATTGAGCAAAAACTATTTTTTTCTTTTGTTGAAATTCAGGGACAAGATAGGCTCCTCCTCCGACCTTTACCCCTTTTGCATACAATCTTGAGATATTTTTCAACCAATGAATATCAGGGTATGCATCGGAATCAATAAACGCCAAGACTTCTCCATTTGCATGTTTTGCTCCGATATTTCGTTGTATTGCTGGAATAACCCTAACTCCTGAAGTTATACATTGAACCCCTTTACTTTCGAATTTCGCGATACTACTTTTTGTCAATTTATCATCAGAGCTATCCACAACAATAACTTCTTTTAGAAGTTCGAGGTTTTCCATCTCAAATATTTTTGATAATGTTACCTCTATTGTTTGGTGGGAATTATAACTCGGGATAATAATTGATATCAAATTGTTCATGATCGGTATTTATAAATAAGCTCTTTTTTTATATGAGAAAAAACCTATTAATCCTCCTATCGAGTCTGCTACCAACATCAATCCTTTTATACGGTTTCTTTTTGCAAAGAACAGTATTGGAATAAAAATTAACAGGCCTGTAATAAACTTCACAGATAATTTCAACAACCTTTGTAAATTTTGCAGTATACCAGTTTTTAACAAAACGTTTTGGTAAGAAAAAATGGCACTTTCTCTAAAAACTCTATTCAAAATCCAGGTAATTTTACACCTCGAAAAAGGCACCAACTCATATGCCTTGGCCTCTTGAGACTTAATCAATTTTGCCCCCATTCTCACTAGTTGTCTGGTAAGGTATGTATCTTCACCACCCGTATGGGCAAATCTTGGGTCGAAAGGTATATCAATCGAATCCAGCCAGTGCTTCTCTATCAACAAACAATTAGTAGGGGCAAATTCAAGTATATCACCAGACTTGTCTGGAGTAGGTTTAAAATATGATTTGATATATGCAGGAACATTTTCATTTTCAAAAATCGGGGGATTAGAGCCATAAACAAGATTTGCCTGATATTTATTTTTTGTTGCCAACAACTCATTCAGGCAGTTTTTATCCAAGACCTGATCGTCGTCAACAAAAAAACATAAATCAACATTTCCTGCTAATTGAACTGTTTTATTTCTTGCATAAGAAATCCCCTGTTGCTGTTCAAAACCCCATTTCACTGTGTGAGGAATCTTTTCTGAATAGTCTTTTATAAGTTGCCCTGTTGTTGGAGGATTAGCATTATCAACAACAACTATTGTCAAATTAATCCCTTCATCAATTTCTTGCAAATGGATACTATCTAAAAGCTTTTTCAGACCTTCGTTTCTTTTATATGTACAAACACAAATAGCAAGATTAATCATCGCCATAAAACTTTTAACGACCAAACAATGAGCGGATTTTTCGTTTAAAAAAGCCGTATACAAAAAAGAAATACTTTTCCATAAATCCAAAAACCCAGAAAATTCCTTTGCTATGTAACCTGTGAAATTTAAACTCAACTTTTAGATTATAATCAGAACGAATTGAGGTTAATGAATTATAGGCAGCCTTTAATGTTTTCGGAAAATTATTTCCTGTGTTTTCAGTATTATTCCATATCTTAAGCTGGGGGACAACCTTTACTTTATAACCTGCCTTTTTAGCCCGAAAAGTAAAGTCACTATCCCCATGATATTGTGGAAAGTTTTTCGCATCCCAAAAATTAAGTTCCTCGGCTATTACAGAAGGAACAAGGGTTCCCATGCCAAACAGCCAATCACACTCAATAACCTTATTGAATTCTTCCGAATCCTGTTTTTCATAACCATACGGGCATTTAATTCCTGTTTTTGGATTAAAAAAACAACCATAAGAGATGATTGTATCAGGTTTATCAGAAAACAATACTTTAGAACCAATAACTGTTGTTTTATCCTCCTGAGTAACAAGTTTAGTTAATTCAGTGAAATAATCAGGTGCAGAGATTATATCATTATTCCAAAGTAACAAATAATTAGCCTTACATTTTCTAATTGCATATTCTGCACCTACATTTACACCCCCGCTCCACCACAAATTACCATCACCTTGCACGATGTGCACATCAGGGTGGTTATTGCTTATCCATTCTGAAGTTCCATCGGACGATCCATCATCTGTAACAATAATTTCATATTTGCAGCCGCTCGTTATCTCCGAGATTTGATCTTTAATTGATAACAATGATTTTTTTGTAAATTCCAATTGGTTATAAACAGGAATTAAAATACCTACTATATCCATTGACTTTTCATTGACACATTTATCCATTCGTTTAAGCCCCTTGATTTTTTCTAAACAATTTATAAAATCCTGATGGACCAATGATATAAATTATAAATGCTTTAAGATATTGTTTTACTGAAAACGATCTCATCTCAAACAATATCTTTAATATTAAGAAAAAATTTTCTCTATAGTTCTGAGGAGGATACGTTAAATTGATGCCTATTATATGTTTTAACATGGTTCGTTTTAATTTCATCAAAGCTTTATATTTTCCCTTTTCTTTGAATTCACTTTCCCATTTGCTTATCAACAATCCCAATCCTTTATATCTTTTCGGCACATTGGTAACATATTGTTCATCTCCTATCTGCTCATATTTTATAATAAGAGGTGCTTCTACAAAGTCATATTCATATTCTTTTGAAATCCTTAGCCATAGATCAAAATCGACAAAAGTTAACAACGACTCATCAAACATCCCTACTTTAAGTATGGCTTCCTTTTTAACAAGAAACAGACTTGGTGTTGGAGGGCAAAAGCCATTAATAATATGTTCATAAATATCTCCTCTATAAAACTTATAAGTATACAGTTCTTTTGTTTTGGTTACCATGTTATATTCATACACATTTCCGTAAACTGCACCTAGTTTTTCAGAGCCTTTTTCAAAAACTTCAATTTGCTCTTTCAATTTGTTTGGAAGCCATTCATCATCTGAATCAAGAAAAGCTATAAAATCGCCTTTTGACTGTTCTATTCCTCTATTTCGGGCAAAACATTGCCCTTTGTTCTCTTTTAATTTTACATACCTGATTTTAGGATTGTCATAGCCATTGATAACATCTTCTGTATTATCTGTAGATGCATCATCAACAACAATTATTTCAAAATGCTGGTAAGTTTGGTCAAGGATACTCTTTATTGCTTTCTGGATCAACTCACTCCTATTATATGTAGGAATTATAATACTGACAAATTTTTCTTGAATCATAATTTCAAATTAAAAAAATTGCTAAACTTTTAATTTCATCGTTATGTATTTACGAACGATTTTGTTTCTGTTTTTTCCAATCTATTTACTCCAATTCGATTTATATCTAATAGGTATAGCCCAATTAATAACTGTACATCAACTTGACCAAAAAAACCTATGCTTGAAAACATTGTAACCATCTGGGCAATAACATAGTATTTCCAATACTTCTGCTTATCATAAACTTTTACTCTTAAAACCCTGAAATACAAAAACAGTCCAGATAGAGCAAAGAAAATTCCATATTTATAAATATCTCCGATCAAGCCAATATCGGCGAGAAAAAAACCATGTTTCAAAACCAATGTTTGCATAAATATTCCATACTTACTTTTTGCTAAAGGTGGACCATTACCAAAAAGATAGTTTAAAAAAGATGGAGATCCCTTAGTTAAAAAATACTCAGCTGCCCTAACCCTAACATTGCTATCAAAATCTTTTGACTGTTCTGTTGTAACATTAAGCATTTCATAAATCACCCCCTGAAATACCTTAAAGAAAGAAAACAAAACAAGTGACAACAATAAAACTATAAGAACTTTATTCCTAACCTTTCTTTCCAATAAAAGATAAATAAAAGCTGAGAAAAAAATTGAAAAAATCAATTGCCGCGATGCCTGTAAAACAAACACACTAAATATCGCAAAACATAAAACTAAATAGTAAGGTTTCCTTGTATTAAAGAACCTGTTTAGGAACATAAACAATGTCACCAATGAACAATTAAGTCCTGGTAAAAATAACCTCACAGTCCCCCTATCTTTAAGATAGTAAATATCAAAGATTAATTTAGGGAATAAAATTAATTGCACATAGTAAAAAACAATAGAAATCAAACCAATAGTAATTATATACTTTTCAAGGTCTTTCTCTTCAATTTTAAACTCGTGCAGAAAGAAATACACAAAATAATATAATATTACTTGGTTTGCCAGCAAAGAATCAAAATATGACTGTCCATGAAATGCGTTTGAAGGAATAAAACTAATTATACTTGTAATTACCAGAAGGATAATAGGTGTTGCAAAATATTTATTCCCGCTACCTTCTGGTTTATAAATAATTTTAACTATTAAAAAAACCAAGGCAATTATTGGTCCAAGCATACCTGCCAGCTTTCTAAAAAAAAAGGGAATTGCTGCGATACTCAAAAACTGCAGGTTACAAAACAGAATAAAAATTAAAACTACAAATTCATTTTTCTTCCTTAACATAACTAATTTCTTATCCTCTAATCTTTTTTAACAGAAAATTAATCCCGGTTACCAGATTAGCTTTCTGTTCAATGATTGAATATCCGATATACACAATTACAATGATGTTAGTAAATAATTGTGGAAAAAACCATAATGACAACAAAATTGCAAAAGTTAAAACAATCTTTGGTCCCCAAAACAATATTATCTTTTTTTGTTCAAATCCTAAAATCTTATTGTGCCCGAAAATTAAAAGGAATGGAAGTTGAATCACAACAAACATTAATGCGTAAAACCTTGCAATATGAATGGATGAAAAAAAAGCTCCAAAAACAATTGCTACGACTAAAATTAAAGAAGAGGGAATACCAATGGAGATTAAAGCCTTTTCCTTTTTGTTCAA
The DNA here is from genome assembly GCA_963665085.2 of Bacteroidales bacterium. GTDB lineage: Bacteria > Bacteroidota > Bacteroidia > Bacteroidales > JAAAOM01. The sequence goes on from CAXXXS010000002.1 coordinate 301,153, forward strand.
CACATAAAGATCCATACTCGCTATTGAAGAAGTTTGCAATGGGATGATCGCTCCAAAATAAGGCATAAAATCAGCAACCTTCAGCCAATTTTCGCCCCATAAAATCTTAACGAGAAATTCAGGAAAAACAACTAATGCTGTAGCAAACAACAGTCCAAGGAAATGAATTATTCCAACTATCTCTAAAAAACCTTCTTTATAATCTTTTCCTTCTTCTATCTCTTTCTTGAGACTCGGGAATAAAACATTCCCGAAAACACTGTTTATCAACCTTATTCCAAGAGAGAGGAAACGATACGCCCGACTATAAATCCCTAATTCAAATTCGCCATATACTTTTCCAATTAAAAAATTATCAACATTACGTGCCCAATAGTTAATAACATTAAACAACGAGTAACTTTTTAAGATGTTGGTAATGTATTTAAACGATAATTTGGTGTGTTTCCATCCATAAATCCATACCCCAAATTTTATCTTTCGTTCAAGGAAAAAATAAAAAAATATTGGTCTTAATATCCCAGGAACTATTAGTGACCAATAAGAATATCCCAAATATGCCATAAAAATCATGAGCACTAAATATATTAAGTGTGAAAATAGCTTAAACTTGCCTACTTCGTTAAATCTAAGTTTTTTCAACAAAATTGCACTTGGTACAATTGTAAAAGAATTGGTTATGAATTGAATTGCAATCAGAATTGAAGCCAGAAATAAATCTTTATTCTCATAAAACAAAGAAATAGGGTATGCCAACAATGCCATAACCATAAATAGAGCAAAACTTATCCATACTGAAAAGCTGAAAATTAACCTAAAAAATTTAGCCCCATAATCGGTACGAATAATTGCTTGAGAGAGACCTGCATTGGAAAAGATTTCAATAAAACCACTAAAGATAACAATTATAGCAACAAACCCATATTCTTCAGGTAACAACAACCTGGACAAAATCATTGTTGAAATAAACTCTAATACAAGTGTGATATAGTCATAACTGCCAAAAACAGCTACGTTCTTCAAAAGAGTTTTCTTAAAGCTCATTATCTATTTAATTTGATGAAAAGGTGTTTTTTAATTTCAAAAATATTTTACCCACGATACAAGAAAGTGGATTATGTATCAATATCGCAAGGAAATATTCTGAAAAGCCAAAACCTTTTCGCAAAAATTTCTTATGCCAATTATATGTTTTCTTATCAATAAATTTGGATTTTAAATATAGATATGCATATTTATACCTATTTTTTATATAGAGTTTATTTAAAATTTTATCATCTCCTTTGAATTTATAAAGAACTTTATCATTAAGCTGAAACAATGTACCAAAACGAAAAACCTGGGTTGAAGTTCCAGCCTCAGGATGTCTTCTCGTATAGCTCAAGACCTGAAACACAAATCCTGCATCAGACAGAGACAAAACATCATACATGAGTTCCGTATCAATGTGATAACTATCCTCATGAATTACATCCGGATAATAAGGCAATCTTTTTAAATGTTCAACTGAAAAAAGAAGTGTTGTGGCTGATCCCGAAATATCATGCCTCCTTGTTAATTGATCGTACAGCATTTTTTGCCCATCAATAACACCTCCATTCTTAATATCAAGCCCATCCATATCCACCCTAGTATCGTTAAGGCGGTAGGAAGAACATACGCCAATACTTTTATTGCTTTCCATTAGCAATACCATTTTTTCAACGTATTCTGGGAAAAGCCAATCATCAGCGCCAAGTATCTTAAAATAACTATAATTTTTATCGCACTTAGAATGTGCAATTGACCAGTTTTTTGCTAATGGAACAAAATCTTCATTATTAAATAACTTGAAGCGTTTATCGATATCAACAAATTTTTGAGCTATTTCAGCTGTTCTATCCTTGCTACAATTGTTGTTTATCACGCATTCCCAATTATCATAAGTCTGCTCAAGTATACTCTTGAGACATTCATCAAGATATTTATCACCATTATATACAGGGACTGCGATACTTACTAGAGGCTGGGTATTATTTGACATCATCAATCAATCTCTTAGTTAAAAAATTTATCTTGCTCTTCTCTAAGCTTATCACATAATCTTCCTTCTGGTAAGACCACATCATCATAAGTAAGCGTCTTGTCTTTTTTGATATCTCTTGTCAATACACATCCTCCTGCAATACCAATTGGTAAAAGATTCTTTTTACGAGCTTCATCTGCATTTGCACATTCTCCGTATGTCATATAATACCCCAACCCATCCAGAGTTGCTCCTTTCTGTAAATCTGTTTTAGCAACAGCAACTACTTCTACCATTGGACCTGCCAATGGCGATAATACTGCATCGTTAAAAATAACTGCCCTTGCAACACTCAAAGGCACTTCAAAGTGACAAAGATGATAAGGTGTATAAAATAGATACAAAGGCCCCTCTCCTAACTTATACAGATTTAAATAATGTTGTTGTATTGGATTATCTTGTGTCCCTAAAACATAAACACCAGGTCCTGGTTCTGCTCCAACAACATAATCAACAATACCTGGTCCCTTAATTAAATCATCCAAGGGATATAATTCATTAGCAATATCTTTCAAATGAGTACCTGGTTCTACACTCGGTCCATGCATACCTTGTTTTGCGACACGCATTCCTGTACCATTTGCAACAATAGCTTGCTCAAAAGAAATTTTTGTCCCATCTGCAAAAGATGTTACCATGTGAGGCTGTTGCTTCCATTTCTTGGCAAATGCCTGCTGAGTAGTTGGATTTCTATACGGATCATGCAATCCTTTTATATTTCCACATAAAACCGGTTTAACGCCAATTGATTTAACAAATCTATAGAGATTCATTTCAACACCGGGTTGATCACCATCGGCAAATGTTAAAATAACTCCAGCCTTATCTGCGTAAGTTTTAAGAATTGATCCAACAGTTCCGTCAACTTCAGCATTCATCATGATAACATGTTTTTTGTTATCAATTGCTTTTAAAATCAAACGTGATGCTTCTTCTATTGTTCCTGTAACCTCTATGATGGCATCAATCCCTTCAGCTTCACAAATAATATCTGGATTTTCAGTTATTGTGTAGAAATTATTTCGAATATTATCTTCTAATTGATTCTTCGATTCTGTTTTTTTTACATTTTCAATGTCGGCTTGTGTATATGCCAGCTCCGCTTTTTCAATAGTCCTGTTATAGATAGCAACTAATTCCATTCCTGACACATGTTTACAGATTTGAAGTGCAATACCTCTTCCCATAAACCCAGCGCCAATCATCCCAACTCGAATTAGATTACCTTCTTCCTGACGCTTTTTTAATGCAGTATCGACTATTATCATTACTATTTATTTTCATTTTCAACTAACTAATGATTTCATTTATAGCAAGCATGATGCTTTTATTGCCTATAACTTAATTTTCATTAAATAAAAGATGAGATGTTATAGAGTCATTCTTTAACACTTTAATCGTTTTATTATATGCAATCTTCACTCCTGCTTCTCTCCAATGATCATCTGTCCCATAAAATACAAGTTCATCCGATCTGGCAAAGTCATTAAAAACATCTACATAAAGAATGTTTGCTTTATCTAAACGTTCATATAACCTTTGCATAAAATTGTTATATTCATCATCATTTATTATGTCATGATATAATGTATACTTTGCAGGTAAAGGTAAAAAGACAAACCTAATATTGTATTTTTCTTTAAGAATATTTGATAAGTATACAATATTGTTACAGATACTATCCATTTCTTCTTCCGAGTGTTTATAATAAAAACTTGAAGGCTCCTCATTTACTTGATCATAGTAAAAAAGCCATGGAATGGTATCATTTAAGTAATACTTTGGCGTGTATTTGGAGATATATTTAAACAGGTCGAACTTAACTGTTGCAATTGCTGAATATATTTTTTCTGTAGGATAACTCCTGCGTAACATTGCATCATATAACTTCTCTCCATTATCCAGAAAAATAAAATCTTTAATCCTAGTGACTATTCCTTGTTTTTCTTCTTCTTGGCTCGATGACTGAGAATATAAATTATCTTTATTACTTAGAATTAAAGGAATCCATCTCTCTGTACGTTCATAAAGGAGTACCCGTTGTACTGTTGTATCATAATTATTACTCTCTAAATATGATAAAATATTATCTCCTTTATAAAAGTGTACTTTTAAGTCAAAATCATCGTGAAGTCTTTCCGGGAATTGTTTGTTCCTTGAAAAATCAAAGTAACTATCACCAAATGTCAGGATATCACAATCATTTACTGAACTATGAGTAGGTTTATACTGAAATTTAGTTTGAGCAGGAGGAATATTTTCTTCCTTAAAATGATTAATATGACTAAAATAATAAAGCTCTCCATATTTTGTTTTATCCCAATAATTTGGATAAACCCTCTCTTTAAGTACCAAATTATATAAGAATGGAATTCTAACAGCCAGAAAGGCATACAAACAAAAAAAACCCAATATGATAATTAATGCTTTTAATAACTTTACTTTTAAACTCATATTGCTAAAATTGGAAATATAAAAAATTAGCTTCTTCCCATTTCCCTAGTACCATTATTGCAATAATAACAGCAAATAGTAAAAACCATTTTAAACCGGAATGAGACTGTTTTAGTTTATCTCCTAGTGAATAATGTTCTTCAAATAATTCCACGATAAATAATAAACTTATGGCAATTATTGAAAAGACAAAATCAACTCTAAACTGAAAAACATTTACTGCCGCTGTTGCATAGTCGGAAGTAAATATTTGCTTAATTACGGTAAAAGCATCACCTACATTATTTGCCCTGAAGAAAATCCATGCAAACCATGCCAGGGCAACTGTTGTAATCGTTTCAATAAAAGAATGGATATACTTGTTTTGTCTAAGGCCAAAACTATCTTTTAATTTGTTTCTTGTTTTATCTGTTAAAATTCCAACAACCTGGTACAATCCATGTAATCCGCCCCATACAACAAAGGTCCAGTTAGCACCGTGCCATAATCCACTGATTAAAAATGTCATAAATAGATTAAAATACCATCTCCATTTTACAACCCTGTTTCCTCCTAATGGTATATAGAGATAATCCCTAAACCATGTTGATAAAGAGATATGCCATCTTTTCCAAAACTCTCTAATATTTCTTGCAAGATAGGGCCTTTTGAAGTTGGTCATCAATTCATATCCCAATACCATTGCTGTTCCAATTGCAATGTCGGAATAACCAGAAAAATCGCAATAAATTTGAAAAGAGAAGAATACTGTTGCCAAAAGATTTTGTAATCCATTAAAATGTTCTGGATTAGTATAAATAACATCAACATATTCAGCTATTCTATCTGCTATAACAACTTTTTTAAATAGCCCCCAAACCATCAAAATAAGACCATTCTTTATCCGCTCATAATCAAAATACACTTTCCTGTGAAACTGTGGTAATAAACGTTCCGAACGCTCAATAGGTCCGGCAACAAGTTGAGGAAAGAATGAAACAAACAAGGCAAACTTACCGAAATGCTTTTCGGGCGTTTTAATACCTTTATAAACATCAATTGTATAACTTAATGTTTGGAATGTATAAAAACTAATTCCAACCGGTAAAAGAACATTGAAGTTAGGTATTGAATGCGAGATACTTATCTTTTCAAAAAAGAGATTTAAATTTTCACTAAAAAAATTGAAGTATTTAAATGAAAACAAAAGCCCAAGATTCGTAAAGAGACTTAACGATAATAGCATCTTTTTTTTGGATTGACTTTTTATTCGTGGCATGTACAGCCCTGCAAAATAGTCAATAACAGTTGAAAATACAATAAGTATTATATACTTTGCATTCCATGACATATAGAAATAATAACTGGCAATAAGTAAAAGTATCCACCTGAATTTTTGTGGAATAACAAAATATATTGCCACAACAATTGGAAAAAAGACTAAAAAGTCTAAAGAATTAAATAACATTTTTCAATTTATTCAATAAAAACTATCTTACCACTAACTTTTTAACGAGCCTGTATTCTCCTGAATCCAAAATCACATTATAAAATCCAGGTTGTAAATCTTCAAGCTCTAATATTGTACTAGAATTAATTTCTATTTGTTTCAACAAAGTTCCATTAATATTATATATTTTAACCATTAACTGGTTAATTGTTGTTTCATCAAAGTCCACTTTTAAATATGTAGTAGCTGGATTTGGATAAATACTCATTAATTCCTCTGCTATAAATGAATCATAGTCACTTTTTGTATTTGGATATACAGTAATATAAAATATCTCAGATGTTTCTGCTCTACCGTCCCAAATACCAATAGTCAACTTATATTTTCCTGCATCGTCTTTCGTAGGGGTCCCATAAAAAGAAAACTGTCCAGTATCATAGCTTAACCAATCTGGTTTTTCATATACTGTAACCTGGGCGTCATCATCTTCATCAACATCTGAGAATTCTAAATTATAAATATATAAAGAGTCTGCATATACGGATGTATCCGGAGTTGATTCAAAAACTGGTAATGAATTTTTATTCGATACAATTATTTTAAAACTCTGGTAAACCGTATCACTTTTATCAGTTACTCCTATTACTGTATTGTATACCTCACCAGCATCAGACCAATCAGGAATACCACGTAATTGATTCAAACTTTCATCAAAGGTTAACCAATCTGGTAAGTCTTCAGGAAAAAACACTAACATATCGCTCTCATCATCATCAGAAGCAGAGAATTCGTAGGTATAAAGTTCATAATCATCAGCAGCTGTAATTGGTGTTGATGTAAAATAAGGTTCATCATTCAGATTGATTACATCAAGTCTAAATAACTGGAAAACTGTATACATACCATCCGTTGCAGAAATTTCAACTACATAATCCTCACCAATATCATCCCTGTTTGGAGTACCATATACTTTTTTGTTTTCCAAATCAATATCCAAAAAATCTGGACTTCTTGTTAAATCATAGGTTATTTCGTCATCATTTGAATCTACAGCATTAAAATAATATTCATATAAAATATTTTCTCCAGCTAATGTATCTGGTGATGTTACAAATACCGGCGGTTTTGCTGCAGAAAGCACTGTAACTCTAAAATCAAAAATATCACTGGTGTCTTTTGAATCTGTTAACTGTACATCAACATATTGGTAACCGACAGTACCATTATTCATATAAACAATATTATTTTCAATTGTATATTTCTCACCTGGTAATATAATCAAACTTAATGATGTATCATCATCATCAACATCTTCAAAATCTAAGTCAGATTTATTAATTACAAGTGGAGCTTTTTCTTTTACTTCGGGATAAGTTACTTGAGCATTGATAACCGGAGCATCATTAACAGCTTCAACATTGATTGTATAACTATAGACTTCACTTGTATCAATTAAATCACAAAACTGAATATTGAAAGTTAAATTTCCTTCAAAATTTTCGTCTGGTTTTAGTTTATTATTGGAAATGACGGTATAATTTTCTCCAGAATTAAGAATCACAAATAAATCCTCTATATCAGAGTCTATATCGTCAACATCAAAATCTGATGTAGTGAACGTATACGTTTCATCTTCTGTAATCGATGAAATAAGAATTCCATTTGATACAGGAGGATCATTCTCAGCTGAAACCTCATAAATAACATAAATACTATCTGATTTCTCAAATGCACCATTTCCATTATCGGTTATTTTATATAAAACAGTGTCTTTACCACTCCATTCAGGATCAAGAACAGAAACTGACGCAACACCATTACTTAATGAAACATTAATTTTAGGCTCTGAAGAGTAAGTAAAAGTCCAGTTTGTTAGTGTAGACGAAGCTTGATCAACATCGGTAACATAATTTTTTAAATCTAGATTAGTAAAATTGCTTCCTTCTTGTGTAATTTGTTTTGGAATAGATGATATTACCGGGGATGAATTAATATCCATTATTGCATCATACCATTTTTGGCCCATCTTATCATAACCTAATTGATTTGGATGGAGGTTATCATACATATCAGTCGCATAATTTATGTAAGCTCCATTCTCCATATCCACCATAATAATTTTAGGATCTCCTAAACTATTTACGTAAGAAGCAACATTGTTGTTAAAAGTTGTTGTTACAGCGTCATTCGTTTTTCTGTTTATTATTTTCGCAACTAAAATTACGGCATTCGGCAAATACACTCTAATTCTTGTTAATAAAGTTTCAACATCAGCAGAACTTTCTGTCACTTCATTTGTCCCGATATGCAATAGAATAATATCTGCAGGATAATAATTTAGATATGCCCCAGGTGCTTCATAAATACTTTGTACCTGGTTATAACCTGTATTTATTAGATAAACCATTTGCGCTGTTGTAATTCCAGGAAAACCGGCACAATATGCATAGTCATTTGGTATATAATTATAACCAGCATACCTGTTCCCTATCAAATCAAAATCAAGACCATCTGCTTCTAAAAGTTGATACAATTCATATCGATATGAGATTCTCTCCCCAACACTCCTGGTATCGTCTGAATGATTATCATATGTAATAGAGTTGCCTAATGGTAAAATCTTTACCTGAGATTTTACTGTAGTTACACATAAACTAATTAAAAATGCAATTATTAAATAGAATTTCTTGTTGTTTTCGCGGAGGTTAAAAAAGTTTTTTTTCATCATAATTTGTTGCATTTTTCAATTAGCTTATTTAAAAACCCGGCTGGAATTAATCAGCTTTCCAACCGGGTTTCTTTATTCAAATAAATTTTAATTATTTATTTATTATCAACTTACTTAGATAAGTAGTCATTTCTTCATCCTGGATCCTTACAAAATAAAGACCATTTACCAAGCCCGAAACATCGAGTTTTAGTTTGTCGTCGTAATTTATAAGGTATTCAGTAATCTTCACTTTTCCTGTTACATCAAGAATTTCAACTTTAGAAGGATTCTTAATATCTGCTAAATTTAATGTAATTTCCGATTGAGCAGGATTTGGAAATATAGACAGACTCTCTATAAGATTCTGCTGAATACCTGTTTTGATTGTTACTACTATAGTAAACGGTTGTCTCGTTTGATCCCCACTAGGATCTGTTACGCTTAAAATAACAGGGTAACTACCTTCAGTAGTAGGTGTCCCACTTATTACACCTGCATCATTAAAAGTTAACCAATCTGGTAATTCAGAATAAGAAAATGTTAAATTATCAGCTTCATCCTCATCAATATCATCTGCTTTAAAAAGATATGTATAAGGAACCCCAACATATGCAGTATCAACCGGCTCTGTTGTAAAATATGGTGGATCATTATCATTGCCAACAGTTATTTGGAAAATTTGTTTAACTTCTGTAATTCCATCCGTTGCTGTTAATGTAACATCAAAAGTTTGATTTGCATCCTCCCAGTCTGGAGTACCAGATAATACATTATCTGTAAATGTTAACCAATCTGGTTTTGTGGTAGCTGTAACAGTAACGTCATCTCCATCCTTATCAGAAACAACAACCGTGTATTCATATTCCTCATAATCATCAGCAACTTCTACAGGTGTACTCTCAAATACGGGAGCATCGTTAGTGTTAATTACTGTTAATGTAAAAGAAATATATGTTATTCCTTGTTCATTACCATCGTCTAACCTAATTGCAATTGCGTGTTCTCCAATATTTTCACTTGTAGGTGTACATGAAAGTGTATTACTTTCAAATGTTATCCAATCTGGTTTTGTAACTACTTCAACAGTAATTTCATCATCATCTGCATCAAAGAATTCAAATACATTTTCATATGGAACATTCTCCATAGCAACAGTATCTATTTCAGAAACTAACTCTGGTGCATCATTTACAGGTGTTACCGTGATAGTAAATACATACTCATCAGAAGTACTGTCGTTATCCATAACAACAAGATTTACTAATAGTGCCCCATTATAATCTTCTGCCGGGGTTATAACTGTATTTTCAAATGTATAATTAGTTCCCTCTAAAATTTCGATAGATAAATCTTCCGGAACATTATTATCAACATCTGAGACTGTAAGATCGTCGAAAGTAATTGTATACGAATTATCTTCAGCTATTGAAACGGCTTTCTGAGCAGAAATTTCTGGTTTATCATTAACCGCTACAACTGTCAAAATAAACTCTTGTTCTACATCAACAGTTCCATCATTAACATTTAGAATAATTGTATCATTCACTCCTGAATCATCGTTAAGAGGAGTACCTGTTAATGTAGCTGTTGTATCTGTCCCCTGAGTAAATGTTAACCAATCTGGTTTTTTTAATGCAGTTAACGTTAATATATCATCTATATCAACATCCTCCACTTCAAACACATATTCATAGAGTTCATCCTCATTAACTGTTAAGGTTGGTGTACTGGTTATTACAGGATCGTCATTAACATTTACAGCATAAAATGTAATAACTTGTGTAGAAGTTAAACTACCATCAGTTAATGTAAATGTTATTTCATATTTACCAACCTGTTCGTTTGTAGGAGTTCCTGTTAAAGTAAAATAGTCATTTCCTGTTGTAAAATTAAACACTAGCCATTCCGGATTACCAGATATAGCAGGGGTAACATCATCTCCATCAATATCTTCAAAATAAATCGTCTTGCTATATAAAATTTCTTCTGTTGCAACAGTATCTATTGTAGAAGAAAAATTAGGGTAATGATTCTCTTGAACAAGACTATTACCAGCAATCCCTTCATCGTACATAGCTTCAATAGTTGCTTGCGATAATGCAGTTGAAAAAAAACTCAGTTCGTCCAAAGCCCCTTCAAAATAATAGTACGGACTAACATCATACCACCCAACAGTAAGAGGACTATTACCACCAAAACCAACATGGTTAGAAGAAGCTTGACCTACTTCAACACCATCAACATAAAGATAGTCTTTATCTGCATCCTCATCCCTCACTGCAGTAATTAAATGCCAATCTCCATCATTTACAAGTCCACCTGATATATATACCGTATCATTATTAGTAGCTAAATAATCTCTTGCATACCATACTGCCTGTCCATTATTTGAATTAAAACCAATCCACCAGTTTGTGCTATTTGCAGGAACGTCACGACCAACTGCAACTTTAGCATCTTCTCCAGAAACGGAGGAACTCATCCAAAAGGAGACTGAATAGTTATATGATGGGAAATCAAAAAAGATAGACGAAGGTTCATAAGAATCTTCCAGTTCAAACATACTGCTGGATGTACCACTAAAGTAAGCTGCACCATCAATCAAACCATTTGTCTGAGATGCAGAACCTACAAGTTGATGCTGATTAATATATTCGTATTCAAAAGAACTTTCATCAAATTTCCAAATAGCTTCCAACCCTGTTGGATAATCAGGTTCTGCTGCAAGATAAATAGAAAATGTTTGTGTAACAGTATCCACTGAATTTGATGCTTCTACCACAACAGTCGTACTTCCTGAAGACTCTGTTGGAGTCCATGAGATAACACCAGTCTCATCATCAATTCCCATTCCTGAAGGAAATGTTAAAAGACTGTAACTTGGCGTCGGTTTTCCTGATGCATTAACATCATAAGTATATTGTTTTCCAATTGTAGCCGATTCACTAGGTGTTGTAAGTATTGTAGGACCTTCATCATCGCAATATCCAATACCATAACTACCGTTATTAAGTAAATGTTCAGCAATAGAAGAATTAGATAATGCATCACTGTAAAGGGCTACTTCATCAATAGCTCCATTGTAATGATACTCTGATGAACTATTAACTGAAAGATAACCTACTGTAACACTATTACCTGAAGCACTAAAATTGCCTGTAAACGTCTTAGTTCCTGAAGCAGCAACTCCGTCTACATAGAGATTAAGGCTTGAACCTTCTTTTACCGCAACAATATGATGCCATACTCCATCATTAATTGCACTGGCGCTTGTAAGTTGTGCATTGTTATTATTGGAGTCGGTGATATACCAGGTAACCTTTCCAGCTGATGTAGCTCCAATCCACCATTGCATGTAACCAGAACTTGCATCACGGCCAATAAAAACTTGTGTTCCGTTTAGCTCTGTAAACTTCACCCAAAGTTCGATTGAAAAATTACTTGAACTAGTCCAAGTATCAAAATCCGATGAATTGATTATGTTTAATTCATCTGAACTTCCATTAAAGCTTACTGCTTTTCCAACAGAGGCCAGGCCAACAACACTTGTCAGACTTCCATTTGCTACTACTCCTGTGTGATTAGAAACCTCATCAGGATAACTGCCATCTTCTGTTGTTTCAAAACGAAGGTAAGCATCTAAACCTGACGGACATTGGGAGAAAGCCCCTGTCGTCAGAAATAACGTTAGCAATAACGATATCAAGAAATTCTTAGAAGTAAAAATTTTTGATTTCATGATTTAATGATTTAAAATGATTTGAAAATTATATTAAAATATCCGAGTGTTAAAATATATTTTATGAATGCTACCCATTCATCAACTAAGTTAAGAAATGGTTACATCAGCTTTTTTTTATTTTTTTAATTATTTTATCTACAAATGTTTTCTCTTCAGTTTTTGTATAATATTTTGCATCATAACCATATTTAGATGATTGTTTTTGTGCATCAACATCATTAACCAAAATAGCAAGATTATCAATATTATTATTTCTTATTTTATTTAATGTATTGAACATCGCATCTTTATCTGTCTTATTTTGACGCACAATAAATATATTGATATCAGACATCTCCATTAATAAAAAAGTATCTGAAATAACCCCAACCGGAGCAGAATCGATAATAATATAATCATACATTTCCTGTAATGAATAAAACATCTCTTTTGTCTGTTTTGATGCTATTAGTTCTGCTGGATTTGGTGGTAGTGGACCTGAAGTAATAATATCAAGATTTGGAGTTAAGGATTGTTTAACAATATCATTAAGCAGCACATCTCCAACTAAAAAAGAAGTAATTCCCAGTTCATTTTTCAAACCAAACTCCTGGTGTATTTTAGGTCTACGAAGATCAAATTCAAGAAGTACCGTTTTATCCCCGTTGAGGGCAAAACTTAATGCTGTATTTATTGCATTAAAAGTTTTTCCTTCTCCGCTAAATGAAGATGTAAACGAAATAACTTGTTTTCTGTTATCCTTCTTAAAAAAGTTAAAACTCGTTCTAATTGCTCTAAAAGACTCAGCAACCGGAGATTGCGGCGCTTCAATCATAACTTTACTAGCACCGGTTCTGTTATGATATGTATTTCCGAGAATTGGAACATCTACTAATGAACTAATAGTATCACGTTCAGACAGTTTATTGTCAAAGAAATCATACCCTAATATTGATACTGTAGGTAGCACTAATGTTAATAGTAATGCAATAATATAATTAAGTTTTTTATTAGGTGCTACCTGATGTGCTAATGCATACTGGGCAGATTCAATAATTTCATAATCCGGTGTATTTGATGCTCTTGCTATTTGTGCCTCGGAACGCTTTTGCAATAGGAAAGTATAAATTGCATCATTCAATTTAAATTTTCTTTCAATGCCTAGTAGTTGTAATTCCGTTTTTGGCATATCGGAAATTTGATTATCCAGTTTTGTTATTCTGTAATCTATTTCGTTTAAAGAGATATCAACATTGTTAAGATTATTTTTAACATTCTCAACAATTGTATTCTTTAAATTTTCAATTTGTGGTTGTATATCATTAAGATATAAATTATTTGATGCTGCTTTCCCTGATAATAATGCACTTCTCTGAGCGTCTAAATCTAATAATTTTGTAATTAGTCCTGTTAATATTGGATCTACAACATTCATTGAAGAGGGAGCCGTTAAATCACCGACATCAGAATTTTTATTGAAATAATCCAACAAGTAGTTATAATATCTCTTTTGGGCTGTAAAAGCAGCTTTTTCTTTTTCTAATTCATCCAGTTTTTCAAAAATCTGTTGTCCCTGAAAACTTAAATCTAACACATTATTAGACGTTCTAAACTGTTTTAAATTTGCTTCTGCATAACTTAGTGAATCTGAAATATCTGCAATTTGAGTATCTATAAAGTTAATAGTACTTAAAGCCTCTTTACCTTTTTTATCGATATCATCACTAAGATAACTTAATGCTAGTTCGTTAAGAAAATCTGTTACTTTACTACTATTATCCGCTTTAAAAGTTACATTTAACAAAGTAGATGTAGGAGAAGTGGTTTCAACACTAAGATTTGCCTGACAAATAAGAGCTAAATAATTTGGATTATTTTGTCTGAAAAATAATTTTTGTCCTTTTGTGAAATCAGGTGTAAAATTTGCATTCTTAACAATTGTAAAAGCAAACCAATCTGTTATTACTTCTTCCCCAAAAACATGAACTTCATTGTAAGAAATTTCACCCGGAGAATGAGTATACCTTTCCTCTAAATAATTAAATAAGGCTCCATCTTCTTTATTATTTACTTTTAATCTATATGTGTTTTCATCAACAATTTCAACAAAATAATCAACATGTAATAATTGATCATGAGATGTATTAACGTTTATGTTTAATGGTGTATAATTATACAAACTATTTGGGACTTCAAAACCAATCTTGTATAAGAAGTTCTTCACCATTTTATCCTCAAAGGAATAGAAAGATGTTTTAAGATTTAATCTTTCTACCGTTTTCTTTATTAAAGAAAATGAACGTAATAATTCTAATTCATTTTCAATATTTGACTCCGAATCAAACAACCCACTGCTTAGATTAAAAGTAGCTGAATTTAAAAATGAAGACTGTTCATCTTCTTTAATTAAAATTGTTGTGGAATTTTCAAACTGAGGTGCTTTGTATTTATTAATTATTGTTGCGATGAACAGAAAAATAAATCCAATAGATATATACCAAAATTTAAACTCCCATAATCTTTTAATAAAAACTTTATAATCAACTGTCTTCATTGTTTCGCTTTTGTTTTTTTCCATTATTTAGTTATAAAATATAAGACTGTAATAAAAGTTGAAACAGTAGATAATAAAGTTGAATATAATGATAAGTCTCTGTAAGTACGGTATTTTGCATGTATAGGTGTAACAAAAACTATATCATTAGGAAGCAGATAATAATATTCTGAGATTGCAACTTTTCTTGAAGTTAAATCAATCTCATGATATTTGATCTGATTTTTGAATTCCCTAACAACTATAACTTTACTTTTATCTCCATAAGTTCCAATTCCGCTCGCTAATCCAATCGCCTCAAACACATTTATCTTATCATCATAATACTGATACGAACCAGGCGAATTTACTTCTCCCAGAATTGTTAATTTATTTCCGATAAATCTTACGGTAACAGATATGTTATTCAAATATTTTGATAATTGATCCTGAATCTTAATTTGAGCCTCTTGTATTGTCAAATTATTTACATCTATATCTCCAATAAATGGAAAATTAATAACTCCTGATTCATTAACCTGATAACTTAATAACTTAGTATCACTTCCCATATTTGAGTTTCTACTCTGAAAAATTTCACTTACTGATGGTTCCAAACTAAAAACTTTTATATACAAATAATCCTGAGGTTGTATAGTTTTTGGTTTCCGAACATTCTCATATAAATTAAGACCACTTTCATCTTCTTGAATATAGGTTAGTTTCTTTTTGGGATAACATGATGTAAAAAGAATTGCTATAGACAATAAAAAAACATAAAATACTTGCTTCATCATAAGATTCTTTCTGAATAAAGTTTTTTTAATAAATTACTTATCATTTTCAAAAGAAAATGCTTAACAAATATAATTCTTGTACGCTTTAATAAGGTTGATATTGACACAAAATATGATTAATATAATAAATAAATTGATTAACTACCAATAATAAAATCTTTTTCATCCTTCTTATTTATATATGATGTAATTAATAAGTACAAAATAAAAGCCTGAAATACCATAAGCGGTTTTTGATATCTCAACTGGTTAGAAATTAAAATGTAAGGCACAGTATAAGATACATAGATTATTAAAAAGTATAGTTTAATTCTTTTATTTGGATCCTTTAATAATATTAAAAGAAGCAAACTAAAAAACGGCAGACCTGATAATGCCAATCCTTTTATTATACCGGAATCCTGATGAAAATCTTTAACCGGCAAATACCTAAACCTCTTAACAGCTTTTTTCCAGTCAGTCATTAATTCCTCATTATATACTCCCAGCTGTTTTAGTGAATCTGTCATAACATTCTCATCAAGTTCCAAACAAAACCACCAATAATAATTTCCTTTCATCTCCCTTATTAGATCTGCATCTATTAACTTTTTTCTTTCGTTTTCAGAGAGACTATTACAATATTCAGATTCGTAAAAATCATGTTCATTTACTGAAAATAAAAATGCATTCCTTGTCCTATTAATTATTTTCTTTCTATACTCTTCTTTGTGATTCTCTTTATAAGACTTTTCCATTTCCTTATATGGTTCAAGCCATTCTTGTTCTCCTAATTCTCCCATGCGGGCACATGCTACTTCATCAGAATAAGGATGAGCTTTTAACCAGGTTGAATAAGAATGAATACCATCTTTATCTACAATATTTGACAAATAAAACTCAAATGCAGCGTTTGATTTCAAAGGAATAAACTTATCAAATACAACATAATTTCTAACAGTCCATATCGAAGTTGAAAGTAAACAACTAGCCCCTAGAATAAAATAATGAATAAATTTAATATTTCTGGATTGTCGCATTATTAATTTCTTCTCACTTTTTAATTGTATTAAATACACAACAAAAGAAATTACTATTGCAGCGACAAAGGGCACAGCCATTCCTGGTATTGTTATCGGGAGTAAAAATGAAATTATAGCAAGGGGAATTATCTTTTTAGCATTATCAAGAAATTCACCAAAGTAGTATATGAATAAAAATGAAAAAACGAGATTTAGCCACAAATCATCAATTATCTCAAAAAACTCCTTAGGAGACAGATAGATATAAAATAAAAAGAGTATTAAAAATATAAGATTATTATACCATTTTTTACCAAACCATTTACTTTTTAAAACCAAATTAAAACTTAGTACAATACAAATTATCCGAAACAAAGTAAGAACCAGGAAAGATATTTTAGAAACACCAAAAATTGCAAAAACTAAAAGAGGTGGCAAAAAAGAACCTGGAACCATCCATGCAGTTATTCCTGAATGACATCCAAAAGGATCTGCATATCCATTTCCTGTTAAAATAGAGTTCGCAATATTTCTCCATTCAGGACCAAATACGTGCATTACACTAATCCCATTTCTAAGATAATAAGCTTGTAAAAGAAGTAATACAGATAATAAAACCAAACTTGTAAGTTTTCTGGATTCAAATTTTTGAAGTAAAAACATTAGCCTGGATCCTACGCTTTTCATTTGTAATTTAATTTAGAATTATTTTAAAATCTTTTGTTAAACGCTGTTTTAACCGTTTACTCATAAAAACAAATACTTGTACATCTTATTTTGTAAATAAGAATATTACAACATACTATTTAATTTCTTTGTTATCATTCAATACTACTTATAACTTTATAAGTTATTATTACATTTTTTATTTAATTAATTTGAACGAAAGCTAAGTTGGTTTCGTTACAATAAATATCAAACATAAATGCATCTTTTTAATGCAAATCTTTTTAACTTAAAAAATATCAATAGAAAAAGAACGCCTTATTTTATAAATTAATCAGAATAATAGTTTATCCCTTAATTTTAAATTGACAAACTTTCAATAAACTCACTAAATCTAATTACATTATAATCACGCTCAATAATATTATTTAAACGCTTAAAAACTCCTTTTCTATTATAATACATAAGAGCATTATAAAATTTACTATTATTTATTCCAGGATGCATAAACCTTTCTTGTTCTTCATCAATATCATAAGGATGAAAATATCCCACTAAAATTGAATTACTTTTTTCACTTCGCTTTATAGCATTCTTAACAGCAAACCAAGGTAACACTCTAAAATATACACCTCCGATAAAAGGAACAGTCATAATACCAAAATTCGCTACAGATATGGGTATTTCAATAAAATTTTCCGATACTCTTTTGGGATAGATTCCAAACTCCTCCCAACCATAAAGTGGATTTTTAGCCGGTAAAACCGAACTAGAATATGTAAATCCAAGTTGTTCTAATACTGAATATGCCCAACTATTATTCTTTGTTATTGATAGAACCGGAGCTCTAAAACCTTTTATTTCATTTACCCCTGAATGATAAAGGGCTTCAAGATTCTTTTCAATATCTTCACGAAAAGTTTCAGCAGTTTGTTCATTTAGCGGTTTATGTGAATATGTGTGACAACCTATTTCATGGCCTTCATCTGCTATTTCTTTGACTAAAGACGGATACATTTCAGCAAGGTTTCCAGTAACGAAAAATGTACATTTTGAATTGATTTTATTTAACCAATCTAAATATTTATAAGTATTATCAGGAACTCTTTCTTTATATTTTTGTCCATCAGGTAGCCATAACCTCACATCTTCCAAATCAATACTAAATAAAAAAACCTTATCCATATTGTATATAACTTTTAAAAGGTAACCTAAAGTTTATTATTCTTTGATTTTAACCTAATTTATCAAATTTCTGTAAGGGTTCTGAAGGGACGTTCTGCATATCATAAGATAATCCAGACAACAATAATTGAAAACCAAGTATTAATGGTAAAGCTGATAACATAACGGTACCACTTGTTGCGTCCTGATTTGTTTGAACTCCTTCAATCCATTTTATTAAACCAAAGATTAAACCAAAGAGGAATAATGTAGAGCCAGAAACAAGTTGAAGTGTACCGATATTAATATCCCTCATAAAATAGAGGTAAAAAATTCTTTTAAAAAATCGTTTTAAATATTTTGCTGGAAAATCTAATAGAATTCTTCCAACCCTCAAGCTACTCTGTTCATCGGCATAAACAGCCTTCATTGGATAATCTTTAACAACTGCCTTAATTAAAGCCAAACGATAAAGCATATCACTTTCAAAAAAATAACGATTTGATATAGCATCCAGATTTAACCTTGATATTGATGCCAGATGAATAGCTGTAAATCCATTTGTAGGATCCATTATATGCCAGTAACCATGAACAAATTTATTTATCAATGAAAGTACACTATTCCCAAACAGACGTACTTTAGGCATACCTTTTAAATCAGATACATTGTAAAAACGATTCCCTTTTACATAATCTGCTTTTCCATCTATAATTGGCTTGATAAGAGAGTTGATTAGCTTTGGATCCATCTGTCCATCACCATCAAGCTTAACGATAATGGAACATTTATCTTCCAGGGCTTTTTTATAACCCGTTTTTACAGCTCCTCCGACGCCTTGATTGACTTCATGAAAAATAACCTGTACCCTTTTATCTGTACAATTTTCCTGTACAAATTTTCCTGATTCTTCCGGACATTTATCATCAATAACATAAATGAAGTCTATAAAATCTTCAACACTATCGATTACTTTTAAAATATTATTTTTTACCCGATAGCAAGGAATTGCAACTCCAATAGTATAGTTTGACAACATAAATTAATATTTGTAGACATTAATAATTACTGTTAACTAAAATATCACACCATCTAATAAAGCTTTCGCTTTTGTGTTATACTTTTTACTTTTCAATCTGTTATTACGGATATATAAACTCAAAGTTGAACTAAAAAAAAGAACTTATTACTAAATTGTGGTGAAAAGCTAATTTTCTTTGATCAACCTTCTATAACATTACCTGTAACAATGTCAAAATTAATCTTTACTATTTAAGAAATCCATTTCATTCCCTTTGATAAAGCTATTTCTTCATACTTTTTCAATTGAGATTGTGTAAACTGGTATATATCATCATCTCCTTTGTAAAACTTATAATACCAGGTACTAACAAACTCTATTGTTTCATTATAATTAAGGTTTGGCTCCCATTTTAAATATAGATGAGCCTTTTCACAGTTTAACTTTAACAAACCAGCTTCATGAAAGGGAATATTATCTGTTACCTCAAAAGCTTCCTTTACATCTTTAAAATCCCAATATTTACTTAAATCTGTTAATAATCTTAAAACCGTATGATTTTGTTCTGAACGAGGTCCAAAATTAAAACTATCACCATTGTGATTTGTTGTATCAAAATTATCGTAGAGGTATTCTGCTAACCTCAGATAACCGCTTAATGGTTCTAACACATGTTGCCATGGGCGAGTTGCTTTAGGACTTCGAATTGTAACTTTTTCACTTTTACTCCAAGACTTCATACAATCTACAACAATGCGATCTTTTGCCCAATCCCCACCTCCAATAACATTTCCTGCTCTTGCTGATGCTAACCTGATATTGGGATGTTTATTCACAAAGAAAGAATGAAAATACGAATGAAAAATCAATTCAGCAGCACCTTTAGAACCGCTATAGATATCTTTTCCGCCTAATTGATCTGTTTCTTTATATCCCCAGATCTGTTCTATATTCTCATAGCATTTATCACTTGTAATAATAACCGCTACGCATTTATTTTTTAATTGCCGGATTGATTCCAAAACATGAGTTGTTCCTAAAACATTACTTGATATAGTATCAACAGGATCTGCATAGGATAAAGATACGATTGGTTGAGCTGCTAAATGAAAAATAAAGTCTGGGGCAATTTCAGAAATCTTATTACTTAATTTTTCATAATCCCGAATATCAATATAAGTATGATTGATTTTAGACTCTAAATTTAACTCTTTAAACATTGATGGTTCTGTTGGTATCGTATTTGAAATACCATATACATCTGCATTCAAATTAAGTAACCAGGTTGTTAACCAAGATCCTTTAAATCCTGTATTGCCAGTTATTAAAACCTTTTTATTAGAAAAAATCCCTCCAAAAACTTTATTACTCATCGTTATGTTTAAATTAAATTTTATTCATTTATAAAATCAGGAAAATTTGCATCTACCTCTGATAATATAGGATTATCAGTTGGCCAGTCAATATTAAAAAAAGGATCATTCCACCTTATAACAGCATTATCATGAGGAGAATAATTTTCTGATACCATATAAAATGCACGTGTATTATCTTCTATCGTTAAAAAACCATGTGCAAATCCTTTAGGAATATACATCATTTTGTTATTCTCAGAACTTAACTCTATTTTAAAATATTTTCCAAATGTTTCTGAGCCCTTTCTAACATCAATAATTACATCCAATAGACTTCCTTGTATACATCGAAAAAGTTTTATTTCTGCAGAATTTCCAGTCTGGTAATGCATCCCCCTAAGCGTGTACTTTTTCTCTGTGTGAGACATATTAGCTTGCAACATTTTAAAAGGCAAACCAGCATCTTCAAATTCACGAGAACAAAATGCTCTTGTAAAAAAACCCCTGTTATCCGCTATGGGTTGGATATCTATAATATATGCCCCTTTTAACGGAGTTTCTGTGAATATCATTAATATTTTATTTACTTATAAATTTAGTCTATTTTATGTCTTTCACCAAACCTTCCAAGGAGCTACATTATTTGCCCACATCTCCTCTAAAACATTCTTATCCCTTAATGTGTCCATGGGTTGCCAAAAACCAGTATGTTTGAACGCAAATAAATTACCTGTATTTGCTAATTCTTCTAATGGTTTTTTCTCAAAAACAGTAGTATCATCATCAATCAGGTCAAGAACCTCAGGCTCTAAAACAAAATAACCTCCGTTTATCCAGGCAGAACCATCGGAATCTCCTTTAGGTTTTTCTTTAAAATAATTGATTTGTGATTCATCTCCTCTTAACGTAAAAACGCCAAATCTTCCTGGCTGTCTTACAGAAGTTAAAGTAGCTTTTTTACCATGATTCCTGTGAAACATAATTAATTCAGCAATATTTACATCGCTAACTCCATCTCCATAAGTCAAGCAGAACGTTTCATCTCCAATATATTTTGCTACTCTTTTTACTCTCCCCCCGGTCATCGTATTTTCCCCGGTATCTACCAAAGTCACACTCCAAGGTTCAGAATTCATACTATGAACTTTCATATTATTGCTTATCATATCAAAAGTAACATCAGCATTATGAAGGAAATAATTTGAAAAATATTCTTTTATCACATAACCTTTATATCCACAACATATAATAAAATCAGTAATACCATAGTGTGAATAAGTTTTCATAATATGCCAAAGTATTGGTTTACCACCTATTTCGACCATAGGTTTTGGTCTGATTCCACTTTCTTCACTAATACGGGTTCCGAAACCACCGGCTAGGATTACAGCTTTCATTTGATTTTCTTTTTTAATTTTTACCGAAGTTGAATTATTTTTTTAATTTACAAAAGTCATTTTTTATAAATCTTTCAACAAACATGATTAAATGTTAAAAACATTATCTAAACAATGTTTTTAATATTTAAAGTCTATATTTTTACACCTACAATCAATTTTTTGTTATAATAAAATGTTAGTTTTTATTCTATTATCAAACCTGATGTTTTTAATGCATCCAATACATCTATCTATTACAAATATCTCTCAAGTTAATGATAAAAATCGATTTGAGGTATCCGTAAGGCTTTTTCGTGATGATCTAGAGATGATCATTAACCATAAATATGAACAAAATATTGTTTTGACAGATGAAAACATCTCTGATGTTGAAGAAATCTTTGTAAACAAATACATCAACGACATGTTAATCTTCAAAGAAGATGATACCCTTTTAGATAAAAAAAATATCTCAATAGAATTTGATGATCTTATGATAGTTGCTTCATTTATATTAAATTATTCGAACGATATCTCTACATTGGATGTAAGAAACACACTTATGATGGATGCTTTTAGAGACCAAAAGAACTTACTGATTATCAATAGTAACAAAAAAGAAAAAGGATATCAATTTACTTTAGATAACTACCAACAAAAAATTGTGCTATAAAACACACATAAGAACGGTACTAAATTTGTAGATTTGTGAACTTGTGATGAAAAAATTAACCTCTATATTATCTTCTCTTCTAATTCCCTTTATCTCGGTACTTGCAACACACAACCGGGCGGGAGAAATTACTTATACGCAGATTTCTGAACTCACATATGAAATTACTATTACAACCTTTACATATACCGAAAGTGCTGCAGATAGAGACCAGCTGGAAGTTGACTGGGGCGATAACACAAACTCTGTAGCTCCAAGAATATCTAAAGTAAGATTACCCGATTATTATTATCACAATAAATATAAGGCAACACATACATTTCCAGGACCAGGATCTTATGAAATTGTTGTTCAAGATCCCAATAGAAACTTAGGGGTAGTCAACATTCCAAACTCTGTTAATGTTATTTTCTCAATAAAAACAACATTAATAATAAATCCCAATGTTGGTTATAACAACACTCCTGTTTTGCTTAATTACCCCATTGACAAAGCTGCAAAAGGTAAAATATTTATACATAACCCTGCTGCTTTTGATTATGATGGGGATTCTATTTCATACAGCCTAACAGTTTGTACAGGAGAAGACGGTATCCCTATTTCTGACTATTCCTACCCGGATGCAACAAATTCTTTAACCGTTGATTCTATTACTGGTGATTTAATTTGGGACACTCCTACTGAAACAGGAATTTATAATATTGCCATGGATATTACTGAATGGCGAAGTGGAATAAAAATCGGTAATATCATTCGCGACATGCAAGTAGAAGTTGTTGAGACTGATAATACTCCCCCTGTTAATGAAGAAATTGGGGATATTTGTGTAATCGCCGGCGATACAATAAATTTTACGATTTCAGCCACTGATGCAGATAATGATAAAGTTAAACAATCTGCTGTTGGAGGTTCTTTCGTTGTGGATTCTCCTTCTACTTTTACAACATTGGAAAGCGGAGACGGTTATTCTGTTGCTGATTTTGAATGGATTACCTCCTGTTCGCATGTTAGGGATGAAGCATATTATGTCGTTTACAAATCAGAAGATTACTACATTCTTAGTAGAAATGATACATTAAAAACAGTTGATATTGATAATTTTAATATTCGGGTATTAGGAGCACCACCGGAAAACCTAGTGGCTTATCCTAGTATTGATTCAATAAAAGTTTATTGGGATACGTATCCTTGTTCAAATATTACTGCTTTTAAAATTTTCAGGGCTGAAGGAATTGTAAACTTTGTTCCAGATTCGTGTAGCAATGAAATTCCTTATGAACTAGGTTTTGAAGAAGTAGGTGAAGTATCTTCAGAGCAAAACTTTTTTGTCGACAGTAAATCTAACGGACTTGAACAAGGTTCTGAATTCTCCTATATTGTTGCTGCTATTTTTGAAAATGAAACACAAAGTATTCCATCGTTACCGGTTGTTTCTTCTTTACTTCAGGGAGTACCAGCTATCTTACAGGTTAGCGTTGAGAATATTGGAGAATCAGATGGAGTTATTCAGGTTGCCTGGATGCATCCACCACAAGAACTAATTGATTCTCTTGATGGAGGCGCACCTTATCAATATGAATTACTTAGAGCAACACCTGACGATATTGAAAATTTTAAAATATTAAAAACTTACTCTGATCTTAATGATACCATATACCTTGATCAATCTATAAACACACTTCTATATCCTTATTATTATCAGGTAAATTTATATTATACAAGCTCAGAAACAGGAAAATTAGAACTGGCGAGTAATGGAGGTATGGCTTCTAGTACTTATCTTAAAATTTCACCTTCTGATAATGCAAATAAAATTGAATATTTAAAAGACGCTGCCTGGAGAAACATTACAGACTCTGTCTTTTTATACAATAATGTCCCAACTGAATTAATCGATGTTATTAATGGAACTAATTCTTACGTACATTCCGGACTTACGAATGGGAAAGAATATACTTACCAATTAATTGGACTTAGTCAATATGATGTTGATTCTACTGTCTATTTTACAATAAATAAAACCCATATAAATTCAGGGACGCCAATTGATACGGTCCCTCCTTGCTCCCCGGAATTTAATGTTGAATCTCTTTGTGATAGCGCTTACAACCTAATTCAATGGAATTTACCCGAAGATTGCACCGAAGATGAAATAATTGCTTATAATATATATTATAGCTCAACCGAGAATGAGGATACAGAATTAATCGAGACAATTGAAAATCCCGCTGTATCTTCCTATAAACACTATAGTGAAATAAGTTTAGCCGGGTGTTATCATGTCACTGCAGTTGATTCAGTTGGAAATGAAAGTCCTAAAATTTCAAAAATTTGCATTGACGTATGTAACTTTTTTGAACTACCCAATGTCTTTTCTCCGAACGGAGACAACATCAATGATATTTATAAATCTCTTAACATCAATAATTTTGTTAAAGAGGTAGACATGAAAATATTTAACAGATGGGGAAATCTTGTTTATGAAACAACTGATCCTGATATTAATTGGGATGGAAGGCATAAAGACAACAATAAGCTGGTTTCTCCTGGTGTTTATTACTATATATGCGATGTTTATGAACCTCGCATTACCGGGCTATATTTAAGAAACATTACGGGTTTTATTCATGTTTATAGTGGCGATGACAATACAGAAAATCAAACATCAGAATAGTTAATGAGAAATTTCTTTATAATAATATTACTTCTATCAACATTTATTTCCTATTCCCAGGAAAGAAATGAGACATATATTCTCGCTATTGCAAACATTGAAAAAAATGCTTTTCAGGAAGCAATTAATCTATTAAATGAACTAATTGCTCAAGAACCAAACAAGGCTGAATACTATATTCAAAGAGGAAATGCTTTTTTTGCCAATAGAAATTATAATGATGCGAAAAACGATTTTATTCAAGCAAATGATTTAAAATCAAGTATTGCTAGTTTTGAGCTTGCAAAAACGTATGCTGAATTGCATCAACCAGAGTTGATGCTTATTGAACTTGAGAACCATCTCAAATCAAGTTATAAAAAAGATAAAGCATTAATAATGTCTGATGCTTCATTTACGATATATGAGCGAGAAAAAATCTGGGAAGATTTCTGGAAACAGGAATGGTATAATAGTCAGGATCTACTTATCGATGAGATTGAATTTGAGTTAAAATACAATCATTATAACGAAGCCTTAACTAAAGCAAACCTAAAGCTCAAGAAAAGCAAAAACAATCACAGGATATTAGCTTTACGAGGTGAAGCATTAGCAGCTTTAGGCGATTATCCCAGCGCAATTAAGGACTTTTCCAGTGCCATTAAACTCAATAAAAGGACAGAAAATTATTATATCCAACGAGCAAAAAGTTATATTGAAACCGAAAAATATAAAAATGCAGCTGAAGATCTAGAAACAGCTTTAAACTTAAATCCGGCAAACTTTGATAATTACAAGACTCTTGCAATGGCATATGCAAAAGATGGAAATATTGAAAAAGCTGAAGAAAATTTAAATTTCTATCTTACATTTTTTGAGAACGACAAGGATGCATCACTTTTATTTGGTAAAATTTATCTTGATGCAAATCAACCATTAAAGGCCCTACCCTATCTAAATAAATGCCTGGAAAATGACAAAACCAATCCAGAATATTTCACAATGAGGGGCAATGCATATATGCAAACAAAAACCTATCAGTATGCCATAAAAGATTATTCAATGGCTTTAGACTTAGAGCCCAATGATGCAGACGCATATCTTAACAAAGGCATTGCCCGTCAAAAACTTGGAGATCAAGATGGTGCTTGCTCCGATTGGAAAAAAGCTGATCGACTAGGTTCAAAAAAAGCCCGGGAATATTTACTTGAATCCTGTCAATAATTATTATTCCTTTAATTTATAAGTAGTTTTGCCTATTATGGAATTATCATTCAAACACAAAAAGATACTAGAAGATTTATATTCAACAAAAGAAACGATAGTTATTTCTGCCTTAAAAGAATTGCGTCAAAGCGGGGATAACAGTGTTATTCCTTATTTAATTGATTTATTTGTAAATTCAACCAGTGATAAAGTTAAGTCTGAAACAGAAAATTTCTTAATAGACTTAAAAGACGATAAAGCAGCTAAACCACTCTCTGATGCCCTTAAAGATTCCAGGTATAAAAATAAACTGGAACAATTAACATCTATTTGCTGGCAGGCAGATTTAGATTTCTCTCCCTATATTGATACTTTTACGGAAATTGCAATCATAGGAGATTATCAAACATCTATTGAGGCCTATAGTGTAATTGAAGAATCGCTCCCAAATCTATCCCAACAGGATATACAAAAACACATTTCCTATCTCAAAGAAAAAATCACAAAACTAAATGAAGATAAAATCCCTTTAATTAGGGAACTTATTATTTCTTTAGAAAATGCTCTGTGAGTTTTTATTGATAATTTGAAAAATATTTCATGAATTGAGCCCGCTCATAAACAGTTGGATCTGCTATTTTCTTATAGCTCATTTTTCCTCTGAATTCATCAATAGAATTGTAGTTATTAGTTTTCATCCACTGTTCTATATCATTGAGTATTTGTTTTATGTACCCAGAACCATTTTTATATAAAACAGAACAGATTTGTGTAACTGTGGCACCAGCCAGAAGTTGCTTTATTACAGCTTCCCCGCTATGTATCCCTGTTGATGCTGCTATATCAATTTTATCAATCTTACCAGATACAATCCCAACCCAACGTAAGGATTGCCTGATGTCTGCATAAGAACTAAAAACTTCCGCAGAAACTATTTTATTATTCTTAATATCAATATCAGGAGCATAAAAACGATTAAAAAGCACAACTCCATCAACCTTTCTAATGTATAGTTGATTAACAACACGAAGAAGATTCGTGAAATTATTACCTAATTTAAATGCAACAGGAATGGTAATAATTTCTTTAATTTTTGTAGCAAGTTCAAAATAGGTTGACTCATAAACATCTGCTTTTGAATCAAAATCTTTAGGTAAGTAAAACACATTAATCTCAAGCGCATCTGCCCCGGCATCCTGGATCTTCGATGCAAATTCTATCCATTCTTCAGAAGAAACGCAATTAATGGATGCAATAACAGGAATAGCAACTTCTTTTTTTGTGCCTTCAATTAGCTTTAAATAATCATTTACAGAACTATTACGCACATAAAAATTCACATAATCATCGGCTTCAGGGTAATCGCTTGTTTCAGAAAGTTTTTGAGCTTCATGAACAATCTGCTCTTCAAAAAGTGATTTTAAGACTACTGCCCCTGCTCCATTTTCCTCAAGTTTTTTTATCTTTTCAACGGAGTTTGTTAATCCAGAACTACTTACAATTATTGGATTTTTAAGTTCAAGTCCTAAATACTTCGTTTTCAAACTGATCATACCTATTAATTTTTATAATTACGTTCTCCAAATATTAAACTGCCAATTCTAACCATAGTGCTTCCTTCCTCAATAGCTATCAAATAATCTCCAGACATCCCCATTGAAATTTCTTTAAAAGAATTTTCAGTACTAAAATACTTTTCTTTTATTTCTTGGAAAAAAGTAAATAAAGTCGAAAACTCATTTCTAATCTGTTCTAGATCATCAGTATACGTAGCCATCCCCATTAATCCAACAATATTAATATTCTCTAATTTTGATAATTGTTCATCCTCAAGAATATTAATACAATCTTCTTTTGTCAATCCAAATTTTGAGTCTTCTTCCGCAATATGAACCTGTAACAAAACATCAATAACGCGTGAATTCTTTTTTGCCTCATTATTGATTGTTGCTAATAGTTTTAGACTATCAACTGCATGAATCAATGAAATAAATGATGCAATATATTTAACCTTATTGGTCTGTAAATGACCTATATAATGCCATTCTATATCTTTAGGAAGATCTTCATATTTTTTGGTTAGCTCCTGAACCTTATTCTCGCCAAATATTTTCTGCCCCAAATTATATGCTTCAAGAATTTCAGTCCCTGGTTTTGTTTTTGAAATCGCAACCAGTTTTACATTCGGAGGAATACTTTCTTTTATTTTTTTAAAATTTTCAACTAACATTAGTAGCATTAAAATTGGTATCCAAAAATATAAATATTATTGATTTTAAACAGTGCTAATAATCACAAAGCAAAAAATATAAGACAATTTACTGGCGTCAACCATAAAAAATTGTTAACTTTATGATTATTCTGCGTATAAAAATTTTGATAATTCCTAATTTTTATAGTTTTGCGTTTTAAATATCAATTCGTTCATTCTATAATCATTTAAATATATTTAAATTATGAAAATTACAGTTGTTGGAGCTGGTAATGTTGGTGCTACTTGTGCAAATGTATTAGCAGAAAAAGACGTTGCCAATGAAATTATCTTAATTGATATCAAAGAAGGTTTAGCTGAAGGTAAAGCTCTTGATATGTGGCAAACTGCACCAATTAACAGATTTAATGCAAAACCAAAGGGCGTTACAAACGATTATGAAGCAACAGCAGGTTCTGAAGTTGTTGTTATTACTTCTGGTTTACCAAGAAAACCTGGTATGAGTCGTGATGATCTTATCGGTACAAACGCCAAAATTGTAAAATCAGTTACGGAGAATATTATTAAGTATTCACCAAATGCAACCATCATTATAGTTTCAAATCCTCTTGATGTAATGACTTATCAAGCTTATTTATCTGCAAAATTACCTAGTAACAAAGTTATGGGTATGGCTGGTGTACTTGACACAGGTCGTTATAGAGCATTTTTAGCTGATGCTTTAAATATTTCTCCAAAAGATATCCAAGCAGTTCTAATGGGTGGACATGGAGATACAATGGTCCCACTTCCAAGATATACTACAGTAAGTGGTATTCCTGTAACAGAACTTATTGATAAAGATACTCTTGATGCTATCATTGAGCGTACAAAATACGGTGGAGGAGAACTTGTAAAACTTATGGGCACTTCTGCTTGGTATGCTCCTGGTGCTGCTGCTGCTCGTATGGCTGAAGCTATCGTAAAAGATCAAAAACGTATTTTCCCTGTATGTGTGAAACTTGAAGGTCAATACGGCTTGAATGATGTATTTGTTGGTGTTCCTGTAATCCTTGGAAAAGGTGGCGTTGAAAAAGTCATTGAATTAAAATTAAATGACGAAGAAATGGAATTATTAAAAGCATCTGCCGAGCATGTTAAAGAAGTAATGGCTGTTCTTGATAATATGAATTAATCAAAAGAACAATTATAAAAATAAAAAAGGGTGAAATTAATTCACCCTTTTTTTTATTCTATCGAATGCAATATAAGTCCACTGCGTAATTTTGGTTCGAACCAGGTTGTTTTGGGAGGCATAATTTCTCCAGCATCGGCAATATTTATAAGTTGTTGCATTGATACAGGGAAAAGGGCAAAAGCAACGGCCATTTCTCCTGAATCAACACGTTTCTTCAATTCGCCTAATCCTCTTATTCCTCCAACAAAATCAATACGTTTAGACTTTCTTAAATCTTTAATATCTAAAACAGGTTCAAGAATATATTTTGATAATACTGTTACATCTAAAGAATCAATCGGATCTTCATCGTTGAAAGTCCCTTCATTTGCATTCATCAAATACCATTTCCCATCAAGATACATAGAAAATTGGTGAACAGTTGCTGGTTTTAATTCTTCTTCAGAAACTTTAACAATTTCAAAATTTGCTTTTATTTTCTCTACAAAACCTTCTTTTGATAAATCATTCAAATCTTGTACAACCCTGTTATAATCAATTATTGTAAGTTGGCTTGCAGGAAAATGTACGGCAAGAAAATAGTTATATTCCTCATTACCTGCATGACTTCCATTTTGCTTTTTTCTTTCCTCTCCAACATGCGCTGCTGCAGCAGTTCTATGATGGCCATCGGCAACATACGTAAATGGGACTTCATTCTTAAATGTATCTTC
Organism: Bacteroidales bacterium; assembly: GCA_963665085.2. Taxonomy (GTDB): domain Bacteria; phylum Bacteroidota; class Bacteroidia; order Bacteroidales; family JAAAOM01. Next base: position 332,082 of record CAXXXS010000002.1, read on the forward strand.
TATTGTTTTAATTGATGTTTTATCATCAATCACCCAAAGCTGATGTGCTATTCCATCATCGGCTGTAAAATCATATTCTGGCTCGTTTTTGATTACTTCATTTACTATTGAATCAATTGTCTTATTATCAGGGTAACTAAAAAAAACGGGTTCTAGTTGACAATCAGTATACCGGATAATATTTTTTCGGTCTTCTTCTTTATCTGGCCTGGTAAGCTCATGCTTTTTTACGATATCTTTTAAATAATCATCTACTGCTGCTACACCTACTAAACCATATTGAGTTTTACCCCAAAATGTTTGTGCATAAACATAATAACAATCTTCACTTTCCTGAAATAACGTTCCTTCTTTAATAAAAGAATTAAGATTTGATTTTGCTTTCAGGTAAACTTCTTCAGAGTAATGATCCACATCATCAGGCAAATCTATTTCTGGCTTAATAATATGATAAAACGATAGTTTATTATCTCCAGCTTCTTGTTTTGCTTCTTCGGAATTTAATACATCATAAGGTCTTGATGCTACTTTTTGAGCAAGTTCTTTTTTGGGGCGAATTCCCTGAAAAGGTTTAACAGTTGCCATATTTTTTAATTTATAATTTTAGGTCAAAGAAACGTCTTTTGACAAAAGCAAAAAAGAGATTCAAAAAAATTTTATTCACTTTTCATAGTTGAAATATTTTTCTCATCCCCAACTGAATTTTGAATATATATTAATTAATGATGGCTTCGATGATGGTTCGTCTATTTAACTTTCTTCCTGCGGGATTATCCGAACCATCTTCTTTGTTATTTGGTGCTTCGGGTCCTGCTTCTCCTTTACCTGAGCATTCAATAATAGATTCTGCGACACCTTTTGAAACAATGTAATCTTTTGTAAAAATTGCCCTGTTTGTAGATAGAACTTTATTGTAAGCTTCTGTTCCCAGATTATCCGTATACGAGGTAATCTTAATTGATTTAAATCCAGGGGTTTTTATTTTACTAACAATAAAAGTATCAATCAATGGTAAAAACTCATCAACCAATTCTATCTCATCAAACTCATGGTATAAAGTAATTTTAATAATACTATCTGATACTTGTTCGATATTAAAATTACTTTCTTCTTTGATGGTTTTTTCCTCTGAAACTTCATCATCAATCTCTATATCATTCTTCTTGTCCACTTGATTTTCTTTCCCTGTTTCCAGTTTTGCAGTCAAGCTTTCTTCCCTAATCCTTGTCAAGAACCTGGTTTTGTAAAACTCATCATAGAAATGTGGTGAATAAATATTTCTGGAACTATTTCTGTTCGACGCCCAGAAATATGCATCTTGGTATTGAATAAAATAATATTCATCATAATTTGTGTTAATCTCAGTGCCCAGATTATAAAAATCTTCCCAGCTTCTTCCCTCTCCTTTTATCCAAAAAATATCATACCCACCAAATCCCGGCCATCCATCAGAACTAAAATACAATACCCCTTCTTCATTATCATAATAAGGAGAAAACTCATTACCTGCAGTATTTACTTTACTGCCAAGATTCTTCGCCTCTCTGTAACTTCCTTTTTTACTGTTATACTCCGTATACCAAATATCCCATCCTCCTTTACCTTCAGGCCTGTCTGAAACAAAATAAATTATTGTTTCTCCATTTTTACTGTTTTGCGAAACGGCAGGAAGAAGAGAATTAAATTCCTCGTGATTAACAATTTGAGGTAATTTAACACAATCAGCCCATTCTCCGTCTTTTTTAATACAGCTATATAATGAAGCAACATATTCTCCCTTAGGGTTCTTATCATATTTTGAGAAGAAAAATTTTTCATTATCCTGAGTAAAAAAGATATTGGGTAAACTTGCTTCATCCTTATTTAGAAGATCGAGTAGCCCTTCAATGCTATTTAACTGCCATTTAAATTTCTCCCCCAAAAAAACGATTCGCTTTCCATCTATAAATGGATGGTTGTAAACCCCATTTAAATCTAACGTTGATTCATAGTTAACCTTCAAACTATCAAAATCAGACATGAAAAGATTAACGCCATCAATATAATTACCATTTAACTTCTTTATATAATTTTTATCCTTCCCAGGATCAAATTCCCTGTTAAACCTATCAAAGGAACGTTTTGCAAGATTTACATCACCTGATTCCATTGCAGCTTTGCCAAAAGAAAGAAGGGCAAGTATATTTCTATTTACATCTTGTTCATATAATAATTTATACCATCTCATTGCACTCTCGTAATCTCGAATTTCCAGGTATACAGAAGCTAATTCAAAACCAACTTTTGTACTTGTTGGTTTTCTGTTTAAATACTCCTCATAACATTCTATTACCTTTACATAATCAGAAACGACAAGTGCTTCTTCTGCTGTTTGCAGAAGTTTTGTATTGGATAGATTCTTTATGTCCTGAGCATCTGACAAATTAGTAAACACTAAAAAACATATGAAAAAAACCCATAAATGACGCCAATTTCCCAATCTTTATGCTAGATTTAATTTTTATTTAAAGTACTAAAATATCCTTGTGTAGCAATTTTAATTAAATTCGGCTACATTGCGAACAAAAATATCTTATAAATATGACCAAAACGTTAATAAATGACGAATTCAAAGTTCCTTCGTTAGGAAAATGCACCGTAAAGTCTCCAGTACAATTATCACATAAACAAGGAGATGGTGTTTTTGACTATATTGAAGAAGGTGACAGAGTCTTATTTGAAAATACATTAACCAGTTTTTTAAAATACAAGGAAAAAGAAGAAAATCCTTTTTCGTTTGAAAAAGCTGGTCCTCTTGAAAATATATATTTTGATCCTGCTAAAACTAAAGTTGCTATAGTTACCTGTGGAGGATTATGTCCCGGTCTAAACAATGTTATCAGGGCCCTGGTAATGCAGCTTTATTATCGGTATAAAGTAACCCGGATTTTTGGTGTTCGTTATGGATATGCAGGATTTATACCTGAGTATGGAGAACCTTTTATTGAATTACATCCTGAAAATGTTGACAATATACATACAAACGGAGGTACTATCCTGGGTTCATCCAGAGGTCAGCAAGACATAGCCGAGATTGTTAATGCACTTGACAGAATGAACATTAACATTTTATTTACTATTGGTGGCGACGGCACACTTCGTGGTTCCCAGGCAATTTATGAAGAAATCACAAAACGTAATCTTAAAATCTCTGTTGCCGGAATTCCAAAAACAATTGATAACGATATTAATTTTATTGAAAAATCATTTGGTTTTGAAACTGCTGTAGATATAGCTTCTGATATTATTCGGGATGCTCATAACGAGGCAAAAGGGGCATACAATGGAATTGCAATTGTTAAACTTATGGGAAGAGACTCTGGCTTTATCGCTGCTAATGCTGCTCTCTCCTCACCCGACGCAAATTTTGTTATTGTTCCTGAAATGGTTGATTTTGACTTATATGGTCCGAATGGATTTTTAGAAGTCCTTAGAAAAAGACTTGAAGAAAAACACCATGCCTTAATTGTTCTTGCAGAAGGTGCCGGACAATTTCTTTTTGAAAATGAAGAGAAAGAAAAAGATGCATCCGGAAACATAAAATATTCTGATATTGGTCTTTACCTAAAAGAAAAAATAACAGAAGAATTCAAACGTATAAATTTCTCGCATACTATTAAATATATTGATCCCAGTTATATAATTCGTAGTGCCCCGGCAAATGCCAGTGATAGTAAGTTTTGTATTCAATTAGCACAAAACGCTGTACATGCGGCAATGGCAGGAAAAACCGGTTTTGTTGTAGGCAACTGGAGAAACAGTTTTACCTTGCTACCAACAACACTAGCAATAAAACAAAGAAATAAAATTAATCTTGAAGGAGAACTCTGGTATAATGTACTTGAAGTTACTGGTCAACCTGTAAAAATGAAAAATTAGGAGCGATTATAATCCTTCAATCGCTTCTTTTATACTTGTATTTACTTCTTTTGCAATATTAACCAACTCTTCTCCTCCAAAATTTTGCATCATTGACAGGGCATCTACAGCAGCAACTTCGGTTTTATTATCACCTTGATCAATTACAATAACATTACAGGGCAAAAGGATACCAAGTTTATCATCAACCTGGATTGCTTTATGTGCAAAACCAGGATTACATACACCATAAATGGTGTATCGTTTAAAATCAATACCAAGTTTTTCTTTAAACTTTTCGTCCATCTTTATTTCTGAAACAACCCCAAAACCATGTTGCTTGAATTTATCCAGGGCTTTTTGAGTAATCATGTCAAAACTACCTTCTACTACTTTTGAAAAATAATAATTCATTGTATTATATTTTTGATATTCAAAACAAATTGGAAAGCAAAAAGTTTGATTTTTTTAGCTACCTCAAAGAATAATGACAGTTTGACATTTAAAAACTAAAAAATCAATTTGGAAAATTTTTTGTTATGTATAAAAATATAACTTTTAAAATGAATTAAAATGTATCTAATAATATTTGTAACATTTATGGTTGCCAGTTTAATAGTAAGCGGGCGGTTGAAGTCTAAATTTAAAAAATATTCGAAAGTACCTATCAATTATGGACTAACAGGAAAAGAGGTAGCAGAAAAGATGCTTCGCGATAATGGTATCTATGATGTTCAGGTGATCTCAGTAGCCGGACAGTTAACGGATCATTACAATCCTTCAACAAAAACAGTAAATCTAAGTCAGGAAGTTTATTATGGACAGAGTGTTTCTGCAGCAGCAGTTGCTGCACATGAATGCGGGCATGCTGTTCAACATGCTACTGCCTATACTTGGTTAAATCTGCGTACAGCATTGGTACCTTTGCAAAATGTTAGTGCAAAAGTTCTTAATACAATTTTTATAATGATGTTTCTTGGAGCATTTATCCTTCCTACTTTAATTCCAATGCAACTGGCATTTTTAATTATTATTGCAGCATATTCAGTTTTCACATTGTTTGCAATAATTACCTTACCGGTTGAATTTGATGCAAGCAGAAGGGCATTAGTATGGCTTAACGGAGCTGGAATTACTGGTTATGGAACACATGAAAAAGCCCAAGATGCTTTAAAATGGGCAGCTTACACTTATGTTGTTGCAGCACTGGCATCAATAGCAACATTATTGTATTATGTGATGTTGTTTATGGGATCGAGAGATTAATAAAGATTTATGAATGATTATTTTTGATTTTCGAACTCAGATTTCAAAAACATAAAATTCAATATTCATTAAAATAAAAAAAGTCTGGCTGTAACAATCTGTCAGACTTTTTTTATATTCACTTGAAAGAAAAATAACTTCCCTTTTTACCTCAAAACTATAGCCTAATCCTTTTTCCTATAATGAAAATTGAAGTAATAAGTACTATCAAAATACAAAGCCTTCCCCACAGATACTAAAGCCACCCCAATGTTATACGGTTTTTAGTTACCGTGAAATAGCGATCTCCCAACAAATAAACAATAAGTATACAAAATAATACTTCTATAAAAACAAAATAGTCCATAAAGAAAACCTTATGGACTATTTAATAATTATGAAATCAGAAATATTCTATTTTGCCCACCAAAGCTTAGTTGACTGGGTATCTTCTCCCTGTACAGCCACAGCAGCAGAATAATTCGTACCATTGTTATTTGCAGCACTTGTTCCGTAACGCATTCTTTGTGGATACTTACCATTAATATCACCTAAACCATAAATATCTGAATCAGACACACCGTCAGCTAAAACAGATGGATATCCCATATCCCGTACAATTGCCCAAGCTTCAAAACCATCTGTGTAGGCAGCTATCCAACGTTGAGTTGCAATTTTTTCGAGTTTTTCATCATCTGAACCTGAAAGCGTTGCCATTTCTTCTTCTGCTAGATATGTTGAAATGTCTGCATCACTAACACTCCAAAGTAACATTGCCTGACGAATACCTTCCTGATAAAGTGTATTTGCATCTCCAGAACCTAAACCACGAACAGCAGCCTCTGCTTGTAGGAAATATGCTTCTGCAGTTGACATAACTAATTCAGCTCTTATATCTCCATCGTTTTTAGCCATTGTAATTTCTTCTGCCGGAGTAGAAAAGAATTCGTAGGCTACATACGATTTAATTTTACTATTCATACGAGTTGGTTGACCTACATAATAAACATCCTGTGGCATTGTTATCTGAACATCACCGTTAACAGAATCTTCACGAGTATATTCTACACCTGCATCATCTAATACACTAAGAATAAAATCAACTCGCTTATCATGATTATCTGCCTCGATGCCTTCTGGTTTTGTAAGCTTTACCTTTCCACCTGCCGCAGGTTGAGCATAAATTTTAAGCCTAGGATCATTGTTATCTCTTAGCAGATCAATTAAAGTTTTTCCAACTGTCCAATCTGAACCTTCACCGAAGTTATGCCATACATCACCATAACAAGCACTGGTCCACTGAGAGATTTCCATATCTTTCTCCATCATAACGTTATCACTTTCAGAAGATAATAAATCTTCGTCAAGAGCTTCTGTAATTGCAGTCTCAGCAAAATCTGCTCCATCAGCACCATATGCCCGCATTGCAATTCTTAATTTAAGCGTATTAGCGATTTTTTTCCATTTTGTAAGATCACCACCACAATACACATCATTTTCACCTAAATCATCAATACCGGCACCAGTTACAGTTGCATCACCGATGGTTGCCATAGCAGCATCCAATTCATCGATGATTCCGGCATAAATTGTTGCCTGGCTATCATATTTTGGTAACGTGATATCCGGATCAGTAGCCTCTGTATAAGGTATCATTCCAAATACATCGGTGTACATTTGAAAATACAATCCTCGGATAATCTGACCAACTGCATACATATACTCGTTTTCAAATTCACCACCTACTTTTGTCAAAGACATAAAATTATCTAAATCTCCGATATATGATTCCAGCCAATCCCAAGCAGCATCAGTATAACCGCTGCTATAGCTATAACCAAGTTCATCTGACCACCAACTTGCATCCATTCCAAAACAAAATTGTCCTGCATATCTGTCAGCATGTATTAATTGAGCTCTCCAATAAGGATATCTGTCAGGCGCATACAACTTATATTGAGGAGTTGTTAAGAAATATTTAGCACTTACTTCCTCTGTAGTAAAACCTGTAGGATTTGTATTAATATCGTTAAAGTTTTCAGTACAATTGCTTAAAACAATCGCTGCTCCGATAACAATGAATATTTTATATATATTTTTCATAGTTTTAATCATTAAAATTTAATATTTACATTAAAACCAAGACTTCTCACTGTAGGTAAATTATATGACATTATACCCTGTCCTGTATTTCCTGTACCTAAATTAGCTTCAGGATCAAAATGATCCATCTCTTTATATAAAAAGAATAAATTCCTTCCAACAAAACTTAGGCTTGCAGACTTAATAAAACCATCTTTAAGTATAGTTCTAGGTAAATTATAAGAAAGCACAAGTTCACGCATACGTATGTTTGTTTGATCGAATACAAACTCTGATGCTATATCAGATACAGAACCCCAATAGTCTTGAGCAGAAATTAGCGTTGTATTTTGAGTATAAACTCCTTCACTTTCCTCTACTACTCCATCAACGGTTATGCCATCTTCTCTATACTCTAATGTTTCGGTAGTAATACCTTGAGCAACTAAAGAAGCACTTGTTTGAGAATATATTTTACCTCCAATCCTTGCATCAATTAAGAATTTAAGGGCTACATCTTTATAGCTCAATGTGTTGGTTAAACCACCAATCCAGTCTGGTTGTGAATTACCTAGATAAACTTTATCTGTAGACTCTTGAGGACGTCCTGAAGCATCGACAACAATCTGCCCTGCATCATTGGTTCTCCAGGTAGTACCATAAATATCGCCATAACCACCACCAACAGTTGCCTGAATAACAACATTACCAGAGTTTGTTGTATTAAAAATATGGCTATCTAAATCTTCTGTTAAACTAACCAACTCATTTTTGTTTTTAGAGAAATTTGCAGAAATCTCCCAGGTAAAGTCTCCAGCTTTAACTGGCGTTCCACCAAACATAAGTTCAATTCCTTTATTCGTTACTTCACCTATGTTTTCAAGGTAATAACTGTATCCTGTTGATGCAGGAACCTCAACCTCATAAATCTGATCGGTAGTTTTAATATTATATAAAGAAAAATCAAAAAATAAGCGATTGTTCAATAAACTTCCTTCAAGTCCAAATTCCATTGAAGCAATATTCTCTGGTTTTAAATCTTCTGTATACTTAACAGAAGGCCTTGAAAGTTGTGTTACACCTAAATAACCATCACTGGCAAGAATATAATATTCATACAATTGATAGGGATCAGTATCATTACCAACATTAGCCCAGCTTCCTCTAACTTTCAAGAGATTAAAAATGCTGGCATCCGGATCTAAGAGCTCATTAATCAGGATTGATCCTGTAACAGAAGGGTAAAAATAAGAACGGTTATCTTCTGCTAAGGTAGATGACCAGTCATTACGGCCCGTTAAATCAAGATAAGCGAAGTTCTTGTATGAAAGAGAAACCTGGCCATATACAGAATTAATTACATGCTCACTTAATGGTGAATCAGAAATAGTTTGAGTTATACAGTTGGCAACAGTTGCACGAGTTGGAATTTTAAAATCTTCCCCATTAATTGTTGTACTCTCATATGTTCTGTAAGAATGAGTTGTTCCTGCTGTAACAGATAAATTAAAATCATCCGTTAAATTTTTATTCAGCATTAACACAAAGTCTGCGGTTGTTTCATTTGCATCAATATCAGTAAGTGCCAACCGACCTGTACTATAATAATGATTTCCATATTGATCTACTCTTTCTCTACTAATAGCTGTAGCATCTGTTCCGATACGAGCAAAAGCAGATAACCAATCTGTAAATTCGTAAGTTGCTTTTACAAATCCCATAAAACGGGATCTATCTTCACCATTCTCATCATGTTTAAGAATCCAGTATGGATTTGAACCTAAAGCATTGTATGATATAGAACTATATCCCTCATCCAGATTCTGATATGTTTCCAAATCTTTAACATCAACATTTCGAGGCATCGTAAGAATTGTTTCCATAATACCCTCTGTTCCTGAAGTTACTCGTGAATCAATAGATTGAGTAAAATAGGTTGCTTTAGCATCAACTTTTAACTTATCACTTAAATCCACCAATGTTCTAAGGTTAAAGTTATGGCTATTTAAACCCGAAGAAGGAAGAATAGATTCTGTTGAATTGTTTGTATAAGAGAAACGAATAGAATAATTTTCACCACCTCCATCTAAAGAAAGTGTATTAATATACCTGCCTCCTGTACGGAAAAAATCTTTAACATTATTTTCCTGTGCTACATAAGGTCGTGTTTCTCCAGTGTAATACAACTGTTCGCTACCATCCATTTTTGCACCCCATGAGCTTGATGCATTTTTAAGATCCGTTAAATCCGATGGCACATAACCTTGAGTACCTTGTCCATATTCATTCTGGAAGTCTGGTAAAACCATTGGAGTATCAAAAGTTATATTAGAATTAAACGAAACACCAATTCCTTTTCCTTTTGTCCCTTTTTTTGTTGTAATAAGCAACACACCATTACCAGCCCTTGAACCATAAAGAGCAGCAGCATTAGGTCCTTTTAGTACAGAAATGGATTCAATATCATCCGGATTAATATCTGTGATACCTCCACCGGTTACGGTACTATTGTATACACTTCCACCACTATTTGAACCTGTATTGTCAATAGGTATACCATCTACAACTATTAATGGCTGGTTATCACCATTAATTGAATTGTTACCACGGATAACAATACGGGCACCTGAACCAGGACCACCTGTTCCTTGTGTAACAACAACCCCCGCTACTTTACCGGCTAACGAGTTAGCCGGGTTATGATCTTTCACAAGCGAAATATCATCGCTTTCCACCTCTGTAACAGCATATCCCAAGGCCTTCTTTTCTTTTGAAATACCTAAGGCTGTAACAACTACTTCATCTAAGGCAAGGATGTCTGGAACCAAAGAAACATCAATTGTTGTTTGTCCTCCTACTTGTACCTCTTCTGATAGATAACCAAGAAATGAAAATACTAAAGTAGCATTTTGAGAACTGGCCTCAATTGTATAATTACCATTTAAATTGGTAACTGTCCCCTTCGTTGTCCCCTTTTCCATAATTGAGACCCCAGGCATAGCAACGCCTTCTTCATCCGAAACAGTACCAGTGACTGTTTGTTGTGCAAATACACCTATTTCAAATGCAATGCACGCTGCTAGTAGTAAAAATACTTTTCGCATAAACTTGAGTTTTAATTGATTGTTAATAACATAGAAATTAAACACTTACATTTGTTTTATAATAAATATTAATTAAGTAATTCATTTTCCTTTTTTTAGAAAAAATTCTTACAATCAATTTTATCCTGCCTACTATTCAGCATTTGAATAAAAAAAATCGTAAAATGATGAGCTAGTGTTTCTAATAAGTTATTCCTGCTATTTAAATAACAATATTTGTTAACTATTAATTTGTTTAGGTTCTTTAGAAACTGTATTCATTTATTAGGGACAACTTTAAATTATATTTTATCATTAACTAAGCTATAATTAAATTTGTATTACAAATTAAAATAAAAAAAAATTAAATAACCACAATTAAATACAATATCAAGTTTTTTTTTTAACTTGTATTATATATTACAAAATATGTAAATTATATAATTTTAAGATTATAGTTAAAAAACTTAACTCTTAGGCATTGTAGTTTGTTCACTAATATTGCCACAGATCATAAATATTTACTTATATTTTAACCAAAAAGAAACTAAATTATTTAAGGTTTGTATTAGGAATAATGAATTATATATTTTTATAGACAACAGAAAACCTTTATTGTCAAACGATACGTTAGAATTATAGTATTCATTCCAATAAGTTACAAAAAATTTTCATATCTTTTTTAGACACTTTCCGTATATGATTTTGAAGTATATTAAAAATATGCTGTTAGACGTAATTATATATTATAAATAAAGAAAACCCAGGCCGAATGAGCGAACAGATATTAAAAGCACTCATGCAATTGTTTGCAATTATCGCAAGACCTGACAGTATAAGGAAGGATCGAAGGATAGTTGTAGAATCATTTCTGGATCGTCTCCTTAATAAAGAAAGGGTTGCTGAATATATAACTTTATTCGACCATTCATATAAAGATCAACAAGACAAGAAAAAAGAACGCGGAAAACGGGCCCTAACTTCTGGCTCTGTTAGGGTCTTAAAAATATGTACAGAAATTAACGACCAACTCACACAACAACAAAAAATTATTGTACTGTCTAATCTTTTTGAATTTGTAAAATCAGATGCAGAAGAAATTTCAGAACAAGAACTGGAGTTTATAAGAACGGTTGCGGAGATTTTTCATATTTCATCTGACGAATACAATCTTCTAAAATCATTTATCATATCCCGCTCAGATTCTGATCTTCCCGATTCTGACAAATATTTATTGGTTAAATCGAAGGAAGACAGTAGTAAGGTAAATACCAAATTTGTAAAAAGGGAATCTTTTGAGGGGAAATTGCTCATTCTTAAAATTGACTCTGCAAATATATACTTACTCCGATATTTAGGTATTGATGAACTTTACATGAACAGTCAGCTTTTGCAGCCAGACAAGGTAAATGTTTTAAAATCCGGTTCGTCAATAAGAAATCATGTATTAAAACCTGTTTACTTTAGTGATATCATCTCATCTTTCATTGATGATGTAACAAATTCAAAGATAACTTTTGAAGCAAAGAATATTCACTACAAGTTTAAAAACGGAAAAACTGGTTTAGAGCCACTTTCTTTTTCTGAGGAAACAGGAAGGATGGTTGGTATTATGGGAGCTAGTGGTGCAGGTAAATCAACACTGGTAAATATCTTAAATGGCTCTGTAAAACCAACAAGTGGTGAAGTTTATATAAATAGCTATGATATCCATAAGGATAATTCAGAGCTGGAAGGTATAATTGGATTTGTTTCCCAGGATGATTTATTAATCGAGGAACTTTCAGTCTATCAAAATCTTTATTACAATGCTAAACTCTGTTTCGACAATTACACGGAAGAAAGAATTGAAGAAACAGTAAATACAACATTACACAATCTTGGTTTGGCTGAGATTAAAGATATACAGGTAGGAAACCCATTAAATAAAAAAATTAGTGGAGGACAAAGAAAAAGGCTCAATATTGCATTAGAACTAATTCGGGAACCTGCTGTCCTTTTTCTTGACGAGCCTACTTCCGGACTTTCATCAAGAGATTCTGAAAACATTATGGATCTCTTAAAAGAACTTGCGCTTAAAGGGAAGCTTGTATTTGTAGTAATTCACCAACCTTCATCCGATATTTTCAAAATGTTTGACAGGCTATTAATATTAGATGTTGGAGGTTATTTGATATACAATGGTGATCCTATTGAATCAATCACTTATTTTAAGGAACAGATTCATCATGCCAACTGGAGTGAAAGTGAATGCCGTATCTGTGGTAATGTTAATCCTGAACAAATATTCAATATTGTTGAGGCAAACGTTATAAATGAATACGGGCAATTAACTTACGACAGGAAAAAGACACCTAAAGAATGGGCTGAGAAATATAAGGAATTCTCGCGTCCTAATACAAAAAACGAGAAAAAAGATATGCCGCTTCCGGAAATTTCGTTTAAAATCCCAAGTCGATTTAAACAATTTCTAATATTTGTAAAACGGGATATTCTTTCTAAATTATCGAATACTCAATACTTATTCATCAATTTATTGGAAGCGCCTGTCTTAGCCTTCATTCTTTCATTTATCATACGCTATTTTGACGAAAGTGAAGGAAATGCCGGCTACACCCTTGAGAGTAATACAAATTTACCAGTATATATTTTCATGTCGGTTATTGTGGCAATATTTATAGGCTTATCAGTTAGTGCAGAAGAGATAATTAAAGACAGAAAAATTCTAAAACGGGAATCTTTTTTAAATCTCAGTTGGTCTAGTTATTTGTTATCAAAAGTTGCTATTATGTTTATGTTGTCTGCTATACAGGCAGCTACCTATGTAATAATCGGAAATAGTATCATCGGAATAAAAGGTATGTTTTTCTATTACTGGTTAATGCTGTTTAGTGCATGGGCAACCTCAAATATTATGGGGCTTGTTATATCAGACAGCTTCAAAACTGTTGTTACTATTTACATCTTAATTCCGTTCCTTGTTATCCCTCAAATACTTCTTAGCGGAGTTATTGTAAAATATGAAGAAATTAACCCTAAAATATCATCCCCAGACAAAATTCCATTCTATGGAGAAGTAATAACTGCCAGATGGGCATATGAAGGGTTAGCTGTTCATCAATTTATTGAAAATGATTACCAGAAAAATTTCTATACCTACGATAAAATTATAAGCAAATCTAATTTCAAGAAAAATTATTGGTTACCTGAACTTGAAAACAAGATTGACTTTGTTACAAAATATTACAAAGATGCAAAAGAAACAGAGCTAGTAAACGAAGCATTCAAATTATTGTATAACGAAATCTCTCACGAAAATAAAACAAATATCAAAATAAAATTCGACGATATTGATAAACTCAACATCAACTCTTTTAATGATGATGCAGCAAATAATTTAAATGAATACAAACAGATAATCAGAAAATATTATGTTGCAATTAATAATAATGCTATCAAATTAAAAGACAATGATATTATTAAAATGCAGGATTCAATGGGGAAAGACAATTTCCTTGTTCTCAAACAAAATTATTATAACGACAAACTCAAAGAATTTGTAGAAAACAAAAACAGAAAAACAAGAATTATTGAATTTGAGAATCAGTTCTACCAAAAAATTGATCCTATATATCTTGACCCAGAAAATAAATTAATAAAGGCTCATTTTTACGCACCTAACAAATTGATATTTAATAAATATATATCTACATTTTGGGCCAATCTTATCGTATTATTCTTTATTGGAATTATTCTTTATGTTATATTATATTTCAGGCTCCTTAGAAAGTTGATAAATTATATCGAAGAATTTAGTTCTAGACCCAAATAGAAACAACTTTATTCCGTTATTATTAACTGCGGAGTCTAGGGCTTTTTCATTTAAAAGATAAAAGCTCTTCCCTATAATCAATAGACCATCCAGCTTTCATCCTCATTTTAGTTAAGCTGTTTTTTTCAACTTTGCTTTTTTAGCAATGCAAGAGCAGATTCTAAAAAATTAATTTTTAGCTATAAGGGAAAACTTAAAAACAGTAATTATTTTTAAAGATGGATTTTGATGGAATTTCAATAATAAAGATAATAGAGTAATAGATAGACTAATTTCTCTTAATCCTTAAATCTGAACAAATAATTTTAAAAGGATACACTAAAAAATTGAAGTTAGCAAAAGATGCTAGTTCAAATTTACTTTGTTTTTTTTTAGGATTGTAATTACAATTATCCCTGTACCTTGTTTCTTTATTCTGATACTTAGAACACAAAGCCTAAATTAACATATCCAGGTATTGAGCATGATTCTATAATTGGAATTCTTCCTAACATATTGGTATCTCATTATTGGAGATACCAATCATATCGTTTAACATCACAATTATTGATAATCTCTTTTGCTATTGCAAGCAAGTATATAAATATAAAGGGTAAACTTTTAGTTGAATCTAAACAATAACTAATAGAATCTTAGTACCTATTCAACCATCGATATCTTCTGGCATTATCGCCAAATTTGATGGCCATCATAATTTCATGAGAGCCGTAAGTATGTTTGCTTATTGAGTTTAAGGTATAGTCGAAAGCATAACCGAAATAGAATTTTTCAAACCGTACGCCACCAAAAATAATCATTGCATTTCCGGTCCTAAAAGATATCCCTCCCCAATAATCATCCATATAATCCAATTTAATATTGAAGTCAACCTGGGGCTCTAACCCCTGTGGATATTTTATTAAAACGGATGGTTCAATTACAAAATAATTCGGTAATTCAAATTTATACCCTCCTTGCAAATTAAAATGCCTTACCATTGCATATTCTCCATCTCCAATATTTCCAAACTGTATTGCTGATTTAAACATCTGCATGGATGAAAATCCCAGATAGAATTTAGGATTAGAAACATAAACCCCAAAATTTGCATCGGGAATGTACAATGTATTTCTATTCTCATCTATCAATTCGTCATATTGTTCATAAGCAAGTACCATCTTTTGCCTATCTAACCTAAATTGAAAAGTAGATAAAGAAAGTCCAAAAGAAATCTGATTAGCACCTTGTCTGATATGATATGAATATGTACCCTGGAGACCTGTTCTATCGATCAACCCATTAATATCATTAAACATATAAACGCCATAACCAACCTTACCGGATTGTGTCCCCCAACGCTTTTTTTTCCTAATTGATGCCCCTCTTGAAATAAAGCTATTCTTTAAAATTCTTGATTGAACACTTATCGCATGAGTTTTTGGTGAATTTTCAATTCCGAGCCATTGCTCTCGTGCAGTAAGATTAAAAGCTGTATAGCCATCAAGGCCAGCTACGGCAGGATTTATTAAAAATCCATTCATCATGTACTGGCTATAAATAGGTAATTGCTGAGCTTTTCCTGCAACAAAAAATAGTAGAGAAGCAAACAATAAGAGAGAATATTTTGCGTAACGTTTATGCATCTTATATATTAAACCATTTTTGTTTCTAATTGATACGACCATCCCGAATCATTGTTTCGTGATTTCTTCATATTTACACAAATTAGCGTTAGCACTTGGGTAAATATGAAAATAAGGTGACCAAAAATTCTATATCAATACTCGATTTATCAATAATCAGATTATTTAAATTATCTGATTAATGTAACATTTCCAATAACTTTCTCATATCCCTCTACATTGAAATTAATAACGTAGTAGTATGTGTCCATCGGTAATTCTTTACCATCCAATGATCTTCCATCCCAATCGTTATTATATCCATGTTCAGAGACATATATGAGCCTTCCCCATCGGTCGAAAATTTCAACTTTTAGGTCTGGGAACATCTCTATATTATATATTTCCCATGTATCATGATTACCATCTCCATTAGGAGTAAAAACATTCGGTATTTCACCTAATAAGTCTGATGAACTACATGCCAATATGTTTATACTGTCATTACCAATACATCCATTAAAATCTGTAACTTCAACAGAGATAGTTTGTTTTTCTCCTGCATATGCAGTAACCCATCGAGAACTCTCTCCTGTTGACCATTCATAGAAATCATATGAACCAGCATCCAGTTCAAGGGTATTTCCAGCACATAAAGTTGTATCATTTCCTAAATTAACATCAGGATTGTTATGAACAATAACATATGCTGTATCCCAACCTATACAACCACCCTGGTTTTTTACCTCTACCCAAACGGTTTCTGAGGCAGATGCCGTATATGTAGAGGTGCTGGATCCGTCCTGCCATTTATAATTATCATATGTACCGGGATCAAACGTAAACGTTTCTCCTTCGCACAATTCAATATCTTGGCCTATGTCAACTGTTGATGATCCAACATTTACAAAAGCATAAACCGGGGCACCTTCACAACCATATTCTGTTATTTCCCTAACAGTTATCTTATAGTTACCAGGTAACACATTCCAGTTTATCTCAGCAGTATCGCCATAGTTTATTATTTCGATACTATCATTATCCACCTCCCATAGAAATACAGATTGAGGCAATCCATCAACTGCATAGGAACTTTTATCTCCAGTGCATACTCCGGGTAAAGTCTGGGCTTTTCCTGCGAATGACACAAGGATATATATAAATACAATTACTATTTTACGGAATGACCTCATCTAAATTATTTCTATATTGGAATATTTTATAAATACTAGTTCTCGATATGTCTGATTACGCCAGTATTTGGTGTTGGTGCAGCAATAATATCAATACTAGCAGTTGCTGTACCTTTAATATCATTTAATGCTTTAGAAGATATTCTATCATCAATATTTGTGATACTAACAGAATATTGCCCGGCATCTACACCCGATAATGAAGTTAAATTAACAGGCAGGTTATATGATCCATCTGTATCCCCTACGGCACCAATTGTTTTTGAATCGCTAAAGGTTGATGTATTACCGCTAAGGTCTGTATATTCGATATTAAATGCTATATCCCATGGCCCATAACCTGTTAAATTTACAGGGACACTATAATCTTTAACGCCACAATCTGCTGTACTGTAAGTAACATTTAACGTTGGTAAATTAACTATTACAACACTCAACGTTTGCGAACCTCCAGAACATAAAACAGCACTGTTTTTTATTGAGTTTTCTGCTACTGAAACCTGTGCATTTTCAGGTGAATTGCCCCAGGTAATCAAAATGCTATCAGGGTAAAAAGACAATGCTGTTTGAGTAGTATTAATAGTTCCTGTTCCTGTAACTATGTTCCAGTCAAATTGAGAATCTTCAAGCATTCCTGCATTAACCATAGTAACGATATTTGCATCTGGAGTAACAGCATAAGGCATTTGACTACCAACAGAAACTGTATCAACACCTCCTGCTACCATTGATTGAGCATTTACATTAGCAGCGATTGCTGCTAATGTAATAACTAATGATATTGCTATTTTTTTCATTATAATTTCTTTTACTTATTATTCGTTTTACAACTAGTTGTTTGGTAAGTGGTAGATTGTACCTGTTGATGGTGGCCTAACAATTGTGTATGTGAATACATCCGCACTTGCTGTTAGTGTACCAGAAACAGAAGATTTTCTGGAAATTCTGTCACTTACCGAAGTCATTGTAACGGTTATTGCTCCATAATCATCAAAAGTACCATGTGTTCCATCTCCAACTTTAATTTCTGTATCTGTATCTGCCAAATCTATATCACCATCAAATATTGTTGTAGAAGTTGTTGTATTCACAACTGTTAAATGTACCCGTATATCTCCGGAAATAACATCTGTTGACAATGATACCGGAAAATCATATGAAACAGATGAAGGAGTTGTTGTACAAATATCATCTGCATAAGTACCATGATTAAAACCAGCTACAGGAACACTTATAACACTTACATTTATTGTTGTTGTATCCAAACCATTGCAAGATGCACCTAGTTCTGTTACGTTAATTACATCAGAGCCTGTTGAAGTCCATTGGATATTAACATCATTTTCAGCTGTATTATTTGTAACTGTTACACCATTATTTGTCCACCAGTCAAATGTTGACACTAAAGAACCAGGACTTGTACTAAAATCATATCCTGGATTTGCAACCGGATCGGGCATAACAAAGTAACGCATTGTACTACCAACTGTTACTGAGTCAACATTCTCTGAAGCTACAGTTACCCCGGAAGAATTAGTTCCATGAGGTTGAAAGTTTGTGGGTTGAGCTTTAGCTACAGCCATAGATATGACAGAAACTAAACAGATTTGGAAAACAGTTCTAAAAATTTTTCTTGTTTTCATCTTATTCATCATTTTTATTTTCATTACTTTCAAAAAATTCTGGATTTTTTATTATTTATTTCATTTAACACGTTCTACGTTACATAATACTATAAGATACAAGAAATGTTATAGAATAACAAAATCTATTGACAGATTGCCCAAATAACATGTTAGAAGACAAATCGCAATCTCTCTAACCCGGCCTATTTTATCTGATTTTTTATTCATTTGGAATTCTATAAATATCATTTGTATCAATTGTTATTCCTTGAGATATTATACTGGTCCCCAGGTATATTTCACAAGTACTTTCATTCTTATCCCTAATCCACACCTCATATGTTCCCGGAGATAAATTAGAAAATGTATTTGTGGTTAACCAGATAGAACCATCTGAAATGCTATATTCATATATCCCACTTCCGCCTATTGCACCAAGTATTGATATTTCACCATCGTTATTACCCTCGCATTGTTCATCTAATGAAGAAACACTAGCTGTAATCTCATCAGGCTCATCTATTACCATCGAACTGTTAACAACAAATTCACAATATGGGGTACCCGCATCGCGAACCATTACATTATAGTTATTTGCATGAAGGTTGATAAATTCATAAGTTGAATACCAATCGCCACCGCCATTAATTGAATATTGATAAACCCCTGAGCCTCCTGCTTGATTGTAAATTGTAATGCTCCCATTGCTAACATCATAACAATCTGCATCTGTTGATGATGCTTCTGCATAAACAGATTCTACAGAAATTGTAACATCTGTGTTACCTGCTAAAATACCGGCACCATGATTATCAGATACAGAAGTTAACACATAATCAGTAGAAACCGATGGGTTTACCGCAAGCTGGTAGCTATTTGTGGTTATACCAGATATTGTTTGAGGAGAACCATTTTCTTCATATGATAGTGTACATGGTTGTTCTCCTGTTAATAGGATTTTAATATTTGTTGAAGTTCCTTCACAAATTGTTACATCTCCACTTATAATTGTAGCCGTTGCTTTAGGAATTAACTGTGTACTGCCTAATGTAAAATATTGAACACTTCCGTCAAGGGTAATATAGGTTGATGTTGTTACTTTTCCAGAACTTGCAGTTCCTGATGTTACTGGCATTCCTCCAACAACATCCCACTGTGTACCATTCCATCCGACAATCCGCAAAGTGTTAATAGCTGTTGAATTTGCAACATCACTTGAACCATCAAGAGTAAAACTTAATTTTATCTGTGCCCCTGCAATCCCCTGAACAGTCCAATATTCTGATTCACTCACCATATTAATCGGGCTGTTGTACTGCTCTGTATCAAAACCAGAATCTGTTGGATTTTCATAAATATACTGAATGCTAAAATCCTGAATTCCGGAAAAACCTGTCGAGTTCACTATTTCTACTGTTCCCCGGTTTATACCGTCAGCAATGGGATAGATAAAACTTTTTCCACTCACCAATTCTTTTGTAAGAGATCCATCAATAAATGAATTTACAGCACCGGAAGAAGGGGAAATAGTTGCATTTTTATTGATCCTAAATGTATTACCATTGTCAGTTATAATACCATCTGTTAGAATTAACTCTCGTTTGATATCAATGTCGCCTTCAACATTAACTCCGTCTGAATTATTAATTGTTAATATGTTTAAGGCATTTCCATCTGCAAAATCGCCCGAGATGGTTTGATTTGTTGAACTCTGCATCACGATACCCGCATTTGTCCCATAACCAGCATCGAAATTACCACCTTCATGAATTAAATTCCCATTGATAGTTATTGTTGTATTATGTTCGTTTACTACATTTAATCCTGCAACTCCATTGAGCTTAAAATTTCCTTTTACCAGTAAATTCTGATTTGGAAGTCTTCTTTCTCCAGTTCCACTAAATGTTATATTATTAACCTTTGTTATACCGGCAAGCACGTCATAATCATTAACACCACCGTACTCTAATGTTCCTTTATTTGCTGCAAAAAAATCATCATATACACCAGCAGGTAAAGCTTCTGATTCTGTATAAATCAATCCGGTTCCAGAAACAAGGCCAAACCGATGACCAAATGTAGTATTCAGATTGGCAACACCATTAACTTCTGTTGTGTAGGAAGGCAAATAATTACTTAAGACAATTATTGAATCTCCGCTATTGACCCTAACCATTGAGCCCCTTGGCCCCCCGGATACATTTGGATCCCAAACGGTACCTGTTTCCCAGTCCCCGTCCATTGTTGATTCATAAAATGGCACCTGGTTTGGGATTGCACCCAAAAATCCAGATCCATCAACACCTGCCGTGTAATCACCCATTATCTCATCATCACCGGCATTTGTGAAAGTAAAATGCAATAATTTATTCGTTTCATCGAAAGTGGTTGTATCGTCATATTTATTCCAGTTCCCTGAACCATCATTTAATAACCGTGCAGTTATGTAATCATAAACATCATACGGTGATGTTACTTTTACATCTGTTGGAATATATTGCATATCAACATTTGCTGTTAACCCGGAAATACCATCCGAATTAACAACCCAATGGTATTGTAAAACATTATCTGCATCAACTATTTCTGGATCTGGAGACTCACTATCTTCAATTATACTTGGATGTATTTCATTTGCTGCCTTAACCGTTAAATAACCAGAGCTATTCGTATTTGCAGAAATATCTAAAGAAATAGGAGTATACTTACCAGATGCACCTATTGGAAAAATAAAATCTGAAGCCCCAGTTGGTAAAATCTTTCGAACACCATTATCTGTAAATGAGATATTGGTCTGTATCATGTTATTCTCCGAAAATGGATTTGCTTCTTCAATAAATGCATCTACATCCAATGTAAGAAGGTTACTTCCAATATAAAAAATGCCCTCCTGCATCTTTAACGTATCCGATATTGTAAATTCGTTACCTAACGGGACCAAAACATTGTTTGGATTATTTATGGTTAACTTACCAAAGGTACCATTACCTGTAAGTTGTTGTTGATAGCTTCCTTGTAGCACAATTCCATCTCCCGCTCCATTATGCTGTTGTATTGCATCCATATTGCAATATCCATCAACAAGAATAGAGTTGTTATTATCGTTTATAACTCCTTCGTTTAAATCTAATTCATTAAGAATATGTATTTCTGCATTGCTATCATCTAATATTAATGTATTTGAACTATTCTTTATTAGATTATAAAAGTCTGTGTTTCCTGTAATAAGTTGATTTGAAGAACCCGTAAAATATGTAGTGTTTGTATTTGGAATATAGGTTCCGTTATTTGTTAAATTTCCCTTTAGTATTAAATCAAAGTTATCCGCACCTAGACTGGCACCAGCATCAATTTTCAGTTCTTCTTCAATGGCTAAATCAGATACCCAAAGAGTCGCTATTGGATTGTTGGCACTGCTATTATTTATAACAATATTTTTTAATGGAACTGTACTTGTAATCCCGATGTTTTGTCCAGCTGGTGTTGAAGAACTTCCGATGTTTATTGTTGTCCCTGAGGCAATACTATAATTTCCAGGATCCAAGTAAAATGCAGCATTTGTTGGACTACTTTGCTGTCTTACAATACTAAAATCCCCTCCTGAATGCGTAAAAAAACTCTCGTTGCCAATTATTTCAAAAACGCCCCTATTACCTTCTGGTGCAGCATTTACCCCAACATTAACAATACCACCAGTTTGTGTATATTTTAAAACGCCGATATCAGACAACAACGCCCTTCTAATTTGTGAACCTACATCAAGCTGACCTGAGTTTATCTCCAATTCAGCATTTCCAGAAGCTGAATACTCAATATAGTTATTGCCATTACCGGGACCAGAGATCATATCAACATTACCTCCAGTTATTGATAGTTTTCCATCCAATAAAATTCCAGTATTATCTCCTGAGACATTAACCTGTCCCTGTCTGACTTCTAATGCTGATGTTGATGGAATCTCGAAATCATCATCACCTGTATTTAAATCAATATTGATATCAGAATGATTCAGGACCAATGTTCCATTTTGTAATTCAAGTGCTTTATTTACTCCTGCACCACTTGTGGGGCCATTAAGAATAAAATTATTATTGAAGATGAATGTATTTGTTTGATCATCACCTTTATTGATTACTACCCGATATAAATCTGGTGTTAATACGGCAGGAGATAAATTATTAAAAGAAAAATTACCTGTCCCATTAAGTTCCAGAATTGCATTGTTATTATTCCCTGTTCCATTGTAAAGGTCAAAGACAGAAGTTCCTTCGAGGTTTGATTCCAGATTTATATCTCCCCCAACCTTTATTGTATGCACAAAACCATTTTGATTGTCATTTTTAACAATAAGCCTTGCAGCATCATCCCCCGAACCATTTTCAAGAGATAAATCCCCCTCTATGTTTAAAGTGATTTCACGCTCATCACCTATTTCCAAAGTTGTTCTGTTTTCCTGCCAGGTTACTCGTAAATCACCTTTAACCGTAGCATCATGATTTATCCTTAGTCTGGGTGAACGATCAAGACGTACCCAGCCATTAACTGTGATTGGAACTGAGGTTTGTAATATTCGATTATCATCATCACCCTCCTCGTTACTTGCCTCTACTCTAATATTTGGGTATTCATCAATATTATTTGGCATGTCAACAGTTTGATTATCTGCTGCTATGTAGAAATCAAACATACTATTTGCTTCATCATTAAATTCACCCAAATCACTACTGTTACTAAAGGTTGGTTGTTGAGATTGAGTAACCTCAAGAAAAAATGTACCTTCTCCGGATACCCTGCCAAGATCCAAATTTGCATCTCGTTTTGTAACCCATGCACGGGGGCTATATCCTCCCATCGAGTGGTCGAATACTAATTCTGCTATTGAAATATCCTGGTTAACACTTACCCATGCATCATGATTGTTATTTCCATAATTCTTTATGACAGCGATATCACCAATTTCCGGATAACCTGTATTGCCATCATCAACTCCATCATCGGTTTTTGACCACTTACTTTCATCATTCCAGTTTTTTCGTCCTACAAGTGTTGTGTAGAATACCTCTGGCTCTCCAACAAATTTAGAACTTAGCCCCGCAGTATAATTTGCTGCAATTAAATCAAATCCCCCTGTTGGATTTCCAGAGCCTGTGTTACCCCAGAAGAAAATCCGAATATCCTCGATGCCAGAATTTAAGAATCCCGATGATCCGGTTGCCCCATTATTAATTTCTGCTGTTCGGGTATAGGGTGTCTTATCTAAAACGTACCCCGGGCTCCATGTTTGAAACCCATCATCAAGCATTTCTGTATCATTAGTCCCATCGGGTAAATCTGCTTCCGTAACATTGAACCTAAACCTTTCAACTTTAGGAACAGTAGAAAAGCCATCATGCCTTATCCTAAAATATTTATTTAGAATATCATTCCCTAACGGATAAGGCCCTGCTGTTGCTAACTGTTTCGAAGCAATATTAACCGTAATATAACCATCATCGGATACAGATGCCAGCCGAATATTAGCAGGGGTATACTTAGAACCTGGATATGTTCCGGTTGTTCCTGTACCAATAGGAAAGAAATACACCGTTGAATTAAACGAAGGATTACCAGATGATGGATCAGCTAGTCCCGGATTATTTACTTGCGGGACATAAATGCTCAAACCTCCGTCTGAAGCATTACCATCCATAATGATCATGTCTTCAACAGAGAAATCGTTATTGATTACCTCTGAACTGTTTAACGCAAAAACCAGTGTATCAACTTTTAAATTGTATTTTCCAATATTGAGTCGGCCATGTTTATACTCCAAACGTCTGACATAAACATTGCTGGTAATTTCAAAGATCCCTTCTCCTGAGTTTAACCTGAGGTTTCCAAATTCTGCTCCGTCTGTTGTTGTTATTACGCGCGTTGTAGGTGTAGATTGTTTCCTGGTTTTTATAAGTGCATTTACAGGTTCGGCATCCAGTCCAAAAATACCTTTGTTAGTTATATCCCCATATAACCTTACACTATATTCACCAATATCAAATTTTCCACTTTCAAGTACAAATGGGCCGGTTACTTTTATTAAATTGCTTCTCCAGTCATTGGTGTTTTTACATCCGCCGCTCTTTATATCAGTTGTATTTCCTGCATCATACGTACAAGGGGTTAACAATATTAATTTTGCATCTGCCGGTTTATCAATTGTGAAACCATAGAATGGCTGTTCCCAAGCTGCATATGGATTTTCTCCTTCCGGATCGGTATAACTAGGATTTGACAGACTAGTAATATCTCCTATATACAAAATTCCATTATTGGTCCCATTAAAATATGTAGTATTCTCATGGAACTCATACATCGCATCATTATGTATTGCGAAATTTCTTCCGATATAAACATCGTTGCCTTCAGTTTCAAACCAGGAATCTGATTCTAAAGTAAGATCATTTAATACTTCCAGGGGCTGTGCTGCCAGATAAACATCTGTAGCCCCAACATCAACTCCTTCTTTTAAGATATGTTCTCCATTACCACCCGATGAATTCCGAATTATTATATTCCAAAAAGGGGCCCGTGAAGTTATTGGAAAATCATTGTTATCATCGATCTCAAGGATTACTGTCCCCCCGGTTACATTACAGTTTGATCTGCGTGAAGCAATAAAAATACCGCCTTTCCCATGTGCTTCATGAATATGAAGTACTCCACCTGACATGTTAAATACGTTATCCTCATAGGTTAAATTAAACACATAATAATCTGTATTTGTACTTGTTCCTACTAAATGTGTCTCTCCCCCACTCTGAGAATATCCTCCAACATGGCTTGCCCCTAAAACTGAAGTTCTAATCTGATTTGTTGATAGCGTACCACCTTCTACTATTATAGCCCCATCATCCCGCATTGTAACACCACTACTTACAAGAACTTCCATAGTACCAGAAGAAATTTGTAAATCCCCATAAGGAACAATAGCATTACCTGAATTCATAGCCACATATCCACCATCAACCCACAAACGGGCATTTTCTGAAATGTTATAGTTTCCTGTATTACTTAAAACCGGGATATTAACATTTGGACCAATTTTCACTGTTCCTCTTAATAATCCCAATGCGTTTAAATTGGCAGATAATTGAGCAATACTTGAATGGTTCTGATGTGCGTAACCAAAAAGATTAAAATATGATGATTGGCTTGCTATAATGCTTAAAATATATGTTTTATCAAGTCCTTTGTTAATTTCAATCCGATAAAAATTTGTAATACCCAAACATTGTATTTCCTGATCCCGCAAATCGCTATTCGCAATTAATTCAACTACCCCATCTGTGGCATTATTGTTATAATCTGCTGATGTACGATTTGTAAACGCAATTTTTCCTTCGTTAATCAAATCACCTTTTAAGACAAGTTGATTATAAGCATTGCCTTGTCCGGTTAGTATCTGTCCATTATTTAGCACATTTATATCTTCGCCGATCTCTATTTGCAATGCTGTTGTAGAGGTATTATCATTTATCTGAAGAATTCCGTTTACTACTCTTAAGCTACCATTAATCGTATAATCTGCCAGTAATGTAATTGTGTTTGTTGTGCTTGTAAGATCTATCTCAACATTGTATAACTCTTTAGGGGTTATTAAGCTGTAATTTGTTCCATAATATACTACGGTTCCTTCACCAAGACCTGCTCCGGCAAAATGACTGGCATCTCCATTTGGGAAATTATCACCTTCGAGCAGAATCCGTCCACTTCCCTGGATCTCCCCAAAATTATGATTTGTGGTGGTGGTTAAATCAAGTCGCCCATCCACCCTTATTAATGCATTGCTTTTATTGTCTGTTGATACTCTAATTGTATTTCCCGAACGAATTACAACATTATCTGCATTGTTTGTTGGGGAGGTTGACGGAGTATAACTTCCGGGATTATCTGGTAACATCCCTGAAGGATCTAAGGTCCATATCTGCCAATTGTCCCAGTCTCCACTAATCATTGTATACCAGGTCCTGCCTTCTACTCCATCCAAAGGACTATCCGTTTCATTAATTGTCCCTAAGGTATAATAACCATTTGCGAGATCTGCATCCAACACATCAAAATAAATCTGGTCTCCGTTTTGAACACCTTTTAATGAAACCGTAATTGTATCGTAACTATCCCCAGGATTTGCTTTATAAAGCAGCTTATAATTATCAATATTTGCGGGATATTTCCCATTAATTCCTTCACTAAGATCAAATGCCAGCCGAACATCAAATGTTCCTGTCTTCTCTACATACCAGTTTCTTTCCCAGGTCGACCCTATTTCAGAATAGAGAACTGAAGGTGATGTATTTATTGAATTTTCTGTTCCGTTATGTGCTGCAAATAAGTATTCTCCATCATCAAAATTATTTGTTCCTGAGACAACAAAGCCATTTGAGTTTAATTCAGCTTCACCGTCTGGTTCTTTTCCCATCCCCGAAAAACCAGCTACATATGCTATTGATGGAGGTGTAAAATAATCAATTGGTAAATTTGCATCCAATCCATATTTCTGGGCAAGGTAATTCTCAATAACTACGCGTTGAGCTTGGTTTAACGTAGTCCCAAACATAATAAATTCAGCAATATCACCTTTAAAATCCTGTGCCGACGTATAACCGCTATTTAACCCATCCTGTTCTCCTCCAATAGCCAATGCCCCATTACTTTGAAGGCTAACCCCGGAACGAAAATTTGTATTTACTAATTCGTTTCCATTGATGTGTAAAAGCAACTGGCCGTCTGAGTTTCTCCATTGATGTGAAAAAATTTTCCAATCCCCGTCATTGTATGAAATCCCATGTGCGATGCTGCTCGAACTAATAAACGTTTGTAAATCATTACTCTGATAAAACAAATATTCATTATCATGAGAAGAAGTTGCATAAGACATGAGGCCATCTCCACTATCGGTAGTCCTGGTTACCACGAAAACCGTTACAGTACCAGAAGGTATATCAAACGGATAACTAACAATTCTGTTATTACTTTTTGAGAATTCAACATAATCATGACCATTAATTGAACTCTCCCTGAATATAGGTGATGTTGAGCTTATAGCTGAAAAATTATTGTTATTCCCCGAAATATCGTTCCAATTTAAAACATCATCGCCATTAACTGCAATAAGAGAATCTGCTACCAACCAAAACTTTAATTCGGGCTGGCCATTTGTTCCTCCAGAATTTCCAACATTTCCAGGACCAATCTGTGAAAAAGAATTTGATGTTAATAAGAATGTAACGTATAAAAACGATATTATTCTTACCAAGAGAGATTTACCTACAACATTTTTCAAGCTAATAACTTTTAAAAGGTCAGTTTAAACTTTATGTATTTATTTTGATACTTATTTACGAAAACTCGTTAGATTGGTTACATATATCTAACCAAAACACGTAGCCATGTTTTACAATGAATACAAAGTGATAGAAGTTATATGAAATTTAAACTTCTTGAGTGTACGATTATTACCTGATAAATCAAAAAACATGCAATAGATAGAACTTACCCCCCCAATATAAAATTGTTAAATCTTGTTATTGCTATTATCGCTCAAAATCTTCTAAATAAATTCAAATTTCGTAAAGAATTGTATTAAAAATAATGAAACTCTATGAAAATTTAGAATAATTCAAAACCAATTTTCATTTGTGCAATTAATAATATCCGATCAAATTTTAACTTCATTTGGATTAACAATATTATTCATTATTGCATAAACAGTTAATCCTGATATTGTTTTAATCCCTAGCTTTTCAGTAATATTTTTTCGATGAGTAATTACAGTATTGATGCTAATAAAAAGTAAATCAGCTATTTCTTTACTGGAATACCCACATGCAACTGATTTTAAGACTTCGATTTCCCGTTCTGTTAAAGGTTCTTTAATATGATCAACTGAATTGATATCTGGTTCAAAGAAAAAATCTTGAAACCTCTCTACTATTTCTTTCTGATTTTCAACATTCAAAATAAAATTAGTGTACAAACAATTATCAATTTTATTTCTCCCTATTAGCAATATTTTTCCGTAAGGACAGTGTTTCCCAATTTCATTAAGATGAATATCCATTGGCTGAGGTAAAATTTCCTCATTTATTACAAGGTATTTAATCTCAGAATTGTGTTTCAAACATTTTAGTATATCCTCATAACTGTTTATTTCAAAAAGTTCTGGTTCTACTCCAATTACACTAATAATAGTTTTTATCCCAAGTCTATATAAAAAATCCCTGGCAGCTATTGCTAACTTAACTTTATTTACATCATTTGCTAACACTAGACATTAGTATTTTTTGCTCAATCTGCTTAACTTTAGGGACTAATACCTTGTCTTCAATTCTTGCATGATTTTCTAAATCTGCTTCAAGGCGAAACAATTCGGTTAATAATCTTTGACATAACTCTTTGCATAAAACAGGTGGCAAATATCGAATTATTAAGTTTTTTAAATCGCTCAGTTTTAGTTCAATATTGTCGTGGGTGCGTTCATATTCTTCTATAGATTCCTTCTTTATTTTATCTATAATTGTTTTATCTTCAGGATTATCTTCCATTGTTTTTACTAATGAAAGTATATATGGAAAAACTATTTTTTCTTCCCTATCAAAATGTTTTATTAATTCTTCCTTATATTCTTTAAAAAAATCATTTAACAACTTGACATTTTTTAAATTTTTTTCCGAAGCCAAATCCTCCATCTCATTTATATATTCCTCAATCTCTGGAATTTTTATATTCAAATAATAATTATGAGTATTACTTAAGTACTGAATGATAAGCTGTGCACTGAAATTTTGCATTTGTTTTTGTGGGAAATAGTCAGGATTGTGATACGAATTAATAATTTCTAAAAAAAACCACACATTAATAGAATGATAATCACAAACATCTGCTACTGTTTTATTGCCAAAACCATAATCTATTCCAAATCTTCCTATAATAGGAATAAGTCTGTAATCCATATGAATTACATCGGCCATCTTTGTATTTGGTGTAAATGGTAAATTCTTATTCATTGAGTATTAGAGTTTATAAGATTTCATAGGATCGAACAATTCTATAATATCATTAATTACAAGATGAGTTGAACAAAATCTTTTTTTTCTGAAATCTCACCTATTTTTCAACTAAAGAAAAACAAATTCAACATATAAATTTATCTAATGAACAAAATTACACAATCCTTAGTTTTTATAAATCCCAATATGTTGTGATTTTATTATTAAAAGCCCGCTCATTTATCAAAGAATAAATTGAGTTCACGAACAAATTCTAATTCAGATTAAAAAATCACAACATATAAGGATTGTTTACCCTTCTTTAGTTCTATTATTTTGCCTCAATATTGTTAAAATAATATTCTATGAAACAGTGCAAACTCCAGGTATTGGGACAAACATTAAATGGTAAATTATTTGAATGCAAAACATGCAATAAAATACATATTGAATTCAAAAATTTAAGCTTTGCTTTCTCCAAAGAAGAATATATTCTTTTTCGGGCTTATTTTTTAAGGCTTATACCAGAAAATTGGGAGTATAAAAACAGAAACACAATTTTTAAAAGAAAGATTATGGTTCCCATAGGTCACAATAATTTTACTGCAATGTTTAATAAAAACGAAATTTACGAACTCAAAAATCTTTTTCAGAGTTCTATGAATCAACAAGAATATTCAGAAATAATTAGCCTGGATAAAATTGATGCAGAACTATCAATCAATTAAATAGTAGTATTTACTATTTATTATGAGATTTCCTTATAAATAACACTAAAAATGTTATTTTGAAAGCTATCCCCGGAATCATAAAAAATGCAGGGTTGACAGATGATCCATGAGATCGTAAATATATCCCTGTTAAAAATAAAATCAATCCGACACATAAAATCAGGAACTCATACCCTGGTTTATAATTATCTTTTCTGATCTTTCTGATTATATAAAGAACTTTAAATAAAACTCCAGAAAGAATTATACATACAGGTAATAGTGTTAAATCTGTTACAATTTTGAGCAAAATACCAATTGCCAATAAGAATAACCCTGCATATAAAAATTTCTTTTTTGTCATCTACTCAAATTAAATATAATTGCAAAGAAACATTTTATATTATAAACAATTCATTCCCTTTGATGAAGAAGAGAAAATTTATGAAATGAAATAGAAGATTACACCTACCCTGCTTTGTTTAGCAGTAGCATATCTGCGCCGATTCTTAGCAGGTAGTTTTTAACTTTCATTAACTGCTGATAAAACTCAACAATAAAAAAACAGCTTTTCTTTGTTTGATGTATGGTTGCAGTTACCTCCATATTTTATTGTCTTCCTACTTTTTCCTGATAAAAAGTAGCCCAAAATTATATTACAAACTTGTTGCTCTTATTCCTAATTGTATAGTTTCTTTTAGAGTATACCAGTGAATCTTATAACAAGCAAGATGGCAGGAACAACTTGCGGAGACCCCTTAACATAAGAAAGATTGGATTAGTTAATTGTTTAACCAGATTAGCAGAATACAACGAGTTGTGACTAATTTGTATTTCTAATTATTCTTACTATTCGATTACACATAATTTCCGATAAATTCCAGTTGTAGCCATCAAAGTTCACCGTGTTTGTAAATTGAATTACAACCGCATCTATTTTCTTATTATACTTGGCAATAGTTTGATATCCAGGTATCAAACCGGTGTGTTCATATTTGTAAATTGAAGAATATATTTCTTGCTCTTTTTTATCTTTAAAGACTGAGCCATCATTTAGAGCTCGAATAAATTTACCTAAATCCTCTGCTGTTGCTAACATAACACCATGGTCATCTGTTTTTAAGTCTTTTTCATAGCCAACATAATAGCCGCTCATTACATCATCTAAATTGACATCTTTAATAGAACCAAATGTATTTTTAAGATTTAGAGGGGCTAAAATATTTTCTTTTATATATTGAAATTTGCTTACCCCAGAGACTCTTTCGATGAGGTTTGAAAGTAATAAGTAATTGGTGTTGCTATATTCGTAATCTGTGTCAGGTTCAAAGTTAGCGGGTAAATCAAGTATCAAATCAAGTCGTTCTTTATCGTTTTGTTTTGGGTGAGCCCAATAATTTTTGATGTCGGTGTAATTGGGTATTCCACTACGATGCTGAACCATCATTCTCACGGTTATTTTATCTGAATTTTCAATTCGCCCAACTAAATCTGGAAAATAATCGGCCAGAGTTTTGTCTAATGATAAATGCCCATCATATACTAATTTTGTTATAGCAACAGCAGTATATAGTTTGCTTACGCTGGCAATTTTAAATAATGAATTTGGATCGGTAGGAGTTTTGGTTTCTTTGTTTTTATAACCGGAAGTATAAAATTCAGGATTGTTACCTTTTCTGTTTACATAAACAATTATGCCATCAAATCCATAATCAGTTGCTTTATCCACTTGTTCCTGAATTGTTTTCGGTAATGGTGTTAATGATGCTTTTAATATAGGCCACGGTACAAAATATAAGGAGATGATTGTACTCAGAAATAATAAAATTCTAAATGTTTGTTTAATCGTCTTTTTTGTCATACTAGTATTGCATTAATTAACTCTTGACTTTCTTGAAATCAATATAGCAAGTTGAGTTTTTGGTTAAAAATGAATTTATAATCTCATTATTTGATAAAGCTTATTTTATCTCAATACAACTTTATTTGCAATTTTTTTATCATTTATTGTT
Organism: Bacteroidales bacterium; assembly: GCA_963665085.2. Classification (GTDB taxonomy): domain Bacteria; phylum Bacteroidota; class Bacteroidia; order Bacteroidales; family JAAAOM01. The sequence goes on from CAXXXS010000002.1 coordinate 364,386, forward strand.
GAAATAATTAAATAGATTCCATTTTCGCCAGTCAGGTTTATTATATTACTATTTTCTGGATTATTGATCTCATTTATTTTTTGCCCTAAACTATTATAAACTTCAATTTTCGAAATTTTTTCAGCGATAATATTTATTATTCCGGTAGTCGGATTTGGGAAACAGATTATTTCTCCTTCATTTATTTTGTTATCGGATGAATTTGGGAAAATATATTCAAAAGCACCAATATCAAAACCACTACCACTTGGTCTTGGTAATCCACTGTAATCAATTGAAGGGGCATCATTGGCAGAGCCATTATCAATAGCCAAAGAACTTATATCCAACTGAAAATCACTTGTGCTTGAATTTTGAAAACCAGGGTTACCAACTACAAATGAATTGCCGAAATCTTCAGTATATCCATCAATCAAATTATGATCCAGGTAAACACTATCAATCAAAGATGAATTAACATCAATCTGACAAATTGAATTTTGACTGCAAATATTATTTCTGATATATATATTATTTACATTCTGATTGTTAATATATATGCCACGATGACCTTTGCTGTAAATGGTATTATTAATAATGAGAATGTTCTGTAACGGTCCACTTTCACCAAAATTTGCTATTAAAATTCCATTTTGACCATTCGTATTATTATCATATATAACATTATTAAATATCTGAATGTTTTCGCCAAGACATCCTGCTTCTGAAGATACTACAATTGAATTCTTACTGTTAATTACTAAGTTTTGATAGACTTGAATATTATTTTGCGATAGGTATAGAGAATCTGGAATACCTGCGTCTAAATATATACCGACAGCCTCAGCATTTGATACGAAATTATGGTGGATAATTCCGTTTGAGCAACCACTTTTTGCATCTATTGCTTCTTTCGGGGTATTTCGTACTGTGTTATCAAAAATTTCAAATGTATCAATACTCCGGAAAGAAAGTGATTCTCTGTCCGTAAGAGAGCAACTGTCAAGTATATTTCCTTGGGCTACAATATTTGTCGCTAGTGGTGTATCAGAATCTCTTGAATAACCAGTTCCAATACCTGTGGCATTGCAATTATATATTCTATTGTACTTAATGTTGATATTAGAAGAACCATATCTGCACATGATACCCCCTGCTGCTGAATTCTGAACTTGTAGTCCAATAACATTGATATAATATTTGTCTTTTATATCAAAAATTCCTCTATCACTGTATTTCAGGTATGTACTTGCAAAATGGGTTCCGTCAATAATCACTGTATCTTCCTGATATGAAGTGTAAGTTATATAGCTATTCCGGGTTCCTGAGTTTGAAGGAATAACAATCTCCTCATAGGTTCCTGACATAATAAAGACTGTATCTCCTGCCTGCATCTCATTTGCCGCCTTTTGAATTGTTTGCCATGCCAGACTCGGGGAAAGTCCTGTATTACTATCATTCCCTGTTGTTTTGACATAATAGTTTGTTTGTGAATAACTTATTTTTAATCCAGCCACAAAAACAAATATTATAATAATTATACTTTTCATTTTTTTATCTGTTTTAAACAAATATATTGGATTGAGGTTCGTAAAAGAGTAGAAGTTGAATTAAATGAGGTTTTGGTTCAACTTACAAATGCGTCTTTATAATTATTCAAATCGATAGATTTAGCTAAGACGATTAGATCCACTGACGCCCGAATACTCAGAGATCCCTTTATTGCTTATATTTATTTAGTTAGCAGTTTTTATTCAATAATATTTTTCAATACCTCCAAATCCTTTTATCAATTTGTTCTCTTTGGTTTTGTCTATAAAATTGTTTAAGCGTTTTTCAAATTCCTCGGGTCTCTTTCTTGCACTTTCGATATATGCAATCCTGATTCGTTTATAGGATTCCGACATTTTCTGAAAATTTCCCCAAGTATTTTTATCTGTTTTTAAATTCGCTACAATATCTTCTGGGAAAACAAATTTTTCTTTCGTTACTTTTTCTACCTCTTCGAGCACAGACTTGTGAATCAGTCTATTTTCAAGCAACCATATAAGTCGTTCTTTATTAGCCTGAGAATAAGACGAATTTTTTCTTCTTTTACAAAAACGTTGAATAGTCGTTTCCTCGTTTAGTATTTTAATTGTAGTGTCGATCCATCCAAAACACAAAGCTTCCTCAACTGCGTCATTGTACAAAATCCTCTTTTTCTCTGTTTCTTTTTTTGGATATTCCAACCAAATATCATCCCTGGACTCAAAATTGTTTTTGAGCCATTTTCGCCAATCCTGCCTGTTTGTAAAATATTTGGTTTCTATTTCTGCCATTTTTTAATTGTTTTTAATGTTGTGTGTGTGATTTTATAAAAAAATGTGCCCTGCATGATCTCATCTTTTTTTAACTCGTTTATAATTTCAAAAATGCAAATATTATTTCAGAATAGGTACATTTTTCTGTTAGGAGAAAGTCTTCTAAGTACTAGTGTTAAGTTAAGTGGGAGATATGCTAAGCCACTGTCAGGGTCGTTGACCACTGACAGGGTATACACCTTGACAGTGTTTAAACTGAAGCTTGGAATTACATTTTTTTTAGTACTTTTTCTTTAACCCAAACAAAGGTCTCACTAATTTCCATCGTCTGATTAAGAACTCATACAATAACCAAGAACCTCCAAATGTTCCAACAATCATTATTGAAGCTTTCAATCCCAATGTCCATTTAAAATCAATCAAAAAATAGGCAATAACAATCATTACCGTTTGATGTAAAATATAAAATGGATATACAGCTTCGTTGGAATAGCTTAACACGTTACTCTTTTTATTTAAATATTTTGCAGCATAGCCGAATAAAACTAAAATCCACGACCATAAATTAAGCACTTTTATAAATGCTTCAGTAAAATGCCTAATGGTTGAGTCTTCATATTTATGTGTTATAAAAAGCATAACAAAAAAACTGATTATGCCAGTTACTAAAAAGTATTTCCGGTTATTCTCAACTGTCTGCCAGAAAATATCCTTTATTGTCATCAATAAAAAGCCATAAAAAAAAAGAGTTAAACAATTAATTACCTTAAATCCGCATCAAAAAATAGTTAAAAATCGGCAAGCCTTGAAAAATAAAATCATTCAAAGCATTGCCGATTAAAATGTTTTCACCTATTTAGGTGCAAAACATCGTAGCTGATGAAAATTACATATTCTAAAGAAAATATCAAGTCTTTTGGCGGAATAAATTTCGCTGATGAAATAATCAAGAACGCAAATCTATATAAAACTATTGACGAAAGCCTTGGCAGTAGGGGCATACGAGCAGAATACAGTTATAGTGATTTAGTCCGTTCATATTTTTTACTTGTTTTATGTGGAGGCGGGTGTGCAGAGGATATCACAGAACACTTACGCGATGAGCTCGAACAAGTAAAAGAGTTTAAGGTATGTTCTGCAGATACATTGCTGCGTATGCAAAAAGAACTGTCAACCGAAAAGGAAACATTTATATCAAAAGGGAATATTGAGCACGACTTCAATATCAACCTAAACCTTAATAGGCTTATGGTCCAGTTGTTGGTCAAGACAAAACAACTTTCTGCCAATACTGACAATTATATATTTGATTACGACAACCAGTTTATCCCCACAGGGAAATACGATTCTAAACGCAGTTATAAGAAGGACGATGGATATTTCCCGGGCATTGCAACTATAGGGAACCACCCGGTTTATATTGAAAACAGAAACGGGAACAGCAATGTAAAATACAAACAGGAACAGACACTTGAAAATGCATATGGCATTTTAAAAGAATTTGGGATAAAACCAAAGTACAGCCGTATGGACTGTGGCTCTTTCGACAAAGAAGTCCTTCCCGTGATAGAATCCAATAGCCAATACTTTTTTATCAGGGCGCAACGTTGTGCCTCTTTGTATGATGAAATAAAACAAATCGGAACATGGCAAGAAGTAGAAATAGGCTTTAAGAAATATCAAGTAGCATCAATCTGGTACGCCCCCTTTGGCCAAGAAAAAACTTACCGCTATGTAATCAGTAGGGAAAAGAACAGCGATGGACAAACAGACCTTTTTACCGGCGATGATTTTAAATACAGGGCTATTATGACCAATGAACCGCTGATGTCTGATTTGGAAGTGATCCTGTTCTACAACGATAGGGGTGAAAGCGAACGTCTGTTCGATGAAATGAACAATGACTTTTTATGGAAAAAAATGCCATTCTCTTTTCTTCATGAAAATACGGTATTCTTAATATTGATGGCAATTTGCCGAAATATGTTTCATTTCCTGACAAACTTCCTTAGTGCCAAATTAGATTTTATCAAACCAAACTTCAGATTAAAGAAGTTTATATTCCGGTTTATGGTGGTCCCTTCAAAATGGATAAAACGTGGACGACAGCATATTTTGAAGCTGTTTTCCACAAAACAATATCACCTATTGTTGCTTGATTAACAGACAAATATTTTAATAAGGCTTGGGAAAACTGCATTCATGTGTAAAAACTAAATATCTGTATATCAGGATTGTATACTAACAACGATTGGTAGCCTACATATATATAACAATAATAAAGGCTAGATACCCAAAAATTGCTTCTTGAAAATAAAATTATACCAGTAAGCTTTTATAACATACTCGAAATGCAGTAGTTTTCCCTGAAAATAATGATAAATAAGAGTTTTTTCTATTCCAAATTATTAATCTGCGGATTTAAGGAATTAATGTAAACCAATCATCAACTAAAGCATGCGTTACAGGAAAGAATGGCTCAATCAATGATTCTATGAAATACAATGGAATAATAAAAGTATATAATCCCACGGGAGTTTTAACCATTTGTTTTAACCATAAATTAAAACCATTGTTTGAATGATTTTTTAAGTATAAAAACAAAGGAATTAACACTAACGAAAACAATAATAAATAGGGTAAAAACCATAAATGGTGCCAACTTAAGTTTCCAACCGGGTACACACCATTAAATGCCTGGATAGGCCAGAATTCAAAGTAATTTCCAGAGAATTGGTTTTTAACCAACCTTTCAACATAAACTTGAGGGGGTACAATGAATAGCATGCCAACAAATAAGGGGAAATAAAGCCTCTTTATCCGTTCCCAGGCAAATTGTTTTCCTGTCCTTTTTTGCAATGCAAAGAAAGTTCCCATACCTGAGATGACAAATAAAATGGGTAACCTCCATTGATTTAAAAACCACATTGGATATGTTAGCCATTCGTAAATAACATTGTTTTTAATATGAAAACCCCAAGGTACAAAGAACATTCCTACATGATAAAAAATGAGTAATCCGAATACTATTACCCTTAACCAATCTAAATCGTATCTGCGCATAATTTTACTTTTTTTTTCCAAAAGTAATTGGTTAAATGGCTCATAAAATAGGTTTGGTGTGGCTGACAAGCTTTTGTGACGAATAACAAAAAGCGTTTAAAATTTATTAACTGCGACATCAAATTCCTGAACCATATTTCTTGATACAGGGATCTTTTCATCATAATTGTTTAAGCTAAGTTTGTATCCTTGTGCATTGCCGGCCACACTTTGCAAATGGTGTAAATTTACAAGGTATGACCGATGGGTTTTAAATATGTTTGGATAATCCTTTAGTGTTAATTCCAATTCTTTTAATGTAATACGCTTTACTATTTTGTTAACTTTATTTTCAATCAGGTATAACTCTACATAATTTCCATCGGCTTTAGCAAACAATAATTTATCCAGGTTCAGGGTAAAAGCATCGCTTTGCACTTGAGTTTTAATAGAGATGATGGAATTAGTTGCCTCTTTTGTGCCCCTTTTAGAAAATTTTATTGACTGCGCGTTCCTGATGTGTTTTAAATTTAGCCTGTTATAATTTAAAGATGTTAATAATATAACCAGTAAGCTCCCTATTAAAAAAGTATTTCTAATTTCTTCATAAAAATATCGCCAGGACCAATTAGAAGGATTGTCATAAATAATATCCCGAATTAAAAACTGAGTTATCCCAACCAACAACAGAAAAAGTGAGATCAAAAGTATTTCTTTCTGAACATTCCAATTTTCTTCTATCAGTAATGTTATTTTTTTTAGGGAAAAGAGGCCAATAATAACGACAGGAGTGCAAGCATGAATAACAGAAATCCAAAAATAGCCCATTTTATGTTCTGGAATATAAACTTCAAATGGTTCAAGGAAATAATTAAAAAAAAGAACCATTACAAATAATATCCCTGCTATTATCCAGAGATTTTTACTATGATAATAAAATGGATATGGCTGGGATAAAAAACTTGCTAGTTTATTATTAAGCTTAGATTTGATTTTATTCATCCAATTTGTTTATATAAACTCATATTTTATCCAGAATTATAGAACAAATATAGGCAAAGTGTGCAATTGCAGAATTTAATCTTTTCAAGACTTTACAAAGTAGAAACGAGTCTTAATCTTTAAATTTACGGGTGTTGTTTTTATTTTACAGATAGATTGTTGTACAGTGTAGTTTATTGTTTGTCAATTAAGGAAATTGCCTTTTTAATTACAGGATCAAAATTACTTTCTATATCTGATATTTTATTCTGAATAAAGAAATCAGGTGGAATACCAATATCCTCATACCAAATATGATTTCTGGAAGTTACTTTCCACTTATTTACTCCATAAATCCAGCCATAGGGAAGTATGCCTATTTTACTTCCACCTATCATTCCTTCTGTTCTATCGCCTACAATTGTGATATAATCTATATCTTTAAGTGCCAGTACAAAATATTCTCCAGCACTTCTTGTCCTGTCATTTGCTACTATTACAATTTGTTTTGTGAAAGCTATTTCTTTGGGGTGTATTTTTATTTCTTCTGGTTCTGTATATGAATTATAATCACCCTTTTTTCGAACCTGTTCATATCTCGCAGTAACAGTTGTATCTATTAGATATGAGGCAATTAAATCTGAAATACCATCCAATCCTCCTTTATTATCACGTACATCAATAATTAATCCTTTTGAATCTGATAATTCATGTACAATATATTTCATTTTCTCTTTTACCTGTTTTTTAGTTATCCTCTCCATATGAGAAATATGCATATATCCTATATTATCCGATTTTACAAAATCAATAATAGAATTATCATTTTGAAAACCAGGATTTAGTTGCTCAAATCCATAATCCAGGAGAGTTTTATTTGTAAGTCCAAATAATTCATTTCGTAAACTATCCGTTGAGAACTCAGAGTAAAATTGAGATTTTCGCTCAGCGATAAAATCTTTAGGAGCATCTAAGGGAAAAAGGGTAATCATTGAAACACCAACATGTCCATCATTAAATGGACTCAACATTAATGAAAGCGTGTCCATTAACTGTTCTTGTGTCAGGTCTTTTGTTATTTTAGGTTTAATCCAATCATATGATTCTTGCCAATTAATTCCTTTAAGTTCAAATGAAGCATAGTTATTATCTATCTTTTTCCAAAGTTTATTGAATAATCTCATTTGCTTAAAGTTGTCAGACTGCGAAAATCCCATATTAGAGCAAATGAGTAACAGTAATATTATTTTATATCGGGTCATAATTATTTTGAAGTGTTTATCTTATGTAGTGTAATTATCTGATCTTTTATTTCAACCATACCTTAGTCCCTTGTAATTTTCCTGTTTTTTCATCGATGTAAATACCAGTCCAAAAAACACTCATTACATTATATGATTCACTAAAATAGGCATTCGATTTTTTTGCCTGGCTCAATATACTATCTGAAAATTTATTTGGTTCAATAGTTAATTTAAGTGAGTCATGTTCAAAAACAAAATCTCCAATTCCAGGTTTTTCAACAGCTTCCTGAGGAGTCATTTTTAAACCTAATACATTTATTAAAGAAACAAGGGATTGGAGCTGCGCGCCCCCACTAATGCATCCGAACCCAAGCACTGGTTTACCATCTTTTAGGACAAGGCCGGGAACAGTTCCTTCGGGTAGTCTTTTTCCTGGCCCTACTGTTTTCATCCTTTGTTGTTCGAAACACCCCGGATCTGGTATTGAGATACCATCAATAAAAAGCCCAGTATAACCCCAGTTCACAGCTTTAATAGAATGAAGCAATACCGCAATATTTCCCTGTTTGTCAATCGATACAATAACAGCTGTATGCTCGTTTTTTGTGTTCTGAATATCAGGTATGTGAAATTTATTAATTGTTTTCCAGGCTTCCCACACTTGTCTAGATGTTTTTTTCTCCAACATTGTTTCCGTTGTTAATTTAATGCTGTCACCATAAAATTCCGGGTAATACGCTGAATAACCGGAAGCAGCCAGTATGTGATAAATAGTTGCCAAAGCAATGGGGGATTCTGAATAATCTCCCATTTCAGCTAATTGTGCTTCTTCGGCCAAGTTCATTGCATGCAACAATCTGTATGAACCATAATCAGGTTCTCCTTGTATAAAAATATCATAATCTTTATATGTGCCATGGACGGGATTTGTCCATAATACATTATAATCCTGCATGTCCTTTAATGTAATTTTACTACCGGCGTCCCTTGCAACATCAACAAATTTCTCAGCCCATTCTCCTTTGTACATATAGTCAGCACCTTCTCTGCTTATTTTACGAAGAGTTTTGGCAAGTTCAGGTTGTTTAAATGTTTCTCCAACTTGATAAAAACTACCGTCAGTCTTGGTAAATACAGCTTTTGTTGCGGGATACATTGTAAGGACATTCTGCCAATTTAAAAAGTTTGAGTTATCCTCGGATGTCCATTCTGTTCCTTCTTCTGCAATTTCAATAGCATTTTCAAAAAGTTTATCAAACGGGATTTTACCAAATTTTTTATGAGCCTCTTCTAATCCTTTCATAAATCCAGGTACAAGAATAGTTCGGCCGTAAGTAGTGTTTTGTGTTGTATTTTGCAGATTGTGTGGCGCAGTTGGGATAGTTAATGGTTCAGTTTCATTCTGAACAGTATTAAATCCGGCGTTCATATTATATATCTTGCTTGTTGAATTCTCGTAGTAAACTAAATCCATTACTCCGGCATAGCTCACATATTTCCCACCTGTTTCTGCAATTTCAGATAATGCTACAGATAAAGCCGCATCTACAGCAGAGCCACCATTTTCTAAGATTTTTATTCCTGCCTCAACTCCTCGATGACTCATAGAAGCAGTTATTAAGTAATTTTCTTTTGGGGAATTATTAAAAGATAATAATATTAAAGCAGTAAAAAGAAGACCCCAGTTTTTAATTTTATGCATGATTTTGGAATTTTCTCCAAGTATAGGTGTTTTCAGAATCCGAAATTAAAAATTTATAGATTCTTAACATAAATTGTAGTTTCTTAACAATTTAAGAGACATTTTGTAGTAAGTTTTTCTATTGTTCACAACCTATCCATAATTGATTGTTACGGAAAAGTATATGCGACATTGGAGATTGTGTGATACTTGCCAGTCAAGCCGCGATACAGCTTAAGTAGATTGAAATCTTGATGTTTGCTATACCGTCATCATTACTAAAATTAAGTGTTGTGTCGTCGTGCTATTTATTTGTTAGTGTAATCTTTTATTCTTTCTAACAATTTATTAGGAATCCTTTGAGGTCTTCCATTCGATATTGAAACTGGAATAAAAGTACTAACAGAATTACAAATGACTTCATTATTACAATCCAGAATCTCATGAGCATAAATTAGTTTTAGACCTTCAATTTTATGAATCCAAATATTTGATTTTATCATTTCCGATACATCAAATTTTCTAAAAAATCTATATTCTCCCTCTCTCCAAAAAAACGCTAGATTTAAATTATTTAGAAAGTCTAATGTTATGTTAAGTGATTTTGAATGATTCCATCTTGTTTCTTCAAACAACTTCCATGATAAATTCTCGGGTATTTTGCCAAAATAATTTCTTTCAATATTTCTAAGTTTAAATTCTGAAGTGTATATCTTATTGTTATGCTTTAGATTAAAGCAATCTAACTTTTGATTTAAACATTCATTATCGGAATTTAAATAATCAAATAAATCGGGATTTACCCTATTAATTGAATTGATCTAAAAACAAATAGCATCATTATTAGTCATTGTAGCAGTCCACGATAGATAACCATCTTTATACGTTTTGAGACTTATTTTTACTTCTATTGTAGCGTTTTCAAAAACTTGCTTAATAAACTTAAAACTAGTTTGGTATGGTTCAATTTTTAGTTGCTTGCTAAGAATGAAATCATTTGAAATACCCAGTTTGTTAAGTAGTAAATATTTACCACTCTCAAATAAATCGAAGTATCGATTGCTATTTATATGATGTTGAGTGTCTAAATCCGAGTAAATCGTCTGATAAGAAAATGTAATCGTTTTCATTTTTTTAAATCCATTTGATAGGATAGCCTAACGCTCTTTTTATTGATTCCATTTCAGCTGCGTGCCACATCTCATGTTTAAAACACCAGGATAATGCTTCATATTTATTTTCTGCAACCGGATGTTTAAAAGGAATTGGTTCTAATTTTTCAAACAAGTCATTGATTATTGTTTTTTTGAAATACGTTTTTAGAAATGTTGATTAATTAAGAATTAATACTACAGCAACTATTATGAATTATACAAAACATTACCCGCTGTTATTTTTTGTTTATCTCAGTGACATTCTCATTTCAACAGCTTTTTTAAGATTATCATTTTCAATATCCATGTCGTATCCATTTTTATCAAGCCATTTTTTCTTTCCAAGTTGATATTGCATCATTACATCAGGTAAAATTCCCACATAAACTTCTGCTAAATGTCTGATCTTTGGTAAGGCTGTTAATTCTGTATCTGTTGTAACAACTTCATACATTGAGTTGTCAAGATGTTCGATAATAGATTGGGAATTATAAATGTCTGCTAATGATTTTGCAAATTCGAATTCTACATTGTCGATTATATTTGAGTTTAGAAATGTTTGATATGCTGTTGAGTGGAGTAACGGTATTTGTATTCCCTGCCAGTTTTTTAAATCAAAACCATTTAGTTTTTTCCAGTCTGAATCATTTTGATTTCTTAAACTATCTATTTCTGAAATTAAATTAGTGTGATATTCATAGATTGCTTCAACTCTCTTGTGATTATATTTCATTTCAGAAGTTATATGTTGTAATGATATCTCAAGGGTCGCAGCATCATTTCGTGATTCCCGAAACTCAGTAAGCCAAAAAGCTAAAAAGACACTTGTGAAAATTAAGACAGCTTCAATCAAATGGTCGCTGATTCTTTGGCTTATTTTAAATCTAGTTTTTTTGTCTTTTGTCATAAATCAGTTCTTTTTTTAGCTTATGTTTAGTAGATTTTCTTTTAATAGTGTAACGTTTTTTTCAGTATGAACTGGTTGAATTTTAGAATTCATTTGCATCTGCTGAGACCGAAGCTGAATCAGGCCAAAATACTCTAATTATCACTATAGACCAACTGTTTCATTACTGCGTGTTGTATTTAGTTACATTTTGTGTTATGGTTTTAAAATTAGTGGGTTATGCAATACTCCAACATAAAAGTTATGATCAATCATTACCTCACTTATTGATTCGTTTATGTATTGATATGTCCAATTCGTTTTTGGATAGATCCATACCATATCCTTATTAATATAAATCTTTAAAGGCATATCAAAATCTTTTACGGTATTAATCCATCTGTAAATAATTTTATTTCCTTCAATATAATATTCCAATGTAGGTATTTGAACAGTTCTAAGATACTGGTCAAAAAAGGGCTTTAGTTTCATACCAGATTGTTGAGCTATATACTTTTCTATTTGGTCTCCACTTACTGTCTGATGATAAAATTCTTGATTGATTCCACGTAATATCTGGCGCCATTTTTCATCATCATCAATAATTTGACGCAAGGTGTGTAGCATATTCGCCCCTTTGTAGTACATATCGCCAGATCCCTCACTATTAACATCATAATCGCCAATAATAGGGCGGTCGTTTCTAATATTTTTTCGGTTACCAATAATATATGCCGAGGATGCTTCTTTCCCATAATAATAATCTAAAAACAGATTTTCAGAATAATTAATAAAACTCTCATGAATCCACATGTCTGCTATATCTATATTGGTAATACTGTTGGCAAACCATTCATGTCCCGATTCATGAATTATAATGAAGTCAAATGTGAGTCCCCAGCCTGTTCCCGATAAGTCCCTGCCTGCATAACCTTTTTTGTAGTTATTACCATAGGTAACAGAACTTTGATGTTCCATTCCCAAATAAGGTACTTCTACTAATTTATAGCCATCTTCATAAAAAGGGTATGGGCCAAACCAATGCTCAAAAGCCTTCATCATCTTTGGTGCATCCGTAAAATGCTTTTTTGCTTTATCCAGGTTATATTTCAACACATAATAATCCATGTCTAAAGGGCCTTTTTCTCCTTGATAGACTTCTGAAAAATGAGCATAATCGCCAATATTAATATTTACACCATAATTATTAATCGGATTACCAATAAACCAATTTGATGTAACTGTATTATCTGAGTTTTCTTCAATGCTTCTCAATCGTCCATTTGAGATATTGGATAATCCTTTAGGATTGGTTACGCTAATTAGCATACTATCAACTTCATCGTACATATGGTCTTTATTCGGCCACCATATACTGGCACCAATTCCCTGGCAGGAAGTTGCTATGAAATCATTCCCGTTATTGTCTTTCTCCCAGGAGAAGCCACCGTCCCAAGGGGCATGAAGTGCTTCTTGTGGCTTTCCTTTATAAAAGACTTCTATAGAATAAAGTTTACCGGTTTCCTGCTCTTCTTTTAACTGGATAAAATGAGCATTGCCATCATGTTTTATATCAAGATCTTTTCCATTTTGTGTTACCTTGTACATTACTAAAGGTGATTGCAAATCAATTTGAATTACCTTGTAGGGCTTTAATACCCTGTACATGATTGTGTTTTTCCCTGAAATATATTTGTTTTCCGGTTCAACCTTAACTTCCAGGTGGTAGTAAGCTAAATCCCACCATTCTCTTTCGGGTGTAATCGTTCCCCGTAAAGTATCCTGCCTTGTATAGGTTCTCTGTTGGGGAGTGCTTTGAACTATATGTTGTTTTATAACAGGCTTAGTGCTTAAGCTTACAGTCTGCCCTTTCTGCGAATTAAAGAACATAAACCCATCGTAGGTGCCAGTCTTTTTATTATAATTAAGTTTGTATGTAAATCTTGAATCATCTTGAAGGAGTTCTAAAATAAGCGAATCTTTCTTTTGAGTTATTTTTTCAATGGGAGCATTTATAATATTAATATTATTTTTTTGAATACTTGTATAAGAACCGGTAAGCTGATTATTTTCTTCCCATATTGTTAATTCGAATTTTTTGTCTTCTGATGCAATGTCATACCATTTACCGATAATATCCTGAGAAAAAGTGGGACTGAGACTTAAACAAAGAACAAAAGCTGTGAAAATATTTTTAATCATATTATAATTGAAATTGATGTTTAATTCTATCAGACGGCAAAATTAATCAATTTTTAACTCTATCCTTTTATTCATAATACTTCCCAGTTGATAAGGTTGCTGATAAACTTCTAAGAGTTACAAGTATTGACGTTTGTAGAAGGATTTAATAAGAACGGGAGAAATCGAAAATTTACTTTTAATCTGTTTGGAAAGTTCCTATGTAGGGAATGATTTATTACATTGTGTATTAATGAAGCGTGGCAAACCTACGTGCTTTATCTGTATCAGGTTAAGATAGAGTATGACCAACGAATTTTGTACATCGTATCACCTTGCCTTGTTTTGGGACTGAATTTTTCCGGCGTCATTCTATATTTCTTTATTCATAAAGCACACGTTAAAAGGCAAATGCTCAAAATCTCTTGTCCCTGTTTCGATAAATCCTTGTGAACTATACCAGTTTTTCAGTTTTATATTTGAATCAATCATATGTCCAACAATTTGTTTGATTGTTCACTTCTGACTATTTCTCCTGGAAATAATTAATTCCTTATCAAGATTTAGCAATTTGGATACCCATTCATTCATCAGATTAAGGACTCCTTCAGTTATTGGTTCAAATTCTTTTATCATAGCCTAATTTGTATATGTAGGATTGTTGTCTTAACGTTAATAATATGAGTAGGCCGGGATTCTTTGCCACTTATCTATCAAACCGCTATAAATTTGAGTAAATGTAGTGAAATTAGCAAACCACTTGCCCCGGCTTACTTATCTTTAGTGTTAGGCTTAGTTTTTAATTGTATTTATATCTTGTTGTATTTTTATCATCTAATTTTTCAATTATTCCATTTGCTCAATAGTCAATGTATTTCCTTCAATTTCAAGTGATGAATGAATTGTTTTAATCCTGTTTTTCTTTCGTAATTCTGTTGGAGGTTTATTTAAATGTGCAGAATTTACTTCCCCAATCTTCTCTGAAATAGAAGCGACAAGTTTTAAAATCTTTCCTGTAATTTTATATGGTTGTTTCATTTATTTATATACTTTGATAGTATCATATGATACTATCAAAGATGTTTTTTTTATTTCAAACTACAAGTAACTTTCTGTTTTGTAGTCATTCGTTAATGCCAGCAACGGTTCTGAAATATGAAAAGTTGGGGAGTACGGGCTTCAAACCGAGACAATTTTGAAACGGGCTACAATGCCTGAATCTACTACAAACTTGTCCATTTTGTATATACATTTGTTAGGCGTAGATTATTTTGTTCTCAAACTATTCAAATATTCGTCTGGAGATAAAACTGGAATTTCAGATTCCTTAAAATCTTTTCCATTTCTTGTAATCAATATTTTACAATCCATTCTTATAGCACAATAGTATTGTAAAGAATCCTCAAAATCTGAAAATTTTGACGACAATCCTTTATCAACAATCTTATCAGTTAAATCTGATGTCTCAGCGATAACCTTAAACTTTCGTATTTTTTCTTTAACCAATTCTTTATTCTCAATTCTTGAAAGCAAATAATAAATAGTCGAGTATGTTAATGCAGAGACTACCAAATCAATTTCGTCTTTATCGGCAAGAGTAGCAATTTTAGCAGCAGAATCATAGAAAGGTTCTCTTTCTCCAAGCAAATCGAACACTACATTAGTGTCAAGGAACAATCTATCTTTCATTTATATTTCTCCGCTAAGTAATCACCATATTCTTTTTTATAGTCAAAATCTGAAGGAAGTTTTACTCCTGTTTGCATACTCCTAACAAATGGAGATATCTCAATATCATTATCAGAAGGTTTATTTTCGTTATCAATTAACGATTTAAGATAAGATTCAATCATACGGGATAAACTTCTCTTATGTGATGAAGCATACTTTTTTGCCTTATCTATCACATATTTATCAAGCTTTAATGTCAACTTTGCATCCATAACAATCAATATCGTGTACGTACAAATATACAATATTAATCCGTATTTACCAAGCTGTGATTTTCGTGTGGCCAATTTTTGCCTAACTATTGGCTATCGATAATAGGTGGCTATATCCAACCAAATGAGATGGATATGAATCATAATGGATAATATCTGCCTTTTGGGAGTAGAGTTATATTTTATGTTAGTTTTTATTTTGGTTTTTTCTGTAAATATAATAAGTTTTAACACTTGTTGGCTGGTTCAATCATAAATTGCCACAGTTTGTTGAATAAACTCCTAAGAACATTATCAAACCTATTTTTTAGCATCCAGTAGTTTGGATTTTAAGTTCAATACTGTTTATTACGTCTACCAAAATCGGACAGGCTTTTAAATGATATGAGAAGATAAAATAGCAAGTCGATCTTGGATTTATTAACAATTCCAGCATATCATACGTTTTGCTATTGCGTAAATTTTCCAAAGGTTAAAATAGCAGCTTACTGAAAACATTATCTTTGCGGTTTTTAAAAATTCTGGATGAATCAACATTTTAAAAATATTACCCTGGAAGCAACCGGGGCAAAAGATTTATACGAAAAAGAAGAAATTCAAAGTCTTTGGAGTGGTTATGGAAGTATAGTAAGGTTAACATTAGAGGGGAGTGAAATTTCTTCGGTGGTTGCAAAACATGTTCGTATGCCTAACCGGAATAATCATCCACGGGGTTGGAACACCGATTTTTCGCACAATCGCAAAGTAAAATCTTACGAAGTGGAAACGGCTTGGTATAAGAAATACGCAAAACAATGTGATGAAAGCTGTAAAGTTCCAAATTGTTATGCAATAGAGTCAGACTCTGACGAGATTTTTATGGTTCTTGAAGATCTTGATACCAGTGGTTATGTATCAAGATTAACATCTGTTACATGGAAAAATATTGAGGCCTGCTTAACATGGCTTGCTAATTTTCATGCTACTTTCCTGTTTCAAAAACCGGAAGGATTATGGGAAACGGGTACATATTGGCATTTGGATACTCGTCCGGATGAATTGGATGTGCTCGAAGATAAATCGCTTAAAAAAGCGGCTTCAATTATCGACGAAAAGTTAAATACAGCTAAATACATGACTTTTGTGCATGGTGATGCTAAATTAGCTAATTTCTGTTTTTCTTCTGACGGTAATAAAGTCGCCACAGTAGATTTTCAATACGTTGGCGGAGGATGTGGGATGAAAGATGTTGCCTATTTTATTGGCAGTTGCCTTTACGATGATGATTGTGAAAGGTATGAAGGACGTACACTTGAGTACTATTTCAGTGAACTTAAATCGGTAATTAACGCCAAAAACATGGATGTTGATTTTAAAGAGCTTGAGAAAGAATGGCGGGAGCTTTACCCATACGCCTGGACTGATTTTCATCGATTTTTAAAAGGTTGGAGTCCGGGACATTGGAAAATAAACAGCTACAGTGAACGAATAAGCCGACAGGTTATAAGAGAAGTCAAAAAATAAAGGTGTACAAATACGACATCACATCTCCGCTCAATGTGACAAATCACGGGCATTTAAGGTCAGTTTGGGTGTCGATTATTTTTTTGTTGGAGCATAACTTTTGATTAGATTAAAATAGATTTAGAATTGAAAAATATAAATATGAGTTTATTGCCACAAGAATTAACTGAGATATGTGCGGCTGCACAGAAAGCTGCACGGAAAGCAGGATTGTACATAATTGCGAATCAGAATAGGGATGTTGAAGTAAAACAAAAACCATTATCAGGAGAAGGTCAATTAATTGGAGGGACTTCATTGGCCTCTCAGGTGGTTACAGAAATTGATAAGGCAGCCCAGGATATTATTCTAGATGAGCTCAGTTCTGTTTCCTCGGCTTATGATCTAGGACTACTTACTGAAGAGTCAATTGATGATGGTTCCCGGTTTAGTAAAGATTATTTTTGGTGTATTGATCCTTTGGATGGAACATTGGCATTTATCAGAAAAGAACCCGGGTATTCTACTTCTATAGCACTTGTAAATAAAGCCGGACATGCAATAATGGGTGTTGTGTACGACCCGGTTGCTGATAACATGTATTATGCTATTGATCAATTGGGAGCTTTTAGAAATAATAAAAAAATTGAGCCTAAAATAGCGAATAAGAAGTTCACATGGGTAATCAACGATAGCGATGTAAAAAGGCAAAATTTAGAGGAGATGAGTAAAGAAATTGAAAAAGTAGCAGCAAAGCACGATTATAGCGATTTCTCGGTAAATCCCATTGGCGGAGGAGTAATGAGTGCCTTATGGATTTTGGATAATGCCCCTGCTTGTTATTTTAAGAAGCCAAAAAAAGAAAAAGGCTGTGGAAGCGTTTGGGACTTTGCCGCTACTTCATGCATATTTAACGAGCTTGGTCTTACATGCACCAATTTTGATGGGCATCCGCTTCAGCTCAATCCTCAAGGCTCTACATTTATGAATGAGAAAGGTATATATTATGGTGTAGGCATTGGTTTAGAAGAAATAAAAGAAGCGGTTTCTGGTTTTTAGAAGTCTATAGATTCACTGTAATATTGTAATTCTTTAAAATAATCATAGATAAGAAAATAAATTCTTACTAACTCAGGGTATTCCCATAAAAAACTTACTCCTTATGTTGATGTTTCTCCTGGTTACGATTATTTTGAGTATGTCAAACCTGTCTTAATTGTACATATTGGGATTAATTACAGATCTTCAAAAGGATTTTCTTATTCTTTAGGATTTGATAATTCCAATAAAACCCTTGCTATAACCAATGACCTATCCTCTGTTGACACAAAATTTAACATTAAAAAATAATTAACCATTATTTAATATTTATTTGATGTTTCAAAGACTACATTTGCTTTTCTAAAATGTTACTCATTAAATCAAATTAAAATTTTAAAATGAAACGTAGAGATTTTTTAAATTCCGGATTACTAACAGCATTTACTGGTACACTAGTTACCCCGACACTTCTTTCAGGATGTACCACAGAGAACTCTTCAGCACAAAAAGGTAACACAAAAAATATAATTTTTCTTGTAAGTGACGGGATGAGTAACGGAACGCTAAATATGGCTGATTTACTCATACAACGAAAATTTGGAAGATCCAGTAATTGGTTGCAACTATATCGCGACAATAAGGCTAAACGTGCATTTATGGATACTGCATCTGCCGATTCTTTAGTTACAGATTCAGCGGCCGGGAGCTCATCCTGGGGTGGCGGAGTACGCGTTAACAATGGAGCTTTAAATATGGGGGCGAATGGGGAAAAATACAAACCTATTCTTCAAAAATTTAAAGACGCAGGAAAATCTGTTGGTTGTGTAACAACTGTGCCTATTACTCATGCTACTCCTGCTGGTTTTAGTGTAAACGAAAAAAGCAGAAGCCGACAGGATAACATAGCATCTCAATATTTAGATCTTCGGTTTGATGTTATGATGGGTGGAGGTATTGAATATTTCAATGGTGAAAAAAGAAATGATAAAAAAAATATTCTCGGTGATTTTAATACCAATGGTTTCCAGGTAGTTCATTCTAAAACCGATATGGAAAATGCCATCGTTGGAAAACCAGTATTAGGCGTTTTTTACGAAGACGGCCTTCCATATACATTGGATCAAAATTCAGATGAAGAATTATCTGCAAAAATCCCATCGCTGGCAGAAATGACTCAAAAAGCAATTTCTTTATTAAGTAATAACACAGAAGGTTTTGTTCTTCAGGTTGAAGGTGGAAAAGTTGATTGGGCTGCACATGCAAACGATGCCGGGGCTCTTTTATATGATCAAATTGCTTTTGATGAAGCAGTATCTGTTGCTATAAAATTTGCTGAAAGTAGAAATGATACATTAGTTGTTATTACTACAGATCATGGTAATTCAAATCCGGGACTTATAAAAAGTAAAGATGTAGATAAAAAGTTCGACCTTTTCCAGAACTACAAACAAACAAATGAATGGATTTTAAGGGGAATTAAAAATACAGACTCGGTAGCAAGTGTTATTGAACGTATAAATTATGCCCAGGGAATTACGATAACAAAGGAAGAAGCACAAACCATTTTAAATGATTATGTATCTCTGGACAATCAGGGAATTTATAATGATTATCACTTACCATACAGAAAATTTGCTGAGATTCAAAGTAACTACACATCTGTTATGTGGTCAGGTATGGATCACTCTGCTGATTTTGTTGAACTAACAATGTTTGGAACTGGAAGTGAATTTTTACCTCCTTTTGTTAAAAATATCGATTTACATAATTATATGTTGGAGGCTACAGGTGTTTTAGCAATGTAAAAATACGCTATATAATAAGGTATTAAAGTAATGGTTTTTTGAAAGTGAAATTTCTAAAAACCATTTACTACTAATTCATCAACTACAATATCCCTTACTTTTTCTTTGAGAAATGTACGTTCAAGATACCTGTCACATTGTATTTTTCGGCAATAACCAAGCATTATACCTAAAATAAAATCCTGTTCAGGTGTATAATCACATAGCTTTCGAGTTCCAAAATGCCTAATAACAGCTACGCACTCTGGTGCCCCAAAAAATATATTGATTTTTGTTGGAGATATTTCTCTAATTACATAATCAATATTATTATTCTCTAACTTTTGTTGAGCACCCTCTTTGAGTGATTCGGCCATTGTATGCAAAACAAGATTTCTAAGTCCTTTTTTATATTCATAAATATGATGACAAAAAACTTTCATTGACTAAATATATTATTTTTCATATTATAAGAAGAGGGCGTCTAAAAAGTCATTTGATTGTAATCCCTGTCAGACTCTTTGAATTTTGACACGTTATAAATCAATTAATTAATAAAAACTGATAAAGTCGCTAAACTCGTGGGAATTAATACTTTTTGGACACCCTCTTCAATTGGGAGAAAACAAACTATTGTTAAGATATAAATATAAACCTAATTCAATTGTGGTAAGATCTCTCCGATCCAATTGTCTATTCTACTTCCTGTTAAATCACTTTCATTGTCTTCATCCAGAGGGAGGCCAATAAATTTACCATCAAACACAGCCTTTGAATCATCAAAACTATAACTTTCTGTTTCTACCTGGCCTATAACAGTCCCTACTTTATCTTTTATTTCTTCATAGATAATTCCAATTCCATCAACAAAAGAATCTGGATATGACTCACAGTCTCCAAGGCCGAAAAATGCTACGGTTTTATTACTTAAATCTTCTGATGAAAATTTAGATAGGGCACTTTCCCAATCATCCTGCAAATCACCTATTCCCCATGTAGATGTTCCAAGAATAATATTGTCGTATTTACTTAAATCAGCAAATGAAAAACTTGATACACTAAACACCTCTGAATTTTCAATTTTTTTTGATATCTCTTGAGCTACACTCTCTGTATTTCCAGTTGTTGAGCCAAAAAGTATTACTGTTTTTTTCATAATTTATTTAATGTTATTTTCGAATCAAAATTAAAGGTTCTTGTTATTGCTAACAATCCTAAAAATTAATGATTTCAAGTATATCCCAACAACACTAAACCACTATAAAACAACAATATAATTAAAACATTAAAATAACTAATAATAATAAATTATGAGAGATAAGAAAACCATGTAAACAAAAAAATAAAATAATTATATTCCTTTGATACAACATCTTATCAAATTGCTAATGTGTAAAAGATTTATCTTCTTTACAACGTCAAAAAGTACCAAACAATAGGAAAAACTAACCCAACCAATATCAACCATCCCCCTCTCCTTTTAAACCCTTTCTTTCCTTTAACTATAATTGCCCCTGAAATTGCCAAAAAAATAAGACTCGATGCAAATAGATTACCTATCCAGGTAAATCGTTTTCCTTGATTATAGTGGATATTATTAATGATTTTAATAATTTTTCTTTCTTCAAAAATGGTACAAGTTATATTTCCATTTTCAGGATTATATTCGCCTATTCCTCCCTTAAAATATAACCTGAATAGGTTATTGTGTGGTATTATTCGGTTTAACAGCGGACCATCTGTATAATTCCCCCCCCAGCTCTCTTTTACCTCTATAGGTGTTAAGTCTGATTGGAAATTATCCTTTATGAATATCTCTCGGTATGCAGGATTCTTCTTCTCTTCTTTCACATTGAGCAAAATACCAGAGAAAGCATAGATACATGAAAGTCCAACAAATAAATATCCTATATCGCGGTGAAGTGACCTTAGTAATTTCCTAGATTTCTGAGCTGTAAAGAATTTCATAATCTGTCCCATCAAGGTAAATAATAGAATAATAATCTTTATTGTTCTCCTTCATCCAAGCTCTCATCTCCTGAATATTCTGTAATTCTGCAGCACAATTTTCACCTTCTTCTTCAGCTTCATTCCCTTTTTCTTTTACTGAAATTTCCCATTCGCACAAATAGTCGTTCGTTAAACGTCTCTCTCTTACTATACCTGTAACAGAAATATCCATTCCTATTAATTCTCTGTTAAACCCGTTAATTTCGCCTTTTGCCTCTATCCTTACAGATTTTGTACCTGTAGAATCAATAATAAAACATCTACGGCCAGAATGGGTACAAACATGATTTACGGTTCCAATGATAGTTACTTCTTTGCCTATATTATCTGTAGCCATCTGCATAAAATCATTAATGTAAAACACCTCTGTACCTTTTTCATTTGTTGTTTGTTCTTTTGCTTGATTATTGGTGCTATTACACGAAACAACAACTATTGCCAATGTGATAAGATAGATTATATTCTTCATCTTTTTTGTGTTTGTTAATTATTTACTATTCTATTTTTTTATGTTGATAAACAATGCTGATAAAAATCCATAAATACCTGTTAGAAGAATTCCAATAAGTAGAGGCAAGGAGAACAAATATTTTTCTCGCCTATGAACAACCACATAAATTATTATTAACAAGATATTTAGCCAAATAAAATTGAGCGATATCCCTGTAAAGTTGGGTTTAACAAATCTGCTGTTTGTTGATTTAAATTCCAGAACAAAAGGAAAAATATAAGTTGAAATTTTCTCAGACAAATAATGGTCTTTTTCATATCTCGTAGAGTCAACCAATTCCATTGTACTTGCATCTACTGCATATATATCCTGCCCTCTTTCTGATGTATTTACAATAGTCCAATAAAACATATTACCCATAATAAGAAGTCTGTCTGTCTGGTAAGAAAATTCTGGAGTAGGAACTTTTATCAACTTATAATTATCCGTCGAAATAAAATAGACTTCCCCCAGTTTATCATATAAAAAACCATAAAAACGTTTATCTGCAAATTCTGTCGTAGAGATATGGCAAATATCTATTCCCGAAGGAACGTCTATCTTTTTAATAAAGGGTTTAGCATTAACCATCTTAAGATGAAATAATCCATTGTTTTGATCGACGATTAGATATCCCTCATCATATGCTTTTCGGGTAGAAGGATTACCGGCAACTATCCTGGCCGGTCCTTTGTATCCAAATTGAGAAAACAATTTAGAAAAGGAATTACTTTTATCTATTTTAACCTGGTTTGTTTCTGGATCAATAAATTCTATTCTTTCTTTGGTCATTCTGAAAACATCTCCCGGCATTTCAATATTTACCTTTCCTGACATTGACTCAAAAAGAGGGAAAAGATCGATATGGGGTGAAAATTTATCTCGCGGCCTATAATTAAAATAAAATGAATGCTGTCGAATTTTCTGAATAGAAATCTCTACATTATGGAGCGAGTCTGGCAATCTACCATCAGTAGCTAACTGCCTATAATAAAACATTGGCAATATGCTATCAAACTCTTTTTCTGTATAAACATTACCCAACATATCTTTAAGCTCTGTACTTTTTTCATCGATTGTTTTATAACAGAATGAATTTTTAATCGAACTATAATATGTAAATGGGTATCGAATTGCTTTATCCGTGCTAACTTCCCAAAGAAGGGGGAGCGTAAAAGACAGGGATATTATCAATATCAAAAAAACAATATATTTTATGTTATTTAATTTTTTCATTTGCTTATTATTTTAAATCTTTCCTATCTCCTGCTTGCAAAGCCCTCTATTATTATATTTAACATTTTTCTATTCATTTTTTAATTTTTCTTGAGATTCTCTAAATAGGATGGATTCCAATTTTGAACCGGGAAACAGAGTAATAAACAAGTAAAAAACAAATAACAGGGATTAGTAGAACCATGAGTACAGCTTGAGAATATGCCCCCGGGTATTTACTAATAAAAAACAGGTAGAGAATAAAAAATGACAGTAGGATATTAATTATCCGACGTTTCCAAAGAGGCTCAAAAAAACAAAAAGCAAACAATAAATAACCTGCTAATCCTGCTATAAACCAAGGTAAAACTGTAAGAAATATAGTATTAACTATCTCTTTTTCAAAAAAATACCTTAGCCCCAGAATTAGAATAGCAACTTCTATTAAAAACAACAACAATAATAATCCTGAAATAGAGCCAAGCATATGCGTTATTATATTTGTCTCTTTCATTGGAAGATGCAAAGAAAGTTTTAACCTGGAATTGTTTATTTCGGGAAGGAACTGTACTATACTCAATATAAGTCCTGCTGCTAAAGGATAGTATTTAATATACGAAAACAGAAATTGATTTCGATTAACTATCACATCCCAGATATGTTCGCGACCAGAAAACCGAAAGCTCCTTCCCAGCTTTAAAAACATTATTATTTCTATTACTATTCCTATAATAATTATGGCAAGGACGCTCCAGCGTACTTTTATCCATTCTTTATAAAATATTGCTTTATTCATCTTTAATATTTTCCGGTTAATCCTATAAAAATTTTTTCTAATGACAGTTCATCGCAATATATATCGCCTTCTAATGATAACTGGGTTTTGATAGTACTAACAGCTTCTTCTTCTGGTAAAAAGCTGTATGTCTCTGTTTTATCTTTTATTGATTCTGTATTATAAAACAAAGCATCATCAAATATTTGTTGGTCTTTATTAGAGAACCTGTAGCGCTTAAAAGTTTTAAGAATCTCTTCTGTTGGTTTGTGTATTAATACACGACCATAATCAAGGATTAGGCAATCGTCTATTAAATTTTCCATATCCTGAATAATATGAGAGGTAACAAAAACAGTCTTGTTTTCAGCCTTCGCATATTCTTTTAAATAATCGATAAAAAGCTTCCGATACCCGGGATCTAATCCCATGCTGAAATCATCAAGAATTAAAAGTTCAGGATCTTGAGCCAAGATTAAACCTAAGGCTACCTGAGAGCGCTGGCCACAGGACATTCTGGCTATTTTTTGGCCTTCTGCGACTTTCAATTTCTTCATAAGCTCATAGTATGGCTCTTTTTTCCAACCTGGATAAAACGAAGAATAAAACTTTTCAATTTGGACTATATCAAAAAAAGGATATTGTAAATGACCTTCCAGTAAAAGGCCGATGTGTTTTTTGGAAGAAGGCGATAAAGAATGAGATGGTTCACCAAAGATAAAGCAATTACCAGATCGTGGTTTTAAAAAACCATTTAAAATATTTATGGTCGTTGTTTTACCTGTCCCATTCTTTCCCAACAAACCGGTTATTTTACCCTTAGCAACAGCGAAATTTAAATCTTTATAGATACACCTTTCTCCATAATAATGGGTAAGATCCTTACATTCTATAATATTTTCCATTCTTAATACAATTATTATCTATACCAGGGAGTTTCCAGCCTGTGTAACGTACGTAAAGCTTCTGTCTTAACCCTTTCTGAATAGTCATCATTATCAATAATATCTCTGCAGGTTCTTATAATTATATCTTTTTTATGAGAAATATTAAACCACCCCAGGGCTTCTAACATCATTACCCGGAAATCATCGTTTGAGGTTGTAGCAATAAAAGAACAAAATCCCTCAATTCCTGGATGATAGTTGTAATTTCTCAATAATCGAATGTTAAACTTTATTGACTTATCGGATGCTTCAGGATCTGATACGACCTCTTCTGTTTCCAGCCATCGTGAGCTATTATACTCAAACGAATGAGCAATAGCTTCTTTTACTTCTTTCGGTTTTGTAAAATGGCTATTCTTTTCGAAGATAATAGGGAAATACTTTAGAAGTGTATTCTTCTCAAATGTGCTTAGTGCTTGTTTTATTGTAAATTCTAACCGAGCCGCTGTATTATTACGCATAGCAATTTTTATTAGAGGATTAACAAGACGTTCATCTCCACTTTTACCGATGAGGTAAATTGCTTGTCGTTGTACAAATTCATTGGAATCATCGCACGCCAGAGTCAGGCATTCAATAAAATTGTTATCGTTAAAAGCAGTTAGTAATTTCAGGCACTCCATACGCACTGTGGCGTAAGTACTAGTTTTAAAAGTTTCAAATAACAGAGACGAAAGCCCCTTGTATTGATTCTCAAACAACTTTCTTAAGGCCAATGATTGTATGTCAGCATACTCAGAATCTAATTGTTTAAGCCAGAATTTATCATCACCCGCATGCCCTGTAATTGCAATATTCCAATCTATTGTTTTTGTGCTGGGAGTAAATTGAAAGGTTGGATCGCCGATGATATGCGTCTCAAGATAAGCAACATGTTTTGACCAGTTTCCGATCCTCATGCCAAGCCCCAGCAAACCAATTAATTCATCTGCCCATTTGTCCTGTAAAGCATTCACACTATTGGCCTGAACGGCTACTGTATTACCATCATTAAAAATATACGATGCAGAGAGCGAACTGTCTAATTGAAAAGAACCGTTAAAGCATGCGTCTAAAATAATAAACCGCGTATTGGGAGAAACTTTCTTAACGTCGCGAATAACAATATCCAGGTTGGCATTAAAGATAGAATCTTCATTTAGTACTTCTTTATCAAAACTCCCATCGAACCAATTTGAGGGTACTCCAAGTTTCTCTTTATAATATTGTTTTGTTTCTTCTAAATCTTTTCCATGACTCTTTGCAGATCGCAGCTTAGATCGCAAATAGTATTTCACTCCCCAAATTTGCTGGTTTACACCATCTACCTGTGGCATACCGCTAAGGTATTGGGTATCATCAGCCCCATGATGGTGCAAGATAGCAATATCCAAATCATCACGTTGAAGCTCAGACATTAACCTGTCTTTCACGTGTTCATCCATAGAATGATCTATGTACCCTAAACCATTTTGTTGACCTTTTAGCCAGGGAAACTGGTCTAACAGGCTAATTTTCTCGTCAACTCTTGCTACCATAGATTCTGAGTTATAACCATGTCCTCCAAAATACAGAAGTTGATCTACCGTATTGCTTTCAGCTTTTATTCTTACAACTTTTTTTAAATATGCTTTCAGCTCCTCGTACTTGTAATCCGATTCAAAAGGTTTTATGCGTCCCGAGTATATTTCTGGCTGAAGTTTCTGTACCGACTGCTCTTTAAGTGCATAATAGTAGAATAAATTATTTATAGAATCTCTTTTGAAAAATTCAAAATCGAGATCAAAATCATCGTAAAACCTATCTGATGGCACAGATGATCGTTGCCAGGGATAACGCTCCTGATCCATCTTAAACGCACTTGTTAAATGTTGTGCATCACGGATCATGGGAACCGGGATGTCGCCCATAAAAACAGCCCCTTCAATAGGAGTATTCTCATCATTGTATAACTCTATCAATTTGTTCTTAATAGAATCCGGTTGTTTCCATTTATCAACAACAATAAATGTTTTTAACCCATTTGCCTCAACAGAGGATGCATAGGCTTCTACTTCTGCTTTTGCATTTTCAAAACTATGTTCATCAATAACAATCGCAAAACCGGGTATCGTTTGCTTGTTAGTACATCCGAACAGTGCTACAATAAAACTTATAATAATTAAAACCTTTTTCATGTGTATAATTTCTATTAAATTGTTTTTTTAAATATTCTGTACAAACGTTATTTTAAAAAATAAAGCCTGTTGTTATTTTTCCAGTTATCCGTAAATCATTTTTATAGTAAATATTTGTATCTGTAACATATAACATCTGGCCTGAGAGTGCAATAAAGGGTAAATATTTCTTACTAATAATCCTCGAAAAATTATATCTTACTTTACCATTTACTCCAAGAAAATCAACCAATTGATAATAAAATTCGGGGTACGTTATTTTGTCTTTCAACTCAATATTATCAATGTATATATCATTATTCAAATTAAACCTGTATTCTATGTCCAACATTAACAATAAATCAGATTTATCAGTATGCCAACAGTTTTGAGTATTAATTTTTACCGATACATTTTGAAATTTCTCATAATATAATTCTGGGTAAAAATCTTCTCGGGAGTATTCATACATAATACCTGGTGAAACAGTTAAGCTTCTTACCCCTTCTTTTTTTGTAATCCAGGAATAAATGAAACTAAAATCCAGCTTTTGTTTTTTATATCTTACAGATTCATTGTAAACTTCCCAATAGGTAGTTCCATCATCTGCTGTTTCTTGAGTTTGATCGAACCATGTTCCGCTAACCTTGTAGAAATCAATTTTAAAATCAACCTCCTGCATAACATCCCCATTCGTAAACCGCAGTAAATCCGAAATACCTACAGAAAAATCTTTGTAGTCCCCTGTAAGATATCCTATCTTGCTTGTACCGTCTTGAGAGCGTTCGTAGATATTTTCTGCTGTTATCTCCAACATGTTCGAGAAGCTGTTCTCTCTAAATTGAGCCTGAATCCCTCCACCGTATACATGTCCATAATATTGATGGCTGAAATAATCATCTGTTATCCCCTGATGAATACCAAGCCCCATAAACCTAAAATACCTGTAGCTTATGAGATAATCTTCAACAGTTATGTCTATATCTTCTTTAAATCTTTCACCTTTCATGTTTACCCCAAAACTCCATGCCCCTCCTTTGTTGATAATTAAACCGGGAGAAATCGAAATTCGCATAGAACCGATATTAGGCCTTGGATCATTCTGATCCGATTTGTTCCCCACTAGATAACTTAATCCTATCCCCCACCGAAAATAATTATCCATTAATTTTGAGGCTATTTTCCCTTCGAGGTTAAACATTTCATTATCGTAATTACCTCCTATGGAGTCTCCTAAAACATAAGGGTTGTTTTCTGAGATAAAGGAAACATCATTCCACTTAAGCGCTTGCTCTTTTCCTATTGAATAGCCCATTTTGCCATAGTAATTAACACCTTTTACTTGTGAATATCCCTCGGTAGTTGCAGAAAAATATTTTTTTGATTCAGGTTGAAACACTCTGCGATAGTTTCCTTCCTTATATGAGTAATCAAGAAATAGTTGTCCAAACCCATTGAATGGTAAAACTGTAATGCATGCCGGGTTTTGAGTTGAAATCCATGTATTGTTATTGGATAGAAAAAAAAACGGATCGCTTCCTAGCCTCGATGAATCCGAAGTTTGTGCGTAGGTAATCAATTCGGATAACGCAAGGTATATAAAAAGAGTATATCGAAAAAAATTAGGTTTCAATATGGTAATATTAAAAAAGTTAGAGAGTTTTTCTTTAAAAAATTAACCATAAGAAAAACCCTCCAACATCATATCAATTATTAATTATCTACAGTAGTAGGATGTTCTCCTGGAGTCGGATCCTGATCGCTCAGGAAGTCTTCTGATGAATTATTGGTGTCTTTATATATTACATTGCCATCAATAATTTGTTTTACTTTTCTCCTGATACTTTTGCTGATATATGTATCAGAACACCATACTTTACCGGCATCCAGGTCATCAGGTAACCTTTTAAATTGTTTTGTCTCATCAGCCCTAACAACCTCAACAGCATCGATCACATATTCTTTAGGAACCATCAAGTATT
Organism: Bacteroidales bacterium; assembly: GCA_963665085.2. Lineage (GTDB taxonomy): Bacteria > Bacteroidota > Bacteroidia > Bacteroidales > JAAAOM01. The sequence continues at coordinate 393,641 of CAXXXS010000002.1, forward strand.
CGGTAGTTGATGTACTGTTAGGTTGAGTAGACAAATTATCTAGGTCTTCTGCCCAGGAAACAGGATCGGTTCCGTCAGGAAGCCTGAATATTATCTCGGCTGCACCAAATACAGAATGCAACCAATCATACATTGAAGTAGTGGTTGTAAACATCATAGATAAATTTGGCACACCGGCTGCATCAGCATCTTTACCTCCGTTGATATCCCCACAATAAGTTTCCCAGTCGGCATCGCCAAGGTTCACTGGCGAATTTGAATTTCCATCAGCATCTGTCTGATGATCAATACCATCCTGCGCGATAACAATACTTGTTCTTGGTTCAAGAGGGTAATCTGTACCGCTGCCAGGAATATACCATACGTAGAATTGTAATGGTAAACGGGGAAAGAAATCTCCATTATCATCAACCCAGATATTTTCTGAAGCTCCGGACTGCTGTAAGACCCCAATACATAATCCATCAAGGTATATTATTTCATCTGAGTTATTATAAATCTCATGAAATTGATCGGCATAATAAGACCCATCTTCTGGAGTTCGCGAACCTGTATAGTATATTTCTTTTATTACCAATCCCCCCTCCAAGCTCACTGCCTGAAATGTAATAGACAATGCTGTTTCTGCCGTAACACTCTCGCCTTCAAGAATTCCATTAAATGCGAAATCATTTGTTTCTTCAACTACAGAAAAGTTATACTGACCTGATGCTAAATTAAAGGTAGCAATTCCGGAATCATCTGTAATGGCTGAATCAGAAACAGAAGTTTGTACCCCTGTAACTTTTACCGTTACACCGGCAGCAACCGTTTCATCATATCCGTCTGGATAATTTACGGTAACAGTCACTTCATACTTTTCAGCAACATCATCTTCACAATTTGTTAGCAGTGGTACCAACAAAAAAAGAATTCCAAAAATTTTTAAATAATTTTTCATGATTTTTATTTTAAGATTATTAAACTTTTAACATTATCTCTGCTCCAAAATACAAGGGAACATTTCTTTTTTTGTAACCAGACGCTCTTTTATATTTATAGTAAGGCCTGATATTTAAAAAATTATTTGCGGTAAATGCTATTTTTAAATTATTTGCCAGTTCTTTGGTTAGTTTAAGGTTAAATTGCACCACAGGAGGATAAGACTCTATTAGAAAATAACTATCAGAATAGGTATCCAGCATTTTATAATAAGGCTGGGTTAAATAATTATCCGTCTCCCAAGCGTAATAATTGCCTGCTTTGTTAATATAGCCAACCGGATCAACATTTTTTATAATATTATCTCCTGTATAGCTATAAACATCATCAACTTCTATTTTTTCTTTGTTTTGGGTAACATAAACATAAGATTCTCCATTTTCATTCTCGTATTTATATTGTAGTTTCTCAAACCAAATAATCTGAGTAGTTAACGAAACCACTATTTTTATTGCAGGAATATGTGTTACTGTTCTGATGTTAGTATTGAAACGTTGCCTGATTCTTTTATCTCCTGCCGGATAAACCGCAACATAAGGGAAAGAAGTCCCTTGATAACTATCGTTTATCTGGGAATATGTTTCTAAAGTATTATACGATTCTGTATACATAAGCGCCCCATCAAGAATAAAATCTGTATGCAGAATATTTAGCTTCCCCAAGTTTAAAACGTATTCAACACCTTTTTTTATGAGTACATAATCGTTTACAGGCACATTGTAAAAATTGAAAGAAGTATCCATAGTGGATGATGCTTTTACAATTTTGCCTTCCTCATAATAATACACCCCTTCATCCTCAACAAAATAAGGATACTTTCCTGATCCTTCAACACTATATTCCCTATGCGCAAAACAGAATGGCACTTTTCTGTAATTATACCCTCCTGTTTGTTTCTCATGATATGCCGTTATATTGGCTTTTATGTTACCCAGGGAAAAATCAAACCCAATTTCTTTTTTCCTGTTTTTGGCTGGTTTTAAATCTGGATTTGAAGTATCCTCAATAACCTGGGTTGTTAGAACAGCCAGGGAGCCATCCGTATAAGTTTCGTCTTTATAATTAAGGCTGGTTTCATCAAAATATACTTTATCTGGGTACAGATGTATCAGCGTAGGAGTTTTTGCAGCAATTCCATACCCTGCCCGAAAACTCAATTCTTTGAACAACCGGTTGTTTTTATTATTGATAACCTGGTATTTTAAATTTATGCGAGGTTCGAGCGTAAGGGCACCGTCGGTTGAAAACATACCTGTTGGCTGGGTATTGGAAAACCGTAAACCTGCCTGACCAGAAAAGTCTGTTTTTCCAACAGGTATATTAATTTTATCCTCAACAAACAAAGACACCGTATTCAGGGTTGGTATATCTTTATAAGAGCGTGGACGTACGGTACTAATTGAATTTATACTTGGCGGATAATTCAGATCAAAAGTCCTTCCATTACCATTATTTCCATTTGCCCTCCACTCCGCCCCCACTAAAATATTATTAAAAACTGAATTTAGATAGAACGATGAGTTTCCTTTTATTTGAGCGAAAACGTCAAAAGGTTTACCATCTACGTTAAGCTCTGAATAGTATTCTGAAGGGATAAAACTTGCAGCATGTTCACCATTCTCATAAGATGTTGCCAGGGGCATTGAGCCTGCCGTTATTGTATGAAGCTCTTTTTGGTAATCTTTTTGATGAGAATAGCTGACAGAAAAATTATAAGATAAATTGGATATCCATAATTTATTTAACATCCATTTACCATTTAAAGAAGTTCTTAAACCATTGGTATTTGCCCTGATGACTTCTTTGCTTTTCAACTGGGGATCAGTCTTCTCATCATCAATTGTTGTATGAAAGGCAAATTTAAGATTTAGCGATAAAGGGATTGATTTTCTAAAAAACGTATTGGAATAGCCAAGGTTGGATGTTATGCGTTTATAGCCTTCATATTTTAACCTTACATCAGGATAAGAGGTAGTATAATCAAAACTTGTATTAACAGAACCTTTATCATTACGTAGCATTATACCTTTTCCAAACGAAAAAATTTTTGTCCCGGGATCGATGGCTATCTTAGCTTCATAAGGCGTTTGTCCTGCTTTTGTTTTAACGATTACCGCCCCAGAAGTTAAGTCTCCATATTCAGCAGAAGGGATGCCCCTTATCACTTCTATTGACTCAATATTATCTGTGGTAATCTCCCGTAAATCTATGCCTTTTCCTGCTACCCCAGGTATATCTGTTGAAGTACCACTTTTTGAAGTGCTATAAACCTGCATATTTGAGTTTGTAGATAAGGGGGTACCGTCTACAATAACAGCAGCACCCAGCGCACTGGTATTATCGTCTGTATCTATCGACATTTGTCCATTTTTTATCTCACCTACTTCCCTAATTCTCATTTGTGCAGGTTCACCCAGGCTCGGGTTTTCAGATATGCCTCCTGGCAATAACTGCAAAACATCTTCCACACTTTTAGTCTGGAGGTGCTCAATGGCTGTTTGTTCTATTTTTGAAGAAGCTCCCAGCTTTTGTTCTTTGGCGGTTACTACCACTTCATCCATGCTAAGAGATAATACTTCCATTTCTAAAACAATACCTAAGGAATCGCTTTCAACCAAAATCTCTTTTTCTATGGTAGAGAATCCCAGATAAGAAACATATAAGGTATATTTCCCGGGAATAATTTTATCAATACGGAAAGATCCATCCTCATCTGTGATATTCCAGAGATTTACTTCAGTTAAAACAACAGTGGCCTGCTCAATAGGGTAACCAGTTTGTTTTTCAACTACAATCCCTTTTATTGTATAACCATCCTGAGCATATAGTTTACAAGGAATAAAATTAGAAACAAGAAACAGAAAAATAAACGCAGTAAAAAATCTGCTTCTTGTTTTTCCCACTACTTTAATTTCTCTATTAAGATTGAAATAGCCCATATAATGGCTGAAAATTTATTGGTTGAAAGGGCGAAATTAGAAGCTTAAGAAAGTAGAAACAATCACTAAAACTTATGATTTCTTTCCATTTGATTTTTTAGCCATAAAGAACTCTTGACTAATAAGATTAGTTGTAATAATTAAAAATAATACACTCTCTATAAACCAGAGAGTAGCTATTTCTTATGACTTAAGAAAAGTGATTTGATTATATCATTTAGTGTTAAGGCTGCGTTTAGATGAGAATCTGACCGAAGATTAATTTTATCAAAACGCTTGCATTCGTTTAACAACCTCCCTTCAATTATACGTTTAACTTTACTACAGAGCATTTTATAAGGGCAATTTGCACAAAAAAATTGTTTTTCTTTATTCTTCAATATGGCTTCTGGAGAAACGTTATATATTGATAATTCTGTTGTTTCATTACCGGGGCCAATCAAGAGAATATCACTCTCATTTTTTAAAATTTAATATTATTTTTACTCAACCATCAACTTCTTTAAACTAAAGATACGTTGGAAATTTTTAACTCGTCATCCATGAATACGGCTCACTTATTATTAGAAAGTATATAATAGATTCTCAATTGAACATTGCTAAGTATATATTCTATTTAATTAAATTGTCTTTTAGTTTAAATTAATATTTTCATTCATTGTATCAACATTAATAAATTCTGACAGCTTATTCCCTTTAAACATATTATATAACATAGATTTAATCTCATAAATCTCACTTGTATTAAACATTGTAACAACATTTTTATGACCAATAGGAACCATTATTTTCCTATTATAAACACTATTTTTATTGAGTGATTCCCAATATTCCGGCTCAAGATTCAAGAAATATTTACGAAACTGCTCAAATTCTTTTCGCTCAAACGTAAATTTCAAGTTTTTATATTCAAAGTGAATCTTATTACATGTAGTACATTTAAAAATTTTACCGTTAGGTGTTGGTTTAATAAACGTAGGTTACAATTATCTAACATCTCTTATTTTTTTAGTTATTTAACTTTATTCAAAAAAAGAGCTTGTTTGTTTTTAGATCAATACTAACATGTTGTGATTTTTTGGATAAAAAAAATTAATATTTCAACAAAATCAGTATTAACTCATCTTACCTTTAATTAAAACTTTCTAATTACTAATCGAATTAGAAAAAACATTTATATTTTCGGCGAAAAATAATTTAGCTTGAAACATAACTTACCCTTAGATATTTTTCCTGATCCAAACAATGCAGATGTAGACGGATTAGTGGCTTATGGCGGGGATCTTACTCCAAAAGTTGTTTTATCTGCATATCTACAAGGTATCTTCCCTTGGTATAACGAGGGAGAACCTTACCTTTGGTGGTCCCCCAATCCTCGAATGATTGTGTATCCTGATCAATTTAAAGTATCAAAAAGTCTTCGTCAGAAAATAAAAAAGGGAACGTTTGACGTTAAGTTTGATACAAACTTCAATTCAGTTATCCGTTCATGTTCGCATGTTAAAAGAGATGGACAGGCAGGGACATGGATAACAGATGAGATGATAATGGTATATAATCAACTACATAAAATGGGGATTGCACATTCTGTTGAGACTTATTACAAAGATGAACTTGTAGGTGGTTTGTATGGATTAACATTAGGAAAAGTCTTTTGTGGAGAATCCATGTTTCATAAAGTTTCTGATGCTTCGAAAGTGGCTTTCTATTATTTAGTTGATAAACTTAAAGGATTAGATTATAAACTAATTGATGCGCAAGTCCCAACAAGTCATCTTAAAAGTCTTGGTGGCGAAGAAATTTCAAGAAAAGAATTCCTGGAACTATTATCTAAAAACATGTCTTTAGATATATACTGGTAAAACCGGGATTTATTTTTTTGTTTTCAAATTAGCAATCTCTTCATTTTTCTTTTCCATCAAATTATTTAAGTCCTTAATTGTGGCTTCAAGCTCTTGTTCTTTTTCTTCATGAAGCTCATTCATCTGTTCCATCTGCTTTGTCTTACGCTGCATTTCTTCTTGTGTGGCCTGTAACTCTTCAAGTGTCTGCCTCATCTCTTCTTCTTGAGATGCCATTTTCTCTGCTTGTTCTTTTGTTTCTGTTAACAGCTTGTTGGTATTATCTGAAACCAAAATATTTGATATTGATATTGCAAAGGTTTGAGATAAACGTTCAAGGAATTTTACCTCATGCTCTTCTATCTTTTTAAAAGAAGCCAACTCAATGGCCCCAAGAATCTCTTCTTCCCGCTTTAATGGAATTATTAATAAATGTGAAGGCACAGCCTCTCCAAGTCCCGACGTAATATGTATATAATCATCAGGAATTTTATCAAGGTAAATATTTTTCTTTTCCTTAATAGCTGCTCCAACAAGACCTTCTCCAGGTAGAAGTGTTTTTCCTATAGTTCTTTGCCTATCGAAAGCATAAGCCGCAATAAGCCGGATTGTCTCTATTTCTTTTGTGCGGGCATTGTGCTCTACATTGTAGATCGCAGACTGGTTAATATCCATATATTCACAAATGCCAGTAACAATATCATTCCCCATTTCTTTTAGGTTAGAACTCTTACGTAAAACATCATTAAATTTTGCTATTCCATTAGCAATCCAGTTTTGGAGATCCAATTCCTCTTTTCTTTTCGTCTCCTTCTCTTTAATTTTGACAAGTTCTTCTTTTAGCTCTAACATTTTTTTAGCTAACAGCTTATCTTCTATTTCTTTTATATTGTTAGAATCATAATCCTGATTTTTAAGCTGGTCGATATACATCGTCAACTTGCTTAAATAATTTTGACCATTTTCAAGAACCGTATTTATTGAGTCTAACTCATCTTTAAAATACGATGGAAATTCGGGGATTTTATGTTCTTCAAATAGTTGCCTGGCTGAATTTCCTTGTGCTTTTATCTTTGAAACTATAGGTTTTAAAATCAGCACAAATAAAACAATAACCAATAAATAAAAAACACCTCCAATGAGTAGTATTCTTCTATTAATTTTTGACAGGTTACTTAAATAATCTGCTTCATCAATATTTATAAAAGTGACATAATTATTTTCTAAATTCTTTTTAAAAAATAACTTTCTCCTCTCTCCAAGCCTGTTTTCCGGCCATTGCATCTTTATCTCACCTGTTTGTGTTTTAGAAGAAATAACATCCTGAAAAAACTTAGTTGTAGAATAGTTTTTACCTTCATCAATTGGATGTATCATAACCTCACCTGAGGGGGAAACAACAAAAGGGAAACCATTAACCTGGAATCTCTGATTTCTAACAAAATATTGAAATGATGCTAAAACTGTTTTTTCTATATTTATGCTCAGATTCTCTTTCAATATTTTTAAATCCTCTGTTGAAAGACTCTTTTCTAATAAACCAAACCTATCAAAATCATTAATTAATTTTCCCCATACATATTCAATATCATAATCTTCATTTTGTGCTGATGCATAAATATTATCAATAGCATCAAGGGCAGAAAACATGGAATTATTTAACCAGGAATCAAAATCTTTATGCTCATTTTGAATTAATACTGTAATAAATACTGAAATAAGTATCCCTGTAATTATTGAGAATAGTATCGCTAGTCGTGGAAGAAGTTTAATTTTTCTTATTCGTGTATTTTGTCGTTTTTTTTCCTTGCTCATTAACGTCGGTTAAATTGTTTATATAAAGTTAAAAAGATAATTCAATTTTAAAATAATTCCTAGAATAGCAGTAAAATAAAATGTTTACATAGGATTATTACTGAACTCATCTTCTTAAAAATAAACGTACCTTCGCATCTAAAATTAACATGGAATTTTATCAAACAGCAATTGTATTTGGTGCCACCGGACTTGTTGGCAGACAGTTGGTTTTAGAACTCATTCAACATTCGGAATATACCCGGATAAAGGTATTTACCCGACGCAAATTAGACTTCTCTCATGAAAAGGTCCATGAAATTATTACTGATTTTAGTGATTGGGATAAAATCTCAAAATCAATGATAGGAGAATCTGTTTTTTGTTGTATCGGATCAACCCAGAAAAAAGCAGGTTCAAAAGAAGCGTTTCGTAAGATTGATTACAACCTGGTTATTAAGATAGCTGAAATGACATTAGAAAAAAGCATCAGTAAATTAGCTGTTATTTCTTCAATTGGGGCTGATTCTAAAAGCTCTAATTTCTATTTAAGGACAAAAGGTGAGATGGAAGACAAAATACTTTCCATTCCTATCGCAAAAAGAATAATTGTACGACCTTCCTTGCTTTTAGGAAACAGAAAAGAATTCAGGATTTCTGAGCTATTTGGCAAACTCCTATTTTTTTTACTTGGTTATTTGTTTGTCGGAAAATTAAAAAAATATAAAGGCATCCAGGCCAACAAAGTTGCCAAGGCTATGATAAAGCTAGTAGACAGAAAAGACGACCAGGTGATTTTTGAGTCGGATGAGTTACAAAGTCTCTAGAAATATCATCCATTAAACCTGATTTATGCATTAGAAATTATTTTCTTTAGCTCCGGAGGTAAATCTAGGTTATTAAATTGATTGTCTGTCATAATAAAAAAATATTTATGCTGTGAAACAAAGGTAACTACCCCCCTATGAATGAATTATTTAGAAAGTTTCTTTTAATAAAGGAAACGAGAGATGATGACGTGCTGGTTTACACCAATTGCAATGAATACTAATTTTACTTTCATTTTCTATTTGGAGAAATTTTGAGTAAAAAGGGGCAACGTACTATAAAATAATAGTCCATAAAACATAGAATCTTAAAAATATACTAAAGCTGATATGAACAGATTAGTCAAAAAACACATAAATAACTCATAATTATAAAATTAAACCCATTTATTAATGCTACCTTCGCTGCTGCCCTAAAGAGGCAAACAAGTTAGTGTTATATATTACAAATATTATTTATGTCATTTCAAAATTTAGGCTTGTCCGAAGCCTTGCTAAGAGCTATTAGCAAAAAAGGATACACCTCACCCAGCCCAATACAATCAAAAGCAATTCCGTCAGTCTTAAAAGGCAGGGATATATTGGCCTCTGCACAAACAGGAACCGGGAAAACAGCGGCGTTTACCTTACCCCTATTACATATCTTATCTGAATATCCTGGTGAAAAATTCAGGGCAATTCGTGCATTGATTTTAACCCCTACCCGTGAGTTAGCAGCACAAGTTTATGACAACATAAAAGAATATGGCAAGTTTTTAAACTTACGGAGTACAGTAATCTTTGGAGGGGTTAACCAGAATCCACAAGCCTTAGCAATCAGAAGAGGCATCGATGTTTTAGTAGCTACGCCTGGCCGTTTACTTGATTTACACAACCAAGGCCTGGTATCTTTAAAACATATTGAGATTTTTGTTTTAGATGAAGCCGACAGAATGTTAGATATGGGATTTCTGCGCGACATTGAACGTGTTATGAAATTAATCCCCAAAAAACGGCAAAACTTAATGTTCTCTGCTACGTTTTCAAAAGATATTAAACAACTGGCAAATGGTATTTTAAACCAACCTGTTCAGGTTGAAGCTACACCCGAAAACACAACCGTGGATGCTATTTCACAAAAGGTATACCGTACTGCAAAAAACAAAAAAATCAGCTTAATTATCAAGTTGATTTCTGAAGGAAACTGGAAACAGGTTTTAGTGTTTACCCGCACAAAACATGGAGCTAACAAGCTTTGTGATAAGATGGTTAAAACAGGTATCAAAGCAGCCGCAATCCACGGAAATAAAAGTCAGGGTACACGTACCAAAGCTTTGTCCGGATTTAAAGACGGAAGCATAAGCGTATTAGTGGCTACTGATATTGCAGCTCGTGGATTAGACATTCCACTATTGCCTCATGTAATCAATTTTGAATTACCCAATATCCCTGAAGACTATGTTCACAGAATCGGCCGGACTGGCCGGGCAGGGGCTAGCGGAGAAGCTATTAGTCTTGTAAGTGAAGATGAAACCACGTACTTGTGCGATATTGAAAAACTAGTTGGCATAAAAATACCGGCAACCATTTTAGAAGGTTTTGAGCCGGATCCAAATGCTTCTACTGAGCCCATAAAACAAGGTCAGAATAGAAGACAAAATGCCAGACCAAAAAAACAAAACAATAAATCATATTCCAGTAATTCCAACACCCATAAAAATGTAAATTTGAAATCTGAAACAGGAGGAAGAAAAAAAAGAAAAAGAATAGTTATAAAAAATGTCTCAACAAAATAATCCATTACACGGAATTACGTTAGAGCAAATCGTTACCGAATTGCAAGCACATTATGGGTGGGAATATTTAGGTTATAACATAAAAATCAGATGTTTTAACGAGAATCCATCAATCAAGTCAAGCTTAAAGTTTTTGCGACGCACACCTTGGGCAAGGAAAGAAGTTGAGCAATTCTATCTGGAATACTTAAAAAGGAATAATGGTTAATTTTGGATTAAACATTAGTACTCCTAAGCCAATGCTAAGTAATATTTCTAGTCCATCTTTATGTTTTTAATTTATCGATACTTCAAAGTTTAAAAAGTTATTTTTTGATTTTAAAATTCTGAATATATTAAGACCCTACATAAAAAAAGGGAGACACAAGTAGGCCACCTGTATCTCCCTAAAGACTAACTAAACTAAAGCTAACTAACTTATCATGAAAAAAAAGGTCATCTGAAATTCCATATCTTTTTTATTACATCATCATTTCAAAATCACTACTTTCTGTATCCATTCCACCATTATCCCCACCTGAAGAATTATTATTTCTTCCTGTTCTATAATTATTAATTTTATAGCTAAGTGAGATAGAGAAAATTGGTGATTTACCCCAACTATCCGACGTAGAGAGAGATGACGCAGAAATATAGGTAGATTTTCTGTGGGCTGTTCCAAATAAATCGCGGGCCCTTAAAGTAAGAGTAAGTTTTTTATCAAGAAAATCATGACGAACTCCCAAGCCTGTCATTAAGAATGCTTCTCTTTCTCCATCAACAGTTACAGTTGGGCTATTGTACATTGCAAAGATATCGAGCCTTGTTTTTGTTGGTAATGTAAAGGAAGTATTTGCCCGAAACCTCCAGTTATTACTGTTTTTTGCAACACTTGCACTTTCCGCATTACCTTCTAAATGATATTTATAGATTGTTCCTGAAGGCATAAACATCCACCATTTAGTTAATTGTAGATTGCCACTAAATTCAACACCAAGAGAATAGTCTTCATCAAGGTTTGTCATAGACATCTCATAGAGGCCTTCATCTGTTACGGTTGTAATCCTTGTCATTTTGTTTACTGTCTGACGGAAATATGATTCAACAGAGACTGATGAACGCCCAAAATATTTTTGATAATTTAATTCATACGAATTTGCAAATTCAGGTTCAATTTCAGGATTTCCTTTAAAGGCCGTATATCCATCAGAACGAATAGTAAAAGGATTCATTGATTGTCCTCGAGGCCGGTTCACCCTGCGACTGTAGTTTAATTGAATTTGCTGATCATTAGAGAATCTTTTTGTTATGTATGCACTTGGATAAAAATCAAGGCTCTCATATGTAAACTTGTTATTTAGTGTATTTTGATCCAAAGAACGATCTGTGTATTCAGTTCTAAGTCCAAATTTAACATCTACAAAACTAAATTGATTTGCATAAGTAAAATACAATGCATGGATATTTCTCTCATATTCGTAGGAATTTGAAGTATTATTATCAATTTCCCACAGTCCAGTTACCTGGTTCATCTCCTGATAAGTAATATCAGATGTCTCATTTTCTGAACGAAGTTGATATCCAGCTTCTATTGTACCTTTTTCAGAAAAAGGCCAAGTATAATCAAGATCTGCCCTAAAATCATAACCATCTGACTCATTAATATTTTCTGTTTGAGTATTTATTTCATTTCCAGGAATAAAACTAGCATCTGTAATATATTGTGTAAGACTAGTTACATTTCTATCAAATAATGTTTTTGTAACTGTTGTATTAAATCTTATCTCATGTCCTTTATCATTAAATTTATGATTATCTCCAAGATTAATAGAGAGGCCGTCCATTGTCATTTCTGAACCATTATCACTAACATAATAATCATTATAAGAACCTACCTCATCCCATTCTCTTTGATTGTCTATAGTACTATTACCAAAAGAAAACGAACGGTATGTACCTGTTGCAAATATTTTATTGTTGTCTGTAATATCATAATCTACCCCACCTTTAAAGTTATATCCGCCACGATTCATTGTTCCATCAGAGTTTTCTTCTAAATAATAAACAGTATCTGTCAAATATTCTCTAAATGATTCTGAGTAACGCTGCATATTTCTATCAGAATAACTCAAGCCCCCGGAAAAATTAAATTTCCCTGTTCTGTAATTTAATAGAATATCGCCAGAATAATCAGGACTTGTTCCTGCTGATAAATTTATTATCCCTGAAGTACCTCTCAGTTTCTGTTTTTTCATGATAACATTTATAATTCCCGCGGTACCGTCAGGATCATATTTTGCAGAAGGATTGGTTATAATTTCAATATTTTGAATTGCACTGGCAGGTAATTGTGTTAACGCATCACTACCTTCTATAATTGATGGGCGCCCGTCAATAAGTACAGTAAAATTAGAACTTCCACGTAAAGTAACATTGCCATCAAGATCTACATCTACCGAAGGCACATTCTCAAGAACATCAGAAGCAGTACCACCGGCGGCGTTAACATGTTGGCTCACATTAACAATTTTTTTATCAATTTTATATTCAACATAATTTTTATTACCAACAATCTCTGCCTGTTCTATTTCCGTTAATGCTTGTTTTAGCGAAATTGGAGGGACATTAATATTTTTCTTATTATTTGAAATTGTTATGTTATCGGTAGTATATTTTTCATACCCAATGAAATTTGCAACAATATAATATTTTCCTGATGGTACATTTTCCAAAAGAAAACTTCCATCGGCACCACTAATTGTTCCTGTAACCAATGATGAATCCTGTGCCTTGTACAAAACAATATTTGCATATTCAACAGCTTTTTTAGTCCCTTCATCATTAACTTTTCCTGTTATTATACCCGATGGGTTAGCATTCGCCTGGTATTGTGCATTTGCTGTAATTACAAATGACATGAATAATGGTATAATTAATAATCTAGTAATAATCTTTTTCATTTTATTTTTTTGTTTTCAGTTTGTTAAAAAAACTTGTACAAAGATGATATCAGTCTGATATTTTTAAAAAAGTAATCTGTGAAATCCTTACATTTGTCGACGACACATGGATTATAAGTAAATAACCATTTGACAGATAATTATCTATCATTCATCGAATATTTTGATATACTAATAGATTGATTTGAAGTTTTAGTTTTAATTCTGGTAATTTTACACTTTATTTATAGTGAAAGATGAAAAAATCTCAATATTTATTTTTACACATTATCTTTTGGTCAATATTTACTATTATCCCTCAACTAACGTTTAGAGGGTATCGATTTATTGATGAAGAAAGGGTCCGTTTATTTCTTAACTTATTACCTTTTTTAAGTTTAGTAAACTTCTACATTGTCTATTTTGGATTTATACCTTGGTTTTTAAAACACAAAAAAAGGTACTTTGTAATAATTGCCCTGGCCATTTTTATCGTATTATTTACCCTGCTAAAAATTGAAGGGACAAAGATATTTGGAAAATTTCTAAACATTGACGAAAAATTTCTTCATCGAATGTATAAAGGTGATGCTGAAATTAGAGAATTATTTAACACAATAATTTATTGTATATATCCAATATTGATAAAAATCACTGAAAACTGGATAATCGATCAAAAACTAAAAGTAGAGTTAGTAAATCAGAAACATGCAAGTGAATTAGCACTCCTTCGATTTCAATTAAGCCCACATTTTTTGTTCAACACATTAAATAATATTTATTCGCTTGTTTATAAAAAATCAGATATAGCACCCGAAGCTATCATGAAGTTATCCGAGATAATGCGTTATATGCTTTATGATACATCTACCGATAAGGTGCTTTTAGACAAAGAAATTGACTACCTAAAAAGTTTCAATGAACTTCAGCAATTAAGGATGAAAAAAGAAAATTTCGTTCAACTATCAATTGAAGGTGAAACAAAAAATTTATTTATTTCCCCGATGTTATTAATACCCTTTGTTGAAAATGCTTATAAGCATGGAGATAAAAAGGTTGAAAGTCCTGGGATCATAATTAATATAAAAGCTGACAAAGAAAGTATTATTTTTACATCTGAGAATTTTTTCACGAAAGACTGTACCCAACAAAAAGATGATGTGGGAGGTATTGGTCTGAAAAATGTAAAACGCAGATTGGATTTGTTATATCCAAAGAAATATTCTCTGGAGATTAACCAAGAAAATAACAAATACTACGTAAAACTAATACTAAAGTTAAATGACAATTAATTGTATTGCTGTTGATGATGAGCCATTAGCTCTTGATATTATCGAAGATTATATAAACAAAGTTCCTTTCCTAAATCATGTGAAAAGTTTTGATAATGCACTCTCAGCTATCGATTTCCTAAAGGAGGAGCCTATCGATTTAATGTTTTTAGACATTCAGATGGAGGAACTTACAGGGATTCAGATGTTGTCTGTATTAAATAGCAACCGTCCTCATGTAATATTAACAACTGCTTACGAAAACTATGCCCTACAAGGGTATGATCTGGATGTTGACGATTACCTGTTAAAGCCCATTTCTTTTGATAGGTTTCTAAAAGCTGTAAATAAAGTACACGAGACAATTAGCCTGAAAAAAAACAAACACAATGATTTTGGATTAAAAAAACCCAACAATGAAGTTGTAACTTCAGAGGAGAGTTATGGGTATTTCTTTGTAAAAACAGAATCCAGGTTACAAAAAATATATTTTGACGACATATTATATATTGAAGGTCAAGGAGACTATCTGCGGATTATATGTAAAAACGATAAAATTATGACGCTCCAGAACTTCAAAAAAATGGAGGAAGCTTTACCTTGTTCTAATTTTATCCGAATACATAAATCTTACATGGTTGCTATTGATAAAATAGAAAGTATTGAAAGAAGCAGGATAAAAATCAAGGATAAACTTATACCTATCAGCGATACTTATAAAAACAAGTTTAATGAAGAGCTTGAAAA
Organism: Bacteroidales bacterium; assembly: GCA_963665085.2. Classification (GTDB taxonomy): domain Bacteria; phylum Bacteroidota; class Bacteroidia; order Bacteroidales; family JAAAOM01. The sequence goes on from CAXXXS010000002.1 coordinate 408,734, forward strand.
AAGAGGCATGTTATAAAATTCACTTCTTCAAAAAAAATCTTACAATTGCAAAACACATAAAAAAATCCGGACAATGTCCGGACTCTTTTTGATCCCTAAATAATTATGAACTAAGGCGAGTAAATATTATAAACTCTTAATCTCAGAAACTAATTTTTGAATAGAATCTTTTGCATTGCCAAATAGCATTCTTGTTTTATCATTATAAAACAAATAGTTCTCAATAGCTGCATAACCTTTACCCATACCACGTTTCATTACGATAATATTTTTTGATTCATGCGCATTGATGATTGGCATTCCATAGATCGGGCTTGAAGGATCATCCAAAGCGGCAGGATTCACAACATCATTTGCCCCAATAACAATAGTAACATCTGTATTTGGCATTTCCGGATTAATATCATCCATTTCAACTAATTTTTCATAAGGCACATCTGCCTCAGCTAATAATACGTTCATATGCCCTGGCATACGTCCAGCTACAGGGTGAATAGCAAATTTCACTTCTACACCTTTCTCTTCAAGAAGTTTTACCATTTCATTACAAACATGTTGAGCTTGTGCTACAGCTAATCCATAACCAGGAACAATAACTACTTTGCTCGTATAACTTAAAAGCACCGACGCATCAGAAACAGATATTTCTTTAATAATTCCTACAGTTTTGTCTGAACCCACAACAGCACCGCCACCAAAAGAACCAATGATTACATTCAACAATGAACGGTTCATTGCCTTACACATTAAAACTGTAAGAATTGTTCCTGCAGAACCTACAAAAATACCACCAAGAATCATTGCCTGGTTGTGATATATAAATCCTGCCATAGCAGCAGCAATACCAGTAAATGAATTCAGTAATGATATTACAACGGGCATATCAGCACCACCGATTGGCATTACAAAAGTAACTCCGTATATAAGCGAAATAATTAAAAGTGCATATACAAGCATCGTTTGTTTCTCCGGTGTAAAATCTCCAATAAGCATGTATGCAGTTAAAACCGCTATAACAATTAGAATAAATATATTTAGGTAAGTCATAAAACTTGAGAAGATATCACCTACCTTTCCATCTAATTTTCCGTAAGCAATCATACTTCCACTAAATGCAATACTACCAATAATTAATCCTAGTAAAGTAACTAATGCAGAAGAATTATCGGGGTTTGAATATTCCATTAAAGCAACAAGTGCAGATGCTGCACCTCCAGTAGCATTGAAAAACGATACCAATTGAGGCATTGCAGTCATTTTAATTTTTCTGGCTACTACAGCACCAATAATACTTCCAAATATTATTGCTACAATAATCACTATTGCATTTGCAGCTGCTATCTTATTTCCATCAACGTCTCTATGTAAAATAAGTGTTGTAATCATCGCCAGTAACATACCCGCAGCAGCCCAAAGGTTACCTTTACGCGCAGTTTCCGGATGACTAAGAAACTTCAATCCAACAACAAACATTATTGCTGCTAATAAATAACTAAATTCTAGTATTATATCGCCTGTTGTTACTCCCAGGCCTTCTAATGTATTTATGTTCATTTTTATTGTTTTTTCTTTTTCTTAAACATTTCTAACATTCTGTCGGTAACAACAAAACCACCAATTACGTTTAGCGTGCCGAAAATCACTGCAAAAATCCCTAATACCAGGTTTAATGACAAGGTTGATATATCAGCATGGCCAACTAAAATGATCCCTCCGATAATAATTACACCACTAATTGCATTGGCCCCAGACATTAAAGGAGTATGCAATACGGATGGCACATTGGCAATTACTTCGAAACCTAAGAAGATAGTAAGAACGATAATAAAAATCGCTTCTTTATATGAATAGAAAAACACTAAGGCTTGTTCCATGATTTACTATTTTAATTTTCAATAATTTGTTTTACTCTCTCGTTAACAACCTCTTTTCTATGCGTGATACAAGTACCTTTTACAATCTCATCTTCAAAATCAAGGTTAAGATTACCTTCTCCATCGATGATTAGTTTAAGGAAATTATTCACATTTTTGCCGAACATTCGACTTGCATCAACCGGCATATCTGAAGGATAATCTGATTTCCCTATAATAGTTACGCCATTAAAACTGATTGTTTTCCCGTTTTCTGTCACTTCGCAGTTTCCTCCCGTTGAGGCTGCTAAATCGATGATTACTGAACCAGGGAGCATTTGTCCTACAGTTTCTTTTTTAACAAGTACAGGTGCAATCCTACCTGGAATCTGAGCCGTACAAATAACTACATTTGCTTTTTTAGCATGCTCCTGAATTAATTCTCCCTGTTTTTGTTTAAATTCTTCGGTTTGTTCTACAGCATATCCTCCGGCAGCGGCATCTTCTTTTGCCCCTTCTACCTCGATAAACTTACCGCCCAAACTCTGAACTTCTTCTTTAACAGCTGAACGAACATCAAAAGCCTCAACAACGGCACCCAGTTTTCTGGCAGATGCAATGGCCTGTAATCCTGCAACACCAGCCCCTAAAATAAGCACTTTAGCTGGCCTTATTGTACCAGCTGCTGACATAAACATAGGAAAAAACTTGGGCAAATGCATAGCAGCATCAAGAACAGCTTTATAACCTGAAATTGTTGCCATAGACGATAAAATATCCATTGCCTGTCCACGGGTACTTCGCGGAATCATATCCATACTAAACATTGTGAGCCCTTTGTCTTTTAGGCTCTTTACAAGGTCAGTGTTGGCTAATGGATTTAAAGCTGATAAGCCAATTTTCTCTGTTGTGAACTTAGAAAGTTCATCGTCAGAAAAAGCAGTGATTTTCAGAATGAGATCAGCTTGTTTAAAAATTTCTTCCTTATCAACAATAACTGCACCTACTTCCTTATAATCTTCATCAGAAGTAAATGATTGTTTTCCGGAATCTTTTTCAACAAGCACTTCTACATTAAGTTTTTTCAATTCTGAGACCCCTTCAGGTAGCATCGCTACTCTTTTTTCACTATCGGGCTCTTTTAAAATACCAATTTTCATAGAAATGAATGTTTAAGTGTTATAAAAATTTTGAGAATATTCAAAGATAAAATTTTCTGAGGTTTTGCCATTTTTCATTTATAATTAAAATATTACTGATTATAGTGAACTATTTTAGGGGTAAAAATGTTTAAGACTTTCAAAAAATAACATTCAATGTTATTATACTTTTAACTTTTTATTAGCAACTTTAACTAGCTTTGTTCTTTTGTTTACAAGGCTCGCTAGATTTTTAGATATATGGATGATTTATCGTTCTTAGGTAATTTAGAAATTGACTCTGTTGAGTCTCTTTTTAATGAATACAAAAAAGACCCTGATTCGGTTGATGAAAGTTGGAAAAAATTCTTTCAAGGCTTTGAATTTGCTCAAAGATTCTATTCAGATAATGTACCTGTTTCCAATCCTGAATTATTTGATAAAGAATTTAAAGTCATTAATCTTATTGATGCTTACCGAAAAAGAGGGCATCTATTCACAAAGACAAATCCTGTAAGGACCCGAAGAAAGTATACCCCTACCCTGGATTTGGAGAACTATGCTCTTTCCGAAAATGATCTCAACACTGAATTTCATGCCGGATCTGATATAGGTATAGGGAAATCCAAATTAAAAGATATTGTAACCTACCTTCAAGAAACATACTGTAAATCAGTAGGTGCTGAATTTATGTTTATAAGAAAACCCGAAAGGCTTAAATGGCTAAAGGAAAGGATGGAAAAATCGAAAAACCAGACTGAATTTAGTGTTGAAGAAAAGAAACAAACATATTTTTATCTTCAACAGGCTGTGGGGTTTGAGAATTTTATACACAAAAAATTTGTTGGCCAGAAACGTTTTTCTTTAGAAGGTACAGAAAATTTAATTCCAGCCTTGCATGAAATTCTTAACAAAGGTTCCCTGCTTGGTATTGATGAATTTATTGTTGGAATGGCTCACAGGGGGCGATTAAATGTACTTGCTAATGTTTTAAGAAAACCCTACGAAAATATATTCCAGGAATTTATTGCTGATGAATATGAAGACTCCATAGCTCTGGGAGATGTAAAATACCATCTTGGATATGGTAACGATATAAAAACTGAAAGCGGAAAAACTGTTCGATTAAACCTTGCCCCAAATCCATCGCATTTAGAAACAGTTGGACCAGTTATTCAAGGAATTGCCAGAGCAAAAATCGAACATAAGTATAATGGCGATTTTAATAAAATATGTCCTATCTCAATACATGGAGATGCAGCAATTGCAGGCCAGGGGGTTGTTTATGAAGTAGCTCAGATGGCCGAACTTTATGGCTATAAAACAGGAGGGACAATTCACCTCGTTATAAATAACCAGGTAGGTTTTACCACAAATTATCTGGATGCACGCACAAGCACATACTGTACAGATATTGGAAAAGTAACCAAAGCACCTATATTTCATGTAAATGGAGATGATGTTGAAGCCCTTCTGCATACTATCAGAATAGCAATGGATTATCGACAAGAATTCCATACAGATGTATTTATTGATATCCTTTCTTACAGGAAATTTGGACATAACGAAGGTGATGAACCGAGGTTTACACAACCTACGCTGTATAAAGCAATTGAAATACATCCAACCCCGCTTGATATATATTCTGATAAATTAGTAGAAACAGGCATCTATACTAAAGAACAGATAAAAGAGAGTCAAAAAGAATTTGATTCTATTCTTGAGCTCAAACTTGAAGAATCTAAAAAAATTAAGAAAACTAAAATAAAACAGTTCCTTCTTGAGGATTGGAAAAACTTTAAATATTCAGAAAAGGAAGATTTCTCAAATCATCTACAAACAGGAGTTTCAAAAGAAAAACTTCTTGAAATAGCCGAAAAAATAAATTTTCTTCCTAAAGACAGAAAATTCTTTAAAAAAACGCATAAACTTGTTGAAGAAAGGAGAAAAACTATTGAAGAAAACAGGCTTGATTGGGCACTTGCAGAACTTTTAGCTTATGGCAGCTTGTTAATGGACGGCACATCTATTCGTATAAGCGGACAGGATTCTATCAGGGGGACTTTCTCTCACAGGCATGCTGCTCATGTTATTGAAGATACAGATAAAACATTTACTCCATTAAAATACCTATTCGAGAATCAACCTCCATTTACGGTACACAATTCACCTTTAAATGAATACGGCGTGCTTGGTTTTGAATATGGTTATGCTCTCGCAAAACCCGATGGATTAACTATCTGGGAAGCTCAATTTGGAGATTTTGTAAACGTTGCCCAGGTAATCATCGACCAATATATTGCGTCTGCAGAAGAAAAATGGGGAATAATGAATGGTTTGGTTATGTTGCTTCCTCATGGATTTGAAGGGCAGGGACCTGAACATTCCAGTGCAAGAATAGAACGTTTCTTGTCGGTAACAGCAAGACAGAACATGCAGATATGTAATATTACTACACCTGCAAATTTCTTTCATGTGCTTCGCCAACATATGAAACGTAAATTTATGATCCCCCTGATTGTTTTTACACCTAAAAGCCTGTTAAGACACCCAAAATGCATATCATCGCTCGATGATTTAACTACCGGATCATTTCAGGAAGTATATGACGATGAAAATGTTGATGTTGATGAAGTAAGAAGAGTTGTATTTTGTACAGGCAAAATATATTATGATCTTTTAAAAAGAAAAGAAGAATTAAATGCCAATGATATTGCATTAATTAGGGTTGAACAGCTTCATCCACTCCCCACCGAACAATTAGAAGCTATAAAATCAAAATATAAGAATGCCCTGCTTCATTTATGGGTTCAGGAAGAGCCTGAAAATATGGGGGCATGGTACTACATTCAAAATCAATTAAAAGATTTTGAACTAATCGGAGTTACCAGGCAAGCAAGTGGAAGTCCTGCTACAGGACTTAGTAAAATCCACTTCTTACAGCAAGAAGAAATTATAGAAAAAGTGTTCCGCCATTGCGATTGTGAACTTCTAAATAAGTATTGTGGTTTACAATGTATGGTTGGAAAATCGAGAAAAGAAATATTAAAACAGCATAAATACTTTTTAAATCCTATTTCTTAAAGATGATAGCTGAAGTTAAAATACCCAGTCCCGGAGAATCTATATCAGAAGTCGAAATATCAAACTGGCTTGTTAAGTCTGGTGATTTTGTTGAAAAAGACCAGGAAGTTGGTGAAGTAGAATCTGAAAAAGCAACATTACCTTTAATAGCTGTTGAAAGTGGCGAAATTTCTATTCTCAAAGAAATTGGAGATACTGTTGCTGTAGGAGAAGTTGTGTGTAAAATAGATACTTCAAAAAAAGTCGACAACAAAAAAAGTGAACCAGCTCAGGAATCGAAAAAGGAAGAGATAAAAAAAGAATCATCCCTTTCATTACAAAGTGTTTCTGAGAATACAGTAACGGAAAAAGAAATTGACTCAGACATCAAAAAAATAAAAGCAACTCCTGTGGCAAAAAAAATGATGGATGAGTATAATGTTAATGTTGATGATATCGTAAACGGGCTTAGAAAGATTTCAAAAACTGATGTTGAGAAAGTAATTTCAACTAGCAATAAATCTGATGCATCTTTTAGTATAAAGAGTGAGGCAAAAGAAAGAGAAGACAATCGTACTAAAATGAGTTCTTTGAGGCGCAAACTTAGCCAAAGGCTTGTTTCTGTTAAAAATGAAACAGCGATGCTAACTACTTTTAATGAAGTAGATATGTCTGAAATAATTGCTTTAAGAAAAAAACATCAACCTAAATTTCTGGAAAAACACAATATTAAATTAGGGTTTATGTCGTTTTTTACAAAAGCGGCAGCCATTGCATTACAAACCTACCCAAAAGTAAATTCTCAAATTGATGGTGACGAAATTATAACCCCAAACTATTCTGATATTGGAATAGCAGTACAAACAGACAAGGGCTTAATGGTTCCAATCATAAGAAATGCAGAAAGTCTTTCACTCGCCGATATTGAAATAAAATTAGCGGATCTGGCAAAGCAAGCCAGAAAGAACCGTATCTCGATAGAAGATTTAAAAGGAGGTACTTTTAGCATTACCAACGGAGGTGTTTTTGGTTCATTATTAAGCACACCGATAATTAATCCACCCCAATCAGCAATTCTTGGAATGCATAATATTGTAGAAAGACCCATTGCAGTAAAAGGAAAAGTCGAGATTAGACCTATGATGTACCTGGCATTATCGTACGATCACAGGATTATTGACGGGAAAGATTCCGTTACATTTTTAGTTAAAATAAAAGAACTCGTAGAGGATCCAAAAAAAATGCTCTTCGGGGGTAGTAATCCCGAAGAGCTTCTTCTCGAACTCTAAAACAACATGAATAGCGGAAAACTTTATTATTTCTGAAGCTGAAAATTTATTGGTACAGTAAAGCATACATTTACAGGGGTTCCCCGTTGTTTTCCCGGTTCCCATTTGGGTGATGCTGATACAACACGTAACGCTTCCTTATCTAATGCGGGATCGGCCCCTCTTACAAGTGTAACGTTTTTTACATCACCAAATTTGCTTACAACAAATTGTATAAAAACCCTTCCCTCTATGCCATTCTCAGCAGCAATTGCGGGATATTTAAGATTCTGGTTAACATATTTCACAAAATTGATTAAATCCCCTCCTCTAAACTTAGGCATATCTTCTACTTTAAAAAAGGGTTGTTCTTCAACTGCTTCTTCTGTCGGTTCAAAACTCACAAAATCTATTATTTCACTTTGTGTTGTTTCTGAAGAAAAATCTGGTAATTCATCTTTTATTTCAACAGTATTTTCAACTATTTGTAAGACTATAGGTTCTATTTTTGGTGGAATTACCTTCTTCGGTGGTTCTTTCCTAAACGTATTTATCATATCTTCTTCCATATCTCCAATATCAATAGAATTTTGAGCTATGTATGAATCTGTTTTTGAAGATGACCATTCAAAAGCTACCAGCGCTACAGACAGTGCTATAAGTAAACCTATTTCCATAAAAAGAACCCTTTTGTTCTCTAAATTTGACTTTTTTGTTTTTTTGCTTTCCATAATTTTAATTTTTTAAGGTTAGAAAAAAATTGGCGCCGTTAATCATTAGATGATCCTTTTGTGAATATTCCACATTTTTTTTCTTATTTTTCAGGTATAAAATTTGAAGTGTAATCTCAAAACATTCAAACTTGGCTATTTGGTATTTAAATAAAAAAGCTACGTGGAGCAAAAAAACAGACGAAGAATTACTTAAGCTCTACAAAAACGCCCAAGATGATTTGGTTATTGAATTACTATTTGAAAGATATTCTCATCTTCTTCTCGGCCTTTCATTAAATTATATCAACGAAATAGAGAATTGTCAGGATATTGTAATGGAGGTGTTCGAAAAACTTGGCTCAAAAATCCTTCAATTCGAAATTAAAAATTTTAAGCAATGGATAACAACTGTTGTCCGTAATGAATGTTTGATGTTTCTGAGAAAAGAAAAACGTCATGAACACACCTCTATTGATAATGAAAAATTTAATATTGAAAGAAATGTGGAATTAAGCATTTCTGAACATCATAGTGACGAAGATATTAATCCGGATAAGATAAACGGTTTCATAAAGCAATTAAAGCCTGAACACCAGGTTTGTATTACTAAATTCTATTTCGACAATAAATCTTATAAGGAGATTACAGAAGAAACTGGATATACGCTTAAAGAAGTAAAGAGTTATTTGCAAAATGCAAAACGTAAGCTAAAGATTTTGATGACAGAAAATAATGAACAAGAATAAAGAATATATAAATATTAATGGTTGTCTTACGCAAGAAGGTATCTTATACCTTTTGCAAAAGAAAAAAGACACTGAACTATCCATCAAACTTGAGAAACATCTAAAGGAATGTGAATTATGCAGAAATGCTTTTTCTGGTTACAAAAAAATAAATAACCCGAAAGAAATAGAAAATGCTAATCGCAATTTAGAAAAACAATTTTCTTCGTCTCATAAACGCAAAAAAAATATAATTCTTCCATCACGTTTTATAATAAATATTACAGCAGTTGCTGCTGCAATTGTTCTTGGCATTTTTATTGCAAAAAACTTGTCCAATATAATTATTGATAAAGAGAATATTATTTACCCTCATGATCTTGCTTTACTCAGTAAAGAAGAAATAAAACGTCCTTCTCCTCCAGAGGGCCCTCCTAAACAAAATGTCATTCCAATAGATGAACCAATTAAAATGGAACAAACAACAAATGAAATAAAAGAGCCCGAATTTGAAATTAGTAAAAGACCAAATATTGCTATTAATAATTTTCCTTCAGCTTCTATTAATAATAATCTCAACAGTTCTTCCAATAAAAAACTGGTCGATAAAAGTTATACTGAGTTCCAGATTACTCTTCCTGTAGAAGTAGATCGACGAGGATATTCCTATCACAACAACAATAACATTATTACTGCCAGCTATGAGAAGGGGGTTGCTTTAAGTGCATTACCTTCTTTTAAAGGAAAAGGTTTAGAAGGTTTTGTTGAATATGTATCTGACAAAATTAAATACCCAAAGGAAGCTCAAAACGGACAAATTTCTGGAACCGTAGAAATACAGTTCGCTATTGATGTTGATGGTGTTGTAAAAGAAATTGAGGTAAAGAAAGGTATCAATCCGATTTTAGATAGAGAAGCTTACCGATTAATTCAAAATTCTCCAAAATGGATACCGGGTTTTGTAAATGGTAAGCCAACAAAAGTTTACTTAAGATTCCCTGTGAAATTTACGATTGACTAAAAATATATTAAAGCGCCAAAAGAAATTATTTGGCGCTTTTTATTTTATAGATTTAATTCTTTAATAATTGTATCTATTTTACTTTCTAGTTTTTGTTCTACTTCATCGAATTCTTTTACCGATTGCAATTTATCTTTTACACTAAAGTAAAATTTGATTTTAGGTTCTGTTCCTGAGGGACGAACCGATATTTTTGAGCCATCAGCAGTAATGTATTGCAGAACATTTGAAACAGGAAGTCCTATCTTTGTTTTTCCACCTGTTTTCTGATTTATGGCTTGCTGTTCTTTATAATCAAGTACATCAACAACTTCAGAACCAGCAAGAGTTTTAGGTGGTGAAGTCCTAAAATTAGCCATCATCGCTTTTATTTCTTCAGCCCCGCTTTTTCCTTTCTTAACTACTGAAATTAATCGTTCTTTGTAGAAACTATATTTCGTATAGATTTCAAGTAAAATATCGAACAAAGACTTCCCCTGATCTTTTGCCCAAGCTGCTGCTTCAGCAATCATTGCACAAGAACTTACAGCATCTTTGTCACGAACAAAATCTCCAATTAAATATCCATAACTTTCTTCTCCGCCGCCAATAAACTCAAGTTCTCCTTCTTTTTGTTTAATGATATCTGCTATAAACTTAAATCCAGTTAAAACATGATAATGTTTTACTTTATAAGAATCTGCTATTTCTGTTAAAAGCTCTGATGTAACAATTGTTTTAGCAATAAATTCTTTGCCTTTTAACTTGCCATTCTCTTGCCATTTTGTTAGCAGATAATAGATAAGTACAGAAGCTGTTTGGTTACCGTTAAGAATTACATACTCACCTTTATTATCTTTCACAACAATTCCAACACGATCAGCATCGGGATCTGTCCCCATCACAATATCTGCATCTTCCTGTTTAGCTTTTTCAATAGCCATGGTTAATGCAGCAGTTTCCTCCGGATTTGGAGAGTGAACAGTTGGAAAGTTCCCATCTGTTACATCTTGTTCCGGGACATTAAATACATTAACAAACCCCTTTTTCTTAAGAACCAAAGGCACTAAACGTACTCCAGTCCCATGGATTGGGGTATAAACAATTTTTAAATCTTTTTGACGTTCTATAGCGTCGCGGGAAAGAGTCAATGCATTTATTTTATCTGTATAAATTTCATCAAACTCATCTCCTACTAACTCAATATTTTCTTTTTTAGCATCAAATTTAACCTCTTCTATTGATTGAATTTTAGTGACCTCTTCAATAATATTTTTATCATGAGGACTTACAATTTGTCCCCCATCATCCCAATAAACTTTATAACCATTGTATTCTTTGGGGTTATGAGAAGCTGTAATAACAACACCACTCTGACAACCGTAGTGCCTGATTGCAAAAGATAACTCCGGAGTTGGCTTAAGTGAATCAAAAAGAATAACCTTGAATCCATTCGCTGAAAATACATCTGCTGTGGTTTCTGCGAATAACCGGCTGTTATTACGACAATCGTGTGCTATTGCAACTTTTATTTCACCGTTAAATTTCTGTTTAAGGTAATTTGATAGTCCTTGAGTTGCCATTCCTACAGTATAAATATTCATTCGGTTTGTACCTACTCCCATTATACCACGAAGTCCACCTGTCCCAAACTCTAAACTTCTATAAAAACTTTCATTGAGTTCATCTGGATCATTCTCAAGAAGATAGTTGATTCTTTCTTTTGTTTCTGAATCATAATTACCATCCAACCACTTTTGAGCTGCTGATAACACTTCTTCTGGCAATTGATTTTTATCCATGTTTTATTTATTTAATTTTTTCAAACATTCATGTAAACTGTCCTTCCAATGCGGAATTTCAATATTAAAGTTATGCTTTATTTTTGTCTTATTCAACACACTATATTGTGGCCTTTTGGCTGGCAAAGGATAATCTTTTGTTTCAATTGGAACCACTTTACAGTCTAAATTTGATTTTAAAATAATCTCATATGCAAAATCATACCAACTACACACGCCCTCATTTGAAAAATGATAAATTCCTGGAATAAAATCTTCTGCATTAATAATTTGCAAAATTGCAGAAGCCAGATCCCGTGCATAGGTTGGTGTTCCAACCTGATCAAATATTACTCTAACTTCCTCACGCTCATTTCCAAGTCTTATCATCGTCTTCATAAAATTATTCCCAAACGAAGAATAAAGCCATGCTGTCCGAATAATAATTGCTTCAGGATTTGATTCTAAAACCTTTTGTTCTCCATCTAACTTTGTTTTGCCATAGACAGATTCTGGATTTGTTGAATCTGTTTCTTTATATGGCACATATGATTTGCCATCAAAAACATAGTCTGTAGAAACATGAAAAAATTTAGAACTATATTTCGCAGAAAGCCGGGCTAAATTTTTTGGAACTTCAGAATTGATTAACAAAGCTAAATCTTTATCCTCTTCAGCTTTGTCCACATTTGTATAGGCAGCACAATTCACAACATAATTGGGTCGGTTTTTTTCAAAAAAACCTTCAACTTCATTTACATTGGTTAGATCCAATGTGTCTTTGTCATGAAAAAAAAATTCTATCTGGGGATATTTTTCTGATAATCCTTTGATTTCACTTCCTAACTGTCCATAAGCCCCAGCTATTAATACTTTACTTGGCATGATAAACAAAATTTATTTCTGCGTTTTCTAATGTTGGTAAAATTGCATCTTTCTCTGAAACGAGAACATCTTTTTCAGGAATTTGCCAATCGATTTTCAGACTGGGATCATTGTAAATTATTCCTCTCTCAGATTCTTTACTATAGTAATTATCACATTTATAGAGAACAACTGCTTTTTCGCTTAAAACACTAAAGCCATGAGCAAATCCCTGGGGAATAAACAATTGCTTCTTATTATCTTCCGAAAGCTCTATACCAAAAGATTTTCCGAAGGTAGGAGAACCTTTTCTTATATCAACAGCAACATCGTATACACTACCTTGTAATACCCTCAAAAATTTTGTTTGCGCAAATGGATTTAGCTGGTAATGTAACCCTCTTATTACTCCATAAGATGATTTTGATTGGTTATCCTGAAAGAATTTTATGATTAGTCCCTCATCTTCCAGTTTTTTATAATTGTAGCTTTCAAAAAAGTATCCTCGCGAATCTTCAAAGACTTGTGGTTCTACAACTACAAGTCCATCTATTCCTGTCTCTGTGATTTTCATTCTAATTAAAATTGTAGATTTTCTCGTTGGCAATACGAATCAGATATTGACCATATTGGTTTTTCTTCAATGGTTCAGCAAGTTTCAATAACTGTTGCTTATCAATAAAACCTCTTTTATAAGCAATCTCCTCAATACATGAAACTTTTAGTCCTTGTCTTTTCTCAATTGTCGAAACATAATTTGATGCCTGCAATAAACTATCATGTGTTCCGGTATCTAACCATGCCACTCCACGGCCTAAAAGTTTAACACTTAAATTTCCATCCTGAAGATAAATTTTATTTAAATCTGTTATTTCCAGTTCACCTCTTACAGAAGGTTTTAATGCTTTCGCTTTTTCGACCACTGTATTGTCATAGAAATACAAGCCTGTTACAGCATAATTCGAACGGGGATCCTGGGGCTTTTCTTCCAGACTAATAACATTTCCTGTATCATCAAACTCAACAACACCATATCGTTCCGGATCGGTAACATAATATCCAAAAACAGTTGCCCCCCCTGTTAACTGTGCTGCATCGTAAACTACCTGACCAAATCCCTGTCCATAAAAAACATTATCCCCTAGGATTAAACATGCTGTATCATCACCAATAAAATCTTCTCCAATTAGAAATGCTTGGGCCAATCCATCAGGGGATGGCTGAACTGCATATGTTATTTTAATTCCATATTGTCCCCCAGTTCCCAGAAGATTCTCAAACATAGGGAGATCCTGGGGTGTCGAAATTATTAAAATATCTTTTATCCCTGCCAGCATAAGCACAGACAAAGGATAATAGATCATTGGTTTATCATAAATTGGGATAATTTGCTTGGAGATTGATTTTGTCAAAGGATAAAGTCTTGTGCCTGATCCTCCAGCTAAAATTATTCCTTTCATATCTGAATAGATTTTCTTGTTATATTTAATGTGCTTGCAAAATAATCGATGGTTTTCTTAAGCCCTTCTTCAAGTTGAATTTCTGGTTTCCATCCATTTAGTTTTTCTTTTGCCAATGAAATATCTGGCTGACGCTGAAGTGGATCATCAGAAGGAAGAGGTTTAAAAATAATCTTGGATTTTGCTCCCGTTATTTCAATCACTTTTTGGGCAAGTTCAAGAATAGTGAATTCATTTGGATTCCCAATGTTTACAGGTCCGGTAAAATCATCTGGAGATTGCTCCATCATTCTAACCATTCCTTCTAACAAATCATTTACATATTGAAAACTTCTTGTCTGAGAACCATCTCCATAAACAGTTATATCCTTATCTTGAAGTGCTTGTACGATAAAATTAGAAACAACCCTACCATCATTTGGATGCATCCTTGGTCCATAAGTATTAAAAATTCGTATTATTTTAATTTTAACATTATTCTGATGGTGATAATCACTAAATAATGTTTCTGCACACCTTTTCCCTTCATCATAACAAGAACGAATCCCAATAGGATTAACATGTCCCCAATATTCCTCTGTCTGAGGATGAATTTTAGGATCCCCGTAGACTTCGCTTGTCGAGGCCTGCAATATTTTTGCCTTAATTCGTTTTGCTAATCCTAACATATTAATTGCGCCCATAACAGACGTTTTAATCGTTTTTATAGGATTAAATTGATAGTGAATTGGAGACGCAGGACATGCCAGATTATATATCTCATCCACTTCAATAAAAAAAGGCATGGTTACATCATGCCTAATCAATTCAAAGTAGGGATTGTCTAATAGATGTACCACATTTCTTTTTTGTCCGGTAAAATAATTATCTAAACAAATAACCTCATTACCTTGTTTTAATAAACGCTCACAAAGATGTGAGCCAATAAATCCGGCTCCACCTGTAACTAAAATTCTTTTCACAATTAATTTATTTTTACTACTGCACGCCCTATACTATAATAATCAAAACCGAACTCCTTCATATCTGAAGGTTCGTAAATGTTACGGCCATCAAAGATAACCTTATTCTTTAGAAGTTTTTTTAGCACTTTAAAATTAGGAATTCTGAATTCCGTCCATTCTGTAACCAAAATTAATGCATCAGCATCAATTACAGCTTCATACATTTCAGCACAATATTCAACTTTATCTCCAATCCTTCTTTTTGCTTCTTCCATAGCAACTGGATCATATGTCTTAATTTTCGCCCCTTCTTTTACTAATTCATCAATAATTACAAGAGAGGGTGCTTCGCGCATATCATCTGTCTGAGGTTTAAAAGATAATCCCCACATCGCAAATGTTTTACCTTTTAAACTATTATTAAAATGCTGCATTACCTTTTGTACTAATACATGCTTTTGAAGATTATTAACTTCTTCTACAGCTTTTAGGATTCGAAGTGAATAATTATTCTTATCAGCTGTTTTTATTAATGCCTGCACATCTTTCGGAAAACAAGACCCGCCATATCCTGCTCCCGGATAAATAAATTTCTCCCCAATCCTGGGATCACTTCCAATTCCTTTTCGTACCATATTGACATCGGCCCCAACAATCTCGCAAAGATTAGCAATATCGTTCATAAAACTAATCTTGGTCGCTAACATAGAATTTGCAGTATATTTTGTCATTTCAGCAGAAGGAATATCCATAAATAATAATGGATGTCCATTTAGCAAAAATGGTTTATACAAACGTCTCATTGTTTTTTCTGCTCTTTCCGATTCTACTCCAACAACAATCCTGTCTGGTTTTAAGAAATCATCTACAGCATTTCCTTCTTTTAAAAATTCAGGATTGGAAGCAACATCGAATTTAAGATCTGAGTTTCTCTTATTAAGTTCATCCTGAACCGCTTCTTTAACAAGTTTTGCAGTACCAATAGGCACAGTACTTTTTGTTACTACTACCAAGTAATCTGTCATATACATACCTATTTCCCTGGCTACAGCGATAACATATTTAAGATCTGCACTTCCATCTTCATCCGGTGGCGTACCTACCGCTATAAAAGCAGCATCACAATCATCAAGGCTTTCCTTTAATGATGTACTAAAACTCAATCTCTCTTTCTCAACATTGCGCTTAACCATGACCTCAAGTCCAGGTTCATAAATTGGAATTACCCCTTGTTTAAGATTTTCTATTTTTTTTGTATCAATATCTACACAAGTAACGTTTACACCTGTTTCAGCAAAACAGGTACCTGATACAAGACCAACATAACCGGTACCAACAATTGAAATTTTCATTTAAAAAATTGATTTTATTTTATTATTTGATGTAGTTTCATCTATCAAAGAAAAGGAATAAAATTATTAGAAAACACTTTTTTTTATTAGTTTGATTAAATTTAAGATAAATAGTAAAGTTTTCAAACATAATTGGCTATAAAGCTTTGACTAAATTAAGAAATTTAACATTGGGATTAAAATCCTTATTATACATTTGCAATTCAATTTTTAGAAAATGAACTGGAAAAACATATTAAAATATTTACTTTTCTTCGCTGTTGGTGTTGCTATTTTTTGGTGGGTGTATAGAGATTTAGACACAGAAGAACTCATGGGAAGCCTTAAAGAACTTAATTATTTTTGGCTGGCCCTTTCTGTATTATTAGGAATTACAGCACATTTTCTACGCGCAGTACGATGGAATTTACTTATCCACCCACTTGGATACAATCCCAAACTCCACAACTCTTTTTTAGCTGTATTAATACTTTACCTTACGAACTTAATTATACCACGTGCTGGAGAAGTAACCCGCTGTACAGTACTTGCCAAATACGAAAAAATCCCTGCAACAAAATTAATTGGGACAGTAATCGTAGAAAGAATTGCTGATGTAATTGCACTAGTATTTTTTGCGATAATTATATTTTTCACCAACCTGGATGTTTTCCAACGTTTTTTTGATACCCATCCGGAAATGCAACAGGGTTTCTCTGAATTATTAAGCATCAGAAATATATTAATCCTAATAGCTCTTGCAACCATTGGGATTGGGACACTTATTTTTTTAAATAAAAACAGCAACAACAAATTAATTCAAAAGATTCAAAAATTAAAAAATGAATTTTTCGAAGGATTAAAATCTGTACTTCAATTGAAAAAGAAAGGTTTATTTATCTTTCATACAATAATTATCTATCTCATCTATTTTTTAATGTTATTCCTGGTATTTTTTGCTTTTGAGCCTACATCACATTTAACAGTCCGTGTTGGATTAGTTACTTTTCTATTAAGTGGTTTCGCAATGATGGTTCCAGTTCAAGGAGGTATTGGTGCATGGCATTTTTTAGTGATTGAATCTTTAACTATCTACGGAATAGAAAGGGTTGACGCAAAAATATTTGCTCTAATTGCACATACTTCAACAAATTTAATTTATTTAGTTATTGGTGTAATTGCACTTATCTTACTTCCTGTTTTCAATCCAAAAAAATAGCAGGTTAGTTTTCTATACATTTTTTTAATTAAAAAACAATTAATTCACTGGTTTTTAGAATTAATATTGTAATTTTGCACGCTCAAAATAAATAAACAATATAATGTCTAATTCATTAATTATTTTTAAACATTTTTAGATGGTAGAAAATACAGAAAATTTAAAAAACGAAGAAACCAACCAAGAAGAAGTTACTAACACTGAAAACGAGAACACTAAAGTAGAAGAAACTGCTGAAAAGCAGGAAGAAATTACAGCAGAAAACACTACAGAAGAAGTTGATGCTTCAAACGAAGAAGATGATGACAAACAAGAAACTTTCGACGACGATGAGGATGAAGAAGTTTCTGATGATTCTGACTCTGACGAGGATGAAGAAAATGATGATGATGATGATGATGAGCCAATCTTAACAAAAGGCACAGCTTACGAAGCTTCATTAGAAAACTTCGACTGGGATGGTTATGAAAATGATTCTGACGTTGCTAATTTAGGTGACACATCAGAATACATGAACATGTACAAAGAAACTCTTTCAACAATAGCTGAAAATGAAGTTATTGATGGAACTGTTATTTCTATGAACAAACGAGAGGTTGTAATCAATATTGGTTATAAATCAGAGGGCGTTGTTAGTTTAAACGAATTTAGGTACGATCCTGATCTTAAACCTGGAGATAAAGTAGAAGTCTATGTAGAAAGCCAGGAAGATAAAAAAGGGCAGCTTGTTTTATCTCACAAAAAAGCAAGAGCATTACGTTCTTGGGATCGTGTAAACGAAGCACTTGAAAAAGACGAAGTAATCAAAGGATACATCAAATGTCGCACAAAAGGTGGTATGATTGTAGATGTATTCGGAATTGAGGCATTCTTACCTGGTTCGCAAATTGATGTTAAACCAATTCGTGACTACGATATCTACGTTGGTAAAACAATGGAATTTAAGGTTGTTAAAATCAACCACGAATATAAAAACGTTGTTGTTTCTCACAAAGCTCTTATCGAGGCTGAACTTGAACAACAAAAAATTGATATCATTTCTAAACTTGAAAAAGGTCAGGTTCTTGAGGGAACTGTTAAAAACATCACTTCTTATGGTGTATTCATCGACCTTGGTGGAGTTGACGGATTGATTCACATCACAGACCTATCTTGGGGACGTGTAAATCACCCAGAAGAAATCGTTCAGTTAGACCAAAAACTAAATGTTGTTATCCTTGATTTTGATGATGACAAAAAACGAATTGCTTTAGGTCTTAAACAACTTACTCCTCATCCATGGGATTCTCTTGATGAAAATCTTAAAGTTGGTGATGCTGTAAAAGGTAAAGTTGTTGTTATGGCTGACTATGGTGCATTTGTAGAAATCGCTCCTGGAGTTGAAGGTCTTATCCACGTTTCTGAAATGTCTTGGTCACAACACTTAAGAAGTGCGCAAGAATTCATGAATGTTGGAGATGAAGTAGAAGCACAAATTCTTACTCTTGACAGAGAAGAAAGAAAAATGTCTCTTGGTATCAAGCAACTAAAAACTGATCCATGGGAAAAAATTGAAGAAAAATACGGTGTTGGTTCTAAACATGTAGCAAAAGTTAGAAACTTCACAAACTTCGGTGTATTTGTTGAAATAGAAGAAGGTGTTGATGGTTTAATTCACATCTCTGACCTTTCTTGGACTAAGAAGATTAAACATCCGGCAGAATTTACTTCTATTGATGCAGATATTGATGTTGTTGTTCTTGAAATCGACAAAGAAAACAGAAGATTGAGCCTTGGTCATAAGCAACTTGAAGAAAACCCATGGGATGTATTTGAAGAAATGTTCACGATGAACAGCATCCACGAGGGTACAATCGCTGAATTTATAGACAAAGGGGCAATCGTTGCTTTACCATATGGTGTTGAAGGATTTGCTACTCCAAAACATTTAGTTAAAGAAGATGGAACTCCAGCAAAAGTTGATGAAAAATTACCATTTAAAGTAATTGAATTCAATAAAGCTGCTAAAAAAATAATTGTTTCTCACAGCAGAGTGTTTGAAGACGAAAGAAAAGCATCCGACGCAGCTTCAAGAAAGGCTGACTCAGAGGCTACCAGCAAAGCTAAAGCTAAAATCAAAAACACTCTTGAGAAAACAACATTGGGCGACATTTCTGAATTAGCAGCTTTAAAAACAGAATTAGAAGAAAAAGAAAAAAAATCCAATAAAAATTAGTATATTGCATTTATAACATAAAATTTCGTTAAAATGGAATTCAAAATCGAAAAGTTGGAAAATCACACGTTGATTCAGGTTTTAGAAGAAAAACTAGATACTCATATCGCACCAACGCTTAAGTCAGAATTAGTTCTTGTTTCTGGTAATGGTGAAAAAAATATAATTCTTGATTTAAGTAAAGTTCGTTATTGTGATTCTTCCGGCTTAAGCGCAATTCTTGTTGCAAATAGATTGTGTAAAAATGCAAATGGTACTTTTGTGCTTACAGGGCTAAATGATGCTGTTGAACGATTAATAACCATTTCTCAGCTAGATACAGTACTTAATATATCAAGTACAATAGATGAAGGAACTGGATTAATTCAGAAGACAGAAAGTTAAGCCTGGATTTATTTTGAGATTTTTTCTGACTATTTTAGGCAGTAGTTCTGCTCTGCCTGCAAATAATAGATTTCCAAGCGCTCATTTGCTAAATGTAAATGAGCGCTTTTATTTAATTGATTGCGGCGAAGGAACCCAGATACAACTTCGAAAATTTGGGGTTAGTTTACTTAAAATAAACCACCTATTTCTAAGCCATCTCCATGGCGATCATGTTTTTGGAATATTTGGTTTACTTTCTACGCTAGAATTAATGGGTCGAAAAGGAGCCTTTACTATTTATGCTCCTAAAGATTTCGATAAAATCTTACAATTTTATCTTTCTTCCTTTTCTCATTCGAATTCTTTCCCTATTAATCACATACAAATTCCTAGTGAAACTTCTATCATTCATGAGGACAAACAGTGTTCTGTAACCTCTTTCCCTCTAACACATAAAGTTGAAACCTATGGTTTTTTATTTAAGGAGCAAAAACGAATGTTAAATTTAAAAAATGATGTTGTAAAACATTACAACATACCTATCAGAGACATCCCTAAAATTAAACTTGGAGAAGATTATTTTGATAAAAAAAAACAGGTTATAATAAAAAACAATGAATTAACGCAACCTCCATACAAACAAAGAAGTTATGCATATTGTACAGATACTATATATAAAGAAAGTTTAAAAAAGTTACTTTCTGGTGTCGATCTTCTTTATCATGAAGCTACTTTCTTGCATAAAGAAATAAAAAGAGCCAGGGAAACATGCCACTCCACTAGTCTGCAAGCAGCAGAACTTGCCTCAAAAGCAAATGTAAAAAAACTACTAATTGGTCACTTCTCAGCAAGATATAAAGATGTATCTGTATTGTTAAACGAAGCAAGAGTTATATTTAAAGATACAACAGCTGTTAAAGACGGGGATGTCTTTGAAGTAAAACTAACAAGACCCTAGAGTTATTCACAATTCGAGCAAATAATTAAGAAGCTGGAATTAAAACGCATTTATATTTTATCTTTGCAAAAATTTTAAATATACGGACGTGACAGAAAAAATTATCATTGTTGATTTTGGCTCTCAATACACTCAGTTGATAGCCAGAAAAGTTAGGGAGTTGAATGTTTACTGTGAAATTTATCCTTTTAATAACATTCCTGATTTTGATGAAACTGTTAAAGGCGTAATATTATCGGGTAGTCCGTATAGTGTAAGAGATAACGAAGCACCTATTATAAAACTAAATGAGATTAGAAATAAGTTACCATTATTGGGGGTATGTTATGGAGCACAATTAATGGCCCAGAATAATGGCGGTGAAGTTCTCCCTTCAAAGCATAGAGAATACGGAAGAGCTAATCTTTCTTCATTTGACAATAACTCTGACCTTCTAAAAGGCTTAAAACCAAACACCCAGGTTTGGATGTCTCATGGAGACACCATTGTTAAGTTACCCGAAAACTTTACTATTATTGGAAGTACTAATGATGTAAAAGTTGCTGCTTACAAAATTGAAAACGAAAATACGTACGGAATACAATTCCACCCTGAAGTATATCATACTACCGAAGGGAAAAATCTTCTTAAAAACTTTGTTGTAGGAATTTGTGGTTGCCAACAAGATTGGACACCTAAATCGTTTATCGAAGAAACTATTGAGTACTTAAAATCTGAAATCAACGACGAAAAAGTAGTACTTGGATTATCAGGAGGAGTAGATAGCTCTGTTGCTGCTATTCTTTTACATAAAGCTATCGGAAAAAATTTAACCTGTATTTTTGTCGATAATGGGGTATTACGTAAGAATGAATTTAAGGACGTACTCCACTCCTATCAGGATATGGGATTAAACGTCATCGGAGTTGAATCAAAGCATGAATTTTTATCTGAGTTAAAAGGTGTTTCGGAACCTGAGAAAAAACGAAAAATAATAGGGCGAGTCTTCATCGAAATTTTTGAAAAAGAATCAAAAAAAATCCAAGGAGTAAAATGGCTTGCTCAAGGAACTATATATCCTGATGTAATCGAATCTATCTCTGTAAATGGCCCTTCTGCGACAATAAAATCGCATCACAATGTAGGAGGCCTTCCAGAGAAAATGCACCTTAAAATTATAGAACCTTTAAAATTACTTTTTAAAGATGAAGTAAGAAGGGTAGGTAAAGAACTTGAAATCTCTCAAAACATTTTAGGCCGTCATCCTTTCCCTGGCCCTGGATTATCAATCAGGATAATAAGTGATATTACAGAAGAAAAAGTCACCCTTCTACAAGAAGTAGATCATATTTTTATAGAAGGTTTAAAGGAAGATGGATTATACGATGACGTTTGGCAAGCTGCAGCAATATTATTACCTATCCAATCTGTTGGAGTGATGGGGGACGAACGTACTTATGAAAATGTTGTTGCCTTAAGAGCTGTTACTTCTACTGATGGAATGACAGCAGATTGGTGCCACCTTCCTTATGAATTTCTTGCAAAAATCTCAAATAAGATTATAAACAATGTGAAAGGTGTTAACCGGGTTGTTTATGATATTAGCTCTAAACCCCCTGCAACAATTGAGTGGGAATAATAATACAAATCACCGCTAGGTGATGAATTATATTAACTTACATTAGTTGTTTTTTGTTTTAAGGTGTTATAATATTACAATTACATCTTATTTAAAATACAATGATAATGGATTCTCTTTAAGTTATACTTTTACTTAATTAGGTATACATGTTAATAGTTCATGTATTTATTAAATTTATTATCAGTATTATATCATTTTCAAAAAAAATGGAACTTAAGATAAAAGCTAGCGTATGAATAATTTAGCATCTAACATAAAATACTAAAATTTGATATTTTGAAATAAACAATATCAAATTTTTAGGTTAAAGGAAACGAGATTATAGTTTTTACATTTTTGAAATACAGGAAATCGATGAAAAATATTTTTTTGTGCACTGCAATTCTAAGTTTTGCATTCTCACCCCTGGTTGGCCAAGAAATAATAACTCATCCAAAAAGGATTTATTCTAGTCCTGATGGGAATCTATACATCAACAAAGATTTGCCTTTATATTTTCATATATCTACATCACCAGATAACACAACTGAATCTTTTCTTTTACAAAGTAAAGAAACCTCAGAATATGCCAACCCAATGTACTTGGATACAGAGGGTTTTAACACCTTTAGATCTCCATCAGCCGTTGATACCGTAACAAAAAAAATAGTATATCCATTAAGAGATGTAATTTTCGAGATTTATGCTGACAGTGAAGCTCCAAAAACAAAAATTGCTTATGGAGAGGTGTTAACAGTAATAAAAGATGATAAAGTATATATAGGAGGGTTAACCTCTATTACTTTAACTTGTAATGACAATCATTCCGGGGTCCAAAAATTATATTATTCATTAGATAGCAGTGCCTACAAAGAATACACAGAACCTATTGAATTCAAAGAACAAGGTGAATATATCTTACAATTTTATGCAGTTGATAATGTTGGAAACATGGAAGATGTAACCTATAACCACTTGATTCTTGATGATGAAAACCCAGCAACAAAACTTGAAATCAAAGGAGATTCCTACAGTGATATTTTATCTGCAAGATCTTCTATTGAACTTATTGCCAGTGATGAATATGGTATTAAAGCAATAAACTATTCTTTAGATGGTGGCGAAGAAAAAATATATAAAAGTAGTATAAAGGCCGCTTACATTTCGCAAGGAGATCACACGTTAACTTATTATTCAGAAGATAGGTTAGGTAATAAAGAAGATCTAAAAACTTATAATTTTTATATTGACAAAACGGCACCAACAATTGTTGAAGAAATTATAGGAAAGAGTTTTATTGCAAATGGCAGGGAATTCTCTTCTGGCAGATCAAAACTTAAATTAACAACATTTGATAACAAGTCTGGCGTTAAAGAAATTTATTATTCCATTAATGATGAAGAATTTCAACTTTATGATAAACCATTTTATCTTACCAACTCTTCGGGGTCACTTAGAATAAAAACATATGCTGTGGATAATGTTAACAATAAAAGCACTACAGAAGAACAAAATAATTCCTCAAGTATTCCTTATATTGATTTATCTGGACCTGCCTTAAATTATAAGTTTATAGGCCCATCCTTTGCATTAAAAGACACAATGTTTATTACAAAAACAACAAAAATATCTCTTCGGGCAAATGATGCTGAATCTGGTTTAAACAGAATCGAATATAGGATTGATGATGGCACAAAACAAGAATATTCCGAACCTTTTACCATCTCTGAGGAAGGCACTCACATTGTACAATATGATGGTTATGATAATGTTGACAACACTAATTTCGGTGAATTTAGTTTTAAAGTAGATACAACAGGACCTGAAATATTTACTCGTTTTAGTATTCCTACAAACAAACAAAGAATTTATAACGATAGCTTAAAACTTGATGTTTATCCTAGTCATGTTGTATTATTCTTGTCTGCAACAGACTCTCAAATAGGTGTAGATAAAATTTCATATTCAATTGACGGAGGAAAATCGACTCCATATATTGGACATATTGATGGATTTGAACCTGAAAAACATTACCAAATAACAATAGAGGTAACAGACAAATTAGGCAATAAAAATAATGAAACAATCAATTTCGGCATAGAGCGTTAAATAGTGCAAAAAATAGTTATCTTTATTCTTGATTTTAACTCTTATGATGAAGGCCCTTAGCATTGCACCAACTAAATTTACCCCAAAGATAGTATTTGATCCTTCGAATAATGTCTTTTTGATATCTGGCTTTTCGTTGCCAGAGGATGTATCAAAATTTTACACCCCTGTTCTTGAATGGCTCGATAATTATTCTAAAAATATCGACAAAGGGACACATCAAATACATCTTACTTTACGTCTAATTTATTATAATTCTGGCTCATTTAAGGTCATCATAAACATTCTCCATAAAATCGCTCAATTAAAAAAAAGAGGTGCAGACCTAATCATTGATTGGTATTTTGACAAGGATGACACACACTTAAAAGAAATTGGAGAAGAATTATCTGATTTAGTTGAACTGCCTTTTAATTACATAACAAACTAGCTTTGTTTTATTTTTATATGAAACTTTCAAATATTTCCATTTCCTAAATAACATATTGTTGTGATAAATATTAATGAATTAATTAAAAAGGACAACTGTTACCTTACTCTTGAGGGAATCCCTTATAGCGGGAAATACTGCATTAAACTGGAAAATGATATTCTTGCTGAAGAAGGCGAAATGCTTGATGGTAAAATTAATGGTATTGTAAAAATATTTAACGAAAAAGAAGTTTTACTTATTGAGGCCGAATACAAAAATGGAATTAAGGAGGGACATACAATAATGTATTACGAAAGTGGACATATAAAAGCAACTATAGAACTTAAAAACGAAATAAGAAATGGCCCCCTAAAAATGTGGTATGACAAAGGAGGAAAAAAATATGAAAGTTTTTTCATCAATGATAAACTCGAAGGTTTACAAATAAAATACTTCCCTAATGGATTAAAAAATTTTGAAACACATTATAAAAATGGACTTGAGCATGGGGAAAAGAAAATATGGGATCAGAAAGGCAAGCTTATTTTTGATGCCGAATTTGAGAATGGTGAATTAGTTTAGCTGTTTTTTTTAATTAGTTCAAGTAACTCACTTCTTTTATCCAGTAAATCGTTAATTTCTTCATGACTTAAAAATGGATCTTTCAATAATAAATCAATTTCATCTAAATCATCTTTTATCTCATCCATCTCAGTATAATCTATCTCATTTTCATCTCCAAGTTCAACAGCTGCCTGCTCAATTAATCTTTTAAAAATATTATCTAAGGGCTCAACAATTTGGATCAAATATTTTTCGGGCAATTCCATGCTAAGTTTGCGGTAATTATCAATCATCATTTCTAAGTTTGAAATAACCGTATAATCAAACCAAGAAGTGCTTTGAGAAATATTCCTTTCTTTTAGAATACTTAAGAGATACATAAAACGCTCTAAATATCCGGTTAATGAGCCTTTATTTGGATCCATTAGATAATTTTTAGGATTACATAAGCAAAATTATAATACTTTTCAATCTTTAATTTTATTGTTAAACTAAATTTTTGTTAAATCTTTACACAGAAATAACAATATGGATACTTATCAATTTAACTTAGATACCGATTACATTGAAATGGTTAAGCTTATTAAGCTATATTCCAAAGGTTTATCCGGCGGTGAAATAAAAACAATGATAGAGCAAGGTTTAATACTTAGAAATGGAGATACGGAATTTAGAAAAAGAGCAAAATTGAGAAAAGGAGATGTTATTACTTTCTTCGAAAATAAAATTGAAATAATATAACTACGCATATGATCCCGCTTATAATAATACTTATACAACAAATAGATCTTGCTTCGGATAAAACCCCTGAAGTAAATAATCCTGATGGAGTTGCGATATTCATCATTTTTGGTTTATTGATTTTTATTACAATCCTGCTTATTTTCTATCAAAAAAAGCAGAAAAAATCTAATAAGAACAGTAATAAAAATAGTATATCTATAAATATCTCACGGGTTAAAACCAAATCAGAATACAAAATCAGAATAAAAAATAACTCAAAAAATTACTTAGAAATTTCTGCGCCATTAATTATTATAAGAAGTTTCTCAACATCAAGAAAAATGAAAGTTAGAAGCAACAATTATCCTTTAACAATAGGGCCCAAAACAGTTCATTCCATTTTATTTAGAAAAGAACAACTTATAGATAATGGCAACAAAAAAACAGATCCCGTTTTTATTCGAGTAAAAATATTAGACAACTACAATAACATTCTACAGTCAAAACACAGCTTGCTATTGTAGCCCTTCTATTCTATCTTTTCCTGGCTTTATTAATCTTTTTATTTCTCTTTTTATGGGTTACCTCCTTAAACTTCTTGTTTTTGGGCATTTCGGACAATCTCGGCATCATCAAATTCCTTCTTTCATAAGTAGCTTTACTAGAACCACAAGAACCAAGAATAACCATGGCTAAAATAAAGCCTATAAGTAACAAGCGTTTCATAATATATTTGTTTAAAGTTAAATGACAAACAACTTTATTAAAACAAACTTTTAGGCTAAACTGAGTTTTTTATTGATAAACATTACTTACAAATCATTTCCAAACTATTAACTTTGGAACATAAAAAATACTGTAAATAAGAATTTTAAAGCTTATACGCAACTTATTACCTCATGTTACGTTTTGTGTTAAGGATTTAAAAACCGATAATAATTTAAAATATTGGCTTGAAAATTGATTATGCAGAAAATATTGGTCAAAAAAAATAATTATTGTAATTTAATTAATCATTAAATAAATCAAAGCAATGAAAAAAATAAATTCAACAATAGGTCAAAAGAGTTTTAAACTTGATACAGAAAAAAACAATTCAATTCTTATTGAAGAAATAAACCACTCAGAACTAGAAAATATTTGGAAGAAATTGAATAATATCAATCAAATTTTCTAATTTTTTTCGAACCCCCAGGGATAAATTTCGTTATTTAGATATGATAAATATTAGTTTCCCAATAAAAGATTTGGAAGGGAAACTAATATCTTTAAAGTTTTTATTATGATTTGTAGAAAATCCATTGTTTTAGTTGTGTTTGCATTCTGGGGTAGTTTTATTGCAAATTCTCAGATATTCAACGAGAATACTTATAAGTTAAGTAAAGTACTTGATTGGATAGATTCCTATTATGTTGATTCTGTTAATCAAGATGAAATTGTAGAGAAAGCTATAACTTATATACTAAAGGAACTTGATCCTCATTCTACTTATATTTCAAAAGAGGAAGTACAAAGAATGAATGAACCTCTTGAAGGAGAATTCGAAGGCATTGGGATATCTTTTAATATCTTATATGATACGCTATATGTAATTTCCCCTATTTCTGGTGGCCCTTCTGAAAAAATTGGTATTAGGGCTGGTGACAGAATTATTGAGATAGATGGAGAAAATATTGCAGGAGTTGGTTTGACAAACTCTGATGTTTTTTCTAAATTAAGGGGTAAAAAAGGCACAGAAGTAGATGTATCTATTCTTAGACGGGATAATAAAAAACTTCTCAATTACACAATAACGAGAGATAAAATTCCTATTTATAGTATTGATGCCTCTTATATGATTGACGATGAGACTGGTTATATAAAAATTAATCGTTTTGCATCCACCACATTAGATGAATTTGAACAAGCAACGCAAAAGTTAAAAGAACAAAATGTAAAAAACCTAATTCTTGATCTTCAAGGAAATGGTGGCGGCTACCTGGATATGGCCGTGAAATTAGCTGATGAATTTTTAGAAGAAGATAAACTTATCGTTTATACTGATGGTATAAACAGCTCAAGAAGAGAATATAAAGCAACTGAAAAAGGTAGTTTTGAAAAGGGAAAAGTAGTTGTATTGCTTGATGAAGGTTCTGCTTCGGCAAGTGAGATTGTAGCTGGGGCCCTTCAAGATTGGGATAGAGCTGTAATAATTGGCAGACGATCTTTTGGGAAAGGACTTGTACAAAGACAATTAATGTTACCCGATGGTTCAATGCTACGATTAACAATTGCCAGATACTATACCCCAACAGGAAGATTAATTCAAAAACCATATACCGATGGTTATGATGCATATGTAGATGATCTTGCACAAAGAGATTTAAGAGGGGAATTCTTTTCTTCTGCAAATATAGATTTACCCGATTCTTTAAAATATTACACGCTAGAAAAAAATCGCACTGTATATGGAGGAGGAGGTATAATGCCAAATATATTTGTCCCAATTGACACAGCTGACTATTCCGACTACTACAGAGATTTAATAAGAACTGGTTTACTTTACCGTTTCTCATTAAACTATGTCGATGAAAACCGAAAATCAATCTTATCAAAATATAAAACCTTTGATAATTTTAAAGAATCATATTTAATGGATGAAAAATTGTATGATGATTTGTACAATTTTGCATTAAAAGAAGGTATTAAAGCTGAAAAGGATGAAATTAAAAAATCTGAGAATAAAATTACTTCGTTATTCAAAGCTTATGTAGTAAGGGATATTTGGGACACAAGTGATTTTTATGAAGTCTTAAATAAAGATTCTCAAGCATTTCAAAAAGCACTTTTTGTGATTGACAATTGGGATAAAACAGTGGCAGAACTTGATAAAAAGTAGCAAATATTATTTTTACATTTATATATTTTTAGTTTTAATAGATAAATTATTTTCTATATAATTGCAAGTATTCTTTAAAATCATCGTAAATTATTCAATATTTCGCATATAATATTTTATTCATTTATTAAATCAAATTTTAAAATTTAAAATGTCTGATTCGTCAACAAAATTTGAGATTGTTGCCAAGACCTTTTTTGGTTTGGAAGATGTATTAGCCAAAGAACTTGAAGTACTCGGAGCTGAAGAAATACAAAAAGAAACCCGGGCTGTGGTTTTCAAAGGAGATAAAAGGTTACTGTACAGTGTAAATTACAACTTAAGAACAGCAGTAAAAGTTCTAAAACCAATACATAAATTTGACGCTAAGAACGAAGTCGAACTGTATAAACATGTTGATGAAATCGACTGGTCGGACTTATTATCCCCGGGAGACACGCTAACTGTTAACACAGTTTTAAACTCTGCTCATTTTGGCCATTCTCAATTCATTTCTCAAAAGGTAAAAGATGCAATTGTAGATCAAATAAGAAAAAAAACAGGGAGACGACCATCTGTGGACACCAAAGATCCAACACTTCGGGTTCATATTCATATTAACCAGGAAAAATGTACCCTTTCACTTGATAGTTCAGGTGAATCTCTTCATAAAAGAGGATACAGAATTGATGGTCATATTGCTCCAATTAATGAAATCTTGGCAGCAGGAATGATTCTACTTTCTGGCTGGGACAAAAAATCTGGTTTTTTTGATTTCATGTGTGGCTCGGGGACTATTCTCATTGAAGCTGCTTTAATCGCCTATAATATTGCTCCAGGCATTTTCAGGACCGATTACGCATTTGAAAAATGGAAAGATTTTGATGAAGATTTGTTTCAGGAAGTATATGATGACTTAGTAGAAACAAACTTTGACCACGAAATAATTGGAAGTGATTATTCTGCAAAATCAGCAAGTCTGGCCAGATTAAATATAAAGCGTGCTTCTCTAGATAAAAAAATAAATATTAATGTGAAATCTTTTTTTGATATTTATCCAGATAATAAAGGAACCTTAATTATGAATCCTCCGTATGGAGAAAGAATAGGAGGAGGTAACCTCAATAATTTTTACAAAAAAATAGGAGATAAATTAAAAAAAGATTTTGAAGGATACAATGCTTGGCTAATAAGTTCAAACATGGAAGCTCTAAAAAATGTAGGGCTCCATACTTCAAAAAAAATCACTTTATATAATGGAAACCTTGAATGTAAATTCAACAAATATGAGATGTATAAAGGGACTAAAAAAAACAAGCCAAAACAAACATCTTATGGCAAAAACAACGCTAAGAACCCTAGAACAGTGAAAAACTATGAAAAATAATTTTTTTTCTAGGACAAAAAATATTAATTTAGAAACTAGTTAAATTGCTCTGTTTTTAAACAAAACAAAACATATGTCGCTTTTTTGTATATTTTTGTTAAAATTTAAATTTATAGTCACTCGATAACAAGCCCCATATGAACTTTGATATTGATACTTATTACAAAGATTTAACGGAGGCAAAGGAAGTAATACTTGCTTACAAAGGAAGTATTACGTCTGATTTTATTAATAAATCACTGGAGGAAGTTGAACACAAACTTTTAGACAGTAAAGAGATTGTAAAAATCCGCAAAAAAGTCTACAATGTTTTAGTTGAAAGTTTACAGAATCTTTATCACCATGTAGATGACTTACCAGAAACAATTGAAAATATTGACCCAAAATTTGGTGTTGTGGTTATAGCTATGGATGAAGAGGGTTTTAAAATTAATACAGGCAATTTTATTTCATCGAATAAAATTAAATATTTAAAAGACAAGATTGATAAGATCAATTCACTCTCAAAAGATGAATTGAAAGATATGTATAAATTCATATTGAATCATCAGAAACTATCTGCTAAAGGCGGAGGTGGATTAGGATTAGTTGATATTGCAAGGAAAACTAATAACAAAATTAATTATAGTTTTTTTCCAATTAGCGACGACTATTTCTTTTTTGATTTTGAAATCTATATTAATAATTAGGCATCTATAAGTTAAGTTTATGGAACTTGAACCAATTAGAATAGAGGGAACAGCGAAAACTCCAACAATAACATTTACTGAAGCTACAGGAGCAATTGATGTAAAAGGTAGATCCATTCCTGAAAATTCAATTGAATTTTACAAACCTCTCGTTGATTGGCTTGAAGCATATTCAGATTCCCCACTAGAAAAAACAACAGTAAACATTCAACTTGAGTATTTTAATACCAGTTCTTCAAAATGCATTCTTGATGTTTTTAAAAAATTAGAAACAATTCACAAAAACGGGAAAGAAGTAATCATTAACTGGTATTACGAAGAGGATGATGAAGATATGCTTGAAGCAGGAGAAGATTACGAGTCCATTATCCGCATTCCGTTTAAAATGATTGAAGTTATCGAATAATTCTTTCTAGTACTTTTTTAAATAAGAAATTATACAATATAAGGTTTATCAAATCTTTTTTGATATACATTATTCTTTTTTAGATTCATATTCCAATAAAAATCTGTTACTCCTGTTAATGAAAGAGTTTTAAAAATAAATCTCCTTTGTGCGGGTAATTTAAAAGGTCTCTTTAACTGCTCTACAATCTCAGCATTAAATTCCCAACTAGTAGCAAAATGTCTTCCCAATTGCCTAAACTTATTATACAACTTCTTTGATATGAATGAAGGCATAACCTGAACTCCTTCAACACCTCCTTTAATAACAGTACCAAGATAAATACAATTTAGCCTGTAGGTTAGTTTTCGAAGATATCTCTCAACATAAACTGAATGAATTGCTTCAGGAAAGCCTGATTGCACAATAAATCCAATTCTCTTAGGTTTCAATATTTGTAAATTGATAATATCCTCAAAGAATTGTTTTACAATACCGGGCATACTATCTGTATATAAAGGAAATATTATAATAATTGTATCAGCATTTAAAAATGCCCCTTTCAGCACCTCTTTTTTGTTTGTTTCTGCGAGGTAATGAACACCTACAAAATCTTTTTGCAACTCGTTATAACCTTCTAAAAAATGATCGATTAATATTTTTGAATTACTTTTCTTGTTTCTTGGAGAACCATTAAATATTACAAGTTTTGATTTCATGTTTTTTTTAGTTTTAAAGATTTGTTTCTGCAACAACTTCAGTAGGCAGATCTGTATCTACAAATTTTATAAATCGTTGTTGTGAGTGAAAATTAATAGCAAACCTATCATACATATCTTTAATTATCCGGATATCTTCACTATCCGTATCAAGTTCTTTCTTTAACAACAGTCCAAATGATGGATAATTATCATACCTCGCCCTGTGATGACTTTCCCCATCTATGAATTTCACATAAGGATGTAGCAGGACTACCAATCTATCGGTTATTTTCTTTATTGTTGAACTAACAAATCCAGCAATAAGGGGTGTAGCAAAAATCACAAAATCAGAATTTATTACAGCCTTGAAAATTCCGTCTGCATCATCTCTAAAAATACATTTTCCAGGAGTCTTCCACCAGCACGACCAGCAACCTGAGCAATACTTTAAGTCCATTTCATCAAGGAAAAACAAATCTACCGTATGTTCTTGCTCAAAACCTTGCTTTAGAATATCAAGATATAATTCAAAGTCTTTATCATTTTTTAAAGGGTTACCATACAAAATACATATCCTCATTGTAATATCATTTTGAAATTATGAGGTAAAGGAACGTTTATATCGTAACGTCGACAATAAAAAAAAGCTGAATAAACAAAAATAACCGGTGAATGAAAAAATAAATAACAGAATGTTATCCCCTACCTTTGAAAAAGGGATAATATCCCTGAATTAGTCCGCTCTGAACAAATTCTTTTGTGTCTATATTCATCATGGTAAGTTTACCATTACTCCATCCTGCACCTGTATCCATCATCCAGATGTCTGAGTAATTTAATGGTTCATTGGCACCTAATTTAAGTGTTGGTGTATGGCCTACATACACTTCTTCAAACACTGTTAACTTTTTATTATCGCTTTCATTAATAGCTGAATTAACCAAACTTCTATCCCACATAAAAACGTCTATGTCTTGTTCTGATAAATCAATGGATGGATTAAAACCACCATGGACAAATATTTTTGATTCCAGTACAAAATATTTCTTTGCTTGTTTTAGGAAATCTCTATGTTCTGAAGAAACTTTATTTTCATAACTCATTAGTGTAGCATTTCCTCCTTGCCTAACCCACTCTATCTTCTTTGCACCTGTCTCAAACCAATTTAGAACAAAAAAATCATGGTTTCCCATGACCATAACAAAATTGTTTATTTTTTGAAGTTCATCAATTACGCCCCGAACCTGTGGCCAGCCATCACAAACATCGCCTAATGAGATCAACAAATCATTTTCATAATCAAACAATGCTTTTTCGAAACACTCCATGAGAGGTCTGTATGCTCCATGAATGTCTCCAATAACAAACCTTTTTGAAACCATAAAACTATTCTTAATTTGATCTTAAAATTTTAACAAAAAAAAAGACTGTTAGTTCTGTGAATTTATATCCATATTTTATTGTTATTTGTTCATGTCCAACCTCTCTCTCCTTCGTTGAAAATGTAAAAGTACTATCCTAATCATAAGATGATAAACTATTTGCTTGTTTTTATAAATTTAAATAAGGTAACTTTAAATAAGAAAAACAAAATTTCACTAATGGAAAAAACAAATAAAACAAGTATCCCTCCAATATTTGCTGTATCGGGTGGAAAAGGTGTAGCTGGGCACACCCTGATTCAATCATTGCTAATACAATATCCAAACAATAAAATCCCTGTTAAAGTAATTCCAAATATTCAAAGTAAAGAAGCTATCGAGGAGGTGGTTAAAAAAGTTAAAAATGCAAATGGTGTCCTTACACATACCATGGTAAATTCTGATTTAAGAAAGATTTTAATTGACACCTGCCAAAGAGAAGGAGTTAAAGAAATAGATTTTATGGGGCCTCTGGCTGATTATATCGAACAAGGACTTGGTTTAGAATCAGTAAGTGTTCCAGGACTTTACAGAAGAATAAATTCACAGTATTTTGATCGGATTGAAGCAATTGAATATACGTTAAATCATGATGATGGCATAAACCCAAACCGGTTACATAAAGCTGAGATAGTATTAACAGGAGTTTCTCGCAGTGGCAAAACACCATTAAGTGTCTATATGTCGATGTTTGGATGGAAAGTTGCTAATGTACCTCTGGTTAAAGGAATTAATCCTCCTAAAGAATTGTTTCTGATAGATCCACAAAGGGTATTTGGCCTTTATATAAGCCCTAACCATCTTATCTCACAAAGAGAAAAAAGGCTAAGGCAAATCAATAATCTCAACAACACAAAATACACTGATCTACAAGAAGTAAGGGATGAATTAAAACATGCAAATTTCATCTTTGAAAAAGGAGGTTTTACCCGAATAAATGTAACAAACAAACCTATCGAAACAAGCGCCAATGAAATTATTGGTTATGTTTCTGACAGGTTTGGATATAGCCACAGGAAAGTAGACTCAACAAATAATATGGAATTTGACTCTTAATGTTTGTTTACATTAAAACCAAAAGAAGCTCCAACTATCCATCCAGCTTATGTGAAAAATAAATATTCACTGGAATATTTAGGTATCCGGATCTAAATGTTTTCCCAAATGCCCAAACCCAGGATGTTGCAAGTTGAGGTTCTCCCCGACTGTCAAACCGACTCTCAATTGAATATGGAATATTCTCATAGGAACCATATGTTGGAATTGCGTCATCAACTAAAATCCAGGTCAGAGCTGTCCTAGACGTTTTTGAAATTAACAAATAAGTCTTTAAAGACCTATGTTTGGGACAACCCTAATGATAACTAAACTATCAGATTCTTAATTCTTTCTATTTGTTTTTGTTTGTTAACCTCTCTAAGATTCCTGGCTGTTGCAGTAAAATACTGGTGATTTGAAATAAATTTCAGTTGAAGCTTATTCCAATCATTCAAACTGTCTATTTTATTCTGTTTTTTTAATTCTTTAAATAAATTACCTGATACAGGGATCATATCGCTACGTCCAAGATAATCGAGATCGGAATCACACATTATCTCCTCCAACCTGTTTTTAGGTGTAGGAGGTAATTTTGTTGCCATAATTAAATCACAGATAGTATCAATTTCTTCCTTCGTATAATTAAATTTTGGCAGATATTCTTTTACCAAGACAGTCCCATGAAATTCGTGGTCGTCATAAGCGATAACATGGCCTGCATCGTGAAATAGTGCAGCTGTTTTAAGTAATAAAATTTCCTCGTCTGAGATTCCCTCGCCCCAGCCAATTAATTCGACCTGCGTTACAACATCAACGGTATGTTTAACATTATGATAATACAGGTGCGATGGTAACTCCTTCTCTAACCTATCGAGCATTATTTCTTGTAAATCTGTAAATTGAACAAGGAAAAATTTAGTACGAAATGCCAGATTTGGGATTACCCCTTCTCCATTCTTAGAGAGTTCCGGACGAATACCTTTTACTGTGAACATCTGCAGGTTTCCTTTATAGCGAACAGGCATTTTCCCATAATACTCACAAACGAAAAACTCTTTTATCAATTCATACGTCATAGCTGAAACGTTTATTTTTCCTTCGTCGCTCCAGCCCTCCATTCTACTTGCAATGTTAACTGTATCTCCTTTTATATTGTAATGTATCTGTTTTCTACCCATCACTTGAGCATGAATACTACCAGTATGAATGCCAATGCGAATATCCCAGGCATCTGTTTTACTGCCAGATATTTTTGAATTCAACATCTGTTTCATTTCCAATGCGGCCAACACTATCTCAATAGGGTTTGTACTATTTCTTTTAGAGATACCACCAATACAAATTAATGTATCCCCAATAGATTTAGTCTTTACAATATCATATTTCTCGAGGATAGAATCAAAATCGAGGAGCACTTGATCAAGTTCATCTGCCATCTTCTGATTTTCCACATTCTGAATATCCCTGGCAGAACCATGAATTCCTGCGTATAAAACCGTTGCCCTGTCAAATTTGTTTGATTTTGTTGTTTTTGTTTGTTGCTGTTCAATTTCCTCTGGGAGTAAATCAAGTTTAAGCTTTAATTTTGTGTTCTCTGCTTTAAACTTTTCATTTTGCTTAACAAGTAATGAATTTCTCTCTACAAGCTTCTTATTTAGCTTTACAAGCCCGGAAATTCTTTTTAATAATTCTTTATTTTGATCTTGCATAAACACTGTAAAAAAACCCCTTAAATAAAGATAATTAATTATTGATGCATACAAAAACTAATTCTGATATTAATGAACTGTTTATACAGCCAAAATGTTACAACTATCTTAATTTAATTTTTTAATTGGAGGTTATCTATCTAAGACTAATTTTGCATTTTAAGAGGACAACAATTATGGATTTAAGAATAGAATCAGAATATAAACCAACAGGAGATCAACCTACGGCGATTGAAGAACTGGTTAGTGGATTGAACGATAATATTCCCTATCAAACTCTTCTTGGCGTTACAGGTTCTGGAAAAACTTTTACCGTTGCCAATGTTATTGAGAAGGTTAACAGGCCTACCCTCATATTAAGTCACAACAAAACGCTGGCAGCACAGCTTTATAGTGAATTCAAACAATTTTTCCCCAATAACCGGGTAGAATACTTTGTTTCTTATTATGATTATTATCAACCTGAAGCATATTTACCTGTTACAGACACTTACATTGAAAAAGATTTATCCATAAATGATGAAATTGAGAAGTTGCGTTTAAGTACAACTTCATCATTATTATCAGGCAGGCGCGATGTTATTGTTGTTTCGTCTGTCTCTTGCCTATACGGCATTGGAAACCCCGAAGATTTCCATAGCAACACAATAAAAGTAAGAACGGGACAGAAGATAAGCCGCAATGTATTTCTTCGCCAGTTGGTTGATAGCCTCTATTCCAGAAATGAAATAAGCTTTGAAAGAGGAAACTTTCGTGTGAAAGGCGACACTGTTGATATATACCTTGCTTATTCTGATTTTGCTTATCGCATTGTTTTCTGGGGAGACGAAATTGAAGAAATACAGACAATTGATCCTATCAACAACCACTCAATTGAAATGATGGAGCAGGCTGTTATTTATCCAGCAAACATTTTCGTAACAACAAAATACAGAATGCAAAATGCCATAAAGTTGATTCAGGATGATATGGTAAAGCAAACTGAATATTTCAAAAAAATTGGAAAACCATATGAAGCCAAAAGATTAGAAGAGCGGGTAACATACGAT
Source organism: Bacteroidales bacterium (assembly GCA_963665085.2). Classification (GTDB taxonomy): domain Bacteria; phylum Bacteroidota; class Bacteroidia; order Bacteroidales; family JAAAOM01. Next base: position 446,277 of record CAXXXS010000002.1, read on the forward strand.
TTAGAGATGATTCGTGAAATTGGCCACTGTCCTGGAATCGAAAATTATTCTCGCTATTTTGACGGAAGATCAGCAGGAACAAGGCCCTTTTGCCTGATAGATTATTTCCCCAAAGACTTCATAACAGTAATCGACGAAAGTCATGTAACACTACCACAGGTTCATGCCATGTATGGAGGCGACCATTCCAGGAAACAAAATCTTGTTGAATATGGTTTTAGATTGCCAGCCGCAGTTGATAACCGTCCTCTAAAATTTGAAGAGTTTGAACAACTCACCGGCCAGGTAATCTATGTTAGTGCTACACCTGGTAAATATGAAATAGAAAAAAGTGAGGGCGTAATCGTTGAGCAGGTTATCCGACCTACAGGCTTAGTGGATCCTCCAATAGATGTTCGACCTACATTGAATCAGATTGATGACTTATTAACTGAGATTAATAAAAGGACCGAAATTGAAGAACGTGTTTTGGTTACCACCCTTACTAAAAGGATGGCTGAAGAATTAACAACGTATTTAACCCGATTTAATGTAAGGTGCCGTTATATTCATTCTGATATTGATACATTGGAAAGAGTTGAAATAATGGAAGGACTTCGTAACGGACTATTTGATGTGCTAATTGGAGTAAACCTTTTAAGAGAAGGATTAGACTTGCCCGAAGTCTCACTGGTTGCCATTCTTGATGCTGACAAAGAAGGATTCTTACGTTCAGATCGATCACTAACACAAACAGCCGGGCGAGCAGCAAGAAACATCAATGGTTTGGTAATAATGTACGCTGATAAAGTTACGGATTCTATGAGAAGGACAATTGATGAGACAGACAGAAGAAGGGAAAAACAAATAAAATATAACGAAGAAAATAACATAACGCCAACCCAGATTGTAAAAGCAAAACGTAAAATCATTGATCTCCGGGGAGAGAATAAATCGAAAGCTTACATTGAACCGGATAAATTTGACGTTGCAGCTGATCCTGTAGTTAAATATATGAGTCAGGAAGCAATTAAAAAAGCAATAGAAAAAACTAAAAAACAAATGGAAAAAGCAGCTAAAGAACTCGATTTTATTGAAGCTGCAAGATTCAGAGACGAGATGTACGAACTTGAGAAATTATTAAACCAATAATAGCTTCTGCTAATGGTGGTTGTGGTGATGCATTTCTTTATCCTTGCTAATATCTAAAAGCACCTTTCCAGAATCCTTTAATAAACCCACAGACCACTTTATTATAACAATTGAGCTTAATATTGCTGCCATGGTATCAATAAATGGAACGCTCCAAATCATTGCAACAAACAATCCGATTATTGCAGAAAGGCTCGTTAATGCATCTGCAATTACGTGTATATAAGCTGCCCTGATATTGTGATCAGAATGTTCATGATCATGATGTAGTAAAAATGCACTAACAATATTTACAATAAGACCAATTAAGGCTACTAAAATAGCATCTTTGTAAACAATTTCAACAGGATGAAAGAACCGTTCTATCCCTTCAACAAGAATAACAATTGCAAAAAGTAATAACATAAGTCCACTACTATAACCCGATAGAGAAAGAATTTTGTTTGGTTCGCCGGTAAAAGCATTGCTTTTTGATACCTTACGAACAAAAACATAAGCCAACCAACTTAACCCAATCGCAAGCACATGAGATCCCATATGTATTCCATCTGCCAATAAAGCCATGGAGTTCGTAGTTAAGCCATAAATTATTTCTATAATCATTGTAACAGCAGTTATAATAACTACCCACATCGTTTTTCTCTCATACTGATGTTTTTCCATCCTTATCACTATAAATAGTGCGAATATATAGCCAACATAACTTTATTCAAATACCAACATTATGGTATTTTAAACCCAACAACACAGACTATATATTCTATCCATCCTAAAATTCATAAAGAACAAAAAAAACACTAAATATCATGTTTACACGATATTTAGTGTTTAAAATTTCACAACATACTCAATTAAATTACAAACAAATCACTATATATCAAACAATTAAAAACAATGGCACAATAAATGATTTAATAATAATCATAAAATAAGAAAGATTAAAAATAAAACATCATGAAAAGATTTAAAGATTTAAAAATTGGATTTAGGCTAAACCTATTGTTAAGCAGTGTATTTTTTGTTGTGGTACTTGCAATTGGCATATTTATAACAAACAATCAAAAAAAGAGGATCATCGAAGATACAGACACCCGGATGTATGAACAATTAAAAGATTTAACAACCTTCATCAAAGGACAAATTAGTGAAAACCAAAAAGAGGTTGAACGAATTGGTGCCCTGGCTTTTCGCATATTTTCAAATGAAAATGACTTAAAATTCTCAGGTACAACAGAACAAATAAATGTTCAAAATCAGATTAATCAACAAACTTACAGCATTCAACTGAATAGCCTGGCAAATCAAAACAATAGTTTCTACAAAGATTATTCATTCGTTGATAAGGTTAAGAATGAAACAGGTGTATACAGTACTATTTTCCAAAAAATCCCTCAAGGATATTTACGTATTTCAACAAACATTGAGCAAGGTGGCGTACGAGCTATTAATACTTTCATCCCTAATTCTTCACCTGTTGTTCAGTCTATAGAATCTGGCTCTGATTATACAGGCCGCGCATTTGTAGTAGACGATTGGTATTTAACTGTATACAAACCACTTTACATAGATGGGGAAGTGCAAGGTATGTTCTTTGTTGGAATCCCTGAAAAAGATATGGGTGCGATAAAAAAGATATTTGCTGATAAACAATACTTTGATTCCGGATACCCATTTATCCTTGCTAAAGATGGTACTTTTATTATCCACCCAGAAAGTGAAGGAAAAAACATAACAGATTCTGAGGTATACAAACAAATGAATGCCATCAAAGAGAATGGACAGCAAAAGATTGAATACCTGTGGGAAGGATCAAACAAATTCCAATACTTCAATTCAGTTGACGAAATCAATAGCTGGGTTGCTGTTTCGTTCTATGAAGATGAATTATATGCAATAATTAATCACACACGAATTATCATATTGATTGCACTTCTTATCGGAACAATACTTTTTGTAACAGTTAACAGGATAATAAGCAGTAATATTTCAAAATCTCTAAGTCAGGGAGTAAAATTTGCGAATGACATAGCAAATGGAAATTTAACATCTACACTTGAATTAGAACAAGAGGATGAAGTTGGTCAATTGGCTAAAGCATTAAGAACAATGCATGAAAGACTAAAAGATATTATTTCCAACATAACATTTGGTGCAGATAATATAGCATCTGCCAGCCAACAGATCAGTTCGGGTTCACAACAACTTTCAGAAGGAGCTACAGAGCAAGCGTCATCCGTTGAAGAAATCTCATCATCCATGGAAGAAATGGCTTCAAATATAGAACAGAACAATGACAACTCTCAAGTAACCGAGAAAATCGCAGTTGAGGTACAAACAAGTATAAGTGATGTTGTAAACCATTCTCAAAAAGCTGTTGAAGTGAACAAACAAGTAGCTGATAAAATTCAAATTATTAACGACATCGCATTCCAAACTAACTTACTTGCCCTTAATGCAGCTGTTGAAGCGGCAAGAGCAGGCGAACAAGGTAGAGGTTTTGCGGTTGTTGCTGCAGAAGTAAGAAAACTAGCTGAAAGAAGTAAAGTTGCAGCTGAAGAGATTGTTGGTTTAGCAAATGAGAGTTACGAGCTGGCCGAATTAGCAGGAAAACAAATGTTAAATGTACTTCCTTCTATTGAGAAAACAACAAAGTTAGTTCAGGAGATAACTGCTTCAAGCATCGAACAAACATCAGGTACTGATCAGATTAACAATGCTGTTCAACAATTAAATAATGTTACACAACAAAATGCAGCAGCTTCTGAAGAGCTAGCAACAAGTGCAGAAGAATTAGCAAGCCAGGCAGACAGTCTAAAAGATTTAATCAGCTTCTTTAGAGTTGAATCAGAAGAAAAAAAATATTCTTTCTCAAATAGAAAACAACAGAGAAATATTGAAGTAGAACACAAAAGTTACGAAGGAGTAGATATCCTTCAAGAAGAATAATCTTTCAATCCAATTTTTAATCAAAGAGAAGGCGTTTAGAATATTTCTAACGCCTTCTTTTTTTATTGATATAATATCAGTATGATAATCGGGAATATTATTCCGGCCAACACAAACCAAACACCGCGTTTTTTGAATCCATTTTTACCTTTTAAAATAATTAAACCTGTGATGGCTATAATGATCATAAAAACAGCAAATAGATCTGCATAAAAAATCCAAAACTTCTCTGGATTATTGTAATGCAAAAAATTAAGCTCTTTAAATACAGGACGTTTCTTAATTTTCTCAACATTTCCATTACCTGTATTAATATCAATCAACACAGACCCATTCTCAAGAAAGATTTTAAAATTATTTTCAGAAGGAAAGTAATACTTCTTAATGTTTTGTTTCTCCTCAAGAAAAATCAATAGTTCATTCACTTTTTCATCTGAAACTGAATTTTCATCAAGCTGCCCTGAGTAATGAAAAGTTTTATTGGTAATTATATAATTTGGGTTCCAATCGTCTCTATGATTCAATGCGATACCGGATAACGCATAAATAATAAATAGCCCAAAAAAGAAATAACCGGCATCACGATGAATGATCCGGTTCCATTTTCTCCACTTCATAAGTGTTACTTCTTACTCTTTTACTTCGAAGCTGGTTGCTTTCACAGAGTAAATAGAAAGATATCCTTTTTCTGAATTTTTAACTTGCTCTCGATAGTTATTAATTTTTGCAAGGGTTGCATCTTCTTCATCGGCATGATTCCCATCATGAATTCCGGTGTCATGATCTTCTTCTCCTTTGCTTAATTGTGCTTCCCATTCATCAAGATAAGCATCATCTATTCTTTCTTCCTCTACAACACCGTTCACGATAACATCTTTTCCTTCCAACGCAATCTCGAATTCAGAAATGTCGTCTCCTGTAGTTACTTTTAATCGTTTATCCCCATCAACAATAAACATTCTCTGACCGGTTTCTTTACATACATGATCCACTAAACCAGTAATTTTAATTTCTGAATCAACAGAGTTATCAATCTTTTCAAAAAATTCAGGTAAGGTTAATACAACATCTTCATCTGCTACAACTGCTTCTTCAGTTGTTGTTTTACCACTTTGATTACAAGCAAATAAAACAGGAATTAAAAATACATATACAAATTTTCTCATAGGTAAATAATTTAATGACAAGTTTATAAAATATTTCATAATTTATTTCAAAAAAAACAACTTTATACCCTTCTAAAAGTTAAATTTTATTTTTAACCAAAAAAACATATTTAATGTTCAATCCATATGGAATTATTTTACAGCAGTAAATAATCCATACACCTACTAATAACGCATAACACCATGCAATATTATTAGACTATTGAATCGATTAAAATTTTAAATCAATGGGGAATATATATTCGTTATGAATAACTTGTTTTATTACTTTCAATAATTTTACCGGCACATCTGGCTTGTATATAAAGGCCTTAAAGCCTGCAAAAATAATATCTTTGAGATATGCTTTTTCCTGATACATTGTCAATGCAATCATTGGTATTTCCGGATATTTAATATTTACTTGTCTTGCTGCTTCCAGTCCATTCATAACAGGCATCTCAATATCAATCAACAATACATCTGCACTGGCAAGAATTGGTGAGTTAACTAACTCAAGTCCATTTACATAACCAGCTATTATCTCAGAATCAGCCCAACTATCGACTAAAAATTTAATCCCTTCAAAAAAAACACGACTATCATCTGCAATAATTATATTTAATTTTCTGCCCATTTCATTTTTATAAAATTATCAATTACCAGATAACTGAAGTTTTATATTGACCGCCACACCATTTCCTGGTTTTGTTTTATAATTATATTGCCCGCCAATTTTTTTTATTCGTCCTTCAAGATTAGCCAATCCAAATCCTTTTAATTTTTTTATCTTTTCCTCATACTCAAATCCTTTTCCATCGTCTTTATAAAGAACTTCTAAGAACTCATTTTTATAACTTAAATCAATTTTAACCTTTGATGCTTCAGCATGTTTTATGGTATTATTAATAAGTTCTATAAGCGTTCTATATAAAGTAAACTCAACTGTTTCATTAAATCGGTTTTCCAGGTTCGAGTTAAAATAAAAACTAATATTGGTAACTGGCTTCAATCTTTCTGTAAACGATTTTACAGCTTCAACAATACCATATCGATTAAGAGCATCATGACTAAGATTATTTGAAATTCCCCTGATAGTTTGTATTGTTTCTTCTAGTATCTCTTTAATTCTTACAATATATTTTTTATGATTTTCCAAATTATCATCTGAGTATATTGCATGTGAATATATCATTGCAGTGGATAGCAATGGACCTAATCCATCATGTAGCTCTTTTGAATATCTTTCCCGTTCATTTTCCTCCGCTCCTACCATTGCCTTAAAGACTTTTTGTTCTATCCTTTTCTTATCTGTAATATCTCGAATAACAGCCCAATTAATTAAATTTTTATCCAGTATCATTTTATACAAACTAACTTCTACCGGTAACTTTTCTTCGCTTTTGGTAATCAATTCTACCTCAACACAAGCAGGAGAACCATCTACTTCTAACTGATTGTATATTTCTTTATATTTTTCAAAAATACTTTCCTCTGCAAGAATTAAATCCAAGGCATTCTTTGCACATAACTCATTGTCTTTATAGCCTAGCATTTGATTAAAACTCTGGTTACATTCCATTAGTATCCCTGCTTTATTAATCAGCACTACTCCAGCATGACTTCCATTATAAATAGCCCTACATCGTTTTTCGCTTTCGCTGAGCCTATTAATTACTTCTTGAAGCCTATAGATATAATAACCTAATAAAACACCCACAACAGCACCAAAAGAAATTGGCACAATAAACCCTTTGGACACTATAGGAGCACCAATAATTTTCTTTTGAAAAAACGAAAGAGAACATAATAAGATTACCCCAATTATACCCCCTAATAACATCACTAAATACTTGTTCAATCTTGTTGTTGTTTTCACCTTATTAATTTGGCTTTAATAAAGTTACGAGAATTACGCCAGATTTACAACGAATCAAATTTAAATTTCCGTAAATTAAAAAGCTGTCTAGAAAGTTAATTTTTTACTTAAAATAACTCAACTCGAACTAACACCAAACAAAAGTATGTTGTTGCTTCAAACGGAATCGAGGTGTCTTCTGGTGTTTACTTTTTAGATAGCTTTTTAACCCGAATTATCAATTAGCTATGGATAAATCAGTTGTTAAAAAATTATCATGGTTTAACTGTCTCTTTTTTTTCTTTTCTCACACGCTCCACTTCTTTCAACAAAATAGGAACTGCAGGTTCAACCATATCATGACCATATCCCTGAAGTTCAAACAACTGTGTTTTCTTATGTCCTACTGCTTCCATCATTCTAAGCATATAATAATTTTCCGCATAACGGGTCTGCACATCTAAATTACGATCGCCGGTAATTAAAAGCAATGGCGGAGCGTCTGCATGCACATGAAACACTGGAGCATATTCATCAATAATTGGTTGTAGATATTCTAAACCTCTTTCCTGACGAATTGTGAAATGTGTAATACAATGACCACTAAATGGAATTAATCCAGCAATATTATTGGCATCTATATCATGTACCTGGAGCCATTTTTTATCCATTCCTACAATACTAGTCAAATATCCACCGGCAGAATGCCCAGAAATAAAAATCAATGACGGATCCCCTCCATATTTATCAATATTTTTAAATACCCAAGCAGCAGCTGCTGCTGCATCCTCAATATATACCGGTGCTTTAACTTTAGGATTCAATCTGTATTTTACAGCAACAACAGCAACACCTTTATTTAATAGTCCTTCGGGAATGTATTTATCTCCACCTGTCAGTCCTCCTCCATGAAACCATACAATAGTAGAAAAACCTTTAACATTTTCAGGATAATAAACATCCAAGACACATTGTTGAGCGGCATATTCATCAGATGCAGTAACAGAATTATCGTAATAACCAATATCTGTTTTTTTTGAATAAGTTATCTCCTGAGCAAAAGAAGAAACTAAAAATACAAGTGAGAAAAATAGGGTTAATGTTTGTTTCATTTTAAATCTTTGTTAGTTACATAAAAGCCAAACGCTCTCCTTCACTATAGCTGAGAGTTTGAATTTTCCTGCTAAAGATAATTAATCTTCTTTGATACAAGCTTTATGTACTAACATATTATTTTACACCATTATTTCAGAATTAAAACAAGGTATATTTCAAGTTTAAGAAACGCATCATACTTTCTACTTCCAACGAAACTTCTTCGATTATTCTCTCAATTTCGCCTCCAAATATTTTTCCCATTATGCCACCATTCATCGTTGAAACAAACACTTGTCCGTCTGATTTTTCATAAACAGCAAAAGTCTTTGGCATCATATTTCCAATTTTTTTACGATCATCAGCCTTTAACATTTCGGCAGAATATTTTCCACTGCAATATTTGATTATTTTATAATTTCCGATTTCAAATCCACCATTCTCTTTTACTTCTTTATTTTGGTCGATAATTCCTGTAACATGCCATCCTTCCTTCTCATTAATACGTTGTTCCATTAGAGAAACCGTTTTATCAAAATCATACGGACTTTTAAATTCCTTTACCATCATTTCACCTGCAGAAATATTAATTACCACAGCAGTAAAGATAATGCCTGCTAAAAATCCAAAAATCAAGCTAACTATTGATATTATTTTTGTTTTCATTTTCTATTTTTTTAATCTTCATTAACACAAATCTCTCCAGCCTTAATTTTCCCAATGGTTTTCCAAGCCACAAAACCAACTGTAAATACTGCTCCTGCAAGAAGTATAAAAGCAAAGTACTTAAATACGGGCATGGCAGAAACCTGGTATGCCACCACTGATGCAATAGTAACAGCCATCAACGGGAATGTAAATGCCCACCACGAGACAAAAAATTGTAATTTTTTGAAACTCTTATATAAAAACAGCAGTAACAGCACAAAAAAGTAGGCCATATAAAGCATAAAAACCGCAAACGTATCCCAACTTTGTGTTAAACGGATATATGCTATAAACCCAACTGCAGGAGGTGCTATCAAAATAAAAAGCGTTGGAATAAATTTTTGTGGTAATTGGTGATGAAATATTGCCCTATTCAAGAAAATTGCAAAAAGTATTATCCAGAAAAAGAATCCTACCGAGAAATAGAAAAAGCTAAATACTTTTGGCATGTATTCTACACCTGCAACCGGAATCAAAATATTGCCTACAACGGGAATAAACCATGCCGGGTTCATAAACTGTATCTCAAAATTATGCTGTATCCAAAAACTGATGGTATGAAGCATTAAAACAGTATGAAGCAATGTCCCCACCCACCATAATACAATTGAAAGGAAAGGCCAATAAGTCATAAAAGCGATGGATAATAAAATTAACGAGATTGATATCGCAGAAAAGAAATTTATACGGATTCGATGGTTAAAATCAATTTTTACTTGTTCGAAAAATCTAATTGCTTTAAAACCATAAAGTATAGTTATAATTAAAAAAAGTATAAAAGTAAAAAACAATAAAACATCATAAAAAATGCGGGGTAGCCATTGCATGTGGTAAAATTTTCCTAATACAATAGTTAATCCTGCCAATCCCATAACAATGGAATAAAGGGTTATGGGAAAATGTTGCAGTTTCTCTTTCATAATAATAGATTTAATTTGTTCTTATATATTCAGCAGCACTAAGGGCAGCAATTGTACCGTCTGCAACAGCAGTAGTAACTTGTCGATAACGCTTTACAATGCAATCTCCAGCGGCGAAAACACCCGGAATATTGGTTTTCATGTCAGAATCTACAATAATCTCATTGCGTTCATTTAGGTTAACCGTTCCTTTTATAGATTCTGTATTTGGTAAATATCCAATAAATACAAATACTCCATCTACTTTAATTTCTTTTTCCTCATGAGTTGACAAATGTTCAACTGTTACTTTTTCCAGTACATCATTACCATAGAAACCTCTAAGTTCAGATTCCATAATAAAATCTATTTTAGGATTTTTTCGGGCTTCTTCAATAGCAAATTCAAATGCCTGGAAATGATCAAACTGATGGACAACAGTAACCTTTGTTGCATACTTCGTAAGGGTAACAGCCTCCTCCAATGCGGAGTTACCCCCTCCTACGACGATAAGCTCCTTACCAGTAAAAAAATCCCCATCGCATGTAGCACAATATGAAATTCCTTTTCCTTTAAAAGTATCTTCACCTGGCAGGTTCAAGGGACGTGGTTTTCCCCCGGGAGCAAGTATAACTGCCTTTGCTTTAAATTCACGGCCGTCTTGCAGTTTAACTGACTTGATATCCTCAGCTAAATCGTATTCGGCAATTTTTATATTCGACTTAATTTTACAACCAAAATCCTTTGCCTGTTTTTTCATGATATTGGCAACAGCATAACCGTTTGTGGTTTCAACACCCGGATAATTGGCAATTTCATTTGTTAAAACCATTTGGCCTCCTACAGCACCTTCATTAAGTATTAATGTACTTAATTTTGCCCTCGAAGAATATATCCCGGCAGTTAATCCAGCTGCTCCGGCTCCAATTATCATTACATCAAAAATATCGTCCATTTCTTTAATTTTCCTTTCAAAAACTTCTAGTAGAAAACGCTGCCAGTATCGTTAAGAACTGGCAGGTTTGAATATTTTATCAACTTAAATGCTCATCGATAATTGTAGTAATCTGTTCTCTGTTTTGAATGCTGCTTGTTGCTTTTACCATTTCGCCATTTTTGTAATAAACAGTAAATGGTAACCCCATAAAACCATTACACATTGGGGCATTTCGAATAACGCCTGCCTCCGGGCTGTCAAATGCCATTGAATAATACTTAACAGGTGTATCCTCCTCTTCAAGTTCTTCCATTGCCTCATAAACGGGAATACACATTGGTCCCATACGGCCACAACATACCATTACATTTTCGTTTTCACTAATAATTTTCTCTAATTCTGATGCTGTTTCTATTTCATGAACAGCGGTTTGTAACATTTTCATAACTATAAAATTTAATTATCGTTTGTTATTATTTCAGAAATAATATTGTTATTGGAATTCAACTTTCCACTTATATAATCGTTTATTATCTCTTTTGAATTTTTCTTTGCAATCCCTACATAGAGGTTAATTTTATACTTTGCAAAAAGATGTATAATACTTTTATCAATTTTATATGTAACTACATCTGTAATCCCCATTGCTGAAATCCAGGCAGGTAATTCACTTAGTGTTTTTACCAGGGGAAATTCTTTCTTTTGTTTTGCAATTTTTTCACCTTCCAAATCAAAAATTTCGTAATGATGACATTGACCGAAAAAATCACTCAATACATTGTTTACTATTGGAATTGCTACTTTCTTCATTGCAAAAATTATTTAATGCAAATTTAGATGGTGCCCTGCATTACAGCAAGGATAAGAGATTGCGGAAATCTGTATATTCTTTTGAAATTTTATAAGTTTTTTTTTATCAAATGATAACCCACAACCTTTCTACACAAAAAACAAACTCACTATCACCAATTTGAATATTAAATATTGCTTTAGATTGTTCTAATGTTATCTGAATTTTTATTTGCATTTTTGGTGTCTGAAAATTCCAGTATGACAAACAAAATAGAACAAACTTTATCCTGCTTTCAAAATCTATCTTCTGAAGATTTGTCTTACCTCAACGAAAAAAAAACTCAAATTAAATATTTAAAAGGCGAGACTATTTTTAAACAGGGAGCCTTTGCCCCACATGTTTTATTCGTAAACCAGGGCCTTGTTAAAGTATACCTCCAGACCGGAGCTAACAAACAAATAAATATACGTTTAGCCAAACAAGGCGATTTCATGGCTTTTTCGTCTGTTTTTGGAGAAAATACTTATTATTATTCTTCTGTTACCCTAACAGATTCAACCATCTGTATGATTGAAAAAGAAGCTATTAAAAACCTGCTTTTAAAAAATCCGGATTTTGCAATGCAGATTACCTCTAAAAATTACAAGAACGAATATCGATATCTTGAAATCATAAAAAACATCTCATACAAACAAATGAGAGGTAAATTAGCCTCAGCCCTTTTATACCTATCTTCAGATGATTTTAAAGAAGAAAACATATTCCAACAACTCACTCGCCAGGATATTGCCGATTTTGCTTCAATTACAATTGAAAGTGCTGTTAAATTTCTAAAAGAATTTGAAAAAGAAAAGATTATTGAGTTAGACGGAAAGGATATAAAAATATTAAAAAGCGAAGAGATAGAATCGATAAGTAAGAATGGTTAGAACGAATTATTAAAACAAAAAAAAAGATACCTGCCAGGGTATCTTTAAATTACTAATCACTTTTACTAAAAGAAAATTGCCTGAATATATCTTAATTTTAATTATCTGAAGAATATGTTTTTAAACCGAAAGGAGCATATAACGGACAAAATCCAACTATACTTGTTAAAAGGAAAACTGCACCAATTATCAATAATACAATTCCTAATGTTCCGGATATTACGTTCGTAAAATATAAGATTGCTATTACTGCAGCAATTACCACCCTGATAACTCTATCTGCAACACCCATATTTTTTTTCATCGTTTATTAATTTTTTATTTTTCAATGTAAAAACATATAATAAACCATCAATATGAAAAATTGTTTAAAAGCAAACGCTATTTCTTATTAAACCCGTATATGCATTAGAAAATACGGTGAAAGAAATTTAATTCTATTTTATATTAGGTTAATGTTTACTCTCCCTGATTGAGCCTGAGGCTCAATCTTTCCCTCTCTTGAAAGAGAGGGAGAAATATCCAGCTCTGCTGGATGAGAGGGTGAGTACATAATAATATTCTTTAAATTACTTTTTACATCTTTTAGCCTGATACTGGGACATCTCGCTACTTCGAGAACAAATCTATTTTGTAGCCCTTCTTCAAGTCCTCCTCGGAGGAGGATTTAGGAGGTATTCTTAATAAACGCTTGTAAAATACAATACTAATTATTTCAAACAATTCTAAACATTGAACAATTAAGTTTTAATACCAGAACTCCCGTTTCCAAAGGTAATTCGAGATAATCCTGGGCCGATACCGAAAAGACAGGTAATAATGCTAGAAGCAGAATGCATTTAATAGGTGTTTTCATGCGTTTGATATTGAATAATATTTAGTCCTAATCCATATCCTCATAATATTCATAAGCATCAATTATATCGAGGTAAACCCCATCGAACCCGGCATTCAATATTTTTTTCGAATATGAATCATCATTTCCATAAATGATACTTTGCCAATCCTCTTTCCAGTATCTCACTTTATAATTGCCTTCCCAGTCCGGGTTTTCTTCATCCATCCAATCCGGATCGTTTTTCAACCAGCTATCATCCCAGTAATACCTGTAATCTTCTGCTTCTCCAATTGACATGTAGGCAACGACTAAGCGCTTTCCCCCATTTGCTTTGTTCTTTAATGTTTCTACCTCTGAAGCAGTAAATTCGCTATCGTCATTAAAAAACAGGTCCATAATCAACAAATCATAATTGATTGAAGTTACTGCGCTGATAAATTCTGCCCTGGTTAAATAATTCTCCGGGTTTATCAGGTAAAGAAAATTCTTCACTTCCGATAAATCAGTAATAATCTCACTATTTTCTGCATAGATAGGATTGGGATATACCGGAATATTATTTAACTCTCTTTCGTTTGCCGCAAAAGAAATATAACCAGATGAGTTGCTCCAACTGTAAGAATCGTTCATTTTTGATGGTGAAGAACAATAATTCGTTACGAGTACCTGGTTGCCATTGTCTTTTGAGATATCCAAAAAGAATTCTAAGTAGTTGCTTTCATTTGTAGGCGTAAGTTCATCATCGTCGTTATAACCATAGTAGAGATCTTCTTGTCCGTTTCCGTCTATAGCATCCAGGTATTCAATTGCAGGATCCCCAAATTCGTCTCCGGTTGTTGTTACAAGCTCTATCCCGTTTTGCGGAATTACCAGGAATGAGCTTTTTTCAGCTTTACAATACTCACTAATACCAATAACAAAATCACGCATCTCCTGTTTCAGGTCTACATCTTCATCATTGTCTTTACCACACGAAACAAAAAGGGATATGGATACTATTAAATAGATAATGTTTTTCATGTTCTTTTTTTTTGAAACGATGTTATTTTTCTAATAACTTAAATACTGCATTATTACTAAATATTTATCTCTGACATGGCCTGTTCTGTTATTATTTACATTTAAACGCAAGAATAAAAAAAAAGTATACGTTTTTCAATTCAAGCTAAAGCCTGTTTGGTATACTTAGTCAAAGGTGAAAAATACCTCAAACAATTATTTCTCAGCAAAATGTATTAGTATACCTGTGGCACAAACGTCTGATCTGATATAGGTGGACGAATATAACCTTTATCCTCCTGCCTTGGCGGTAACTCAATTGGTTCTGGTGTTAAATCTTCATATGGGATCAAACTTAATAGATGACTGATACAATTTAACCGCGCCAGTTTTTTATTATCAGCAGGGACAACATACCATGGAGCTTGTTTAATGTCGGTATATTTAAACATCTCGTCTTTTGCCTGCGAGTACTCTACCCATTTTTCTCTTGAAGCCAGATCCATCGGGCTAAGTTTCCATCGTTTTGTAGGATCATCGATTCGTGCCTGGAATCTTTTTTCCTGTTCCTCATCTGAAACCGAGAACCAGTACTTTATTAGAATTACCCCCGAACGGATAATCATCCTTTCAAACTCAGGACATGAACGAAAAAACTCATTGTACTCTTCGGAGGTACAAAATCCCATAACACGCTCAACCCCTGCCCTGTTGTACCAGCTCCTGTCAAAAAGAATCATTTCTCCCTTTGCCGGAAGATGCGTCACATAACGTTGGAAATACCACTGCGTTTTTTCTCTTTCTGTAGGTGTGCCAAGTGCTACTACCTTGCAATTACGAGGATTCAGGCTTTCAGTAATTCGTTTTATTACACCACCTTTTCCTGCGGCATCGCGACCTTCGAAAATTATTACAACCTTCAAACCTTTATGTTTTATCCATTCCTGAAGCTTTACCAATTCAATTTGCAGCTTAGCCAGCTCTTTTTCATATACCTCGTCACTTATCTTTTTATGATCTTTTTGCTTTGGTTCCAGTTCCAATGCTTCTGCGTTTTCTTTTTTATCTTTCTTTTTCACGTTAGTTGTTTTAAGATTAACTATGAATCCGGTAAGTTCTTTCTTAACTATCACCCTAAATTTATAACTTACTACTTTGAATTACTATTTTTTACGAAGTTATTTACATGGATTCTCAAAATCTATACTACAATTGACGCTGTCAGGTTTAGAAATGCTGACAGGTCGACACCGTGATTTAAACCTGACAGCGTGCGTAGCCCCTGACAGCATTGGTACCTTCACCAAACGACATAGATTTATAAATCTTAATTTCTACTGTCAATCACAAAACACTTTTCAAAAAAGGAAAAATTTATTACCAAAAAAATCCAACAAACCACCTCTTTATAAAACATTTAAAACAGATTACAAAAACAAAATGTAACAATACAAAACAAATAACGTATCACTACCCATTAACAAACCATAAACAAGCACTAAAATGTATTTAAAAAATAAATTTTATAAGAAAACCATAACCATGAAACACGTCACAATCATTCTGAACGTCTTAGCAGACATTTCGTTAACCTTCACCAACATTTTGAAAAACATCACAGGCATTTCGATCTGCTTCACGAACATTTTGTAGTATTTCACGAGCATTTTGATCGTCTTCACGGACATTTTGATCGTCTTCACGAGCATTTTGATCATGCCTTTTTAATATTAATCGTTAATAGAAAAATTATGGAAGAAAACAGAGAATTTAGTATCAGTTACAGTGAGTTGATCCAAAAAGCAGATCATTTCATCAAGTTAGCAAATCGCGACCAAGTTGAACTTAATGGGTATGGGATGGAAAACACATTGCCCGATGATACACAAACCCTACGAGAACAATTTGCTGATTTACCTACAGATGAAGAGATGCTTACCGATGCAAAAACTAAAAATTCTGCATTTGATCAATTAATTGATAAAAGAGAAGATATAGAAAATGAACGTGTTGCTGCAACTGCTATGAGAGCACAAATAGCAAACAGCTTGTATAGAAAAATTGTTGAAATAAGCAGGTACGGAAAATCAGCTTATACCGGTAAAGATAATGTGCGTATGGCTGAGTATGTCTTGACTGATTAATTTTTAAGTGCAGTCATCATTTTGAATAGTCTATAAACAGCTTTTTTATTTAAATGGGTTATCCAAAAAGTAAACCTGACAGGTCTAACGACTCTGTCAGGTTCTACCAATTAATTGATTTTTAACCTGGCAGGGTTTACAATCAAATGATTTATGAAGTAAAAAATTTGTGTTTCCTATTTCAACATTCAAAAATCTGCAATCTACAATCAACAATTGAATTAAATATTTCAACCTGAATAAAATATTGAATAACGCAGGTTAGTAAGCATATTTCTTAGCCAGGTATTTATTGATAAGGTTTAGTAGTTGTTTGCTATTAATGGGTTTTGATATATAGTCATTACATCCAACCTCAAAACACTTATCTTTTTCATTCTCCAGGGCATAAGCAGTTTGGGCAATAATTGGCAATGTTTTATTAAATTTTCTTATTAAAGATGTTGCTTCTAAACCATCCATCTGCGGCATTCTTATATCCATTAAAACAAGATCGAATTTACTGTTTCTACAAAGTTCAACAGCTTCTTTTCCATTTTTTGCCCAAACAGTTTGTATTCCCTTTTTCTTTAATATCCCATCAAGAATTTTATAGTTAATTTCAATGTCTTCTGCTATCAAGGCCATTTTGTTTGTAAAATCTGTTATCGGGTTACTATCAAGAGATTCATCAAGTAATTCCTGCCCTGGTCCGGTTTGTATTTCTTCTAAAGGAATTGTAAAATAGAATGTTGATCCTGCGCCAAAAATGGATTTTAACCAAATCTCACCCCCCAACAATTCAACGATTGACTTTGAAATTGCCAGTCCAAGACCTGTCCCGCTATTAATAGATGTTTTTGTAGCTTCAACTTGTTTAAACCTTTCAAAAACCATATCAAGTCTATCACGCGGTATTCCTATTCCGGTATCCTCGACAAAAAACTCAAGTGCTTTTGCATTTCTGCGATAACCAAAGCGGATATAACCAGTATCTGTAAATTTTAATGCATTCCCAATTAAATTGATTAAAACCTGGTTTAATCTTGATTTATCTGTTCTTACAATAAGTTCTTTTTGATTAACCGGAATATCCATTTCCAGGCTTACTTTTTCGGCAATGATCTTAATATTTGTACTAAAAAATTCATATAACTCTAAAAACAGTTTATCTATATGACAATCTGCCATTTTTATTCTTAATTGTCCAGCTTCAATCTTCGAGATATCTATTATATCGTTTATCAGGTTTAAAAGGTGGGAACCACTTGTACGAATAATATCGGTGTATTCTTTTCTTCGTTCCGGGTCTTCTTCTGCTTCTATAAAATCAAGGAACCCCAAAATGGCAGTCATGGGTGTGCGTATCTCATGGCTCATATTCGATAAAAAAGTAGATTTTAACCGATCTGATTCCTGCGCTTTTTCTTTTGCCCGGGTTAATTTATCTTCTAATTCTTTGTGTTCTGTTATATCGTTTATAAGCACCAACCAGGCGGGTTTGTTCTCCCACTGTGTTTTGGTTGTTGTAATCTCGCCAACGCCAATTTCTCCATTTCCTTTAATAATATCAATCTCATTTTTAGATTCATAATCTGCAATTATCCCTATTGGTTCCCCTAAAAGCTCTTTAGCTTTTCTTCTAAAAATTGCTTCACCGGTAGTGTTAATAAACCGGAGTATTCCTTCATCATCAATAATTAATATTGCAGCATTACTTTTTTCTACAATATTTTTAAAATTTTCCTGAGCTTTTATTAATTGTACTTCTACACTTTTCCTGATACTTACTTCATGTTCAAGTCTTTTATTTATCTCAAGGAGACGGCCAACAAAGTCATTTTCTTTCCTGATAAACCGCAGATAAAGTTGTAGCTTTCTAATTAATTCATGGTGATCGATGGGTTTTGTTATATAGTCAATCCCTCCCGCTTCATAGGCTTTATAAGATTCGGTTGCATGACTATCATGTGCAGTAATAAAAATTATAATTGCATTTCTGTTTAACGGAAACTCTCTTAATTCTTTAGCTACCTCATACCCATTTTTTTTAGGCATCTTAACATCCATTAAAACAATATCGTATTTTTTCTGAGCGGCTAATTCCAACGCAACAAAACCATCTTCGGCTTCGTCGATATCTACGTCAAAATCAGACTCTAACAAATCATGCAAAAGAATCCTGTTTTCGATAATATCATCTACTATTAAGAATTTTTCCCTCATGGTTAAAAATTAATCGTCTGTTGTATTTAGAATGTTAAGCTCTAGCAGAATTTTTTTATAGTCCTTAAAATTTCCTATTAACCGTTTCTCCGGTGGCGGTAGTTCCATGATTAACGTTGGCGAAGCAATAACATTATCTTCTACGGCCAAATCCGGATGTTCCAAAATATCTATAACCTCTAAGCTATAATCCTTATTCAACGCTTCATTAAATACAAGCTCAATATGATCTATCATCATCTTGGAGGTTTTATTGCTATTTACAACATAAAGTTTAAACTTATATTTTGCCATCACTTTCTAAATTGAGTATTCACCTAATATTGTATCTACCACTATTCTGAGCTGGTTACTTCCCAATGGTTTTTGAAGTATCTCAAACTCATATCCTTTATTTCTTGCATCAATGAGTTGATTAAAAAACTCCTGATGAAAAGCTGTTACAATATAAATCTTAATATCTTTTTTCTTCTGATTAATCTTTTCCAATACTTCAACACCATTCATTTTTGGCATTTTTAAATCAAGGAAAACTAAATCGTAATCGTTTTGTGTAATTTTTCCGAGTCCTTCTTCCCCATTAGAAACCGTTTCTACCAGGTAGTCTGAATTTTCAAAGGTCAATTCAAAGGATCGTCTGATTGCCTTTTCGTCATCAATAACAAGAATCTTCTTCCTCATATTTTTCCTTTTTATGTGTTACTCACTGGTATCTTGATTGAAAAAGTTGTGCCTTTATTTTTTTGTGTTGTAAAAGTTACGTCTCCACCAACATCGTTTAAAATGTTTTTACAGATGCTTAATCCAAGCCCTGTTCCTTCTCCTACCGGTTTTGTTGTAAAAAACGGATCAAATATATTTTTACTGTCCTCAAATGAAATTCCGGGACCACTATCAGCTATCTGGATAATCGTATATTTTGCCTGTTTTTTCAAATCAATTTTTATCTCCTTTATATCTGAGTTTGCCACAGCAAAAATTGCATTATCCAGTATATTAAATATTACCTGCTGCAAATAGCTTAAATTAATGTTACCTAAAAAATCGCCATTTAATTCGGGTAACAACAGATTTATATTCTTGTTCTTAATTTTTAACGACAAAAGCTTAACAACAGATTCTATGGCTTTAATCAAATTTGTTTTACAGACATAGTTTTTATCAACTTTTTCTTTTCTCGAAAATGTTAACAACCCTTTTACTATTTCCGCACTTTTCTCTGCTTCTTCTTTTAAGTCCAATAAAACCGGATATGCATTGTTATCCCTTGAAACTTGCTCCAGGCTATAATCTGTATAATTTAAAATACCCATTAACGGGTTGTTCAATTCATGCGCAACACCAGCAATTAACGTACCCATGGCAGTCATTTTTTCTGACTGGATTAGCTCTACTGTTTGTTGTTTTAGTTTTTCCTCTGCCTTTATTTGATTTGTATTATCATGAATAATGGAGTAAAGCAATTCCTTATTATCAATAAATATTTTACCGGAATATACCTGAACATTTCGAATTTTTTCATTTGCCAATTTATGCTTAAACTGAAAAAAATTCTTTTTATCAGTCCGGGCTTTTTTCATTTCTTCTTTAACCTCCTCATCAGAAAGTATGTTTATTTGGCTGATGTTCATCTTTTTTATCTGCGGAAGCGAATATCCATAATACTTTAATGCAGCATGGTTTGCATCTTCAATCTGTCCGGTATCCGGATTTATTAAAAGCATTACCGACTTATTTTCGCTGAACAAAGTTTTATACCTGGCCTCACTTTCCTTTAAGTCTAGTTGAGCTTTAATCCTTTCACTTACATCCTGGAATTTAAAGATAAGGTGTGGTTGATCGTTGTATATCATACGAACAAAGAAGTATTCTAACCACAATTGATTGCCGAAGTAGGTTTTATATTGTTCTACACCGGTATTTTTACCACCTAATTTTATTGTTTTTTGGGCATTTTCATAAATACTGCCTGTTTTCCACGACGGATTGTTATGGAAATTAAGTTCAAGTATTTGTTTTTTTGTCCCACCCAGAAGTTTGGTTGCTGCCTCATTGGCTAAAATGCAGTCCCCATCTTTATTATAAAGAATAATACCAAACGGGGATGATTCAATTAATGTTTCATTCAGTTTGTTAGCACTTTCAACGTCTGCCAAAATCTTTCTCTGTTCGGTTACATCTTCAAAAATTGTGGCAAAATAGTTTTTCTCCGGGCTATAGGCTGTAACATTAAAATGTTTATCCAGCTCTGCTGAATAATTATGGAACGTTATACTTTTCCCGGTAAGGGCAACATCGCTGTATTTATCAATCCACTCTTTCTCAATGGCGGGTAATACTTGTTTTACCGTTTTACCCATTATATTTTTTGCCAGAATTCCACTTTGTTTTTCAAAAGCTTTATTTACACGAATGTATTCGTAATCTACAGGGTTATTTTCCTCATCGAAAATTATTTTGTGCAAGGCAAAGCCCTGCTCCATATTTTCAAACAGATTACGGAATTGATTAGCTCTACTTTCTGATTTTTCTTTTTCCTCCTTAAGTGCTTTCTTATTTCTTTTTAGCTCTGACACGTCGAAAAATGACCCTACCAAACTTACCAGGTTATCATTCTCATCATATTCATATCCTGAATCATAAGAAAAGCACCATATCCATTTGCCATATTTTGTTTTAACTCGATATTCAATAGATTTAATATCCCCTCTTTTGAGTTGGGAAAGTTTTTGTTTGTACTTCGTAATTTTATCCTGATCATCCGGGTGATACAAACTAAATAACGTATCTAATGACATGTTATTAATCTCATCCAACGAATATCCAAGTATTTCGGTATAACGCTGGTTTATAAATTCTATTTTATCCTTTTTTAAATTATGAACATATATTCCGGTATAAGCAGCATTATAAATAGAATTTATATTTTTCTGCTGCCTTATTAATTCCATTTCCGCTGCACGCACCTTTGTAATATTAACAAATGAAATTACTACTCCTTTAATTTCATTATTTTTAGTGAGAAAAGGCGATGTTTTTCTTAAGAAATAATGCCCTTTATCATCACAGAATTCTTTCTCAAGAATACTACCATTTGCAAGCACTTTCTTTGCATCAGAAATAGATTCTTCGCGCACCAATTCTGAGAAATACGATGCAAACTCAAAAATAGATCTTCCAAGATCTTGTTCCGTAAGGCTAAAATGTTCCCTTAACGCAGGTGTAAATTTCCTGATACGTAGCTGCAGGTCTAAAAGCAAGATACCTATATCGGTACTATCCATGATGTTTGTAACATCATCAGTCAGTTCCATTAGTTCTTTGTTTTTAACCTGTATTTCGGCATTTACGGTGTACAACTCTTCGTTTACTGATTGTAGTTCTTCGTTGGTGCTTTGCAACTCCTCATTACTGGCCTGTAATTCTTCGTTGCTGGCCTGCAACTCTTCGTTGCTGGTTTCAAGCTCTTCAATACTATTTTGTAATTCTTGTTTTACTTTTTTTAGTTCATTTTCAAGTTCTTCTATCCGTTGTTTCGAAAATTCATCCAATTTATACTGATCGTAAACAACAGAATCATCCTTGCCATTTTCCTTTTTTGCTTTCTCAAACGTGATAAGAAAGATATCTTCACTGAGTTCTTTTAACGTATGTTGTTGAAATGAGATTGTAACCAGGTTTTTTCTTTTTTTGTAAACAAAAGGCACCTCCTTAAAAACAACTTTTTTATTGTTTGTTTTAACCCGGCGTACCCCGTTACGGATCATTGCTTTTAATTTTTCATCAACAAGGATGTCTAAAAGCACATTTTTTATTACTCCCGGCCTATACTCTACATAATCGTTTATATCTCCGTTAATGTATAAAATATCAAAATTAGTATCAACAAAAACACTGGCAGGCCCATAACTTTGGGCTATTATTTCTGTAAAAAATTTCTCGTTATTGGGTTTGGAGGCAGAAAACGATTTATTAAACCCAAAGGCTGCATGGGTGTTTTCATAGTTTCTTAGCCTAAAGTCTGTTTGTAAGCGGGAGGGTAATTCTTTATAGTCTGCAATACTTTGGTAAATACGCCATGTAGAATCAATGGTTTTAAACATTTTTTGTGTTTCCCCCAGTGTTTCGCTATGCCCAAGGAAAAGATAGCCGCCTTTTTTTAATCCAAACTGGAAAGTGCCGATAACTTTGTATTGAACTTTGGGAAGTAGGTATATGAGCAGGTTTCGGCAACTCACCATATCAACTTTTATAAATGGCGGATCTTTTAATAAATTATGCTGGCTGAAAACAATTTTTTCCCTAATCCTTTTAACTATTTCGAAACTATCCCCGTTTTTCACAAAATAAACTTCTAAAAATCCTTTTGGGATATCGGTTATATAATTTACCGGATATCTTCCTTCTGAGGCTATTTGAATTGCTTCCCTGTCAATATCGGTTGCAAATATTTTAAAATCGATGTTTAAATTATTCTTCTTGATAAAATCATCAATTATTATTGCAATGGAATAAGCTTCTTCACCGGTAGAACATGCCGTAACCCAAATTCTAACAGGTAGCGTTCTATTTTTTCCTTTTGTAAACAAATCGGGCAGCACATTTTTTTTAAGTGCCTCAAAGGCCTCAAAATCCCTAAAATACCGTGTGACGCCAATTAAACAGTCCCTAACAAGCAATTCCCTTTCATTTGCATCTTTTGAGAGCAAAGCGGCATACTCACTAAAATTATTTAATTGATGTATGGTTAACCGTTTTTCAATCCTTCGAAGAAGTGTTGAATTTTTATAAAGTTTAAAATCAATTCCTGAATGTTTATAAAGAATCTCCAAAATATTATCAAATCCTTCCTCATCTTCGTTAATATTTTTCTTGCTTTTTTTTAGAAAATGATTTGAGGTAATGCGTTCCAGGATTAAACTCATCTCTTCGGGAGTAGCAATGAATTCAGCATTTCCTGAATTAATTGCTGTTACAGGCATCCCGTCGAATTCTGCTGTTTCCGGTTTTTGAACGATTACCGTACCGCCAGCACCTTTTATGGTAGCAATACCACGAGAACCATCTGTTCCTGTACCCGATAATATTATCCCGATTGAATTCTCCTCAAGTGCATTTCCGAGAGAATTAAAAAAAAGGTCAATGGGTAAGTTTAAAGCATGGTGAGGAGATTTATCAACATATTTAATCCGCCCTTTCTCGTAAATAATATTTTTCTCTTTGGGGTTTAAATAAACGTTGTTAGGCTTCAGTTGAATATTATTTTTGGCAAGTTGCACAGGCATTTTGGTGTGTTTACTCAAGAGCTCATCCATCATACTCTTGAAGTTTGGGGACAGGTGTTGCACAATAACAAATGCCATTCCTGTGTTGTCGGGGATATTATCAAAAAGCGACTGAATTGCATCTAACCCACCGGCAGAGGCACCAATACCAACAACATAAAAATTTTGATTGTTTTTTTTCATCCTGGCTTTTTCTTTTATTACCATTCTGATTTAATTAAAGTTATGAAAATTGGTTAACAAGTAAAACTAAAAACATTAAAAAAAATATATTTCCTAAATATGAAATCTGTCATATACGGTATCTCACTAAATTTTCAATTAATCTACTAAATATGTATCCAGCATTTCAATAATTTTATCCCTGCCTACTGGTTTAGAAATAAAATCTGTACACCCTGCTTCAAGTGATTTATTTCTGTCTTCCTCTGTTGAATAAGCTGTTAATGCAATAATTGTAAGATCCGGATTTATTTCTTTTATGAATTTAGTTGCTTCAAAACCATCCATCTTAGGCATTTTTAAATCCATAAAAACTAGATCTATTTTATGATTTGACTTGCACATATTGACTGCTTCCTCTCCATTTTTAGCGTGTAGAATATCAATCTGTGCCCCCTTATTCATAGTTAATAACTCTTCGATATACAGATAATTTACCTCTTCATCTTCAACGACTAATATTTTTTTTGCCCTGTTCTTTTCCCCCTTAATTAGTTCTTTAAATTTAGCGTTAGCATTCTTTTCATTAATTGGTTGTGAATAAGGTATGGTTACATAAAATATCGACCCTTTTCCTTTTTCAGAGTCGACCGAGATATCGCCACCAAGAAGCTGCGCATTTTCTTTTGCTATTGATAAGCCAATACCTAACCCGCCAAACTGC
The DNA here is from genome assembly GCA_963665085.2 of Bacteroidales bacterium. Lineage (GTDB taxonomy): Bacteria > Bacteroidota > Bacteroidia > Bacteroidales > JAAAOM01. The sequence goes on from CAXXXS010000002.1 coordinate 471,075, forward strand.
CTAGACAATTCTTCTTCTTCCTGCACAAATCTTTGAAAAATTAGATCTAGACTGTTTTGGGAGATTCCAATTCCTGTATCCTTCACATAAAGCTCAATTTTGTCTGATTTTAAAACATAACCGAATTCTATGAATCCTTCTCGAGTAAATTTGATTGAATTTTCAATTAAATTGGTCAATATCTTAAATAGCTTTGATTTATCTGAAACAATAAGGCTGTCTTCGTCAGAAAGCCCTTTCTTTAGATAAAGAGGGATGTTATGCTTCTTCAATTTGAGATTGAAAATTGCAAAAACATCCATTAATAAATCATTTAAAGAAAATTCATTTGTAACAGCCGATAATTGTTTTGTTTCCAACTGAGAGATTTCCAGGATATCATCAATAACACGTAATAACTGGTTGCTGCTGTTTTTTACTATTTTTGAATAATGTTTTCTTTTTTCGTAAGATAAATCAGGGTTCTCAAGAAAAGATGTAAAACCTATAATACCATTCATAGGGGTCCTAATCTCATGAGACATATTATTTAGAAAAACAGTTTTCAGGTGATTACTTCGCTCAGCTAATTCTTTTGCTTTAAAAAGTTCTTCATTGGTTTGCGTCAATTCTTCATTCAGTGCTTCATATTCCTGGTTTTGCTCAACAAGAATACGTTCAACTTTTTTTCTTTCAGTTATATCTGTTAGTTGTGCAACTATTCCAATAATTTTCCCCTGACTATCAATATTGGGATAGTAAGTCATATGAAACCATTTATCATTTTCTGGTTTTATTCTGTCCTTAACATCTTCCGAATATGTTTTTTCCCCTTTCATGGCCTTATCCATAAGGCTCCTTATCTCATCATTTTTTAAAAAAGGCAATACCTCAAATACATTTTTCCCTATTGCTTCTTCTCTTTTTATGTTTGAAATATCAAGTAACGTTTTATTGATAAATGCGTAATTATAATCTTTATCAATAACACTAATGCCTAATTCTAAATTATCTAATACACCGGTAATAAATGCTTTTGAATCTTTAACTGCTCCTTCATATTCCTTCTGTTTCGTAATATCAATTGCAGTCCCAAAATATAGTTCAGCACCATTTTTATCGAACCCCAAATGTGTATACATCAAAACATCAAACAAACTCCCATCTTTCTTCTTTGCCTTAAACTCTAGTTTATAGTGCCCTTTTTCTCTTAAAGTTGAAATAATTTCAGTTGATGTATTTGAATCTGCACTGTGTAAATCAGGAGATGTACCAATAATCTCTTCCTGAGAGTTATATCCCCACATCTTTACATAAGCTTCATTAACATAAATAAACTTTCCAGTACTACCTAAAATCCGCAAAACTTTTGTTTATCCACGAATTACGCTAATTACGCGAAACAATTGGTTTCGCAACTTAAAAATATAGCAGTTTTCAAGTTATCAGACACAGTTTCCCTTACCCACTTTATTAAGGCTATTGAGGGAGAGCCTGAAAAACCAATAAGTTTTTCTATTAAGATGAATTGGATATTTGTATCAACTTTTGGTTGTTTGTTGCCAAATGTACAACGGTTCTTCGTCCGCTGCGTGTGAACTTTGCAACAATAGCGACAAAACGAAAAATAAATTTTTTAAGTCTCGATGTTTTGGTCAGCCCTTGAATAACTCCAGCAAAAATATTTAGCAGCCATTTATAGATAATATGAGCAACAGCCATTATTATCAGAAAGACAGTATTCTCTTCAAGGAAGCTGTGAGGCATTGAGTCCCAATTGAAATCGTTGTTTTGTATATCGAAAACCCGTTCACTGTCGCCACGTTTGTTGTAAAATATTATTGCTTCTTTTTCAGAAATATCCCAATCATTGGTAATAATGAACAGGTAGTTTTTAGCATCGTTTGTAAAAACCGATCTTTGCCCGGTTTTGTTTGGCATGCGGTAAGCGACAATACGGTGCTCGAATTTCCCAAATCGATATTTGAAACTGTTCACTTCCATGTCCTGGAAATTAATGGTGCAAGGTTTCCAATCCTCGGTATCGGCAGCCATTGTCAACAAGGTTTCTGAATTTGAAGCTCTTATTGAAAATAAAATATTTTCTCCGTGAAAATAGTCTGTAACTTCTTTTATATATGAGCCGCAGTCCATACGGGCATAGCGAGGCTTTACCCCTTTATCCGCTAATAGCTTTAATGCCCTTTTATGAGTTGATAGCTGTGCCGCTTTAACATTGCAGTTACCATTTCGTCCCTCGATATAAACCGGTATGTTTGAGATAGTAGCTACCCCAGGGAAATATCCCTTTTTGTTTTTGTAGCTATATTCCGCATCGTATTTGTCGGCAGCTATAAACTGGTGGTCAAAATCATAAACCAGCCCCTTGGCGTTAGGGTCAAGCTGCTTGAATTCTAGGGCACTGTCAACCAAAAGATTATTCATCCTGGTATTGACATTGATTTTATTTGTTATGCCCGGGGCTGTTTCTATGTACTCGCATGGCACAGAGAGTTCTTTGTCGCCTCGAAGGATTGTATCGGCAGAAGGTGTTGAAATCCCTTTAAGGTTCTTTAATGTGTTCTCTTTAAGATAATTTACATCTTCTGTGGCATTGCCGCCACAAAAAGCGGTATATATCCGGCTCAATAATAAATCAGAGTAATTATAGCCTATTGTTTTTACTCTTGCACCAAGTTGATTATCAATAAAATCAATTGCGCCATGTGCAAAAAGTTGCTTATGTATTAGGTGGATACCACCAAATGGCGTTACATTTGAATCGAAAATTTTAGTCACACACCTAAATAGGTGAAAATTTTCGAGACCTGCATTCACTTGCAGGTCTTATTTATAAAAACTTTGCTAGTTTTTGCTAAATATTTGTTGCGGAAGTAAGGTACTATCCGAAATAGCTAATCCATTTATTGAATTTTCGACTGCTTTGTTTACCAGGTTTAATTCATTTTCAAGTTTTTTCTTTTCTGTAATATCCAAAACCCAGCCAACAAATCTTTCTATTTCATCCTCTTCATTTCTATGAGCCTTAACGGCCAAATCTGTCCAAACAATTTCTTTCTTTTTATTCAGGAACCTTTTTTCCATTCTGTAACCTGAAATCTCTTTCCGTTCTACCTTTTGAAGTAATTCATATTCTTCTTTAAGCTCATCAGGATGCGAAAAGTCTGCAAAATTCATTTTTAAGAACTCTTCTCTTGTGTAACCTAAAAGTTCGATTAAACCATCGTTAACATATAGCATATCGCCATTTTTATTACTAAAGGCTGCACCTATATTTGAGTTTTTAATAATTTCACGTAACTTTTTTTCTCCTTCATTAACCTGTTTGTAGAATTTTTCCTGGTTCTTAAGTGCTTTGTATACTAAATAAATAATAAGAATGCTAGTCACGAGAATAAAGATAAACCCCTTATAAGTCTGCATCTTTTTTAGAAATAATAAATCCTGAGAACTACTATGCAGTTGTAAATCTGAAAATATGATATAGATTTCCCCAAAGACAAAATAAACAGCTCCAACTTTTAAAGACTTAATTAAACTTTTTCTTTTTAAGAATGGGACTCTCCTTTCCCTGGTTATAGAATCGTTCATAGATAGGTTTTATTTACAATAAGAACATTTTGTCATTCAATAAACCACTTTAGTTTTTAGTATAAAAACTATCAGAAAATAATTATCCGGACATCCATTTTTTGATAGTTCAGTTTAGTAATAATTTCGTCGAAAAAGTTAACAATAAAATTTACAAATTGTTGATTTATGGAGAATTATTTACACAAAAACTCCCGGGAAAATTTCTTTACAATATCTGATTTATTGCAATACACAAATGTTAGTACGGGTAGTAACTTACCAGAAAATTAATATTAAGGACTGTTCCTGTACAAAAAAATTAATAGAGGATAATTCCGAAGGGCTGTAAGCCCGTTCCGGTTATATGCCCTCTATCGATGCTAATCTCAAACATATCTTTTGTTATAATCGACATCATAGTATTGATACTAATTGGGCATTACTGTAAAGCTCGGGCTTTCAGCCCTTTTTTATTTTGTTTTACATTTTCATAGGGCTTACGCCCTATGCTTTTACAGTTTTGCCTTTCAGGCAAATAACAGGAGGTGAGGTAAATCTGCCACAGATAATCATAAAGGAATAATAAGCATTGGAATCTTCGATTTTTTCAGTAAAGCAGCTGAAGTGCTCCCCATTAAAATGTTGTAGAAAAAGCTATGCTCGTGATGTCCTGCAATAATTAAATCGATATTTAATTTTTTAGATTCCTCGAAAATAGTCTCTACGGTAGCTCCCTGTATTAATAATCCTTCTGCATCAAAGTTTTTATCTCTTAACTCATTGCTGTAATCTGTAAGCCATTTATGCTCATTTCTTAATTCGTTAGCCCTTGTTTCTCTTATAAATTGGGGACCTCCATCATAAGTAACAAATTCGGGCTGAGGCGCTGCAACATGTAAAAGCCAGATTTTTGAATTAAATTTTTCTGAAAGTTCGGTGGCTTTTCCAATCAAGAGCTCTGTATGCTCATCAAAATCTACACAAACCAGTATATTTTTCATCTTGTTAAATTTTAATGTTAGTACTCCGTGATTTTTACACATAAATATACAAAAAACACACATGAAAGTCCAGTAATTACTACACTTTTAGCGCAAAATAAAACATTAATATTAACGGTACCCAGATAAAATAAAATTCTCTTTTTTGTGATTCCTTATCAATTGATTGATGTAACCATTGCTATTAAACAGAATATAAATCAGGTTTATGTATTTTTTCGTCAGTTCAACTTATCTTTAAAATAATGATTAAAGAACAGTACCTGATATTCTATAGAATTATTCCAATATTCCCAATTGTGTACTCCAGGTCTTTCTGTATAATCATGTTGAATATTTAAATAAAGCAGTTGCTCATGCAATTTTCTATTTACTTCAATAAAGAAGTCATTGATACCACAATCAATTAACATCGGGAGTTTATTTCCTTTTAACAAATAAAGTTGATTCATTACGGTGTTCTTTTCCCAATTCTCAGGATACATTGCCCTATCTCCAAGGCGCTGTGAAATATGCCAGTTTTCAGGAAATGGCAAAATATCAACACCGCCACTCATACTTCCGGCAACACCAAAAATATCCTGGTGACGAATAGAAAGATAAAGCGCTCCATGTCCTCCCATACTTAAACCCGTAATAGCCCTTCCTTCCCTTTTATTTATAGTCCTGAAATTTTCATCAATATAATTGATTAACTCCTTTGTTATATAGGTTTCATACTGCATTTTTGGATCAACAGGGCTATCAAAATACCAACTTGAAAAACCGCCATCCGGACATACAATAATCATGTTATAGGTATCTGCTAATTGTTTCACCTTAGGAGCTTTCTGTAACCATGAGCCATAATTATCACTGTAACCATGAAGCAAATACAAAACTGGATAATCTTTTTCTGAACCAGTATAACTACTTGGAAAGATTACACTGGTCTTAATTTCTTTCTGCATCACATTGCTTTTAATAATAATTGTATCAACTTTAGATGCATGAAGTAAGATTGATATTGTTATAAAAGAAATAAATAGGAATAGTTTTTTCATCGTTTATAAATATTAATTATGCTCAAAAATATAGTCTTTTATTTTTATTAATTGTTTTTAATTTCTTTTTGTTTAAACAGTATAAATATTTCGAACAGAAAAACTAAAAGATTGCAAAATCAAACAAAATCTTAAGGAACTGTTGCTGTTTTAAGTTTAGATATTTTGTTGTAATCCGTAATCTTTACATCATTAAAATAGAAATAAATAATATCCTCGTAAGAATAACCAGATTTTGACATATGCATAGCCCCTTCCTGGCTCATTCCAACACCATGTCCATAGCCCTTCCCTTTTAAGGTAATGTTTTTGCCATCATCATAAACTGAAAAATAAGCAGAACGCAACACCCACTCTTTCCTTATTTTCTGATATGCGAGTATATCCAGACCTACTTTATAATATTGTTCCCTGGAATTCTGTTCGCAAGAAAAATAACCAGGCTTCTCATTTCCTTTAATATAAAAATTGTGTTGCTTTAGGTATGTTTCCCATTTTTCCCTAGAGATTGTTTTCTCCCAATTTACATTTTTGCCTTTTAATGAGAAAGGATCATTTACAGATTTAAGGTAAGGAAGATTAGTTACCCATACATTTTTAGCATCTTCTGTAATTCCACCGGAATTAGAATGAAAAGCTGCTGTTATCAATTCATTTTCGTTATTTACAACAACTTTATTTTCTGTAGCAACAATGGATTGATAAATTAAATCATTTCCCTTGCTTTTCCCTTTGTAAGCTTGGCAATGCACCCCATCACAGAGATTAAAACCTTCTTCGATATGTCTTTTTATATTTTGGTATGCATACGTTCTGCAAAGTAATCCCTGTGCTTTATAGAATTCTTCTGTAGCAGAAGCCCCTCCCTCTGCCTCAACAACACCTGCCAGGTATTTATTAAAATCTACATGATTAATAATAAGCAACCTGTTAAAATCTACTTTTATTGAGAAATTATCATCGTAAGTCTGTGTTTTTAAGGATGGACTTACTGGACGAATTTTACTTTCTGTATCTTTCCCCTTTGCGATCAATTCAACAAATTGAAAATTACCCAAAAGATTATTCTGCTTACGTATTGCTATTTTTTGATTGATCAATGTAAAATATAATACATCTTTTGACGATAATGTATCAATGGTTACTCCTTCTGTTTTTAAAAGGAAACTACCCTTAACAGGATAAAAAATAAAAGACTTTAAAGAATAATCATTAAAAACACTGATTTTTATATTCTGCGCATGAAGTGCAGTTGAAATGAAAAAAAATGACAGAATAAAAAACTTAACTTTACTCATGAACCCAAATCCTCTACGATAGCTTTTGCAGCCCTCTCTGATGCTCCTGGTTTCCCCAGATTTTCCTGCAAAATTTTATATTGATGTAACATTTCATTTCTATAATCCTCATCAAAAAGAATCTTATCCATTTCTTTTTTCATATCTTCCTGCAGGTTAAACTGAAGCAATTCCTTCACAACTTCTTTCTGCATAATAAGGTTCACTAGTGAGAAAAACTCAATATGCACAAAATACTTTCCTATATGATATGTTAGAGAATTAAACTTATACATAACCACCTGCGGAACATGAAACAATGCCGTTTCCAGGGTTGCCGTTCCCGAGGTTACAAATGCAGCATGTGCAACACTTAGAAGCTGATATGTTTTATTTTCAACAAGTTTAACAGAAGTATTTTCAAGCAATTTATTATACAATTCAAGAGGTGCCGCAGGAGCCCCTGCAAGTACAAATTGATAATCCGGATAATGTTTAACCACCGCTAACATTTCAGGCAGTAAAAGGCTTATCTCTTGTTTTCGGCTTCCGGCAAGCAAAGCAATTACGGGCTTATCATCTTTTAACCCCAACTCATTAAGTATTGCTTGTCTATCACCAGCATTAGTTTTGGAATGTTCTATTGCATCAACCAAAGGATTTCCAACATAAGTAACGGAACAGTTATGCTTACGCAAAAAATCAAGTTCAAAAGGCAATATTGAGAAGAGAATATCAACGTATTGGTTAAGCTTCTTCACCCTTGATTTTCTGGAAGCCCAAACTTTGGGAACGATGTAATAATAAACTTTAAAACCCGATGTTTTTGCAAACTCTGCAATTTTTAAATTAAACCCGGGATAGTCAATAAGAATAACGGCATCAGGTTTATATTCCAGGATGTCTTTTTTGCAGATAGCTATGTTTTTAAAAATCGTTCTGAGGTTCATTAAAACCTCAATAATTCCCATAATTGCCAGTTCGCTGATATGTTTAACAAGATAGGCCCCCTCTGTTTTCATCTTGTCTCCTCCCCAACATCGAAAATCTGCATTGGGATCGGATTTTTTTATCGTTTTAATAAGGTTTGATCCATGTAAGTCGCCAGATGCTTCACCTGCTATAATGTAATACTTCATCTTTTTATTAATGTAAACAAATTTAGTATACTACCTTCCCCAGTTTGCTTATTTAGCGGTTGGCAATAATTGATTTAATATATGATTCAGGTGTCAATACCCCAATCTCACTTTTAGAATAATCCTTTAAATTGCGTGTAAGTATCACATCAATTTGTCCGTTCTTCATAGCTGAAAAATTTTGTAAACTATCCTCAAAATCTTTAAATCCTGAATTCAGTGCATTACTTACAACTTCCTTATCCATTAAAAGAACTTCTGTAATCATAAGTAACTGTTTTAAATGTTCAATCACTTTATTATGCGGAGCAGTTTGTCTCAGGATATAATAAACATTGCTATAGATTACAGGTGTTACAAATCCAATTATTTGACTGGTTTCACACAAGCCAATTACTTGCGCAGAATATTCAGAAAAGGGTTGCCTGTCAAAAAAGAAATCTAATATTACATCTGTATCAATCAACACTTTATCCATATTACAAGTATTTTTCAGATAATCCTTTTGACAACTCCTTTTTATAATCAACATCGTCTGAAATCTTGAATGAACCCCTAAGTGATGAAGTAATTGGGGTTGAATCTATCACTTTTGAAAAGTCCTCTTTTATAATTACTTTCAAATAATTCTCAACAATATCAGAAAGGCTTCTGCCTTTACCTTTTGCATATTTTTTTGCTTTATCAATCAATGATTGCTCGATAGTTAATGTTAATTTAGTATTCACAGCACGTTATTTTAATTATCAAACTACACGTGCAAAATTACAAAGATTAAACTATCCGTGCAAATATTTATTTATTTACACGTATTGTTGTTTACCGCTAACTTCTACATATATATTTTTAATACTAATTTCAGAATAAGAATTATTACTGTAATAATAAATGTAGCAATTAAAACTCCTCTTGCTGAAAGTAACTTATTTGTCCAGATAAAACCGAAGAAAACCAATAAATTGGGAAGTACACAAAGACTTAGTATTTGTGTGAAAATTGCTTTTCTGTTTAATAAGTTTACAAATTCTGAAAAAGAAACTGTATTAAATCTTATTGCATAAACCAAAGAGAGAACTATCATTGGGACAATAATCCCTAGTAATAATCCCAGCTTCTTATTATTAGTTTTAGTTGGTATCATTTGAAAAATCTATTGATTCAAGTTGTTTTTTCGTTTTATAACATGTCAGGTCAACATGTACCGGGACAATCGACACATAATTATTATTAAGCGCCCATTCATCCGTATCCGGAGCATCGGGTTCCAGGTTAATATATTCTCCCGTTAACCAAAAATAATCCCGACCATGCGGATCAGTACGTTTTTCGAATTCTTCAACCCAATGTCCCATGGTTTGTCTACATACTTTCACCCCTTGTATTTCTTCTTGTTTCAATGCTGGTATATTTACATTAAGACAAACTCCATTTATTTGCTTGTTGCTTGTTACCTGCTTAATTATTTTTCTAACAAAATGTTTGGCTGAAGAAAAATCGGCAGTAGGCCTAAAATCAAGCAATGAAAATCCGATAGAGGGAATTCCATAAAGAGAACCTTCTATTGCTGCGGCCATTGTTCCCGAATAAATAATGCTTGTTGAAGAATTTGAGCCGTGATTTATTCCTGAAATAACCAAATCCGGTTTTTCTTTTAAAAATCGATTAAAGGCAAGTTTTATACAATCAACAGGTGTTCCCCAAACTTTTATAAATTGAAAATCTTCGTCTTCTTCCAAAATCTCAGCACGAAGAGGATATTTAACTGTAATTGCATGCGACATTCCTGAATGACCTTCTGCAGGTGCAAGGACAGTAACTTTCCCAAATTCCCTGGCAACCTCTGTCAATGCCCTTATTCCCGTGGCATAAACTCCATCATCATTGGTTACCAAAATATGTAACTTCTTATCTTTTCCCATAACTACTTTTCTGTTTTGCAAATATATCTAATTATGATTGAAGCCTACACATTTTAAATAATAACACCATTTTTGAACAACAAACTATTTTTTCTGCAAAAAAATAGTTTTCAAAAAGTTGAAATTAAAAAAACAAAAATAATTTACATTAAAAAAACATCAACACAAACAACACACAATCAAGTTTTTAACAAAAAAAAAAAAAAAAAGGAGACATCGAATAAAATATTTTTCAAATAATAAAAAAAACAATAGATTTGTGCTCAACGGTTAACCAAATTTTAATTAAAAACACAAAACATCTCAAACCATGAAAAAAATTTTTATCCTTTCTTTTAGAAACTGTCTAAATTTTAAATTTAAATTCTGTTAAGCATTAATTTTATCATAGCAAGTTGAATCATTACTTGGCTTGTTTCTGGATGATACTCAAAATCTTTACTCAATCTTCTATAGCTTTCAAACCAAGCAAAAGTTCTTTCTACTACCCATCTCTTGGGTAATACCTCAAACTTTTTGGTTGAATCTTTTCTGAGTACAATTTCTAAAATCCATCCAAATGTTCGCTGCGTTTTCTCTACTAATTCACCTCTATATCCACCATCAGCAATTATTTTTATTAAGCGATGAAATCGACCTTTAAGTTCAACTATTACTTTTGATGCAGCTTTACTGTCATGTTCATTGGCCGCGTGAACTATTACTGTTAATAATAGGCCCATTGTATCCACGATAATATGCCTTTTTCTGCCTTTCGTTTTTTTACCGCCGTCTATACCTCTGCATACACCTCCGCTTCTTGTTGTTTTAACAGATTGGCTGTCAATAAGTGCCACGCTTGGCGATTCGTTTTTTCCGGATTTAAGTCGAATCATATCTCTTAATAATTCATGTATTAATTCAATAGTCCCGTCATTTTTCCACTTTGAAAAATAATAATAAACCGTTTTCCATGGAGGAAAATTATTTGGAAGCATTCGCCACTGACAGCCTGTTTTAAGAAGATAGAAGATCGCATCAAAAATATCACGTAATGAATACTTTCGCTTCCGTTTGTCTCTTAAAATGCTTAATATTGTTTTCCATTGGCTATCTGTAATGTCTGTTGGGTACGATTTCATTTTCTTTATGTTGTTGGTACTCATAAAGATACATAAATTTATCCATACAAACAACTGATAGTCAATGTTTTATATTGTTATTTTTAGCAAAGTTTTTACTATAATATTTTCATTAATTAAAATTTAGACAGTTTCTTAGTTTATTAAACTTTTTCAATTCATTTTCTCAGCTTAAAATGATTAGTTCTGCAAAAATTTATGTACACGATTTAAATGGCGGACAAGTTAAAGTCTACGACATAAACGAAAGAGGCGACGCAAGCCTTATTATTCGTGCTTCTGAATTAAATATGGGCATGTACACCTATACGTTGGTTACCGACGGAGCAATTGTTGATACGAAAAGAATGATTTTAACAGACTAATAATTCGACACTAATATGAATAAGGTAATAAAATATATATCATTAGTAATAGTAATTTTTGTTCATTTCTTCAGTCTAAGTAATGCACAACAGAAATTAGGGGGAGAATATGATGTTTCCCTCAAAAAATCATATTGTACTGATTATAAAGATTCTATTAACTGGATTTACGTTAAAGAACCAGATTCAATCCCCTCTTTGGCATCTAAAACACATGCAGAGACTACAGGTTTTGCAATACCTATAAATAAAAATTTCTTTGAATTGGCAACAAAGCTGGAAAACGCAAGTAATAATAATATTTTTTTATTAAGGATCACTCAAGAAAAAGCCTATAATACTTTTCTTTATTTTGGCAAATACAATCTACCAGAGGGAGCATTAATAACTTTTCTTGATATAAACGGCGTCCTTCTGGATCAGAACAAATATCCACCTTACGACTCCGATTATAACCGAGAAGAATTTGAAGAAGGCCTCCTTACCTGGAACATACCTTCTGATGTAATTGTAATGTTTACATGTAAGATGGATGATTTGAAAGAATGTAGCCTTTTTCTAGAACGAATTTTTTTCGGCTACAAAGATTTAAGTTTTGTCCCAGAGTCAAAGAAAAAAGAGAATCTTTCACCAAACTCCAACCTACAAATCAAATCGTCGCAAAGTTGTGATTTTAGTGTGCCATGTTTTAATGATTATACATACTGGTTTAACGAAATAAATAGTGTAATCAGAATTGAATATTTTTATTCAATCGGTAACTATGTGAATTGGTATCGAAGTTCTGGAGTATTTTTAAATACTCCAAATTTTTACAATTCCGATGATTCAAAAAAACCATTTATCCTTACTGCAGCACATGTGTTGGATATACTGAGAGCAGACGGACAGGACGCAAATAGAGTTTTTCGTGAAACAACAAGACTATATTTACTGTATCAAAAAACCTCTTGTGGAGGGAATGCTGGTAATCCTCCATTGGAAGCAAAAGGTCTTAATATTATATTTGAAGGACAAAGATCAAGTGTAAATGACTTTGCAAATGATTATTTACTGTTACAATTAAGAAAAACTGAGATTACCGATTTAAAGAAAAAAGGTAACGTTACATTTGCAGGTTACGACGCAAATAGCAAAAGTCCTTACGATTTGCAAGCATCAGTTCCTACATATTGTTTTCACCATCCTGAGCATGATGGTCCTGATAAGAAATATATGAGATTTAATAACATTGTAAATAATTCCAACGGATATTATGCTTATTATAATGACCAAGGATTTTCTCAGAAAGGTTCATCAGGAAGCCCTGTTTTCGACAAAAATCATTTTTTGATTGGATTAGTTGCTGGTGGAGATAGTAATACCTGTGCTAATCCAACATACCAAAGACCGGTAGGTCCCAAATTTTCATATATCTTTCAAAATATTTCACAATATTTAGGTACAGAAGAAACTATAGCTTATTCTTATGATCCAATTTACGCCCATCCACCTGCACATTGTAGAAATTGTGCCTTAGATGAGGCTCTTGGAGAAGTCGAAGCAGATTGCGGAGGCCCTTGTAAGCCTTGTGGACAATGGTATGAAGAAAATGTAAGTATTAATAATGAAAGGTTGCTGGCAAACGTCATTCAGGCAAAAACAGTAACAACAACCTCCGGAAACAACATAACTCTTAAAAATGGTGAAACATCGAATATCTTTTTTAGTGAATCATTAACTTTGAATGCCGGTTTTTCAGTAGAACAAGGTGCTAATTTTTCAACCAACACAAAAACCTATAGTGAACCAATAAATCAAGTTTGCGAAGCGATGTGTACTCCTGCAATTCCGCACATGATATGTGAAGGTTACTCTTGGTTTTGCAGGGCTCCAAACACAACCTGGGTTACGGTGAAAATTTATCAGGCTAATGCAAGAAGAACTTCTTATACAAAAATCTATGAAGACTCATTCCCAAATTTCACGAACGAGAAAATAATTTTATGGGATGGATTAACAGGAGTTCAGACAGGTGTAAATTGGGATAACACCAGGCAGTATATAATTGAATTGCAATTACAGGATTGCGAGGGAAGTGTATATTCTATTAATTTCGATGATACTTTTTTTCTTGCTTTTAGAACTTCTGGTTGTAGCTCCTAATTCTTCAAAACTGCAAATAAACAATTTTTAGTATTCAAGTTAAGCAAAGTTTAGTACTTCGCTTAACTTGAAATTTTATTTCGGAGTACTTACCTACATTCAGGAACGCCTAAAGATAATAGAGCAATTGATAACGCAAAAAAGAATAATTTTAACTACTCAAATTTAAAAACATGAAAACTATTATTACGCGAATTACTTTGATAATATTTTTAGTATGCTTTTTTTTTTGAGGGGCACGCGCAAGAGAAGCCAGGAGGAAGACATGAAGTCTCCTTAGAAAAGTTTTATTGCAAAAAATTTAAAGATTCTATTAACTGGCTTTTTATCAGTAAACCAGATTCTATTCCATTTTTACCTGATCGAGGTAACGCAGAGACTATTGGTTTTGCAATACCCATCAATAAAAATTTCTTTGAATTGGCAACAAAAAAAGAAACAGCAAATGGAGAATACATTTTTTTTCTGAGAATTACTCTTGAAGAAGCTGTTTATACTTCTCTTTATTTTAATAAATATTTCCTTTCAGAAGGACCAGAAATAACCTTTCTTGACACAAATGGAGTTTACTTGACTGATTATTATCCCTACGATTTTGATTATAATCCAGAAAAACCAGAAGATGGTTGTCTTTTAAATGCTATTCCTCCCGATGCAATAATAAAATTCACATGCAAAAAAAATATATTCCAAAATTGTATTCTAAATTTAGAACAAGTGTTTTATGTATACAAAGACTTTGTTTCAGAATTTGAATTAAAAACAAAAGAAAATGCATCTCAACAATCAAAAATCAGAAAAACATCTTCTCAAAGTTGCAATTTTGATATCCCCTGCTTTAATAGCTATACAGATTGGTTTAACCAAATTAACAGTGTGGTTCAAATCTCAATTATTTATACACTTGGTTCCACCTATCAACATATTTATAGTCCAGGAGTGCTTCTAAACACACCTGACTTTTACAATTATGATAATTCTAAAAAACCATTTGTCCTTACTGCTGCGCATTTACTGGATCAATTAAGGATAGATCAACAAAATATAAACAACGTTTTAAAAAACACAAGATTATATCTATTATATCAGAACACAATATGTGGGAATAACAATAATCTTAATCCTCCATGGGTTTCTAGCCTTAATCTGATATTTGAGGGGGCAAAGATCTGATGGATTGAGAGCTATAAAGATTACATAGAATAAAACGACCAAACAATTTTCATTTCAATTTGTATATTACGGTAACCTAAAAAAGTACAAAATTATTCACAACAATGTTGTCTAATTGGTGTTTACCTGCTTGTTCTATTCAGTTTTTGTGCCTTAAATTTCAGCTTTTTTAAGTTCCTCTTATGATATTCATTACTTTTGTTTATAGAAATTATAACCTAAATCCCATTTTTATGAAAACATTAAAATACAGTTTCCTTATTTTATTTTTTGTTATCCCCAATGTTTTTTCTCAAATAGATGCCAGGCTTTTTCGATATCCTGATGTATCTGAAGACCAAATAACATTCTCTTATGGAGGTGATGTTTGGGTAGTAAATAAAACCGGTGGAATTGCCAATAAAATTAGTTCTCCTGCAGGGGAAGAATCATGGCCTAAATTTTCTCCTGATGGCTCTCTCATTGCTTTCAGCGGAAATTATGATGGCAACAGCGATGTTTATGTTGTTCCCACCAATGGCGGAATTCCAACCAGGTTAACATATCATGATGCAGCAGATCGTGTTCTCGACTGGTATCCTGATGGGACAAAAGTTTTATTTGCATCTGCCAGGGAAAGTGGCAGGCAACGGTACAGCCAGTTTTATACAATCCCTTTCAAAGGAGGTATGGCAAAAAAACTAATAATCCCTTACGGTGAATTTGGTTCTTTTTCTTCTGATGGAAGTCTATTTGCTTATACTGATAAATCACGATTATCAAGAACATGGAAAAGATACCGTGGAGGTATGGCTCCTGACATTTGTGTCTTTAACCTAAATGATAACTCTCATTTTATGTTAAGTCCGGATATTGCTAACGATGAACTTCCCATGTGGAATGGCAACAAAGTATATTTCCTATCTGACCGGGGTGATAGCAAACGATATAATTTATGGGTTTATGATATTGATAGTAAAACAACAAAACAACTGACAGAATTCACTGAGTTCGACGTTCATTTTCCTTCAATCGGACCAAAAGATATTGTTTTTGAAGCTGACGGAAAACTGCATCTACTAAGTTTAACTGATGAATCAGTTAAAGAAGTAGAGATATCCGTAATAACTGATCAAATATTATTAAAACAAAAAATTGAAAATGTAAAGAAATATATCCAAAGTGCCCATATCTCTCATGATGGAAAAAGAGTAGTGGTTGAAGCCCGGGGAGAATTATTTTCCGTACCAGCCGAACATGGTTATGTTAAAAACCTAACAAATACAAGCGGCGTTGCAGAACGTTCTCCGGCATGGTCTCCTGATGGAAAGAAAATTGCTTTTTGGAGTGATGCTTCCGGTGAATACCAATTGCATATTATAAACACTGAGGATGGCTCAGAGCAAGAACTCACAAGTTACCCTGATGGATTTAGGTACCAGATATATTGGTCTCCAAACAGTGAAATGTTAGCATTTATTGACCAAACCATGGCAATCAAAATATTTAACACGAAAACCCAAACTACAACTGATGTTGACAAGGGACTATGGATGTTTCATGGCTCACTTTCAGGCTTTAGCGTTGACTGGTCATCAGATAGCAGATGGCTAACTTATTCACGGGGTGAAGATAATAGAAACAGTTCTATCTTTATTTTCGACACACAAAACTCAACAAGGAAGAAAATCACAAGTCAGTTTTATAATGATTATTCCCCTGTTTTCGATCCTGAAGGTAAATACCTGTATTTCCTTACGAATCGACATATGAGCCCTGTTTATGGTGATTTCGACAACACTTTTGTTTATACCAAGTCAACACAGTTAGTTGCTCTATCTCTAAAAAAAGACACGCCTTCTGTCTTAATACCAAAGAATGATGAGGTAGAAATTAAAAAAGAAAAAGAACCCGAACAAAAAGATGATAAGAAAAAGAAAGATAAAAAAGAAGACAGTCCGGAGAATAAAGATGAAGAAAAAACAGTAGAAATTGATTTCGACAATATTGAACAACGAATAGAAATTTTACCTGTAAAAGCAGGTGAATACAATGGTTTATCCGCTGTTGAAGGAAAAATAATTTATCTTGATTTCACAAATAGCGAGAATGGAATGGGAACCTTAAAGCTATATGATTTTAAAGAAGAGGAAGAAAAAGAAATAATCAGTGGCATTAATGGTTATGAGCTTTCTGAGGACAAGAAAAAAATGATGGTTATTGCCGGAGGTGAATTAGCAATTATTGATGTTGCTCCAGGTCAAAAAATGGATAAACCCGTTAGACTGGCCGAAATGGAAGCAACTATAATACCCAAAGAAGAATGGAAACAAATTTTCACAGATGCATGGAGACTGGAAAGAGATTTTTTCTATGACAAAAACATGCATGGTGTAGATTGGAAAGGAATAAAAGAATATTATGGTGGTTTACTTGAGTTTGCTGTTACGCGTTCGGATGTAAACTTCATTATTGGTGAAATGATTTCTGAATTAAACGCATCGCATGCATATCGAGGTGGTGGGGATATTGAAAATGAAGCAAGTCGAAATGTTGGTTACCTTGGAGTTGATTGGGAAGAGAGTAATGGTTACTACAAAATAAAACATATTGTTAACGGGGCAGCATGGGATGCCGAAGTACGTTCTCCGATTACAATGCCGGGTGTTAACATCAATGTTGGAGATTATGTTCTTGCAGTAAATGGAATACCTATTACTTCAGAAACTGAGCCTTATAATGCATTTCAAGGTTTAGCAGGAAAGGTTGTAGAACTCACAGTTAATTCCGGGCCAAAACTCGAAGGGGCAAGAAAAGAGGTGGTAAAAACGCTAAGCGATGAGACAAGACTACGTCACCTGGAATGGATTGAAGGAAACAGAAAAGCAGTTGAAACAGCCACAAATGGCCGTGTTGGTTATATTTATGTAAGAAGTACAGGAATAGACGGACAAAGTGAATTAGTGAGACAATTTGCAGGACAATTTAATTTAGATGGTTTAATTATAGACGAACGCTTCAATAGTGGAGGACAGATTCCTGACAGATTTGTTGAACTACTGGGAAGAAAAGAAATTGTTTTTTGGGCAACCAGGGATGGTAAAACCTGGCAATATCCTGTCATAGCCAACTTTGGACCTAAGGCAATGCTAATAAATGGCTGGAGTGGTTCTGGCGGTGATGCTTTCCCAGATTACTTCAGAAAAGCAGAGATTGGCCCACTAATCGGTTCAAGGACCTGGGGAGGCCTTATTGGTATCTCCGGTGCCCCAACTTTAATTGATGGAGGTTCTGTAACTGTTCCTACCTTTAGAATGTTTGACCCGGATGGGACATGGTTTAATGAAGGGCATGGAGTTGATCCAGACATTGAAGTCCCGGAAGATCCAAGTAACCTAGCAAATGGTAAAGATGTTCAGTTACAAAAAGCAATAGATTGGATATTAGAAGAATTAGAAAAAAATCCAATAAAAGAACCTGTTCACGAAGATTATGAATCGAGGTAATACTCTTAAAAAAAATAAAAAGAGAGTATCCAGAAAATCATACAATTTTATACCCTGTCAGGTTCTTCAACTCTGACAGGTTGTAAATTAATATCTTACAAAACCCGACAGAGTCGTTAGACCTGTCGGGGTTACTTTCCGGACACCCTCTTTTTATTGATTACCTAAAAAAACTATTGATTTATCTTGTTAATAAACTCAATAAATAATTAACCTTATCTAAACATTAATTCAAAAACGAGTAACTATTTTTAATAATTCAAAAAATATACGATTAATGAGAAGAATAGTTTTTTTATTGTTTCTGCCACTTTCCTTACTTTTTGCATGTCAAAACAATCAATCTGTACAAGGAGTAAAAGAGATTGTTATTCTACATACCAATGATATTCATGGTCAAATTGACAATTTTGCAAAGCTTGCTGCCTTAAAAAATGATTTACAAAAGGAATATGATGATGTTCTTCTGGTTAGTGCTGGGGATTTGTTTAGCGGCAATCCATTTGTTGATTATTATAAAGATAAAGGATATCCAATTATTGATTTAATGAATAAATCTGGTTATGATCTATCAGAAATTGGAAACCATGAGTTTGATTATGGACAAGAAATTCTCAAAAAACGTATAGATCAGGCTGAATTTCCTTTTATCTGCGCCAATATGTTTGTTGAAAATAATATTCTCGAACAACCTGAAAGTGACTATACTTTCACTATCGATGGTATAAAAATCTTCTTTGCAGGATTATTAGAAACGAGTAATGAAGGACTTCCATCAACTCATCCAAATAAAGTTAAAGGCATCTCTTTTAAACATGCTTTTGAAGTTCTCAATGATTTAGAAAAAAAATCAGAAGACAATAATGTAAACATCGCATTAAGCCATTTAGGAGTAGAATCTGACATTACATTAACAACAAAAACTCAACTGTTTGATATAATCATTGGAGGACATTCCCATTCTTTATTAAAAAACGCTATTGATACAAATAATGTAATGATTGTACAGGCTGGTGATGAGTTAAACCAGGTTGGAAAACTTATACTAAAATTTGATGCCGGTAATCTTATTAATACAACCTATGAGATTGTTGATCTAAATAGTTTTCCTGATGAAAATCCAGAGATAGCTGAAATCATTAAATCCTATTATCAAACACCGGGATTAGGCGATACAATTGCAACTGCTCTTTCTGATATAAAAGGAAATAATGAGCTTGGTGCCCTTTTTACTGATGCTCAGATAGAAATGAGTGATTTAGACTTTTGCTTCCAAAATACAGGAGGAATACGTATTTCTAAAATAGAAAAAGGAGGCATAACACAAGCTACTGTTTACTCGCTAGATCCTTTTGGTAATTCGTTAATTAAAATGGAACTAAAACCTAAAGAGATTGAAAACCTCATTAAATCATCATTTGACAGATCACCTAAAATTAATTTACTAATTGGAGGAGGCACATATACAATAAAAACCGACGAAAACAATAATTGGATCTCTTTAGAGCTTTTAGATAATAAAGGGAAAGAACTTTATGCAGATTCTACTTATACAGTTGGTCTAAATAGTTATATAAGCACATCCTACACATTTGAGCATGAAGATAAAGGAACAGATCTAAATGTTACTACAGCAGAAAACATGATTAATTTCTTAAAAAACGTAAAAACAATAGATTATTCCGGAATTGTTCGACAAGAAATAACAAAAGAACAATAAGCTCTTCTTTCTTCAGGTTTATTTTTAGTTAACCATCATTTTTGTTTCTTTTTATTTGGTTTGCCCTAAATAACCATATACTATTAAGAATTTCATATAATTGTTTTGTAAACAGGTAAATATGTATAACTTTAATATTAATAGTTACACATTAGAAACCCAGATTAAATCAAATGAAAAAATTCAGGTTCACTCTAATTGGTCTTTTTACTTCTGTTATTTTGTGGCTCCTTATAAAATCTCTTGAGCTTGATTTATTTGAAGGGATTTCAAGCTTATTTAGAAAATTAGAAATCCATGAGATTGATGAAATCATATTCCCTGTTATTGTTTTGCTAATTTTTAGTCATATAGATATTTTAAAAAAACATAGGAAAGCAAAAATAGAATCAGAAAAAAACAATATCTATAAAGCGATGTTGGAGGCAAACAATCATATCATCAATAATTTTCTAAACGAAATGCAGATATTTAAACTTACAGCTGAAGAAACATCTGGTTTTCCTAAAGATATACTTGATCTATACGACTCAATAATAAGAAATAGTAAAACAAAAATTGAATGCCTGGGAGATTTAAAAAAATTAGATGCAGAATCTATAAGCAAAGCTATACAAAAGAGTTTATACTACAGACAGACTTGTGTAAACTAATTCAATTTACAGATTATGTGCTACTCATGATTTCTCAGGAATAGTAAAACAGAAAGTAGCCCCTTTGCCTTCTTCACTCTCAACCCATATTTTGCCTTTATGCTTTTCAATAAATTCTTTACAAAGAATCAAACCAAGACCAGTACCAGACTCATCTTCTGTTCCTTTTTTAGTATGATATACATCTATACGAAACAGTTTTTCTTTATCCTCATCTGACATTCCTATACCAGAATCTTTTACAGAGATCTCAGTTACTCCATTATCTTTTTTTGAATTTATTTCTACAACTCCATTGGCAGGAGTAAATTTGATGGCATTAGACAATAGATTTCGCATAATTGTCCTTAGCATATTTTCGTCTGCAAAAAGATTAGATAAATCCGGATCTAAATTATTAGATATGGTTATTTTCTTTTTTAATGCGGAGCTATTCGACATAGAAACGATTTCCTCAACAATAATACTAAAATTAATATCATCTGGTGAGAAACTTATCCTACCTGTTTGAGAGCGGGACCATTCGAGAAGATTTTCCAATAATGAATATCCACTTCGGGAAGTTATATGAATTATATCGACAAACTCTTTTCGCTTTTCATCATTAAATGCGTCGTAATTATTTTTTAATAAATCAGAGAATCCAAGCAACGTATTAAACGGATTTTTTAAATCATGGGCAATTATTGAAAAGAACTTATCTTTTGTATTATTTAAATCCTGAAGTTCTTTTGTTCGTAATTTCACTTTTTCTTCCAGGGATGCATTTAATTCTTTTAATTCATCATATTGATCCTGGATTGTTTTATCTTGCATATAACTACGCACAGCCTCCCGAACGGTCAAAATTAAATCATCTTTTTCCCAGGGTTTTGAAATATACCTATAAAGATTTGCTTTATTAACTGCATTTTCTACCCCTTGGATACTTGCTTGCCCGGTTAATAAAATGGTTTTAATATAGTTATCTTTATTGTAGATTGATTCCAGTAATTTATCACCTGTCATTTCAGGCATTATGTAATCTGCTATAATTAAAGGTATTTCGTAGCCATCTTCAACTAACTCATCAAATAATTCAAGCGCATCATCTCCATTCTCACAAATCTCAACTGTTATTTCATTTCCGAATTCAGTTTGTAATTGTTCTTGAAGAGCTTCAATAACAATAGATTCATCATCCACACAAATAATTGCCTGTTCTTTAGTCATTAATTTAAACTTGTTTCTATTAACCTAACTAATTTTTTTTCCTCCCACGGTTTGGTCAATACTGCTTTAAGCCCTCCTCTTTCTTTAGCCCTTTCTATAGCAGATTGTGTAGCTTGGCCGGTTAAAAGTACCTTCACTATTTGTGGATACTTCTTGTGTACTTCAATTAAAAACTCATCTCCTTTTATTCCGGGCATCAACCAATCAGATACTATAATACAAATTTTAATACCTTCTTCAACAAGCTCCTCAATTATTTCCAGACCTTCATTAGCACTTTCTGCAACCTCATAAATGAATTCTGAACCAAAATTCCTTTCTAGTTGTTCTTTTAGAGATTCTAAGACAATATCTTCATCGTCTACACAAATAATTGCTTTATCAGTCATTTGGATCGTTTTTGATGTTAATTGGCAATTTAACAAAAAATGTTGTACCTAAATTAATCTCACTCTCAAAGTATATCTCCCCATTATGTTTCTCAATTATCTTCTTAACAATATCAAGTCCTAAACCACTACCTTCCCCTATTTTTTTTGTTGTAAAAAAAGGCTGAAAAATTTTCTCTCCAAGACCTGGCTCAATTCCGTAGCCTGTATCTTTCACACTAACAAGCAGCATATCATTTTCTAATCTGACAGAAATAGTCAAATCACCTTTTTGCCCCATAGCATGCAGTGCATTCTGAATAAGATTAGTCCATACCTGATTAATCTCATCTGCATTACATGTTACCATTGGCACATCAACATAATCTCTAATGATGTTGATTCCATGTTTTATTTGATTATTGTATAAGGTCAGGACCGTCTCTATTCCGTCTACAATATCTGTTGGGCTCATTTCTCCACTATGATCCTGATGAGCAAATTTCTTAAGGGCAAAAGTAACTTTAGCAGCCTTCTCTACAGCTATTGATATGGTCTTTGTATTTTTAAAAATTGAGATGATATCTTTTACAGAATCCAGAATATGGGTAAATCTGTCTAATGCTGCATATTTATAAATGGAATCATCATTATCTAAAATTCCCATGTAGATAAATTTGTCTGCAATAAATGCACTATTCTCAACATTAAATTCATCCAAATGAGATTTTATTTCTTTTTTTAATGCACGCTTTTCTCTTGATGAAACCTGAGGCGTACTTTCCCTTGCCAGCTTAAATATATGTAATAATGCATCTTTTTCTTCAGTTGAATAGTCCCCAATCATCTGAGGAAACTTTTCAAATGCACTTTTTAAAGAATCGTTAATATTTGTATTCGAAGCTTTTATTGCACCTAAGGGAGAATTTATTTCATGAGCAACACCTGCGATTAATTGGCCTAATGCAGCCATTTTCTCCGTTTGAAGAAGTTGTTCCTGTGTTTGTGTTAAATTATCAATTAATGCCTCATAATTTTCCTTCTGGTTTACAACTTCATCATCTAGAAATCTAACTTCTTCCTCAAGTTTTCTTCTATCTGATATATCTTCACCAATTAATATCCCCAGGTATTTATCGTTAATTTTATACGTACTATTATTTAGCGTTACATCAAGAAAAATACCGTCTTTGTTTAAGATGGTGTATTCTTTGTCCTTAAATTCGGGATTGTTTTTTAAATCTTCAAAAATGCTGTCGTAAATATTATCGGAAAACAGATCCTTAAATTTATGTCCATAAAAATCCTCTGTCGTGTACCCCAACTTTTCTTCTCCAAAAGAATTGATAGAAATTAATTCGCCAGGGATATTCTCATCACTTAATTCATAAATAATAAGGATTTGTTTAATATCATTAAAAATTGCAGAAATACTTACGTTATTGATATCTATCACGGTAAAAAACTAATTGCTTACTATGAAGATATATTATTCTTTGGTATCAACCAACTTATTCTGAAGTTTTCTGCATTATTGATTAAACAAAGGGAGGCTTTACAACACTTGCTTTAAGGATTTTATTTCTAATCTTTATATAAACAATAGTTCCCAGGGGACTATATTCTTTACTAACATACCCCAGGGCTATCCCTTGTTTTAAAATCGGGGATATTGTACCTGACGTAACAGTCCCAATAGTGTTAGTATCAGCATCTACAATTTCATATCCGTGTCGAGGAATACCCTTATCTTCCATTTTTAATCCTACCAGTTTTTTTGAAAGTCCGTCTGTTTTTTGTTTTTTGTATAAATCACTATCGATGAATGATTCTTTGTCTTTTAATTTAACGATCCAACCTAAACCTGCTTCCAGGGGAGATGTTGTATCATCAATATCATTACCATAAAGACAAAATCCCATTTCCAATCTCAAGGTATCTCTTGCTGCAAGGCCTATTGGTTTTATTCCTAATTCCTTACCTGCCTCAAAAATTTTATCCCAGATTTCAAGTGCCTGTTCATTTTTACAATATATTTCAAAGCCGCCTGCACCGGTATAACCTGTTGCAGATATAATGATGTTTTTAAAACCTGCAAATTCATCAATCACAAAAGTGTAATACTTTATTGAAGAAAGATCAACTGAAGTTAGTTTTTGAAGTGCATCGATAGCTTTCGGACCTTGAACTGCTAATTGAGAATAATTATCGGATTCATTAATTATTGAAACGCCAAAAGAATTTTGTGAAACAATCCAATTATAGTCTTTTTCAATATTTGATGCATTAACGACTAATAAATATTTTTTATCTTCTAATTTATATATTAATAAATCGTCTACAATACCTCCTTTTCCATTTGGGAAACAGGTATATTGTGCATCACCAACAGAAAGTTTGGAAACATCATTTGTTGTTACATATTGCAGAAAGTCAAGAGATTTTTCACCTTCAACAATTATTTCCCCCATATGAGATACATCGAATACACCCACTCCATTACGAACAGTCATATGTTCATCTGTAACTCCAGAGTACTCAACTGGCATTTCAAAACCGGCAAAGGGAATTATTTTTGCATTTAACGCTTTATGTTTCTCGAAAAAGATAGTTTGTTTATTCATAATTTAAGCAGATAAAACCGCTAAATTATACTTTTTCTACTATCTAAAATGTGATTTTTATAAGCCCTTTTAAATTATCTTTAAACAACCTGCATTATTTACTAAGAATTTTAAACTCTACGCGCCTGTTTTGCTGTCTTCCTGCTTCTGTATCATTAGGAGCAATAGGTTGAGAGAATGCATATCCTTTATATTCGATTCTAGTCTTATCAATACCTTGCGCAATAAGCCAATCTGTAACAGCTTTTGCCCTGTCTGTACTTATTTTTGTATTTGATTTAAGAGAACCAACATTATCGGTATGCCCGGAAATTTCGATGCGCATTGTTGGACTATTTTCCAATAATTTTTTAACCTGACTTAATTGAGTATACGATTCGGGTTTGAGTGTAGATTTTCCGAACTCAAAGAATATATTTTCAAGAACAACTTTCTGTCCAACTTCAACTTTCTCAAGTTCAAAATTTCTAACGGCCATTTCATCCGAAACTTCTTGCATTAAATCAACCGCATCTAAAAAAAGCATATAACCACTTGAAGAAATCTCAATTCCATAATTATTCTTCTCGGGTAATTTAATTGTGTATTTTCCTTCTTTATCAGACAACGCTGTTTTTACAACCTCACTTTTTGACAAATCAATAATTTCCAGTTTTGCCACTACAGGATCTCCGGAAGAAGCATCAGTAACAGTTCCTTGTAGCATAAAAAATTCATCGATAACAAGGGCTGTTGGCGATTCGAAAAATATACTGGGCAGTTCTCGGTCTAAACCAGCAATTACAACATCTTCTGTAATTAACATATGCTCTTTCTCTTCGCCAAGAAAGATAACTTTAAATATATCTTTAGCACCTAATCCATTGTCCCTAATTCCTGAATAATATCCATATTTTCCACTCTCTGAAGCAACATAAAAAACATCATCGTCTACAGAGTTTATCGGATATCCTAAATTAACAGGAGCTGTCCATACCCCGGTTTCATCTTTTGTTGTTTTAAAAATGTCTAATCCTCCCATTGAATTATGCCCCTCAGAGCTAAAATACAAGGTATTACCATCTGCCGAGATAAAAACACCCTGTTCGTTGTATATCGTATTTATTATCGGACTGAGATTCTTGGGTTTTTCCCATTTCCCTTTGCTATCTTTCTTTGTAACGAAAATATCTAACCCCCCATTTGATAATTTTTTATCAGAAGAAGTATAATACAAGGTATTACCATCGCTGGAGAAGCACAAAGAAGTTTCTTTATAATTTGTATTTATCTTTTTAAAAGGTTTTGCAGATTTCCATTTCCCTTTAACAAACTCAGAATAGAAAATATCGCCGTTTCCTTCATTTCCTTTGTAAACATAAATAACCCCGCCATCAGGTGATATACCTACAATGGCCATATTATCTTTATTTTTTTTACCGTTTAACTTTTTATCATCAATTCTTGTTGCTTGCTGAAAATTGTTATCTACGATTGCACTCTTATAAATGTCTTCAAAAAACTTACTATCGACAGTACTTCTGTCACTTTTTTCGTTTAATGGCCTGCGTGAAGTAAAATATAAAAGCTTTTCATTTCTTGTAAAAACAGAATTGTAATCATCATATTCTGAATTAACCTGCTCTCCTAAATTATTTATTATGACCCTTAATGGTTCTTTTGTTAAAATTTTGCCATTTTCGCATTCTGCAAGGTATTTATTAATCTTTGCTACTACCACAGGTTCTACATTCCCCTTTTTATAAAGTTGATATTCTTTTATTGCGTTCTCAAAATCTAAAACAAGATGGTATGCACGTGCCAGCATTAAATGAATATCATCTGCAACAATATTATCTAAACCATAAGCTGTCTTAAAATATTTGATTGCCTCAAATTTATTATCTGTATTTAAAAAGCAAACACCTAATTTATAGTTTAACGCTGCATTCTTACTATTATATTCTTGTGCCTCTAAATAATATTTTCGGGCATCCATATAATATCCTTTACCATATGCATAATACTTATTCCCCGCTTTTATGGCTTTCCAAGCGTCTTTTACTTCTGTGTTTTCAATTTTAAATTCTGATTTTTTAATACGGACCCTTGTTTGCCCAAAACTTTCTGTTTGAAAAGAAAGAAATATCAGAAAACCTGCTAATAACGTGAACCTCACTTTTTGTTGCATCTTATATAATAATTAGCAAATTAAAAATTACATTCTTTTAAATATTCATCTGCTGCCTCAATGCCTAATTCTTTGGCCCGCAACCAATCTTTACAGGCATTTTCAAGTTCGCCTAACAGTTCGTATGTTAATCCTCTATTAATAAAAGACTCTCCGTCTCCGTAACCATCAACAATTGTTCTGTTGAAGTATTCAAGTGCCTCCTGGTAATTCCCTTCTTTTGTTTTTACACTTCCCATATTATTTATGGCTGGATAATAATCTTCTTTAATAGATAAACACTGCTGAAAATCTTCCTGTGCACCTGTTAAATCTTCTAACTGGTACTTAATACTTCCCCTGCTGTTAAGTGCCACATAATAGTCGGGCTGTAATTTAACAGCTGTTGAATAATCATTTACAGCACCTTGAAAATCACCAGTCAGGACTTTAACATTCGCCATGTTGTAATATGCTGTTACAAATCCGGGATCGTAATTCACCGCATTTGAATAATCATAAACTGAACCCGTAAAATCGTTCATGTATCGTTTTGCTGTAGCCCTGTCATTATAGGCTATTGCATAATTACTTTTTCTTAAAATTGCTTCATTAAAATCTAATATTGCCTGGGCATAACTTTCATCTATCAATCGAATTAACCCACGGTAATAATACGAGTAATAGGTATCAAAACCTTTTTGAATAGCATCATTAAAATAGGTAAGCGCCAGATTAAACGAATCCAGTGAGAAATATAAAAACCCTATTGAAAAACAGGATTCCCCCAAATCAGGATTTATCCTCATCGAAGCGTTAAAATCATTTAATGCCCCCTGATATTGTTTGTTTTCAAATTTCACTTTTCCTCTTTGAAGATAAGCCACATCAAATTCAGAATCCAAATCCAGGGCCATATCCAGCAGATTTAATGCAAGCTCACGGTTATTACTTTTTAAAGCTACCAGTGCTTCATTATAATTTCTTTTTGCTTCTTTGCTATTTTTTAACTTACCTGCATCCAAAGTTTGTCCAAATGAATTTGAAGCAAGTAAACAAGTAATCAGAATTACAGCTAACCTTATCATTTTTAATCGTTATATGTAAGTTATTAATAAACTTATCAAATATTTACAACTTATAAAAACGAAATAAAACCAAAAAAGGTTATCTAATTTGAAAGATTGAGTGAAATATCTATTAAAAAAAAAAGAAAAATAAGTTACTTTTATCTTTTAGAATTCTTATGTATTATTGTAATTAAATTTCATTCTAAGAAAATAATGAAAGTAAATTTAACCTACCTTCGTGAGATGTCTGCCGGAAATACAGATTTAGTTTTAGAGATGATAGATATCTTTACAACACAAATCGCTGAGATTAAGGTAGAAATGAAACAACTATACAATGAAGGAGAATGGGTTAAATTAGGAAAACTCGCACACAAAGCAAAATCATCTATCTCTATAATGGGTTTGAATGAACTCGCTGTTGATTTAAAATGGTTGGAAAACGATTCAAAAGCGGATTGTACAACAGAAAAATACCCAGCTATATTAAAGCGGTTTAATGAAGAAACTCAAATAGTTATAGAAGAATTAGATGTGATTGCTCAAAATATTGATAATTATTTTTAATAAACTATTCAAGTAAAATGTTAAAAACCGAGAAGATAAATAATGTTAACGTAGTTTCATTTGATAATGTTAATAGGTTCAATGCATTGATAACTGAGCCTATTAAAGAGGACCTAAAAAGTTTTTTTAATAAACCAAACACAAAACTGGTACTCAATCTGGAAGGAATTGATTTTATTGACAGCTCTGGTTTTGGTGTTTTTTTATCGATAATGAAAACAGCCAATAATAATTTTGGCCAATTTAAACTTAGTGGGATATCACCAGAGGTGATGGAGCTTTTTAAATTACTTCAATTACATAATGTATTTGATATTTATAACTCCACTGATGATGCGATAAAAAGCTTTGATGAATAAAATATTTTTACCTGCGAGCGATTAATCACTAAAAGTCATTCCTTTTTCATAACTCAAAAGACATAATCCCTCGCAGGTTTTTTCTAATTAAGAGCTTCTATCTGATGATTCTCAAAAATTAAATTTCCTTCTTCAGAATCAATATAAATAACGTCTTCTTTCTTAATCTTACCAGATAAAATCTGTTTTGACAATTCATTAAGTAATTCTCTTTGAATCACACGTTTTATTGGCCTTGCCCCATATTGAGAATCAAAACCAGCCTCTGCAAGATGTTCCACAGCACTATCAGAAATTTCTATTGTAATACCGCTCTGGGACAAAAGCTTAACTACACCTTTTACCTGGATATTTACCACTTCTTTTATTTCTTCTTTATTAAGTGGGGTAAACATAATCAACTCGTCAATCCGGTTTAAAAACTCAGGTCGAATGGATTGCTTTAACAACTTAAATACCTCCAGTTTAGTATCTTCTAATACACGTTCCCTGTTTTCATTTGATAATGTCTGCAACCGCTCCTGAATAATATGCGAACCAACATTCGAGGTCATGATAACCATTGTGTTCTTAAAATTTACTTTTCTCCCTTTGTTATCTGTTAATTGTCCATCATCCAGTACCTGTAAAAGAATATTAAATACATCTGGATGTGCTTTTTCAATCTCATCCAGTAAAACAACAGAATAAGGTTTTCTTCGCACAGCCTCAGTTAGTTGACCACTTTCATCGTAGCCAACATATCCGGGAGGCGCTCCTATTAACCTGGAAACAGAATGACGTTCCTGGTATTCAGACATATCAATACGCGTCATCAGGTTCTCTTCATTGAAAAGGAATTCTGCTAAAGCCTTTGCCAACTCTGTTTTACCAACTCCTGTTGTCCCCAAGAAAATGAACGAACCTATGGGGCGTTTTTGATCCTGGAGTCCTGCCCTACTTCGTCTTACAGCATCAGCAATAGCTTCAATGGCTTCTTCCTGGCCAACTACACGCTTGTGAAGCTCATCTTCCAGATGAAGAAGTTTTTCCCTTTCACTTTGAAGCATCCGGCTTACAGGAATACCTGTCCAACGGGAGACTATTTCAGCAATATCTTCAGAGCCAACCTCCTCTCGCATCATTGCATTCTCACCTTGTTTTTCCTCGAGTTCAAGCTTTAGTCTTTCTGTTTCTTCCTCTTTTGCTTTAATTATTCCATATCTAATTTCAGCAACTCTTCCATAGTCTCCTTGTCTTTCAGCCTCATCAGCTTCAATTTTTAAGGATTCAATCTCTTCTTTATTTTGTTGAATCTTTTCAATAATTCCTTTCTCTGTTTCCCATTTTGCGCGTAATCTGACTCGTTCCTCATTTAAATTTGCTAATTCCTTTGCAATACTTTCTAATTTCAAATCATCACCTTCTCTTTTGATTGCTTCGCGCTCTATCTCAAGCTGTTTTATTTTTCTTTCAATATCATCCAGTTCCTGTGGAACAGAATTCATCTCCAAGCGAAGTTTGGATGCCGCTTCATCAATGAGGTCGATGGCTTTATCGGGTAAAAACCTATCAGAAATATATCTGTTTGATAATTCAACGGAAGCAACAATAGCCTCATCTTTGATTCGCACTTTATGGTGTGCTTCGTACCTGTCTTTTATACCTCTTAATATCGAAACAGAACTAAGTACATCGGGCTCATTAACCATAACAACCTGGAAACGCCTTTCCAATGCCTTATCCTTTTCAAAATATTTCTGATATTCATTTAAGGTTGTTGCACCAATTGCCCGTAATTCCCCTCGCGCCAAAGCTGGCTTCAAAATATTAGCCGCATCCATTGCTCCTTCCGACTTTCCAGCTCCAACAAGTGTATGAATCTCATCAATAAATAACACAATCTCTCCATTTGATGAGATAACTTCCTTCACAACTGCTTTTAATCTTTCCTCAAACTCACCTTTGTATTTAGCGCCTGCAACCAATGCACCCATATCGAGTGAGTAAACTTGTTTTGACTTAAGATTTTCCGGAACATCGCCACCAATTATACGATGTGCTAATCCTTCGGCGATCGCTGTTTTACCAACGCCTGGCTCTCCTATCAGAATTGGATTATTCTTTGTTCTCCTTGAAAGAATCTGTAGGATTCGACGTATTTCTTCATCCCTACCAATTACCGGATCCAATTTACCAGACCGGGCTTGCTCATTTAAATTGATTGCAAAACGATTTAACGCATTAAAAGTATCCTCTGCAGATTGAGAATCTACTTTTGAGCCTTTTCGAAGTTCTTTAATGGCTAGTTCAAGCTCTTTTTTAGAGATACCACTATCTTTCATCATTTGCGAGACAGAATCGCCTCCGTCCAAAAGGGCCAGTAATATATGTTCGATAGAAACATATTGATCACCAAAATCTTTTGCATTTTTCAATGACTTCTGAAGCACATGGTTTGCTGATGATGACAAATACCCTTCTCCTCCCTGCACTTTTGGATACTTCTCTATAATTGCATCCAATACTTGTGTAAAATTCTGAACGTTAACTCCTAACTTTTTTAAAAGAAATCCGGTTACATTTTCTCCTGTTGTTAAAATTCCTTTCAGTAAGTGACCTGATTCAACAGCCTGATGACTATATCCTTGAGCAATAGTGAAAGCCTGTTGGATAGACTCTTGCGATTTTATTGTGAAATTATTTAAGTTCATTGTTGTTCCTCCAATTTTTAGCATAAAATGAACAACAATTTTTTTGCCTTAAAATAAAGAAGAACAAATTACGCCAATCTGACATATTAAAGCTACACCACCAAAGTCATATTGACACTTTAATGTTTTTAAATCACTAACATATAAAACCTTATACTATCCTTCTATGATCTCCTAAATCCTCCTTAAAGGAGGACTTAAAGAAGAGTGATAAAAAATAAATCATTTCGTTTTTCTCTCTTAAGTCCCGATAAATCATTCTTTGCCTTAAACAAATTATTAGTTTCAAAAAAGATTTTCATAATATTTAACCGCAAAGGACACGGGGTAATGCAGAGAATTTGATTCTTAATTTTGTATTAAAAAGTAACGCGGAGTTTTATCATTTCCGGGTATGGTTTTCCAGGAATATTCTCAGAGAAATAATCTTTCATTAAAAATCCAGCGGGGTTTAGGCTAACATCAACATCAATATCTGGATTTAACTTAAGTGCCTTATGTTTAAACGCTTTATAAGTAAGTGCATAACCTGATATAGCCCCGATAGCACCTGTAGTCATTAGAAATTTACCCGTTTCTATTTCAGGAGTTAAAAGATAACCAATTCCCAAACCAAGTAAACATCCTGCAATCTCACCTGTTGCGATAATGAGACCTTGTCCAGTTGTGAAGTCAATATCCTCTAATAGATTATTTGCTAAGAATGCACCTCCAAGTCCTCCAAGTAATGCTGCACTCGAATAAAATTCTGATTCGTGTGGTTCAAAATAATAAACAAGTAACGGAGCAAGAGCACCTCCCAACAAGAGCGATGAACGATAAAATAACGCATCGCCAACAGTATAGCTTCCTCTATCTGTTAAGTATTTTCCTACTCCAAGTCCTGCGAATGAAGAAAGTAAAACTGTTGAAAGCACATCTTTTTCGCCCTGATTTTCATAAAAGCCAAATAAATCAGAAAATAGTAAACCGCTAATTGAGCCAACATCGCCCCACATCTGGAACATGGATGCAGAACCTGTTGAATAATCCCACTGTTCGGCTAATTTAAACCCGGCTATTCCTTCTCCAATGCTGGTAAGAATACCAAGTCCAAAAATCACTTGATTCCTTCTATCTTCTTTTTGCTTTTGTTCTTCATAGCTATAATAGTAGTTATCATCATATTCTATTGGGTCTGTTAACAGGTACCCCATTAGAATTCCATGTAAAATACCACGGCTTTGGCCATAAAATGACATGCTAACCTGCGATAAACTAACATCTTTTGATTTTGTAGTATTGTAGGGAATTAAAAATGAAGCCCCACTTGATAACATATAGGCAGCAATAAAAAGTTTCGAACTTTCTGTATTTAACATAAATGGAACTGCATACCCATAATAACCAAGCCCAACAACCGTAGAAGTAACTAATAATCCAGGTCTTCCTTTTTGATTGAGCATTTTTACTTCTTCATCGGTTTCGGTCTTCTTAGTTAAATCGGGATTCTGTTTAGCAACAAAACCTCTTAATCCAGAAATGAAAAAATCTTTTTGCTCACCATTAACTACCTTTCGTTCTTTATAAATTACTCCTTTTTTGCTATAATAAATTTCTATAGCAAATTCATTTTCTGATAATTGAAATAGTTTAGCCTCAACAAAATCTTCGTATTCAGTAAAGAGAGAGAGTTTTTTCGCATACGACTTATCAATAGTAAAAACATCGCTTTCAGGAAAAAAAGCAACTTGTTTTTCCTGTGCAAATATTGATGAGAAAAAGAAAAATATTGATAATATGCAAAATGTATACTTCATTTCCTGATTCATGAATATACAAATTTACAACCTAAAAGACTAAAAGAAAAAAAATATCCTCATGAAGATCAACAATTTAATCAAAAAGAAGAGGCTTCTCTTGCTTTACAACAAAGAAGCCTCATATAATTTTAAAATATTATTTATCGTTATTTCTTAATAATTTTTGCATTTAGCATATCATTTTCTGTTTCTACATTAATAATATACATTCCTGCACTTTGAAAAGTTAAATCTAATTCTTCTTCCATCGAATATTGAGTTTTTGTCTCTATTAAATTACCAGATATATCCAATAATCTAATTGTTGCAGGCACAGTACCTATTTTAATTGTTAAATTACCAGATGTAACTGTTGGATAGATATCCAATAGGCTATTAGCACTTTCTGTTTCAACACTTGTAATTTGAATAATATAATCGTTAAGTTCAACAATTGAATCGTTTAAACTAGTAATTTCACTATTTAAATCAGCTATGGAATCGTTCAAACTAGTATTCTCATCATTAAGATCTTCTAGTTCTGATTCTAACGTTTCTTTATCAGCTGTTAATTCCTCAACCTCATTATTAAGAGCCATTAAGGTATCTTCCATAAGATTAAGTGAACTTGCATGGATGTTTGGAATACCATTCGGAACATCTGCCCACATATCAAATATTGCCTGACCGATTTCAGTATTGTTCATATATCTTCCACGAATAGGATCTTCCTGATCTGCGTGTATATCAAACAATTCTTCACCTTCACCTTTAATGTAGATAGGAATTAACTGGTTCGTATGGTTTCCACTTAGGAACTGTGCACCTGGCATGTTTCCAGCACCATTATCTATAACATCATATGTTCCAACAACATCACTGTTTGAATAATTTGAACCCACTAAATAACCACATTCATGATCTCCAGTTACAATAACCATGGTTTCGTCCCAGCTGGAATTTTCTTCAACCCATGCAATAACAGCATCAACTGATTTATTGAAATCATTTTGTTCTTCAATGTTACGATCTACTTGTTTAGCGTGCCCTGCCCAGTCAACAGCTCCCCCTTCAACCATAAGAGAAAAACCATTACGGTTATTATCCAATACATTAAGAGCGGCTTTTGTCATATCAACTAATGTAGGTACATTTTTTGTAAATGGGTCACCAAAAGCGACATCACTTTCATCAGTCCTTAGTTGTTGTAATGTAGAATAAACTTTAGGAACCCCTAATACACGTAAAGGAGTTTTACCAGCAGCTAATTTCACAAAATCGGCACTATCTCTTACTAAAGTCCAGGCATCAGGCACATTATCTCCATCAATATCTTGTACAGTGCTGTTACTATTTACTGAAGTTTCTGAAAAATTAGTTACATCTCCTTCATTTAATTCTACCCAGGTAGTAGAATCAATACCATAATAATTATTAGCATCAAGCAGGTTTCCATTTTCATCGTAGTCTGGAGCACCACAACCCATAATTACAGAAGCCCTGCTATCGAAAAGCATTTCTTTTGTTAAATCATGGAAAGCCTGACGGTTAGGATTATGGGCAAACATAGCTGCAGGAGTAGCATGCATAAACTCAACAGTTGTAATAACACCAGTTGACTTACCTAATTCATACGCTCTTTCTCCGAAAGATTTTAATACAGAACTATCTAATGCCACTCCAATTGCATAGTAAGCAGATTTTTCACCGGAATACATTGCGGTTGCAGCACCCGCAGAACCAGTAGCATTACTTGCGACGTAAGCAGAATCAGTCCATGCAGCAGTTGGTTCATAACCAACACCCCACTTATTAATATTATCTATTTCCCAAACTTTACCGGTCATAGCAGGATAAGTACTCATGAAATATTGAGTTTCCCAAGCCTCGTATTGTTGAGTTTCGCCCATAAAATAATCAGCTGCATCAATCTGATTAGATCCCCAACCATCACTAATCATTACAATAACGTTTTTAGCTTCTGGTTTTGTTGGTTCCCATAAATCAAACATTACTTCGCCCATTTCAGAGTTATCGATATAATGTCCATAAGCAAAGTCTGTTTCATCTGCAACAGTTTCGTATAATTCGCTACCGGCACCTTTTGCATAAAAAGGAATTAACTGACGAGTATGACCACCGCTTAACCACTTATGACCAGCAATTACTCCAGCTCCATTATCAACAACAGGAAAAGTAGAAATCATTGTACTTGCTTCAGCAGTTTGGTCTCCTTCCGGGTAATCAGGACCCGTTAAATATCCGGTTTCATGGTCACCAGTAACAATTACAAGGTTATCATCCCATCCACCATTTTCTTCAACCCACGCAATTACAGCATCAACGGTGTTGTTGAAATCAGTTTGTTCTTCAATTAAGCCTTCAATGTCATTCGCGTGGCCTGCCCAGTCGATTGCTCCACCTTCTATCATTAAGAATAATCCCTCTGCATTATTATCTAAGATATTCAATGCCCCTTTTGTCATTAATTCTAATGTAGGTACTCCAATATTTAAACTATCGAACACCAATCCATTTTTACCATGGGTCCTGTAATTTTGTAGTGTTTGATATGCATGAGGTACGCCTACAACTCTTTTAACCTCAGAACAAGCACTTGCTAAATCAACAAAATCAAGGCTGTCTGTGATTAAAGTCCAGGCATCAGGCTCGCCATCACCATCAATATCCTGCACAGTATTGTTACCATAAACACTTGTTGAATCGAAGGTAGTAGCACCAGCTAATAAGTTGTTCCATGAACCTTCTCCACCAACATATTTATATTTATAATTAGCAGGATCTGCTATCATAGTGGCATTGTCATCATAATAAGGATTCCCACACCCCATTACAACACTTAATTTTGTATCCAAGTAAAAGCTATTAGCAATTTGAGCATAGTTATTACGGCTAATGTTATGAACTGAGAAAGAAGCAGGAGTAGCATGTGAAAATTGAACAGATGTAACAACACCGGCAGCTTTTCCATGCTCAATAGCTCTTTCAGTAATTAACTCTAGGTCGTTACCATCAATATCAACACCAATAGCATATTTTGCTGATTTAACACCTGATGCCATAGTTGTTGCTGCAGGAGCAGATCCGGTGTAACCATGATTAATATAATCAGGATTAGTCCAACGCTCTCTTGAATTATAACCTACAGCAAAATCGCCCACTCCCCATTCTTGAGGCTTGTTAGTAGTAGCGGGGTAAGTACTCATAGTCATAGACACGGGAAATTTCTCAAACAATTGAGAATCTGCAGCATGATAATAGTTAGTAGCAGCAATTTGGTTGTATCCCCAACCATCGCTAATTAAAACAATAATGTTTTTGGGTACTTCCTGTGAGCTGGCAAGAGGATTACCGACAAACATCAAAACAGATGATAAAATCATCAATTGAGTAAAAAAGATTTTTTTCATTTTTCAGATTTTGGTTTAACATTAAAAATTCAAAACCAAATCTAGATTTCAGACTTTAAACCATTTTTTAAAGAACCTTAAATAATCTCACACTAACGTTTAAGTAATTATTAAAACTCCAAAACTTATCCTCATTACAAACACCTTACAATAATGATGTTTATTTAGACTAAGTATTTATTAGCACCCACTCATTATTCTTTTCTTAATATTTCATTTCAATAGTAAAAAAATGACAAATCATTATCTAACATACAATATCTGTTATTTGACCATAAATCAATATTATTTCATCATAATATAACCTTATTTTAAAAGTATCGTATTAATCAAAACGTAATAAAATTATGATCGATACGTTAACAGGTTATATTAATTAATTGAAAACATTATGCGTAAAAATTTCTTTTCATTAGCAATTGCAGCAACGCTGCTTACATTTGTTTCTTGTAACAAAGAAAAAGACTCAGAAGAAAAATTCAGCACATTAAGTGTTGAGGAGAACAAAGCAAAGGTAGAAGATGCTGGCGTTGACATGCTTAACGAAGTATCTGATTTAAGTACTAACGAAGCTACTGTTACATTTGTTGAATTAGGAACATTACTTGATTCTTCCGATCCTTTTGATGACGGAAGCCAGATTTCTCAGAAAATTCCTACAACAATAAGAGCTATCGCGACATTGAATGAGGAGCCTACTTCTACATCTGGGATTTTTGATGTAATGAAATCTGCTTATGAATTAGAAGAAGATCCAGAAACTATCCAGGAACTTTGGGATATGCTTCTTGGTAGTTACGACTGGAATGCTACAACAGAAGATTGGGATTATACAGAAGGCGGAGATAAAGTTATCTTTAACAAATACACTCATTTACTGGTGTAGTTATAGCAAATCATTAGGATGAGGAATACACTGGCAATCTATTAAAAGCACTTTATCTATGTATAAAATCCTCCACTGGTATTCGAAAAATTTATACAAAATCATCGATTGGTAGCTCTATAACACGGAATAGCATAAAAACGTAATTTTCGGTGATTACAAAAAATATTACATCCTACAATAATTTACAAAGACAAATAAGATCAGAAAATATTTAGACCAATAATCAGGGAGTTTATTAGGCACATAGTTTATTGTTAAATGGGAGATTTTTTTGTAAAAAAAAATATTTCGATATATTTGGCGAATTATTAAAATAAAAAAAAAACAAAAACAACATTAAAATACTGCAAATAAAGGCGTTAAAATTACAATAATTCAATAATAATTAACACAAAAAAATGAACCTAAAAAAATGAAATCAAACAGATTGTTGACAATTTTAAATACACAAAAAAAAACTCAATTTGAAAAGGCAACAAAAGATGTATTTTTAATGCATTCAATATCGTATACAATGAAGAAACCTTACTTAATCCTTTTCATTTTTTTATTCAGTTTAAATTCTTTTTCACAAAACAATTTAACAGAATACAAAGCAGTGTTCAAAAACAACTCTAGACTTCTTGACAGCTTGATTCTTAACGAAAAGTACTATGATGCCTACCAACAAGTTAACGAACTGAAATTTGATGTAATGGTACTTTACGGCCTTTATATTAGTGAGCAAATTTGTCCTAAAAACCTATTGGAATATAAATTAATTCCTAATACTGCTTCAAATGAAATTGAAGGTAGCAACATTACACTTATCCGTGAATATGCCAAACATAACTCCGATACATCATTTAATGATAATTGTACTATCTCCCTTATTATATCTAACGAAAATAATGTTATTGACAAGATTGCCAATATAAATGCATTTCCTTTTAATTTAATTGACGAAGACAGCAAACTTTACAAACCCATTGTTATTCAAAAAAATAAAGGATTATTAGTTTTTGATAGAGAAAAGAAATTTTCAAGTGTTGCTATCGCACTTTCCAATAAAATTTCAGTTATAATTAATATTCAAGGCATGTCTGATACTGATTTAGCATTTGAAGTAGCCGAACAGATTAAATATGACGTTATCATGAATTTGCTAAAACACGAATAGTAGAACTTTTGACAAATGCTATTGCCAGATTAAAAAAAGAAACATTTCTTGTTTTTTTATAAAAAACACTGTTTAAATATTTTTATACAAATCGTACGCAGAAACCGAAAAGCGTTAAATAGAGTAGGTGCCCACTTAAAGTTATATCATGAAAAAATTTTTATTATTTAGTATTATGGTTACTCTCGTTCAGGTGGCAGGGCTTGCACAAGACCCTATAGCCGAATATTTTGCTAACTATAATCTTAAATTTAGTTCCGCGGCAGCAGGAGTAGTGCTTAATCCTGCTGGTAATTTTACTGGCTCCGGTCTTCAAGTTGCCGGTCTATCAAATAGTCCTCGTGACATTACCTTTACCTGGATTGACAATTCCCAAAATGAAGATGGATACAAATTTCAAAGAAAGAAGGCATATATTTATTGGAATTTTGGTTGTCAGACAGGCCCCGATGCCGAATACAAAACAACTCACCTTGAATTTCTACCTTTTTCAACTGAGCAATTCAGGATGTTTTCATATAAAGGCTCAGATAGATCTTCTTATCGATATTGCTCTGTTGAGATGCTTCGTCCTGATCTAACAATAACGAATCCTTTATTTACTGTGCCATTTAAAACCTACCAGGGAGACAATATTAATGTACGGTGTAATGTTGAAAATATCGGCACATACGAAGCTGGGGCATCTACATTACAAATAAGACTTATTTCGTCAAAACCTACTGTTGTATTAAAATCAATACCTATTAGCTCGCTTGCTGTTGGTGCCACCAGTAGCATAAACACTTATGTTAAAATTCCGACATGGGCTCTTGGTTCGTGTAGAATTGAAGTTTTAGCTGATGCTACCAATACGATTCTTGAAATACCTGGAGATAACAACGATTATAGTAGACCTATTACAGTATATTATAAAGAAAATGATGACGAAGATGATGAGGTTGAACAACCTTATTTTGAGATATTGGATTTTGAATTTCCTTCAACTGTAACATGGAGTAATACTTATGACATTACTAAAATAAAAATTAAAAATACTGGAAAAATTGCCGGTTCTCCTGGAAAAATTTATACGGCAATTAATAACACTATGCCCGGTTTTGATCCTAATGATGTTTTTTGTAGTGACTGTTCTATGTCAAGTATTGACATTAGTACCTCCATTTCTGTAAATGAAACAAAAGAGTTTAGTTATAATGATTTTTATGTTCCGACGTTATTTGAAGGTTCTGGATTTTTACAGGTGGCAGTGAAAAATAATGATAATATATGGGAATGGATGTATACGAATTTAACTATTGGAGATGCTTTTAAATCTGCAACATACAATGATTATCGTACTGGAATTGATTTAGAATTGGATAATAATATTGAGGTATATCCTAATCCAACTTCAGGTATAATTAACATAAATATTCAAAATAATAAAGATTTATTTGTTACAATTGAAATCATTGATTGTTTTGGTAGAATCATTAAATCACAAGATGTGTCTAATATTGATAAAATCAATATTAATATCGCCGATCAACCTAAGGGATTATATTATTTAAGAATTATTAATAATGAAAAGATTAATATACAAAAAGTAATTCTAGAATAATATTTATTAAATACGAGGTTGTCCAATATTAATTGGACAACCTCGTATTTAATAAACAAGATCCATAAAATTTATGAAAACTCGCTAACTCAACCACCTCCTCAAAGCCTTTTATTAATAAAACTCAAATCATATTCGCCAGCATTGGCAGCAATGTCATTGGGGATAAATAAATGATCGACATATTCACCCCCGGCTTTTACTTTATGTGCTGGATGAGGAATCCAGATTAATCTGGATTTAAAAAGGATATCTTCCACTCCGGAATGCATTGCCAGATCATAGCCAGATAATCCTCCATCCAGATAAAAATTATATTGAGAAAAGGAACCGGATACATCCCACGAAAACCTATCGGAGAATACATGTACCCATTTAGCAGAAGAAGCAACATTTCCCCATTCCATCGCTGTCTTTAATCCACTCGATTTTTTATGAAAGTTGAAATTATCGTTACCTGAATAGAATGATATTTTTAATCTGTCTTTATTTGTAAGTTTAGCAGAAATTATGGCATTCACATCATAAAAACTGTAAGAAGAACTAGAAAAGAAAGAACTCGATTTTTTAAACACCGGTTTTAACAAAGGCTGAAGAATAAGCCCCAGATATGTTTTGCGAACAGACACCAGGGTACTTACCCTATCTTTAATAATCGAGCCATTAATCATCGCCCTTGAAGAGATCAAGCCTAAATTTGCACTAGCCCCCCATTTTTCTGTGTTTGGCTCAGCCGAATTCACCTCGATAATTGATGATATCCTCCCTCCGTAAGAAGCTGAAAATCCTGATTTGACCAATTTAATGTGTGAGATTGCATCTGTATTAAACACAGAATAGAATCCCATTAGGTGACCGGCATTGTAAATAGGTGCATCATCGTAAAGAATCAGGTTCTGATCTACTCCCCCACCCCTAACATAAAATCCTGTGTTGCCTTCTTGCCCTGATTGTATGCCTGGTGTTAATTGCAAAACTTTTAAAGGATCTGACTCCCCAAATAAGACAGGTAAATAAGCAATCTCTTTCATGCTTAGTTTTGTCATGCCTGTCTCTGTTGAACCTAATCTTGTATTCGGAGCATTTGCCTGCACAACAGTTTCTTCAATCTGTATGATTTCCTGTTGCAAATAAAAACTCAATTCGATTGGTTTATACAAATCAAATATTGTATCAAGCGTATGATAACCTATATAACTAATTTTTATATGAACTCTTCCTTTACGAAGTTTTAAATTAAATTCACCATTCAAGCTGGTTGTTGTGCCTGTTTTTTGTATTTGTTCTGTAATACTTGCACCGGGTAAAGTTTCTTTATCCGCAATGTCAAAAATCTTTCCTGAAATATTAATGATTTGCTGTGCATACAACGATCCTGAAAACAGTATCAGAAAAAAAATATAATATCGACTTAGTTTCACTCAGAAATTTATTAATTACACCTAACTTTCTTAATTTTCCAATAACTTCATTATTGATAATAAATAAATATTACTTAATATCAATTAAAGCAATACACCATTTAGATTTTAAAACTATTAAGATAGCTATTCTTTTAAACAAAAGCCTCCTTGCTCTGCTCTTATTAAGATTTTTCTTTACTTTTGTGCTTCTTAAAAAACAGTATAAATGAAGATCTCTTATAATTGGCTTAAGCAATACATTAATATTGATACAGATCCCGTTGAATTAGAAAAAATACTTACAGCAATTGGGCTGGAGGTTGAAGGAATTGAAACTTTTGAATCCATAAAAGGGGGATTAAAGGGACTTATAACCGGTGAAGTATTAACTTGTTCAAAACATCCAAACGCTGATAAACTTAGCGTAACTACTGTTAATGTCGGACAAGGTGAACCTCTCCCAATTGTTTGTGGAGCACCTAATGTTGCAGCTGGTCAAAAAGTTATTGTTGCTACTGTAGGTACAACATTATACAGTGGAGATGATAGTTTTGAAATTAAAAAAGCAAAAATCAGAGGAGAAGTATCTCAGGGTATGATTTGCGCTGAAGATGAGATTGGTATCGGAGATAGTCATGCTGGAATTATGGTTTTGGATGCAACAACAAAACCTGGTACTCCTGCCAGCGAAATATTCAATGTTGAAACTGATACTGTTTTTGAGATAGGACTAACTC
This sequence comes from Bacteroidales bacterium, assembly GCA_963665085.2. Taxonomy (GTDB): domain Bacteria; phylum Bacteroidota; class Bacteroidia; order Bacteroidales; family JAAAOM01. Next base: position 513,734 of record CAXXXS010000002.1, read on the forward strand.
CAAATCGTGTTGACAGCTCCTCTCATATTGGTGTTGCACGTGATTTAGTTGCCTACTTCAAACAACAACAGAATATTGAATTAGAAAAACCAAGTGTTGATAAATTTAATACAGAAGACACAAGTCTTCCAATATCTGTTACAATAGAAAATCCTGAATCTTGCAACAGATACACAGGTGTTTCCATTTCAGGAGTAACTATCAAGCCATCACCGGAATGGCTTCAAAATAGGCTAAAAGCAATTGGTTTAAATCCAATTAACAATATTGTTGATATTACAAATTTTGTTTTACATGAAACAGGACAACCTCTTCATGCATTTGATGCTGAAGAAATTGCAGGCAAATCTATAATTGCTAAAAAGCTTGTTGAGGGAACAAAATTCACAACACTTGATGAGGAAGAACACACATTATCTTCTGAAGATTTAATGATTTGTGATGGCGATAAACCTGTTGCAATGGGTGGAGTATTTGGTGGTTTAAATTCGGGTGTTACAGAAAAGACCACTAATATTTTTCTTGAGAGTGCTTATTTTGATCCAGTATCTGTTCGTAAAACAGCTAAAAGACACGGGATTAGCACCGACTCCTCTTTTCGATTTGAACGAGGCGTAGATCCAGATGGAACACTATATGCTCTAAAACGAGCTGCCTTACTTATGAAGGAATTGGGTGGCGGTCAGATTTCATCTGAAATTATTGATATTCATCCTGTCAAAACAGAAAATTTCATTGTTGATATTTCATATAAAAATATTGCCCGACTTATTGGAAAAGAGTTAGGTCAGGATACGATAAAAAATATCCTTATAGCTCTTGAAATGAAGATTCTTGAAGAAACTTCGGCAGAACTAAAAGTTGAAGTTCCTGCCTACAGGGTTGACGTACAAAGAGAAGCTGATATTGTTGAAGACATCTTACGAATCTATGGTTATAACAATATTGAATTCTCAGAAGAACTTCATACAAGTTTGACATATTCAAAGAAACCGGAAAAAACAAAACTTACTGTAAAAATCTCCGATTTTCTTGCCAGTAAAGGTTTTAATGAAATCATGTCAAATTCATTATCCAAAGCATCGTATTACGAATCATTAGAAACTTTGAATAATGAAAAGACTGTTAAAATTTTCAATCCTCTAAGTTCAGATTTGAATGCTATGCGTCAAACTTTGTTATTTGGTGGATTAGAGGCAATTAAATACAACTTGAACAGACAACAACAAAACATTCGTCTTTTTGAATTTGGAAACTGCTACCAAAAAATTAAAAACGAAGCCGATAAGCAAATAAATAAATATAAAGAGAAAGAATACCTGGGATTATTTCTGGCAGGCATAAAAAATCCGTTACAATGGAATAATAGTGAGGAGCAATATACATTTTATACGCTAAAGTCTTATGCTGAAGAACTACTGAAAAAACTTAACGTGTTTTTCAAAATAAAGATTGAGGATGTTGAAGCTGAACTTTTTGATTATGCTCTGGGATATTCTGCGAATAATAAATCTATTTTAGTCATTGGTAAAGTAAATTCTGACATCTTATCTCAATTCGATATTGATGAAGATGTTTTCTATGCTGATTTCGAATGGAGCACAATCTTCTCTATGCTGAAAAATGAGCAGGTTAAATTTGTAAGTCTTCCAAAATTCCCTGAAGTAAAAAGAGATTTTGCACTTCTAATTGATGAAAACGTAACTTTTGCTCAAATAAAAGAACTTGCTTACAAAACAGACAAGAAATTAATTAAGGATGTACAACTTTTCGATTTATATAAAGGAGATAAAATCGAGAAAGGAAAAAAATCATATGGAATCGGGTTTACCTTACAAGATGAAAGTAAAACTCTTACTGACAAACAAATTGACAAGGTAATGAATAACCTGAAAAGGATATTTGAAATAGAACTGGGAGCTACATTACGATAAAACAAAAAACGGAGAAGGAAGACCGAAAACAGGAAACAGGAAATGAAGAGCAAGCGATTATTCTGTTTCCAGTAGCAATTAGTAACCAGTTGGAATAGTAAATTTATAATTACTAATTATAAATGACAGAAATTAAGCTTTTTAAAGGCGATATCACAATACTAAAAGTTGATGCTATTGTAAATGCTGCAAACAATTCCCTACTTGGTGGTGGAGGTGTCGACGGGGCGATTCACCGTGCTGCAGGATCCAAACTTTTAGATGAATGCCGAACGCTTAATGGTTGTGAAACAGGAGATGCGAAACTCACACAAGGATATAACCTCCCATCAAAATATGTTATTCATACAGTAGGCCCTGTTTGGCGGGGAGGAAACAGTAATGAAAAAAAACTGCTTCAATCTTGTTACACAAAATGTATTCAAATTGCAATGGAAAACAACTTCAAATCCATTGCATTCCCAAATATAAGTACAGGAGTTTATGGCTTTCCTAAAAAATCTGCTGCTCAAATTGCAATAAATACTGTTACATCTATATGTAAAACTCCTTCTTCTTTGGAAGAAATAATCTTTGTTCTTTTCGATGATGAGAATTATAATATCTATATAAATCTCTTACCTTAATAATATTTTTCAGATTAAACCGTTTTTCTCGAAGTTATAGCGTTTAATTAAAAAATCATTATTATGAGAAAGTTCACAAAACCTTGCGTTATTGTATTTATATGTCTAATAGTTTCTGCTTTGGCAGTTTCTTCCTGTAAAAAAGACGACAATGATTCTACACCACCCGATGCGATTACTGATTTATCGGCTGTTCCAGGTGTTGGTGAAGTTACATTATCATGGACAAACCCAGAGAATACAGATCTTGATCAAATTGAGATTAGTGTCACCCCAGGAGGATACGTACCAGAAACAGTTACTTCTGAGACAGAAGAAATAACAATCACAAACCTCTCGAACGGTACAGAATACACATTTTCCCTTAAAGCCATTGACGAAGCCGGGAATAAATCTGATTCTGTATCTGTAACAGGCACACCGAATACGCGGTTTCGGGTCGAAGATCCTGAATTAGCAACAGCAAATAGCCAGGATTTCAGTTTAACAGAAACAAGAGAAGTAATAGTAGAAGTTACTTTTAACAGAGCTGTAGATACATCAACAGTTGTTCCCGGGGAAACAATTTACATCCTTTACGGCACTACAGTTGTTTCTGGCACTGTCACTTACTCCAATGAGTACAAAACAATATCATTTACAACAACAGAATCAATTGGCACCTGGTGTAATTTCTCTCCTGACTGTCAATTTAGATTTGTACTTGTAGGAAATGATGCCGGTCAAGGTGTTATAAAAGATTCCGGAAATATGACATTAGATGGTGATGATGATGCAACTCTTGGAGGTAATTATGAGATTGACTTAATTTTGCCCGGTTAAATAAAATCCCATTATTGAAGAATGATGATCAGCGATTTTTGATTTTTGAAGTCGGTTTTTTATAATCATATAATTAAAAAAAATAAACCCTTCAAAAATCAAAAATCTGCATTCGAAAATCTAAATTAGATTTTTCACAATTCATCACCCTAAGGATACAGGAAAAATTCGAAGCGAATCAAACAAATTATCGACAGGGCCTTTTTTCTATTTCTTCCAGAAAGTTGGAGTAAAAAGGAGTATTACAGTAAAAATTTCAAGTCGGCCAACCAACATCAGAAAAGATAGAAACCATTTTCCAAATACCGGAACCTGACTAAAATTATCAGCTGGTCCAACATCACCGATTCCCGGCCCGATATTTCCAAGAGTTGCAGCAACAGCACCAATTGAGGTTTCAACATCGAAACCTAAAGCAGACATTACCAAGATTCCTATTACTGCCATTAAAATATAAAAAGCTATAAAAGCAAGAATATTATTAATAATTGAGGGTTGAATAGCAACCCTGTTAAGCCTGGATGGTATAACTGCATTGGGGTGAACCAACCTCTTAAGCTCCATATAACTATTTTTAAGCAAAATTAAAATACGCACTACCTTAATTCCACCACCTGTTGATCCTGCAGAACCACCAACAAACATCAGCATAAGAATAAAAAATGCCAGCAAGGGGGTCCATTCCAGATAATCTGCCGTAGCAAAACCTGTTGTTGTTATAATAGATACCACCTGAAACAATGAATCGCGAAAGCATAACTCAGGATCGCCCCTTCTCATAATAAAAAGGCCTATTGCGATTGCTAAAGTGAAAATTAATGTAATTCCAAGATACCACCGAAACTCTTCATTCTCCCATACCCTACTGAATCTCCTTCGTAAAGCATAATATGACAATGTGAAATTTACACCCGCTAAAAACATAAAGATAATTATCACATATTGAATAAAAGGAGAAGGATAGGCTGCAATACTTGCCTGTTTGGTCGAATACCCACCTGTAGCCATTGTTGTAAATGAATGACAAATAGCATCATAAACACTCATTCCTCCTATTACTAATAAGATGAACTCTGCAACCGTAAATAAGATGTATATTCCCCAAAGGCGTTTTGCTGTTTCTGTAATTCTTGGATGTAGTTTATCTGGTGTTGGGCCCGGTACTTCAGCAATAAACAACTGCATTCCACCAATCCCCAAAAAAGGAAGTATTGCAAGGGAAAGAACTATAATTCCCATACCTCCAAGCCATTGTATCAAACTTCTCCAAAATAATGCTCCGTGAGAAAGAGATTCGATGTCATTAAGAATAGAAGCCCCTGTAGTTGAAAATCCAGAGATAGTTTCGAAATATGCATCAGTAAAAGAAGGAATTTGCTCACTTAAGAAGAAGGGTAATGCCCCAAACAAAGAAAAAATAGCCCAACTTAATGTTACAATGATATATCCTTCCCGCTTACCCAGATTATGTTTGTGTTTTCTACTTATCAACCATAACAGACTACCTGTCAGAAAAGTTACAAATGCTGAAATCAGAAAAAAATATGCATCTGTATCTCCCATAAAATAACTAACAGGGGCACAAATCGACATAAAAAAAGCTTCTATAATTAAGAGTAGCCCGATTATAAATAGGATAACTTTAAAATTAACCATCAGGGTTAGTTAAAAAATTTACTTATTTTTTCAATCGCAGAAGGAAGCGCAAAAACAACAACCCTATCATTTGGTTTTATCATGGTATAACCATTGGCAATAAATCCGGTTTCTCCACGAATTACACCACCTATTATTGAATCTTTTGGGAAGTTAATTTGTTTAAGGGAGCCATGAGTTATCTTTGAATTGGGTTTTACTTCAAACTCCATTACTTCAGCATCCGTTCCTGTAAGACATTTAATATTTGTTAGTTGCTCAGACATAGTAAACCTGAAAATACGGCTTGCTGTAATCATCTTCTTATTGATGATTGTATCAATCCCCATATTTTCAGCCAGGGTTATATAGTCCATATTCTCTACCTCAGCAAAAGTCTTTTTAACACCCATTCTTTTAGCAAGAATACAAGAGAGAATATTGGTTTCAGAATTTCCACTCACAGCAATGAAAGCATCCATATTTTGTAATCCTTCTTCCATTAACAGGTCGCGATCTCTTCCATCCCCGTTTATTACCAAAGCATTATTAAGCTGATTCGAAATCTGGTAACTTTTTTCCCTGTTGATCTCAATCAATTTAACATTATGTTGCCGGCCAAGTTCTTTTGCTGTAGCACGTCCTATGCGGCTACCTCCCAGAATCATAATGTTCCTGATATCATATAATTTTTTACCAGAATACTCCATTAATTCGCTTATCCCATCATCACTTGTTTTGTTTGTGATAACATATACAGTATCTCCTGGGAGAAATTTATCCTTCCCCCCGGGAATAATGGTTTTATAATTACGAGTAATCGCCACTGCTCTATATTCATGACGCTCAATCTCTTGAGCTACTTCTGTGAGTGTTTTATTTATGATAGGTGCAGATTCTTCTAATTTTATTACAAAAAGAGTAAGTAAACCGTTAGAAAAATCAACAATTTCTGTACTTCCTGTTTGGTTTATTAAACTAATAATCTCTCGAGCTGCAATTTTTTCGGGATATATCAAATAATCTATACCTAAATTATTGAAATACTCAAGGTTATCAGGATAAAGGTATTCGCCATTATCAATCCTTGCAATTGTTTTTTTTGCGCCTAACTGCTTTGCTAAAATTGCAGAAGTAATATTTGTCTCTTCATATTTAGCAACTGCAATAAAAAGATCTGCCCTCTTTATTCCTCCATTTAATAAATCACTAATGGAAATACCAGATCCTGTAAGTGTCATTAAATCTAGATTGGCACCTATCTGTCTAAGTTTGTCTTCGTTGGGATCGAGGAGTGTGATGTCATGCCTACCCTGACTTAACATCTTCCCGATATGCGCTCCTACCGCACCCGCACCGGAGATAATTATTCTCATTATCTATATGCCTTCCTTTTTTTTCGGTCACAAAGTAATGCATATTTTAACTTTTTACGTAAAAAATTTTGCTTTTTTAGACCTTTGTTAAAAAAATGGTGACTAATGTAATAATTTAAAAATAATTTGTCTTTTCATTGCAAATTTTGAGCGGTAAGCTGAAAAGCTCCTGATGCTGATATAGAATGGTACAAAACGCCTAATTTATCACATTCAGAAATCCACATAAAAATATTCTTTGTACTGTTAGTTGTAGAGAATATCATTTTTTTAACATTAAAATCCTGAAGTATTTCTTCTATTGTTATTTCCACATTATCCTGAAGTACAATGTAATCAACGTTTAATTTTTGATTATGTAAATGTTTGGAATTTTTTAGAAATAAAATTTTTTCCCCTTCAAAAACTATTAGTTTATTTTCATAAGGTAAGTTATAAACACAGAAATTACCATATTCAAAATTCGTATTCAAATACAGGTTTGTACTCTTCTTAAATGATTTCTGTTGTATTAAATGCTCCTTCATTACATACGTAAGATTTTCACCTTCTTCATTTACTGAATCAGTAAAAGTGTATGAATGGAAACCATTAATATAAGAAAGCAATGTTGTTTTATTGTTATATAGTGTAAACGTTTTATTTCCTTTCTTTTGCGACAGCTCATAAAAATTAAATCCAAATACCATTAAAATACTTAATAGTACTATTTGCAAATATTTCACCCTCTTACAGGAAATAAAATATGCCATAAAAAATAATGAGGCATAAATAAATACAACCTGAAGTTGTGAAAAGAAAAGCCCTTCAGTTACAGAGTAACGAAGCCCGCTTATAAAAGCGGAAACTTTTAAGATTAATTCTGCTATCAGCTCAGTTAAAAAATGAAAAACAGGACCAACAACAGGTATCCAACCAAATGCAATGTAAATTAAACCAGACATAAGATTGATGAAAAATAATGGTATAGCCAACAGATTTCCAATAATAAAATAATTTGGGAATTGATGGAAATAATATACAGTAAGTGGAAAAGTAGCAAGCTGTGCAGCTATGGATACAGAGATCAAACTCCATAGAAATTTAAGTATCTTATTTTTTAATACTACCAGATTATTAATTTTGGGTTGGAAAAATACTATCCCTAAAACCGCCAAAAAAGATAATTGAAAACCTACTTCAAACAAATTGTTAGGATTTAACATCAACATAATAAATGCGGCTAATCCTAAACTATTATAAATTATTGTTTTACGGGACAACAGTTCTCCAACTGCTATAGCTGAAAACATAAGTGTTGCCCTTATAACACTGGGAGAAAGGCCTGCCAGTATTGCATAAAGCCAGAGGGTACAAATAATAATTATATTACGAAAAAGTTGCACATAAAAACGATTTCCTAACAAGGCCAATAAATAAGTTAATGCCAGATATAAAATGCCAACATGTAGACCGGAGATTGCCAATAAATGAGTTATTCCGGCAGCAGAAAAAGATTCGCGTGTTTCTTCATCTAAATCATCTTTAACGCCAATTAACATTGACGATAAAAATGCGAATGTTTTACTGTCGAACTCTTTTTCTAATTTACAAAGTATTAATTGCCTCAACTTAAATATTTTATATTCTAAGCCAACCTCATTACCTTTGTTTAAAATCCTGTAACAGTCTTTGTCTAAATATGCTGTAAAACTATATCCCCTCCGATTTATAAATGTCTTATAATCAAATTCACCCGGATTTCTTTTGTTGTTAATCAGGTTCAATTTTTGTCTAACGATAAGTTTATCTCCTGGCATTAAATCTTTAATTAAAGTATCTGCTTTAGATACATAAAAAATAACCCCTTCATTAGAACAATTGATTTTACAACTGTCTACAGCGACATCTAGTTGAACTTTTATTTGGAATGTTTTTTCCTTTTCCTGAGGAAATTCCTTAATCGTTACAACATAATTCTTTATACCCAATAAAAACGTATCATTTGAGGAGACCTCTATGTTTTTCAAGCTGAAGAATAACGCCCCAACAAAAAAGAAAAATACAAATATGCTTATGCCAAAATATGTTTGAAAAACAATTTTCTCTTTGAAATATGGGATAACAGAAAAAACAATAATAAAAACAAAAGAAATTGTCAAAAATAGAATCAGCAATAATTGACTTATTATTACTAAATTGCGTGTGAAGATTCCCAAAATCAAAGGTAATAAAATTCTGAGAATTGGTATTTGTTTTAGTGTTTTTATTATTTCCATTTATCTGGAATTATATACTTTAGGTGTTTTTAGTGCACTAAATTAATTTTTTTTAAACAAATCTATTATTAGAATGTTCCTAAGGAGAGTTAATATATCATTTTTCAAAATTTATATGAAAACATATCATTTAAAAATAACATCATGAGTGATTTAAAATCAAAGTATCTAGGGATTGAAATTAAAAATCCTATCGTTGTTGGTGCAAGCAACATGGTAAGCGACATTGACACTTTAAAAAAAGTAGAGGATTCTGGGGCTGCGGCTATCGTCTATAAATCTTTATTTGAAGAACAAATTCAGTTAGAGAGCTATCAGATGGAAGAAGATATGGAAGAATATAACGACCGCAACGCTGAAATGATAAATTTATTCCCGGATATTAAACATGCTGGCCCTGAAGAACATTTAGTAAACCTAAGAAAAACAAAAGAAAGTTTAAGTATTCCTTTGATTGCCAGTCTTAATGCAATATATAAAGAATCATGGATTGATTATGCAGCACAAATCGAACAAACTGGTGTTGACGCATTAGAGTTAAACTTCTATGCTGTACCAAGAGAGTTGTACCAAAATTCCCAGGTAATTGAAGCAGAACAATTAGAAGTTTTAAAGGCTGTAAAAGAAAAAGTAAGCATTCCTGTAAGTGTTAAATTAAGCTATTTTTATAGTAATCCATTATCTGTTATCAGCGAAATGAGTGAGGCAGGAGCAGATGGAGTAATTCTTTTCAACCGTCTTTTCCAACCTGATATTGATATTGACAAAGAAGAACATTTTACCCCTTTTAATTTAAGCAATGAAGCAGATAGTAGGATACCACTTCGTTTTGTTGGTTTATTATATGGGAATGTTGCTTCTGATTTAATTGCCAGTTCAGGAATTTCTTCTGGTAAAGACGTTGCAAAAATGATTTTAGCGGGAGCCAACAATGTTCAGGTTGTTAGTGCATTATATAAAAATAAAGCAAGCCATTTAAGTGTTATGCTTAGAGAATTAGAAGAATGGATGGATGCTAAAGGTTATAAATCACTAGCAGATTTTAGAGGAAAACTATCAAGAAATAACATTTCCGATCCGTTTATTTATAAACGAGCTCAATACATTGAATTACTTCTAAAATCAAATGAAATACTTCATCCTTCAGCTTTAAGATAAAAAAAACCGGCGATATGCCGGTTTTTTTTATAAATCATATTAAAAAGTCTTATTATCTCATCACTCCAAGACCTATAGTTGTTAAAATTCCGGCCATTATTAAACCTACTACAATTGAAATTCCAACAAGGACCAATAAACTAACAAGAAAATAACTCATTGTTTTTTCTTCAGGAACTTCTGTCATAGGTTTAAACCCTTTATAAAGAATCACAAGGCTATAAATACTTCCTACAATAGCTAATACAGATAATGAAGGAAATATATAAAAAACACCTGCTACCATTGATGCTGTATAAGAATATGCTACAAGTTTTAATGATTTTTCAGTATCAACACTTGCGGAAAAATTGGGTGCTAATATTCTTATTACCCATGCGCTAAGAAAAATGCTAATTACTATGTTAACATAATTTGTTATTGCATGGCGCAAACCGAATGAAAACGAGGAATAATGGATCCCTAAAAATGATCTGGAACCAATTAAACCATAACCAATAAATGATGCGACAGCAGGTATTAATGCTAGAATTAACACATAACCTGTAAAAAGTTGTTCTTTTGTTTTTGTTTCGTTTTTTATTATTAACCATTCATTATCTGGTTGTAATAAAATTCCTTTAACTCGTTGAATAATTGAATCCATTTTACTTTAGAATTAGTTATTTATGTAATTAAAATCTATTTAAACGATTGGCTAAAACCCATACTAATTTACATACAAAAAGTTAAAAAAAATAACACATCAACAACAAACAATAAAAGATATCTAAAAGACCAATCTTTTTTTAATTTCATGCCAGATGTAACGCTAATTTCTCTTCAAATCTTCCAGGTTTATACCCCATCCATCTATCTACAATTTTTCCATCTGTATTTATTAAAACATATGCTGGATATCCCGTTATTCCATATTGAAGACCAACTCCACCAGAAAAACCCGCTCCATCAGATAAATTTATCCATGAAATATTATCTCTTCTGGTCCCTTGTTCCCACATGCTCTTAGAAGTATCCATATTTACTGCTATAACATTTAGTTTATCTGCATATTTCTCATGAATAATCTTAATATCCTTTGCTGCTTTCATACATACCAGGCAAGTCATACTCCAGAAACTCATCAGAATATACTTATCATTATAATCAGACAAACTATGTTTTACCTCATCCAAATCAAATAGATTTGAATCAACCATATTATCCCCAACAGAAAGTACTGTCATTTTATTTTGTTTTAATTTTAATCAATGATACAAAAACATTTTTTCTTCCAACTGTTTATTTTTTGTTTTTGTGTATCTTTTACATCCTTGAAAAATTACATTAATGTATAATCAAACATAAAAACTTACAAATTTGTAAACAAATGCCAGATACAGAAATCACATAAAAATAACATAACCAAATGATTAATTGTTTTGGCATGAAATTTATCTTTCAGTTTGGCATGAAGACAGCTTTCAACATAGAAGGAAATCTTGAAATTGTAAAGGATGGGCGTTCCTTTCTGACATCTAAAAGAATTGATTTGCTTAAGATAATTAAACAAAAGGGCTCGATTAATGCTGCTTCAAAAGAATTAAGAATGTCATACCAACAGGCATGGCACTATATTAAAGAAATGAACGAGATAGCACCTTTACCTTTAGTTGTCAGACAAAGGGGTGGGATCAATGGCGGTGGGGCTGTAATTACTAAGTTTGGTGAAAAAAGCATTAAAGAATTTGAAAGTTTGTGTGAAGCACATAATCATTTCAAAACTGATAAAACAGATAATTTATGGCTGTGTTTTTTTAATCCCGTTATTCAGATAAATGAATAACGGAAAATCTAAAATGTTAAACAAAATATCTATGAAATTAAGTGCCAGAAATAAATTAAAAGGTATCATCAAATCAGTTGACGAAGGCCTTATTACATCAAAAGTGGTCATCGACCTCGGTAATGGAAATGAGATAGTATCAATCATATCAAAAGATGCAATTTCAGAATTGGAATTAGAAGTAGGAAAACCTGCCTTTGCAATTATAAAATCAACGGAGGTTATTGTTGGTGTCCCTGATTAGTAATATCCCAATATTCGTTCATGAAATAAACCGTAAAAATGACAGAGGTTGAATTGCATATAAATATTCTAAAAGAAGGTAAACTCCTGCTTAATCCTGATAGGATAAAATTATTACGTTCTATTCATCAGACAGGAAGCTTACTTACAGCCTCAAAGAAGATTGGTGCTTCATACAACAAAGCATGGAGAATTTTAGAAGCATTAAATACATCATCGGGCAAACCATTAATTGAAAAATTAAGAGGAGGGAAAGATGGTGGTGGTGCCATTGTTACTGATTTTGGAAAATTAATATTAAATGAATACAACGAAATAGAAAAGATGGTAAATAACTTTTCTAAGAAGTTAAATATGGAGATCAATTTATAATTTTTTACACGTCGTTATCTTCGAATAGATAACGAACTAAAAGACAAGTTACTATGGAAACAATAATATTAAATCCGATTGGAGTTATTCGAACCCCTCATAAAAATATAAAAAACATACCTATACAGCCGATAGCAGCTGAGGGGTTTAAAGGATATATTGAATTGCTTCCTGAGTATATTGATGGATTAAAAGATTTGGATGGATTTTCTCATATTACTCTCCTATATAGATTTCACAAAATTGAAAAATATGAGCTTCAGGTAATTCCTTTTATGGATACTGAAAAACACGGAATTTTTGCTTGTAAAGCACCTAAAAGACCAAATGCAATTGGATTATCAACAGTTAAACTTATTAAAATTGAAGGAAATATTATTCATATTGAGCAAGTTGACATGCTGGACGGGACTCCACTAATTGATATCAAGCCTTTCTATCCAAAATATGACAACAGGGAAAATGTAAAAATTGGATGGTTGGAGAAAAATAAAAATATGCCAATAGAAAAATTACGCTCCGACGAGCGGTTTAAATAAAAAACCCACATTAATAATAACACAATGAAAAAAAAATCTAAAAATAAATTACCAAGAAAAATATCTGTTACTAGTTGTATTGGATTATTGATAATATGTGGATTGGGATGTTCTAAATCAGCAAAAATTAAAGAAAACGTTATCCATCCAGAAAACACAATCATGGTTTATTCAGCAGCAGGGTTAACTAATGTAATAAATGAAATTGCCGATTCATTTGAGACTAATTATAAAATACACATAAAAACAAACCTGGCATCAAGTGGAACACTTGCCAGACAAATAGAACAAGGAGAAAGACCTGATGTTTATATATCTGCAAGCAAAAGATGGATAGATTATATTGATAGCCTGGGATACATAATACCAGGATCAAAATCTGCTATTTCTCGAACAGAATTAGTTTTAATTGCTCCAATAGAAAGTTCTATTGAATTAGTGGATATTGATAGCTCTACGAATATTATCTCTCTTTTAGAATCAGGTCGATTATCAATAGGAGATCCATCACATGTTCCCGCTGGTAAATATGCAAAAGAATCTTTGGAATATTACGGATGGTTCAAAAAACTAGAGAATAAATTGCTCCCGGCAAAGGGTGTCCGTTCTGCACTTATGGTTGTAGAAATGGAAGAAGCCCCCCTTGGAATTGTATATCGTACTGACGCCCTGAAATCTGAAAAGGTTAAAATTTTGGGCACATTCCCAGGGAAATCTCATACACCAATACAATTTATTGCCGGTCTATGTAAAGATAACCAGGAGGCAAAAGATTTCTATGCTTATCTGAATTCAGAAGCATCAAAAGCTATTTGGTTAAAACATGGTTTTATTAAATAAAATATAAAAAGATGGCTGAACTACTGGAATTTAACAATGCGGAATTACAGGCAATAGCTCTATCAGTGAAAGTTGCTGTCTATTGCTCTCTCATATCTTTGCCCATTGCTTTATGGGTTGGGTATAAAATGGCCAGGCATAATTTTTATGGTAAATCTGTTGTCGAAGGAATTATTCATCTTCCTTTAGTTATGCCACCAGTAACAACCGGGTATCTTTTACTCCTGCTAATGGGTTCTAAAAGTTTAATTGGCAGGTGGTTGTTCTCAGTATTTGGAATAAAGTTGGCTTTTACGTTTCCTGCAGCTGTTATTGCATCTGTCTTTGTCTCGTTTCCATTAATCGTTCGCTCTATTCGTACCGCCATGGAAATGGTAGATACTGGCCTCGAAGAAGCTTCTCGTATTTTAGGTGCAGGAAAAATAAAAACATTTTTTAAGATTACTGTTCCTCTGGCTCTTCCCGGTGTAGTCTCCGGAACAATTCTGGCTTTTGCCAGGTCGTTGGGTGAATTCGGAGCAACCATAACATTTGCAGGAAATATTGAAGGAGAAACACAAACATTACCATTAGCTATATTCTCTTATATGCAGGTTCCAGGTAAAGAAGGTGCAACATTGAGACTGGTAATTGTATCTATCATCATTTCTTTTATTGCTATGACAGCATCAGAATGGTATATAAAGAAAATGAAAACACAAAGAGGAGAATAGAATACTTAGAGTGGCTAGAGTTTTAAAAAGAAGTAAAAAGTGAGAAGTAAAAAGAGGAAGAGTTGACAAAGGTAAAGAGGGCAAAAAATTGAATGATGATTTTTGATTTAAGATTGCTGAAGTGATAATAATGAAAAAAAACTTCAAAAATCAAAAATCGCTATTCATCAATCTGAAATTAAAAAAATTTAGGATTATGATTGAAGTTAATTTTAAATTAGAACGTAAAGACTTTAACATTGAATTAAAAGAAACTTTTCCCAAAGGCATCACAGGCGTGTTTGGACCAAGTGGTTCGGGAAAGACTTCATTGCTTCTGGCCATTTCCGGTCTTGTAAAACCATCTGAAGGAGCAATCTTTATAAATGGCCGTAAAGTTTTCCATTCGGAAACAAACACTGATGTTCCGGTTGAGAGACGAAATATCGGCTACGTTTTCCAGGAGGGACGTTTATTTCCTCATCTGACTGTTAAGAAAAATTTAATCTATGGCTATAAGGATAATTCAAAGATTAATTTTGAGGAAGTTGTTGAACTACTCAACATTAAGCACTTACTTAAAAACAAACCCATGCAGATTTCAGGAGGTGAACGACAACGAACTGCTTTGGGGCGTTCTCTGCTTTCATCTCCAGAAATATTACTTCTTGACGAACCCTTTTCTGCAGTTGATACCAGCTTAAGGAAACAAATTTTACCTTTTGTTATACGAATTCAACAAAAAGTTAATATTCCAATTTTAATAGTAAGTCATGACCTCCCCGATCTTTTAAAGTTAACCGATACTTTAATTGTAATTAAAGATGGAAAATGTCTTGGCCATGGAAAATACTACAATCTTATGAAAGACAATTCTGTTGCAGAGATATTTGGTTCTGGGACATTGGTCAACTCAATCGATATGAAAGTTATAGAGTCTGCACAGGAAAACGGACTTACCATACTGGGAGTTGAAAAAGGAAATGAGATAATACAAGTAAAATGTGAAAAAAGTAAAGACAGATATGAAGAAGGAAAAAACATTAAAATTTTCATTAATGCTGATGATATTGCATTATCAACATCAAAATTAGAGGGAGTTACAATTCAAAATCAGTTGAAAGGTGAAGTAACCGACATCATCCATCGAGATGCAACTTTACTTTGTGTCGTTGATGTTGGATTTACTCTCGTGGTAGAAATTACAGATGAATCGCGAAAAAGAATGAACATTCAAATTGGAAGTAAAATTTGGTGTTTATTCAAATCGGCAGCCATCGATATGGCAGCTTAACAAGTTCTGATTTACTAAATAATTTAACACAAAACAAAAAGAATAAAAGGTTTTGTAAAGCCTTTATTCTCAGATAACCGCTCTTTAGTAAGGATACGGAAAGGGAAAAGTATTTTTTATAAAAAAGAAAGTCAAACGAATTAACAATATGTTCAACCAAAAATAAAAGTTATGAAAAAGAGTATTTATGTTTTAATTGTGCTTGTTTTAGCACTCGCTTCATGTGAAGATTCTGGCAAAGAAGATACGATAATATCGCAAGGTGATTATCCGGTAAAAGAATATTATCTGGAACGAAATCCAAATACAAATCCATGGGGTGTTGGGATGGATTTTATCCATGATGAATGTAGCCTTGAAGAAACCGAATTAGATTACATGTACTTAACCGAAGACTCTGTAAATCAATATGACATCGATTTTTATACAGTAAAAGCGTATTATACAGATGATAATGGTGACACACAGTCTGAAGGATGCCCGGCAATGCTCTTAGGAGAAGGAGTTACTGCTTGCAAGATTGGTGAAGGAATTGACTTTTTTGATTCGTTGTTAACAGTAACAGAAGAGATGATAGGCTCTCTTGTAACAGAACAGGAAGTTGATTATGAAGCATGTAAAAATGAAGATGGCAAATACGATCGTGAATTATTATTTGCAGCACTTGAAGAATGTGTAATCGGCCAAAGTTTTAGAGGAAACATACTTGAAATTCCTGATGGTAAAACAGAAGAAGAAGTTCAAGCAGTATATCTTATCAAAACAGCTGAGGAAGGTTACACAAAATTCATGGTAAGACAATTTAAAGGCGAAATACCAAATGAAAAGCAAACGCTTGTGAGATGGCAGGTTATCAGTGAATAGATTTATAAAAGCTCAAAATCACCAGATTATGAAAGCATTATTTACTCTTTTTATTTTATTATTTTTCATTCAAACTTCCTTTTCACAGAATTGTATTAAAGGAAAAGTAACAGATGAATCTAATATTTGTGTCCCCTATGCGACAATTACAGATTCAAATGGAAAAGGTGTAGTTTGCGATACAACTGGTAATTTTGAGCTTTATTATTCTTCTGAATTTCCCCAAAAGATATGTATTCAAGCATTAGGATTTCTAACAGACACAATTATTGTAAAAGATCCTGCAAATAAAATTGTTGTTATCCTAAAAGAAAATAAAATCCAGATAGATGGTGTTTCTGTAGTTCATTACCAGGACATAAAGGAAAAAAGTACCGTTTCTACTATTTCTATAGATAAAAAAGAAATAGAAATTCTTGCTCCTCAAAACATCAGTGCCGTACTTCAAACCAAAACAGGATTTACAAATCGCTCTGGATACCAAACCCCACTAACTTTGCGTGGAATGTCGGGCAAACGATTACTTGTCTTGAGAAATGGTTTACGAAGATTCAGCTCATATCCCTCGGGTTATATGTCTCACACAATAAATGTATATGACTTGGAAAGAATTGATGTTGAAAAAGGAGCTGCCTCTGTAATTTATGGTGCAGGAGCAATGGCTGGAATTATTAATCTTGTAGATAAATCGCCCTTTAAACAAGAAGGACTTAATGCAAAATTAACAACCGGGTATGGCACTGTTAACAACGAGCAAAATATTTTGGCCTGTGGTGGCTGGAGTAATGAAAAACTGGCAGTAAAGAGTGGTGTCAGGTACCGTTCGGCAGATGATTATAAATATCCGGATGGGTCAATAGCAAAGAATAGTTTTTATTCTGATAAGGATCTTTTCCTTTCATTGGGCTATCAATTTTCAGACAAACAACATCTTCTTTTCACCACCGATATTCATGATGGAGGTCCTTGGGGAAAACCTGTAGGATTTAACGGCTCCAATTATATGCGTGTTCAAACACAAAAAGAGCGTTCGAATAATTATGCATTACAATACAATTATCACTCAAATGGATTTATTAATAATATTGAAGCAAGTGCTTTTATTTCTGACGAAAACAGAACCTTAGTTAAAAACTACTATACTGCCGCCGGCTACATGCTATCGTATGTCGAAACAACTAATTTTTCAGATTATTACTATGGTTCCCGAGTTTCGATGACGTTAAAAATAAACGATTCATATAAACTAAAAACAGGGACTGAATTCTATAGCTTCCATATCTCAACACCTACTGACGTTGTTGATTATATAGAAGGGATATCTTTCCAAAACAGGGTTAGTCACAATGCCCGTTCATATATTTCCGGTTCATTTGTTGAAGGAACTTATACCATTAGTAACCACTTTAAATTTATTACTGATTTCCGATATGACATAGCTTCCGTATTCGAGGGGGATGTTTACAGCACATCCCAGGATGAGGAAATGAGTATTAACAAACAAGCAATCAGTGGAAATATAGCAACGATCTATCGCCCTGGAGAATATTCAAAGGTAAAACTTAATATTGCGCGCTCCTTTCGAATGCCAGAGACATCTGAGTTGTTTGCAGATAGCTACACATCAAATGGAATTATGTATGCCAATCCGAATTTAAAGCCCGAATATTGTAACAGTTTCGATATATCCTACAGCTACTCTTCTTCTTTTATTAACCTGGAAGTAAGTCCTTTTCTATGGTTAATGGATAACATGATAACAAAAGATGAAATAAAAGGAATGCCAGGGACAAATTATGAGTTTGTAAACATTGGCAAGGCTCGTTTAATGGGTGGTGAAATTGTTACTGATAAACCTTTTAATAATTTGTTTTCTAAAAATGATGCTCTAATCATTTCTATTGGGGCAGCTTATCTCCATGGTACTGATGTTACTGAACCTGGCGATTATTTGGGTAATGGTACACCACTTGACTATGTTCCTCCATTCAATCTAAAATCTAATTTGAGCTACAATGTCTCAATCAGGAAATTAGGAATGTGTTCATTGGCTTTTCGTTCTGTCTATTATTCTGAACAAACCAGGCTGGGAGAAAATCCCTACGCAACACCTTCATATTGGTTATTTGGAACTACAGTAAAACTTGTCTTATCAAAGATAAAAACAAAACCAACAATCAATATCGCAATTAATAATTTGTTAAACAGCGAATATTATTGTTATCAATCATACTTGCTTTCAGAGGCGCGTGATTTTAGGGTGTTTTTAACCTTTCATTTTAACTAAAATGGAGAATACGAATATGAAAAAATATTTATGTGAGATAACATATACAAACTTTTTAAATTAATAATTATGAGGATTTATTTAGCAATAATTATCATATGTTTCGGAACATTAAGTTTATCAGCAAGAACTATCATTGATATGACCGGGAGAAACGTAGAGGTTCCGGATAAAATAAACAGAGTTTTTCCTTACGATCCCAAGATATCTATTCTCTTATTTTCTATTGCTTATGAAAAAATGCCTGCAATATCAATGTTACCAGGTAAAAAGAACTATCAATATTTATCTGAGAAATACAGTTCTTATCCTGAAGTTGATGTGAAAAATATTGAAGAAGTACTTACTGTTTCTCCAGACATAATAATCGCTGCAGTTTACAATAAAAATGACAACACTCAGCCTGTAATGAAACTGGGAAGTCGACTAAAAATACCTGTTGTATTAGTTGATTTATCACTTGACAAACTTGATAAAAGCTATAGCTTCCTTGGAAAACTATTAAATATTGAGGATAAAACCGATGAACATGTATCTTACTTATCTACATTATACAAAAAGATTAAATCGTATAAATCATCGTATAACAAACCAGAAGAAGATATTTATTATACACTTGGCAGTGATGGTATGCTTACGGATCCCGCTGGTTCAAAACACACTGAAGTTTTTGATTTATTAAATATTCCCAATGCTGCAAAAATTGGAATTCCTTCCGGGGGACACGCTCAGGTAAATATGGAGCAAATACTTATGTGGAATCCTGATTATATTTTTACTTCTATTTTCCGAGGTGCTGATAATGCTTATGAAACAATAACAACAGACTCAAAATGGAGAAGTATCTCTGCCGTAAAGAACAATCATGTTTACAGGGTACCAAGCCAGCCTTTCGGTTGGTTTGATCATCCGCCATCAATAAACCGAATTCCAGGAATCATTTGGATGTGTCAGTTCTTTTATGGTCAACCAGAAGAAGAAACAAAAAAAATGATCCACGAATTCTATAAACTATTCTACAAGTATGAATTGAGTGATGCTGATTATGCTGCTCTCTTTAAATAATTGATTATGAAGAATGGAAACAAAATATCGTTTTTTATTTTACTTATTATCATTACTGTAGTAACTGCTCTCTTTTCTTTAATATTAGGCCGGTTTCAATTATCATTAGCTGATATTTTACAATTCATTAAAGCCAGCATTGATGGAAATACAGAAGAAGTTTCAACAATAAAAACAGTACTTATTGATATTCGCTTACCAAGAATCTTAGCTGCATTTCTTGTTGGTGGTTCTCTTTCAATTACAGGAGCAACATACCAGGGGATGTTCCGTAATCCAATGGTTTCACCTTCTATTCTGGGAGTTTCTGCTGGAGCTGGATTTGGTGCAGCTTTAGCAATTATTCTTGGATTGAATACCATATTCCAACAAAGTCTTTCGTTTTTCTTTGGAATAATTGCTGTATTAACAGTTTATGCAATCAGTCTTGCTACAGGTAAAAAGTACGATAAATGCCTTACATTAATCCTGGCTGGTATGATCGTTGCAACTGTTTTCTCTGCTCTTATTTCCATTCTTAAATATATTGCCGATCCAGATGATGCTTTACCCTCAATTGTATACTGGCTTATGGGAGCTTTGTCCGGAATTGAAATGAAACAACTGATTTTTATCACAATTACATCCGTTCCCGGATTATTATTTCTAACTCTCTCTGGATGGAAACTAGACATGCTTTCCTTTGGAGACGATGAAGCAAAAACAATGGGTATCCAGGTTGAAAAACTACGTTTTATTGTGATAACAATCGCTACATTAATGACAGCGGCGGCTGTGAGTATAAGCGGAATTATAGGTTGGGTTGGTTTATTAATCCCACACATTGCACGTATGATTGTTGGTTCAAAAAATGCTGTGTTATTACCGGCTTCATTTCTAATAGGTGGATTATTCCTACTTATTGTTGATGATTTTAGCCGAACAATTTCTTCTATGGAAATTCCTCTAGGCATCACAACCAGCCTAATTGGCGCCCCCTTCTTTATATATATTTTAATGAAAACAGGAAAAAAACATTAGTTATGATAGTACTTGATAAGGTCTCTTGTGGATATCACAAAAAACAGGTGTTAACAGATGTTTCTGTTACCATTGAAGAATCAAAACTTACATGCTTATTGGGAAAAAACGGTGTTGGTAAAACAACATTGTTTAAAACCATCCTGGGATTGTTACCAGTACAGCAAGGCAAAGTATTCTATGACGAGAAAGAGAAAAAGGAATTATCCGTTAAAAATTTCGCAAAACTAATTAGCTATGTTCCCCAGGCACACGGAACACCATTTCCTTACAAAGTAATTGATGTTGTTCTAATGGGACAGTTTGTACACTCTCCGGGAAGTATGGGAAGACCTGCACAAAAAAATGTAGAAGTTGCAAACTGGTGTATTGAAACCCTGGGAATCGGTTCGCTAGCAAAACGTAATTTTTCTACATTGAGTGGAGGAGAAAAACAAATGGTTCTGATTGCCCGGGCAATGGCTCAACAAACCAAATATATAGCAATGGATGAACCCACCGCTAACCTTGATTTAGGAAATCAAAACCGTGTAATGGAAATTGCTCATAGGTTAAAAGACAAAGGATATGGTGTAATAATGAACATACACTCACCTCAACAGGCCTTGCAATATGCTGATTCTGTTATTTTATTAAAAGATGGAAAGCTTTCTGCATCCGGTTCCCCCTATGATGTTCTTCGCACAGAAACCATATCTGATCTTTATAATGCACCGTTAGAAATTGTTGAGACTTATACATCTAAAGGAGAAAAAAGAAAAGTCCTTATCAACTTATAAACTTTTAAAATTTAAAAGCCATGATTACCGGAGAAGAGAATTTAATGCAGATAGCAGAATTGGGAAGTGAACTTATTACAGTGTTTGAGAAACATGGATTAGGCAGTTATTTCAAATCAGAAAACTTAAATAAAATAGGTAAGTTTATGCGTCTGGAAAGTCTGCTAAAAGCTAAAAATATAGAGCGCGAACGATTTATTGGAATGCTTAACCAGATTATAGAAGATAAAGGTATTGAATCCTCATCAGATTTAATGTCAATACAAAGTAACCTTCATTTTTCTGCTATGTTGCCTTGTGGATTAAGAAATCCATTTAAAGAATTTTTTGAAGGTCTTATATTGGATAACCCTGAAGATTACAACTCTCTTAATTACCTTGTTGAAGGTAATGTGAATCATGAACTATCATATTACCCACTGCTTGATTCAATATCAGATGAAAATGAGTTGCCCGATATAATTCTGGCTTCTGATGTCAACAATTTTTTTCATCGCCCTTTTATAGAAAAATTTGTAGAGAAAGGCGTTTTTCAGACTTATACTCCCTTTACACCTAATAATTATCTTGAGAAAGCAGGTTTCGCTGATCCTTCCGGAAATTTCACGATGCTTACTGCAAACATGCTAATTATTGTTGTTGATGAAGATAAACTCGGAGATAGAAAAATGCCATCAAAATGGAGTGACTTATTAGATCCTTCCTTTAAAAATGAAATCATTATGCGGGGAGAAGATAACTTCTTTTGCAATGCTGTAATGCTTCCTTTCTATAAAGAAAATGGCTTTGACGGAATCAGGATTATGGCTGAGAATATTAGAGCTGGAATGCATCCGGCAGAGATGGTTAAACTGGCAGGAAGTAACCGGGAAGAAGGTGGTACAATTTATATTATGCCTTACTTTTTTGCGAAGCGGATAAAAAATAAGAAAGCAAGAATTATCTGGCCTGAAGATGGAGCCATTGTTAGTCCTGTATTTATGCTTGTTAAAAAAGATAAAATAGAAAAACATCAGGCTTTATTAGATTTTCTGGTAAGTAAAAAAACAGGAGAAATGTTTGTTGGAAGATACTTCCCTTCTATAAATCCTGACGTATCACACAGCGACTTTCCAATAGAGACGAGCTGGCTTGGCTGGGATTTTCTAACCAACAACGATATTGGCAAACTAAAAGACGAAATAAGAGAAGTCTTTATGGAAGTATGGAATTCTAAAACTGTATTGTCATGATTCGATTAATAACATTTTCCGGTCCTCCTTCATCAGGAAAAACATCGGTAATTATTAAGATGCTGGAAAGCATGCCCGCTATGAAAAAAAACACGGGCGTGATAAAATTTGATTGCCTTACTGCCTTGGATGAAGAACAATATGCAAAAAATGGGATTATGGCAAAAACAGGACTTGCAGGAAATCTCTGTCCGGATCACTACTTTATTTCCAATATCGAAGATTGTTTACAATGGGCGAAAGACAATCAGTTGGATAATCTTATTACCGAAAGTGCCGGTTTATGTAACCGCTGCGCTCCACACCTAAAAGAAGTATTGGCAATTTGTGTCCTCGACAATCTCAGTGGTATAAATACACCACAAAAAACAGGTCCCATGCTTAAGCTGGCTGATGTGGTTGTTGTAACAAAAAGCGATATGGTATCTCAGGCAGAACGAGAAGTTTATCGCTACAAAATACAACAGGTAAATCCACGCTGTATTGTACTCTTCATTAATGGAATTACAGGACAGGGTGCGGATAAACTAGCTACGATTGCCTTAAAATCGAAAACTATCGAAGAATCCTCGAATCTTAAATTACGCTTTTCTATGCCTTCTGCACTGTGCTCTTATTGCCTTGGAGAGACAAGGGTTGGGGAAGATTTTCAGATTGGTTTAAACCGAAAAATAAAATTATAGCTATGGATATTCAGAATGTATTAAACTGCTCGCTGCATGAACTTATTTCCTCTCAACCATTTTATGCAGATTTTTTATCCTCTTTTGATATTCAAACAGAAAAGGAACATCGTTCATTCTCTGAATTGATGGATGAAATGCCAACTCAATTCTGGAATAACAATGCCATTTCGCGTCACGAGATGATAGGAATGTTTATAGACTTTGCAAAAGGACTGGAAACAGCAGCTCTGGATCAAAAAGTTGAAACTGTAGAAGTAATCCCTGGTTTAGACAAAACAGGAAATAAAGAACGATGTAATTTAATTCTTAAGCCGGGCGAGATTACCTGTATTGTTGGCCCAACAGGTTCTGGCAAAAGCCGGTTGCTGGCTGATATTGAATGGCTGGCAAATAAAGATACGCCAACACAGCGAAGAGTGCTTATAAATAACAAACAGGCAAATGACGATCTTATTAATAATTTTGGTGGTAAGTTGATAGCCCAAATCACACAAAACATGAACTTCGTGTTAGATATGGATGTCCACAGTTTTTTGATGTTACATGCAGAGAGTCGATTAACAGAAAATGCATTAGCAAAAACTGATGAAGTTATCGAAATGGCAAATGAACTATCCGGCGAACCTTTTTCTCCGAAAACTCCGGTAACTTTTCTAAGTGGAGGACAATCACGCGCCTTAATGATTGCCGATGTGGCTTGTATTGGACAGGCCCCGATTGTTTTGATAGACGAAATCGAGAATGCCGGCGTAGATAAAAAGAAAGCACTTGATTTATTGGTCAGCAAGGAAAAAATTGTTTTGATGGCAACGCATGATCCATTGTTAATACTCTTGTCAGACAAACGTGTCGTAATAAAAAACGGAGGGATGGATAAAATTCTTCAAACAAATGATTATGAGAAAGAATTATATTCTCAGTTAGAAGAAATTGACAATACAATGCAGATGGCCCGTAATTTTTTTAGAAAAGGAAATTTCTTATCAAAAAATGAAGAATTAAGTATAACATAATATTATGTTTCTATTATCTATTTATAAAATCTCTTAGCAACCATTGTGTATAGGCTTTTAAGATATTCTTCTTGTTTTCCTCATCTTTTCCCTCTGAAACAAGAAAATTATTACTGTTAAGATCCAATACAGTATAATTATCTTCAGAGATATAACCAACACCATTTCTTATTGTGTATTGAGCAAATGAATTCGTCGTAGAATCAAGTAAATTTTTACTAAATAAATATTCATTTGAGTTTATCTCTAATTGTTCAAGTAGCGTTTTTGAAATATCAACCTGACTGCCATATTTATTAATTTCTTCTCCTTGTAAATTTAAAGCCCCTCCTATCCATATCATTGGTATATGGAATCTGTTATGATCATATTGTGTCATTTCTTCGACACGACTACCATGATCAGCAACAATTATCACTAATGTGTTATCCCACCAACTTTGTTTTTTGGCTTCATCCACAAATGCCCCCAGTGCATTATCGGTATAATACACTGAATTCATGAATTTTTTTTCTTTGCTGCTCCCTTCTATAACAGTCTCCATGGGAACTTCATAAGGCTCATGACTACTCAATGTAAAATAAGCATTAAAAAATGGCTGTTGTGATTTATTACATTCTTCAAGTAATCTTTTAAAAACTATATGGTCTGGAACTCCCCATTTCCCCATATAGTCAGAACCAGGAAAATCTTTATCTGAAATAATTGTATCAAATTTATTATTTATTAGAAAGCTCTTAAAATGTGCAAAATCAATATCTCCTCCGTATAAAAATTTTGATTGGTAACCTTGCTCTTTTAATTGTTTACTAATTCCGGGAAGAGTTTGCGATTTCTTTTCGTATTGCAAAATACATGTTGTAGGTAAAGCTGGATATCCACTTAAGATTGCACCTAATCCACTTTTTGAGTTACTCCCATTTGCATAGAAGTTATTAAAATATAATCCTTCTTGAATGAATTTACTGAGGTTTGGGGTAACACCATCTAGTCCACTAACTTCCTTTATTAAGTTACTAGAGAAACTTTCAAGAATAACTAAAATGATATTTGGCTGATTCATTTTTAAAACCTTTTTTGTGTTCTCCCCAGATGAATTAAGAAAATTCTTTAGTAATTCCTTTTCTTTTTCCTCTTCAAAAAAATCTACTTTATAGCTTAATTTTTCTTTCTCAGTGAAACTATAAATTAAACTCCATATCGGATTGATAGTTGAATGGTTAACCATCTCTTCTTTATGGAAATAGGCAGTACCAGTATTTAACGGGGCTGTACCAATTCCTCCCCGTACAGGAATAAATAATAACGCACCTAAAATTAAAAATATAGGAATATTCTTCCACGAGTATGTTTGGAAACTCTGTTTATTAATCTTTAAAATCTTAGTATAAAAAAATCTAATAAACAAAAAGTATATTCCTGTAGAAACAACAATCAATAAAACAAAATGATACCAGGCCATGTTCACCAGCATTTCTTTTGGAGAATCCAGGTATGAGAGAAATTCTTCATCAAGACGAAAACGCCAGTAATCATATAAAACTAAATCAATAAGATGCAAAAGAACAACAACAATAAAAACAAACAGGGTAAATCCATATATTAATGGATACTCCAGTGAGTTTTTAAAAAAAGACAAGAAAATAATTATTAAAGTAGGTAATAACATAATGTATGAAGCCATCGAGATATCCATTCTCAAACCATGGTACAATATCCCGACATAATCAGAAAAATTAGAAGTCTGGAATTTATCAATATGATATGCAATAAACAGTATTTTAAAAAAAAGGAACAAAACAATCCAGAAAAGGTAATATTTAGCAAAAAACAAGATTCTATCTTTCATAATTAAGGTTTAATTTATGCAAAATTAATATTTATTAAACATTTGGACCCATTGCTAAAAAGACCATGAATAAGCTAATATTCGCCATAAAAAATAACACTCTATATATGAATGCTTTGCCCACAAGGATCTAATTTGCTTTTAAACTTATTTTTAACTAACTTATACACATTCTTTTCATATGATTTCTAGGTAGTTATTACACAACAAATGTCTACAGGAGATAAAATTTTCGATAAGTTTTTTGAATACAGCATTGATCTCTTATGTGTTGCTGATACTAATGGAATTTTTATAAAATTAAATCCTGAATGGAAAAAAACACTGGGTTATTCTATTTCAGAATTGGAAGGTAAAGCTTACATAGATTTTGTTCACCCTGATGACATTGAAGCAACAAAAAAAGCAGGCCAGGAATTAGCTTATAACCAACCTGTAGAAAACTTTATTAATAGGTATCGGCACAAAGATAGCAGCTATAGGTGGTTAGAATGGCGATCGTTTCCTTATGAAGGTAAAGTATATGCTTCTGTTCGAGATATTACTAAAATAAAAGAAGCAGAAGAAGAACTTAAATTTTTTAAAATCTTAACAGACAATTCAAATGACACTATTTTTTGGCTGAACAAAAATGGCGGGTTTCAATATGTTAATGATAAAGCGTGTAAATCTCTTGGTTACACGAGAGATGAATTACTAAAACTCACGCTTTTTGATATCGCCCCTGAATTTACAAAAGAGGCATGGAAAAAAAATTGGAATTCCTACCAAAATTCAAAAAACAAGGATGCAATTAGCACTCAAATAGAATCTAAACATCGTAGAAAAGATGGTCATGTATATCCTGTTGAAGTTTCAATAACACATTTTTGGAAAGATGGTAGGGAATTTCACATCTCACATGTAAAAGATATTACAGAGCGGAAACAACATGAAGAAGCTATAAAACGAAGTGAGAAAAAATACAGAGGCTTGTTTGAAAACATGCCATATTCTTTTTCTATCTATAGAATGCTTTATGATGAGAACAAAAAACCTGTAAATTTCATATACGAAGAAATTAATCCTGCTTCAGAAAAGATCACCGGACTATCCAAGAAACAATTAATTGGAAAATCTGCAAAAGATTTATTTCCCAATACAGAAGATTATTGGATTCAAACTTTTGGCAAAGTAGCAAGAACAGGGGATCCTGTTAATTTCACGAATTACTCGATTGAACTAGATAAATACTTCGAGGCTTTTGCTTTTTGCCCTGAAAAAAATTTATGTGCAATTATCTTAAACGATGTTACAGATCGAATAAAAAGCGAACAGGCTTTAAAACAAAGCGAAGAAAAATACCGATTACTTTTTGAAAACATGACCAGTTCTTTTTCCCTTCATAAATTAATTTATAACCAAAAAGGCAAAGCCATTGATTATATCTATGAAGAAGTAAACCCTGTTTTCGAAAAGTACACCGGTCTTAAAGCAGAAACTGTAATTGGCAAATCAGCTAAAGAATTATTTCCAAACACAGAAGATTATTGGATTCAACTTTTTGGAGAAGTGGCAAAAACAGGTATTTCGAGAAACTTCATCAATTATGCCAAGGAATTAAACCGATATTATGAGACTTATTCTTTTTGTCCCCAAAAAGGTTATTGTGCCGCCATTTTTAATGATGTAACAGACAGAATACAAAAAGAAGAAAACTTAATTAAAAGTGAAAAGCTTCTTTCTGAATCGCAGCGTATAGCAAATATTGGAAGTTGGGAGTATATTATCGATAAAGATGAATTAAATTGGAACGAGCAGACTTACAAAATTTATGGGGTAAACAAATCGATAAAACCTAATTATAAACTAAGTAATGCCCTAATCCATCCTGATGACAGAAAGTTTGTAGAAAAAAATTACCTTAATTCAATAAAAACAGGTCTTTTATCTGAATACGAATACCGTATTATAAGACCTGACAATACCCTTCGGCACATAAAAGTTGTAGCAGATATAGAATATAACCCCGACAAAAAACCATACCGTACTTATGGTATTATCCAAGATATAACAGAACAAAAAGAAGAAAAAGAAGCACTTCTGAAGAAACAAAAACTCTTGAATGAATCGCAGAGAATTGCTAAAATGGGTTCGTGGGAGCTAAATCTCGAAAACAACATTTTTGACTGGAGCGAATCATCATACCAATTATTTGGGTTCAATAAAAAAAATATCCCTGTTACTCCAGAGGATTTCATAAACCTGGTTTACCCCGATGATAGAAAAAAAGTAATTGAAAGCTCTTCAAGGACTTTAGAAAAAGGAAGAATTGACGACGAAGAATTCCGAATACTCCTCCCTGATGGAGAATTAAAATACATACAAATATCTGCCGAACTGATAAAAGATGAAGATAGCAAGCCGAGCAAAATAGCAGGGGTATCAAGAGATATAACTGAAAAGAAAAAAACAGCACAAGCATTATATGCCAGTGAACAAATAATGGAAAGTCTTTTTAGGGTAGCCCCTGCTGGTATGGGCATAATAAAAGACCGGTTACTTGTTGATGTAAACCCTGAGGGATGTAAAATAAGTGGCTACAACAAAGAAGAGCTTATTGGGAAAGACACAAGGATGCTATATCTTACTGACGAAGAATATTCTCGTGTTGGCCAGTCGTTATATAATAATTTATTGGAAAATGATTCAAGTAGCACTGAAACAATCTGGCGAAGAAAAGATGGAGAAATTATAAACATATATATTGCCCTCACTCCTATTGACCTAAAAGATCTTTCAAAAGGTATAGCATTCACCGTACTTAACATTACAGAAAGAAAACAACACGAAGAAGCCCTAATAAAAAACCAGGAATTATTACTTGATTCCCAACGATTAGCAAAAATGGGAAGTTGGGAATTAGATCTAAATACATTTAATTTATATTGGAACAAAGAGGCATTCCTGATTTATGGTTACGAGTATTTATCAATAGAACCGACACTTGAATTATTCTATCAATTATTACACCCTGACGATCTAAATTTTGTAAAAGAAACCCTGGAAGACATTTTAATTTCAAAAACAACTAAAGATTTTGAATGTAGAATTATAACTCCAACAGGTGAGTTAAAATATCTGGTTGTTGCCAATAAATTAATTTTAGGAGAACAAAATAGTCCGGTTCGGTTAATAGGTATAGTCCAGGATATTACAGAGCAAAAAAACAAAGAGAAACTAATAATAAAAGAAAAAATAAAGGCAGAAGAAAGTGAACAACGCTTTAAAGCTTTACACAATGCATCTTTCGGAGGAATAACCATACACGACAAAGGAAAAATTTTAGACTGTAACCAGGGGCTGTCTGAAATTACAGGTTATACAATTGATGAGCTTATTGGAATGGATGGCCTTCTATTAATTGCCGAAAAATGGAGAGATACAGTGATGTCTAACATTCAGAACAATTATGAAAAAGCATATGAAGTCTATGGTTTAAGAAAAAATGGGGAAGAATATCCGGCCCGACTTGAAGCCAGAGAAATACCTTATAAAGGGAAACAGGTCCGTTCTGTCGAATTTCGGGATATTACTGAGCAAAAACAGGTTGAAATTGACCTTATTAAAGCAAAAGAAAAAGCCGAAGAAAGTGAGTTTTTTCTCCAGGAATCGCAAAGATATAGCAATACAGGTTCTTACAAATTAAATTTTAATACCGGTTTATGGATTTCAACTGAAACATTGGATAGAATTCTTGGAATTGATGATAGTTATGTTAAAAATATAGAAGGATGGCTTAACCTTGTTCACTTGGGAGACAAGGAAATGATCAATCAATATTTTCAAAACGAAATTATAACTAACCATCAGCCTTTTTATAAAGAGTACAGGATTATCAGGAAAAAAGATAATGAAATTCGATGGATGCATGGTATTGGAAAATTATATTTTGATGACTCCGGCAATTTAAAAGAAATGCTTGGTACTATACAAGATATTACTGAGAGAAAATCAATTGAGGAAGAACGCCGAATGATTAATATAGAACTGGAACGAAGGGTCAAAAAACGCACGCAACAGCTTCAGGAGGCAAATAAAGACCTAGAAGCATTTGCCTACACCATTTCGCACGATCTTAGGGCACCAATAAGGCATATTAATGGATTCCTTGAATTATTGAGAATTTCAACATCCCCAATGGATCCTAAAGCAAAAAACTATTTTGATAAAATATCAAATTCATCAAAAAGCATGTCGGTAATGATAGATGAATTACTCAGATTTTCAAGATTAGGAAGAGCACAACTCAATTACTACTCAATCAACCTAAATAAAATTATTACTTGTATATTGGATCAATTTGAACCTGATTTTAAAGGTCGAAATATAACCTGGAATATTAAAGAATTACCAGAATTTATCGGAGATAAAGAGTTAATAAAAATTGCTTTTGAAAATATAATATCGAATGCCATTAAATACACCTCCAAAAAGGAGCATGCAATAATTGAGATTGGTCCGTGCGATAAGGAAGAAAACAATATTTGCATTTACATTAAAGACAATGGCGTTGGGTTTGACATACGCTATAAAGACAAAATCTTTGATGTATTTAGCAGGCTACATAAACATGAAGAATTTGAAGGCGTTGGAATAGGTTTGGCAAATGTCCAGCAAATAATAAAAAAACATAGAGGTTCTATTAGTGTTGAATCTGATATTGGCAAAGGGACTACCTTTTACATAAAACTTCCAGAACAATTAACTCCTAAATAGGTTTGAGAGCCTTTTAAAATATTTTTTTGAAGATTTGCTATTACCTAAACACATAAAAAATCATGTTCCTTAATGAAACAAAATATTAAAATCGTAATTTTAAACAAACTGATTTCAAAATCTTTTTTTTAGAATAATTACAAACAAATGCATTAAACATGAAACAGATTATCGTACCAATAGATTTTTCTACTTTATCAAAAGAAGGCCTTAAACTAGCCATACTACTTGCAAATCAATTAAAAGCTAAAATTGAACTTGTTCATGTATTAACCGTTGAAGAAAACAGCACTTCTTTAGGAGAAGAGAAAATAATGCAAGAAAATTTAACCCATTTATTAGAAAATATTGTTACTGATACGAAGAAATTAAATCCAGACCTGGGATTAAAATATATTATCAAAGAAGGGAAAGTTTTTAAAGAAGTTATTAACCAGGCAGATGCATACAAGGACTCTATTATTGTAACCTCCACACATGGAGCCTCTGGATGGGAAGAACATTTTACAGGAAGTAATGCCTATAAAATTGTTGCTTCATCTACCCGGCCTGTATTTACGATAAGAGGAAGAGAAATACCAAAGCAAATAAAAAAGATCATATTACCTCTTGATAGCACTCTCGAAACAAGAGAAAAAGTTCCATTTACAACAAGTCTTGCTGCTTTATTTGGAGCTGAAATTCAAATTGTAACAGTGTCAACATCCAATCTAAAAGATATCCAGACAAAGCTGAACAACTATGCTATACAGGTTGGTAAATATCTTGAAAAATATAATGTTTCATATCACATTGACCATCTAATCGGAGATAATATTACCGATATAACTATTGATTACGCGCTTAAAGAAAAAGCTGACTTGATTTCTGTTATGAGCGAACAAGAAAAAAGCATTTCTAACATTTTACTGGGTAGTTATGCTCACCAGATGATTAATAAATCACCAGTACCTGTATTACTGTTCCCAACCAAACAGATTGGTATATTAACAGAAAGTTTTAAAACAGAAGGAATTGATTATTAAATAAGGTGGAAGCTGAAAGCTGGAAGGTGAAAGTTGAAGGCTGGAAGTATATATAGACGCATTTGCTTTTACCTTTCTTAAGGTTTTATCATGGATTTAAAAGACAGTCTAAAGCAGTTTTATAATATGAGCGATGAGGAGTTAGAAATCTCCTTCAATTATTTTTTACCTGAAACACTTCCTGCTAAGAGTTATTTTCTAAAAGAAGGAAAAATTTCTGATAAACTGGCTTATGTAAAATCAGGGTTGCTTCGTTCATTTATTTTTAATGACAATGCAGATGACATTACTACACACTTTTTTATGAGTGGTTCTGTCGCTATTTCTATATATAGTTTTAACCATCAGGTGCCTTCTAGGGAAAATATTATTGCCATTGAAGACTGCGATTTGTTAGTAATAACAAATCAAAAAATGAAAGAATTGGTTCAAAAAGTTCCGGCATGGAAACAAATTGCAAACGATACAGACCAATATAAATTTAACCAGGAAAAAAACCGTGCTATTCGTTTTCAGACTTTATCAGCAAAAGAAAGGTACCTACAATTAATGGAAAAACAGCCAGAAATTATTCAACGTGTTGCCCTTAAACATATTGCATCTTATTTAGGGATTGATATTGCTACCTTAAGCCGCCTTCGAAAAAAAATCTGATTTTCTTTTTTTGACATTTGTCAAACAATCCTCTCTTCAATTCAGAATAGTTTTGAATCATGTTTAACACAAAATTATTTTGACATGAAAGTTTTAATTATTGGTGCCGGCGGAATGCTTGCAAGACCTGTTGTTCAGGAATTAGATAAACAAGGCTATCAATTGCGTTTATTCTCCCGTAATGTGAATCAATCTATGTTTTTAAAAGATTATGAAATTGTAAACGGTGATGTTTTTAACACAGATGATCTAAATAAAGCCATTAAAGGCTGCGATGCTATACATATCAATCTGTCTTTAGATGATGAAGCAACCGCCGTACAAAATATTGTAAAAATAGCTTTGCAAGAAAAGATAACATTAATCAGCACCATTTCCGGAAGTTCTGTATCTAAAAAAAACAGGTGGTTTCCGATGATTGATAATAAATTCAGGGCTGAACAAGCAATAATACAAAGTGGAATTCCTTATTTAATTTTTCGTGCATCCTGGTTTTTCGAATCTCTTGATTTACTGGTAAGGGATGGGAAAGCAACAATGATCGGGAAACAGAATAATCCATATCATTGGATAGCTGCAAAAGATTACGCCAGGATGGTTTCTACCGCATACAAAATGCCTGATACCAGAAACAAAATCTTCTATGTATTAGGTCAGGAGTCATTTCTAATGAAAGATTTACTAAAAAAATACTGTGAAATTCAATACCCTGAAATTAAGAAAGTAAATACAATCTCAACACGTATGTTAAAATTCATTGCCGTATTATCAAAAAACAAAGAACTTAAAAAAGCTGCAGAGATGTTTGGTTATTTTGAGAAGACAAAAGAAATTGGAGATACACAAGAGACTTATTCCCTACTTGGAAAACCTGAAACTTCGTTAAACGATTGGGTATACTCAAAAAATTAATAGAATACTAATATGAATTTGGTTAAAAATATAAGTTTTCTAATTATCAATGACCCCCTAAATCCCCCTGAAAGGGGGATTTATCGTTACTTCGAGGTAATAACTAAGACAAATCTATTTTGTAGCCCTTCTTCAAGTCCTCCTCAGAGGAGGATTTAGGAGGTCAATCTAACAATCGCTAGTTAAATTCAAATACTAAAAGAATAAATGATTCAATTATAAACAATCTAAAATACTGAACAGTTTGGTTTTTATGCCCAAAATGATGTAATATTAAAATATTCATCTTCATATAAAAAGGCTATCCAAAAAGTCATTTGAGTGTAAACTCTGTCAGGTTCTTCGAACTCTGACAGATTATAAATCAATTAATTGTTAAAACCTGACAGAGTCTCTATACCTGTCAGAATTAGTTTTTAGACAGCCATCTTCGAGAAACGCAACAAAATATAAATTATGAAAAATAAAAGTTATACATCCCTCCCACTCTCTTTTAATCGAAAAGCAATAAGAGCATCAGCTTCAATAAATACCAAAAATGCGATTCATAGCATTACAGAAGTTGATGTTTCCATCCCAAGAGACTTAATAAATAATCATTATAAAAAAACTGGGGAGAAACTTTCTTTTACAGGATACATAGTAACTTGTTTTGCCCAGGTTATTAGGCAATATCCTCAACTAAATTCATTTATTAAACGCTCCCGTCTTATTTGCCTAAACGATGTTTGTATAAGCGTATTGGTAGAAAGAGAGTTTGATGGGGAATTATTTCCTGAACCCATTGCGATAAAAGAAGCACAGGCAAAAACATATAAACAAATAAGTGATGAGATTCGTGCAGCTAAAAACAATCCAAACAAAAAAATGGGTGGTTTGTCTGGCATGGAATGGATAAAATATATCCCGGGTTTTCTTCTAAAAACATTTGTACGAATTGCAAATACAAACATAAAAATGGCAAAACGTTATGGAAAAGTTGCTGTTACTGCTGTTGGAATGTATAGCAAAGAACCAGTATGGTTTGTTCCTCATGGTACAGCAACGGTCTTACTAACTGTTGGAAGTATTATTCCCAGGGTAGTAGAACATGATGGAAAATTTGTTACCAGGGAACATCTCTGTTTAACCGTCTCTTTTGACCACGATATCGTTGATGGTTCACCTGCTGCCCGGTTTATGAACCAGTTTATTGAAACGCTAAAAAGTGGGATACATATTAAATTATAGAAGAGTCTACACAATTTAGCATGATCCAAAATCTGACATAAAATACTGCATTAGACAACTATCTTTTATTGTAGAATTTTTGCTTACGCAATGATAGTTGCAAACTTCGTTTAGCCGGAAAAGTATGATTTTGTTGGTGTATTTTTAAAGACGCTTACAGGTCTAGAGACGCTGGAAGGTCAAAAATAACAAGTCAAAACAGTTAAAAAAAATCACCATGGTGATTTTTAAAAATGATGCTGATCGTTTTAGAAAATCACCACGGTGGTTTTTCAAAATCACCATGGTGATTTTTCGAAATGCTCCTGGAGTTTTTTTTAAGGCTCCCTAAATCCCCCCCTGAACTGAGCTTGCGAGTTCGCTGAAGGCATCGGGGGACTTATCGTTACTTCGAGGTAATAACTAAGACAAATCTATTTTATAGCCCTTCTTCAAGTCCTCCTCTGAGGCTACTCTTTATACATATCTTTTATAAAATATGAAATATGATACTGTTTTGATTAGAAGACAATTTTTAATGGTTTCATTCTAACTAACGGGATGAGAGGTGGGTTTGCATTTTGTAGCAGGCATTTTCAATGCCTGCCTATTACAATTCTGTCCTTACAGGACGGAAGAAATCTAAAATTTAAAAAAATTAATTCCCATCCAGCATGTATTTTCTCAATTTTTCAGTTTGTGGATTTTTAAATAATTGTTCCGGGTTCCCTTGTTCAATTATTTCCCCGTAATACATAAAAACAACATTATCAGCGAGCCGAACTGCCTGTCTTAACACGTGAGTCACCAGGATTATGGTATAATGTTTTTTTAGATCACGAAACAGGTTTTCAATAATCTTACTTGAAGTCGGATCCAGCGCAGATGTAGGTTCATCAGCAAGGATTATCCTGGGCTTAACTGCCAATCCTCTCGCCAGGCATAAACGTTGTTGTTGACCAATAGAAAGACTGTTTGCAGGACTATGCAGACGGTCTTTTACCTCATTCCATAATCCAGTTTCCCGAAGGTGTTTTTCGACACTGTAATCAATTAGTTTTCTATCCCTTATTCCCTTTAATTTCAAACCATAAGCAACATTTTTATAGATTGATACCGGTAAAGGGAATGGCCTTTGAGACAACAGTCCCATTTTCTGCCGAAGTGCCGGTAAATTGGTTGATGTATTCAGAATATCATCACCCTCTATTAAAATACTCCCGTTTACTTTTAGCTCTTTATATAAATCCGTGAGTTTATTCATACATTTTAATAAGGTTGTTTTACCACAACCAGACGGACCTAATAGAACCGTTATCTTATTTTTAGGAATCTCAAGATTAATGTTTTTAAGAATATGGTGTTCTTTTGCATACACATTCAGATTTTTTATAGACAAGATGCTTGAATCAGAATCAATCTTAGTATTCAATTGCTCTTTTGTTTCAATCATTACATCACAGTTTTGCATATACATCGTTTTTTTATTTAATATTAGACTTTGAATATCGTTTAGAAACCATACGGGCGCCTAAACTAATAATGAGAATAATAATGGTAAGAATTGCTGCAGCTGCAAAAGCTCTTTCTCTTACTTCCGGGATTGGCGATCCCAACTGAAAGAAAATCGCAAGAGGTAACGTAGCTGCAGGTTCATCAAAATTAACGGGAATAAGATCGGTATAACCCGCTGTAAAAAGTACTGAAGCCGCGTCTCCAATTCCCCTGCCAAAAGCTAAAAGAATAGCTGTAATAAAACCGGGGAAACCTTGTCTAAACATTATTTTAAAAGCTGTTTCTGTTTTTGTTGATCCAAGGGCAAGACCAGCTTCATACAATCCTTTTGGAATGGTGCTTAAAACCTCATCAAAGGTACGTACAACTATTGGAGTTATTAAAAGTGCAACGGTTATTATCCCGGCTAATAAAGATGCATTCATCCCCAGGTAAAGCATCAGTGCAAATCCAAAGGCACCATACACGATAGAAGGAATCCCCCATAAAGCATCCAGAAAATATCGAATTATATTCTGCATTCGTTTCTGTTTTACCATATGCACATTGATATATAAAGCTGCCGGCATGCCGATTAGAATAGCAATAAATGTTGCGCCTAATGCTATATAAAGGGAGCCTATAATTGCATTTAAGACACCACCTTCTCCCCCATAGTAGTAGCCACCTTTAGGCGTTTTAAAAATCATCTCCAACGAAAGTGAATTGAAGCCTTTTATAAAAATTATAAGAATTATAAACGCTAAAATAGCAATGAGGGAATAGGCTGCAAACCAAGAAAGTGACTTAAATATTTTTTCTTCAATAATTTTACGTTTATTCATCGTTCTCTGGTTCTATAAATAAAATAACGGAATATCATATTGATAATAAGAATTATAACAAACAGCAACAAGGCAGCAAACATAAGAGCTGAATCATACATCGGGATTGAGAGCATTTCTCCATAGTTGTTTGCTATTAATGCGGGAAGTGGATACCCTGCTTCAAACGGATTAAACTTAGCCTGTACCATATTTCCTACCACCATCATAACAGCCATAGTTTCTCCAAATGCTTTAGCTATCCCTAAACCAAAGGAGGAAATTATTCCAGGGTAACTTTTTTTTACTACTACATGTTTTACTGATTCCCATGAAGTAGCCCCAAGAGAAAGTGAAGCTTCTTTCAAACCAACCGGCACTGTTCTAAAAACTTCAATAAGCATGTTTAAGATATAAGGAATACACATGATAGCCAGAACAATACCACCTGCCAATATTGTATATCCTGATGATTTGGTATTAATAACTGGAGCTAAAATATCTGAGACAAAAGGAACAATAACCAGTATACCCCAAACTCCATAAATTACGGAAGGTAAACCAGCTAGTATATCAATCACCGGATGCATTATTCTGATTAACCTGCTGGATGAAAATTCGGTAAGAAATATTGCAGCCAATAAACATACCGGAGCAGAAAAGATAAAAGCCAAAATAGTTACATAAAGAGAACTGGCAATAAATGGCCAAAAACCAAATTTACCTTTGTGTGGCATCCATTCTGTTGTAAAAACTAGATTAAATAAAGATTGATGGTCGAATAAAGGAGATGCTTTTAAATAAAGCCCCACTCCTATTATTATTGGCAAAAGAAGGATAGTAACCAAAGCGGTTACCATCCATACTCCCGTCAACCGGTCTAATAAAATTCTTCTTAGAAACATAATCTATTTAAGTTTTTCCAGGTATTTATCAATCTGTTCCTGATCAATTGGAACATAACCTGCACTTTTCACAAATCCTTGTCCTTTTGTAAGTGCCCATTCAATAAAATCAAGTGTAGCCTGCTTTTCAGGTTTTCCGTTAGATACAAAATACAATTCTCTTGCTGGAGGTGATGGGTAAACTCCATTTGCAATAGCTTGTAAAATTTCATCAAAAGACTCGTAAAAATCTTCCTCGGGATCAATTGTTCCGTTATTATTTATATCGATAGGTACAACCTCAACGCCAGGTTGTTTTTTCCCGGTTTTTATGTCATAGGCAAAAATGGTATTGTTAAATCCTAACCCAACCGGGTCTTTCGCTACCGCTTCTGCAAGTCCCGGATCTCCATAAATACCTATCCCTGTAAGATCTTCTTGTTTTCCGCCCAGGTAACTTGCCCAGGTTCCGGCAGCACCACATGCATCCGAACGGGTATAAACCTCCAAGTTGTTCTTCTCTTCGACATTCAAAAACTCTCCCCAGTCAGTAATTGATTTTTCAATAAATATTTTACTGAATTCTTCCTGGGTTAATCCGCGTTTTTTTAGAACATCAAGATAAGGATTCTGAGCACTGATGGTAGGCACTACAGCATCAATGGTTAAACCAACCCACCAAACTCCTTTGGCTTTTTCTTCCGGTGCTATGGCACGCGAAAACATACCTAAATCTACTGCTCCGGCAAGTGCATCAGCCATTCCTTTTCCGGCTCCACCACCTGATATATTAAACCGAACATCTGGATGTTCTTTTTTATATTCTTCTCCCCACTGAACAACCAATGGATACAAAGCAAAAGCTCCGGAAATACTAATGGTATTTTCTTTTTTCTTATTGGATGCACATCCTGAGAATATCAGGAAAGTCACTAATAAATATGTTATTATAGATTTCATCTTTATAAATATTATGTTGTTTAACTATAAATTCTCTTGTTTTTCTTGTTTAAAAAGTATTGGTGTAAGCGTAAGCTGAACATACACAAATTGCTGTAATCCGGCATCATTAACACCTTGGATTAACTCTAACGAATTTGTTGGTTGGTATAAAACATAGCCAGCTTCCAATATTCCCCAACCATTAAACTTATATTTTAAAGTTAGATCGTTTTCATAGCCGAGATTTTTATTGACAGGTGTTGATGAATTGGTCTGTGCCAACTGAAAAAAATGACCGGTATTACATATGTTTAAAGATTTTGAAATTTTGTAATCAAGATAAAAATTGATATCTGTTAATCCTCCATTACTGGTATTTGATGAGAAATTCCTGTAATAATCCATTAATCCATAAAACCGGTGCCTTGCACCGTAGAGTATATCAAATAAATTCTCTTGGATTTGATCGCTTCCGCTCTTACTATTACCTGACAAATATGTAATTCCTATTCCGGGAGTTATTGTTCTTGTTGAATAACTGGCGTCCATCGCGAATAAATATGCACTTACGTCTTTATCCTGATTTGTTTTACCATACTGATAATAGGCCTCTCCCCAAATATTTAGTCCATTATTCTTATAGGTAGAATAAACTCCTGATGTATGTTTATAATGAATTGTGTTGGTAGTATCTGTCTCAGTAACTCCAGAGGCTAATTGTAACAAGGATAACGATAGGTTATCGCCAAATTTTCGATGCATCCATAAAAAATCCAGATTTTTAATACGGTTTGAAGGATACAGGTTATCTGATGACGACTCAGACAAAGTGTTCCACGTCGTTCCCAGGTGAATATCCCAATCATTAAACTTTAATTTAAAAAGTACAGCATCATAGGTTAAACCATTGTTATTCCAATTACGTGCAGCTAATATTCGTTGGTTGTCGTATTTAAATGCTTGTCGGCCAACAGATATCCATCCAGAGCTTCCCAATTTTAGTTCTGCATAGCCTTCAAAGAGTTCAAATGAAGCATCATCGCCAAAAACACCAGTTGAACTTCTTTGCGATTCATCACCCCAAAGCCTGACATCCTGG
Organism: Bacteroidales bacterium; assembly: GCA_963665085.2. Taxonomy (GTDB): domain Bacteria; phylum Bacteroidota; class Bacteroidia; order Bacteroidales; family JAAAOM01. Next base: position 553,944 of record CAXXXS010000002.1, read on the forward strand.
GGAGTAAATTTCAACCTTAAATTCTCTGTTTCATAGTTAAAACTTATCCTGCTTCGCTGCCAGATTAAAACAGAAGGTGTAGCATCTTCAGCTGATAACGCACGATATCCATCGCGGACTTCAAAACGATTACGTAATTCTGAATTTATTGAAAACTGGGCAAATGTTCTGGTAGAATAAATAATCAAAACCAATAGAAGTAAATACAGGCTTGGTTTTATTTTGAAATGTTTCATTGTTTAGCTTTTATTTATTAAGACAGAACAAATATAAATCAAGCTAAACTCCTAATTAACAGCAAAAAAACGTATTTTAATTTTACGTTTTTAAACGTATTAAATAAGCTTAAATACGTAGTTAAAATTCTTAAATCTCAACACAGGATTCTTGTATTTCTTTTACCTCTGATATTGAACAGGTATTGTCATCAGGACTTGCAAGGGAACGTTTAACAACTTCCGCTATATCCAATACTGGTAATAATTTTCCAGAAGAAAATGTTTTTTTACACTTAGGGCAGGCTGTAATTAATAAATCAGGATTGTATCCGGCATAGTCACTCAAAGCACGATCTCGAAGAATATTTCTGTTTTCCTGAGTTATTTTAAGATTACCAAGACTACCGCCACAACAATGTGCACCTTCCTTTTCATTTTTCATGGTTATTACTTGTCCAGTTTTTTCTAACAACTGACGGGGAGAATCATATATTGACATTCCACGCCCCAGTTCACATGGATCGTGATACACATAATTTTGTTTTGAGTGATGTAAACTTATTTTCTTCTGTTCAATTAATTGTAAAATAAAATCTGCATGAAACACAACCTGCATATTTCCCAGGGAATAATCTTCCTTAAATACTTTATAACAAATGGGACAAGATACAACTAGTGTGTGTGCTCCTGTTGAAAGAAAAGTCTTAGTATTCGTATCTATAAGTTTTGAAGCAGCCTCAAATTGACCTGCAAGCATAAGTGGACGGCCACAACACGGGGATTTTTCTTCATCGACAAACAAATAATTAATATTGGCTGCACGAAATATTTCTTTCATAGAACTTATAATTCCGGGAGTAAGATGCGTCATACATCCAGCAAAATAAATCACATCTGTTTTTTGAGTGAAAGACATGTCTCCCAGGTAATCATATGAAGAATTATATTGTAGGGTTGATTCAATACGCTGAATTGTTCTGAGCTCAGTTACTTTTATTCCTACCGGGCAATCGTTCTGACATTTGCCACACATCAGGCAGTTAAACAACTGCTCATCACTAAGCTTATGATTTCTGATACTTTTCAGCAGGTAAACAGACTGACTGTCATTAATCCCGGCAACAGACATCTGGCACCTATCGAGGCATATACCACATCGCGAACATGAATATACCTGAACATCGGTAAAAGTGTTATTTCGTTTTTTTAGTGTTATTCCTGCATTACGCAAAAAGATATACAATATTTCTGTAGGGATATGCATGTATCTTGAGTGTGGCAATGCGATAAAGAAAAATCCAAGAACAACAGAATACATTACCCAAAATGTATTTGATGTAACTTCAGGAGCAATACCATTTTCAAAAAGTTTACCAACGGTCTGTGTTAAAAAGCTTCCATTCCCTTTAATCATTGCTGTACTACTCTCGGCCAATAACCGCAAAGGGAATATCATCCACAGTGATGTTAAGGCAATTCGATCACCTGATTTTAATCGTGTGGTTTTAGTTAAGCCAAACAAATGTTTTTTGAATCGTTTTATCATGGCCAGCATCAATCCTGATAATACAAAAAGAAGTAATAAATCCATGCTAAAAGAAAATATACTTACAAGAAAAAAATCTTGTCCTGTTTCAAAATATCTAAAAAAAACTGGTTTATAAATAGGAACAAAAAGAGAACCTTCTGCTATCATTACCTCAATATGACCTACTACTATTAGCAAAAACCAGCCAAAGGCTAAACTCATATGCATATAGCCCAGCAACTTGTTTTTTTTGAAAATATTACGATGTAACAGGCCTTCTCTAAATGTTTCAACGATTGAACGCAATATTATCCTGCTTCGTATAGATCTGATAAGCCGTAACTTATCTAATTTGGATAATCCATTAATCCATTTAATTCCCCGTATAAATAATATGATCAATAAGTAAATCAGTCCGGTAAGAAACGGAAAAATAATTAATTTATCCATCTTGTTTATTTGTTATTATTCAACTGATTAATGCATTTTTTAATAAGTAATATTACATTGCGGATATTAATATCACGAGGGCAAACCAATGTGCATTTCCCACAGAACATACATTTATGGATTTCTTCAGCCAATATATCTGTCTCGCCCCGACGTAGGGAAAGTCCTATTCTTCTGACATTAAAAGTAACCAGGTTTCCGGCACTACAAGTTGCCGTACAACCACCACATGACATACATGTAAGAAATGAAGGTTCATGTTCAAGCACATAATTGAGTACCCTTGTGTCATAGTTCTCAAAGTTAAGTTGCCTGTTACTTGGTCTTAAGAAAGTCAAATCAGCCATAATTTCATTGTTTATGTAAATAGTCTGAGATAGCCAATGCAGCAGATCGGGCACTTTCTAATGTTTCATTTACTGACATGGGACAAATACATGCCCCTGCTAAAAACACTCCCTTCTGATAAGAATGATTACGCTTATTGTGTATGTTTAATGATTGAAAAAAACCATTCTCATCAGTTTTAATATCATTTTGTTTCGTAAGACTCTTGATTAATGAACAAGGTTCCATCCCAACAAGAAGAATTACCATGTCAACCATCATCCTTAAGGGTCTGCCAGAAAGGGTATCTTCGGCTTTTACCTGCAAACTTGAATCTTGTCTTTCAGAAACTTCTGATAATCTGCCCCGGATAAACTGAATCTTATGGTTTTTCTGTGCCTCAAGATATAAACTGTCGAATTTTGATCCATACAACCGTAGATCCATATAAAAATTAAACACTTCACACTGAGGTATCTGTTTATTAATCTCAATAGCTTGTTTTACTCCTGTGATACAGCAAACTTTTGAACAATAGGTATTCCCTATTTTGGCATCACGTGATCCAACACAATGAATAATCGCAATACGTTCGGGAGTTTTACCGTTTTTTGTTCGCAGTTCTTTTCCCTGTCTGTGCAACAATTCAAAATCTGCCGAAGTAATTACATTATCAAATATGCCATATCCGTATTCTTCTTTAAGAGTAGCATCAAAAAGATTAAATCCCGAAGCTAACAAAACCGCATCAGTATTATATTTTAGTCTTTTCTCATCCGATAATTCAAACAGATTATTTATTTTTTTAATACTTGTAATTTGAGTATTGTAAATAAAATCTATTTGTTGTTTTGTACTTTGTTCTTTTTGATCCTGAACGATTGGCTTTGGATCCGAAAAATCCGGAAACAACCTGCTCCATTTATTTAGTTTTCCTCCCCTCTCATTTTCTTTTTCAAAAACAGTAACCGGATAACCCAGTCTCGAAAGGTTTATTGCGGATTCTATCCCGGCAATTCCTGCACCAATGATGGCAACATGTTTTTTATTTTCCATTAATTCCAGTTATTATTCATACAACCTGTAAATTCGGGTGCTCCAATGAAGCTTCCTTCTTTATTGTTGTATTTTGTTTTTGGATTGTAACTTACATTCATCTTTTGAAGCAAAGGCTCCACATCTACCTGATGCATTTGTAAACCTATTTTCCAGGGATCGTACCCCAGGACAATTCCCGCCAATTCCTCAGAGGAAAGAACCGGAATTCCATTACTATCTCCACTATAGGTCTTCCCTTCTATCTGAGCCAATGCATATTGCCAGCGATCAAGAAACATATTACACCCCGGACAATTGGTGATAATAGCATCAGGTTTATAAGGTTCCATGCTTTCAAATTTTATTTTCGAATTAGAAATGGAATAGCTTCGGTTATTTTTTATAAGATAATGTCGAAATCCAAAGCCACAACAATGTCTTCGTTCCGGATAATCGACTGGTTGCCCACCCCAGGCCTCTATTATTCCTGTTAAAACAGAGGTATACTCAGCACCACCAACTCCTTTAGAAGGAAAATTTTTCGCATAGTGACAACCGATATGGTCAACAATTCTTAATGGTTCTCCTGTCATCGTATTTATCAAACGATAAGGCGCTATTTCAGCAATTTTATCCTTATTTTTATACACAATGTCGCAGGTATGAGCAATATTCTCAGGGATGTTAAATTCCCGCCCTGTTGCGATAAATAGATTTTCACGGGCTTTGGCTTCTTCTTCAGGGAATTCCTTCCAGGTTGCAAGAACTTCATTATATCCTCCAAAAGATGTAATGCACGATACAGCAGCATTTTTGTACCCCTTTTCTGTCATCAATGCAAATTGACGTGCCACCATTGTCTGGAAGGTATCAAAAGGAACAATATCAGAATGATAACCAATACCTGAACAGGTTGTATGGCGCGGATCGTCAAAAATATCTTTTCTCAGTTTGTTTTTTATAATATCAAGAAATACTATTTCTGCTCCTGGAAAAAAGTTTTGCCGGATACAACTCCGCAAGAAATAGTAATTATCCTCTGCAATTTCTTTGTTGTATTCACTCCAACGAATATTTGTTTTACTTTTCATAATTATCAGGTTCGTTTTCTAATAGATACTTGATATATTTTTCCATATCGGCATTACCATTCTTGTCTGTAATTCCCAATTCTAAAGCTTTAGAACAGCTATAACTTTCTATCTTCTCTGTTATGGTAATTCCTCCAGTTATCCTGAATATTTGTTCCAATTCACTTAGGTCTTCTTGTGTTATTTTTCGCATGGCTCCGGCACCTTCACCATCAAGGTTAGCTTCTACTGAGTTGTATACAGCTTCTTTATTCTCATATACCCATTCCCATACAGGTCCCTGCTCTGGATGATGTTCTGGCGTTACTGTTGATGGATGGATACAATAACCGAATTCTAAAATGTTCTTTCCTACAGATTGTGTTAGAAGGTACTGTTGCCTGCCCAACCGGCTTTTGATGAACAATCCCGTTTCTTGAGACAATTTTCTTAAAGCACTTATTATTAACCCGGGGCAATTATTCCTGGGACAACGTGTTTTACACGACATACATTGGCCACAATACCATATCGTATCACTCTCTAAAAGTGATTTTATATTTTCTTCATTTCCTGATTGAACGATAACAGCTATGCTTCTTGGGTCGTATTCAAAAAAGCCGGCAGCAGGACAAATTGCTGTGCATATTCCACAATTCATACAGGCATTTAATCCTTCCTTAATTCTAATGTCGTTTATGAGGGATTTATAATAGGAGGTATTTGACATATTTAAAAGATTTTGTCAAATTTCTTGAAATACTCAGCATTATAAAACAGCTAAAAAACGTATTTTATTTTTTACGTTTATATACGCATGAATACGTTAAAAAACGTATTTAAATTTCAATAACTCCTTTTTTTATGGCATATACAACAAGGCCTGCTGTATTTTTCGATTCTGTTTTAAGAAGAAGATTTTCGCGGTGTTTATCTACTGTTCGTTTACTGATATGAAGTGTATCGGCAATTTCCTGGTTTGAATTGCCTTTGCAGATTAGATAAAGTACTTCTTCTTCACGTTCTGATAGTTTTCCGGATGTTTGTTCTTGTTTCTTCCGGTTCATATTCTTAATAAAAGCCATTAAGATTTCCTGTGAGAAATAATTCTTGCCAGAAATCACGTGATTGATAGCATCTTCAACTTCCTTAATTCCTGAATTCTTTAAAATAAATCCCTTTGCTCCTGCCTCAATCATTTTGGTATAATAATCTTCATCAGCATACATAGACAGGGCTATAATGTTCGTATCCGGAAAATCTTTTAAAATATTGATAGTAGCATCAATCCCATTCATCCCGGGCATTTCAATATCCATAAATACAATATCGGCAGTTTTACCATTCTTAAAAAAATGGACACATTCATTTCCATCTCCTGCTTCATCAACTGTATCGATATAAGGTAGATTGCTCAGAATAAGTTTCATTCCTTCTCTGAATAACTTATGATCGTCTGCAATAAGTATTGATAATTGTCCCAAGTTAATTAATTTTGATTTGGGTGATAACCTTTATTCCTTCCCCTGGCTTGGTAAAGATATCTAAAGTACCATTTAAAGACTTAACTCTCGAACGAATATTTGAATATCCTAAGCCAATAAATTCTTCTTTAACCTTTTCTTCCTCAAATCCAACACCATCATCTATATATTTTAAAGATAAATATTGTTCATCTTTCAATAAGTCGATATAAATATTATTTGCATTTGCATGAGATAAGGTATTAGAAATCAACTCACAAATAATGCGATATAGTACAACTTCAACATTAAAAGAAAACCGTTCTCCTTCAATATTAGAATTAAAATGTATAGTTGGGCTTTCAACTATATTCAATTTATTAATGAAAGATTTTACAGCTTTATACAATCCAAAATTTTTAAGTATATGAGGACTTAACCTATTTGATATTTCTTTTAATGTTAGTATTGACTCATCGATTAACTTTTCAGCATTAGAAATAATTTTCTCATTATAAACCTTATCGTTTCCAACTGCAGAGACCGCCATCTTGATTGAAGAAAGTAATGGTCCCAATCCATCATGAAGTTCTTTACTAAAATATTGTCTTTCTTTCTCTTCTGTTTTAAGGATTGCAGACAGAACCCTGCCCTCATTCTGTTTTCTTAAATCTTCAATCTGTTTCTGGATATTAAAAATACGTTTTATGAAAATCAGGCTCACAAGCATTACCAGGGAAATTAGAACAGCAGTCCAGCTTCCTAACAGATCGGTTACAATTTTCACATGCGTATTATACACTTGGAAAATCTCTATTCCCCGTCGAATTGCCATCAATAAGAATCCAAACGAAATTAACCACCATGCAATATTGTTAATTGTCCTTTTTACCAAGGATAAAGCAATAACTGCTGCGCCAAATTGTAACAATACCGATAATATTAAGGCTATTTTAATTGCCATGAGATAGTTTTTCGAACAACAACAAAGGTAAAGTAAAGATAAATGCAGTTGATACGTTTAAAATCGTATTTATCTTTTTATTTATTTTATTCCAATAACTGACAGCTCAAGATTTGTTCTATTTTTTTATCAAATGATTGACTTCCAAAAATTTCAATCGAAGATGAGGTAATCCAAAAAGTCTTTGTGTTTCTCAGTGACTCCTCTGCGGTTCTCTCTGGTATAATCTTAAAGAACTGTAACACAGAGTTACACAAGTAGACACGAAGTTTCACAGAGAAGAAAAAAATGTCGTTTAGTTAACGATCCTACAATTAACGCTGTCAGGTTTAGAAACGCAGACAGGTCGATATACAGTTTTTTAAACCTTTCAGCGTGCGTAGCTCCTGACAGCGTTGATACCTTAACATTGAAATATAATTCTTAATTTTAGACAGTTTCTATGTTATACACTTGGGATTAAACCTTGAACTTATAAATGAAACACCTGATATCTTATATCGAAAAAATTGTAAAACTTAACGATGAAGCAATACATGCCTTAGAAAGTCTTGTCGACATTGAAAGGTATGAAAAGAATCAATATATATTAGAACAAGGGCAACGATGCAATAAAATTTGGTTTTTGGAATCGGGTATGGTGAGAAAATTTCATCTTCAGGAAGGAAAGGAAATCACAAGCTGGATTCATACCGAAAATGAAATATTTACATCGTTACAGAGTTATTCTCAAAATACACCTGCAAATGAATATCTGCAAGCTTGCGAAGATACTGTTGCAATAGGTATCTCCCGAAAGAACAGTGAAGAATTAATTCATTTTCCAGAATTTGTAAAATTCACAAACACATTAATGGAAAGAGAATTTGTGAATATTGATGTCCACAATAAAGCTATGAATATAAAAGATGCGAAAGGAAGATATGAATATCTAAGAGAAATAGCACCTGAAACAGTAAAAAGAGCAAAACTAGGATATATCGCTTCTATTCTCGGTATCTCGCAAGAAACTTTAAGCAGAATTAGAAAAGGATAATTCTTTCAGATAAATAGACCATGCTGGAACAATTCAAAGATTTTATAAACAAATATATTTCGCTCTCAGAGAATGACTGGGAAGAGATTAAAAAAGAATTCAAATCACAAATATTTCAAAAAGATGAGATAATACTGCATGAAGGAAATATTTGCCGCTATTTTTATTTTTTCGAAAAAGGATTAATCCGCTTTTATTGTAACATTGATGGAACGGATATAACCAAAACATTTGCTGTTGCACCTTATTGTTTTACTTCAAAAGTAAGTTTTCGAAATCAATCACCTGCAAACGAGAGTATACAAGCCCTTGATGATACAATTGTCTGGAGAATTAATTATTCACAATATAAACAACTTGAAAAGATACATTCGTGGAATGTATTTATGCGTAAACTCTTAAACGAAATCCAGGAGTTTACAGAAAATCGTTTACTTGTATCAAAAATCAATACAGCAGAAGAGAATTACAAAGCCCTTCTAAGAGATTATCCGGCAGATCTAATGCAAAAAATCCCACTTAAACACCTTGCTTCTTTTCTTGGAGTTGCTCCCCAGTCTCTCAGTAGAATAAGAAATAATATTCATAAAAACAGAAAAAGTTAACATAGGTGAAATACTATTCTTCTTCAAAAATTAAACTTTGCCTTTGAAAATTAATTACTAAAAATGGCAAGTTTAAAAAGTAAAGCATTAATAGGTCTAATGCGGCACAGGCATATTTTCAAAGGTAAATTAACAAAAGAAACTATTGGAGATAATGTTGAATCTGTTTTACAATTCAGGGAAAATTGCGAAAAAGGGGCAAGTCGGTTTGGAAAAATACCCAAAGGAATTCAGATAAAAGAAGAAGTAATTAACATGATTGTTTCGGAGTGGTTAATCCCTGACGATGCCAAAACTAACAAACTCATATTTTATGTCCATGGTGGTGGTTATGTTTCTGGCTCTTGCAATGATCACAGGGCAATTGTTTCTAAAGTTGCATTAAAAACTGGAATAACAACATTCTTATATGAATATGGCCTTGCTCCTGAAAATCCTTTTCCTGCTGCTATTGATGATTCAATAAAAGTATATCAGTCAGTTCTGGAAAAAGGATATCTTCCAAATGACATAATTATAATGGGCGAATCAGCCGGTGGTGGATTGACTCTAGCACTATTATTAGCACTCAGAGATAAAAAATTACCTTTACCAAAAGCAGCTGTTTCTATTTCTCCATGGGTAGACCTAAGTTGTACAAATGAATCGTATCACACAAAAAATAAAAAATCTCTTGCACCACTCAATAGTTGGAATGTTTTTGGCAAGTACTATGTTGGCAAACATGATGTTAAAAATCCATATATATCTCCGTTAAATGGGAATTTAAAAGGATTACCACCTATCTATATCAATGCAGGAGAAAACGATGAACTTTTCGATGATGCCCGCTTATTTTTTGAAAAAGCCAAAATTGCAGGTTTAGATATAAGATTTAAAGAAGGCAAGGGTATGATACATTGTTATCCATTGTTAGCTCCACTTTTTTTTGAAGCAACAGAAGCGCTTAATGAAATAGTTGAATTTATACATATTCATACTTCGTAATCCAATAACGTGAACATCCTATTAGCTCACATTGATAAACAAATTGCATTTAACAGGGGAAAAAATTTGTTTTATCGTAATCAAGGAGAACTTTTTTATTGGTTATCAGAAACAGATAGAATAGGACTTCGATTAAAAAATCTCACTAAAACAAATGAGAAATTCTTATTGGAATATACTACTGATAAAACGCTGGAGGAATTCTGTAATTCAAATCAATACTTTTCTTTTGATGAAGAGTCAAGGTTAGAACTTAAATCAATTTATACAGACTTATTAAATTCTCTAAAATCATCGAAGAATATTGATGAAGTAAAACAAGAGCATTTCTGTAAGTTAAAAAGATGGCTGGAACTGACTAATAAATTCTCTAAACTGCTTTATAAAAATTCTGAAGAAAGAATAGAATATGTGCCATGTGATGAGTATAGTGCACCTCTACAACTTAATCTTTTAAATATAAGGTTAAATGAAATTATTGAACCTGTTTTAGATATAGGATGTGGAAAAGAGGGGAATTTGGTATCTTTTTTAAGACAAAATGGAATTGAAGCATTTGGGATCGATCGATTTGCCAAACAAAATAACTATTGTAAAAAAGATAACTGGTTAACCTATGATTTTGGGGAATATAAATGGGGTACAATAATCAGTAACCTTGGATTTTCAAATCATTTTAAACATCATCATTTTCGTGCAGATGGAAATTATATTGAATATGCAAAACAATACATGGCAATTCTAAAATCATTGGTTCATGGAGGTTCTTTCTGTTATGCACCAGACTTACCTTTTATTGAGGAACATCTAAATATTGATTGTTATTTCATAAGAAAGCATAAAATTCTAGGCACAAATTTTAATGTAACTATTTTAAGAAAAAACTGAGAATGATGCTTTTCATTCTTTTTTGACTTACATCAAAATTTTTGAATTTTTCATTTTTTTCCTTTGCAAAAAAATAATCATGTCAAAGAATTTAGTTTATAAATCAGAAGAAGGAAGAGCTCAAATTATGAGCTTTTATGAAAGACTTTTAACAGACTGGCATCAGCCTGTTAAAGAACGAATGGTTGAAACCACTTATGGAAAAACATATATCCTGGAGAATGGAGAAAAAACAAAACCTACTCTTATCTTACTTCATGGCACTGGCTCAAACTCTGCTATGTGGAAAGCAGATATAGCTGAATACGTTAAAAATTATCATGTTTTTTCAATTGATATTATCGGTGAGTGTGGTAAAAGTGAAGAATCCCGACCGAAATTCTCAGAAAGTAGTTATGCAAAATGGCTAAATGAAATATTTGAAAGTTTAGCCATTAACAAAGCTTCACTTATCGCATGTTCTTTGGGAGGATGGATTGCAATTGATTTTGCGCTCACCTATCCGGATAAAACCGATAAATTGATTCTTATTGCTACAGCTGGCATCACTAATATTAAAGCGAAAACCTTAATATGGATTATGGTTACATCAATTTTTGGAAAATGGGGATTTAATAAAATAAACAAACTTGTTTATGGTGATTTAGAGATTGATCAAACAGCTTTAGAATTTGCGTCATTAATCAAGGAGAATTTTTATCCAAGAACAGATGTCATCCCTGTTTTTAGCAAAAAAGAATTAAACAAACTAAAGTTGCCTATTTTATTTTTTGGAGGAGAAAACGATTGTTTTTATGATTCTAAAAAGACAGCTGTTCAATTAAAAAATCAAACAGCCAACAGTACTACCTTTATCTTAGAAAATACAGGTCATGTAGTAATTAATCAAACACAAAAGATATTACAATTCTTATCAAAAAATTGAACGAAATGGAGTTAACAATTAAATGAATTATGGCTCATAATTTCTCTAATCAATTAGGATTCATGATTGACAGGGCAAAAGTTGGTAATCAAGATGATATCGATTATATAATGAAAAAATTGAATAAACAAACCTCTCTTGCAATGACCCGATGTGTTGACTTTGCTTTAAGTCTTGTTGAAAACACAAAAGGTGTTGACCAAATAAAATACTATTTGTTTAATGGCTCATTGATTCAAAGAAATTATGCCAGTTTATTTTTCAATCGTCTGGGGGAATGGGAAATTGTAAAAGAAGCATATGACAAAGGCCTTATTGATGAAATACAGGCGTATGCCAGATAGGTAATTCTCTTGCCTTGGTTTATAGCTTTTCCGAATTCTCCGGTCTCCAGTTTTCGGTCTCCAATAATCACAGAATATTATATCCACTTAGCAACTAATGCCCTTACTTTTCGTGGTTTTAAGACAAGTACCATAGCAGACATAACCGAAGAAAGTGTAATAATGATGCTCATGGCCCAAGGTGTTCCATCACTAAATACGGCTAGGAGAATAGAAGAAAGAATACCGCTCCCATATTGTAATGATCCCAGTAGAGCAGAAGCAGCTCCTGCCATTTCAGGCACATCATCCAAAGCAGCTGCCGTTGATGTAGCTGAAATAATTCCATTCATTGAAAAAAAGAAGAATATTGGAACAACAATTCCAAAAATTCCACCAATATTTAGTTTTGTAAAAACTGCTAATAAAATACCGGCAGCCATAGCCACCCGAGTAGAAACCAGTAATAAAGAATGTAAATTATACCTGTTTACCAATTTTCGATTAATAATACTTAGTGTCATAACACCCACAATATTCAGGGCAAACAACCAGCCGTAATGTTGTGCTGAAATTCCAAAATATTCAATATATACAAAAGGAGAACCCGTAATAAAGGCATAAACTCCCACATAATAGAAAGTAACACAAAGCGTATAAGTCATAAATTTACGATGAAACAACAGTATTTTATAATTTGCAAAAGCTTTAGCAATAGATGTATTAGGCCTTCTCTCAACAGGAAGTGTTTCAGGCAACCAAATTATTGTTACCAACATTATTAATCCAATTATGGATAATAACCAAAAGATACTATGCCACGAACTTAACTTTAATAATTGCCCTCCGAGTAAAGGACCTATAATCGGCGCCAATGCCATTATTACCATTAAGGTGGATAACATTTCTGCAGCTTTTGTACGACTATGCATATCACGCACCATGGCCCGGGAAAGCATTGGGCCTGTACATGCGCCAAAAGCCTGGATAACACGACAAACTAAAATCTGTGTAATACTTTGAGAAAGAGCACAGCCAATAGAGCCTATCATAAATAAGACTATTCCGATTGTTAATGGGCGCAATCGCCCCAATTGATCGCTAATTGGCCCCCAGATTAATTGTGCTATTGAAAATCCTAACAAGAAACCTGTAACAGTTAGTTCAACATTCCCTTTTAAATCGATTTGCATTTGAGGCATTGCTGGCAAATAGATATCGGTTGATAGCGATGTAAATGCCATTAAAGCCCCCAAAATGGCTAATAATAATTTACTGTTTTGATTTATTTTTGAGATATATCTAGTCATGCTCTAATTTCACTTTGCTATAAATTGACAAAGATAACAGCTAAACAATATTTATTGTGATATGAATTACAGGTTTGTATACCATTATTACAGTATAAAAATATCTTACAAAATCGGATTATCCTACAGCATTATATATAAAGAAAATAGCAACTTGTTATATAATATTGATAAATAAAATTTTAATTGTGTACTACTAATAATTCGATTTTTACTCAAACATGCTTGAAGAACAGCTGAGCTAATTGATAGTGAACTTGATTTTAATTAAGAAATTAACTTTACTAGTATTTGTTTCTAACCAAAAAGAATAAAATGTCTCCAAAATATAAACAAAAGTCAAAACTCAAAAACAGGCCTTCCTTCCTGATCGAATTTCACTTCCATTACTCTAGCATGCCTATTAGGATCGTACAAAGGATCGCCAACAATTTCTTCATAATCACGGGCATGGTAAATACTCAAGGGAGTTACTCCATCTTCGGCCACAGTAAAACAATTATGGCCAGGACCGTAAATATCTATCTTATAATCGGTCTTTAGCACCGGATATCTTGATTTCTTCCAGGAATTTCGATCAAGTAAATCAGATTCTTCATCAGCTTCCATCATCCCCATACAATAAAAGGATCCTGTTGCACTTGCTGAAAAGGTAATGTAAATTTTGCCCTTGTTCTTAATAATTGCCGGTCCTTCATTTACCCAAAAATCAACTCTCTCCCAATCGTAATCGGGTGTGGTAAGCATAAACTGCGGCGTTTTTAATTTTATGGGAGATTCCATTTCTGCTAAATACAAATTAGACGCAGCAAATTGACCACCTGTTTTTTCTGCCCAACAGAAATACCTTTTCCCTTTATTTTCAAAAACTGTGGCATCTAACGAAAAGTCGATAAACGTTTTTTTGTCCCCATCAGCAGCCTGCATCTGTCCAAGTTCAGTCCATTCATCTTTTAAGGGATCGTTTCCGCTACATTCAAGCACATAAGGTCTTAATTTCCATATATCTTCAACTTCGCTGGCGGCAAAATAGATATACCACTTACCATCTAAAAAATGAATCTCAGGAGCCCATATATGCTTGCTCATTGGTCCTGTTTCATGTTTATGCCAAATTTTAAATATTTCGGCATTCTTTAATCCATTTATTGTTTTGGCCTTTCTAAGCTCTATATAATCGTATGAAGGCACTGACCCGGTAAAATAATAATATCCATTTGTATGCTTGTATATAAAAGGATCTGCACGTTGTTCTATCAACGGTTTATTTCTATCCATAGCCATTAAATATGAATTTTTGCTTTTATTTTCTCGTAATATGCGTCTGTAATCTTATAACGATAAATCAACAAGCCATTAACTATGTGAAAGACACCGGGGATTATTGTAAGCATTAATGCTAAACCAAGAAGAGTTGTTCTGGTTTGTATCTCATCAGGGATATAACCAAATGCATCCAACAACAGTCCAACCATAGCACCGGCTATTCCCATTCCCGCCTTCTGGGCAAATGAGATACCTCCAAATGCTAAACCGGAAACACGTACACCTGTTTCTGCCTGTCCATAATCCACGGCTTCTGCAATTGCTGTCCAAAAAACCGGAGCATGGATATCAACCACAAACGAAAGAATAAAATACATTACATAAGGTAATAACATGCAACTAGGTTGAGGCTGAACAATCACAAACATAAATAAACTTATTACTCCAACAGCAAATTGCGACATCCAAAAAAGTTTTACTTTACAAAAACGTTTAGTAATTAAGGTAGAAGCAGGCATTGCCAATATAGCAGCTGCAACCCCTGTACCCATAAATGTTGACTGTACTATTTCGTCTCCACCAAGATAATATTTTGCATAAAAAATGGCTACAGATGATCGTATTACATAACCTGTTGTACCGGATAAACAAGATCCTAACAGTAAAACCCACTGATTATTTTTAAAAAGATATTTTAATTGTTCTAACAAAGGTGTTTTTTCTACCACATGCTCCACATGCTCTTTCGTAGTGAAGAAACAAAACAGAAAAAGAAGCGTACCCCCTAAGGCCATAATACCCATTGCCAGTTGGTAACCTCGAGCCATGTTTCCTGCACCCAACTGTTTGGCCATTATTGGGACCAAAATCGATACTGCAAATGCCGCTACTTTAGCAAAAAAAAGACGATAACCACTTGCCGACAATCTTTCTTGCGGATCGTTGGTTAACACACCTATTAATGATATATACGGAATGGTTACAGACGTAAACATCAACGTCACAAAGATGTATGTTACATAGGCATATATAAGTTTTCCAGTATAATCGAATCCCGGAGTAGTAAATGTTAGAAAAACCGAAATGCCAAAAGGAACTGATAAATACAGGAAATATGGACGGAAACGCCCCCACTTTTCAGACTTATATTTATCTGTGATGATTCCCATTATGGGATCGCTTATAGCATCTATAAACCGAACCAATAAGAACATTAGAGCTACATCTTTAGGTTTTATTCCAAAGATATCGGTATAAAAATACGTGATAATAAGGAACATTGAGGATATAACAACATTAACTGCAGCATCTCCCGATCCATATCCAATCTTTTCTAGTAGACTTAACTTTTGCGGTTTCATAATTTTTTGGCATTCGATAGTATTTAACATTGAAGAACTAAAGCTGTGTCATTAATCTCTGCTTCAAATAACAAAAGGCAGATTCATTCGATGTGTCCAAAGATTGCGGAGAATAAACTAAACAAGGTGGACAAATAAATAACGCAGGAGGACTATTCAATAAAATCTCCAGAAAATTCCTAGCGCAAAAATGAAAACTATTAGTACACTTATTTTTTAAGTTGGACCAAAACAACCGATTTTGATGGTAGTTCAACTGAAAGTTTTCCGTTTTTCGGTTTTGATACGTCAAACGAATTCAAAGTTACCTTTTCAGCTTTGTCAAAATCGTTATAATCATCGATATTAGCAGCAGTAATAATTTGTCCGTTTGCAATTGAAAACTCGTTTCCGGTAATGTTTATTTCAACCGTTTCGTTGTCGTTAGGATTTAAATTACATAAGGTAATAGAAACCACTCCATTTTTTGTTGAAGCTGAAGCATGCACATTTGGCACTGTCTTTTCATCGAATGAATATTTCCCTGTTTTTAAGTTCGAAGGAATAAGTGTGGCATCCTGATGAACGCTGTACATTTTAAACACGTAATAGGTTGGCGTTAAAACCATTTTGTCTTTTTGTGTTAGTATAACCGATTGTAAGACATTAACTGTTTGTGCAATATTCGACATTTTTACTCTATCAGCATGGTTGTTAAATATATTTAAGTTGATACCTGCAACCAAAGCATCGCGCAACGTATTCTGCTGGTATAGGAATCCGGGATTGGTACCCGGCTCAACATTAAACCAGTTTCCCCATTCGTCTACTATTAAACCAATGTTTTTTTCTAAGTCGTATTTGTCCATAATAGTTGAATGCCGGGTAATCAGTGTTTCCATTTTTAAGGTATTGTCCATTACCGATATCCATTCTTTCTCTCCAAATCCTGTTGCGTCACCCTTATCTGTCCAACTGGTCGTAAACGTATAGTTGTGTAACGACACTCCCTGTACCAAATGTCTGAAGCGACTTGTCTTTTGCATAATAACTTCCATCCAGTTATAATCGTCGACATTTGGGCCGCCGGCAATTCGATATATATCTCCGTAACAATATGTTGCAAAACGATTGTAAAGGTCGGCATAGTATTCGGGAGTCATGTTTCCACCACATCCCCAGTTTTCGTTTCCGATTCCCCAGTATTTAACATCCCATGGATCTTCGCGTCCGTTTCTCTTGCGTAATTCAGTCATTGGACTAATGTTTGAAGAAGTAACATATTCAACCCATTCGCTAGCCTCCTGCACTGTTCCCGAACCAACATTCAGGTTAATATAAGGCTCAGCATCAATAAGCTCGCAAAAATTTAGAAACTCATGGGTACCAAAGCTATTATCTTCGGTAACGCCACCCCAGTGAACATTTACAATCGAAGGACGGTCTTCTTTCGGTCCGATACCATCTTTCCAATGGTAAGTATCGGCAAAACATCCTCCTGGCCATCGTAACAATGGAATATTCATATCTTTTAAGGCATTGGCAACATCGTTTCTATACCCATCGGTATTTGGAATATCTGAATCTTCGCCAACATAAATACCTCCATATATACATCGGCCAAGGTGTTCTGCAAAATGCCCGTAAATTTCTTTATTAATTTTGGTTTCAGCCTGATCTAAATGCAGGTATAAAGTGGTTTGTGCCGATAATTCATAAGTTATTCCCATAATTAAAGCGGTTATAAATGTAATTCGTTTCATCCGTTGTTGAATTTTATATTTATTAGTAAATAGATTAATTATAAATATGAGAACGGATGTAACCGCTCCGCTCTCACGTGAACCATTCAGAATCATTTGCTAAATACAATAGGCCAGTTTCCTGAGTCCCAATGCATTTCTCTAATAATCAATTTTTGCCTTCCATTATCGTGGACATCATAGCCATGACAAACCAAATAATCTTTTTCGTTAAAAGTATAAGCTGCATTGTGTCCGACAGCATACCAGTTTTCATCACCTCTTAACAAAAGTGTACCCCCACCGGTTGCAAGAGAATTACCATCCCTATCATAATAAGGGCCTTGTATGTTTTTCGAGCGTCCCACCATAATTTTATAGGTGCTTTCAGAACCACGGCAACAATAATCGAAGGATACAAAGAGATAATAAAAGCCATTCTTTTTAAAGATAAACGGCGCTTCTATTGCTGCATCTCCCGGTTCCCGGGCATCTGTTTCAAATCTTCTTTCTCTTTTCGCAATGGTATACCATTCCTCTGGTTGTGCCAGCGTTTTCAGATCGTCGCTTAATTTTACAAGCTTCAACCCATTCCAGAATGAACCAAACGACATCCATGGTTGTCCTTCATCATCAAAAGCAATAGCTGGATCAATAGCATTCCAATCATCTCTTCCAGGTATAGATTGTATGACCTTACCGTGGTCGACCCATTTATAGTCGGATTTTTTAGAATCCAGAGTCTTGTTGGTTGCTACGCCAATACTCGAACTATTTTTCCCAAAAGCTGAAACCGAATAGTATAAATAATATTGATTGTTATGGAATATAATATCGGGAGCCCACATGTGCCCAGCAAAATCATCCACAGTTTCCATTACCCATTGTGGCGTTTCATCAAAAACCCGACCTTTTTTTTTCCAGTTCTTCATATCTGGTGATGACCAAATTGTAATCCCCAATCCGGTGCAAAACAGGTAATAATTGTCGTTTTCCTGCGAAATTACAGGATCATGAACAAAGATTTGCGAAAACAATTTTCCTGATAAAAAGATTAGCGCTACAAGTATTATGATTGATTGCTTCATTTCGATGTCTTTATTGAATTCCTTCTGAGGTCATAACCTCCCTTTTCATAATTCTAATTTGTTTTCTTTCCCCAAACAGAAACCCCGGAAGAATTTAACCCGGAAAAAACAATAGTTATTTCTCTCGGCGATGCTTCCCAATCGAGCTCTCGTTCTACACATAATTCATTCTCTCCAATAGTAAGGATATTATTTACAGCATCGAACGACCATGTTCCAGTTACTGCACCAGCAGCCTCATAATCTAAAGACAATGTTAATTCTACTGACATTTGTTGTGTTTGGTATTGATAATTTAACGTAATAAACTCCCAGGTTCCAACAAATTCATCTTCTGTAATTTCATCCTCCGGCACTGCAGTATATCTTTCTGGCATTACAACTGGCCAACCATCGTCTGTCCAACGGATTTTTCGAACATGTCCCATCATAATGGCATTGCTATATGCATTACCATCTGTATTTGCAGGTAAACGTCCTTGCGATGAATAAAACCAATCACCCGTTTCATCATTTTGAAACACACAACAGTGTGAAATTCCTACCCACCCAGAATGGTTATTAAATGCATATGGATGCGTAACTATTGGATAAACCTCCCCCCCATTGGTAACATCTGTTCCATTATAGGAATAATAAGGCCCTGTAACACTTGTTGCCCTACATACCCTGGTATTATACGCTACTGAAAGTTCATCGTAAGCCAAAAACATATAGTAATATCCAGTTTCATCATTATAGATAACCTCGGGACCTTCAGATGCCTGCCACCGTGAACCGTATAAGCGGGTATAAAGATGAGTCCCCCAGGTCGATTCATCATTAATATCGAATTCGTTAAGAGGTAAACCGGTATCTGCATTTATTTGAATAGCTGCAATACCGCTATGCCATGAACCATAAATCAGCCAATGTTCTCCTTCTGGTGTAGTGATATAGGTAGGATCGATTGCATTGTATTTGAAGTATCCGTTCCAATCACCAGTATAGGATGAACGGCCCCAGTCGGTTCCCCTATCAGAAACAGAACAGACCACCATCCCTTTATCTTCCCATGAGTTTTGATAAGGTTCGGAAGTCTCCATCATACCAATAAAAGCTCGTTCTGTCCAGGTGTTATCAAAATTTTCAGCTGTATTTTTAAGTCCGTTTCCAATAAAATTATCTACAACAATACAGTAATACAAACGATACTTATCACCAACCTTCCGAGCTACAGGTGCCCAATATCCATATGAAGGACTATCAATCGGATCTAAACCAACCCTGGCTCGTATATTGTTAAGTGTATCTTTTACCCAATCGGGTGTTTCCGGCATAGATGCTCCCATATATGTCCAGTTTACTAAATCTTCTGATCGGCGAGCATGAAAATTTCCATGTCCTTCATGAGCATTACCGTATGAAGCATTTGTACCATACATGTAATAATAATCACCATCAAACACTACAGTCGGATCATGTACATTTGCCAAGTTCCACTCGTCACGATCGTTCCATGATGCAATATCTGAATAATCATCAGCGTAAGTCGGAATTGTATATGTTGTATCTGTTTTATCCTTTATTGTAATGCCTGTAGGTCCAAAATCATCATCGTTGCAACCTACAAAAAACAAAACTATTATACCAACAAATAAATTCAGTAAATCCTTTAGTCTCATGCCCTAATATGTTTCTGTTAAGAGACTTTCTTATCAACAACAAGAAATATATTGATAAGAAAGTCTCTATCTTTCAAAAAAATGATTCTTAATCTAAATTCACAACAGGACGTACACTCCAACTTTGTAAAAAGGCTGTGCTATTATCCTCGTTTTTGTTTGCAGAGTTACCTACAAGGTTCGGATTAGCATCGAGTGTAGATTGCGCTATTGGGAAATACTCATGCCCTACATTGTAATAAGAGTATGAATAATCATCAGCGGTTTCAATGGTAAGTTCATCTGTTGAAGCTGTTCCATCGCGCATATAACAACTATGCTGATTTATTTGGGCCAAACGACCTGCATCGTAAAAGAATCCCCAACGAAGCAAATCGATACCACGTCCGTTTTCGCAACCGAATTCTTTAGGACGTTCAACATTTGCTATTTGTTCAAAAAGTTTATCTGCATCACCTGCAAAGTCAGAAAGCTGAAGATCTTTAAGAGCTACACGATTACGTACTTCATTAATATAATTAATGGCTTCCTGATTTGGACCACTGATTTCATTTATACATTCTGCAGCACGTAATAAAACATCACTATAACGCATAAGACGCAGGTTAACTCCACAAAGCAATCCATTGTCAATAGAGCTATAAATATTGGTCCTGGCATTGGTAAACTTTGCAATAGATATACCACCCTGTGAGGTATTCGATAGAGGAGTTGCAGTCATTTCCTGCTGATAAACTGTATTGCTTCGTGGATCTCCATCTGGATATGCAGCAGTTGACAGATCCGTATAGACATTATATTCGGTTTCATAAGTAACCAGGGTCCAGTATAAACGCGGATCGAGACGGTCATCTGTACAATTCTCTTTTTTGAACAGATTGTACAACCAGGGAGAGCCGGCCAAGTCGCCCCAACTACCCAATTCCTGAGAAGCATAGTTACTTTCTACAGCATGTCCCTGGGTTGCTTCTGAACTAATATTTACCGGAGTCCACTCCTGATCTGTGCCTCCTGTTCCATAGTCCATAAATTGAACTTCAAAGAGGCTTTCTGCGTTATTTTCTGTATCTTCTTTGAAATTGTCTCCATAGTCGGCCATAAGAGCATAAGTTCCATAATCACCAGCAATAATACTTTTTAGTATAGTATATGCATCATCAAATTTGTGACGAAACATAAATACACGAGCTAGGTATCCAGCAGCAGCCCCACTTGTGGCACGTCCCTGCGCCCATTCGCCACCTTCATCGCGCGAGGGCAATATTTGCATCGCTTCTGTAAGATCGATCTCTATTAGATCAAACACTTCGTCTTGCGTATTGTTGGCAGCAAACATTGTCGAGATATCCGAATAGTCTGCATAGTCGGTAAACAAAGGGACAGTCTGGTAATATGTTGCCAATTCATAGTATGCTAAAGACCTGAGGAAAAGGGCCTGGCCTTTTATTTTATTATAAGAATCTTCCGACATTTCAACACCATCTACTTTCGACAACACAAAATTTGTGCGGTTTACCACATGGTAACAATCACGCCAAATCCATTGATTACCTATTTCATCAGTAGAAGGAGAATTGAGGTTATCGTACACTAAATACCACTGTTGAGATGAGTTCCATACTTCATCGCCCCGTACAGCATCCATAGTATATCCGACACGGGCAAATGTCCCTTCGAGACGTATACGATTGTAGCATGCAATAATAGCCTCCTCAAGTTCCGATTCTGAATCACCAAAATCATATGTTGTCTGATTGTTTGTATCCGAAACTTCCAGTATGTCATCGCAGGCTGTCATGCCCCCGATAAGCACTAATATTATTAGAAATATATTTAAACTTTTCATTTTTATATTTTTTTAGAACGACATGTTAAATCCGAACATAACAGTTCGAGGTGTTGGATATGAACAATAGTTGTAACCTGGAGTCAATGTAGCTCCGGCAAAGTCTACGTTGTAACCTTTGTATTTTGTAATTGTGCCCAAATTCTGAGTCGATATGTATACGCGTACACCGCTAACATAACCGCCAAACAATTTATCCGGAATCTTATAACCCAATTCTACATTCGCAATCTTCAGATACGACGCATCTTGCAAGAAACGCTGACTGAACAGATCGTTAGTAATATCACCAGATGTTTTGTATGCCACTCGAGGCACATCTGTGTTTGTATTGTTCTCAGTCCAGGCATCCAACAAATCAACACTTTTATTTAATGCTCCATAAGATCCGCGCAATGTCATATCAACATAATCTACAGCTTTAAACCCTGCTGCTCCATATGTCAATATACTCAAGTCTATACCTTTCCATTCAACGTGTGCATTAAAGCCAAAATTAAGCTTCTGAATCCCACTACCCAGATATTCACGGTCTTCATCCGTAATTTCACCATCGTTGTTAATATCGGCGTATGCAATATCTCCTGGCGCTGCCCCATTCTGAGTGATGTATTCACCTTCCTCGTTAACACGGTTATCTATTTCTTCCTGCGACTGGAAGATACCTTCGTAAACATATCCATAGAATGAACCAACTTCACTCCCAACCTCTGTACGGCAGAAACCATCAGTATAGGGTTCGTCTGAATTACCCAATTTTGTTACTTCGTTGTTAAGGGTAGATAAGTTTGCAGAAACATCATATCTAAGTTCTCCAAAACTACTCCGATACGAGAGTAAGAACTCAAGACCAGAGTTAACCATTGTTGCGGCGTTCATCGTTACTGTTTCGTTGGTAGCACCAGCTTCAGCTGGAACGGTTACATCATAAAGAAGATCTTCTGATGTAGAGTTATAATAGTCAAAAGTAAATTCCAACTTATTGCTGAACATTGCCAGGTCGAACCCTATATCAAGGGTTTTCTTTCTTTCCCACTTGATAGCAGTATTTACATAGTCTGATATTGCAGAACCGGTAACTTTATTGTTCCCAAAACTATAAGTATAGTCACCCCTGGCCATAGTAGACATGTATTCGTAATACTCCAGATCAGCTAGATGCCCTAGTTCGCCATAGCTACCCCTAACCTTAAACAGATTGACTAGCGATTTAGATAAAGGGAAAAAACTTTCACGTTCGATACGCCAACCAACTGATACCGATGGATAAATCGCCGTATTATCTTCTGAAGCCAGACGACTTGAAGCATCTTGACGTAGGGTTGCAGAAAGAAGATATTTCTCATCAAAATTGTAATTAACGCGTCCTATGTATGACAACAAAAAAGATTCAGCTTCATAGCTTTCACTCGATGTTGTTTCTGCGTTGATTACGCGTAGATAATATGGTTCAGGCAAGTTAACACCTGTCGCTGTAATTGTGTATGTCTGTTCGTGTTCGATTGTTTGACCTACAACCACGTTAATATGGTTACGTCCGATTTCACCATCGTAGGTTAATGTGTTTTCTGCCAACATATTGGTATAAGTACGAAGTCCCTCTGTCAAGGTCTCGTTGTTTTTCGACAAATAGTTCGTTGTACTCTGTATAAATGCGGGTATCCATGTAAAATCCTCACAAGCAGTTTTGCTGTAAGACAAGTTAAGGTTGTAATCCAATTTATGGTTACTTCTATTAATGTTAAGCATATCCATAAGGTCAACAGTTGTAGAAGCTGAAGCAACAAAACGATCAACAACCGTATTCCTTTCAATTAAATTATTGGTAAGCAGAACATTCGTAACACGCAAATCACCATGAACATCGTCGTAGTAAGTACCATAACCGTAAGAATCGTAGCTGTAGTCAGAGGCTGCAGAAATCTTATCGTCGAGGCACCAGGTCGATTCATCGTAAGCTTTTATGGTTGGCGGTAAAAGTAGAACAGAAGCCATTACAGGGTATTGTGAACCGTACAGCCCCTGGACATACTCGTTTGCATTACTAAGGGCCATGTTATCCTGGTTGCTATGACTATACACAATGTTCGTTCTAATTTTAATAAACTTTACATCCAATGTATTATTTAATCGGGCAGTGTATCTGTCAAAATTAGGACCGGCACCTTCCATTGTTCCTTTCTGGCTATAGTAATCGAGGCCAACATTGTAAGTATTATGCTCGCCACCTCCCGATAAGTTGATATTATGATTCTGACGAATACCTGTTTTGAATGCCTCATCGAACCAATCGGTATCAACCAATGGTTTTCCATCAGCTGTATATAAATAATTATCGCTTACAGGATTGTAACCATCAGGAACATCCATATCACTGTTAGCGAATGCCATGGTAATGTAATCACCATATTGCCTGGCATCCATTACATCGTATACTCCTTTATATACCTGATCGAAACCATAATAACCCCGATAATCTATTTTCATAGGCTGGTTCTTCATACCTTGCTTTGTAGTAATGATAACCACTCCGTTTGCAGCTCTTGATCCATAAATAGCGGCAGCAGAAGCATCCTTTAGTACCTGAAGGCTCTCAATATCATTTGGAGAAAAATCACGAATGGTAGTTCCCATAGGTACTCCATCGATAACATAAAGTGGCGATGTTGTACCAAACGAACCAATCCCTCGGATACGCACTGTAGGATCGGCACCTGGTTGCCCGTCAGTTGTAATTTGAACACCCGATGCTTTTCCCTGTAGCATTGTGGAGATGTTTGAATTTGACACCTTCTTTAACTCGTCAGCGTCGACAATGGCCACCGAACCCGTAAGGTCAACCTTACGTTGTGTACCGTAACCAATTACCACAACTTCATCTAATTGGGCAATATCTAATGCCAATGTTATATTAATTTCTGTTTGAGTAGTTACCGCAACTGTTTCGGTAATATACCCAATCATAGAAAATACAACTATGTTTCCAATTTCAACATCAAGGCTATAGTTTCCATCTAAATTGGTAATCGTACCAATTGTAGTACCTTGTACGACAATATTTACACCTGTTAATGTACTATTGTTAGAAGCATCTGTCACTTTTCCTTTTATAGTAACAGATTGTGCATGCACAAAACCTGCACACATTAATAAAATAAGAACTCCTATTGTCCTACCTATCAGTAGTCTTTTCATAATATATATATTTTTCATCATAGTGATTATTCAACAATTACGAGATATGCCAACTCAGTAACGAGTGCACAATTCAAATCAGAACTATCTATCGTTATACCCGCATACTTTTGGAAGTGTGTCTCACCTGTTGCATAAGTTACGTCATAATATACATCTGCTGTATTGTCTCCATTATTTGTAACTGTGATGATTACCTTAGAGCCACTTATGTTTGAAGTGAACGTATCAAAATTCCAATCATTTGTTAAGGTAGCCGTAGCATATCCATCGCCCCATCCATAGCTGTCCATGCGAACTACAGCATATTCGGTCAAATCTGCTTTGCGAAGGATTGTACTTGGGCTGTGCCAATTTGAGATATTGTCGGAGTAGCAATACATTGTTATTGTCTTACTTGCACCTGAAGCGACTGAATATTCTTCAGAAAATTCAGTCCACCAAGAGGTAGAGAAGTCGGTAGCACCTACCTGAGCTGCCCCCTGAACAAGAGTTAACGGACAAGTTGTGGTAACTGTGCTCGTTGCTCCAACATAAGAAACTTCTACATTCTGAGTACCTTCAGCAGCTGGAATCTTACTAAACAGAAGAGCATCGTTTTCCACAATACCCGTTGTTGCATCGGAATATGTAGCTGTTACTTCAATACCAGCAGTATTGAATATAATAGAATCACTGCTGTAATAATAGTAGGTGGTTATGTTTGGCAAAGTAGTAACCTCCAGGCTTGAGACAGAATTGGTAACTTCCAAGGTATAAAAGGTTGATACAGCCTGGCAGTATGCACCTTTCTTTGTTTTACTGTAAGCAACAACAACCGTTTTTTCTCCAAGTGTTGTCATCTCAGGAACTACTGTGAATGATAAATCGGCAGAATCGACTTCTGTAGAAGAACCATCAGCGAAAGTAACAGTGGCCGTTGCATCTCCCCAGAAGTTGGTATCGCCTATTTCAACAAAAGCTGGAGTTCCTGTAATTTCGATCGATATTGGATCAACATCCTCAACAACAGTAACTTTAGATGGTATGAAATAAGCGGTTTCCATTTCAAAATAGCTAGCATCACAAACTAAGAAAGCGATGATATCATCGGTGGCAGAAACCGGTTGTTGATAAGTTTCAGTTAACACCGTACCATTTATTCCAACAGCAGTAGCTGTTACATACACATTACCGGTTGCAGAGTGGTCTACTTCGAGAGTAACAGTTGCTCCGTTCATAGTAGTGCGGAAGTCGTTCCAGACATCGTCATCCCCATCAGTGTCTGGATAGTCATAGGTGATCATGTTAAGATCGAAGGTATAACTTTCATCTACATCTGCCATTGTACCTCCCCAACCATAAGCATCAGAACGAAGAACAAAGTACTCGGCATAATCATCGGCATCCCGATCGGCAACATTTACAACAGCCAGGTTCCAATTATTCCAGTTGTTTTCGCTACTCCCATTGTAGTTAACAAACTCTAAATGTAATAGCTTGTCTGCTGGAATAGTGAAGTAATCAGAAAATGAAGTCCACCAGGCGGCACTGTAATCTTCAGAGCCAACAATCGCTGTTGCAATATCAATATACGTAGTGTCTCCTGTCTGAGCATTTGCCTTAGCTTCTGCAATCGAATCAATTTTACTTTTAAGGTCATCTGGAGCATCAATCAAATAAAGCTCCAATTTCTCGCACCCTAAAACTAAAATTGATGCACATAAAGCCCACCCAATAAATTTAGTTGCTTTCATAAATTTAAATTTTAGTTGGTTAGAATAAATTTTAATCATGTAAAATAATATGACATAAATCCATCGGATTTCCACCATGATACTTTGGAAAGGCTGTCTGAAAACCGATAAATTTGATAACTTCTATTGAAGTGTGTTGAAAAAAGCTAATTCCTGATAATGATAGGAAGAAGCCATTTAATAGGCACGTAAAGATCCTCTTCATAATTTTATAATTAGTTTTTTAAAGTAGTCCGGTAAAAATACTTTGGCTATTGCCGAACATAGAGGACAAATAATGATATGGGGTGGACAAATTAATAAAACAACCTTAAAAGCATATAAATATGCTTTTAATCAATCACTTTGAATTATCAATTAAAAACTCACTAGGGCTCATTCCATAGAATTTTTTAAATATTCGGCTAAAGTATTTGGGATCATTAAATCCTGTTTGAAATGCAATTTCTGAAATAGTCAAATCACTTGTTGATATAAGTTCAACAGCTTTTTTAAGTTTAAAAGAATTAATAAAATCTGTTATGCTTAGGTTGGTTATCGCCTTAATTTTTTTATATAACAGGCTTTGACTAACTAACATTTCCCTAGCAAACTTATTGGCATTAAAACTGTCTTCGGTGTAAAGCTTCTCAACAATGCTGTATGCCTTATCCATAAATTCTCTATCGATGTTATTGTTTGTTAGCTTTTCATTTGATATACCTTCCGGACTGCTAAACATTTGCTTAATCTTCCTTCTCATTTCAATAAGATTACGCATCTTCACTAACAAAATCTGTAGGTTAAATGGTTTGGGAATATAGTCATCAGCACCGGTTTCCAAACCTTCGATCCAACTTTCGACCATATCTTTTGCTGTTAGCAATACAACAGGGATATGACTGGTTTGAATATTCTTTTTTAAACGACTACATAGTTCCATTCCATCCATTACCGGCATCATGACATCGCTGACAATAAGTTCAGGCGAATATTTTTTTGCTATCGATAATCCGATTTCTCCATTTTCAGCACCCAATACCCTATAATCAGATTTTAGAGTCTGCAATAAAAAGTTTCGCAAATCATAATTATCTTCAACAATCAGTACGGTTGGTTTAGGTTTATCATTGATTATATGCAAATTGGATTCTTCATCATTTTGCTGACTTGCAAACTGTTCCAATAATATATTTACTTTACTATCAATATTTAGCCCCAATGGTACAGATGTCTCATTAATTTCATCCTTTTCAAACTTTTCCTTGGTATAGGGCAAGTAAACAGTAAAAGTACTTCCTTTTCCAATTTCGCTTTTCACAATTATCTCGCCATGCAAAGCTCTTACCAATTCTTGGGTAAGTGCCAGACCAATACCGGAACTTTCACTATAGTTCCCTTTTGTATCGGGAGAAGCAATATAAAACCTGTCAAATATTTTTGGAAGATGCTCTTCTGATATACCTACACCATTATCATTAACATTTATTTTAATATACGGATCTGGAATTAGGCTTGATTTGTTGGATTGGACAAATTCTAATTCAAGTCGTATGGCACCATACTCTGGGGTATATTTAAACGCATTCGACAATAGGTTATACAGTATATTTTCAACTTTTTCAGAATCAAACCATATATCCTCTTGCTGATTGGCTCCTGCTAAAAAATTATAATCTATATTTTTCTTGAATGCTAAATCACTAAACGACAAAAAGATATCATTTAAGAATTCGACCAAATTTCCTTTACAAACATTAAGGGTTAATTTACCGGTTTCAATACGCCGGAAATATAGTAACTGGTTTACTAGGTTTAATAATCGTTGGGCATTACGGTTAATTGTTCTTAACGACATTTGAGCCTGTTTATCGTGTTTAAATTGACTAATTAGTTGCTCCAATGGATCGATTATTAAAGTTAGCGGAGTACGGAATTCATGAGATATATTCGTAAAAAACCTCAATCGGAGCTGATTTACAAGCTTTACTTTCTCGTTCAGTTCTAAGACCTCATCGCGTTGTTTGGCAATTTGTATATTTTGTTTTTCAAGTTCATCTTTTTGTTCTTCTATCTTATGAGTTCTTTCTCGAACTTGATTCTCCAGTTTACGCTTCTGCTCGTTTAAGAACTTTATTCTGGAACGTATATAAGCCATAACTCCTACTGTAATAATAAAAATCACCATTAATTGAAACCAGAGTTTTTTCCAAAAAGGAGGCAATATTGTAATTTTAAGTGTAGCGATTTTATCGGACCATTCGTCATCGCTATATGCAGCTTTAACCTTAAATATGTACTCACCACCTGACAATTTCGTGTAATTTGCAAATCTCCTACTTGCCGGAACCTCAACCCAATTTTGGTCTACTCCTTCCATTTTATAGGCATACCTAATTTTTTCAGGCAAAAAGTAATTAAGCGCTGAGAACTCAATAGAAAATACTGCAGATTTATATGACAGTGTTATTTCTGTTGTCTCACAGATTGGTTTATCCAAAACAATATTCGACTGTATTTTTTCATCTATTGCAACTGGTTTATTAAAAATCGAAAATTCGGTAAAAACAGGTTTGGGCATTATTGGATAAGATTTTATATGACCTGGTTGGAAATAGTTTAAACCGTTTATTCCTCCAAAATACAAAACCTCGTTGTATGAATATGAAGCTGTCCAATAAAACTGGTTACTTAACAAACCATCACTTGAATAAAAGTTTTTAAATGTTTTTGTTTCTGGATTAAATTTCGAAAGACCATTATCTGTACTGATCCATAAATTACCATCTGAATCTTCCTCTATGGCATACGCCACATTATTACATAAACCATCTTGCTCAGAATATCGCTCAAAGTAACCTTTATGTCCATTATCAATATATTTACAAATGCCTCCTCCATATGTACCAAACCACATCTCTCCTTGCTTCGATTCATGTATTGATATAATATAATCTCCCGGGATAGATCTGGTATCCTGAACAGAACTTATGTATTTTTCATATTGTAACGAATCATTATCATAAGTAAAATTTAGTATTTGTTCTTTAATAAACCGATAAAGCCCGTACCTGGTACCTACCCATACATATTTTTCGGTAGTTCGTATACAACCAACTTCAAAATCTTCGTTGAGCAACATTTTATGGTGAACATGTAAAAACTGCTTGTTCGATTTATCGAAAATATCCAATCCATTGTTTGTACCTACTAATAGTTTTTTTTTATCCAATTTTTCGACACATGACACATAGCTATTACAAAGACTTGTAGGAGAACTATTGTTTATTAAAATTTCAAAAATATTATGGGTATCGGATCTAAGGCGGTTCAGTCCTCCTCCCCAAGTGCCTATCCACAGATTTTTTTCTTCATCCTTGTAAATTGAAGAGATAAAATCGCTATTAATACTGTTCGGATTCTGATTGTCGTACCTAAACTTTTTGGTTTTTCCATTTTCAACTTTATTTAAACCACCTCCTGCTGTTCCCACCCAAATAATATCTTTTTCTTTTAGTATTGAATTTATCGTATTATGACTAATTGTATTATTATCGGCAGGATTATGGGTTATTGAATAAAAAGGTTTCTGATGGGAATTAAAATAATTTATTCCGCCTTTATCAGTTCCAATCCAAACATTCCCAAAATCGTCAGCAAACATAGAGTTCACAAACGGATTATTAAGATTTTTGTTTTCCTCTGTACTTACTGGCAGTCGGCTAAAACTTTTTGTTTCCCAATCGTAAAAATTTATTCCCCCCAACGTTCCTACTATAAGATTATTATTATAGTCTTCAATAATGGCCGTAACCGATAGATGACCTAATCCGGAACTATCGTCGGGAATAGCGCCATAGTATCTGACTTGGTGGTTATCTGCCTGATAACAATAAAGACCAACATCTACTGTACCTACCCAAATATTGTTTCTAGAATCTTTATAAATTGTATGGATCTCAATACCAGTAAGTAGAGTAACCAGTTGATTAAGGCCTTGTGGCACTTCATTTTCATTTTTTGCGATCAATGCTAAACCAGAATTGCCACCTACAAGTAGGATATTGCTGTTTAAATAAGTTAGACAGTTAATATGTTCGGTTTTTAAAGAGGGATGCTCTTGTTTCTCTGCTACATATTCTCCATTCATAGTTTTCTCCACCTTCCACAAACCATTTGCTTGAGTTGCTACCAACAATGTATCCTTTCCTACTTTAATAAGGTGATTAATACAAAACCTACCAACATTTAATTGCAATGTTTCGAGATATTCAAACTTAAATTTTTCGTAATTAAATAATGTCAATCCTTCGTTTGTCCCTATCCAGATATTACCTTCAGCATCTTCACATAACGAATGTATAAAATTTCCTGGCAGCAGTTTGTGGGTTTGCTTTTGGTTTATTCTAAAACTATACCCATCGTAACGACAAAGGCCATTCCAGGTTCCAAACCACATAAACCCTTTGCTGTCTTTAATTATGCAATCGACAGTATTTTGAGGAAGTCCTTCTTTTGTAGTAATATATTTGAATCGGATTTGCTCAGGAAATTGATTATTAGCACTTAGCGTAAAAAAAACAAACAATATGCCTACTGAAATGCATAAATATTTTAGTATTCGATCCATAAAATAATATTCGTTCATATTCCTAAAAATCTTATGGAAAAAAAATTGAGTGTTAATAAAGAATGGTTGTGCTGCAATAATTGAAAAATTACCGGATTGTACATTTTCTATACATCTAAACCCACTCTATTTTTCAAATATACAATTATTTTAAACATCAATTTTTTCAAAGAAAAAGTAAATTGAGTCAAAAAACTAGATAAAAAATATAAATCTGTCAAGTTATTTTAGGAAATTACATATCGCAACTACGATGAAGGCGTTTGTTGTTATACTTGTCAACAGCAACCTTAACAGCTTCATTATCTATGTTGTAATCCTCAAATGTATCATACAGGTCATATTCATCTGAATACCTTTCTTTCTATTTTTTTAACAACGAAGTATAATGCTACTAGCTTAGTTGAAAGCGCTCGCGAATCTCCAAAGGACTCATATGACCTCCATCCAATTGACTAATAATCCAACGTTTAAAACTTACATCAAATCGACGGCAATCTGTATCTTTTTTTTAACCATCCATATGTTCGGAAAGTATTGTCTCATTTGGTCTATTCATTTTACTTGACTTTTTGTGTCAAGCTATTTCAGTATATTGCATTATTTATATTCCGGATTAGATTAACTATGTCTTTTTAAATTTTCGCTTAACGCATCGATAACTCAAAACTACTCCGCTGATACTTATTATCGTTCCAAAAACACTGAGTATAATTAAAATTGCAATACGTAACCAGTTATGCTTTACCAAAAAATTAAAATTAAAGGAATGTAACCCCTTATAAAGCCATCGCCGCGTTCGCGTATTTTTATTTAGAACAGATACGATTTCTAAATTTTCAGGATTAACATAAAGCCATGTTTTATCACCATCAAATAATTTAAATTTAATAACTGGAAAAGAAATCTCATTATCCCTTCCCATATAATAACCATCAGGAGAATTTATTTCCTCACTAGAAAAATCGTTTATATCAAACTTTTGCTTTACAGCATTTTCTATCTCTTTTTTATGATATGTTTTAATTATTATACTATCAGTCTGTGAGGCATTGATTATATGGGGATGATATAGATCTTTGGAATAAACAAAATAACTAGGTGAATCAAAGGTAGAAAAATCCCAGTCTATCCGTTTTATAGGTTTTAATCGCTCATCAGTAAATAATGTTTCAATTGAAAGCTTAAAATCTTTTATCGAATAAATATTATCAGTCCAAATCTTTCTGTAGTTGGTACTGTTTTTTACTGGGACAATGTATTTAGGGACTTCCTGTAATGACATCATTCCACTAAATACAAATGTAAAAGTAAAAAAACCAAAGAAAAAACCCATAATATGATGCCATCTATACCATTTATTTTTATAAGGAGAGAATGAAAAAAATCCTTTCTCTTTTTGCTGCTTGCGTTTTCGATATCTATAAAAACCGAGGACAATTCCTGTTATACACATTATGCTCCCAATACCCGATAACCAGGAAATCAAATCAATCCACAACCCTCTTTTTAGCCGTAAGCTTTTAAAATAAAACCAATGAGGAATAGCACCAAAACGGGCAAGCCATCTTTGTTTCCTGTTGGTTTCCTGAACAACCGTACCAATTTTTTCTGATAAATAAATAACAGAGTGTTCCGGATCGGCAAAATAATATTTATGAATTGGAAAATATTTTTCATAATAACTCCATGGAATCCAGGAATCAAAATCGGTTAAGATTATTTTTTTAGACACCCCGGTTTTATAGTTTTTATCAACTAATTTATCTAATTCAGTAGCTGTAAATGATTTAATTTCTGACAGGGTTTGTGCGTCAATTTGTAATTCCTCATTATTATTGTTAGTAACTCTAAAAACAGGCTTATCATTAATTTTTTCTAAGCTTAGTTTATTAATTTTATTCGTATCTAAGTTGCTAAAAGTTCTATTAATACTGTCTTTTTCTGTTAATGCTGTCAGTTTGTTAAATTGTTTGTCTAGAGACGCATGTGGAAAACCTGAAAATAGCATAACAAATCCAGATATGAACCACACAACAAAAGCCAGGCTCAATATAGAGCCCAGCAATTGATGTAATTTAAGCATTAGCTTTTTTATCATATACAATATTTATAAGCTTATTCCCATGGTTACTTTGAAATTTCTCCCAGCACCCGGTATGAATTGAGTAGAATAAACATAATTCGAAAAATATTCTTTATCGAATAGATTATATACTCCAAATTTCAAATACACATTTTCAATTTTATAACCAATACTTGCATCAACTAACCAATATTCAGGTAATGTATATGTGTTAGAAGTCTCGGTATATACGATATCTGTAAAGTTAGCACCTGCACCAAAATTTAAATTTTTAAATACTCCCTTTTGAATGTTGTAATAGGCCCAACTATAAAATTTATTTCGGGGACTTTGACGCACATAATTACCTTCCTTAGAATTTTCGATGTATTCGTTTGTTGAAAATTTCTGATATTTAGCTTCTGTTAAGCCATAACCTGCAATAATTTTAAATCCATCAGCAGGAGAAATAACCCCTTCAATTTCAAAACCTTTGGAATCTATTACACCAACTTGTCCGTAGATTCTTCTACTATCATCAGTTGTACCCAAATATTCTATGATATTGTTCTGTACAATATAAAAGACGCTTGAATTAAGCTGAATAGCATTGTTTAATGCATATTTAAATCCTCCTTCTAACTGGTATCCTGTTAATGGTTTAAAAAATTCTTCACCAGCATCAGGAGAAAACTCTTTACCATCCCTATCCACATATACATAATCGCCATTATAAACTTTGCGGTTAGGTTGGAAGAAATTTGAATAGGAAGCATAAAGAGAAAGGGACGGTTTTGGTTGATATACAATTCCAGCCCTGTATGTAAGTGAGGACGAATTAAGTGTACTCTCATCAGAAAAATCGGTAAGCTTTAAACCACTTTCCACAGTTGATGTTTGGTACTTCATATGGTAATAATCGTAACGAATAGCTAACAAAGCCTTAAGGTTATCTGCGATATCTAAAAAGTCCTGAACATAAATACCGTTAATCATTTCATTATAGTTATGGCCACCAGAGAAACGTGTTTGAAGATCTCCCTGGTTAACAATAGGATTTACAATAGAAACTGTTGAAAAAAGTCCTTCACCGCTTACATCTTCTCCAAGGTTATATCCTGTATATGAAGTCCTGTCAACAAACATAAAATAATATCCTGTAAGTATCTTATGACTGATATTCCCTGTATTAAATGTAGTATTATAATCCAAATAATTTTGATATGTATTTGTACGGTGCGAAAAACGCAATGGATATGTTCTCTGCAATGAATCCAGACATATATATACTCTATCTTCTCCATCCATGTAATAGTTGTTATAAATAGCATCTGAAGATGTTAGGTAACTCAGCTCCTCTGTAGAAAAATAATTTATTATATCTCTTGCAAAAGACGAATGGAATTGAATATATGAGTCATTACTGAAATTATGTTTGCACTTAAACGCAGCATTAACATTCTTATGTTTTAAAAAATCAGAAGGATCGTTATACCTTACTTCCCGATTGAAATTCGATGGGAGTTCGCCTTGTTTGTATACCAGGCTGCCATCTTCATCATAAATATCATTTGTAACAGTAGGTAATCCTGTCTCTGTTCCATAAAAGTCATTATTTCCGCCAAACCTGAATTCCAGTTTATTTTTTTCATCAACCAAATAGTCAAAAGCAAGGTAGGCATTTGCATACTTATCGTTACTTTCCCTCCATCCTTCCTTGTCAGAAAGTGCTACATCCATCCTGTAATTTAATTTATTGGATAGTTTTCCTCCAGCCCCGAAAGAAACATCCTTAGAATCCCAACTTCCATAGCTTGCTCTTAAATCTGCTGTGAAATTTTCAGAAGGTTGTTTTCGGATAATATTAATAATACCTCCAACAGCAGAATGTCCATAGAGAACTGAAGCAGGGCCTTTTAAGTATTCTATCCTTTCAACAGCTGCTAATGAAGTTACAGGGGCGCTATTCGAAAAATTCATACGCTCATCTCTGGCACCATCTACCATTATAACTGGCCCTCCGAATCCCCGCATATTAAATGTTTGAAAACCACCATAATTTACTGTTGGATTAATTCCTGTAGTATATTTTAAAGCATCATTTACACTCGTATATTGCTTCTGCTCTATTAACTCATAGCTAATAGTTGATGTTGTAACAGGTATATCTTTTAGTGGGGCAGCTAATTTTAAAACTTGTTCGGTTTTCCTCACATAATTACCTCTAATTTCAACATTTTCTAATTCAGTTGTTGTTTGGGCAAGGTTGAAATTTACTTCATTCATACCTGTTTTTACCTCAATAGTTTTTTCTTGAGTTTCATAACCAAGAAAGGATACAACAAGTGTGTAAGTACCTTCTTTTACATTTTTAATTTCATAATTCCCCTCGGAGTTTGTAACAGCACCTTTTTGAGAATTTTTAAGAAAAACATTAACACCTGGTAAAGGATTACCATCTTCTTGTTCGAGAACAAAACCTTTAATAAACACCTTTTCTTGCGAATAAACAGAAAATGATAAAAAAAAGAATGACAAGGTTATAAAAAAACAATAAAGTTTCTTTTGCATTTTAAATAGATTAATTGGTTAAACATGCTTTGCAACCAAAAAGAATCAATGAAGAATGATTTACGTATAAGACATTCATACATTTGACTTCTAACCCGGAAGCAAATACTAATTATAATTTATGACTTGGCAGGTCTCCTGACTTAGTTCGTTTCTAAAAGCCTTCCCATCCTTTTATTGAGGACAGTGGCTATATGATTTTTCAGAAACATTTATTTCGACAAAGCGAAATAGAACCTTACAGTAGCGGGTACTGTTCCGGATTTTCACCGGATTCCCTTTTAAATGAATAATCTTGATTTGGATTATCCATCACCAAAAATCGAGGCTAAAATAGTCTTTATTTATTTTTTCCCAAAACAAGAAGTAAGAATTCTACTACTTCTATCTTTTAATAATTAGTTAAACGTAATAAATAGTTTAACCAATTAATTTTCAAAATATAAGTCAAAAAAGGCTGTGTTCGAACCTAGCAACTTTTTGTTAAGTTAATCAATTATCTGGTAGAAAAACACTTATTCTTTTTGCCTCTAGCCGGCAGGGCTTTTACTTTTTCCTTTGATGAAAAAGTAAACAAAAAATCAAAAAAATCGGAGGCTGGCACACATTCCTCGGCCTACCCGATATCATCCGATTTTTGGCCAGCGCACATTGGCAACCTGATTAATTTGACGATAATATTTTTTACATAAATATTTTGGACTTTTTCACGTTCGACTAATTAAGTATAAATCCGTCAAGCTATTTTAGGGAATTACAGTTGGGATAGCAAGAAAAGTGTTGAGAAGGGTGCCACCTGTTAGGAAAGAATAAAAAGTGTTGAGACTAATTCTTAGGCCGAAAAGCATGCACAAATCCTTTATCATATAATTTCGATACACCCTGACGATTATCAATTGCTTTACCAACAACAATCAAGGTAGTCACTGTTAGATCATGTTTTTTAACAGTTTCTGCAAGATTAGCCACTGTGCAACGAATAATCTTCTCATCTTTCCATGTCAATTTATAACAAATAGCAACCGGCGTTCCTGGTGGATAATGCATCAGTAATTCTTCTTGTACTTTAGTTGCAATTGAAGCACTCAGGTATATACACATGGTGCTTTGTGATTGAGCTAGCTTCTGTAACTGTTCTTTTTCGGGCATGGGTGTGCGTCCTTCTCCACGTGTAAGAATAATGGTCTGTACTTCTTCAGGAATAGTAAATTGGGATTTTAAAGCGGCAGCAGCAGCCTGAAATGAAGAAATCCCTGGCGTGATATTGTAGCTCCAGCCCCATTTATCCATAATGGCCATTTGTTCCTGAATAGCTCCATAAATACATGGATCTCCGGTATGGAGGCGGACAATAAATAATCCTCGCTCATAATAATCTTTCATGCTATTTAGCTGTATTTCCAAATTCATCGATGCAGAACTTTCAACCACACATCCAGGTTTGGCATAATATGTTAATTCTTTAGGAACAAGACTTCCTGCATATAATATATAATCGGCTGTTTGGAGTAGCTTTTTTCCACGTACTGAAATCAGTTCCGGATCACCTGGTCCAGCTCCTATAAACTCAACAAATCCTTTTCTTTCGGC
Source organism: Bacteroidales bacterium (assembly GCA_963665085.2). Taxonomy (GTDB): domain Bacteria; phylum Bacteroidota; class Bacteroidia; order Bacteroidales; family JAAAOM01. The sequence goes on from CAXXXS010000002.1 coordinate 591,788, forward strand.
ATTACGTTCAAAAGCAACTGCAATGGTAAAAAATAAATTATCGGCTTTAAGTTTTGTTTTTTCAACCAATAACTGGTTACCTGAACAATGCATGGCAGCAGCTTCTGAAACCCCATAAGTACCTGTTACGCTTTTTACTTTTTCTGATGGATTTGGTACCCGGTATGCGGATAAAGTTTCTTCACTATAAGAAAATAATGGAACACCTAACGAATCAGAAAGCTGAATAAATGCAGGTTCATCTTTTTTAAGATCTACAGTAGTCAATGTTTTTACTGATAATTTTGATAAGCGATTGTCTTTTAAAAAAGTACTCACCTGTTTTTCAAATACACAAAAATCTATTCCTTTCTGGCAACCTAAACCAATATGTAGGACCTTCGGCCTGTAGTAAAGGGTATTTATTCCAAAATCATACAAAAAAGGTGTTACAGCTATGATTAATTCATAATTCTCAGGAACCAGTTTTTTGATATCCGTAAAAATATCAACGTGTCCGGGTTTGGATGATTCAAGGTAAAGCGTTCCGTTATCTCTTATTTCCAGAAAAAGTGCCGTCTTTTTTGCATTGACAAATTGCGCCATCATTTTCGTAAGCGATCCGATACATTCCATTTCCCAATTATAGCGTTCGGGGAGCAAATCGAGTGGCCATAAAGATGAAGTATCGCTAACTGTAGTAATAACCGGTACGGCTCCAATTAACCTGGATATTTCATTAGCCAGGTCATTGGCACCACCAACATGACCTGAAACTACCGCTTGAACAAACTGTCCATTAGCATCGATATTAATAACTGCCGGATCTTGCTTTTTGCTTGTAAGCAAACAAGCTATTTCACGTACACAAATTCCCAGAGAACCAATGAAAATAAACGCTTCGTGTGTGTTAAAGCGTTCTTTTAAATCATTGGGAGAACGAGAAATTTCTGCATCCACACCTTTATTTATTATTTGCTTAGCTAGTCTTTCAGCTTTATCGGAATGTACTATTATACTTATCATTTAGTATTAATTCTTAATAAGGGTAATAATTTGAATCGGGTTATGTGTATCAACCAGTATCAATTGTTGAAATTTAATGGCATATTTATTCGTATCCGCCCATTTGAGAAAACGTTCTTCGCTTGTTTCGCTAACAGAATTGAATGAGATTATTCCACCTGAAGTTAGACGCTTAGAAACATCGTTCAATATTTCTTCCATTTTTCCATTATACCCGCCTAGGAAAACAGCATCGGGTGGGGTTATTTTTTCCTTGTCAATTTGCAGATAATCACCCTCTAATAATTGTATCCCCGGGCATTGAAATTGCTTACAATTTTTATCCATTATAAGCATTCGGTCATGATGCATTTCAAATGCAGTTATCTCTAAATTGGGGTAATTCAATCGGGCTTCGATGGAGATGCTTCCTGTGCATGCCCCAATATCCCATAACACGGTTTTTTTTTCGAGTTCCATGGATGCCAGGGTTGCCAAACGAACTGGCATTTTTGTTATCATATTAGGACGATTATCAAGGATTTGAAACTCATTTTCAGGGATTAATTTTTTGGGGATAACATTATCTGTTTTTTCAAGAAGCAGACAGTTTGGGTGTTTAAAATCTAACGATAAGGCTTCTTCAAGCTTTAAGTTCATAACCTTTTCTTGTGTTCCTCCCAAATGTTCTCCATAGTACATTCGATAGTTAGAATAACCATAGTTAAGCATCCTTTCAGCTATAGTTGCTGGTGTTTTTTTTCGATCCGTTAATATGGCCATGCGGAATTCTCCAGTAATAAGTGCTTTATCAAATTCATTCCAGGGACGACCAGTAAGTGAAATGGTTTTGTATTCCCCGTAGTTTATTTCCAACCGATGAGCCAAAGTTTGTATTGAATTAAACAATGGAAAAACCTTAACCTTTGTTTCAGAAAATTCTCTTTTTAGGGTATTTGCAATGCCAAAAAACCAAGGATCACCAGAAGCGAAAACAATCCATTGACCAGGATTGGTTCTGATATTTTCTATCAGAGCTGTCATCGGGGCAATAATTGAAAACCACTGGTGATTATCGGGCAGGTAATCTTTTATCAACTGATAATGCCTTTCACCGCCAGTAAAATAAGTAGTAGATAAAATTAATCTTTCTTGTTCCTCTGTAAAAAAAGGATTACTGTCATTTATACCAATTATTGTAATTTGTTGCATCAATTTATTTTCGTTCAGAATGTATCGTTTAGCTGTTTATAATCGATTTACATATAAAAAATATTGCCTCTAAGTCTCAAAGACTCGAAGGATTCACTAATATATATATATGTATAATGTTACATAACAAATCTTCTAATACCATTTTTAATCATGGGAACATTAAAATTTATTAGATAACCAAGTCTATTTCCTGTTAATTTTAAATGGCTTAAAATCTGTGCTTCCCAGACAGGATTCACATTTTCAAGAGCTTTAAGTTCACAAATTATACAATCCTCCACTAATACATCTAACCTCAAACCTTCTTTAAAAGTTAAATTATCATATACTATGGGTATATCTATCTGTCTATTATATTTTAAGCCACGTTTGGCTAACTCATGACAAAAACACAATTCATATACTTTTTCTAATAGGCCAGGGCCTAAATTAGAATGTACTGTGAAGGCCGAATCAACAATTAGTCTTCCAATATTATTAATATCCTCAGGAATTGGTTTGTGTGCTTTATTATTCATAATTTTTCTATGTTTAGTGTCTTTGAGTCTTTGTGGCTAAAATAAAAAATTAAAGTTATTATGGTAAAGAAACTTTCATACCCCTTCCCCCGGATGCATTGTCTCTGCTTCGTCCCAGCTGAGAATTGCATTAATGATGGTTGCTGCCACATTGCTACCACCTTTTCTTCCATTGATAATTACAGAAGGAATTTTCGGGCACCCATATTTTAACTGCCATTTGCTCTCTTTAACATTTACAAATCCAACAGGCGCTGCAATTACTCCGGAAGGAGACGCTTTTTCTTTACGCACCAGGTCAACCATCTCTATTAATGCTGTTGGTGCATTACCAAATACATAGATCGCATCAGGATGTTCTTCAACTGCCAGCCGGATACCTGCCTGGGTACGTGTTATTTTTCTTTCTTCAGCTATGGCAGCTACCCGCTTATCATCTAAATAACATTTTACAATCAGTCCCAACTTATCTACAATACATTTTCTAATACCGCGTGTTACCATTGAAACATCAGTAATAATGACCGGCGGTTTTTCCGAATATAAAAGCTTATGTAAATAAAAAACCGCATTATTGGTAATTTCGATAGACTGGTTTATCGTAAAATCGGCTGTAGTATGTATGGCATGTAAAGCCACCCATTTGTGAGCAAGTGATTTTCCATTAAAATCAACTTCTTTTAAAATTGTCTGAAAACTTTTATTCATAATTTGTCGCCCGGGAGAATCTGTATTTTGCTCCTTATCATTGTAATATCCACGTGGGGTAACAATTTTATCTTTGAAAATCCGTGTCTGGCTATTTCCGATGATTAGCAACGTAAACATATCGGCCATGTCGGCTTCCAGATTTTTTAGAAGAATCACTTTTATTGTTTCTTCATCACGGCTAAGCTGACGCGTTATACCAACAGGAGTATCAGGAGAACGGTATTTGAGAAAAATTTCTTTTAGCCGCATCAACTGCCAAAAACGACCTTTGCTTACCGGATTATAAATGGCTGTTACGAAATCACCTTGAGCAGCAGCTACTATACGTTTCTCGATTAGTTCCCATGACGTTAGCAAATCCGATAAAGAAATAGAACAAAAATCGTGACCAAGTGGGGCACCCAGTTTTGCGGCTGCATCGAACATGGCACTTATCCCGGGAATAACCTGTATCTCAACTTTTGAATTGAGTTCGTTTTTCATCTCCCATAACAAGGGAGCCATACCATAAACCCCCGAATCTCCACTACTAATTACGGCTACTGTTTTCCATTTCTCGGCTTCAACAAAGGCTTGTGCAGCACGTTCCCGTTCTTTTTTCATTCCTGTAGTAATAGTCACCTTGTCTCCAATAAATTCCTTAATATAACTCAGGTAGGGAGTGTAAGCAATTACCACTTGTGATTCATCCAGAGCATGCAGTGCCTGTGGTGTTATTAGGGCTGCGTCTCCCGGGCCAATGCCTATGCTGTATATTTTCATAATTTTCTTTTTGCTTCTCGCAGATATTCATAGACCGCGAGAGATTTTATTTGTTATTATAAATTATTAAAATGGAAAAATAAGGAATTCTCTTTCCCTCCATATCTTTTGTGTTACTTGTAAAAAACTGGTTTTCTGTACCAACTCTTTCTGCGTATAAAAATGGTACTGAGAGTTCTTCAAAAAAAGCATCCCAATTTTTAATCTTGCTTAATTTCATAATAACCAAGGTATTTACATCCTTCAAAGCACTTTTAATTTCATCGAAGCTATCGGGACACGGAAGTATTTTAAAACTTTCTCCACCTTCAACTAATGATCTTTTCCCCAGCGTCCCTGCTGCTATAAATGCCGGAATCCCTGGAACAATAGAATAGTTTAAAAGATCCTCCTGAATATATTTTAACAGATAACCAAAAGTGCTGAAAAATAATATATCCCCTTCACTTACAATTGCTATCTCCATGCCAGCCTGATAATCTTTCTTTATTTGATTATATGCCTGTTGATAGTATTGTACTCTACTCTTCGAATTCATTGGAAGATGCATCGGCTTTACTGGGATATTTAAGTCTAAATCATTTAAAATTTGAATAGAAAATGATATTATGCTACTGTCTTTTACTGAACTTGCCGGATAATAAATAACATCTGCTTTTTTTAACGCTTTGTAACCTTTAAGCGTAAGTAATTCAGCATCGCCAGGGCCAAGACCAATAGCTGTTATGTGTCCTTTTTTATTCATCTTTCTGTAAGTAGTTCAAAAAATTCAACATATGATCTGGTTCACCAAGGTAGAGGTGCATATAAGATGCCCAACAGTTTTTGCACCTAAAAACAGGCATATCAACAGCTAGTCCACGTGACGTGAAAGCTTCTGAACAATGGGCAATACCAGTGTCTTGAATAAGCTTTGAGTAGTGGAATTCATGCCCCTTCAAGTTAATTCCGTTTTGTGGAACTTCCCGGTATCCCAAATGTAATTTCATATCTTTAAATGAGGTTGAGAAATCAAATACATGAGTCATTGGATGTTCTACCCCATTCTTATCTACGATACTTTTACCCAGGTACATCATACCACCACACTCAGCAATTACAATCTTGCCCGATTCAATAAAATCTTTTATACTTTTTAGCATGGAATAATTTGAGGAAAGCTCACTACCAAATAATTCCGGATAACCACCGGGGAGCCATAATAAATCTGCTTCGGGGACAACATCATCGTTTAGAGGACTAAAATATTTTATCTTTCCTAAATTACTTAAGGCATCAAAGTTTGCCTGATAGGTGAAATTAAATGCTTTATCATTGGCAATAGCAATTCTAAAATGAGCATTTAATTTACTATCTAATTGTTTTGTTTTAACCTCAGGAATTGAAATAGGACAAATATTAAGTAATCGATCCAAATCCACATGCTTTTCAACTAATTCTGCCGCGATATCAATAATCTCAAGATTAGCATTTTCTCCTGGTAAATGAAGCCCTAAATGGCGCGATTCAATTATTAATCGCTTGTCCCTGGGAATATATCCTAACATTTCAACTCCTGCGTCTTTTGCCCCTTCTTCCAAAATACGCGCATGCGAATCACTGCCTGTTTTATTAAAAATAACACCCGCAAGTTTTATGTTTTTATCAAATGTTTTAAAGCCATGCAGTAATGGGGCAACTGAATATGCCACACTTGATGCATCCACTATAAGAATTACCGGAAGAGACAATAACTTTGCAATCTCTGCTGAGCTCCCCTTATCTTTTTGCGCTCCATCAAACAATCCCATAACACCCTCTACAATACCAATATCTGAATTCTGAAGATGACTAGTAAAAATATCTTTTACATGCTGGTGGCTGGCCAACCAAGTATCTAAGTTGTATGAAGGTTTTCCGGAGACCCATTTATGGTGCATAGGATCAATATAATCGGGACCACATTTAAAAGGCTGAACAACATATCCTTTTTTACGCAAAGCTCTGATTAATCCGAGAGTTATCAATGTTTTTCCCGAATTGCTCCTGGGAGCAGCAATCATTATTGCATGTCTTTGGTTGTTGCTCATTTTTTATCTTTTTGCGATGGGAAAACCATAAATTTTTCGGGTTTTACATCTTTCGCTTTTAGTTCGCTTATGGCCAATAAATAGAACAAATCACTCAGACGATTAAAGTATTGCATTATATATGGTTTTATCTGTTCTTCTTTATTCAGACTGATAATTTCTCGTTCGGCTGTACGGATTGCTGTCCTCACCGAATGACAAAGCGCAGAGATTTTAGTTCCCCCGGGTAAAACAAAAGCCAATTTCTCTTCTTTTAACTTCTCATTAAGCTCAATAATCCACTGCTCACAATCCTGTAAACCTTTTTCAGGATGTGGTTTTGTGTTGATTTTAGGACAATTAGCAGGAGTTGCAATATGCGACATGATAAACATCAAATCTCTCTGAATCTGAATTAACGGTTTTGTCCAGTTATGGTTTTCATCCAACTCAGTTACCAACAGACCAATTCTAGTGTTTGCTTCATCGATAAGTCCATTGCATTCAATGCGTATATGGTCTTTATCAACCCGGCTTCCACCAAAAAGAGCTGTTGTTCCTTTATCCCCTGTTTTTGTTGTAATTGACATATATTTTATTTTTTGTTTCTCGCAGATAAACGCAAATGAAAGAGCGCAAATTTTCGCAGAAATATTTGCGAGAATCTGCGATAAAATCCGCGTAAATCAGCGAAAAAAATCTTTTATTTATTTTACTTTCATAGGTATCCCCGAAACCATTAATGTTACTTCATCGGCCAGAGAAGCAATGTATTGATTCATCCAGCCTTGGAGGTCAGTGAATTTTCTGGCTATTTCATTTTCTCCATGGCCACCCATCCCAATTTCATTTGTTACCACAATAAAGCGAGCATCCTGTTTTATCAGTCTGTTAAATTCCTCTTTAGCAAGTTTCAAAATCTCATCAATGGTTAAATCTTTATGCTCAAAGAACAGATTAGTTAGCCAGAGTGTAATACAGTCAAGCAATACAACTTTTCCTTTTACATCAGCTTGAGAAATAAACACCGGAATCTCTATGTTTTCCCAGTTATCCCCCCTGTCTGCTTTATGTCGATTGATACGTTCTTTAAAATCATCATCCCAGACGCGCGCAGTAGCCATATAGACCGGATTCTGCGAGATACCGAGAGCTGTTTTCTGTGCAAAATTACTTTTCCCCGAACGTTGTCCTCCTGTAATTAAGTGCAACTCAGACATGCTTATAAAAATTTTATTTTATAATAAGTTTCATTATCCCATTGAATACGGATTGCATCGCCATAATCAATCTCAACAGCAAATATCTTAGAAGGAGAAGCATCTAACAAATGAGCTAATAATGAACGGTATAAACCTGCATGTGCCACTACGAAAATAATTTTCTTATCGGAGTGTACTATCTTTTCCCAAAAGGTCACAATCCGTTTCTGCACATCAAAAAAATTTTCTCCTCCATGTATTTTATTATTGATGTAATCCTTACCCCAGGCTTCACGTTCCTCATTGGGAATTTGCTCCCACGGTAGCATTTCCCATCTCCCAAAATCAATTTCCCTTAGAAGTTCTTCCGTAACAATGCTTTCATTTTTGGCAAGCTCTTTTGCAAGTAATGTACATCGCGAAAGCGGACTTGTATAAACAACATCAGGCTTAATATTTTGTAATGATTGATTAATTTTCAACATAGCCTCTTGTAACTGAATTTCATTAGGAAGTACATCAGAATTACCGTAGCAGGTTCCTTTAGGTGTTTGTGTCTCCGGATGTCTAAAAAGATATATTGATTTTGAATTGTTTTTTTTGTCCATAATTAACTCAATAAAATGCCGCTATGTTGCAATCCCAGATAAAAAATATAAAATACCAGTTCGTTCACCTGTTGAACAGCCCCAAGACAATCACCAGTATACCCTCCTATCTTTTTGTTGAACCATGCTCCGAATATCCAGGAAACCAACACTAACAAGGGGACTGTTATAAAAACAATCCATGAGTGGAAGAAAAACAGAGGAATGATTGACAGTATAAAAGCCAGTATTATTCTAAAAACAGAAAGCGGTTTACTAGTATCAATAGACTTTGAGTCGTTCGATTTTCGGGCATAGTCCCATCGTTTTGTAATCAGTAAAAGTGGCCATCTACTCATTACCTGCGATGCGATTATAACAAGAATAACTGATCCCGGATTAATCGCAGTTAAAGAAGTTATTTTCAAAGCAAAAAGCAAAATAAGTCCGATTGCGGCATATGCACCTACTCTTGAATCTTTCATTATCACTAAAATCTGTTCTTTGTTGTATCCGCCTCCAAAAGCATCACATACATCAGCAAAGCCATCTTCATGAAAAGCCCCGGTTACTAATACCATAGCTGATAATGAAAGTACTATTGAAACCATTTGGGGCAAAAACCAATTAGCTCCATAAAAAATAAGAGAACCTAATATTCCAACAAAAGCCCCTACTAAAGGAAACCAGGTAAGAACCAACTGCTGATAAGCTTTATTATATGGCACTTTAAACGGAAAAGGCAACCGGGAAAAATACAAGATAGATGCCCCTAATATTTGTAATTCACGTTTAATCATTTTACTCTGTTACATTAAATACTTTTGCCTCTGTAAATGAAGTCATATCATTTAACATAGCAACACTTCCCTGAATTATTGGATAAGCAATAGCAGAACCTGTACCCTCTCCCAAACGAAGATCAAGGTTTAAAAGAGCTTTACCTCCAACATGCTCAAGCATTTTCAAATGTCCTTGTTCGCCCGATTGATGAGAGAAAATTGCATAATCTTTTATGTTAGGATTAATTTCATAGGCTGCAAGAAAAGCCGATGTAGTAATAAATCCATCAACTATTATTAACATACGCCGTTGTGCTGCTTCTAACATTCCTCCAGCAATTGTAGCAATTTCTAAACCTCCGTAGGTTGCAAGAATTTCTTCCGGAGTGGCCGGTATACCGTGATTATCCACTGCTTGTTGTAATACTTGAGCTTTATTTTTTACGCCTATATCATTCAGTCCACAACCAGGTCCTGTACATTCCTTTATAGAATTGTTCCCAAAAATTGATAATAAGATTGTTGCCGGAGATGTGTTACCAATACCCATTTCGCCAAAACCGATAACGTTGGTACCTTTTTTTGCAAATTCTCTCACAACATCCCGTCCGTTTTTAATTGCGGCATCACATTCTTCAACTGTCATAGCTGGCTCATGTAAAAAATTTCTGCTGCCTTTGCGTACTTTTTTATCAATGAGTTTTGGGTGAGGATTAAAATCGTAATTAACGCCAGCATCAACGACATATAAATCAAAGCCATATTGTTTGCATAACAGGCCAATTCCGCCACCTCCATTTATAAAATTAAGAACCTGTTGCCAGGTGATCTCCGTTGGAACCGGGCTTACACCTTCTTCTGTAATTCCATGATCAGCTGCTATGGTTAACATAACCGGATTTACAAGCGCAGGTTGAGTTGTTTGCTGTATTAAACCTATTTGTTTAGCAATTTCTTCTAATCTTCCTAACGAGCCTACTGGCTTTGTTTTTTGATCAATATTGTACTGCAATGTTTTTTCTAATTCTATATTTTTAGTGGACTCGATTTTTAAATCTTTAAGTGAATTCATATTGACTTTATATAATTATTTTGATGTTATTAAATACAGGACAAATTTGCAGATACGCAAGTACGATTATTAAAAGAATCATTATCGATTCTGCAATGCGGTTAATTCTTACTGTAACCAGTAAATCCTTGTAGCAAAAAGAACGTGGATTATTACCAATAAAAGGTTTATCTACCATTTTACCAAAATAACAGTATGAACCACCAAATCGCACATTCAGGATTCCTGCCAGCGCAGCTTCAGGGAAACCGGCATTGGGACTGCTATGTGCACTACCATATTTAAAAATAAATTGTAAAGCACGCGGGCTTCCGCTACAGATAAACATTAATAAAGATGTTAGACGGGCTGGAATAAAATTAGCCGCATCATCTAATCGGGCAGCAAATTTTCCAAATTCTATATATTTTTCGTTTTTATAACCAATCATTGAATCAAGTGTGTTTATCATTTTATAAGCCATCATACCCGGAATACCGGCAACAGCAAACCAAAATAAAGGGGCTATAATCCCATCACTAAGATTTTCGGCCATGGTCTCGAGAGTGGCAGCACACACCTGGTTGTGGGTAAGCTGTGAGGTATCCCTGCCAACTATTCGGGCAACATGTTTTCTTCCTGCATCAAGGCTATCCTGCAGTTTGTTAAAAACCGCTTTTCCTTCCCGGATTAACGTAGTACCAGCAATTCCGAAAAAAATCAAAATAGTTTCAATTGCTACTCCAACGCATATATTGAAATCATATACATAGCGAACAAGAATAAAAAAGAAAGTATAAACAAAAGAGGTTAAAAATAGTGCAACTAAAAAACCTTTTAAAATGCGATAATTACCGTTATTGAGTCTCTTGTCAAAAAATGAAATTGCTTTACCAAACCAGATAATTGGATGGGGCAACCAAGAGGGATCTCCAAACAATTTATCAAGAATAAATGCAGCTAAAATTGCTATTATATGTACGCTTATTTCCATTCTTTTAAAGCGTTAATTAATACCTCGTTTTGATTAGGAGTACGAGTGGAAATACGAAAATAACTGTCACTTATTCCTCTGAAATTTGAAGCATCACGGATTAATAGTTTATTCTTTAGCGCCAGTTTTTGTTTTAAAATACCAGCCTTAATTGGTCCTTCAACAAGAAAAAATAATGTTTCAGAAGGATGAACCTTAAATCCGGAGATAGTATCTATTTCTTTTTGAACCCGTTTTGATTCGTTTATAATTTCCCTGATATTGAAATCATCGCTAAAATTTTCTGATAAACAAAACAATCCGCACTCAATAGCCATTGCATTAATTCTCCAAGGCATTAATTTTTGTGAGATTCTTTCAATACGTTCTGGATGGGTAACCAAGTAACCTAACCGAATACCCGGTACCGAAAAACGTTTCGTTAACGAACAAATAATTACAAGATTGGAAAATTCGATTATTTCATTGGCTAATGACGGTATGTTTATTGTAAAATCCAGATAAGCTTCATCGATGATAAAAGTTGTATTTTTATGCTCCCGGATTATACTTTTTAGTTTGTTTGTATCCAATATTTTTCCATCCGGATTGTTAGGATTAGCCATCCATACCGCATCGTAGTCTGATAAATTTTGATCAGCAAAAACCTTTTCGTTTGAGCAAAAATATATTTTGTGTTGAAAGGATTTACAAGCATCCTCATATTCAGCAAAAGAAGGCACAAAAATTAACGAACGTTTTTCTAAAAAAAGGGAAGCAACAAGATATAAACCTTCAACCGCGCCGTTTGTAACTAGTACAGATTCTTTGGGTAGGCTTCGAAAATCTTCTATTTGTTTTGCTAGGTTTTCAGCCAGGGGCTTTGGGTAAGAAGAAATGCATGTTACCCGATTTTTTAAATGTTCTAATAAATCCTTATTTGTTCCCAAAGGATTTACATTTGAGCTAAAATTTATCTCAATATCCGGATAATTAAATATGTCATCGCCATGCCCCTGAATCATCCGTTTATAATTTTATAAAAGGTTTCCATATCTGTATTTGCTCTCAGATGTTGAGCCAGTTTATCATATTCCTGTTGTTTAAACTCTTCGTAATCCATTGTCTCTTTTGCCTTTTGAGCAAATGGTTGAAGAAGATCTTCTATTACTTGCGCATTGTCAAGAATCCCGTGCATATAGGTTCCCCAAACATGCTCGGAGACACAACATCCTTCAGGTTGTCCGTCTTCCTTTTTATTTAAATATGATTTTGTATCAGCAAGCACAGTTTTGCCCATGTGGATTTCATAGCCCTTGCATGGTTCCTTATTTTCCTTAAAAAAGAAAGTTGCCTGTCGGGTATTCTTTTCTTCTTCCAAAACAGTAATTGTTGGTAAAATATTTAAACCAGGAATGGCTTCAACATCACTTTCAACGTGATAAGGATCTTCAATGCGTTGCCCCATCATTTGATATCCGCCACAAATACCGATAATCGTTTTTCCCTGACGGGCTAATTGACTTATTTCTGATGCAACTCCATTTCTCCGTAGCTCAATAAGATCGGCTATTGTACTTTTTGAACCGGGAATAATAATGATATCTGCTTTACGTATCTCTTCCCTGTTGTTTGTATAAAAGAGGTGTACACGGTCATCCTGTTCAAGGCGGTCAAAATCGGTAAAATTAGAAAGCCGATGCAACAAAATAACAGCAATATTTATTTTATTGTCCGTTGCCATTGTTGCTTTTCGTTCCAAGGAAACAGAATCTTCTTCTTCGATATGGATATGGTTAAATGCAGGGATTACTCCTAAAACAGGTATTCCCGTGAGTTTTTCCAGGATCTTACGCCCTTCGTCAAATAAGCTGATATCTCCCCTGAACTTATTTATAAAGACTCCTTTTACTTGTGTCCGCTCTTCCTGAGGTAATAATTCTAACGAACCAAATACAGAAGCAAAAACACCACCGCGTTCAATATCGCTAACTAAAAAGGTAGATGCGTTTGTTTCAACAGCAACCCGCATATTAACGATATCATTATTTTTCAGATTGAGCTCAGCAATGCTTCCTGCCCCTTCGATAACAACAGGATTGTATTTGCTTGAAAGACGTTTGTACGCTTCCATAGCCTCAGCAAACAATGTTGATTTCAGTTCTCCCCGAAAATAACTACCGGCAGCATAATTCCCCAGTACCTTCCCGTTAAGAATTACTTGGGACATTTTATCTGAACCTGGTTTTAAAAGAACAGGATTCATATCCGTACAGCACTCCAATTTGCAAGCTTCAGCCTGAACAGCCTGAGCTCTTCCAATCTCACCACCATCTGGCGTAACAAAACTGTTTAATGCCATGTTCTGTGCCTTGAAAGGTGCAGGCTGATGGCCATCCTGTAAAAGTAACCGGCAAAATCCGGCGGTAAGGATGCTCTTACCAACATCGGAACCTGTCCCGACAAACATGATAGGATTTTGTATTTTTTTCGAGTTATGCATCCTTAAATTTTACTTTTATATTTGTTTTTCTATAAGCCGGGAAATTGCTCATTTGACTGTTTTTGATTGCGATAATTTCAGATAAATCGATATCTGCCATACAATATCCAGCCTGCATTCCCACATGTGAAGCTAATACTTTTCCCCGTGGTGAAATAATCATGGAAACACCGGAATAGTCTTTTCCCGACGGTGTTTTCCCTGTAAGGTTACAAGCAAGAACAAAACAGGCATTATCGTAAGCGCGGGTTTGAAGCATCATCAAAAAACGTTCATATTTTTCCTGCGGGGTTTCCCTTGGTGAGGCGAAAGCAAAACACAGAATATTTGCTCCTTGTTGTTGATAAACAATGCCCAGTTCGGGATAATGACTTTCCAAACACAATTGCATACCCACAAAAAATTGCCCTACATTAAATTTTTGCAGTGTGGTTCCGGCATTAAACACCTGTTGCTCATGAACCGAAAGATGGGTCTTAAAGTGAACATGAATTATATCGCCTTTGTAGAAAGTGAGCTGGGCAATTCCCCAATTTCCTTCCAAAGGCATTGGTAAACCAACCGAAAAAATTAATGCATACTTCTGAGATAGCCCCTTTAATTGTTCCAATACCTGCTCATGCTGTTTGGCATAAATTTGCAAATCGTTTTTATTGTTGATATAACCTGAAACAGACAATTCGGGAAATAAAACATAATCAACTCCTATTACAGAAAGGTAAGAGAGTTTTGATGCAATACCCTTTATGTTTTGTTCAACAGCAAGCGGTTCTGCCCAACTGTTGACCACGGCTACTTTGATATTATTTACTCGGATTTCTTTCATTAATTTAACACACTTAATGTAACTGAAATCAGATTCTCAACGCTTCCGGTCTTAATTATTTGCCTGTTATTGTTCCACAGTTCATAAGGCTCTTTTTTATTATTATCTATAGAAATATATGTATACTCGTTTTCCTGGGCTTTTTTCGGTTTTATACCTTTTCGCATAAGCGCCCTACGAAGAAGTACATACTCAAAGCCATGTCCTTTTATTGCCAGGCTATTTTGTAACTGGTAGGCAACCTTGAACATTCCTGTTTTGTTATCGAATTCAATTCCTTTTTTGCTAAACATTTTCTGAAAAGCATTATTTAGAATCAAATCTTCCGGTGTGCCTGCAGTTATCCCGTCTGCGCTTAAAAGCCATAATCTGTCTGACATTTGTAAGGCTAGATCAAGGTCGTGTGTTGACATCAGAACCGACGTGCCTGTTTCCGAGGCAAGTTTTCTAAGTAACTGCATAATTTCAACCCGTGCAGCCAAATCCAGAAAAGCTGTAGGCTCATCGAGTAAAATAACCGGAGTATCCTGCGCCAGAGCTTTCGCAATGGTTACTTTTTGTCTTTCACCATCGCTGAGAGAGGAAAGCAAGCTGTACTTTTTGTGGCCTATCCCACAAATTTCGATAGCCTCGTGTACCATTTCTTTATCCTTTTCTGATAGTCGACCGAGAAAACCGGTAAAGGGACTGCGTCCATAAGAAACAAGCTCATAAACTGAAGCATTGGGCACCTGTATTTTTTCTGTTAATACAGCGGCAACAATCCGGGCAAGTTCTTTCTCGTCCATTAAAGAAGTGTCTTTTCCGTTTACCTGTATCTTTCCTGCAAGAGGTTTGATAAAGCCACAGATAGTTTTCATCAGGGTACTTTTTCCTGTACCATTTGAACCGAGCAGGCAAGTCATTTCCCCGTTTTTCAAGTCGGCATTCAGTTTGCTTGCAACCACTTTAGGTATTTTTGCTGCCTGGTATCCAATTTGAACGTTATGTATAGCTATTGACTTTTCCATAATTCTTATCCCCTAATGATCTGAGAGTTGTTCCTTTCTTCTTTTCCAGATAACCGACATTACAACAGGAGCCCCAATAAAAGCCGTAACTGAGTTAATTGGCAGGGCACTGTCAAATCCGGGCATTCTGGCAATCAGGTTGCAAAGCAAAGCCGTTGCAGCTCCCAATATTCCAGTGTTGGTAATGAGCAATAAATGATTTGATGTTTTCGATACCAATTTTGCCAGATGGGGTACTGCCATCCCTATAAATATTATGGGTCCACAAAAAGCAGTTACCGTTGCGGTGAGTATGCCAGATAACATAATCGTAATAAACCGCGCCCTTGAAAGTTTCAGCCCAAGGTTCCGTGCATAATTATCTCCAAGGGCTAACAGGTTGAGCCATTTAGCTAAAAAAATACAAGCTAATGATGGAGGTATTGTAAATAGCACAAAATACAAAACCCTGTTGAGTGATAATCGTCCAAAACTACCTAGTCCCCAAATCACATAACTATGCACATCTTCTTCCAGACTATAAAATTTCATAATACCAACCAGTGAGTTACTGAGGTAACCAATCATGACTCCCATAATAAGTACAGCAAGTGTCCCTCCAATTTTTTTTGCGATAATTAAGATTATGAATAATATCCCTAAGGCTCCGGTAAAGGCTGCAATAAGTATGGCAAAATCACCAAAGAAACCCAGACGTTGTAAAGAAAAGCCAAAAATACCCCCAGCAATCATAATAACCAGCCCAACTCCAAGGCTCGCCCCCGACGCGATTCCCAGCACCGAAGGACCGGCAAGAGGATTCCTAAACAGAGTTTGCATTAACAAGCCGGCGATACCCAATGCCATTCCTGCAGATAATGCCACTATTGCTTGTGGCAAGCGTGAACGAATAAGGATGTTTGTAAATACAATATCATCGCTCTCCCCCACAAAAGTATCAACGACAGCACGAAGCGGGATGTGTATTGAACCAAAGATGAGGTTAAGTATAAATAAAACAAACACCAGCCCCAGGGCAAGTGAAAGCTGTATAAAAGCTTTATGAGTCAGTATCTGTAAAAATCTATTCTTCAATTTTTGTCCAGTAAACAGGTGAATGATCTAATTCTAATTCAGGATGAAAATGGTAAATATAATCTGCTAGAAGGATGTGGGGTTTCACACATGATTCTTCCCTGTAGGGTATTAAACGCAGATTACAGACCAAAATATTTCCGGTTTTAAACGCTTCGAAATCAGCATAACGCTCATCTTCAGCTTTAAGCATAGATTTATTAAAGCCTGATGGGGAACTGGTGAGTAAACGCCAATATTTTGTATCGTGTGCAAGGTTGTAAATAACCTCATAATCCATTGGGACAGCACCGGTTTCATTGTCTTTTATAACATAGTCAGCACCGGCATCGCGAAACATATGAGCGAAAAAACTCCCCCCTCCAGCAACATACCAAACGCCGCTTTTCATTTTCCCACTGAATACTGTTGGTTTATATTTCGTATCCTCAGCAAGGGCCTTTAAACGGTTATAGTCGGTTTCTGTATTGGTAAATAAAGAATCAGCCTTTTCGTATTTATCAACAAAAAGAGACATAAACTTTATCCATTCAGCCCTTCCCAAGGGAAGTTGCTCGTCATACGCAGCCATGGGCACAAGGGGGAAGCCAAGGTGTTTAATTGCATCATATCCACCGGTTTTGAATGGAGACACAAAAATCACATCGGGATTAAGAGCTGCAATGGCCTCAGTATTAAAAACTCCTTCTTTTCCTACTTTTGTAACTTTTCCCTCTTTTACTTTTGTATTAATAGTTTCGTTAAATAAATGCCTGCTACTGTTTATGCCAACTACCCCCTCAAGCGCGTCCAGTTCAATTAAATAAGCAAGCTGGGTTGAACTAAGGCAGATGATTCTTTTACAAGGTACTTTTATTTCGTTTGGCTGTAACTGTCCCTCATAATCTTGAGGCAACAGGTAAAATATCCCTAAAACGGACAAACTGTCGTTTACATTAAGGATGGTAAGCCTTGTTTTCCCATCAAGTGTGTCGATACTGAATCCATTAGCATAACCTAGGGGGATATTGGCATAATCTATATTTTTATCTATGCTTTTCTTTTCCTGTTTGCAGGAGACTGTAAAAAAAAGAGCGATAAATATTACCAGTGATAAAATGTAATGTTTCATTATATATTTTTATATTAATCTATGAGAAATTCTTTCACTTGTTTATTACATACCATTACTCCAACTCCTTCATTACCTTTTGTAAATGCTTTATCCATATCTGCACAATTTCATCGTATTCAGCTAATCCCTTTAAGGTAATATTTACATTAAAACCTTCTGATTCCAGCTGAGATTTCCAGCTATCTTCTTCATTACCGGCCATGTCATTTTGGACATGATCGCCGGCAACCGACATAAATGGCATAAGACAAACTGTCTTGATCTTTTGAGCTTTTAATTCGGCAATAATTTCTTTTAGCTCTGGGTATCCTTCAACAGTACCTAGCAACCAATTTTTAGAATACTGGTTCAGATAATACTGAAATCCGGCATAATATACATTTGACTGATGATGAGTTCCATGCCCCATAAACACAACGGCCTCATCTTTCTCTATATTTGCTGTAATGATAGATTTAATAGCCTGGGCTGCCATATCCATATCTTCATGATGATAAAGCAGTGGCTCGCACAGCATCGTCAATTCTGCATTTTTCGGCATCTGGTTGAATGCATCCACAGTTTTTCGAAGGTTTTCGTATTCTTCACCTGGTATCACATGTAAGGACTGAACGGCAATATAGGTATAGCCATCGGCAGCAAAACGTGCCAAGGCTTCTGCCGGGGAATCAATATCCTGTCCTTGTTTTTTTAATTTTTTCCGAATAAAGTTTGAGGTATATGCCCAGCGTACTTCAATACCGGGGAACGTTTTTTTAACTTCTTCTTCAATATTATCAAAAGCCAGTTGTGCATTGGTGTAGCTTGTTCCAAAAGTAACAAGCAAAATTCCGGTTTTCTGTATTTCATCTTTAGGATGTGAAAACAATAACTGAGGTGATACTATGGACATTAATGATATGACAATAATTTTAATTGCTTTCATATTTTGTTTTTTAATCCTTTTCTAAGCCATTTCCAACTCAATATTACCCCGGTAAAACTTACAACGAACCCACCAACACAAAGGATAATCAAAATGGTCTTTCGCAGCCACTCCGCTTTAGTAAAGAATGAGAAATTTATTTTATGCAATCCTCTGGTCAACCAACGTTGTGTTTTCTTATTATTATTGAAGTATTCTACAGCTTTACCCGATTCAGGATCGATATATAAAATGGTATTGAATTCATTATCGAAGCTAAGTTTATATGCAGGTAGCGAATGGTAATACATCCCTGAAGATTTATAATAATTATCATATTCTTCCTGTATTTCAACAGAGAATTTTTTACTTCCAAGAACTTCTATTGCATATGCCTTTATTTTTTCTTCTGTAGTTAAAAACTGTTTTAGCGTGTCGTTTTCAACGATGTAATTTACAGACTTTCTGTAGTTGTCGTAGTAAGCTTCAACCACCGGAAGTCCCATCGCTGTTGTCCATGCAATTTTCCTCAGACCTGATTTTTCAGGGAGCAAATTCCAAACACGTTCAGGATACATTGTTGTATCCGTTTCAAGTCTTTGGTTCCATCTTGTTTGAGGAGATTTTCCTTCGGGCTTGGCTGAAATCCAGGAAGGAACACCTGTTGCGTAAAATATACCACTCAATAAAAACGTAAAAAAGAATAGTCCTACGAATAACCCAAAGATATGATGCCATTTATATGACCATTTTTTAAAGATGGAGATACTGACTATTCTTCCCTCCGTATCTCTTTTAAACCTAAAAAAAGCAACAAACAAACCCGATATTATCACTAAAATACCTATTATTCCAAGTACAAGAATTGTATTTTCCCAACGTTTTGCAAACTGTTTTATCTGTGGGAAATACATTAAATGAGGTATAGCTCCCAAACGAGCCATCCATCGTGAATATCGAGTAGTATGTTGGATAACCGCACCAATTTTTGCTGACACAAATAGTACTGAGTGTTCCTCATCAGCCATATAACATTTATAAAAAGGCAATAAGGGTTTGTAATACCCCCACGGAACCCATGAGTTGATTTTATTTAAGCTATCAACTTTTACGACTTTTGTATTGAGATAATGCTCTGCTTCTTTAATGGCTTGGTTACTTGTAAATATGTCATAAGCTTCTAAAGTATGCGCATCGAAAATTTGTTGTGCTTTGCTCCCATTTTCTTTTCTGTAGATAAGATTTCCCTGGTATTTTTCCAATTCGACCTCCCCCGAATTCGTTTCATCAAAATATGGTAGATTGGTAAAATCGCTTTCGTTCAGATATTCGAGATTTTCAAAACGATCATGCCTGTTTGCATGTGGAAAACCCTTATAAAGAAGAATTATTCCTGTAAAGCACCACATAAGAAATAACAGGCTCAGCACAGAACCTGTTATTTTGTGTATTTGAATAAAAAAATTTTTCATTTATTCATTTATCTTTTCTCTCAGATTACAGTATTTTTTTCGCAGAGAAAACTATTCAGCATCATCTAATGTAACAATACGATCGAATGAATATCCTTCTGTTATGGTCAAGCCTTTTGTTAAACTCTCTTCTTTAATATCGTAAACAAAAACACATGGTTCAGAATCTTCAGGATTTACACCTATATATGCATAATCGCCTAATACAACAGATCGTTGAGAGAAAGTACCTTCACTATGTGGTAAATCTAAAATGGTAAGTTTGTCTGTTGTCAGATCTAAAGTTGCGTAGTAGCAATTATATGTATCTCCCCATTCGCCAGCCCCAGTATATTCCGGGTCTTGTACATAAACAAGGGCTTTACCGCTTACCAAAGACTGTACAGTTACCAATTTTCCCTGGCTACCAGATGCATTCGTGAACCCCACATAACTATCATCAAAGTCTGTTTCTCCTGAATTGATACGAAGTAAAGAACCATATTGCTGGGTACTGCTGGTTGCCCCGTCTATTTTTGTGTTGCAAGCGAGATAATAATCACCATTCTCATCAAAAAAAGCTTTATCTTGTAATAATTGACCATAAGCAGTTCCAGCCATAAAAGAAGCACGGTCGTCTACAGCAGTTGTCACAACACTCATATCAGAAGCATCGATAAAAGCCATATAAACCCCAACTCGTTGTGATGAACTACTGTGGCAATAAGAATACAATATCATATTGTCGCTGGCACGATAATCGGCAAGGCCAGAAGTACTGTATGCAGAGAGTGTATCTGTTAAACCTTTAAGGGTACCTTCAGCGACAATTGTCATATCAGTAGCATTAAATTTTGTCCAGATAACAGAATCCTTATCTCCATTAGCTGCCAATACAACAAAAATGTCATCACCGATCCACGCATGGGCATAACGGCGATCATTGTAAGAGTTGGTACCAAAAGCTATTTCTGCTGTTGTTTCAATGCCATTAGATCCAATACGGTATTTTCCAAAACGATCTTTTTCCTGAGGTATTTGATAGTAGTATTGCCCTTTGATAATTGATTCCTGAAAAAGCTTAGCAGTAACATCAACTCCTGTTCCTACATAGTCTATCACTGTAGTAGAATCACCTAATTCTTTTGTGTTTTGCACCAATTGAGTGCTTTCAGATCCCATACCTCCACTTCCTCCTATCGAAACCCAGATATCGAAATGTGCTGTTTCCAATGGATCTGGATCTTCTACCGGATCATTATTGTCCTCACAGGAAAAGAAAAGTATGCTTAGAGTTGTAATAAAAAAAATATTAAAAAGAAATTTTAAGTTTTTCATGGTTTATTGAAATTTTAATTAATGAATATTCTCAGTTTAAGAAAAAAAGATCTGCCAGGCTTCTGCATCATATAGTTATCGTATAATGTGCAATCAAATATATTTTCAGCCTCAAATGAAATATTATATTTTTTGTTTTCTAAGGAATAGGTTAATTCAACATTGTTCTGGTATTGGCTAGGTATTGTTGACTTCGAACTTAACGTGCCATAGCCTTCCCATGTGAGGTAAAACCAATGTACATATTGAAAAAAATAAGCAAGCTTCAGCTGATTATTTTTATAGCCAAAAATGTCATTCTTTCTGAAATTAAACTCTAAATTACCAAATAGCCAGGGGCGGTTTGGCATATGATTGTTGTAAGTTACTTCCGGTTTACCGTTGTCCTGATATTTCGTCTTATTTCGTTCATCCAGATAACTCATGTTGGCGATTACCTGGAATAAATTCCTGTAATCGTATCGAAGTTCACCCTCTATACCTTTTACTGTTACATTATTTACATTATCATATTGACCATTTCCTTCATTTTGATCAGGGACATAACGAATATAATCTTCTACTTTTCTGTAAAAAAGACCCATTTCATAATTTATATGGTGTTCAGAAGCAATATGAAATGACCCAAATAATCCCAGATTTATATTCTCACTATTTTCAGGTTCCAGCTTGAAATTTGGATCTATCGTTGTTCCATTTCCCAGATATTCTTTTGCTAATGGGAGTCTAATGCTATGTTCGTAAGATCCCTTAACTGCTAGTTGTTCAATAAAACGGAACCTTGAACTTACCCCATATCCATAGTTACTCGTTGTAGACGAACGTTCAACTTCATCAGATCCGGTAATCCATGATTGATCTTGTTGTCCAATTTCCAAATAGCTGATAAAATCTTTTAAAAATAAAGTGTTGTCTAATTTGTCATTCCAAAATTTTTGGTTATAAGAAATTCCAATAATTTGTTTGTTAAAGATATCTTTCGATGGCTCGAATTCAGAGTCTAAATCATCATATCTGTTATTAGTCAGATAATTTATTACGTAATTGAAATTTATTACATGTTTGCTATTTATGGAATAATTGAAATTAGCTCGCCCGATAGTTAAAGGCCTTTCTATATGTCTTATTGATTTTGCCCCTCCTGAAATTTCATTCCCTGAAGCTGAAGTTGAGTAGCCATCCCAATAATATTGACGATAGGTTGTATCAACAACTACTTTCTTGTCCCAGGTTTGAGATAGAGAAATGTTTGTTGATAATCCTTTTATGAAAAACTCATTTTTTTGATATTGTCCAGATAAATTAAACGCTTTTTTTTCTCGGGTAGCCATTCCATATACCCAGGTTTGCACAGAACCCGTTTGTAACTCTTGATCTGAATAGAAATAAGAAGTAGAAACCGAGAATATTTCTGTCCATTTTTTATTATTGACCCCTATTTTCAGTTGTGTAAAGGCAGAGAAATAGTCGTTATGAAATCGCTTTGTATTAATTTTTTTAAATGAATTGGTAGTAGTATCCAATACTTCGACATCTCTCATCTCATAGTTGTTTTTGGAATAATTGATGCCAAGAGAAGGCAGAACAAACAAACCTGTTTTAGGGTGAACATACTGCGCATTAAAATCGGCCTTATGTGTACCAAAAGAACCAATACCATACGATGCATCTACATAATTATGCACTTCTTTTTTAGTTACAATATTTATTGCTCCGCCTAAAGCATCACTTCCCAACTCTGCCGGGACAACACCTTTGTACACTTCAATACGTTCAACAATATTTACAGGAAGATTAGCAAGAGATACTCCATTACCCATGGATGAAAGAGGTACTCCATCAATAAAATACCGGATTGAGTTCCCAGATAAGCCATTAATCGAAAGATCAAAATCAGCACCAACACCGCCATTTTCTCGTATTTTTATTCCACTACTTCTTCCAATGGTTGTATTTAAGTTATTTAAACTACTAGCCAGCTGTTTTATCTCAATTGAGTTTACAGAAAAAGAACCTTCACGGATTTGTTGGCTTCGGGATTTACCATACACATTTACTGTTTCTAAATCAATTGCTAATTTCTCGAGGACAAAATTCTGTGTTTTATCATTCTGTATTTCTATTGTTTTTTTTAGTAATTTATAACCATATGCTGAAATAACTATCGTATGTTTTCCTGAAGTGATTTTTAAAGAATATTTTCCGTTATCATCCGCATAACAACCAGTTTTCGAACCTTCTATCGCTATTAGAGCCATAGAAATCGGAGTGTCGTTTATGTCTCTTATCTCGCCTGATAGCAAAAATGATTTTTGGGCGAACGCACCAATTGACTGAAAACAAAATAATATTATAAGATTGAGTAAAAACCTCATTTTAATAATGTTTAATTTATCTAAACATCATGGTCTAAGATCCACTCATTATCAGTGTAGAAAAAACAATGTAAAATGCAAAAAATAAAGTTATTGCATAACTGTTTGTTCTTTAGCCTTAGTCCACGAAAGCTTTAAACTATCAATTTTGGCAGGTTTTCTGACTTACTCCATCTTTGAACCTCCTTCCCATCCATCAAAAGACAGACAGTGGTATTGGGTAATGTTCAAAGATTTTGGTGGAGCTTACAGCAGCGGGTCTGTTCAGGATTTACACCTGATTCCCTTTTATTGTATTTGAAGTATTCAAATACAATCACCAAAAAATCGGGGTAAAAGTATTTAAACAAATTATATTTCCAAATACTATTTACAATAAAATAAGCCTTACATTTATTTCACCTATCCTTCATTACTTCTAAATATATAAAAGATATTATGTAACAAACTTATCCTTAAGTTATTTTCAAAAAATATTATGAAATAGTAATTGTTTCACCTTTATCGGCAATGAGGATAAATTTTAATTTGGCTTTTTCTTTCACAATCGTTTTACAATTATTATAACAACGTTCTGCTATTTCTCTATAAAATGGTTCTTTTGACGAGAACTGAATAATTTCTTTTATTGCATTCGCAAGCTTAAGGGATTGTATTTTTTTAACCATTTCCATAGGGTAATTACATACTTTTAATAACTCTTCTGCAAATACCGGATTAAACGAATTGTTTTTACTATGCGTATCTAAATGTCCTTCTGCAAGCTTCATTGCTTTTCCAAGCATCAGCCCAATTGTTATTGTATGTACTCCTTTTTCTATAGCAAGTTTAAGTGTTTCTCCAACTAAATTACCGAAGTGTATATAAGATGTTTCCGGTAAATGTTTATTCAATGGTTTTAATATATTCTCACTTCTTTTTCCTGAAGTAAGCACAATTTCATCGACATTTGATTCTTTGGCAACCGAGATCTGATATTTTATAGTTGATAAAAATGCTTCATTTGAATAAGGAATAACCTTGCCTGACGTACCAATTATTGAAATTCCCCCAACAACACCTACCCGAGGATTAAAAGTTTGTTTTGCCAGTTCTTCCCCTTCAGGCACAAAGGGAATAACTTCAATTCCCTGTTCTATTTCGTAATAATTGCATAATTCTTCTATTACCGAAAGTATCATCTTCCGAGGGACAGGATTTATAGCAGGTTCACCAACTTTCACCTGTAATCCGGGCAGGGTAACAGTACCTATACCTTTCCCTTTCACAAAATGTACTCCTGTTTCTTTAATAAAACGTAACTCACAACCAATTTCTTTTCCATGGGTTACGTCTGGATCATCTCCGGCATCTTTTATAACTACACATGACGCTTTCGATTCGGTTAATTCTTTAGAAAATATTAAAAATCTTGCAATATCCCCGGTAGGAATAGTAATAGAGACTTGTTCCGGGAATCTATTTTTCACCAGGGCTATGAAACATGCTTTAGCAGCAGCGGCAACGCATGAGCCAGTTGTATACCCATGTCTTAATTGCTCTTCAGCTTTTCTGAAACGTTTTCTTAATGTATAATATGTTTGCAATAAAGTTTTAATTGAATTTACCTTATTTGGGAATGACGGTAACTCCAAGCGTCCAACAACCCATAAGGGTATACTCAATTTATTGGACGCCTCCACTTTATCCATAAAGAATCCTGACTCTCCACTTTCTTTGCTCAGAATTATTTCAGCATTTGTTTTTCGAATAAGATTTATCAATTCCTCTGCACCTTCTTTGGGTTCTATTAGAATTAAATTCTCTTTTTTTACATTATATTGTTTTGCCAGTTGCTGATTTTGTTTTGTATTAAGAATCCTAAAATAACAATTACGTTCGTTTATTAATTTTGCATAATGCGGGATAGTTTGAACTCCTGTTAAACACAACACATTCCTGTATTTACTTAACAGTAGTTTATCCGTCATTTCTTTAAATGATGAAAACGTTTTAATATTTTCATAAGGTGTTAAATCTGGATAAATTCTCTCAAAACGAATAATTGAAATATTAAGGTCTTCTGATGTTTTAAATATATTTCTGTGAAGTTCTTTTGCAAAGGGGTGTGCTGCATTAATTATTAGGTTGACTTTTTCTTCTATGCATAACTTTGAAATTTCATCAAAATCTTTTGCTCCAAATATATTCTTCCCTTTAATTTTAAGGCTAGACTTTGTTTTTGTAGAATACAAATACGGTTCACTTAAAAAGTCAAGTAAAGCAGCTGTTTTTTTCCCTTCTGTTGTGCCTCCAAAAACAAGAATCATACAAATGAAATAATTGGTGTAAAAGTAAAATTTAGGAATAGAAGTTATTTGTGGTTAAAAAAGAAAAAAATGATTCTCTAATGTTTTGAACAATTCTCCTTAATTTACAGTTCATTTGCAAATCATATTGAACTTTTCATTACAAAAAAGAGTGTCTTACTGAATAGAAAAAAAGCCCTTTCGAGCATTTTTAACCCTCGAACTTCGAGGGCAAAGTGGAGCTGCAGGGAGTCGAACCCTGGTCCAGACAAGCAATCAATATGCTTTCTACATGCTTATTCTTTTATTGGTTTTCGAGTAAAATCCGGAAAAAGACAGCCTAACTTTACCTTAGTTCCTAAATTTTCGTAAGGTTTACGGAACAAAAACCAAACTAGTTCAACATCCACAGCACCCCGTTGCCAATAAGGGTCAAACAGAACTTATTAGCGGGATGTCTTGTCTGCTTACCTAGTAAGCAGATTAAGCCATAAATCTACTATTATTCGATTAGGCAGCAAGAGCGTAAGAATTTTCGCCATTTAAAAATTCGCACTACAGATTAACGGGTTAAAGCACATTGCCCGACATGCTTACATATTAATTTAACCTACTGTCAAATCCACGTCAGCCCCAATTTAATGATTAATTATCAATAAATAATAATTAATCAACTCAAAGAACATTGCTTTTTAGCGAGCGCAAATGTACAAATAATATACCATATTTTTAAAAAGTAAAAATTAGAAACAAGCTCCAACATCCGGACTGCTTATTTCGTTTCCCGGTTTCCGTCCTATAGCTTTTTTAATTTTGATATTGTCTCTTCTGGATTTTCTGAAGCAAAAATTGTATTTCCTGCAACCAGGATATCCACTCCTGCATCACAAATTGACTTAGCGTTATCTAGGCTAACACCACCATCAATCTCAATTAAACTGTTGGATTGTTTTTTTACTATTAGTTCTTTTAGTCTTTTTACTTTATCTAATGAATTAGTAATAAACTTTTGACCTCCAAAACCAGGATTCACCGACATTATTAAAACCATATCAACATCTACGATAATCTCATCAAGAACAGACACCGGAGTGTGAGGATTTAATGTTACGCCAGCTTTCATTCCAAGGTTTTTTATATCGTAGATTGTCTTATGAAGATGATCACACGTTTCATAATGTACCGTTAGAATATCTGCGCCAACTTTTTTAAACTCCTCAATATATCTTTCCGGCTTAACTATCATTAAATGAACATCCAACGGTTTGTCTGCAAACTTCTTTACATACTTTATTACCGGGAATCCGAAAGAAATGTTTGGAACAAATACTCCATCCATAACATCTACGTGGATCCAATCAGCCTGACTTCGGTTTATCATTTCAATATCTTTTTTTAATTCTCCGAAATCTGCTGATAAGATTGATGGGGCTATCAATTGATTCATTATTTTTAATATTTTTGATCTGGGGTCAAAAATAGAAAATGAATCCCTTGAATCAAATACAAAACGACAAAATGGAATGCTTAACCCAAAAATGTTTTAAGATTTTTACTTCGAGTTATATGTTTTAGTCTTTTAATTGCCTTTTCTTTTATTTGACGAACGCGCTCTCGTGTAAGATTTAATTCTTCCCCAATTTCTTCAAGAGTACAGGGCTGTTTCCCTCCCAAACCAAAATACAATTTTAAAACATTTGATTCCCGAAAGGTTAATGTTGATAAAGCCCTTTCTATTTCTTTTCTCAAAGAATCATTTAACAAACTCTTGTCTGGACTTGGAGTATCCATACTTAGAAGAACATCGTACATATTACCCTCTTCTCCTGGAGTCATTGGGGCATCCATAGAAACATGCCTGCCAGAACTTAGCATTGATTCTTTTATATCTTCCGGAGCAATGTCCATAGCATCTGCAATCTCCTGAACAGTAGGTTCTCTTTCAAACTTTTGTTCTAATTCTGAAAAAACTTTGTTCACTTTATTTATTGAACCAATTTTATTCAACGGTAACCTCACAATCCTGGCCTGTTCTGCCAGAGATTGAAGAATAGATTGGCGTATCCACCATACAGCGTAGGAAATAAACTTAAATCCCCGGGTCTCATCGAATCTCTGTGCTGCTTTTATTAATCCTAAATTTCCTTCATTGATTAAATCAGGAAGAGTTAATCCTTGATTTTGATACTGTTTAGCAACAGAAACCACAAATCTAAGATTTGCTTTTATTAAGGTCTCGAGAGCTAAACGATCCCCATTTTTTATTTTCCTTGCTAATTCAACTTCTTCCTCTGCAGTTATTAACTCAACCTTTCCTATCTCATGTAGATACTTATCCAATGATGGAGTTTCTCTGTTAGTAACCTGTTTTATGATTTTTAATTGTCTCATGAAAAAGGATTTTTTTTCTTAGTTAATATTAAAGAACCATATAGAAAAGAGTAATTTTCGTTAATTAGTTTCGATTTGAGGAAAATTTTGTATATTTATTGAAAATATTGTCAAAATACTTCCCTAAATAGGTTTTCTAAGTTACTGTTTTTTTTTAAATTTCCAATTAATCAAAAAAAAATTAAAAATTGTTTTTGCTAATTATAAATAAAAGTTTATACTTGCGGAGTTTTTCCAAAAATCGTTAGGGATAGCATTTCACAAAAGAAATTTATTTTTCAATTAATATATTTTCCGTATAAATTATATTATTATAACTTCCACAGAATGTATGATATTTTAGAATTAAACAAAAAGCTTGTTTCAGAATTGCGTGAAATAGCAAAAAGTCTTGATATTAAAAAAGTTGAATCTTTAAAAAAGCAAGACTTAATATACAAGATATTAGATCAACAGGCTATTTCTGCAACTGAGGTAAAAAATCCAGAACCTCAAAAACAGAAAAGAAAAAGAACAGAAAAGAAACAAGCAACAGAGAAAGTGGCTACATCGTCTCCTGAAACTATAGAAAATGAAACAGAAGACAAAACTCCTGAAGTAAAGCTTAAAAAAGTAATCGAGATCAAAAAAGATCCTGAAATCGAAAAAAGCAAACAGCCAAAACAAACAAGAGATAATCGGGACAACCGGGAAAACAGAGACAACCGGGAGAACAGAGATATAAGAGACAATCGGGATAATAGAGAGAAACTGGAAGTTAAAAGGCCTGAAACCAAAAAAGACGAACCAAAAGAAAAACTTAATCATAACACAGACCATTCGAAAACATTCAATTTTGATGGATTAATAACTAATTCAGGTGTTTTAGAAATAATGCCTGACGGTTATGGTTTCCTTCGTTCAGCGGATTACAATTATCTAAATTCTCCTGATGATATTTATGTTTCACAATCTCAAATTAAACTTTTCGGTTTAAAAACTGGTGACACAGTAAGAGGAGCTATCAGACCTCCGAAAGAAGGAGAAAAATACTTCCCATTAATTAAAGTTCTTGAAATTAATGGACGTAGCCCTGATTATATCCGCGACCGTGTACCTTTTGATTACTTAACCCCATTGTTCCCTGATGAAAAATTCACTTTATGCTCGAATGGTATGGGTAGTTTATCAACAAGGGTATTGGATCTATTTGCTCCTATTGGAAAAGGTCAAAGAGGCTTAATAGTAGCTCAACCTAAAACAGGAAAAACCGTTCTTTTAAAAGATATTGCTAATGCTATCGCAGAGAACCACCCTGATGTATACTTATTAATCTTGCTTATCGATGAACGACCAGAAGAAGTTACAGATATGGCAAGAAACGTGAATGGAGAGGTTATTTCTTCAACCTTTGATGAGCCTGCGGAAAGACACGTTCGTGTATCAAATATCGTATTAGAAAAAGCAAAACGTTTGGTCGAATGTGGCCATGATGTTGTTATTTTGTTGGACTCAATTACTCGTTTAGCCAGAGCCTACAATACTACAGCACCTGCTTCAGGTAAGGTTCTTTCTGGTGGTGTTGACGCAAATGCCCTTCACAAGCCAAAACGTTTCTTTGGTGCTGCACGTAATATTGAAAATGGTGGCTCATTAACAATTATTGCAACTGCCCTTACAGAAACAGGTTCAAAAATGGACGAAGTTATCTTCGAAGAATTTAAGGGAACTGGTAACATGGAATTACAATTAGATAGAAAATTATCTAATCGTCGAATCTATCCTTCTGTTGATATTAATTTATCAAGTACAAGGAGAGAAGATTTACTTCTTGGTAAAGAACATCTAAATAAGATATGGATACTTCGTAATTATCTTGCCGACATGAATTCGATTGAAGCAATGGAATTCCTTAAAGACAGGATGAACAAGACACAATCCAACGAAGAATTCCTTATATCGATGAATGGTAATTAATAAATTGTGCGAGTTTCTACTCGCATTTTTTATTTTATGTTTTACAGCATAAATCTTATTTGAAATTAAACTGAATTAGATTCTAATCAACTTAAAATAGTTTATTATTTTAATTTTGTAAGAATAGTTTTAAATCAATAAAAAATAATCATATTATAATCATTAAAAATGGCAGAAAAAAAGAAATTTATCACATGTGATGGTAATTATGCAACATCGCATATTGCCTATATGTTTAGTGAAGTAGCTGCGATTTACCCTATTACACCATCATCAACGATGGCTGAATATGTAGACGAATGGGCTGCAAATGGAAGAAAAAACATATTTGGAGAGACTGTTAAAGTAACAGAAATGCAATCTGAAGGTGGTGCCGCTGGAGCTGTTCATGGTTCATTACAAGCAGGAGCATTAACTTCCACATACACAGCTTCTCAGGGATTACTATTAATGATTCCTAACATGTATAAAATTTCTGGAGAGCTTTTACCTGGCGTATTTCACGTATCAGCGAGGAGTTTAGCAGCTCAGGCTCTTTCAATATTCGGTGATCATAGTGACGTAATGAGCACTCGTCAAACTGGTTTTGCTATGTTGGCAACCAGCAGTGTTCAGGAAATTATGGATATTGCAGCTGTTGCCCACTTAACAGCTATAAAATCAAGAGTCCCATTTCTTCATTTCTTTGACGGATTCCGTACTTCTCATGAAATTCAAAAAGTAGAAGTTCCTTCAACAGAACAATTCGCTAGTTTAGTCGATCAAGATGCGTTACAAGCATTCAGGAACAGAGCTCTTAATCCAGAGCATCCTGTTACCAGGGGTACAGCCCAAAACCCTGATATTTATTTCCAGTCAAGAGAAGCTGCAAATAAATTTTATGATGTTATTCCTGACATGGTCGAGGATTACATGCAAGAGATGAAAAAAATCACAGGCCGTGAATACCATCCATTTGTTTATTATGGAGCTCCGGATGCAGAAGATATTATCGTTGCTATGGGGTCTGTTACTGAAACAATTCGTGAGACTGTAGATTATTTAAATGCACAAGGAAGAAAAACAGGTGTTATTATTGTACATCTTTACAGACCTTTTTCCGCAAAATATTTCTTCAATGTATTTCCTAAATCTGTTAAAAGAATCTGTGTCCTAGACAGGACAAAAGAACCAGGTGCTAATGGAGATCCTTTATATCTTGATATTAGAGAACTTTTCTATGGCAAAGAAAATGCCCCATTAATAGTAGGTGGTCGTTATGGATTAAGTTCAAAAGATACAACTCCTGCTCAAATAGTCTCTGTATTTGACAACTTGGCTATGAAAGAACCTAAAAATCAATTTACAGTAGGTATTGTTGATGATGTTACTTTCAAATCTCTACCTCTTCAACCAGAAATTAGTATTGCACCAAAAGGAACTTTTGAAGGTAAATTTTACGGAATTGGTTCTGATGGAACAGTAGGTGCAAATAAAAACTCAATCAAAATTATTGGAGATTCTACAGATAAATATTGCCAGGCATATTTCGCATATGATTCTAAAAAATCAGGTGGTATAACAACTTCTCACTTACGTTTTGGCAACAAACCAATTCGTGCCCCATACTTGGTTGGCACCCCTGACCTTGTT
Organism: Bacteroidales bacterium; assembly: GCA_963665085.2. Lineage (GTDB taxonomy): Bacteria > Bacteroidota > Bacteroidia > Bacteroidales > JAAAOM01. The sequence goes on from CAXXXS010000002.1 coordinate 623,483, forward strand.
GCCTGCCATGTTCCTTCATATCTAGGTAAGTATGATATGCTTAGAGGGCTAAAAAAAGGAGGCACTTTCCTTTTAAATAGTATTTGGAACGAAGAAGACACAAAAGATCGTCTTCCTGATGATATCAAAAAATACCTGGCAGATAACAATATCAAATTCTATATTATCAATGCAACACAAATTGCTAAGGATATCGGACTAGGAAACCGAACAAATACCATTATGCAATCAGCTTTCTTCAAAATTTCAGAGGTAATACCTTATGAGGATGCTGTAAATGAAATGCGTAAGTTCATTATAAAAAGTTTTGGAAAAAAAGGGGAAGAAATTGTTAATATGAACTTTGCTGCTGTAGAGCAAGGTGGAAATGTTCTTCAGGTTGAAGTACCCGCAGAATGGTCTAACATAAAAATTAGCACTAAAGAAAATACCAGCAATGCCCCAGATTTCATCAGAAATGTTGTTGAACCTATCAATATGCAGATGGGTGACGACCTTCCAGTGAGTGCATTTCTAGGAAGAGAAGACGGAACTTTCCCTGCTGGTACAACAAAATACGAAAAACGAGGTATTGCAGTGGATGTACCTGAGTGGGTTGCAGACAACTGTATCCAATGTAACCAATGTGCTTATGTTTGCCCTCATGCTTGTATCCGTCCATTCTTACTAAATGAAGAAGAGGTTGCAAATGCACCTGAAGGTACTGTTACATTAGCAACAAAAGGAAAAGGTTTCGAAGGTTTACAATTCAAAATACAGGTTAGCCCGCTAGATTGTACAGGTTGTAGTAACTGTGCCGACGTTTGTCCTGCAAAAGAAAAAGCATTAGTAATGAAACCTCTAGAATCTCAAGATGTAGAAATCAGCAGATGGGAGCATTTCATTGAAAATGTTACAAACAAATCAGAATTATTTGAGATAGAAAAATCTGTTAAAAACAGTCAGTTTGCTCAGCCTTTATTCGAATTCTCTGGTGCTTGTGCAGGTTGTGGTGAAACTCCTTATGTGAAATTAATTACTCAACTTTATGGAGAAAGAATGATTGTTGCGAACGCAACTGGTTGTTCATCAATCTATGGTGGCTCTGCCCCATCTACTCCTTATACGGTTAATGCAAAAGGGAAAGGCCCTGCTTGGGGTAACTCACTATTTGAAGATAATGCTGAATATGGCCTTGGAATTTCAACAGGTGTTGAAAAATTAAGAGACAGGATTGCATTACGTATGCAGACAGCAATTAATGAGAACAACTTATCTGCGGAAGCAAAAGAAGCTTTCGGGGAATGGCTGGAAAGCAAAGACGATGCTCAGAAATCAAAAGAAGCTTCTGCCAAAGTCCTTCCTCTTTTAGAGGGAAGTGATAATCCATATATAAAAGAAATAGCCGGATTAAAAGATTATCTTGTTAAAAAGTCTGTTTGGGTATTTGGTGGAGACGGATGGGCTTACGATATTGGATATGGTGGTCTTGATCATGTTCTTGCCTCTGGCGATGATATCAATGTACTTGTAATGGATACTGAGGTATATTCAAATACAGGTGGTCAATCATCTAAATCTACCCCTGTTGGCGCAGTTGCTAAATTTGCTGCTTCGGGTAAAAAAATCCGTAAAAAAGACCTTGGTGCAATGGCTATGACTTACGGTTATGTTTATGTTGCCCAGGTAGCAATGGGAGCTAATCAAAATCAATTCCTAAAAGCTATCCGTGAAGCTGAGGCATATCCAGGACCATCTCTTGTTATTGCTTATGCCCCATGTATCAACCATGGTTTAAGAAATGGAATGGGAAAAACCCAGTTAGAAGAAAAACGTGCTGTTGAAGCAGGTTACTGGCACCTTTACAGATTCAACCCACAATTAGAAGAAGAAGGAAAGAATCCTTTCCAATTTGATTCAAAAGAACCTAATTGGGATGCTTTCCAAGAATTCTTAATGAGCGAAGTAAGATATACTTCTTTGAAAAAGTCTTTCCCAGCTGAAGCAGATGTTTTATTTGCTGCTGCTGAAGAAAATGCTAAATATCGATATAACAGCTACATGAGAATGGCTGCAATGGATTTTAGCAAATAAATAATAATTAATTAATTTTAAGGCGGCTTTATGCCGCCTTTTTATTTTAATCTATGGGACGATTAATGTCAATTGACTTTGGTCAGAAAAGAGTTGGGATAGCAGTAACTGATCCATTACAAATAATAGCTAATGGATTAGACACTATACCTAGTGCCAAAATTTGGGATTTCCTTAATGAATATTTAACAAAAGAACAAATCGATTGTTTTATTGTTGGTTATCCAAAGAAATTGAATAACGAAGATTCGGAATCAATAAAATTTATTGACCCATTTATTAAAAAATTAAAAAAAACATATCCTTCCATAAAGGTTGAACTGTTTGATGAGCGGTTTACATCAAAAATTGCTTTCCAGACTATGATTGATGGAGGGCTAAAAAAGAAACAAAGACAAAACAAAGCACTGATTGACAAGATAAGTGCAACAATTATTTTACAAAATTATCTTGATAGTATTAGGAGGTAGAGAATGGTTTATCCGGTTTATGTATTTGGCTCACCAGTTTTAAGAAAAAAAGCACAAGAAATAGAAGAAGGTGAAGAAGGACTAGCAGAAATGATTGAAAATTTATTTGAAACAATGTATGCTTCTGATGGTGTTGGTTTAGCTGGCCCGCAAGTTGGCATTTCAAAACGTATCTTTGTTATTGATGCCTCCCCGATGGAAGAAGATGATGAAACACTAAAAGATTTTAAAAAAGTTTTTATTAATCCTGTTATAATCAACCAGACTGGTGATAAATGGCCTTTCAACGAAGGTTGTTTAAGTATCCCTAATATCAGGGAAGATGTTGAGCGTCCTTCAGATATTGAAATTGAATACTATGATGAAAACTTCAACTACTATCATGAAAAATTAGATGGAATAAAAGCCCGTATCATTCAGCATGAGTATGATCACCTGGAGGGAGTAATGTTTGTTGACAGAATATCCCCTCTTAAAAAGAAACTACTAAAAGGTAAACTAGCCTCTATTTCTAAAGGTAAAGTAGATGTTGAGTATAAAATAAAATTTCCTGGATAGAAATTACGTATTCAGGTTTCTTCTCTTTGGTATATCTAGTTTTTATAAACCCTTAAATCCGCAGATTAATAATTTGGAATAGAAAAAACTCTTATTTATCATTATTTTCAGGGAAAACTACTGCATTTCGAGTATGTTATAAAAGCTTACTGGTATAATTTTATTTTCAAGAAGCAATTTTTGGGTATCTAGCCTTTATTATTGTTATATATATGTAGGCTACCAATCGTTGTTAGTATACAATCCTGATATACAGATATTTAGTTTTTACACATGAATGCAGTTTTCCCAAGCCTTATTAAAATATTTGTCTGTTAATCAAGCAACAATAGGTGATATTGTTTTGTGGAAAACAGCTTCAAAATATGCTGTCGTCCACGTTTTATCCATTTTGAAGGGACCACCATAAACCGGAATATAAACTTCTTTAATCTGAAGTTTGGTTTGATAAAATCTAATTTGGCACTAAGGAAGTTTGTCAGGAAATGAAACATATTTCGGCAAATTGCCATCAATATTAAGAATACCGTATTTTCATGAAGAAAAGAGAATGGCATTTTTTTCCATAAAAAGTCATTGTTCATTTCATCGAACAGACGTTCGCTTTCACCCCTATCGTTGTAGAACAGGATCACTTCCAAATCAGACATCAGCGGTTCATTGGTCATAATAGCCCTGTATTTAAAATCATCGCCGGTAAAAAGGTCTGTTTGTCCATCGCTGTTCTTTTCCCTACTGATTACATAGCGGTAAGTTTTTTCTTGGCCAAAGGGGGCGTACCAGATTGATGCTACTTGATATTTCTTAAAGCCTATTTCTACTTCTTGCCATGTTCCGATTTGTTTTATTTCATCATACAAAGAGGCACAACGTTGCGCCCTGATAAAAAAGTATTGGCTATTGGATTCTATCACGGGAAGGACTTCTTTGTCGAAAGAGCCACAGTCCATACGGCTGTACTTTGGTTTTATCCCAAATTCTTTTAAAATGCCATATGCATTTTCAAGTGTCTGTTCCTGTTTGTATTTTACATTGCTGTTCCCGTTTCTGTTTTCAATATAAACCGGGTGGTTCCCTATAGTTGCAATGCCCGGGAAATATCCATCGTCCTTCTTATAACTGCGTTTAGAATCGTATTTCCCTGTGGGGATAAACTGGTTGTCGTAATCAAATATATAATTGTCAGTATTGGCAGAAAGTTGTTTTGTCTTGACCAACAACTGGACCATAAGCCTATTAAGGTTTAGGTTGATATTGAAGTCGTGCTCAATATTCCCTTTTGATATAAATGTTTCCTTTTCGGTTGACAGTTCTTTTTGCATACGCAGCAATGTATCTGCAGAACATACCTTAAACTCTTTTACTTGTTCGAGCTCATCGCGTAAGTGTTCTGTGATATCCTCTGCACACCCGCCTCCACATAAAACAAGTAAAAAATATGAACGGACTAAATCACTATAACTGTATTCTGCTCGTATGCCCCTACTGCCAAGGCTTTCGTCAATAGTTTTATATAGATTTGCGTTCTTGATTATTTCATCAGCGAAATTTATTCCGCCAAAAGACTTGATATTTTCTTTAGAATATGTAATTTTCATCAGCTACGATGTTTTGCACCTAAATAGGTGAAAACATTTTAATCGGCAATGCTTTGAATGATTTTATTTTTCAAGGCTTGCCGATTTTTAACTATTTTTTGATGCGGATTTAAGGTAAACTAGGAATGTTGGATATAAAATTTATCTCAACACTACCACATATGGGACACATCTCGGTTTTATCTTGTCCGAAACAGGTATCTATTACATCATAATCGAGTTCAGACTCCTCTCCCTCCCATTTACATTTTCTACAGCGATACATAAAATATGTTTTTCATCAAATTAATCATTCATACGAAAAAAAACAAATTCCAATTCTATTTCTTTTCGTATTATGCTGTTTTCCTGTATCTCCAGATGGCCAGGCCCAAAGCGATTACCGCATAAACACTCAAAGAAAGAAGTTCCGGCATAATATCAGCAAAACCAGAGCCTTTTAACATTATCATACGTAATCCTTTCATAAAATATTTAAAGGGATTTATAATATTGACGTATTGGGCCCATTGAGGCATGCTATCTGTTGGTGTAAAAATCCCACTCATTAGAATAAAAACAATCAGAAAAAAATAGATTGAAAACATAACTTGTTGCTGATTGTTAGAGATTGCTGACAGGAAGAGCCCCAATCCCATGGCTACCAGCATATAAACAAAAGCCAGGGTAAACAGAACAAATAAACTCCCTTCAATAGGTTGATTAAATAATAATTTTCCGATAGTTAACCCAAAGCCCAACTCAAATAATGCTATGATTAAAAACGGAACCAACTTACCAATTATAAATTGATATTTTTTTATCGGTGTAACATTAATTTGTTCAATTGTGCCAATTTCTTTTTCGCGAACAATATTCAGAGCTGTTAAAAACATACCAATTATTGTTACCAGCACTACGAGGATACCGGGTAACATGTAAATTTTATAATTTAACTCTGGGTTATACCAAAACCGGTGGTTAATATTAATAGGCAGGTCAAATTTCATCTGATTAAAATCGTACCACTCTCCTATTACGTCTTTATTAAAATCACTCATAATACTTGTAGAATACGCATTAATTAATCCGGCTGCTGTACCGTCTATCGCATCTACTAAAAACTGTACAGATGATTTATTCTCCCTCACAAGCGAGCGTTCAAAACCCTCCGGTATTTGCAGCACAACATCGGCCGTATTACTATAGAGTAGATCTTTTGCTTTATCAATGGAGAAGTAATGTCCTTGTATCTTATAAAACGGAGAAGCTTCAAATTTTGATACCAACTCCCTGGATGTTGAAGACAGATCCTGATCAACAATAACCAGATCAATCTTTTTCATCTCTAATGTTGCTGCATTAACAAGGACAATCAACTGTATTACAGGAAGAATAAAGATAACAGGTAGCATTGTCCTGTTTCTAAAAACCTGAAGAAATTCTTTTTGCAAAATATATAATATCGTTCTCATCGTTTTAATTTTAGTTATAAGTTTAAAAGTGATAAGTCATAAGTTAAATACACTTATTACCATTCTCTTTTCCCTTATTACTCTCAACTTATCACTTCTTACTATTCACTTTTCCCTTATTACTCTCAACTTATCACTTCTTACTATCCACTTTTCACTTATTCCTCCCAACTTATCACTTATTACTATCCACTTTTCTCTTATTCCTCCCAACTTATCACTTCTTACTATCCACTTTTCTCTTATTCCTCCCAACTTATCACTTCTTACCGTCCACTTTTCTCTTATTCCTCCCAACTTATCACTTCTTACTATCCACTTTTCTCTTATTCCTCCCAACTTATCACTTATCACTTCTTATAATCAACCTTCCAATCTAACTTTAAACTTTTTAATACTTACAAGAATAAAAAACACAGCCATTGCTATTATAATCAGTGTTTCTTTCCAGACAAATAACAAACCAGTACCTTTTAACATTATATTCTTAATAATAATAATGAAATATTTAGGAGGCAGGATATTAGACAACCACTGCAATATTTTAGGCATATTATCAATCGGATAAATAAAACCTGACAACAACATGGTAGGAAGCAAAAGTGCGAACATTGACATAAACATAGCTACTTGCTGAGAGTTAGCCGCTGTTGAAATTAAAATTCCCAATGCCAGTGCCATCAGAATAAAAAGCAGGCTTTCTATCATTAAAAGTGTCATGCTTCCCAGTACAGGCATATCAAAAACAGTTATACCCATAATAATTATTACAACAGCATTAATAAAAGCAATTCCAATATAAGGCATCACCTTTCCTAAAACAATCTGCATCGGGCGTAATGGAGAAACCAGTAGAATTTCCATTGTTCCCAGTTCTTTTTCCCGGGCAATTGAGATGGATGTCATCATTGCAGAAACAAGCATAAGAATTAATGCCATTGTACCCGGAACAAACATAAACGCACCTTTTAATTCTTCGTTAAAAAGCATTCGTACTTCAGGTTCTATTTGCATGGGTAATTCTATTTCACCCAGCATACCTTTTGCATAATCCAGTATTATGGAGCGCGTATAATTTACGATTAGATTAGCTGTATTCGCATCTGAAGCATCTGCAATAATTTGCACATTTGATAAACCATCTCGTTTAATCCGCTCTGCAAAATTTGCTTCAAAAACAATAACCTCCTTAACTTCTCCGCTTCTCAAAACTTCTTCTATTTCACTATTTGAGTTTAATGTCCTGGTCAATTGAAAATAACCAGAAGACACAAGCTTATCTGTTATTTGTCTTGTTACATTATCTTCCGAATAATCGAGAACAGCAATATCGGCATCTTTAATTTCATTTGTTACCACATAGCCAAAAATTAAAATTTGTGCTATAGGCATCCCAAAAAGGATTAGCATTGTACGTTTATCCCGAAAAATGTGATAAAATTCTTTTTTTACAAATCCTATAAATCGTTTCATAGTTTTTCTGTTACAAATTGAAATCTATCTTTACCCAACATAACTACTCCTTCTTGCTAATTTCACAAATACTTCATCCATAGTTTCGGCATTGTAAGTGCTCTTTAAATTAGCCGGTGAATCAAGAGCATCTATTCTACCATCAACCATTATGGAAACACGGTCGCAATATTCAGCTTCGTCCATGTAATGTGTCGTAACAAAGACTGTTATTCCATGATGTCCAGCTTCATAAATCATATCCCAAAATTGTCTCCTAGTAATCGGATCAACTCCTCCCGTTGGCTCATCTAAAAATACAATTTTGGGTTCATGAAAGATCGCTATTGAGAAAGCAAGCTTCTGTTTCCAGCCAAGAGGCAATGAAGAAATTAATTTATCCCGGGCGTGTTCAAGATTAAGTTTTTCGAGTAACTCATCAGCCTTTTGTTTAATCTTCTTCTTGGGTATATTATAGATTGCTGCATAAAACCGGATATTTTCCCAGACAGTCATATCGCCATATAAGGAAAACTTCTGACTCATATATCCAATATTTTGTTTTATTTTTTCTGCCTGCTTATAAACATCGTAACCTGCAACATTTATTTCTCCCGAAGTAGGTGATGAAAGTCCGCAAAGAATCCTTATGGCTGTTGTTTTACCTGCTCCATTTGCTCCCAGGAAACCAAAAATCTCACCTTTATAAACTTCAAAATTCAGATTATCATTGGCAGTGAAGTGCCCGAATTTCTTAACCATATTTTTAGCTGTTATAACAACCTCTTTTTCGCTGCTCATAAATTTCTCTTTTTAGTTTATCGCTCACTCCTCACCATCAATTCCATAAAAACATCTTCAATATTGGGATGTATTGATTTTATTTCTATTGCAGAATGCCCCTTTCCTTCCAGGTATTGTTGAATCTGCTGTCCTGTTTCTTCATTTTTGTTTGATATAAAATGCAATGTATCTCCAAAGGGATAAATCGAATGCGTAAATTCATACTTTTGCATATCACGTAGCAGGTGGTACATGTCATCAGCCTGGATAGCCAGAATATTTCGATCAAACTTTTTTACGATATGTTGAGGAGTGTCAACCTCCATTACATGTCCATCCTGCATAAGAGCCACCCTGTCACAAATGCCGGCTTCGTCCATATAAGGTGTAGAAACAATGATGGTAATACCCTCGTTTTTAATACGCACAAGCATCTCCCAGAATTCTTTCCTTGATACTGCATCAACACCAGTTGTGGGTTCATCAAGAATAAGAATCTCCGGTCTATGGATTAAGGCACAGGAAAGTGCCAGTTTTTGCTTCATCCCTCCGGATAACTTGCCCGCCAACCGTTTTTTGAAAGGTTCTATCTGAACATAAATATCTTTTATCAACTCATAATTTTCTTTGATGGTTGTACCAAATGTTGTTGCAAAAAATTCGAGGTTTTCCTCTACCGATAAATCCTGATACAAAGAGAACCTACCAGGCATATAACCTACCAGGTTTCTAATCTTCTTATAATCTTTTACAACATCGTATCCAGCCATTTTTGCAATACCCGAATCAGGTATTAATAAAGTTGTAAGAATCCTAAAAAGTGTTGTTTTACCTGCCCCATCAGGACCAATAACACCAAATAACTCAGCCTTATCAACTTCCAGGTTAACATCTTTTAATGCCACAACATCCTTGTAAGACTTATTTACATTATTTACCAATATTGATGGATTCATCGTATTAAAATTTAATCTCTCCTGGCATTCCTATTTTTATGCTCCCATCGTTACTTACTTTAACTTTAACAGCATAAACCAGATCAACACGCTCTTCTTTTGTCTGAATTATTTTAGGTGTAAACTCTGCTTTTGATGAAATCCAGGTGATTTCGCCTTCAAGCTCCCTGTTTGTATCCTCGCTCTCATCAATCAGAACTTTTACTTTCTGACCTATCTTTACGTGTGGCAACTGCGCTCCACTTACATAAACACGTAAATCCATTGTAGATAAATCAGCAATTTTATAGATTGATTTACCTGTTGCGACAAGTTCAAACGGCTCGATAAATTTCTCTAAAACAGAACCATTGATTGGATTCACTATATGACATTTTTTTAATTGATCTTTAAGCATCCCAATCTGTGCATCTGTTGATTTTAGTTCTGCATAAACACTATTCTTTTGAACCTCGGTAGATTTAATCTGACTGTTTACAACATCCAGTTTTCCTGTTATATCATCTAATTGACGCTGGGTTGCTGCTTTATCCTCTATTAACTTTTTGATTCTGTCAAGTTCAACTTCTATACTTTGTTTCTGAGCTAATAAAACATCAACATTGGCGTCTATTGTTGACAAATTCGCTTGTACTGCCAACCGTTTAGCCTCCAATTGATCTAAATTTAAAGCAAGCTGTGTTGTATCAATTAATCCAACTTCAATTCCTTTTTCCAATGATTGTCCTTCGTCTATATCTAACTTAATTACTTTCCCATTTGCCTCAGCAGAAACAATTATCTCGCGTGTCTCAAAATTTCCGTATGCATCAGACTCATTTTCTCCATTACCACAAGATAAAAGCCCCAAAAGCAATGCAATTCCTAAAATATTTTTTGTATTCATTTTTTTCTTTTTTTACGGTTATAAATTTCCCTGAATCGTTTTTAAATTAATCTTCGCCTGAACTAACTGTATTTCATGTGTTTTCATACTAATCTTCGCATGAGTTACCGCATTCAATTGCGCAATATAATCGGTTGAAGTAATCACTCCATTATCAAGTTGAGAAGAAACGCTCGTTAAAATTTTATTCTGAAGTTCAATCAATTGATTATCCTTTATTATTGCTTTTTCTAATTTTAAAATTTCTCCATTTGTTTTCTCCTTGTTGATATTGATATTGTAATCAAATACCGACTGTTTTGTATCAACGATATTTTCCTGTATTTTGAAAACCTGTCGTTCTTTATTTACCTTTTGCCAATCCCATATATTCCATGATAATGAAAGCCCTACGAGATAGTAAGTATCAAATTGATCGCTTAACATGTTAAGGCCTGGTTTTCCATATCCAAATTGACCAAACCCGTAAACTTTTGGCATTTTTTCTGAAGCTTTAAGCTTTTCTGCTGAGCTTAGTTTTTCTTTCTGAAGATTAAACAACAAATACTCCGGACGATTCAGGTCTGTTTCAGAAACCTCAATATTTTCAGGCAAGGATAATATCTTATCGCCAATCTCCTCTCCCATCAAAATCGATAAAATATTTCGTGATGCACTAACAGAAATCTCCAATTCTTCAATGCTTTGTTCTAGTTTTAGTAACTCGGCTTCTAATTTCATTTGATCAGATTCCAATAATACACCATTCTCAACTCCTGATTTTACTGTAGTTAATTTTTGTTCCAGATCCTGTCTTGTTACTTTTATCAAAGCAAGGTTTTCTTTTAGAATAAAAAGCTGAAAAAATACATTATTGACTTGTTCCTTTAAACCATATAAGTCGACCTCTACCTGCTGAACATCTGCATTATAGGTAGACTTTTCAAGATTTCTCCTGTTTTTAGTTAATCCTCCATCATATATCATTTGGTTAACCTCGACGGTCATTTTATATTGATCTTTTGATGGTGATGGAATGTCCAGGTTCACTCCCGGAATATCCAGATCTATAGACACGACATCAGACTGGTAAGTTGCCTGTCCATTAAGTTTAAACTGAGGTAAAAACGAACTTGTAATAACATCCAGATTTAATTTATTTATCTGTTCAAGTTCTGTTTTCTGCAATCCCAAAGGGTGGTTTGCTACCGCTTTTTGGTGGCAATCAAACAAGCTCAGCTCTTCCTGCGCTTTAACCTGAATTGCTAACACTACAAAAATCACAAATAATATCTGTTTCATAATTACTGCTTTTCAATTTTAATTGATTGAATAATAAATTCTGCAACCTCTGTTTTACGCGACTCCATGAATCTCTTAAACTCTGTTTTATTGTCCTGGAAAACAATTGGCACAATCATATTTCTTGCTGCAAATGGGAAAATACACATTGCTAAAAGGTTAATTATTATTTGCCTTGGATCTACTTCTCTTATTTTACCTTCTTCTATAGCTTTTTCAAACTTTCCAATAATCTCTTTAACAGGCATTCCTGATTTTAAAATTGCAGAAGATAATCGATTCGGATTTTTATTAATTTCTTCAATAACAAATAGAGGTAAAAAGGGATTTTTAATAAGTGTTTCAACATAGAACTCACTGAATTTTCTAATCAATTCAAAGATATCTTCCTCGCTTTGTAGAATCTTAATAACTTTTGGAATGAGCATCTGCTTAATAACTACTGAAAATACAGATTCGAATAATTTATCTTTTGAACGATAATAATAATGTAAAAGGGCTTTATTGATACCTGCTTTATCTGCTATTTCCTGCATTCTGGCCCCAGCCTTCCCTTTTTCAACAAATACTGTTGTTGCTGCTTCAAGTATTTTTTCTTCTGTTTTTTTATCTTGCTCTGTCATAATTAACCGGAATATTTAATTTTTCAGTTTAACCATTTGGTTAAAAAACATAACAAATGTATAATATTTTATTAAAAACACATCATTTAAATTAATAAAAATGAAATTTCATTATACAAGTAACTGTATTTATGATTCTTAATATTAACCAAACGGTTAATCCGGATAGCTAAAAATTTTATCGTTCATCATCAACAAAAATCTTCTGTTGAACAATATAAGGTGCTTTGTTTGAAGTAATATATTTTGCAGAAATTTCTATTTCATCAGAAAAATCGAGAGCAAGACCTATTTCGCCAACACCATCATTAATTCCACATAAGTCTGCATGATTATCAAAATACTTATCTTCAATTAATGAACCTTTGTAGAAAGAAACATTTTTATTCTTGTCTGAGAAATAGAATAAAAGTAATTTCTGTTTTTCATAATCACGGTCGTAAATAACCTTATATTCAAACTCCGGATAATTTGAAAGTAGTTTACCATAAGGAGAATATTCTTTTAAATCTGTACCTGGCATCCCATCTTTGTATGTCTGTTCTGTCATTAACTGCCCATTTGTATGGTAGCGCTTCTCAATCCCATCTAATTCTCCTTTTACAAATTCTCGCGTTCTGTATAATTTACCATCAAAATAAAATTTTTGTTCTTCCCCTTGTTTTACTCCATTAATATAATTGCATGTTGATGATAGCTTGCCATTTGAATAGTAACATTTTCCTAATCCTTCTCTAATTCCATTTACTACTGTAAATTCAGCCTGTAGTTTGCCATTTTGATATTGCTTTTCTATTTGAAAGTCCTCTTGGATATCTTCTTTAACCTTAGAGGTACAAGACATTAGAAATAGTAAAATGATTAAGCTTGATTTATAAACGATTTGAAAAACTAACGATTCCTGTTTTTGCCTGTTCATATTTTTTGCATTATTTGAAACTATGTTTCGAACAATGCTAATTTAGTTATTCTTCCCTACTAAAAAGAAAGCTTAACAATAAAAATCCTTTCTCTGACTTACAGATATATCAGTGCTTTTAAGAATCTAAACTCCTGCTATTTATTTAACCGGAAATAATATTTCTGCATCAAAATTATTTTCATCAAAGGAATAATAAAATTCATAAGCAGGTCCTACCGGGGTGAGATTTTTCTCCTTCATATACTTTGTTAAAGCAGCATATGCGTTCTCTATTTCATCCATGTTATTGTATCGAATAACGGCAGCTTTAAATCCATCCACTTTTTTACATTTGTACTGACCATCTTTAATTTTTTGTTTTATCATAATCCCTATCTCACTACGCAAATCATTCTCGGTAACCAGACTAGGATCATCATAAAATACACCCAAAGAATACAAATCAGTTTCGATATTCTCAGCATCTACATATTCCGAGAGTTGTGGAAATGCCGTGAAAGCATTCATATAAGATCCTCTATATTCGTAATACACGTATTGAAAAGGTTCTATCTTCCTTGTTTCTGCCTTGAAAGCATAAATAGAAGCTTGCCCGAAAGCTATTTGAGACTCAATTATTAAGGTAAAACACATAAAAACTAACGGAAATACTTTTGTCTTCATTTTTATAAATTTTACTTATTAAAAAATCAATGTTACCACTATGGAATAGATTTACTACCTTTTTTCAAGGATACTAATCCATTATCAGACATAAAATCGATATATATTTCAGTTCCTTTTTTTAATAATTCAATATTAGCAGTACGGTCAGACCTAAATACAAACGCAAACAGGTTCGCAAAAAGCGTATTGAAATAACTGCACTCCATTACATTTTCATATTTCTCACACTCTGAACAATTTTTTATTCCGCTTTCTTTACAACAAATCCTTATTTTACACCAAGTTGCATTTTCTTTTTCAGCGCACCCCGAACATTTTTCTTTCTGATAAGCTTTACATGAACCACAATACAGACCACATGCAGAAATTAACTCTTCGCTTTTTTTAATTTCTTTTTTCATAACAAATTGAATTTTAAATAAAACACTCTGATATCTTAAACACTACCCATCTATCGACTGATGTTTAATTTTAAATTCAAATGTAAGTTACAAAAGTGTCAGCCCTATGTCAATAGAATTTCAAAAAAGTATGAAATGTTTCACTATAATTTTGATGAGATAACGGCTAATTATAATGTTTATTTAATTCTTCAACTAACTCGGTTATCTTATTTTTTAATTCAACAGGTTCTTTAATTGAAATATTTTTGCCACAAGTTAACAACCAACGAGCAACATATTCTATGGAATCATTCATAAAAAACAAAGCTGTTTCAGTCTCAGAAACCTTTTCTCTTCCCACATAACCGTAATATTGCATAACCCCACTAATTTCTTTTAAAAACTCATCCTTACAATATATAATTATTTGTATAAGATTTCTGTTATTGGTTAACGTTAATAGATATTCTTTTATAGATTTTCGTTTTAAAGGTTCATACATTCTATCAGTCAAGGATATCTTTTTTATTCTATCAAGACGAAAATCGCGATAATCTTTCCTCAGCTTACAAAAACCAATTAGATGCCAGGTAAAACTGTAGAAACACAATCCTATTGGTTCAACAAACCTACCTTCAACTATTTCACTTTTATAGTGCGAATAATAGTCAATTTTAATCATTCTTTCCTCAACTATTGCTGTCTGAATTGTTGAGAGTTGATATTGTATATCAGTGTTATCCTGTTGGGTTTTAAAATGAAGAATTTCAATATTGGGTGAAAGAGTTTCCAAGAATCTTTTTTCTGAACCAGGTAAAACAGAACGAATCTTAAACATTGCCTCAGCATAATTCCTTTTTGTTTCTTCATCGGCAATATTATTAACCAGTTTCTCTCCTATTAACATTGCAATTGCTTCTTTAGAAGAGAACATAACTGGTGGTAAATGATATCCTTCTACAATATAATACCCCTTACCTGCTTCTGAACCAATAGGAACTCCAGCTTCTTCCAGAGCATTCATGTCACGATAAACGGTTCTTAAACTAATATTAAACCTTTCGGCTAATTCAGACGCTCTAACAATTTTCTTAGTCTGTAAATGTATAAGAATTGCAAAAATCCTTTCAATCCTATTCATTTTTTAAAAATAATACATATAGGTAAATATTCTCTTAATATTACATCAACAATGGATAAATTTTCTGTATGTATTAAATTTTTCTATCAACCTTTCTCTCTGTTTTTATTAATACTATAACTTTTTCTTATTAAAGGAGTAAAAGACAACTCAGTTTGTGCGAAATTTTAACAGTTATAATTATTATCAGGTCATGAAAAATTTGAAAATTAGTCAGAAATTAATGTTGGTTGTAACAGGACAACTTTTACTTATTTTAGTACTTGTATTCTTTATCCTCAACATCAATTGGAGCCTCAACTCTGTATCAGATGTATTTATAAAAAATAACGGGCAAATTGAAA
Source organism: Bacteroidales bacterium (assembly GCA_963665085.2). GTDB lineage: Bacteria > Bacteroidota > Bacteroidia > Bacteroidales > JAAAOM01. The sequence continues at coordinate 639,073 of CAXXXS010000002.1, forward strand.
AAATCAGGACTCTCTCTAACTTATCAAAAGATTTTATTACCAATAAGGTTAGTTACAATGAAATAGTGAACCAATTTGACCAAACTACAGCAGGCCTGGAGAATGAAAAAATAAAAACCGGGCTTGAAGAAATTAAATCTAAGTTAGATGAAATTAATAAGCTTAAGAAAAGCAATGTGGATATCGAGACAAAAGTTATGAGCCTAACCGATAACTCAATAGAGCTATCAAATAATTTTATCAATTCAGCTACCAGCAGATTAGTTGATAATACACAAAGGCATACTGTATCAACGGTAGAGCGAACTGTAATTGGAGGTGCTAATCAAAATAACAATGCCAATTATGGATTGAAAGTACTATTTCTTCAAATGAAAGAAGATTTTAGCAAACGAAATGAACTACTTACAGCTTTGGATGATATGATTAAACAAGCAGAACTTGATATAGAAAGATCACAAGGTTCTGCATTTATTCAAATGATTATGTCAGCTCATGAGGCCAATTTAGAAGCAAAAGAAATAACCGTTCAATACGTAGCTAATGTTAATGCTATTAACGCTTTAAGTGATGAATTATATGCATCAACCAACGAACTAAATTCAGATTTAAATACAGAATCTACTTCTTACATGAATGCTGGTTTTGTAAAAGTTAAATCTTCAGCAAGGAATATATTCTTTATTCTTCTTGCAATTTCTCTCGCTGTCATTATTGTAAATTTCACATTATCAAGATTTATAAGTTTAATATTTAGAATGTTAGGTAAAGATTTAACAAAAATATCAAATGGGGATATTAGTTTTATGATACCGGAAGGTTTTGATAAAAGACAAGATGAGTTTGGGGAAATTGCCCAAGCTATAAAAGGGATATTAACGAATATGAAAAGAGTAATTGCAAATATTCGTGAAGGTGCTAATAATGTTGCAAATGCGAGCCAACAGATTAGTTCTGGTTCTCAACAATTATCACAAGGGGCTTCCGAACAAGCTGCATCCGTTGAACAAGTATCATCTACCATGGAAGAGATATCTTCTAACATCGAACAAAATGCAGATAACGCACAAACAACAGAACAGATTTCAATTTTAGCTGAAAACGGAATGGATGATGTTGGTAAACTTGCTTCTGAAGCATTGGATGCGACCAAGAAAATTGCTGATAAAATACAAATTATTAATGACATAGCTTTTCAGACTAATATTCTTGCCCTTAATGCAGCAGTTGAAGCCGCAAGAGCTGGAGAACACGGAAAAGGTTTTGCTGTTGTTGCCGCAGAAGTGCGGAAATTAGCTGAACGAAGTAAAGTTGCCGCTGAAGAAATAGTTGGATTAGCAGAAAAAAGTAATACACTAGCCAGTTCTTCTGCTAAGAAAATGATTTCGACACTACCAGAAGTTCAAAGAACAACAAAACTTGTTCAGGAAATATCAGCTGCAAGTCTTGAACAAAAAAATGGAGTAGGCCAGATTAACTCAGCTATTCAACAGCTAAATGGTGTTACACAACAGACTGCCTCAGCATCCGAAGAATTAGCAACAAATTCAGAGGAATTAACAAATCAGGCCGAGAAACTAAGAGAACTGGTTTCTTATTTTAAGTTAAATGAATCCAACCATAAATTCAAAAAATCTGTTACAAAACAAAATTCACCTGTAAAACGTCCTGTTGTAAAATCTACCAAGGCAATAAAAAAAATAGTATCTGACTCAGGAAAAGAGATACAGTTAGATTCAAATGACGCTTATGATTCTGATTTCGAAAATTTTTAATTTAAATCTAACAAATAACAAAAAAGGAGCAATTATTTAGTTGCTCCTTTTTTGTTGATAAAAATTGACAGTTACAATCCCTTCTTTTATGTAAAATAATTTTATTATTCTTGTTTAATTTATTTATTCAATTCCAAAAGTATTTTGTTGTGTTGTAAATCTCATTTAGGGATAAAAATCTTATAACTCAGATACTATAATAATTTTATTGCTTGAATGAAAAAAAATGAGTCCTCTAAAGAAATAATAGCAAAAAGCCCGGCATGGTGGGAAGATTATTATTATAACAGTTTTGATTTCTTCTATCCGCATCATAAAATATTTCATATCAATAAACTTTGTGAAACAGTTAGAGTATCTCAATTAAAATATTATCCCCTTCCTCCATACAGAAAATCTGTTTATGATTTTATGCTGGTTACTAAAGGTAAAATTATTCGAAGCAAAAGTATTGATAGTTACACAATTGAAAAAAACACATTATTCTTTCTTCCTGCCTACCAGCTAACTACAATAAAATCAATTAGCCCTGATGCTGATGGGTATTATTGTCATTTTAATATTGATTTATTCAACAAATATTTTTACCCTAACGAAATACTCGATAAATTTCCTTTCTTAGAATATGTTGGTAATCCTATTATTTCTGTTAATAATAATTCTACAGAATTTCTTATCTCATTACTTGAAAGACTTGAAATAGAATACAAAAAAGAAAAATGTGATTTAGATTTTGTAGCATCAACACTTCTTACAATTTTTTTTGAGTCAAATCAATTTGCAAATTACGAGACAAATATTATACACAGTGCTTCAACAAAAATTGCAGAGTCTTTTAAAAATTTGGTGATGCAACGTGTTCAGGAGAAACATAAATTAAGTTATTATGCTGGACTTCTTGCTATAACACCGGAACATCTAAATCGATGTGTAAAAAAAACTTACGGTAAAACAGCCAAAGATTTACTTAATGAAATGATTATTTTAGAAGCGAAAGTATTATTAAAACAATCCACAATGACAATTGGTGAAATTGCATATAAACTTCAAGATAAAAACCCCAGCGATTTTGCCCGTTTTTTTAAAACTCAAACCGGATACACCCCAAAAGAATACAGACATAATGTTTGATTTTGCATACTTATCACCTAAAATCACCTATTAATACTCCGAAAATTACCTGAATTTTACAATCATAAAAGGAAATAGGATTTTCTATTTTGTAAAAAAGAAAACCTTTTACTAAAAATATAATTAAAATAACTAAAAACTCATGGTATATAGCATCTATAAATAAAATGCATTTATCATAATTCTTACAAATTAAAAAATTGTCAAAAAAAAATAGTACTAACAAAATTTAACTTTAATGTATAGGATTCTGGCTGTAAACCCTGGTGCAACTTCAACAAAAATTGGTTTATTCGATGATAATGTATCAATTCTAAAAAAAACAATTGAACATCAGGGTCCTGCTTTGAAAGAATTCTCAAGAATAATCGATCAATTTCAATTTAGAATAAATCTGATTACTGAAGAATTGGAGAATTCAGGCATTGAATTACAAACGATTAAAGCAATTGTTGGACGGGGTGGATTGCTAAAACCAGTTGCAAGCGGCACATACCTTGTTAACGAACAAATGATTGAAGATCTCGAAAAAGCAGAAAGAGGTGAACATGCATCAAATCTGGGTGCAATAATAGCATTTACCCTGGCTAAGAGATTAAATATTCAGGCATATATAGTCGATCCTGTTGCTGTTGATGAATTGGAACCCGTTGCAAGGATATCCGGAATGCCTGAATTACCCAGAATTAGTCTTTCCCATGCTCTAAACAGTAAAGCTGTTGCTAAAAGAATGGCTAAAGAATTAAACCAGCAATACAATAATTTAAATCTCATCGTTGCACATTTAGGCACTGGTGTTACTGTATCATGCCATTCAAAAGGAAGAATGATTGATGTAAATACTGCACAGGACGAGGGACCTTTCTCACCGGATCGTTGTGGTGGATTGCCTGCCTGGTCTTTAGTTAAATTATGTTATTCTGGAAAATACTCTGAACAAGAGATGCACAAGAAATTAATGGGTTCTGGTGGAATTTATGCATATCTGGGAACAAAAGATATTAGGGAAGTTGTTGAAAGAGCTTCTAATAATGACGAGAAAGCTGAACTTATTCTTAATGCAATGATATATCAGGTTGCAAAAGAAATTGGGGCATTATCTACTATTGTTTCAGGGAAAGTAGACCAGATAATATTAACAGGTGGCATAGCATATAATGAAAGAATAACTAATGCTATAACAGAGAAGGTTAAATTCATTGCCCCTGTTGCCATAATGCCTGGTGAAGAGGAATTGGAATCCTTGGCTCAGGGCGTATTGCGTGTTATTAACAAAGAAGAAAAACATTGCATCTATCAATAAAAATTACAAAAACAATGTTTGCGAATTTTAAAGAAATAAGGACAAAAGCACGAGAATTAGGAGCTGTAACAATTAGTGTTGCAGCAGCACAGGATCGGGAAGTTCTCAAAGCAATAAAAGAAGCTAATCAGGAGGGATTGGTAAAGGCTATTCTTGTGGGAGATGAAAACCAAATAAAACCATTATACCATGAATTCCAATTTGAGGGTTTTGCAAAAATAATTCATGAACCTGATACTGATAAAGCAGCTTTAAAGGCTGTGGAATTAGTCCACAATGGAGACGCACAGATTCTAATGAAAGGGATCATAAACAGCAGTAATTTTTTACGTGCTGCCTTAAATACAGAACTGGGTTTACGAACAGGAAGAATCTTAAGCCATCTTGCCGCTTTTGAAATTCCTGGTGAAAAAAAACTAGCATTCCATACAGATGGAGGAATGAACATTGCACCTTCTCTTGAAGAAAAAAAAGAAATACTAATAAGTGCTTTAGAATCACTTATCCATATGGGAATTCACAAACCAAATGTTGCTGTATTAACAGCCAACGAGCAGGTTAATCCTAAAATGCCAGCTACAACAGATGCTCAATCATTAGTTGATATGTGGAAAAATAGAGATTTACCGGAATGTGTTTTAGAAGGTCCTATTGCAATGGATGTAGCTGCCAGTGCTGATGCAGCAAAACATAAAGGCATTGCCAGCAAGATTGCCGGCGATGTTGATATTTTCCTTGTCCCAACAATAGAAGCTGGGAATATGATTGGAAAAACACTTGTGTATTATGCAAAAGCAAAAATCGGTGGGGTTATAATTGGTGCAACAAACCCAATAGTTATGGTTTCAAGAAGTGATAATGCAGAAGCAAAATTAAATTCAATTGCATTAGCATGCCTAATGGTAAAAAGAAAATAAAAAATCTATGAAAATAGGCGATTTAATTTGGACAATGATTCTTTGTAGTGTTACAGCATTTTTGCTGATACCTTCACTACATGAATTTTTCATTTCTGCAACAAATGCACATCCTTATCTTATGGGATTTGCTAAGTTTTTTATTCTGGCTTCAATGGGCGAATTGTTGACTTTGAGGATTATGGGTAAGAAATGGATAAAGCCTGCTGGCATGATTTACAAATCCATTATTTGGGGATTTATTGGGATGTGTATCGTATTAATGTTTGGACTGTTTTCAACGGGTGTAGCTGGAATTGAAGAAAAAGGATTATTATTCAGCACATCAGGGCCTATTGGAAAATTTCTAACCGCATTTTTTATCAGCTCTTTTATGAATTTAACTTTTGGACCTGTATTTATGGCTCTGCATAGGATTACAGATACATTTATTGATATGCGTGCAGAAAAAAGCAAAATTTCAATTGCGATAGTTATTGATTCTATTGATTGGAAAGGATTTATTCATTTTGTGGTTGGAAAGACAATTCCTTTTTTCTGGATTCCGGCACATACACTCACGTTTTTATTACCAGAACAATACAGGGTTGTATCAGCAGCATATTTATCTATCGCACTTGGGTTAATCTTAGCTTATGCAAGGAGGAAAAAATAAAAAGAGAATAATTTTAATCTTTCGAAAAAAATGACAAAACTATTAACAGGAAATGAAGCAGTTGCATTAGGAACTTGGGAAGCGGGAATAAGCTATGCGTGTGCTTATCCTGGAACACCAAGTACTGAAATTTTAGAAAATATTGCTCAACATTATAAAAAAGATATTCTGGCGGAATGGGCACCGAATGAAAAAGTTGCCCTGGAATGTGCAATTGGGGCTTCAATTGCTGGTGTACGATCGATTTCAACAATGAAAATGGTTGGAGTAAATGTTGCTGCCGATCCATTGTTCAGTTTTGCATATTCAGGGGTAAATGGCGCAATGATTTTAGTAACTGCTGATGATCCTGGTCTACATTCATCACAAAACGAACAGGATAATCGTAATTATGCCAAATTTGCAAAAATAGCGATGCTTGAACCAAGTAACAGTCAGGAATCAAAAGACATGATCAAGGAGGCTGTAAAAATTAGTGAAGAATTTGATACTCCCATCTTGTTTCGTATGACTACCCGAATTTGTCATAGTAAAAGCCCAGTAATAGAAGGAGAACGTAATGAACCCGTTAAAAAACCATATGTAAAAAACACCAATAAGTATGATTTGGTTCCAAGTGTATCCAAAGCTTTACATTATGTACTTGAAGATAAACTTAAACGATTACAGGAATATTCAGAAAACACTTCTTTAAATTATTTTGAATGGAATGATAAAAAAATTGGTGTAGTTTCTTCAGGTGTTGCATATCAATATGCCCAGGAGGTATTTGGCGATAAAGCATCTTATCTCAAACTCGGGTTTACATTTCCTCTTCCAATGAAAAAAATAAAGGAGTTTGCAAAAGAAGTTGACACATTATATGTTATTGAAGAACTTGAACCATTCATGGAGGAGCAGATAAAAGCTGCAGGAATTGATTGTATCGGCAAAGAAAAATTACCAAATATCGAAGAGCTGACTCCTCAAATTATTGCAAAATCACTTCTAGGTGAAGAAAGTAAAGTACTCGAGATTGATCAAAGTAGTGTTGCAAACCGTCCTCCTACATTATGTGCCGGATGCCCCCACAGAGGCTTCTTTTTTGAATTAAAAAAGTTAAAGAATGTTATGATTACCGGCGATATTGGCTGCTACTCTTTAGGTGGTAGTGAACCTTTGAATGCAAAAGACACGACTATTTGCATGGGAGCAAGTATTAGTATGGGGCATGGGGCTCAAAAAGCTTTTGATTTGTTTGATGAACCTAAAAGAACAATTTCAACTATAGGGGACTCAACTTTTTTCCATACAGGGATAAACAGCTTAATGCACGTTGCATATAACCGTAGTAACCATATCACAGTTATCCTTGATAACCGTATCACAGGTATGACTGGTCACCAGGAAAACCCAGGAACAGGATATACTTTAATGGGAGTACCTACCAAGGAAGTAAATATTGAAGCTGTTTGCCGTGCTGTTGGTATTGAACAGGTTAGAACGATTAATCCATTAGACCTAAAAGAAGTTAACGAAACTTTAAAATGGGCTATGGAACTTGATGTCCCTTCGGTAATAATCACACGTTGGCCTTGTGTACTAAAAAAATCTACTCCTGAAGACAAAAAAGAATTTGGTGATTACATGGGTAAATGCCAGGTAATAAAAGATAAGTGTACCGGATGTAAAGCATGTATCCGTAGCGGATGTCCTGCCCTTCAGTATGATAAGGAAACTAAAAAAGTAACCATTGACCAGTCTCAGTGTGTTGCGTGCGAGGTATGTAAACAAATTTGTAAGTTTGAAGCAATAGAAAGGATTAAATAGGCATGAAAAGTGATGTAAAAAACATACTTCTTGTTGGTGTTGGTGGACAGGGAACTATTTTAGTAAGTAAAATATTATCGTCAGGATTACTGGATGCCGGTTATGATGTTAAAATGTCTGAAGTTCATGGGATGGCACAACGTGGCGGTAGCGTAAGTACCCAGGTTCGCTTTGGAAAAAAAGTTTCATCACCACTTATGGGTAAGGGTGATGCAGATATATTGGTTTCATTTGAATTAATGGAAGCCCTGCGTTGGATTGATTACTTAAATCCTAAAGGTAAAGTTGTCGTCAATGATTATAAAATCCCTTCTGCCCCTATCCTATTTGGAAAAGCCGATTATCCAGAAGGAGTTATTAAAACTATTTCGGAAAAAGCAAACACAACCATTATTAAAGCAGCAGAAATTGCTCAAGGACTGGGGAATGTCCGTGCGATGAACATTGTGCTTTTTGGTGCACTTGTTAAAGGAATGGGACTAACAGATATAGACTGGAAAAATGTTATTAAAGAAAATGTAAAAACACAATTTGTTGATATAAACATTGCAGCATTTAATGCAGGAATGAATATCAACTAAATAGAACTATATATTATTAACTTAAACTGTTTATAATGAAAATACTAGCATTATCAGGAGGGAGTAAAAATGGCAGTAATGATGCCATGGCAAGGGAAGCTCTAATGGGGGCAAAACAAGCTGGTGCCGAAATTGAATTTATCCGTCTTCTTGATTTAAATATTAAACCTTGCACCGGTTGCATTGCCTGTGTAAATGGTTTGATGATGGGGACCAATGGAGATTGTATCATTAAGGATGACATGAACTGGTTGGCTGACAAAATCTTCGAAGCAGATGGTATTATCTGGGTGATGCCAATTTTTGACAAAGGGGCCCCTGCTGTTCTTCATATTGTTCGAGACCGTCTTTTTGGCCCTGCGTATGATAACGGAATAAACATTGTTGCAGGAAAAATTGCAGAAAAAACAGGAAAAGGTGGCCCTGATCCACGTAAATTTATAGAGAAAGTAACCAGCTTCATTGGTATTGGAGGAAGTGATTGGGCAACACGTATATCAGCCGACCTTAACGTACTTGCTATGACTCGTAAGTGGAAAGTAATTGACGATTTAGTTTTTAAGTGGAGCAAATCAATTATCCTGGATGATAAAGCTGTTGACCAGTGTCATCAACTTGGGGTAAATATTGTAAAAGCAGCCTCCGATGTTAAAAATGCAAAATATATGGGAGAACCAGGCATCTGCCCTAATTGTAACTCTCGCAATTTTTATTTTGAACCGGATAACACTGCTATCTGTGTGGTATGTGGAATTGAAGGAAAAATGCAATTCACCGATAATAAAATTGAATTTATCTTCCCTGAAGAAATGTACCAGCATGCACACAATACAATACCTGGCAAAATGAAACATATGGATGATATTTATCACAACGAAACCAAGCTCAAAGAAGAAAAGAAACTTCCAGAGTTTAAAGCTCGGGTTCAAAAATATAAAGAATTTATCCAGGCTACTTTACCTGAAAAAGTATAAAAAGACAAAAAATTCATCAACAGCAAAGCATACAAGTGTTTCAATTTAAATTGAATAAAAAATATGAAAATAACTCAAGATAAAGCAGGTACACATATCGACTGGCAACACGATGGGATTACCCCAAAAATGATTGATTGGTTTTGGAGTAACATGGAAAAAAGTTTCTTGTTGTGGCATCCATCACAACATGAGCCGCTGGAATGGGCTGTTCCTGTAAAACATGGAAATCCTATTGGCGCAGTGCATATTGCTCCACAAACGTGGAAAGACGGCACTCGTCAAAATTTATACATTCGTTTTGAAGCCTTGGAAGATCTTCCTGACTTTGTGAGGGAATACATCGTTTACGAACATGTTATTGTTGCTGCAGGACTAGGATTGGGAGAAGAAAGCCTGAAGGTTGAAGAACCGATGGGTTTTAGAATCCACCAATGGCAAAAAACAGATTATGGCGTAGAAGGTAAATCAAATGCTATTGGTTTACGAAAAAAAGAAACTCCTGAAGAAGGGCTTGTCTGGGCTGACCATTGTATGGAAGAAATTGGAAACTGGGCTAATTTTTTACCTCAAATGTATGAGTTATTTAAGGTGGTTGAAAATACCGCTTATAATCCGTACACAGACCTTTCTGTTGAAGGAAAGGGTAAAGATGTGCGATATAAATTCATCAATAAAAAATTATAAAAGATGATTAGAAGCTATTTGTTAGTAAATCTAACCAGTCTCGACTATCTTCCAATGATGGATAGATGGCTCTATAAAGACCATGCGCCGGAAACAATGAGTCAATTGGCACCAATTTTAAAAAGATATACAACATATAGGGCTATTCCAGGGCCAGAGGGATCTGAAGATTTTGCAGTTTATAACTGGAGGATGACAGAACACTGGTGGACAGAAATTCCATTTAAAAAGGGTGCAATGGGACATGGTAGTGCCATTTCTGAATATTGGCCGGAAGATTATAACAAAGCGGTTGGTATTCCTGAAACGGAATCTGCCCGCGGTAAAATATGGGAAGCAAAGGCTCCAGCTTTTATTTTTGTTGAACCAAGACCTACAGAAGATTATTTTGGAGCAGGCCTGCGTATCGAAGATGGTAATATTATCCGTTGGGTTACTGTACATAAATATCCTGATGGTGTAACAAAAGAAGAAGGAGATAAATGGTTTAACGAGGTACATGCTCCTGAAGTATGCAAGCAACCTGGCTTAAAACGCTTTTTCAGTTTTAATGCGGTTGCCCCAACTCCGATGATTGGACCATTTTTACGTGTATCAGAATTATGGTATGAAAACCACTCTGCCTGGAAAAATGCAGTAATTGATAATCCTCCGGCATACACAAAACCGGAATGGGCAAAATATGATAAGTATCCATTCCTTGAACCCGGGGTTGACTTTGTTTCTATGTTCTTGTTGGAAAGACCTGAATGTGATTTCTTAAAAGATTACAGAGGGTATAATATCACAGCGTAGTAAAATTTATAATGATTTCTTTCTATGAAGAAGATTATAATTGCAGAAGAAGCCGTTCAAAAAATAAAAGATAATGATACAGTGATGATTGGAGGATTTCTCCGTGGAGGTCGTCCAGAATCTTTAATCACTGCCATGACAAAAATTGATGCTGATAATATTACTCTAATATCTACTGATATGGGAGTAGCTAATAGTCCTATGCAACGATTATTGGAAACAGGAAAGATTAAAGAAATATATGCATCTTATATTGGAATAAACCCAGAGTCTCAAAGATTATATATATCGGGCGAAACAAAGTTCCACCTTACACCCCAGGGCTCCTTAGCCGAGAAGATTCGTGCAGGCGGGGCTGGCCTGGGAGGATTTCTTACTCCTACAGGTGTTGGTACAATTGTAGAAGAAGGCAAACAAAAAATGGAAATAGACGGCAAAGAATACTTACTTGAGCTTCCATTAAAAGCCAATGTCGCGCTTATAAAAGCATCCATTGCTGATGAAGTTGGAAACCTTGTTATAAATGGTTCATCTAAAAATTTCAACCAGCCGATGGCAACAGCAGCTGATTATGTTATTGTTGAAACAGACAAGCTTGTGAAAAAAGGTGAAATAGATCCGAATCATGTTGATGTCCCTGGAATTTATGTTGATGCAATTGTTGTGAAGGAGGAAAAAAAATGACAGGAAGAGAATTAATTTGTAGCCGTATAGCACAAGAATTTCATGATGGTGATTATGTAAATCTTGGTATTGGACTTCCTACGATGGTTGCCAATTTTATTCCTAAAGACATACACGTAACAATGCATGCTGAAAATGGAATTTTGGGAATAGGTCCCACTCCAGAATCCGGTCTTGAAAATGAAGATTGTGCTGATGCCGGAGGTAATTATGTCACCACTCTTGATGGTGCTACATTCTTTGATAGTGTTACATCTTTTGCCATTATCCGGGGCGGCCATCTTGATATTACTGTTTTAGGTGCCCTTGAGGTTGATCAGGAAGGAAATCTTGCCAGTTGGATGGTTCCGGGAAAAATGGTTACCGGAATGGGAGGCGCTATGGATTTAGTTGTTGGAGCACGCAAAGTAATAATAGCAATGGATCACCTAAATAAAAAAGGGGAATCCAAGATTCTAAAAAAATGTAATTTACCTCTGACAGCTAAAAACGAAGTAGATTTAATAGTAACAGATATGGCTGTTATAGAAGTTATCCCCGGACAGGGACTGCTATTAAAAGAAATTGCCCCAGGATTTACAATCAACGATGTAAAAGCAGCTACTCATGCAGAATTAAAAATAGCAGAGAATGTAAAAGTAATGTTGACCTGAAATTAAAAATTCTAATAATACAAGACTAAAATCCTCACTCTTTATTAAATATTAATTAACAAACTATTATGGTAAAACGCGAAATAAAAAATGTAAAACCATATCAGGCTCCAAAGCATTTTGATATGACAGCGCTCAAACTTCATGGTAAAGAAGAATCAGGAGCAGAAAAATTTTGGATGGGAATGTCGCATTTTCTTCCTGGAGGGGGTGCAGAATATGACGAATCTCCTACAGAAAAAATATATTTCGTTTTAGAAGGTGAAGTAACTATTTACACAAAAGATAAAGAAAAAATTGTTCTGGGTAAATATGATTCAATCCATATCGGCCCAAACGAAGGACGTTCTCTGGTTAATGAATCAAATATGCCTGCATCTATGCTAGTTGTAATTAATTACTAATTTTTATTTAACCATCGCATATGACTATCGATAAAAATTTCATTAATACCCTTTTCAATGTAAAAGGAAAAGTCGCCATAATTACAGGAGCAACAGGATCTTTAGGCAAAGCAATTTGTTTTGGTTATGGTTTTGCCGGAATGAAAATTATGGTTACAGGACGTAATGATGATAAAAATAAGGCTCTTTGTGAAGAACTTGAAGCTGCCGGTATTGAGTGTGGATATTCTTCAGGAGATCCGGCAATTGAAGCTGATGTAATCAAAATTGTAAATGAAACAATCAATAAATTTGGAGAAATCAACGTATTGGTTACTTCTGCCGGATATAACAAACCTCAGCCTATTGTTGAGCAGGATTTATCAACATGGAAAACTATAATGGATTCTGATGTACAAGGTACATGGCTGTTTTGCAAGTATGTGGGCAAACAGATGATTGCCCAGGGCAAAGGAGGTAAGATGATTCTCGTTTCTTCTGCCCGTTCAAAAATGGGTATGGCAAATTATACGGGATATTGCACAGCAAAAGCTGGTATTGATTTAATGGCACAATCTCTGGCTTGCGAATGGACTGCAAAACATAAAATCAATGTTAACACAATTAATCCTACGGTATTCCGATCTGATTTAACAGAATGGATGTTTGATCCGGAAAGTGAAGTATATAAAAACTTTTTAAAAAGACTTCCTGTTGGAAGATTGGGAGAGCCAAATGACTTTATAGGGCCATGTATCTTTCTTGCTTCTTCCGCAAGTGATTTTATGACTGGTGCAAATGTAGCTACAGAAGGTGGATATTGGGCTAATTAATCTTCAATAATCTTACTATGAAGAAAATAAAAAATATTTCCATTATTGGTGGAGGACTTATGGGATCGGGCATTGCCCAGGTGTTTGCCAGCCAGGAAACATTTAATATAAATATTTATGATAACTTCTTAAAAGAAAGTGATATTAAAAAAAACATCACTAAAAATCTTGAATTACTAAAATCTAAAGATGTTATTACTGAAATTCAGATTGATTCAATTTTGGAGCGAATCAAATTCCACGAGGATTTGGAAGAAGCGGTAAAAAATGCAGAATTCATCGTTGAATGCATCCCCGAGAAAATGTCCCTTAAACAGGATTTATTTCAACATCTTGAAACCTTATGTGATGATTCTGTAATTTTTGCGACAAATACATCGGTAATGAGTATTACCGAAATTGCACAAAAAACAAAGAAAAAAAACAGATTGGTCGGAACACATTTTTGGAACCCTCCATTTCTTATTCCTCTTGTTGAAGTTGTAAAAGGTAACGAGACTTCAGATGAAACAATTGAAATTACAATGGATATTCTCCAAAAAGCAGGAAAACATCCGATAAAAGTAAAAAAAGACACCCCAGGATTTGTAGCTAACCGTTTGCAGCACGCCCTTTGGAGGGAAGCAATATCAATTGTAGAACATGATATAGCTGATGCCGCAACTGTTGATAAAGCAATTAAATTAAGTTTTGGGTTAAGGCTTCCTGTATTAGGCCCTATGGAAAATGCAGATATGGTAGGTACAGACCTTACATTATCTATACACGATTACATGCTCAAATTTCTTGAAAGTTCTCCTCAACCTTCTCCTTTACTAATTGAAAAAGTTAAAAAGAATGAATTAGGTTTCAAATCAGGACAGGGATTTCAGAAATGGAGCGAGGAAGAGATAACAAAATCAAAAGAAAGACTTGTTGAACATCTAATAAAAATAATTTATAACAAGTAGATAATTAATTATTTATTAAAAAAATTAAAAGTCTGAATATATAATATTTAAAGAACTGGGATTGAATAATACTAGTTCTGAGAAATCATAAAACAGGGTAAGATTAGCAGCATAAATTTACTCTGATTGTAATAATTATATCAAAGAATTAAAACAAAAAATAATATAAAAGAATAAATAGGAGGATAAATCAATGGGAAAAAAAGTTGTAGTAGATTTAACACATCCATTTAGTGCAGATATTCCTCTTTGGCCATATTTCTCAAAGCCAAAGATCGATACCATGCATAACTTATCAAAAAGTGGTGTGCTAACTCAGAAGATAGATGTAGTAATGCACTGTGGCACACATGCTGATGCTCCTCGCCATGTTATGGAATACGAATTTAACGGAAAAAGGGCCCGTTATACTCATGAAATGCCTGTTGACGCATATTATGGTGATGCTGTTTGTCTGGATATCAAAATAGAAAGATGGGGACTTATAACTCCGGAGCATCTGGAAGATGCATGCGAACGAGCCAATATTAAACCTGAAGAACTAGAAGGGATGGTAGTTTGTCTTCGCTCCGGAATGCATTTAAAATTTGATGACACAAAAGAATACTATCATTACTCTTGCGGGACTGGGATTGAGGCAGGAAAATGGTTTGCAAAATATAAACCTAAATGTGTGGCTATGGATATGCAAGCCCTTGATCATCCTCTTCACACAACAATGGGTAAAAATGGAGGACCATTATCCATGAACCTAAACGGAGATCTGGGTGTCTCAATAACAGATGAATACATTGAGGAATATGGTATCGAAGCATATGCTGAATTTAATAAAGAAACATATATCAAAGTACATGGTAAAGAGAAATACATGGAGAAATTCGGATTTCTTGAAGGACACAGACTCGAAGGAACATGGGAACCATGTCATAAATATTTACTTGGAAATGGAATTGTAGGAATTGAAAACCTGGGTGGCGATCTTGATAAAGTAGTTGGAAAACGTTTCAAATTTATGGCTTTCCCAATTCGTTGGCACATGGGAGACGGCTCAATGGTACGCTGTGCTGCAGAAATTGATGAAGATGAATTGTTAGATGTTCCTGATAGGACGTATAATTACGGTTCAATATAAATATAAAGAATGAAGGAAGTAGTAATTGTAAGTGCTGTGCGTACTGCCATCGGAAATTTTGGTGGTGCGCTGGCCGATATCTCAGCCGTAGAACTTGGGCGTATAGCCGCAGAAGATGTAATTAAAAAAGCTGGAATATCAAATAAAGAAATTGAGGAAGTTATAGTTGGGAATGTTTTATCTGCTGGATTAGGACAAAATGTTGCCCGACAGGTCGCTATTAGTGCTGGTCTACCTGAAACTGTTAGTGCCATGACAATCAATAAAGTTTGTGGTTCTGGATTAAGGGCAATAAGCTTGGCTGCACAAATAATTAAAGCTGGTGATGCGGATGTTATTCTTGCCGGAGGCACGGAAAGTATGAGTAATTCACCTTATCTGCTCCCCAAAGCCAGAACTGGTTATAAAATGGGCAATGGTACATTAGTAGATTCTATGATTAATGATGGTTTATGGGATATTTTTAATAATTACCATATGGGTATCACGGCAGAAAATGTTGCTGAAAAATTCAATATAAGTCGCGAAGAACAAGATAATTTTGCAGCAGAAAGTCAGAAAAAAGCAGAAAAAGCAATCACTTCTGGCAAATTCAAAGATGAAATTGTTCCTGTATTGATCCCTAAAAGAAAAGGAGAGCCAATAGTATTTGACACAGATGAATTTCCGCGCCCGGGAACTACTGCTGAAAAATTAGCAAAATTAAGACCTGCATTTAAAAAAGAAGGCACAGTAACAGCAGGGAATGCATCAGGAATTAATGATGGTGCTGCTATGCTAATTGTGATGTCATCTGAGAAGGCAAAAAAAATGGGTCTAAAACCGATGGCTAAAATTGTTGCATATAGCTCAGCTGGAGTGTCACCTGATATTATGGGATTTGGTCCAGTTCCTGCTTCAAATAAAGTCTTTGAAAAATCAGGTTTATCTATCAATGACATAGAGCTGGTTGAAGCGAATGAAGCTTTTGCAGCACAGGCCTTAGCAGTTGCGAAGAATCTAAAACTTAATCCGGAGAAAACCAATGTAAATGGAGGGGCAATTGCTCTTGGACACCCAATTGGGGCTTCCGGGGCAAGAATAACAACTTCTCTTTTATACGAGATGCAAAAAAGAAATGCAAAATACGGATTATCAACACTTTGTATTGGCGGCGGTATGGGTACTTCATTGATTGTAGAACGAATTTAAATCTAACCGAATTAAACTATTTTGATTATGGCAGATCTTGAAAATAAAGTAATATTAACCGTTGCTGTTACGGGAGCGTGGCCCTCAAAAGATGATAATCCTGCTGTTCCTCTTACTCCTCGAGAAATTGCAGATGATGTCTATGCATGCTGGAAAGCAGGGGCTTCTGTTGCCCATATTCATGTGCGCGACGATGAAGGTAAAGCATCAATGAGCTATGAAAAATTTGAAGAAGCTCTTGGATATATTCGCAAAACAGATTGCGACATCGTTTTAAATACAACAACGTCAGGTGGTATAGGGCTTACAGATGATATCAGGATGAAACCATTTATAGAACTTCGTCCTGAAATGGCCTCTTACGACTGTGGAACTATGAACTGGATGCATACAACCGTTTTTGAAAACAGACCTGAGTTTCTAGAAAAACTAGGTTTAAAAATGCAGGATTGTAATGTTAAACCAGAAATTGAAATCTTTGATGCAGGAATGGTTTATAACGCCCTGTATTATCTAAAACAAGGAGTATTAAAAGCCCCTCTACATTTTCAATTCTGTTTGGGTACACCAGGAGGAATGGCTGCAACAGTTGAAAACCTGGTTTTTCTTAAAAATTTAATTCCCCAGGGCTCAACCTGGAGTGCTTTTGGTGTTGGGAAAGGGCATATTCCTATCCTCTTTGCAACACTTGCATTAGGAGGAAATATCAGAATTGGAATGGAAGATAATGTCTATTATTCAAAAGGAGTATTAGCTGAATCAAATGTTCAGTTTGTTGAAAGAGCGAAAAGAATAATAACAGAATTTGGCAAAGGAGTAGCAACACCAGATGAAGCAAGAAAAATTCTAAACATCATATAAACACTTATTTTCTAACTAAAACTTTTTAAATTATGGAAAAGAAATTTAATCTTGCAAAGGAAATCATTATTGGTTTTTTTTTAGCTGCTATTATCTGCGCAATAATCTGTGTAGCCATCAATTTTTATTTAGTTAAGATGCCCGATTCAGAAAGTGCCAATACTATAAATCATGCAATCAGTGGTTTTATGAGTGGCGGTATTTCTGCTATTATTAGTACAGTAATCACAGCAAAAAAAATTATGAACCAACGTGGATAGTTGAATTCTATAATGAATTTAACATATTCTTTCCCCTTAAAATTTCATAATAAAGAACAAATAGAGGCTTCTAAGTTATAAAGCAAGAGAAGCCTCTTGATTTTTTTTATTAGAACTTTAACACACTCTTCTTTTTTAATTTAATCTGGACAAATAATATTGTTGCTTTTCTGACTGGAAAAGTGTAGAACCGAGTTAAATCTGTTATAATACTATTTTTTCTACCTCCAACTGAATCATAACAGTTATTAGAAAACAATATTTATCTCTTAACTACAGATCTCTTGTTCGATATAATTCTTTAAAACTTTCTAAAAAAGAAAATACTTAGTAAATGTTTATGACATGCTTTAATTATTATCTTAGAGAATTTTAATTTTTAAGGTTTTAACATTTAAATCCATGCAATTACCCGTTGACAAAAACATTATAGATGCTGCTCTAAAACAATTCGACATTAAACTTTTATCTCAAACATCAATACGCGAACTAGTTGCCGTAATCAAATATATTGAAAAAGAAACTGGAATAAAATTTCTACGAATGGATATGGGTATTCCAGGATTAACTACCCCTCAGGTGGCAATTGATAGCGAGATTGAAGCTATTCTTCAAGGTAAAACTGCTGAATACGCTCAGATTGAAGGTGAAATGATTTTAAAGAAAGAAGCAGCTCAATTTTTAAGAAACTTTCTTGATATTAATATTTCTGCTAAGTCCTGTATTGCAACTGTAGGGGCAATTATGGGATCTATGATTGCCTTTTTGATAGCAGCAAAACGAGAAAAAAACCGCAATGGTATTTTATTTTTCGATCCTGGTTTCCCTGTTCAAAAACGCCAGGCAATAGCATTAAATTTACCTGTATTTTCTCTTGAAATATTTAACAACCGGGGAGACAAACTGCGTGATGAACTCGAAAGGATATGCTCTGAGAATCCGATTTCCATGATTTTATATTCAAATCCTAATAATCCAACTTGGACCTGTTTAACCCACGAAGAATTAAAAATTGTGGGAGAAATTGCTAATAAATACGACATTATTATAATTGAAGATTTGGCTTATTTTGGAATGGATTTCAGGGAAGATTATGGCATTCCTGGTCAACCTCCATTTCAACCAACTGTTGCCAAATACACCAATAATTATTTTTTACTTATTTCAAGTTCGAAAGCATTTAATTATGCTGGACAAAGGATAGGTATTCTAGCTGTAAGTGATGAACTTTACGAAAAAGAATATCCTAATTTAGTAGATCAAGGATGGAATTGTCGTCTTGGGCCTGCCTTATTTATTGATGGATTAACTATGTTGTCTGCTGGGGTTGGACATACTGCTCAATATGGACTAGCAGGTATTTTAAATGCAATAAATAATAATAAATATCAATTTATCGAACCACTCAAAATATATCAGGAGAGAGCTTCAATCATGAAGCAATTATTTATTGATAATGGATTCCAACTAGCCTACGATCGTGATGGAAATAAATCTCTTGCTGACGGCTTCTATTTTACTGTTTCAAAAAAAGGATGGACGACAGAGTTTTTGTGCCAAAAATTCTTACAATATGGTTTAGGAGCTATTTCTCTATCGATTTGTGGAACACAAATAAATGGGGTTCGAATATGTGTATCCCAGATGAAACAGACTGATCTTTATGAATTAAAAAATAGGTTAGAGCAGATGATAACAAATAACTAAACAACAATCAAAATTTCAGAAAAAAAATAATAAAAAAAAGAAGCTGTCCAAAAAGTCATTTAATTGTAAACTCTGTCAGGTTCTTTGAACTCTGACAGGTTAAAAATCAATTAATTGTTAAAACCTGACAGAGTCGTTAGACCTGTCAGAGTTACTTATTGGACACCCTCTTTTGTTTTAAAACTTTATAGAACTTTTAATCCATTGTTTCTTTCCATGCTAATGCACTAGCACCAACGATAGCTGCATCACCTAACTTCAATTGAGAAGGAAGTATTTTAATTTTATTTTTAAATACCGGAAGTAAATGTTTTTCCATACTTTCTTTAGTTGGTCTAAAAATATAATCACCAGCAGCTACTGGCCCACCAAACAAAAATATTGCTTCTGGACTTAAATGGTGAATTGTATCAGCAAGTCCCTGACCTAACCATTGTCCGGTTAATTCAAAAACTTCAAGAGCAATTTTATCTCCTTTTTGAGCTGCTTCAAAAATCATTTTAGACTCCAACTCATTAAGTGAGTACCCCGCTAAAAGACTTTTTGTGTCATTATATTTTGCTAGTAATTCTAAAGCTGTTCTGGTCATACCTGTAGCAGAACAATATGCTTCCAGGTGTCCAAGACCACCACAACCACAAAGACGACCTCCAGGTACTAAAGTGGTATGGCCACATTCTCCGGCAAATCCATCGTGCCCATATACAAGATCTCCATTAACAACAACACCACTACCAACACCGGTTCCAAGTGTATACATTACAAAGTTTTTCATTCCTTTTGCACCGCCATACACCATTTCTCCAATAGCAGCAGCATTTGCATCATTTGTTAATGCAATTGCATCCATTCCATTAAATTTCTTTTTAAGTAATTCCACAAATGGAACAACACCCTTGAATGATAAGTTTGGGGCATGTTCAATTGTACCAGAATAATAGTTTGCATTTGGTGCACCAATTCCAATACCAACAATTTCTATTTCTGAGTTAAGTTTTTTAACCATTTCAATTAACGAATTAACGGCAACGCTTAAATCGTTAATATATTTTTCTATATCACCATGTGTAGGTGTTGATATGCTATCTTTTACTATTACTTGCCCATTAGGGTCAACAATTCCGATTGCGGTATTTGTACCGCCTATATCAATTCCAATTGCTGCTTTATTCATATTTTCTAAGTATTCTTAAATGTTTATAGATATTATCCTTTTATGTATAATTTTCAATTGTATTATAAAAGAATTCTTTTTTATTGAAAATAACTTGCAATAAGGTCAAGCCATATTGCAAGTTATTTATTTAACAGGGACTTTTTAAGGAAATATAATCTGTAAAAACCTGTTATAAATCTTTATAATGATATAGGTTAAAATGCTATTTTAACCTTATTACTCTGCTTTTCTGATTTTACATCCTTTAACTGCAAAGAAAAAGATATAAGCGTAACATATAGCAGGAACAATAAATGCCCAAGTATATCCCATACCATCAGCAATCATTCCCATTACTGGAGGAATAACGGCACCACCTAAAATAAATGCATTGATTAATCCAGAAGCACTACTTAATTCCTTAGTATTTACATCTTTCACAGCAAGGGCAAAAATGTTAGGGAACATAATTGAGTTAAATAAACCGATAGAAATAACAGTCCATAATGCAATTGAACCAGATGTTAATGTAGTTGTAAGATCAAGTAATGCTGCTATTAATGCAAAAACAGCAAGAGTACGGGCTGCTTTACCACGACCAATTTGCATAATAATAAAGTTAACTAATGCTACACCTGTGAAAACAGCACCAATTTGCCAGCTCCAATCTGTTACAAATGAACCAGAAACTAAAGCTAATACCAATACAGGAACTGCATAAGTGATTTTTTTAGATTGAGGCATATCAGAGAACATAAATGAACCGAAGAAACGTCCAACCATTGCACCTCCCCAATAAATAGCAGCATATGTAGATGCTTCAGCAGGATCCATATTAATACTACTTTTTAGATAATTTACTATCAAACCAGCGTTACCAGCTTCAGCTCCAACATAAACTAAAATTCCAAAAGCTCCGAGTACAACCTGAGGATATCTCCAAATGCTGTGTGACTCGCCTGTATCCTTATTATCTTCATCTCCATGATCAATTGTAGGTAGTTTAATCATGAACAACAATACAGCAACTACGATTACGATTAATGCCATAATGATGAATGGTCCAGGAATACGCTCAGCAACCTGAAGACCGTAAGCTTTTACTTCTTCATCTGTAGCCATTGCAGGAAGAACTAATCCTTTAAAAATTGCTACTGAAATTAACCAAGGGGCAACCATTGTTGCAATAGAGTTTAATGCCTGCGTTAAATTTAGACGGCTTGAAGCAGAACTTGCTGGGCCGATAGCTGTTACATATGGGTTAGCAGAAACCTGAAGGAATACAACTCCAGTAGCTAAAATAAATGTTGCAATATAAAACAAACTTAAAATTTGTTTCTGTGCAGCGGGTACAAATGCAAGACTACCAATTGCCATTAAAATTAATCCTGCAATTACCGTCCACTTATAACCAATTTTATCAATTAATTTACCGGCAGGCATTGACATTACAGGATATGTAATAAAAAATGCAGATGTTAATAACTGTGCATTAAATTCTGATAAGCCAAAGATAGCTTTAACAGGCGCAGTCATTGTAATGATAAATGTAGTGGCAAAACCAAATGTAAAGAATATGGATCCAAATACCGTCATCCCGACTCCAACATTACCACTGCTGTTTTGATTTCCTTGAGTGTTTGTCATTTTATTATAAATTATTAGTTAAAGATTTAAAAGTTAAAAATTTCCCTAATGTACAATAAATCGCGAATTTTCCCAGTATAGAATCATTATAAATAACATACTATACAAGATATAGCATTCATTTATAGTGTCATATAGACACAAACGCATAAAATTATGTTACCATATAAGTTACTTGAAATTGTTTTTTTCTTTTCTTGAAAGATTATATCTATATTCGCATCGCTTACAAGAAAACCATTTATTTTCCTGGATTTGTACAGAGATCTTTTTTAAGATAAGATTTACAATAAATTAAAAAATAATTATTGTAAATTTTAACCAACTCTTTGTAGGTTTGTTCGTAATATAAAATATGTTTAGAAAGTGGGGATAATGAATAAGATAAAAATATACAAGGATAGATTTTTAAAAACAATAAAAAACCTTCTCAGTGAAGGCACTTCACCCGAAAAGCTTGGAGCTACAATAGTTCTTGGAATTCTTTTTGGCACTATTCCTCTTCTTGGCATAAATTCACTAATCCTTGCTGTCATCGCTTTACGGTTTCGCTTAAATCATATCATTATTCAAGCAGTTAATTATGCTGTTTTTCCTTTACAATTAATGTTATTAGTCCCTTTTTATAAATCAGGCCAATGGATATTTCGAACAGAACACAGCGTAAACATAAAAGTCTCTGATTTTGTAGAATTATTATCGACCAACTTTTTTCATGCTGCTTCTGAATTTAGCTTTATGATATTAAAAGGAGTAACAGTATGGATAATAGTGGCCATACCTATTGGTTTCCTTTTTTACTCAATTTTTGTTTACTTCTTGAGAAACTTATCCCTTCAACTAGCCAGAAAGAAATAAATTTTCAAGAACAAATTAGAGAATTACACTATCCTTTTTCAACAAAAGAAATTTTCTGAAGTATCTCCATCCCCCTTTTTAAAGCTTTTTCATTCATAGGTATTAAATGATGATATCGTTCCGGAAGTGATTTTTTTAATCCTTTTATTACATTTTCAAGAGTAATAATAGGTCTAACCTTCAGATACCCCCCCATCATTACCATGTTGTAAGTTTTTGCAGAAGCAAGCCTGGCTGCCTCAGCAGCACCATCAACCCTAAAAATATTAATATCAGTACGATGTGGGTGATGGGTAATTCCATTCCCATCATAGATAAGTGCACCTCCTGTTTTTACGGCAGGTTCAAATTTATCCATCGATTGCTGGTTTAATATAATAGCTGTATCGTAGGTATTTAGCACGGGCGAACTAATGCGTTCATCACTAATTATTACTGTAACATTAGCAGTACCGCCACGCATTTCCGGACCGTAAGAAGGCATCCAGGAAACTTCCTTATCTTGCATAATACCTGAATAGGCAAGAATCTTACCCATTGATAAAACACCTTGTCCTCCAAAACCAGCTATGATTAATTCTTCTGTCATAATACTAAAATTTACTTAACTAATTCACCATCAACTTTGATATCACCCAATGGATAAAAAGGAAACATATTTTCTTCCATCCACTTATTGGCCTGAACCGGAGTTAATTTCCAATTTGAATTACAATTAGAAACAATCTCAACAAAAGACAATCCTTTTTTCAAAGATTGATTCTCAAAAGCTTTCTTAATTGCTTTTTTAGCTTTCCTTACATTAGCTGGTGTATGAACAGATTGTCTGGACACAAAATAGGTACCTCCCAGTTGAGCAACTAATTCCGTTATTTTCAATGGTGGCCCCATGGTTTCTGTCACTCTTCCATAAGGCGATGTTGATGTTATCATTCCTGGAATGGTAGTTGGAGCCATTTGACCTCCAGTCATTCCATAGATACCATTATTGATAAAAATAATTGTGATATGTTCACCACGGTTACAAGCATGTATAGTCTCAGCTGTTCCTATAGCAGCTAAATCTCCGTCTCCCTGGTATGTAAAAACATATTTCTCCGGCCATACTCTTTTTATTCCTGTTGCAACAGCAGGTGCTCGACCATGTGCCGCCTGAGAAAAATCAACATTCATAAACTCATACGCAAAAACGGAACATCCTACAGGAGCAACTCCAATCGTATTTTCCTGAATTCCTAATTCGTCAACAACTTCCATGATGATTCGATGTGTTGTTCCATGTCCACAGCCCGGACAATAGGTCAACACCTTATCTGTCATCATTTTTGTTTTAGAATAGACCAGATTTTCTGGTTTTATAATTGAATTAATATCGTTCATAACTATGCCCCCAGTAATTTAGTTTCTAATGCATTTAAAACTTCTTCTGGTGTAGGTATCATCCCTCCATACCTCCAATGATATTCAACAGGTTTTTTACCATTAACAGCGAGCTTAACATCTTCCAGCATTTGTCCAGCACTTAACTCAACAGCCATAAATCCTTTCACTCTTTCTGCAAGTTTCTCTATTGGTTTGACTGGGTAAGGATATAGCGTTATAGGCCGAAGCAATCCTGCTTTTATACCTCTTTCTCTGGCCAGCTCAACTGTCTTCTGACAAATTCTTGCTGCTGAACCATAAGCAACAAATACATAATCAGCATCATCACAATCAAACTCCTCATACCTAACCTCTTCTTTTTCCATCTGCCTGTATTTTGACTGAAGTTCATGATTATGTTCTTCTTGTTTATCTGGCAAAAGATTTAATGATGTAATGATATTACGTTCTCTGTCTGGAGTTTTACCAGTTGTTACCCAGGATTGATCAAAATCAGTCAAACGAGGCTGCTGTTCAAAGAATTGCACTTTTTCCATCATCTGTCCAATCATTCCATCTGAAAGGATCATTGTTGGATTTCTATATTTAAAGGCAAGCTCAAAGCCTAGTTTTACAAAATCTGCCATTTCCTGAACTGAAGCTGGAGCTAACACCAGTAATTTGTAATCTCCATGACCTCCTCCTTTGACAGCTTGTGCATAATCTGCTTGTGAAGGTTGAATTGTTCCCAGGCCTGGGCCTCCCCGAACAACATTTACAATTAAACATGGTATTTGAGCACCCGCGATGTATGATATACCTTCTTGCATCAGGCTTATACCAGGACTTGAAGAAGAAGTCATAATTCGTTTTCCTGTGCCAGCAGCACCGTAAACCATATTAATAGCAGCAACTTCACTTTCAGCCTGAAGAACAACCATTCCAGTCCGTTCTTCTGTCTTTTCTGCTGTTAAATATTCCATTACTTCCGATTGTGGTGTAATGGGGTAACCAAAATATGCATCGCAACCAGAACGAATAGCGGCTTCTGCGATGGCTTCGTTACCTTTCATTAATCGTATTTCTCCCATGTAGTATGTTTTATGTTAGTTCTAAGCCGGCACTTTTTCTTTGTACACAGTAATAACCCCATCAGGGCAAACAACAGCGCAATTAGCGCATCCTATACATTTATCGTGATATTCGGGATAAGCAAAACGGTATCCCTTACCATTTACTTCTCTTGCCATATTAATTACATTCGTAGGGCAAGAAACAACACAGAGCTCACATCCTTTACAACGCTCCGTATCGATAACAATAGCACCTCTTATTTTAGCCATGATTTTATGAGTGTTAATAAATAGTCAGTAATCAAAAATACAAAAATTGAGTAATTATGCTCAAAAAAGTGTGATGATATATATCAGGCGTATTTTCAATAGTACTTTCTATTTTTCAGTTTATTTATACTTCTGATGAAATAATTTTACTCGTCTTTCTAATTCATCCAGTGTATCTAGTCTAATCTGCGACACACACGCTCTAATTCCCTCAATCTTTTCACTTCCTGTATTTGCCAGAGAAATTGCAGAAATTCCATAAAAAAGTAATCGTTCTATTAACTCGAAACTTGTCATTCCCGGATAGGCTATTGTAAAATAAAAACCATCTCCAATATTCTGTTCCCCATCCTTATCATATACTATATAAAATCCATTATCTAAAAAGATTCTCTTTATTTTCTTTGCCCTAACTTCATACTCTCTCGTTGCCTCCACAAAACTTAACCCACCATCATTTACGGCTTTTAACATAGCTTTTAATGCATATTGAGAGGAATGACCCGCCCCAGCTGACAATGCATACAAACAACCAAAAATTGCAGCATTTCCAAAAGTACCTATTGAATAACAGGTTTCAAGATTCTCAAAATACTGATCAAATAAATTGTTTGATATAATCATTGTTGCAACCCTCTCCCCTGCATATGAAAATAATTTAGAACTGGAAAACAACATTACATAATCATCACAAAACTTTGATACACTAGGTTGAAATGGGGCTTTACCCGGGACAGAATAATCTTTTCTATAATCCATTCCAAAATATGCTAAATCCTCAATCGGAATTACTTTATACTCTTTGCATAAAGTTCCTATAATTTCAAGTTCTTGTTCTGTTAAACAAACCCATGTTGGATTGTTCGGATTTGAATAAAGCACTGAAGATATCTCTCCTGTATCAAATATTTTTCGTAATTGACTCTCTAGTTTCTCTCCTCTAAAATTATACACATCAAATGATTTAAAAGGTATACTCAGTATCTGGTGTTGCTGCTTGTGTACTGGAAATCCCGGATCTATAAAAAGTGTAGTTTGCCGTTCTTTGAATAATTTTGAACATACCATAAAAGAGATACAACTGGCCTGCATGGAACCAACCGTTGGGATAATTCCTTTTGGTGAAACTTCAATATCAACAAACAACGTTAAAAACCGCGACATCTCTTGTTTCAACTCTGGTAATCCATCTATCATAGCGTATTTTGAGGATACACCATGTCTTAATGCTTCGATAGCAGCTTCAATTCCAACATTGGGAGAATTAAGCCCCGGCACCCCCATCTCCATATGGAAAAAGGGTACTCCGGTTTCTGCTTCAATCAATTTTGTCAGATATACCAGTTCCCTGATTTTTGCCTTTCCAACTTCCTTTATCCGCGACTCTTTTATCTTACCGAGAACCAATTCTTTTGAGAAAGGAATATTTGCCATCTTATTCTAATTTTATAAGTGAACCTGTAGAATTTTTCTCAACATCAACAATTGGATTTCCTTTGTAAAAAACATTTCCATAGGTATTTAACTTAACAGTCAGTTTGTTTTTTACATTTACATAAACATCTCCTATTCCATCATGATTTATATTGCAGCTATTGGCTTCTAATTGATCTGCATAATAAAAACAGGAACCCCATAATCTAAATGAACTAGTGTTTGTTTTTCCTCTAAATGTATATTCACCAGTATTACTTGCGCTAACACCCAGACTAACATAATTCACATTAACTGTCAAATCTACAATGCTTATTTTGCTCCAATCTACAATACTTATACTCTCCATTTTAAAAGTATCTATGGTACTTAATGTGACAGGCTCCCTAATTATAATTGTTTTTAATGTGGTTGTATGGATTTCTAAATTTACTTTTTTATAGTCCCTCGTCCAATGATATTTATTATGATTATATAGATACACCGAATTTTCCTCCTGCAATATTTCTATATTAGGAAGCAAATTTTCCCCACAATTAACTGTTATGTAATCTACTGTATCTGATACAAGTCCTATCTCAAACACATCCTTAATCTCAACTCTCTCAAAAGACTCTAATTTAATAGTATCTATTGTATCTTCTCCTGAAATAAATAATGCATTCTTTTCGCATGAAAAGAATGCCAGGATTAAACCTGTTAATATCATTATTCTACCAAGCATATCCAATCCCCCATTCTAAATAATCTGCAATTGCCACCCAATGTGCCTTGACACTTATATTGAACAATAAATGTTCTGAAAAACGATATCGTATTCCTAGTCGATTGGAAATCCTTCCAAAATCCTCATAATAATTCCATAGATAAATTCCGGGCTGGATGATAAACGATGTTTTCCCTACAACTGTTTTATAGGATAAATGAGCTGCTATTCTATGGTAAGAATCATTTTCAGTAAATTCTATCTTATCAAACTCATACTGTTTTTTTGTTGATTCATCATAAAAGAAATCAAAACCAAAACCATATTCCCTCTTTTTAAATTTGATTAGATCTACATCAAAAATTAATGATGTTGCCAGGTAGTTTCCTTTAACACGGTGGGATACCTGCTTAATACCAACAGCAGAAACAACCGTATAGTAATAATCCTTACTGCGATGAATTTTTTCCGGAAAGATATTTGAATTATAGGGATGTATCTTATAATTCATCCCGATTGAAGAAGTTATTAAATTTAACCCCTGGTTTGGCACTTTAAATCTTCCATTAGACATATGTGTAAAACTTGCTCCAGCTGTAAAAGATAATTTTGAAAAAGGCTGATATTGAAGGCCTACCGTTCCCTGAAGAAAAGCATTTATATGAGAACCAATCGATATATTATAATGGTTCTCATACAAATCAAACTTTTCGCTTATATGGGATAATCCAAAACTTAATTTGTTATAAAATCCTATTTTGCTAGTCCCGATATTTTTCCCCGTTTTCAAAAACATAAAAAGAGCATTTGCCTTTCCAAAAACCTGATCATTAGACAATCCAGAACGGTAATACCCAAATCCGATATAAGGATACTTATAATCCTCATGCCAATACTTTGATCCATCTGTCTTCCATCCTACATTGAGTTCAAAGCCTTTAATATGATCCTCTATATAATACATTATTGATTCATGATGTGGCGCTAAAAATCCATAATGATATTTAACATCTACATACAAATTATTTTTAGGCAACCAATTATACTGAGAATAAGAATTTTCTGGAAACAATCCAATACAGGCAAATAATAATAGCCTGATAAAATGCATATATTTTTTGTATGGTACAGGTTTCAAAATAAAAATCACAATTCAATATTTATTACACAATTTGATTCTATATCATCTAAAATATTCCTATACAGAAACGTTAAGTTATATTCCAAATTATATTTTTTTTATGAAACATAAAATAATCTGTTGTGATTTAAGTTTTAAATAAAAGGATATACATAGTTAAAAACAAAAAAACAAGTCATATTATTCAAGATAATGAAGCAATTCCGATTATGGATTTACCCCTTTTTATTGTAAATTTATACCACTAAAAATAAAACTATGAAAAACATACTTACACTTTCATTCACCATTCAATTTCTTTTTTTATTCTGTTTTTCCAGTCTTGCACAAGACACAGAATATTTAATCCCAGTTAATACAGATTTCACTTTTAAAGGTTATGGGGGAATAGAAATAAAAAGGGGCAATCTAATTGAAGAAAGTTCTACCTTTCTAAGTCTTAAAGGCGGAGCTGTAATAAATAATAAGGTTGGATTTGGACTTACTGCCGGAGCATTTTTAAGTGACAATAATTTTCCCGGCGTAGGTTCTACTGAATCAACATCAGATGTGCAATTATCTCCAGCCATAGGATATGGAGGTATTTTTGTTGAATATATTGCGCTAAGTTCAAAAAAAATTCACTTCTCTGTTCCTGTAACAATAGGTCCAGGAATAATAGCCCTTTCTGAAGAACTTGAAATTTCTCCTGGAGTAGAGGATGAAGATTTAGTTGAATTTTCACCTTTTTTTGTAATTGAGCCAGGAATTAATCTGGAAGTTAATCTTTTAAAGGAAGTGAAATTCTGTATCGGTGGTTGTTATCGTTTAGTTTCTGCATCAGATCTTGGCAGGGTAAGTGATAGCGATTTATCTGATTTTATGTTTAACATTGGATTAAAAATAGGTAACTATTAAAAAAAAGCCGGGCAAATTACCCGGCTTTTTTATTAGATTAAATCTATACTTCGTTTAATAAACTTATTTAGCTCCTCTCCTTTCAACATATTATTTGAAAGTAATGCCAAATCTATTAATTGTTTTACTAATTTATTTTCTTTACCAAAGTTTTTAAGAACTACTTCCTTTTTGTCCTTGAACTCAGTAATCTTTTTATCAAGATCAGCAATCCTGTCTTTTTCTTCTTGTTTTATCTCTTCTTCTTTTTTCTTTTCATTCGCTTTCTCAAGCTCCGATTTATTCTCTTCAATTGGTTTAATTCTTTCATTTATTTTCTCAACCTCGCTTCCAACAGCAGATTCTAAATCGGCATTAATCCTGTTAACTAATGGATGATTTGTGTTAATTACAAGATTGTAACTATCAGGTAACTCTCCATAGAAATTCATTCCACCGCCGCCCATAGCAGACATTTCTTTCATTCGTCGCATAAACTCTGATTGAGTAATCAATACAGGTGAATCTGTTTCGCCCAGATTTTCAAAAACAACCATGAAATTAGCATCGTTTTGAAGCTGGCTTTTGAAAACAGGGGTGAGATTTTCTCTTTGAATTTCTGTTAACTTCGATTCTGTTTTCTCTTCTTTCTCAATTAATTTATCAACAACATCAGAGTCAACACGTACAAATCGACTGTCTTTTAATTTAGATTCAACATTATTAATAAAATGGGTATCAAGCTGACCATCCAATATTAAAACGTCGTAGCCTTTGTTTCTTGCAGCCTCAATAAATGTAAACTGGCCGTCTTTATCTGATGTATATAAATATACGAGGGTTTTATTTTTATCTTTTTGATTTTCTTTAATGATGTTTTCATACTCCTCCATGGTGAAGTATTTACCTTCAGTGTTTTTGAACAAGAAGAAGGATTTTGCTTTATCATAGAATTTCTCCTCTGTCATCATTCCATATTCGATAAATAACTTCAGATAGTCCCATTTTTTCTCAAACTGCTCTCTGTCTTTCTTAAAAATCTCTGACAATCTATCAGCAACCTTTTTGGTAATATGATTTGAAATCTTTTTTACATTCTGATCGCTTTGCAGATAACTTCTGGATACATTTAATGGAATATCGGGTGAATCAATTACACCGTGTAATAAGGTAAGAAATTCAGGAACGATACCTTCTACAGAATCTGTAACAAATACCTGGTTACAATATAATTGAATTTTGTTTTTCTGGATCTCTATATTATTCTTAATCTTTGGAAAGTAAAGGATACCTGTTAAATTGAATGGATAATCTACATTTAAATGGATGTTAAATAATGGATCTTCACTCATTGGGTAAAGTTCCCTGTAAAAGCTGGAATAATCTTCATCTTTAAGATCTGCTGGTTTTTTAGTCCAGGCTGGAGTTGTATTATTAATTACATTATCCTTATCTGTATCAATTTGTTTTCCATCCTTCCATTCTTTCTCTTTTCCAAAAACAACTTCTACGGGTAAGAATTTACAGTATTTTTTAAGTAATTCTTCAATCTTGCTTTCTTCCAAGAAATCTTTTGATTCCTCGTCAATGTAAAGAATTACATCAGTTCCCACTGTTTCTTTTTTAACCTCTGAAATTGTATATTCAGGAGAACCATTACATTCCCATTTAACAGCTTCAGCCCCGTCTTTGTACGATTTTGAAACAACTTCAACCTTATCTGAAACCATGAATGCTGAATAGAAACCTAACCCAAAATGGCCAATTATTGCATTAGCCTGGTTTTTATATTTTTCAAGAAAATCTTGTGCACTAGAGAAAGCAATCTGATTAAGGTACTTTTGCATTTCCTCCTCATTCAGACCTATTCCCATATCAGATACAGTAAGGGTCTTTTTCTTTTTGTCAACAGTAATTGAAATCTTAGGGTTTGTAACATCTCCTTTATACTCTCCAACATTCGCAAGAGTCTTTAATTTTTGTGTTGCATCTACTGCATTTGAGACTAATTCACGAAGAAATATCTCGTGATCAGAATAAAGGAATTTCTTAATGATAGGAAAAATATTCTCGGTAGTAACATCAATTTTTCCGGTTTGCATATCACTTAATTTTTAGTTTAACATCAATTTTCAGCCTCCAAAAATTTCAAAGAATATGCCACCGGATTATTACTGTCAATAAGTCACAACAAAATGTAAAATTGACTCAAAGCAGAAAAAAATTTTAATATTCAAGTTCAATATCCTGATATTCCTGCCAGATACCTTTCTCAAATTTTAAACCATCATAAGAAAAATCAGGCCCATAAAATTGAAAACGGCCAACATAATTAGGCGATGAAGGAGAAAGGTGATCATATACAATCATATCCATTTTGGAATTGTAACTAAGCTTCATGACTACACGCGCAGAATATTCGAACACTAACCTTTTTTTAATTCCTTGTTTTGTTTGAAAAATTGGTTTTCCCAGTGTTATCAAACCATCTTCTGTAATATTTAATACATCAACAACTTTCTTACTGGTAAATAAATCATTGGGTATAAACCCCAAAAGAGTGTATACATTTTCGCCTTTATATTTATTATGTAGTACTGAGTAATATAAAGCGCCATACCATTGATTTGGATAAGAAACTACATCTCCCAGGTTAAGCTGGGTATCCTCATTGTATTTAAACTCAACAGTATTTACTTTTTCTTTTTCTCGATATTGGACAAAACAATAAAACTGGTTATACCCATCCATCATTGGAAAATTCCAAGAAAGTATCTTCACTTTTTCATCTTCTGATTTTAAATATCCTATAGATTCTAAGGTATCTAATACATAATCAAAAGACTCTTCTTTTGCTAACCATTTTTTTATCTCAATGTAAATTGAATCATTAAGGGTAATGCGTTCATCATCATCAGTGATTTTTTGGAGCCTTCTAAACTTCTCCTGAACAGAAAGTTCAAATTTTAAATTTTCATTGTCAACCTGACCATATGCTGATAACGATATTGCCAAAATAATTGACAAAACCAAAGTAAGTAATTTTGCATTTTTCATTGTAACAAAATAAGTATTCTGTTGCAAATTATATACAAAAAAAGAAGAAAATATCTCTAAGGGAAAGCTTTCTGAATTTTATTTTATGATAAGGTTTATATCTCCCATCAGTTTATCTTTGTAAGACTTACCAATTGGTATAGATTTTTTACCTTCTTTTGTTTTGATAATTACTGAATTATCTTCAATAATATCAATAGAACTTGTATTTACAATGTATGAGCGGTGAACCCTGGTAAATTTATTTGTGGGTAATTTTTGCTCAATGGCCTTCATTGTAAAGTGAATTGTATATTTATCTGAATAAGAATTGAAAATAACATAATTCTCAAGGGCCTCAACCCAAAGAATGTCGTTATAATTTAAGCGAACGAGGCTTGAGTTCTTTTTAATAAAAATCTCATCCCCTTTTGTATCAATTTTATTCTTATCAAATCTTTCTTGTGCTTTATCAACTGCTTTATAGAACCTACCGTATGAAATCGGTTTTAAAAGATAGTCTGTTACATCATACTCAAATGCATTTAGGGCATATTTGTCTTTTGATGAAATAATAATTATCTGGGGAGGGTTCTTTAATGTATCCAGAAAATCAAGTCCACTCATTTCCGGCATTTCAATATCAAGAAAAATGAGATCAATATCAGTTTCTGCATTGAAAACATTTATTGCATTGACGGCATTTTCAAATGTATGGATTAGATTTAAGTTTTCAGTCCTTTCGACAAATTCTTCAATAATTCTTCGAGAAAGTTTGTCGTCGTCGATAATGATACAATTCATAATTTAGTTTTCATCAAAATTTAAACAGCAATCAAAAGATATTTCAAATCAAATATAATAAATTTTCTTTCCCTTTTTTGTACGATATGATAATAAAATTAGTTTCTAATTTCTTTATTAAACCTATCTATTATCAAATCTACTTTAGGAATTGTAGTTTTTAACCATTCTATTTTAATAGATTCTTTTTCTTTTTGAGACAAGTTCCAATCAACTTCACTTTTACGAATTCTGCTTGTCAAACTCTGCAAAATCATAGCTGCAGAGACTGAAATATTAAAACTTTGTGTAAATCCAAACATAGGTATTTTTAGAAACTCATCCGCATTTTCCAATACTGTTTCAGACAAACCTGTTAATTCTGTTCCAAAAAACAACACTGCTTTACCTTTATTTATATCAAAATCTTCCAGGTTAGTGCTTACTTTTCCTGGGGTAGTAGCAATAATTCGATAACCATTGTTACGCAAATTATTAATTGCTGTGAGGGTATTATTCTGATTTCCTTTATAATTATAAAGATTTATCCATTGAGAGGAACCTATTACCACATCAGGATTTATCTGATATTCATTTTTTTGT
Organism: Bacteroidales bacterium; assembly: GCA_963665085.2. GTDB lineage: Bacteria > Bacteroidota > Bacteroidia > Bacteroidales > JAAAOM01. The sequence goes on from CAXXXS010000002.1 coordinate 673,299, forward strand.
TCGATAATATGCAAATCCTGAACGCCTAAACATTCGCAAGTACGAATAACCGCACTTGCATTTTGAGACTGAAAAATATCTTCCAGCGCAACGGTTAGATATCGCGTTCTCTGCTCAAGAACGCGATCGAAAAGAGCATTTCGCTCTTCTGTAACGAACTGTATTAAGTACTCTAATAAATCCACACCTCAAAAAATGATAAAAAAAAAGGAGTACTAACGCACTCCTGTCAAATTTTTGTAAAAAATCTTGCTTACTGAACAGCGTCTGCTAATTCACTTCCTGCTTTGAATTTAACAACTTTTTTAGCTGGGATAGTGATTTCTTTTCCTGTTTGAGGGTTTCTACCAGTTCTAGCAGTTCTTTCCGCTACAGAAAAAGAGCCAAATCCTACTAAAGCTACCCTGTCTCCTGCTTTCATTGCGTCTGTTGTAGTCTTTATGAAAGCGTCAAGAGCTTTTTTAGCATCAGCTTTTGTTAAACCAGCTTCAGAAGCCATTGCATCGATTAATTGTGCTTTGTTCATAATTACAATTTTTTAGGGTTAGAAATAATATTTCTTTATGTTCATAATTAATACAAATATAGACTATTTCTTAAGTCTAGCAAATTTCGCCCCCATTATTTACCTGTTTTTTTAATATTTTGTTAAAAAGTCACTTTTTTTTTCATCTAAAATTAAATATCTCGAAACAAAGGAGATACAGTGACATTAAAATTTTAATTAGAAATTTGAGTCAAAAAATTTTTAAAACAAAAAATTAGTTTTACTTTTGCCGACGGAGAAATGGCAGAGTGGTCGAATGCGGCGGTCTTGAAAACCGTTGTACCGCAAGGTACCGGGGGTTCGAATCCCTCTTTCTCCGCCAACAAAAAGGCCTGGTTCAAATTCTGAATCAGGCCTTTTTGTTTTATGATAGATTACGTTCCTAATCAACCAGGTTTATCCCTGTATAATTAAATGGTGTAATCTGTTTTAATTCCTCTTTAATTTCATTTGACACGTTTAAACCATCAATAAACAGATGGATACTCTTCTTATCTATCTTATCGTTTGTTCGTGTTAAACCTAAAAGAGCTTCGTAAGGATTTGGATATCCTTCCCTTCTAAGGATTGATTGGATACCTTCTGCAACAACACTCCAATTTTTTTCTAAATCTTTTTCTAAAGCAGGAAGATTTAAAAGCAACTTATCAAATCCTTTGATTAATGATTTGAGAGCAATTTCTGCATGGGCAATAGGAACACCTACATTTCTCAAAACTGTTGAGTCTGTTAAATCTCTTTGTAACCTAGATATTGGAAGCTTTGCAGACAGATGTTCAAAAATAGCATTTGCTATTCCCAGGTTGCCTTCTGCATTTTCAAAATCAATAGGATTTACTTTATGGGGCATTGCGGATGAACCTATTTCTCCTTTTTTAATCTTCTGCTTGAAATAATCCTGAGAGATATACGTCCAGATATCGCGGGAAAAATCTATTAATATTGTATTAATTCTTTTCAGGTTATCGAAAATTGTTCCCAACAAATCATAATGTTCTATCTGGGTTGTTGTTTGCGAACGAAGCAATCCCAATTTACCATTCACAAATTCATTTCCGAATTCAACCCAGTCAATTTTAGGATAGGTAACATGGTGCGCATTAAAATTACCTGTTGCCCCTCCAAATTTTGCCGGAATTGGCGAACCTTGAAGTATTTTCAACTGGTTATCCAATCGCTCTTTAAATACTAGAATCTCTTTTCCCAGCTTTGTTGGTGATGCTGGCTGACCGTGTGTTCTTGCCAACATGGGAATATCTTTCCAATTTTCAATTGCTGATGTAAGCTGATCGATAAACTCATCAATCAACGGATTGTATACCGACTGCAAACAATCTTTTATTGAAAGTGGTACTGCAGTATTATTAATATCCTGTGATGTTAATCCAAAATGGATAAATTCTTTGAACTCACTAACTCCCAGCTTTTCAAATTCTTCTTTTATAAAATATTCTACAGCCTTAACATCATGGTTTGTTGTTCGTTCTATCTCTTTTATACGTTTTGCATCATCGATAGAAAATTCCTGGTATATATTTCTTAAACCATCAAAATTACTGCTATCGAAAGATTTTAGATTATCCAGAGGGATTTCACATAATGCGATAAAATATTCTATCTCAACCTTTACCCGATATTTTATCAATGCAAACTCAGAAAAATACTGAGACAAATCACTTGTTTTGCTTCTATACCTTCCATCTATCGGAGAGGTAGCTGTTAACTCATTTAAATTCATCGTATCATTTTAATAAAACACAAAAATATAGCCTTTATTTACCAATTCAAAAAAACTGATTTTGAGAATTGTCAATATTAATACCAATCAGGATTTATTATATTACTTTTTTGTCTTATTTTGAAGAAAAATTAGAATAGAATATGAAACGGCTTAAGTATATTTTTCTATTGACAATCATCACTTTTGTGAGTGTTTCGGCAATTAATGAAGGAAATGATCCTGACAAAACCCTGGTTTATGTTTTTGACATAAAAGATGAAATAGCAAAACCAGTTTTTAGAACTACAGAGAATGCCATGGGTGAAGCCATGAACATGAAAGCCGATGTTATAATAATCCATATGAATACGTATGGCGGACTTGTTAATGTAGCAGATTCTATCCGCACAAAAATATTAAACAGTAAAATCCCTGTTTATGTATTTGTTGATAACAATGCCGCATCTGCCGGTGCACTTATTTCAATTGCAGCAGATAGCATCTATATGCGTCCGGGTGGAAACATTGGAGCAGCAACTGTAGTAAATCAAACCGGGGCTGCCATGCCCGACAAATATCAATCTTACATGCGCTCAACAATGCGTTCAACTGCTGAAGCACATGGAAAAGACACAACAATTGTTGGCAATGACACTATAATAAAATGGCACCGGGATCCTTTAATTGCAGAAGCGATGGTAGATCCAAGAACTTACATTGAAGGGATTATCGACACCGGAAAGGTTTTAACATTTACAACAGAAGAAGCTATTAAATATGGATATTGTGAAGGGGCTGCAAACACAATTGAAGAAGTTATTGATCTTGCCGGAATAAAAAATTATGAAATTAAAAGATATACACCTTCGGCTTTGGATAAATTTATATTACTCCTTTTAAAACCGGCCATCCAGGGAATTTTGATCCTACTAATTATCGGCGGCTTATATTTCGAGCTTCAATCTCCCGGTATAGGTTTTCCACTAGCTGCTGCTATAACGGCCGCCGTCTTTTATTTTATGCCCCTTTATCTTGAAGGCTTAGCCGAGAACTGGGAAATAATTATAGTAATAATCGGAATCGGCCTTATTGCTGTAGAAATATTTGCTATTCCGGGTTTTGGTATTGCTGGCATTTCCGGTATTGTATTATTTGTGCTAGGCCTCACATTAAGTATGGTAGATAATTTTATGTTTGAAGTAGATGCTGTTGGAGCTTTTAATATGGTAACAAAAGCATTTCTTATTGTTGTTATAGCTGCTATTGTTGCTATTGTCGGCTCAATAATAGTAAGCAAACAATTATTTACTTCAAGTCCTTTTTCTTTTTTGGCGTTACAAACAACCCAGGAAACTGACAAAGGATTTGTAGGCATTGACCCAAAACAAAAAACTATTATTGGCAAAGAAGGTACTGCAATAACTGTATTACGTCCTGCTGGTAAAGTAAGTGTTGACGATGAAATTTATGATGCCATAGCAGAAGTAGGTTTTATCGACAAAGGCAGTAAAGTAAAAGTTACAAGAGATGAAGCCGGCCAAATCTTTGTGTTGAAAGTATAGTCTATGGAATGGGAAATCCGTGACTACCAACCTAAAGATTTTAATTCTGTCTCATCCTTTTGGAAAGAAATAGGCCTGGGAGGGGAAGAAAGAAAAGATTACCCGGAAGTAATACTTCACACATTAAAATTTGAAGGAAAACTTATTATCATTGAAAACAAAAAAAACGAAGAAATAATTGGCACCAGTTGGCTTACCTGCGATGGAAGAAGAATCCATATCCACCATTTCGGAGTAAATGAAAAATACCGACGAAAGGGATTTGGTAAATTACTGGCAAAAGAATCTATAAAATACGCAAAAGAAAATGGCTATCAACTAAGGTTGGATGTCGAAAAAAATAATTTTATCGCAAAACGTATTTACGAATCCTTTGGATTTTATGCTTATACTGAATATGACATATACGTATTACGAGACATTAATAATGCGAACATCTAAAGGCTGTTTGATTTTTTCTAAGGCGAAACATACGCACGCTCCTATTAATACATTAAGAACCTACAGATATATTTTAAATTAAAGACACATCTAAGATTTTATCTCACACTATTAATTAATTTTATCTTTTTCATTTAATGCCCCCAACAATTTAGGATTGAGACTATAAACAATACCCCACAGAGATGTAAAAGCTGTGATGATATAAAATAAAAAACTCAAGGCTACAGAATGATTTATATCCAGGGCAAGCCACTCCGCCCCTATCAGGAAGGTTATTTCTCTTGAACCGATTCCTCCAATTGTTATAGGTAATACAGCAACAATTGACGATATCAAAAACACAAAAAGATATTCCATTGTATGATCATATACTTTTAAAGAGTAAAGTATCATTAATGCTGATAGTGTTTGTAGAATCTGCACCCATAACGATTGCAGGTTTGTTTTGAAAAACACTTTTACAAAATCTTTAAAAAAGCGTTTATAAACCCAGTACGCTACTCCTATTGACAAGGGTATTAACAACCACGTGAAATATTTATAAACAAACGGGTATGTAATAAAATAAGAAAGTAAAACCGCCATACAGAATAATGCCAAAACACCAATAACCCTGTCAAGCATTACTGCCCAGAATATTTTTGACGTTTTAACATCGTAATGTTTGTTCAGGAGATAAATTTTATATCCATCGCCGCCAATTCCTCCCGGAAGGAAAAGGTTGTAATACATTCCTAATAAATATAGTTTCAGATTAAAAATTTCTGATAGTTTTATTCCTATACTTTTTATGTAGCGGTTAAGCCTCACCGATGAAACAGCCTTAGACAGCACAAAAAGAATCAAAGAGGCTATTAAAAGAAGAATATTTGCTTTCTGTGCTGTTTGCCACAGCTCTTTTACATCAATCTTATGGAAAACATAATAAAGAGCAGCTACAGAAATGGCGAGTTTCAGGAAAAGCTTACCAAACTTAACTAATTTCTTATTCACCCTTTAATATTTTTTTGATACGATATGGCGTTTTTCTTTGAGACTCATAATAGGTACGCATCTGCATTTCGGCCATTATACCAATTGTAATAAGTTGAATTCCTCCCAGTGTTAACAACACACCCAGCATCAACAAAGGTTTTCCCCAAATATCCTGGCCTAAAATTTTAAGAATTACAAGGTAAATATTAATTAATGCTCCAATGCTAAAAGTAAAAATGCCCAGTGTACCGAAAATATGCATCGGCTTTTGCATGTACTTCTGGAAAAACACCATAAGTAATAAATCACTCATTACTTTAAACGTCCGGTTTATACCGTATTTTGATTTACCATAAATACGCGGATGATGTTTCACAGGAACCTGCACCATAGTTGCCCCTTGGAGAATAGCCAACACCGGGATAAAACGATGCAACTCACCATAAAGTCCAAGATTTTTAGCTATATCTTTTCTAAAAACACGAAGCGTACAACCATAATCCTTCATTTTAACACCGGTTGATTTACGAATTAAAAAATTAGCAAACTTACTAGGTAACTTTCTTGAAAAAGCTTTATCCTGCCTGTTTTCCCGTTCTCCGGCAACTACATCCCAATCCTCATCAATGAGTTTATTAAGCATCATGGGAATATCTTTCGGATCATTTTGTAAATCGCCATCAAGGGTAATAATATATTCTCCGGATGCATGATCGATACCAGCAGCTATGGCAGAACTCTGACCATAGTTACCTGCAAAATTAATCCCTATAAAATGCGGATTTGATCTATTTAGCTCTATCATCTTTTTCCAGGTAGAATCTGTTGAACCATCATTAACCATGATGACTTCGTACTTATAATTTTCTGCTTCCATTACTTCTGTAATAGCAGCAGCCAATTTTGTAATATTTTCTTCTTCGTTATAGAAAGGAACAACTACTGAAATTATTTCGTTCATGTTTTTTGCCTGTATTTTGAGGCGACAAACCTACATATTTTCAAGTTAACAACATTAAATTTTATAAATTGATTTAGCTATTTCAAAGTAAAATACCTTCAAATACAGACTCTTTATTTATATTGACTTAATTAAAGATGAATATCTTTACTGATAACCTTATTTTACTACACAGATAAAAAAGATCAATTATATGGTACATTTAGTTTATTGCGATGATAAAGAAAAAGTCCTGGAAAAAATCCTTGCCGGGACAAAAACAATGATTGTAAGAGGTGCTGCCGGAAGAAAAATTCCACATAGCAGGGTTTTTGAAGGCGAGACACTATACTTCATAAAAAAAGGAAGCAAAAAAATTCTAGCAAAAGCAGTGGTAAAATCCGTACAAAATTTCACAAAATTATCCCCAGAAGAAATAGATTCAGTTTTTGAAAAGAATCAAAAAGAACTAGACCTATCGCCAAAACAAAGACAACGCTGGCATAAAAAATGTCTTTGTCTTGTCGAATTTCAAGATTTAGAAAAGATAGAACCATTGGACTTCGACCATCAAAAAAACATGGATGATTGGTTGATTATTGGAAAAATTGAAGATGTAGTTGTTGGTACAAGTATACCCTATAATTATGAAAAGTCACGATTATAGAGAAACACGATGACTGGGCTAAGTGGATAAGAACGGGTTGTGTATAAATAAGGTACTTTTAGCACAATCATTCCACTTCTCTTCATAAAGCTTACACCTGATAGTATTTTTCACAAATCGTATAAATTTTGTGATAATTGTCTATATTTAGGCAAAAATTACCATAAACCGTTCATACTTTATGCAAAACAACCATAACAGAATAATCAATCAATACAATCTAAATAAGATATTAGCATTTTGCAAAAGAATTATATCCGATTATATCGCAATAGCCCCCTACAGAAAAATCATCCACGACCATGGCGCAATGGCCATCGACCACAAAAAAATCATTCACGACTATAAATTAATCACAGCCGACCATAGAGCAACCATCGCCGACTATGGAAAAATCATCCACGACCATGGAGCAATCATTGCCGACCACAAAAAAATCATTGCAGACTGTTCGGTAATTACTCATCAAGGGTGTTTCGTTATTAAATTACATCAAACAATATTTTTTTATTTACATAAACCAACGTTTAATTTTAAATTTTTTAGATTATGAGAGACAAATCACTTGAGAGCAAATTATTATTTGCACAAAACGCCATTAGTAATGCACTAAACAACGAACCAATAACCACGGCAATGAATGTTTATGGATATGGAGAAACCCGTTTAAATGAAGGTATGGCATTGTACACTTCAGCATCAGGCTTACACAAAAAACAGAAAAAAGAATATGGTGAGCAATATGCAGCTACAGACGCACTCTACATGGCCAGGGCCGAAGCCAATGCTGATTATATTGTACACCTCAACATTGCACGGATAGCATTAAAAGACAACCGTAGTGCTGATGAAAGCCTTCAACTAAATGGAAAGAGAAAAGAAAGCCTCTCTGGTTGGTTGGAACAATGTAAAGCATTTTATAACAATATGCTCACCACGCCAGACTATTTAACTGCCATGGCAGCTTTTAACATCACCACGGATAAATTAGAAAGCTCAAAAACCAAAATGTTAGATGTTGAAACCAAATACAACCAGCAGTTAAAAGAAACTGGTGAAGCACAAAATGCCACCAAAATTCGTGATACTGCATTTGACAAGATGCAGGAATGGATAGCTGATTTTATATCCATTGCCCGCATTGCATTGGCCGGTACGCCCCAGTATCTTGAAATGCTGGGAATTGTAGAACCTTCATAAAAACTATAACATGATAACTAAGAGGTAATCAAAAAAAGCGAAGATTTTAAACATAACCAGATTCTACAAAACCTGGAATGTAGTTGTCAATTATTTACAATTTCCTAACAGCGTCGCTTTAAAGGAGCCTCTTAGTTATTTAATAAATCTTTAAATTATAACCTATCATGAAAAGAATATTAACAGGTGTGTTTTTATTAGCTACACCTTTATAAAATACATTTCCTTATTTATCGTTAAAAATCGTTAAATAATTGTATCCTAATTGTTTTATAAAACCCGAACATCTATATTTGAGCCGGGTAAAAATTAGCCTATACAACTAATTTTGTTTTGCTTTTATTAACTCATCGCTGCATCTACCTTTTAAAAATATAAATTGGAATGTATTTTGATTGAAATTTATCTTCGAATTAACTAATCAATAGACTCCAATTTTCCATAGTAATACTATTTCTATAACATGAAACAGATTGAAACTTTACACTTATTTCCCCCATTAACAGAAGAATTACTAAAGCTATTGAGAGATCTTGATGCTTCTGACTGGTTGAAACCTTCACCTATCAAAGACAGGACTGTTAAAGATTTGGTCTCTCATCTCATTGATGGCTCTATGAGAAAATTATCAATGCAAAGGGATCATTTTATCGATAATTCAAATGCCCTGGATATTAATTCCTACAACGATTTAGTAAATCACATACAAAAACTTAATAGAGACTGGATTGAAGTTACACGCAGATTAAGTCCTGTTTTCCTTTTAGATTTACTTGAATATTCAGAAAACCAATTTTATGATTTTTTAATTACCCTTAATCCAAATGACAAAGCTATTTTTTCTGTAGCATGGGCTGGAGAAAATGAATCTGAAAATTGGTTCGATATAGCCAGGGAATATACTGAAAAATGGCATCATCAAATGCAAATCAGGTTAGCCCTTGACAAACCGATTCTATTAGAACCCAAATATACAGAACCACTCTATGATACATTTATGCTTGCTTTGCCTTATTTGTATAGAGACATTACTAATTTGCAAAATACCGATAGAATAAAAATTAGCCTGACCGGTAGGTTAGAAAAAAGTTGGGTTATTGAGAAGAGAGCGGAAAAATGGATTTTTATTAATCCAAAAAGTGAAGGATTGCATACATTAGTTGAGATACCGGATGATATAGCCTGGATACTTTTCACAAATACGGATAGAGAAAAAGAGAAATACAAATCTCAAATTGACATCATTGGAGATAAATCTATTGGTTATCGATTGTTGGATTTCGTGACTGTAATGAGTTGAAAATTGAAATGTATACGATTTATAAGCGGATCAGCATAGCTTATAACGATTAGCAGCATGATCCGCAAGGGATTGCGGCCCTTCCACCCATCAATGTATGATATGACATTATTTATAGCGGAGAACTACATTTCGTAAATCACAAAAAACCTTATCAGCTATACTGTGTGTTACCTGTTGGGCTTTTTTGTGTTTTATTTATCTATCCATTTTTTAAATTCTCTTACTTTGTCTTTACTCACAATTAAATCATAAATGGGTTTGTCGCTATTCAATTTAATTTTTAACCTGCTTGATGAATAGCTCAGTATATCTTTTATTTCATTAATATTAATAATGCTATTTCTATTGATTCTAAAAAATTTATCCGGATTAATTATCTCCTGTAAATTATCAAGAGAATAATCAATGGCATAATCTTTTTCTGTCACTGTTCTTAGAAATGTAGCTCGTTCCAATATGTAAAAACAAGCAATCTCTTTGTCTGGTATAGATTTATAATTTTCTCCCACCTTAATCAGAAATCGGTTTTTATAACCTTTATTTAATTTATTAAGTAGTTGCTTTATAACCTCATTATTTTTTGAAGCATTGTAATGAATGGTCCTAAATTTTTCGATAGCTTTCCGTAAATTGTTTTCTTCAATGGGTTTTAACAAGTAATCTACGCTATTAACCTTAAATGCAGAGAGCATATATTCGTCATAAGCTGTAGTGAAAATTACAGGTATATCAATTTTCATTGTTTCAAACAATTCAAAACAGAGCCCGTCATCAAGCTGAATATCCATAAATATTAAGTCTGGGTTAGGATAGCCCTGAAACCAGTTTATTGTAGACTCTACAGATTGAGTAACCCCGACAACATTAATGTCGGCATCAATTTTTTTTAAAATACTTATCAGGCCTTCAACTGCAGGATTCTCATTTTCTGTAATTAAAACATTCATACTATCAAAGGTACTTTAACAATAAAATTATCTTTCAATTCTGATATAATAATTTCTTTACCTGTTATCAATTTTACACGTTCTTTAAGTCCAATTTTTGTTGAAACAATTTGAGTGGCCATTTTTTGAATGTTATTGTGAACCACAATATATTTATCTTCCAGATAAATATGAATTTTCAATGGTTTTTCAGTAGTTGCCATATTGTGCTTAATGGCGTTTTCAACTAAGAGCTGTAAGGATACCGGTAGTATGTTATATTCATTTTCTTTGATATCAACGTTAAGCATTATTTTTCCTTCATTTCTTATTTGATGCATATAAAAATAATCCCTTATAAAGTCTACCTCCTCTTTCAATGAAACCTTTGTTTTCGCTGAATTTTCTAGTATATAACGATAAATAACCGATAATTTTCCAACAAACTGGTTAGCGATTTCAACCTCATTGTTCATAAGTGAAGTTAGGGTATTTAAACTATTAAATAAGAAATGGGGATTTACCTGGCTTTTTAAAGTTTCGTTCTGAAAAATGAGATTTTGTTCCCGAAGTTCGAATTCCCTTTTTAATGATTGTTGCCAGGGAACGAAGAAAAATATTGGGGTCGCAAATAAAAAACCAATTGCTGTGCCTTTGAGTGTGTATAGAAAAACATTGAGAAACCAATCTAGAGGGGGAATATTATATCCATGCAATATATGAGATAAAAATATGTAACCTATTACAACAAATGCCCCTATTGCAATGGATGTTAAATAAAACACTAGTAAACGAAAAAGATATAATCTTATAATGTCTTTCCAGGTAATTACTTTTTGCAAAGATCTGATGTTAGTTTTTAAAATTTTATTCGACAATGGGTAAACAATTTCTATTATTATACACATTATAATAAAAGTGTTTAAAAGAAAATCTTTATTCAAATCGGCTTTGATTATCATCCCCCATATAGGAGTAAATAAGGCGCAAGAAAGTATAAATTTTATGTGTTTGGCAATTTTACCAGATAAGTATAACCCTTTTATTCCTTGCGTCTTCATAACTTCAAACTTAATAGTCTATTTGATTCTTTCTAACTTAAGTATCCGTTTAGTATTGGCTATTATCTTATCTGGCAAATCCTTAATTTCCATTTCCTGAATAGTGTTACTATACATTTCAGCATATTCAATTTGTTTGTTTTCAAGGGAAACCCAAGTTTTACCCCAGTAGAATTCACTTCCTTTTGAATTCATGTTTTCGGTATGTAATTCCAGTTTATTATCTAAAGCCATGTATTCAATGATAGCACATAGTTTATCATTCATCATCGAAGTTCCTATCCAGTTCAATTCTATTTTAGCATGATCGTATGTTCCAATATCAGCCATATCAAATGTTCCTTGAATTTCTGGCACCAAATATATTTGATTTAGTTGTAGTGAATCAAAATAATTCCATGCAAATGTTTCTATTGTAGTCATATCCCAGATTAAATTTCGTGCATAAATATTATCTTCATGTTTTTCAAATGATTCAAAAAAAGATTCTTCTAATACCTGCGCCAATGGGTTATATGTTATACCTTCCATGTAATCTTGTTTTACACTATCCAGATATGATCCAAACTGGTTATTAGCTTTAGATATAAAAGCATTGTTCCATCTGACATACCGATCTTTCAACCCTCTTGTGTATACACCAGTAACTTTTACTTTACTTCCAAAGTTTCCATAAATATCTTTATTGAAGTATTCCGCTGTCATTAAGTATTTTTGAGGCATTTTTTCTTCCAGTTTTAGATTTTTCGGAAGGCTTTCCTGATATTCCTTGCCCATAGAGTTTTTTTGACTATACAAAGAACTAGAATAAATCATTAGACTTACCGTTAATGAGATAATTGTTAAAGCTTTTGTTTTCATGTTATTATATTTTGGTTAAACATTTATTGAATCAAAATAAGTTCAATGAATAACCAATAAAAAAAATGAATTGCAGAATCGCCTAATCTTTGTACTGAATAGGAATATTGCCATGTTTAATCAAAATCATTGTTATTATTTTTCACAAACCAAACATTATATCTGTGTCTCCTGCTATTTTTGCAAAAATTAATTTCTTAACAATTGTTGTTATAATACCTAAAATCCGCAAAACTTTTGTTTATCCACGAATTACGCTAATTACGCGAAACAATTGGTTTCGCAACTTAAAAATATAGCAGTTTTCAAGTTATCAGACACAGTTTCCCTTACCCACTTTATTAAGGCTATTGAGGGAGAGCCTGAAAAACCAATAAGTTTTTCTATTAAGATGAATTGGATATTTGTATCAACTTTTGGTTGTTTGTTGCCAAATGTACAACGGTTCTTCGTCCGCTGCGTGTGAACTTTGCAACAATAGCGACAAAACGAAAAATAAATTTTTTAAGTCTCGATGTTTTGGTCAGCCCTTGAATAACTCCAGCAAAAATATTTAGCAGCCATTTATAGATAATATGAGCAACAGCCATTATTATCAGAAAGACAGTATTCTCTTCAAGGAAGCTGTGAGGCATTGAGTCCCAATTGAAATCGTTGTTTTGTATATCGAAAACCCGTTCACTGTCGCCACGTTTGTTGTAAAATATTATTGCTTCTTTTTCAGAAATATCCCAATCATTGGTAATAATGAACAGGTAGTTTTTAGCATCGTTTGTAAAAACCGATCTTTGCCCGGTTTTGTTTGGCATGCGGTAAGCGACAATACGGTGCTCGAATTTCCCAAATCGATATTTGAAACTGTTCACTTCCATGTCCTGGAAATTAATGGTGCAAGGTTTCCAATCCTCGGTATCGGCAGCCATTGTCAACAAGGTTTCTGAATTTGAAGCTCTTATTGAAAATAAAATATTTTCTCCGTGAAAATAGTCTGTAACTTCTTTTATATATGAGCCGCAGTCCATACGGGCATAGCGAGGCTTTACCCCTTTATCCGCTAATAGCTTTAATGCCCTTTTATGAGTTGATAGCTGTGCCGCTTTAACATTGCAGTTACCATTTCGTCCCTCGATATAAACCGGTATGTTTGAGATAGTAGCTACCCCAGGGAAATATCCCTTTTTGTTTTTGTAGCTATATTCCGCATCGTATTTGTCGGCAGCTATAAACTGGTGGTCAAAATCATAAACCAGCCCCTTGGCGTTAGGGTCAAGCTGCTTGAATTCTAGGGCACTGTCAACCAAAAGATTATTCATCCTGGTATTGACATTGATTTTATTTGTTATGCCCGGGGCTGTTTCTATGTACTCGCATGGCACAGAGAGTTCTTTGTCGCCTCGAAGGATTGTATCGGCAGAAGGTGTTGAAATCCCTTTAAGGTTCTTTAATGTGTTCTCTTTAAGATAATTTACATCTTCTGTGGCATTGCCGCCACAAAAAGCGGTATATATCCGGCTCAATAATAAATCAGAGTAATTATAGCCTATTGTTTTTACTCTTGCACCAAGTTGATTATCAATAAAATCAATTGCGCCATGTGCAAAAAGTTGCTTATGTATTAGGTGGATACCACCAAATGGCGTTACATTTGAATCGAAAATTTTAGTCACACACCTAAATAGGTGAAAATTTTCGAGACCTGCATTCACTTGCAGGTCTTATTTATAAAAACTTTGCTAGTTTTTGCTAAATATTTGTTGCGGAAGTAAGGTAATATATCTATAACTATGAGCAAAGGATTGGTTACAATTTCATTTTTAATACTCTCAAATACATTCATGACATTCGCCTGGTATGGTCACTTAAAATTCAAAGAGATAAACTGGTTTAATAACCTGGGATTACTCGCAATAATATTAATAAGTTGGGGGATTGCATTTTTTGAATATATTTTCCAGGTTCCTGCAAATAAAATCGGGTTTAACGGAAATGGGGGTCCGTTTAACATATGGCAACTGAAAGTAATTCAAGAGGTAATTACACTAACTATTTTCACCTTTTTTTCACTCACATTTTTTAAGACCGATACACTTAGGTTAAATCATCTTATTGGTTTTGGTTTTTTAATTCTTGCTGTGTATTTCATTTTTAAGAAATAAGAAGTTAATTCAAAATCCAGAAGGATATAAATATCTTTAATTTTAATATTGAAGATTATTTTGGATATTCTCCATTTCAAAAAAAATTTAAAGCTTATGCCCTATCCCAAAAATTATTTGCATTTTTGGGGCTTTTTATAATCTAAATTTATAATACGCACACACAGATAGATAAATAAAAATGAGTTATTTAGGTTTGATAAAGCATAGTTATTCTGAAAAACAAAATGCTTCATTAATTCGTAAGGCGTATTAATATTAATTTCAATTGAAAGATGAGTTCAACTAACGAGATAAAAGTATTTTTTCATGTAGGTACTGGTAAAACAGGTACTACATTTCTACAATATCGTGTATTCCCATACTTAAAAGGAATCTATTACATTCAACGGACAAAATACAAAAAATCAGTTCAAATCATTCAGGCTGGTAAACATGATAGATATCTGGTTTCAAGGGAATTTGATCAACAACTGGAAAGAGAAGTAAAATCATTTTCAGAAAAACTACCAGACACAAAACCCATTATTGTTTTCAGACGACACGATAGTTACATCGCATCACAATACAGAAGGTTTGTAAAGAATGGGTTCAAAGGTAGTTTTGATGATTTTTTTAATCTTCAGGACGATTCTGGATTTTTTAAACAAAGCGACTTAAATTATACCCGTCAGATAGAAATTCTTGAAAAACATTTTACCCACAAACCCTTAGTGCTTATTTATGGTGATTTAAGAAAAGATCCTGTAAAATTTATCGAGAACCTAGCCAAGGAATTAGATACGACAATCGATTTCAATGATGTAAATCTTAACAAAAAACATTCGTCATATTCTGAGAAACAGTTAAAAGCCATCATGGCTATGGGTAAATGTGTTAACCTCAGAAAAAGAAGGTTCGCCAAAAACGGATTTTTAAATTTTATTATTCGAATGTACTTAACATTAATACGGTATTCTACTTTGTACATCGCTAAATTGATTCCTGAATCTTTTTTCTCCAAAGAACCTCTTTTACCACAAGAAAAACTTGATATGGTTAAAGAATTCTATAAAGAAGATTGGGAACGCTGCCTGGCCTATGCTGAAAAAGAATAATATTCACCTGGTTTAAATAATTTATTAATCCTAATATAAGAAACTGAGTTACGAAAAATATTATTCAATAAAAATTAAGAGGGGGTCATCTCAGCTCAACCAGGTAAAGCACCTGATTATTATTCATAAATAACTCATCTACTACACGATGTTTACGATAATCAACATCATCAATATCCATCAAGTAGAGAGCCCCTTTTTTAAGGTTTGAATCAAGTTTTAGAATTTCACCTCTTTCTTTAGACAGATAAAACAAACTTAAGTCAGTAAGTAATCTTTGTGTCTCATTGTTTTTTGTAGGTAGATCAACAATAAATAATTCTTTATCTGCATATTTCTCACCCAGTCTTATTGCATCTTTTTCAGCTTTTACCTGCCAGGATTCTTCGTATTGATTAGGCAAAACAAACCAGTTAAAAGCAATCCTTACAACAACAAAAGCAAGGAAAAAGGTAAAGAGTTTAAATTTACGTTGATGGTAAAACACATAAAAAATCATCAATGCAAAAAAAGTCAGAAAACTAATTTTGAAATAAATATCATGAATTTCTTTTGTCTGAGGAAAAACAAAAAAAGAAAAAGGCACTAGAATTGTCAAAACCAACATTCCATAAATTATTAATTCCATGGATTTATATCGCCAGTCTTTCTCTGTAATATCCTTTAAAAAAGGATACAGAAAAAATGCAAAAAGCATAGGAATAAGAACTAATAGATTACTGGTTTGATTACCCGGAATAATCCAAAACAATAAAGTGTTTATTAAAACTATCAACAAAATAAACCGATTATACTCTTCCTTATAAATTTCTTTAAATGCCCCTTTCTTAAAAAGAAAAACAAAAAAAAGAGTAGCAGGGAGAAAATCAATAATATAATGAAGAGGAAATAACAGAAAATGAGCTAAAATATTTTTAACTGTAATTTCTGCAAGATAATCTTTAGCCTCTCCTAGAAAATAAAACTCAAAAAATGTTTTAACATGTCCCGGATCCTTTAATTCATATACAAAAGAAAATCCTCCAACAATAAATACGAACAGAACAAATCCGAGCAGATGTTGAAGAGAAAACAACAGTTTAAAATTCTTTTTGAAAATAAAAAGCGTTAACAGAGCAGTTATCTGAAATAAAATTGCAGGTAATCCTATCAACAGAAATGAAACAGATGAAATTAAATATGCTATGATAAATAAATGATAAAACTGTTTCTTTTCGTAAAACTCATAGATTGATACAAATAGCACAAAAGAGAATAACGCAAATGGAATATTTGCAAGTCCATGAAGTGAATCATAATAAAAAAGGCGCCCACATGTAACCGAAGCAAGGGCGATAACAAATGCGAAATACACCCCAAATCTTTTTCTAAAAAACAGAAAGATTGCAAGACCAAATAGCATTGTAAAAATTACAATTGGCAATCGGAATATAAAATTGGAGTTCCTTCCTGACAATTGAAAAACGAGTGTCTCAATCCAGTTTAATAAGGGTAGATTATCATAAAAATATTCGCCATTGATTCTTGCAACCAAATAATCCCCGCTCTTAAGCATCTCAAAAGCTATAATTCCCTGTGTTCCTTCTTCTTCAATAAAAGAAATTAATCCCAGGTTTATAAAAAATGCAGGAATTAGCAATAGCACAGCAACTATTGCAAATATTATTGGTAGCTTTATTGATGTTTTCTCAGGCATATATCTGTTTATCAAAGATAGAAGCAGTAAAAATAGTGGGAAATGTAATTTATATTATCTATTTTTTTAAAAGTTTTTGAAAATTATAAAGGAATGAAAAGACATGACAGTTCTCAAACCAAGATTATAGCTACCATTGGGCCAGCTTGTTCATCAAAGGAAGTATTGAGAAAAATGTTTTATGAGGGGATTGATGTTTGCAGGTTAAATTTTTCACATGGCTCACATGATGATCACCTGGAAGTGATAAAAACAATCAATGAGATAAACGAAGAAATGGGTACTTCAATTGCTATACTGGCAGATTTGCAAGGGCCTAAATTAAGAATTGGTGAAGTAGAGAAAGGCACTGTTCTGGATGACAATGATATTCTGGAATTCACAAACGAGGATTGTCTTGGCAATGCAAAAAAAGTTTACATGAGCTATGAGCATTTTCCTTTTGACGTTAATATAGGCGATACCATTTTAATTGATGATGGAAAATTAAAACTTGTAGTAACAGAGACAAACCGAAAAGATTCCGTAAAAGCAAAAGTTGTTCATGGAGGCCCACTCTCATCAAAAAAGGGCGTTAACCTGCCAAACACAAAAATATCTCTTCCCAGCCTAACAGAAAAAGATATTAGAGATGCCGAATTTGCATTAGATCATAATGTTGACTGGATTGCACTTTCTTTTGTTCGTTACGCAACGGATGTAGTTGACCTTAAAGAATTAATAAGAAAGAAGAAAAAACATACTAAGGTAATCTCAAAAATAGAGAAACCTGAGGCATTACGTGAAATTAAAGAAATTATTGATTTATCGAATGCCATTATGATTGCCAGGGGAGATCTTGGAGTGGAAGTTCCGTTTGACCAGGTTCCTATTATCCAAAAACAGATTGTACGTAAATGTATTGACATGGCAAAACCTGTAATTATTGCCACCCAGATGATGGAGAGCATGATTACTAATTTCAGGCCAACCCGGGCAGAGGCAAATGATGTTGCAAATGCCGTACTTGATAATGCTGATGCCGTTATGTTAAGTGGCGAAACTTCTGTAGGGAAATATCCTGCAGATGCTATACGTAATATGCAGAAGATTATTGATGCCACAGAAGGTAAAGGATTTGATACATACCACGAAGTCCTGCCATCTCCTGATTCTCTTACATTCTTGCCTGATTCTTTATGTCTGAATGCAGCAAACCTGGCTAAACAAGTTGGAGCCAAAGCGATAATTGTTCTCTCATATACAGGTTATACCGGTTTTAGAATCGCAAGTCACCGCCCTCAGAGTGATATTTTTGTATTTACAACAAACGCTGAATTAGTCCCCCAAATGTCTTTAGCATGGGGAATACGTGCAATTGGAATGGAACATTTTGATCAATTCCATGATTTTATTGAAAAATCCACAAACTATCTAAAAGAGAAACATTTACTCAAACAAGGTGATATCGTTATTCATGTGAGTAGCGTTCCGGTTAAAGAACGTGGACTGGCAAACTCTCTGAAGCTAGGGTATGTATAGAAGAGCCCGAGAACGGAGAATGGAAACCGGAGAGTGGAGATAAGAGGACATTGGTACACGCATAGAGCATAGTGCACAGTGCTAAAAAAACAATTACAAAGGTATTGGAGTGGTAACAAAAAATCTTTTGTACCACTAACCCAAAGCTTAACTCCCTTTGTCCCGCATCCGATATCCATCCTCCGTTCTTCCTTTAGACCAGCAATATAGGTTCTCCCTCTGCGATTATTTCTTTTGGTATTACATCAACAAAAGTATTTCGCTGATAACTACCATCATTTTTAATTTTTATTGGGATATAGTTTTCTCCGTATCCCCGTGCATAATCTTTATCAACCCGCTCAATTAATACTTTCTGCGTTTTACCTATAAATTGTTTTCGGTATTCAAAAGCTTGTTTTTCCGATAAATTTCTGATAACCTCACTACGCAGTGTTTTCTCTTTTTCCGAAACCTGTTCAGGCATTCTTTCTGCGCGTGTTTTCTTACGTTTTGAATACTTAAATGTATGGATATGACTAAATCCTATTTCTTCAACAAATTGTACCGTTTGCTTAAGATCTTCTTCTGTCTCTCCCGGGAAACCAACAATGATATCAGTAGTGAAATTAAACTCCGGCTTAATCTTTCTGATTGATTCAGTAATGGTCTTGAAATCATTTAAAGAATACATCCTACGCATCTGCATCAGAATCTTATCTGATCCACTTTGCAAGCAAAGATGTAGATGAGGACAAAGCTTAGGATTTTCAAAAAGATGAAAAAAACGTTCACCTAATCCATCGGGTTCTATCGATGAAATACGTACCCTGAAATCACGGTCGATTTTTAAAACTTCTTCCAACAATCCGCTGAAATCAAGTCCTTCATAATCATACCTACCAATGTTTACACCCGTAAGTACTATTTCTTTTCTACCTAAATCAAGAACCTGGTTTATATTTTCGAGAATATCATTTAAAGGCCTGCTAATTGCTCTTCCACGTACCTGTGGAATAATACAGAAAGAACAAAAATTATCGCAACCATCCTGTACTTTGATATTACTACGTGTATGAAACCCTTTTTCTGCTAATGGAAAATTAAAAACATCTTTTTTAAAATCGGTAGGATGTACAATTTCCTTATTGTAATGCGCTTCAACCAATTCATAAATCGAACTTTTCTGTGTATTCTCTACAACATAAGTTATATCCTCTCTACTCTCCAACTGCTCCTTACTGCTATTCGCCATACAGCCAGTAACAATGAGAACAGAATCCGGATTTTTCCGTCCTGCCTGGCTAATTATGTTACGTGATTTATGATCGGATTGATTTGTAACCGTACATGTATTGATTACATAAACATCTGCCGGTTGATTAAATGGAACTATCTCGTAGTTATTTTTATCAAACTCACTGGCAAGTGCATCTGTTTCAAATTGGTTTAAACGGCAGCCCAGTGTTTTAAATGCTATCTTCTTTTGCATCACCCTACTGTCTCTAATTTCTCTGTACCAACCATTTCACCTTCTGTAGCGAAGTCTGTTACACTGGTGATTTTTACGTTAATAAAATCTCCTACATTAATTGTTTCTGCACTTTTAAACCGAACAATTAATTTCCCTTCTGTTAATCCAGATAAAAATCCGGATTTTCGATCTTCTCCTGTAACTAATACCCGATAAGTCTTCCCAATCATTTTTTGATTGTATACCAATGTATGTTTTGTTAATTCATTGGTTAAAGTATGTAGACGTTCTTTTTTTATTGCATGAGGCACATCATCTTCCCATCTTGAACTGGCAGCACCTGGTCTGGGAGAATAAACTGCAATATAAGCCATGTTGTACTTAAATTCCTCCATGGCTTTTCTTGTATTCTCGAATTGCTCATCGGTTTCACCTGTAAATCCTACAATTATATCCGTAAAAATTGTTGCCTGGGGAATCGTATTCCAAATTTTATGAATGATGTGACGATAATCTTCCAGGTTATGTTTCCTGTTCATCTTAATTAATACCTTATCATCTCCAGACTGAATTGGTATATGAATTTGTTTTGCCAAACAATCGTATTCTGCAATCACATCAATTACTTCATCTGTCATATCGCGTGGATGTGGCGAAGTAAAGTAGAGCCAGAACTCTTTCCCGCATTTATTACCATACTCACCTACCCTTCTTAATAATTCTGCGAAATCTATTTCTTTTCCGTGCTTATCGAGCCCATAAGAATTTACGTTTTGTCCTAACAGCGTAATTGACTTATATCCTTTTTCTACAGCCGTTTTAAGCTCTTCAAGTATTTCTTCTGATGGCCGTGAAACTTCTCTTCCCCTTGTATAAGGAACTGCGCAATACGTACAAAATTTATCACAACCATTTTGTATAGGAATAAATGCCTCGTATGGTGAATTATACTTCGGCTGAACATGCCAGAATTCACGCATGTAACTTCCAGTATTCTTTGAGCTGTCTCGTTCACCATCAAGAACAATTGTTGCCGGATCAAATTTGATATTTCCGATTTTAACCTCTTCTTTATCTCCCAGAGTATTCAACCGGGTACTAAGAGGAGAAACAATTCCATACTGAGCGATCATTTCCGGTAATTGATTTAATTCGCTCATCGGAAAAATGATATCAAACAGTTTCAGAAATTTTTCTTTATCAGCTGGTAAAACACACCCAGAAATAAATGTTATCAGGTTCTTTTTATTTTTCCATTTATTCCATTTATGGATTTTAGAATAAACCTTATCTATTGCTTTCTGTCTTACAGAACAGGCAATTACCCCTAATAACTCAGCTTCTTCCTCTGAATCAACGTACTGAAACCCATATTTATCCAATACGGTATTTACTCTCTCCCCGTCAGATTTATTCATCTGACATCCCAATATAACCAAATGATATTTCATTGCCTCCTTTTAATAATTGCGCAATTAAGTTTTATCTTCAGACACCTTTTTAGAAAGAACAAATTATCCTCCTTACTGGTTCTTGAGATTGAACTTCAAAAAATAAATTGCGTTTTTTAAGTGAGCAAAAGTACAAAAAACTAGAAATATACTTCCGTGTGTATCTGCGAAGTAGGAAATCCCTGGTTATTCAGGATATCAAAAACATCATAAATCATGTTGCAGTTACCACATAGGTACACCTGTGTATCTTTATCGAGCGGATTTTCCTTGATATAATCAGTTACGCGTCCAGCATAATCTCCTTTATCATCACCAGACGTACAGGCTATATACCTCCCCTTTTCATAAAACTCTCTCTCATAAGCTTCATCATGATATCTTATTCCATGAAGCAAGGTATAATCGAGCTCTGGATATGATCCAACATAACTATGAAAAGGTGAAATTCCCGTTCCTGATGCAACTAATAATACTTTACTATTTTCTATAAACTTTTTTTCCAGGGTAAAAAAACCAAACGGACCATCAAGCCTGACAGTATTTCCCTCTTTTACTCGTTTTAATTGCCTGGATACTTTTCCATCATCAATTTCTTTGATTATTACCTCCAGGTAAGGAGAATTCTCTGCACTGTATATCGAATATTCTCTGGAATCATAGTTATCTGGCAATCCTAGTGTTATATACTGGCCCGCCTTATAATTCATATCATTCTTATCAAATCTTAAAACATATGTAGAAGGTGTTAATTCTCTCACCTGTAAAACTTTTGCTTCATTTACCAACACACTATTTTCCGGTATACTCATTTTAATAAATTAATTATTTCAAATGTGGAAAACATCGGTATAATTGAAATGTTCAAGAAATTTGATAATTGTATTGACTTATCTCCAGACTTTGTTTTTATTCAACAATCTTTGATATTCTCGAGCATACTGAAGATGCTGCGTCAAAGTTTTTGAGAAATAATGATATCCGGAAAAATCTGCCCGGGCACAGAAATAGTAATAATCATGCTTTTCGTAATCTAAAACAGCATCAATCCCAGCGATTGAAGGTATATTTATTGGGCCGGGAGGAAGTCCTGCATTTTTATAAGTATTGTATGGTGAATCAATCTCAAGATGTTTTGTTAGAACACGTTTTATAGTCCTGTCCCCAACCGCAAATTTAACCGTAGGATCTGCCTGTAATCGAATTCCTTTATTTAACCTGTTTATATAAACACCAGCAATTGACTTTTTCTCATCACTCATATATGTTTCTTCATCTACTATTGAAGCCAGGGTACTCACCTCAATTTTAGTCATGCCAAGCTTCTCTCTTTTTGCTTCGCGATTATTATTCCAGAACTTATTGTATTCACTATACATCCGCTGTATAAAATCTTCAGGTTTTATATTCCAGTAGACCTCATATGTATTAGGAATAAACATCGAATAAATTGTCTGATTGTTAAATCCAAACTCTGAGATATAATTCTTATCTGTTAGTAAACTAAATAAAGACAAAGAATCCGGCTCTATCTGTTTTGAAATTACTGATGCAAATTCTTCTATTGATTTTATATTATGAAATTGCAGTTTTACCGGAACCTGTCTTCCGGCGCGTAGCATATTAATGATATCATTGTTTGACATTGACTTATTAAAAACATAATGGCCCCCATGAATATGATTTGGATAGTTTTTCCTTTTTGCAACCCATACAAATGAAGATGTATCTATAAATGGCAACTCCGAAAAAAGTAATGTCCTTACTTCACTAAAATCAGAATCAGAAGGAATAAAAACATCAATGGTTTTATCTTTTTCAACAACAAGATTTGTTTTAAATACGGTTTTATAAATGTCCAATGCTTTAAAAATAGCTATTGAGATCAGCAAGACAATTATAACAGGAATAAATATTCGTAAACGTGATTGTTTTTTCTTTCTTCTAACCATTCAAATTTAGTTTTTGAAAACACGAAATTAATAAATTAATACGATTCCGAATTTGAATTATTGTTTTATAATAGAATTGATATACTATTTTTGCGAGCTAAATTAAATTATATCAAGATGGAACGGAAGAAGAGAATAGCCCTTGTTGCTCATGACAACAGAAAAAAAGATTTAGTAGAATGGGTTGAATGGAATTGGGAGAAATTAATCAATCATGAGATGACATGTACCGGAACAACCGGTCGTTTAGTAGAAGAAGCATTAACAAAAATACTTTCATTAAAAGACATCAATAAGTCATTAAAAATAACCAAATTAAAATCTGGTCCACTTGGAGGCGATCAACAACTAGGTTCTTTAATTTCAGATGGCAAAATTGATGTTTTAATCTTTCTTTGGGATCCAATGCAAGCCCAACCTCATGACGTTGATGTTAAAGCATTATTAAGAATTTCAAGTTTGTACAATATTCCTACTGCGATTAATCGCTCGACAGCAGATTTTATTATTTCTTCTGCTCTTTTTGAAAAATCTTATGAACAAGCTGTGAAAGATTATTCTAGTTATATTACACGAAATGTAGGACAATAAACAATTATTATAATTTTTTTTAACCTCATATCTCCAATTTATTTACAAATTTGGAGAATGAGTTTTTTGCCAACAGCCTCACCAACACAAAACAAACACACTCATTTTCAATAAAATAAAACAACTTTCAACTCCAAACAACAGAAACAAATTTACAACTGGAATTACCACACGCAAAAAAGTTGATTTATCTCACCTTATTTCGCTGTTACATATCATTCCTTTTTATGTCACCAAATTTGGTTTTCTACGTAACTTTATTCTAGAAACAAAACTTTAAATATTTAGAATGGAGGCGCAAAATTCAAAAAAAATAGATTCTTACTTATCCTTTAAGTTAGGGGATGAGATTTTTGCTGCCAACGTTGGCAAAGTTCTGAACATCTTGGAAATGACAAAAATCACCAAGGTGCCTAAATCGCCTGAATATATGAAGGGTGTTATCAATCTTAGAGGAACTGTGCTTCCTTTGATTGATACAAGGATAAAATTTGGAATGACCCCCACAGAGTTTAGCACAAACACCTGTATTCTTGTACTTGATGTAGAGCTAGATGGAGAGTCTGTTCATGTTGGTGCGTTAGTTGATTCAGTGCAAGAAGTATTAGAATTAAATGAAAATGATCTTGAACCGCCTCCAAGTATTGGAAGCAAATACAAATCTGAGTTCATCGTAGGAATGGCTAAGGTTGGAGAAGATTTTATCATGATCCTAAACATGGATTTGATCTTCTCGTTATCGGAACTAATAGAATTAAAAGAAACGGCTTCAGAGCCATCAATTGAAAGTTAGTAGTTAGTTAGAGGTAATATTAAAAGTTAGGCGAAAGACGTAATTTTCCTAAAATTAAGCGGTCTAAGAGATTTAGATCGCTTTTTTGTTTTTAACCGACAAAGGAAAATCCCTTGTCGGCAAAATATATAACTAGCTTAATTTGCTTAATGCAACTTTCATTCTGTTGATTGCTTCAACTAATTTCTCGTCAGAAGTAGCAAAAGAAATTCTAAAACAATTAGGCTCCCCAAATGCATCTCCTGGTACTGTAGCTACATGACCTTCTTCCAATAAATAAAGACAGAAGTCATTTGAAGATTCAATCTTTTTGTCTCCTACAGATTTACCAAAGTAAGAACTACAATCTGGGAAGAAATAAAATGCACCTTCAGGTGTATTATATTTTAATCCTTCAATTTCTTTAAGTTTTTCAAGAACTAGGTCTCTTCTTCTTTTAAATGCCACATTCATTTCTTCACGGCAAGACTGATCTGAATTTAATGCAGCAACAGCAGCTTTTTGAGCTATGGTTGTTGGTCCTGTTGTAAATTGACCTTGTAATTTTGTACAAGCTTTTGTTATCCATTCTGCAGCAGCCATGTAACCAATTCTCCAACCTGTCATTGCATAAGCTTTAGACACACCATTGATTACAACAACCCTATCTTTAATAGAATCAAACTGAGCAATAGATTCGTGCTTTCCAACAAAGTTAATGTGCTCATAGATCTCATCAGTAATAACATAAATATTAGGATATTTCTCAATTACCTTTGCGATTGCTTCCAACTCTTCTTTGCTATAAACAGATCCTGTTGGGTTTGAAGGAGAGCACAGTAATAACCCCTTTGTTTTTGGAGTGATAACAGCTTCTATTTCTTCTGCAGTTACTTTAAAATCGTTTTCTAATTTTCCATTGATAAATACGTTTTTTCCCTCTGCTACTTTAACTAACTCGGCATAAGTAACCCAGTAAGGAGCAGGAACGATAACTTCGTCATCTTTATCAATTAAAGTAAGAATTACATTAGCTAGAGAGTTCTTAGCCCCTGTAGAAACAATAATTTGTTCTGGTGTATAATCTAAATTATTTTCTCTTTTAAATTTTTCTGCAACAGCTTTACGTAGATCTGGGAAACCTGGAGCTGGCGGATAAAAAGATACATTATCGTCAATAGCCTTTTTTGCAGCTTCCTTGATGTGATCTGGAGTAAAAAAATCTGGTTCTCCGACACTTAAGTTAATTACATCAACACCTTTTGCCTGCAAATCGCGGCTTTTTTGATTCATTGCCATAGTGGCTGATGGCGAAAGGCTTTTCAGCCTCTGTGAAAGATTTTCCATATCTATCAACCTATTATTTAATAATTTAACATATTTATTTGACTGCAAAAATACTTCTTTTCACAAGATTTTCGTTATAATTGTAGTTATAATCTGATAAAAATCACCCTGAGAATGGATTACTTAGAAATTATTAAATACGTCCTGCCTTCAATTGTAGTGTTCCTTACAGCATTTTTTGTTATCAAACAATATACAGATACAGAGAAGAAAAAAACAGAGATTAATCTTTTATTGAAAAATAAAGATATCATAACCCCTCTCCGACTTCAAGCTTATGAGAGAATGACGCTCTTACTTGAAAGAATTTCCCCAGAGTCCCTTATTGTTAGGGTTAATAAAAAAGGAATGACTGTGCAGGAACTTCAAAATGAGATGTTAAAATCTATTCGTGCTGAATTTGATCATAATCTTTCGCAACAGATATATATTTCAATAAAAACCTGGGGCATTATTAAAAAATCACGCTCTGATTTAATTCAACTTATAAATTCTTCTGCCACGAAAATTGGTTCTAACGAACAGTCTATCAAACTAAGTCAAATAATTCTAGAAACCGTGATAGAATCTAAAAAATCTCCAACCAGTGATGCTATTGAACAACTAAAAAAAGAGGTAAACTTATTATTTTAGGTTATTTATTAAGTATGGAAAGAACTAAATACGCTTTGTATAAATATAATTAAGACGCATTATATCCACTCTTTTAAATCTGAATGCTTTGGACGTAAGAGATTGTTATACTATATTAAATCTTAAATATGGTGCTTCTAAAGATGAAGTAAAAAATGCATACAGACAGTTAGCTAAAAGATACCATCCTGATATTAACCCGTCTACCAATGCCAGGGCAAAATTTATTGAAATTAATAAAGCATACGAAACATTATCAAATCTAGCATTAGACTATTTTACGCCAAAGACCAACGGGATCAGGCGAGAAGAATATCTCAGAAACAAAAAAAATTATCATGATGAAGAGTTCCATAGGCGTGCCCGCGAAAGGGCTAAAGCCAAATATGAACAGATGAAACAAAAACAAGAGGATTTCAAAAAAAGTGGAATCTATGATATCTTGTTACTTTTACAATACGGACTTCATTATTTAATAGCAGTTGCTGCTGCCTCATTATTTTTTTTCCCAGTTTATATAATTTTAACCCAAGAGGAGCCTGCATATATTCATCTTTTTTTCTTTTGGATTACAGGCGGAATTTTAGGATACTACATCATTGTAAACAAAAAAAAGTTTTTTAAAATTGATCCGTTTTATTACACAATTCCGCAATTAAAAAAACTTATTTTTAAACACCCCTATACAGAAAAAAATTATTGTTATTACTGTAAAAATCAAATTGCAGATGCATTGCCCTACAAAGTTCATCTCCTTCGGGTAAAAGATGTTGTTATTGATAACAAAGGCCCTCTACTGCACAATGTTGGATATAAGCGAAAAAATGTTGCTGTAGTTATACCCAGAAGTAAAAAAGCATTAATTATACATGCTACTTCAACCTTTATTCGTATTTTTTCAATTATTTCTGCATTGCTTTTTCTCCCTATTGATTCTTTAATATGGAGATTTATCCTAGGCCTTATTTTGGGAACTTTCTTCACCTTTCTCCTTCAATTTGCATCTGGCACAAAAGCACGTAACTCTTATATTTTTACATTTGGCTTTGTTACAAAGATCCTACTGTGGATACTAATCTTATCGTTGTTTTCCACTTTTGAATTACATCAATTTAATATACATAGTTCCGAAAAAATTGGTGTTATACTGGTGATTATGTTTTTAGTAGATCCTATAATTGAGAGCCTACTTAAATTTATTCTGAAAAATAATTTTCATAAAGCATTGGTAAAACAACCGTCTAAGGTTGAAGAATTACTAAAAAATAATTTTCAGTATTATCTTGAGATATCTGGCTGGAGTATGTTATACCCGATTGGGAAATGGATTTTTGGATAGAATAAAAATTTGATATTTTTCTATCACAAAAGAAATTTTGATTCATAAAGATTGATATTTTTTTTGTAATATTGAATCGAATTTTTATTCGTTTAAAAGGTTTTTATCTTTTTAATAATCAAACAAATAAAACTAGAATAAATGAAATTTGTTGTATCTAGTACAGAATTATTGTCTCATTTGCAATCGGTTAGTAGAGTTATTAACCCAAAGAATACTTTACCCATTCTTGATTATTTTTTATTTAATCTCGAGGGCAACGATCTTGAAATAACAGCATCTGATTTAGAGACGACTTTTATTACAAAAATGGTGCTTGAAAATGTAACAGATGGAGGTATAATTGCAATTCCTGCAAAAATACTTTTAGATACATTAAAAGAATTTCCGGAAATTCCTTTAACATTCGAAGCAGACACAGAATCATTAAAAATTGTTATTAGTTCAGAGAATGGACAGTTCACAATTATGGGGCAATACGGTAATGATTTCCCCCAGTTGACCCCATTAAAAGATGAAAACAAATCATCAATTGTACTTCCTGCAGAAGCTCTGACAAAAGGTATAGCTAAAACTATATTCGCAACTGCTGATGACGAAATGCGCCCCGTTATGAATGGTATTTTTATGGAACTTTCTCCGGACTCCGTTACCTTTGTTGCTACTGACGCCCATAAATTAGTTCGTTATAAAAGAACCGATCTTAAAGCTGAAGGTAATTCATCTTTTATCTTACCTAAGAAACCTGCTTCGCTGTTAAAAAACATTTTACCAAAAGAAGACAATAATGTTCAGGTTGAATTCGACGATAAAAATGCTTATTTCACGTTAACGGATTATAAACTAGTATGCCGCCTTGTTGAAGGTAATTACCCAAGTTATAATGCAGTTATCCCGACAGACAATCCAAATAAGCTAACCGTTGACAGAGTTGACCTTTACAATACATTAAGACGTGTATCTGTTTTTTCTAACCAGGCAAGTAATCTAATAAAATTAGAATTAAAAGGAAACCTGGTAACTGTTTCAGCCCAGGACATAGACTTCTCTATTTCTGCATATGAAAGGATTAATTGTCAGTACGATGGCGATGAAATGGATATTGGGTTTAAGTCTACATTCTTAATTGAAATTCTTTCAAATCTACCCTCTACAGACGTTATCGTTGAGATGTCAGATCCTTCCCGTGCCGGAATTTTAGTTCCTGCAGAAAAAGAAAATCCAGAAGAAGACATATTAATGTTATTAATGCCTATGACTGTTGGCAGTTAAAATTATAAAAAGTTTATCTTTGAAAAAGAGTTTCGTTGAAACTCTTTTTTTATTTAAAAACGTTTATCGTGAAATTAAATCTTAAAAATCCCATTATCTTTTTTGATCTCGAGACCACAGGTATTGATGTTGTAAACGATCGTATTGTTCAAATTGCTTACCTCAAGGTTTATCCAAACGGAAAAGAAGAAGCAAAAACATACCTGGTTAATCCAACTTTACCGATAAATCCAAAATCTATCGAGATACATGGAATAACTGACGAAATGGTTAAAGATGAGCCTACCTTTGCCGAAATAGGAAAAACACTTGTGAAAGTATTTGAGGGTTGCGATTTTGGTGGATACAACCTCAACAAGTTTGACTTACCTCTGTTAGCCGAAGAATTTTTAAGAGTGGGGATAGATTTCGACTTAAAAAAAAGAAAAGTTATTGACGTACAGGTAATTTTTCATAAAATGGAACAACGAACCCTAAGTGCGGCATATAAATTTTATTGCAAAAAAGAAATGCTAAATGCTCATGATGCTGCTGCTGACACCTTGGCGACCTACGAAATATTGCAATCTCAACTTGATATGTATAACAACCTAAAAAATGATGTTGACGAACTTTGCAAGTTTTCAGCGCATAACAGAAATGTTGATTTTGTTGGTCGAATTATTTATGACGAGAAAGACCGGGAAGTATTTAACTTTGGAAAATACAAAGGAAAAGTTGTTGAAGAAGTACTAAAAAAAGACCCGGGATACTACGGTTGGATAATAAATAGTGATTTTCCGCTTTATACTAAAAAAATTCTTACTAATATTAAACTTAGAACTGCTTTTAACGAATAAAACACAAAAAATGAAAATAATTTGTATCGGACGAAACTATGTTGATCATGCCAAGGAATTAAAAAATGATGTTCCTGACAAACCAATTTTCTTTATTAAACCAGAGACTGCTTTATTGAGAAATAATCAGCCGTTTTTTTATCCTGAGTTTTCGAAAGACATTCACCATGAAGTAGAAATTGTTGTAAGAATTAACCGTGTTGGAAAGAACATCGAAAAACAATTTGCAAACAGATATTATGGTGACATTGGATTAGGCTTGGACTTAACAGCCAGAGACCTGCAAAAAGAAGCAAAAGAAAAAGGATTGCCCTGGGAAATTGCAAAAGCTTTTGACCATTCTGCAGTTTTAGGTCAATTTATTTTGCTCAATAAACTTCCCAATGTCAAAGAAATAAATTTTTCTCTCACAAAAAATGATGAAGTTGTACAGAAAGGAAACACCAAAGATCTTATCTTTTCTTTTGATGATGTTATATCTTACGTATCTCAATTTATAACCTTAAAAATTGGAGATTTGATTTATACTGGAACCCCAGCTGGAGTTGGGCCACTTAAAATAGGCGATAAACTAATTGGGTATATTGAAGGAGAAAAGAAACTCGAATGTGAAATAAAATAAATTTATTTCACAAATCAGTTAAAAGTAATTTCTCCATTTGTAGTCTGTTTGTTGAGTAAGATATTTTTAGTTTTACCAGCTTTATTTACCTGGATAATATTGTTTTGCTCAACAAACACATCTGTCAGCAGATTACAATCCACCTCTATTTTATGTAAACTTGCAACATCCTGAATTTCCATATATATCCATACTGCATTACTTTCCATCTCTTTACCAATAAAGGTGTACTCCATTTTTTTTCCATCCACTGAAAAATTTAGACTATTCTTTAAATAATTTAGAATATATTCATCTGTTTTAGGATTTTCCTTATCTTCTCCAAGATATAGACGGGTAGCTTCCTTGTTTTCAAGAACAGAAAGCAGATCGTCAGCAAATATTTTCAAAGATATCTCAAGCGAATGATTTGAAATATTATAATCAACTTTACAAAGGCTTAAATAAAATGGATGACTCTCAGCACGCACACCAACAACAAAAAAAACACCTACCAGTAATATGATTTTTCTCATGTTAAACTTCAATAAAATACATTTTACCCTGACTTTCAATTAGTAAGATAAAAGATATTTTTAGTTATAGTTTTCGCAAATATCGCTATATTTTTTCTTATTTTGAAACCGCGCGTATATAAATTACTATTTTTACCGAATTAAATTCTATACGCAAACATTTAATGCATTTCGAATGAAAAAATTTGTTAGTTACTCGCTTATTCTTTTATCTGGCTTTTTTACATTATCGGCCCAGGAAAATACAAATACCAATAAATTCCGACAATTAAAACAAGAACTGGCAACTCCAAATGTTTACAGAACTGCTTCTGGAGCTCCCGGACATGAGTATTGGCAACAAAAAGCGGATTACAAAATGGACATCCGACTGGATGATAACACACAAAGAATTTACGGAGAGGAATTAATTACATACCAGAACCAATCACCCGATGTACTAAAATACATCTGGCTCCAACTGGATCAAAATATGCGGGCTAAAAATTCTGATACATATAAGATTCAAACATCACAACTTAGAGATAAAGTGTCTTTTGAACAATTGGAACGCATGCAACTTGATTTTGATGGTGGCTTCAAACTGGAACACATAAAAGACAAAGAAGGAAATGATTTACCTTATACGGTAAACAAAACAATGATGCGTATTGATTTACCTCAAGCATTAAAACCTGGTGAATCTTTTTCTTTTTCTGTAAAATGGTGGTACAACATTAACGACAGGATGAAAATTGGAGGGCGTTCTGGTTATGAATATTTTGAAGAAGACGATAATTATCTTTATACCATTGCCCAATTCTATCCAAGGATGGCTGTATATAGTGATGTTGAAGGATGGCAGAACAAACAATTTTTAGGACGGGGTGAATTCACCCTTCCTTTTGGAGATTTTGAAGTTAGCTTAACAGTCCCAGCTGATCATATCGTTGGAGCAACCGGTGAATTACAAAATGCAGATGAGGTATTAACTGAAAAACAACGCTCTCTTTTCGAGAAAGCAAAGACTGCAGATGAGCCTGTTATAATTGTTACACAAAGCGAAGCTGAGAAAGCAGAAAAATCAAAATCTAAAAATGAAAAAACCTGGATATTCAAGGCGGATAACGTTAGAGATTTCGCATTTGCCACTTCTCGTAAATTTATCTGGGATGCCATGGGTGTAAAATTTGGTGAACGCACTGTGATGGCAATGTCTTATTATCCGAAAGAAGGAAACCCTCTTTGGGAACAATATTCTACAAAAGCGGTAGCTCATACATTACGAACATATTCAAAATACACATTTGATTACCCGTACCCAAAAGCTATATCAGTCCACACAAAACAACTTGGAATGGAATACCCCATGATCTGTTTTAATATGGGACGTCCGGAAAAAGATGGGACTTATAGTGATAGGACTAAATACAGCATGTTAACAGTAATTATACATGAAGTTGGGCATAATTACTTTCCTATGATTGTAAATTCTGATGAACGTCAATGGACATGGATGGACGAAGGATTAAACTCATTTTTACAATTCTTAGCTGAACAGGAGTGGGAAAGAGACTATCCTTCAGAAGCAGGACAAGCCTATAAAATTGTGGACTACATGAAAGGAGATAAAAATTTTATTTCTCCAATAATGACGAATTCTGAATCAATCTGGCAGTTTAGCCCTAATGCTTACGACAAACCGACTACTGCACTTAACATTTTACGCGAGACAGTAATGGGGCGAGAACTTTTTGATTATGCTTTTAAAGAGTATGCCCAACGTTGGATGTTTAAACACCCTACGCCTGCTGATTTCTTTAGGACAATGGAAGATGCCTCAGGAGTTGATCTAGACTGGTTTTGGAGGGGTTGGTTTTACACCACGGATCATGTTGATATCGCTATAGATAATGTTACCTGGTATCAACCTAATACTCAAAATCCGAAAATTGAAAAGCCTCTTGAAAAAGCAGCAGTAGAAAAAATCGCAATAACTGATATAAGGAATAAAACACAGATAGAACAAACTGTTACAGAAAAAGATCCTTCAACGCTTGACTTTTACAATAGTTACGATCCGTTTAAAGTCACAAAAGATGATTTAGAAGAATATGACAAATTCCTTTCTGATCTTACTGATAGCCAAAAGAAACTATTGGATGGTTCTTATAATTTTTACCAGATAGATTTTAAGAACATTGGCGGCCTTGTTATGCCTGTTATCTTGAAGTTTGAATTTACAGATGGAACTGAAGAAGTTCAACGCATTCCTGCAGAAATCTGGAAAACAAATAATGAAGAGGTTTCTAAAGTATTTATGTTTAACAAAGAAGTTAAACAAATAACACTCGATCCTTATTATGAGACCGCAGATACTGAGTTAAACAACAACTACTGGCCACCAAAGATTCAACCAACACGGTTCCAATTGTATAAAGCACAAAACTATTCTCATCAAGAGAACAATCCCATGCAGAAAGCAAATAAAAAGTAAAACGTATAAAAATTCCCCTTATTGAAAAACAACCTTCCAAATCCATTTGACTCTGGAAGGTTGTTTTTCAAATGTTTATATTTGATCAAAGAACTAGAACAGCTATCTAGAACAACATTTACTCCCCCTCTTTGTTTTCTCTTGTTTATATTGATAAACTGACAGAAAACACTCACAAAATTATTATGATTTTTATCACATTTATAAATCATCTGATACTTTTTGTTCTGACTTTCAATTACAAACAATAAAATTATTTTTAATTATAGATTATAAATTAATCGTTATTTATTATCAAATTTCATAACCAAACAAACATAAATTACTATTTTTGTTTTCTCGATCTCTATATACAATCTTTTAATCTAAATTCTTTATGAAGAAGTCTTTTAGTTTTATCATTATTTTTTTCACAACCCTATTCACTACAACAGCCCAGGAAAATATAAACACAAATAAATTCCGACAATTAAAACAGGAGCTTGCAACACCCAATGTTTACAGAACAGCATCTGGAGCCCCTGGGCATGAATACTGGCAACAAAAAGCAGATTATAAAATAAACGTCCGTTTAGATGACAACACCCAAAGAATTTATGGAGAAGAAGTGATAACTTATAATAATCAATCACCGGATATACTAAAATATATTTGGCTTCAATTGGATCAAAATGTTCGGGCAAAAACTTCTGATACTTATAAAATTCAGACATCAAAACTTCGCGATAAAGTATCATTTGACCAATTAGAACGTTTGCAACAAGATTTTGACGGAGGATTCAAACTGGAACAAATAAAAGACAAAGAAGGTAATGACTTACCCTACACAGTAAATAAAACAATGATGCGTATTGATTTACCTCAGGCATTAAAACCTGGCGAATCCTTTACTTTTTCAGTGAAATGGTGGTATAACATCAACGATAGATTAAAAAATGGAGGTCCCCGCTCTGGTTACGAATATTTTGAAGAAGACGATAATTATCTTTATACTGTTGCGCAGTTTTATCCCAGAATGGCTGTATATAATGAAGTTGAAGGATGGCAAAACAAACAATTTTTAGGTAATGGCGAATTTACCCTTCCATTTGGAAACTTTGAAGTTAGCTTAACTGTTCCTGCAGACCATATTGTTGGTGCTACGGGTGTATTACAAAATGCAAACGAGGTTTTAACAGAAAAACAACGTTCTCTTTTTGAGAAAGCAAAAACAGCTAGTGAACCTGTTATCATTGTTTCTCAAAGCGAAGCAGAAAAAGCAGAGAAATCAAAATCTAAAAAAGAAAAGACATGGATCTTTAAAGCTGAAAATGTCCGGGATTTTGCATTTGCCAGCTCGCGTAAATTTATTTGGGATGCAATGGGAGTAAAATTTGGAGAACGCACAGTAATGGCAATGTCTTATTATCCAAAAGAAGGAAACCCACTTTGGGAGCAATACTCTACTAAAGTTGTAGCACATACATTAAGGAGCTATTCCAGCCATACATTTGACTATCCATACCCTGTGGCTATTTCTGTCCATACAAAAAATATTGGCATGGAATATCCTATGATTTGTTTTAATGGTGGTCGTCCGGAAAAAGATGGAACTTATAGCAGCAGAACTAAATATAGCATGATAACAGTAATTATTCACGAAGTAGGTCATAATTATTTCCCAATGATTGTAAATTCTGATGAACGTCAATGGACATGGATGGATGAAGGATTAAACTCATTTTTACAATTCCTTGCAGAACAGGAGTGGGAAAGAGACTATCCTTCAGGGGCTGGTCAGGCATACAAAATAGTGGATTATATGATAGGAGATAAAAATTTCATCTCTCCTATCATGACGAATTCCGAATCTATATGGCACTTTGGACCCAATGCTTACAGTAAACCAACAACAGCCCTAAATATCTTAAGGGAAACAGTAATGGGGCGCGAACTTTTTGATTTTGCTTTCAAAGAATACGCTCAACGATGGATGTTTAAACACCCTACGCCTGCTGATTTTTTTAGGACAATGGAAGATGCTTCTGCAGTTGATCTAGACTGGTTTTGGCGCGGTTGGTTTTACACTACAGACCATGTTGATATTTCAATAGAGAATGTTACCTGGTATCAACCCAATACTCAAAATCCGAAAATAGAAAAACCCCTTGAAAAAGCAGCTGCAGAAAAAATTGCAATAACCAATATTCGAAATAAAACTGATATTGAACAAACAGTCACAGAAAAAGATCCTGCAACGCTTGATTTTTATAATAGTTACGATCCGTTTAAAGTTACAAAAGATGATTTAGAGGAATATGATAAATTCCTTTCTGATCTTACCGATAGTCAAAAGAAACTTTTAGATGGAAGTTATAACTTTTACCAGGTTGATTTTAAAAATATTGGTGGCCTTGTAATGCCTGTAATTTTGAAATTTGAATTTACAGATGGTTCAGAAGAAGTTCAACAGATTCCTGCTGAAATCTGGAAAACAAATAATGAAGAGGTCTCTAAAGTATTTATGTTTAACAAGGAAGTTAAACAAATAACATTAGACCCATATTATGAGACCGCAGATACCGAATTAAATAATAACTACTGGCCCCCTCAAATACAACCTACACGTTTCCAGATATATAAAACACAAAATTATCACAAGGCAGAGAGTAATCCAATGCAAAGAGCAAATGATAAATAGGTAAGGACAAATAATTAGTTTACGTTCCAATAAATTTGTTTTCATTATTATTTTAATGACCTTTGCCGTCTTTTGTAATAATGCATGAAGAATCTAACTGAGGGAAAAGAGGGTAAACTCATTTTTAATTTTGCCTTACCGATGCTGATTGGCAATCTTTTTCAACAATTATATAATATTGTTGACAGCATTCAGAACATTGGGGCAAACAAACCCGACAGGATAAAAAGAGGGATGAAAGCTACAATATTTATTTCATCGTGTATCTTAATTTTTGTAACAGGTATTGTAATTCTATTTGGAAATGGCTTTATGAGTATGTTTACTTCAGATACTGAAGTAATCCGAATTGGAAAAGAATATCTGGTTATTGTAAGCTCTTTTTATATCATCTTCTCCATTATGTTTACGATTAATGGCGTTCTACGAGGAGCAGGAGATACGTTAATCCCTATGTTTATCACACTATTTTCGCTCTGGCTGATTCGCGTGCCTTTGGCAGCTATACTCTCCGGTCACTTAAAAGTGCAATTCCAAATTTTCAACTTAAACATAAAACTTCCTTCTTTGTTAAACGGGAACCTGCAAGAAATTGGAATCTGGTGGGCAATACCCATAGCATGGACTGCTGGGACTATTGTCTCTTATTTATATTACCTTACTGGAAAATGGAAAATCAAAAGTGTTATAAAACACCGTTAGTTTTCACCAGTGAAATAGTTATTTTTGAAAAAAATTTATGGTATGATTTATTCAATGACCGGATATGGTAAAACTTCTTTTGAATATAACGGCAAATCGTTTACAATCGAAGTAAAATCACTAAATAGTAAACAAGCTGATATAAACATCAAAATTCCAAACCTATACAAAGAAAAGGAAATTGAACTGCGTAATATACTTGTTAACGAATTAAAAAGAGGCAAGATCGAATTCATCCTTTCTGTATCTGCAGGAGAAAGGGCGAATATTCCTACAATCAACAAAGCTGTTATTAAAAGCTATTTTAGTCAACTTTCTGAAATTTTAAGCGATCTTAATTTAACCGAACAGCAAAATATATTAACATCTATATTACGGTTACCGGAAGTTCTAACGACACAGCAGGAAGAACTCGATAATGCAGAATGGGAAGTTATAAAAGATAATGCTTTAAAAGCTATCCAAGACTTAAATTCTTTTCGTATCCAAGAGGGAAAACCTACCGAGGCAGATTTTAGGGAGAGAATTACAATTATTCAGAATCTACTGGAATCAATTGCTGAATTTGAAGAGAAAAGAATTGAGACAATAAAAAACAGGATAAAAAATAATTTAAATGAAATTATTTCTCCAGAAAAGATAGATGAAAACAGGTTTGAGCAGGAGCTTATTTTTTACATTGAAAAGATAGATATTACCGAGGAAAAAGTTCGTTTAAAAAATCATTGTGAATACTTTCTAAAAACTTTGGAAGAAGAAGAACCTGTTGGAAAGAAATTAAATTTTATTTCACAGGAAATTGGAAGAGAAATAAACACTATCGGTTCCAAAGCCAATGATTCTAATATACAACGCTTTGTTGTTGTTATGAAAGATGAACTGGAAAAAATTAAAGAACAAACAATGAACGTTTTATAATTCTTATGGTAAAAAAAGAAGGAAAAATCATTGTCTTTTCTGCACCATCAGGTTCAGGAAAATCTACTATATTAAATCACTTATTAAATATTCCGGAATTAAATCTGGCTTTCTCTATCTCTGCGACAAACAGGCTACCCAGGGGAGAAGAAAAACATGGTAACGAATATTATTTTTTACAGACAGAAGATTTTAAGAAAAGAATAGAAAATAACGAATTCCTTGAATGGGAAGAAGTATATCCCGGAAGATTTTATGGCACACTAAAAAGTGAAATAAACCGGTTATGGTCTGAAGGTAAAAACATAATTTTTGATCTGGACGTAAAAGGTGGTGTTAACATAAAAAAAATTTATCCTGAGAATACACTATCCGTATTTATTAAAGTTCCTAGTATCGAAGAATTGGAAAATCGATTAAAGAAAAGAGGTACTGATGAAGAAGATTCGATAAGAGTCCGGCTCGAACGATTTGAATACGAATTAACATTTGAAAAAGATTTTGATATTGTTCTTGTTAATGATATCCTTAAAAAAACATTGGAAAAAGCAGAAATAATTGTAAAGAATTATTTAAAAAGGGAGGAATGAAAATAGGACTCTTTTTCGGTTCATTTAATCCTATACATATTGGCCATTTAGCTATTGCTAACTACATGGT
Organism: Bacteroidales bacterium; assembly: GCA_963665085.2. GTDB lineage: Bacteria > Bacteroidota > Bacteroidia > Bacteroidales > JAAAOM01. The sequence goes on from CAXXXS010000002.1 coordinate 712,197, forward strand.
TGAGTTTACAGATATTGATAAACTTTGGTTTATCATCAGCCCGCATAATCCATTGAAAAAAAAAAGCTCTCTGCTAAATGATTATCATCGGCTAGATCTGGTGTACCGTGCAATAGAAGATGACAATCGCTTTTTTGTTTCTGACATTGAATTTAAAATGCCTCAACCTTCCTATACCATAGACACAATAGTTCGATTAAAGGAAAAACGCCCTGATGATGAATTTGCATTAATAATGGGCTCTGATGGACTCAAAACTTTTAACAAATGGAAAAATGCTGAAGAAATCATAAAGCAATGTCATCGATATGTTTATCCAAGACCTGGTACTCCTGAGGAAGAATATAAAAAACATTCAAATATTACTGTTGTAAATGCCCCACTAATGGAGATGTCCTCTTCGTTTATTCGAGAATCAATAAAAGAAGGTAAAAACACAAGATTCTTTGTCCCAGACAAAGTATATGAATATATGAATGAGATGAATTTCTACCGCAATATATAACCAACTCCTATTTTCAAATTTGCAGTATAACCATGATTTACATCGTGAAAACCTATTTTATTTGGAGCCTTTGTCTTATCTAATGAGCCAAAATAAGCACCAACAGCCATGTTCGCATCAAAATAAAAGTTACTTAAGAATCTAAACATTATTCCGGTTCCGATATAGTGTTCCATAGAAGAAACCATCCCTCCTTCTTCTTTTTCTATTATAAGAGTTTCTGTTGATGTTTTTATAATTATGGGTTGATTTACATACTCCATCTGATAAAGACAATTATATAAAATATAAGGCTTAATTAGAGCATTTCCGTAATAGTAATTATATTTCCCGAAGAAAGTTTTGTATTTAAAATTAGCGCCTTTAAATTTAGTTGCGTCTTCATTTAAAATTGCTCCAAGTTCAATTGATTTATAATCATTTAATGCAACCATATTAAAGGTAATATTGGTTCCATGGCCACTACCGGAATACTCCCCAGAGGCACTTACTCCAAACTCCATAATATCAGGACAAAGCATTTGTGCTATTGTGAATTTTGCTGAAATAAATAGTAGTATTATTAATATTAGTCCTCTCATCTCATTTTAGGTATACTACTGTATACGTAATAAATAAAAACATTACAGCATAATTAAGATGATAAACCTTATACTAAGAAGATAATAATTCTTAACACACAAAGGTGATCTAGATTAAACTTTCAAAAAAAAGCTAAAACAAACTGTTAGCAGGAACTTATTATGAAGTTTTTCCCCACTTTCTCTTTCTGGCAAAGTAATAGAAAAGTCCTACTAGTATAACTAAAATAATTGGTGCTGCAGTATTTACCAGTTGCCAAACTAACTTTTGGGAATTAGTGTTAATTTTTGATTTATCAATTAGTCGTAGCTTTATCTCCCGACTTCTAAGATTTAGTAAGCCTGTTTCGTCAGTTAAATAATTTATAGCATTAACAATAAATTCTTTATTTCCAAAAGTCTGACGCGTAAAACGATCTTGCCCAAGTTTGCCAATAACAGGACTAGAAGGCCTATACGCAACCTCATTTCTAATAATATCGCCATCCGAGATAACAATCATTTTTGTTGGTTTACTTTTTTCTTTAAATTCTCCATCAAAACTACCTTCCAGGTAATTTGAATAAGAGCGGTTTCTAAAGACAGAAGGAAATTCTCCCTCCAGTAAAACAGCCATAGACTGGAATGACTTGTTGTATTTATTCTGATCCGGATTTTCATTTACCTCTTGAAGACTTATAAAAACCGGAGCCGTTACTAAATCTGTAGATTTCGAACTGGATAATAACACAGATTTTTTAACATCACTATTACCTCCAACAGTATCGATGCTACTAACAAATTGAGTTTTTATATAATTAAGATTCGATGTTATCGGATTTAAAGGATTGGGCCCTGCTAATGGATAGTACAACCAGGGAGCAGGAACAAATTGAGACTGTACCCCATCAACATTGGGTTTTACTGGAATAACATTACACTGAATATCTTTTATTAAATCAGGATTAATACGCACCCCATAAGTAAATAACTGGTCGTCGAGGTTAAGATCCCTGATAAAAGCCATTGTACGTCCATTTAGAAGGCTGTCCATTTCAATATTTACAGGTTCTACCAACCATAATATCTTACCTCCATTCATTAGATATTGGTCCAAAACAAACTTATCTGCTTCATTAAATTTTTCTTGTGGCCTGGCTACTACTACTGCTACATAATCATCGAGAATTCCGGGAGTTCCATTTATTACCCCTCTGTCAACCTGATAATAATTTGCTAATTCCCGGGTAATATCTCCTACTTCATACTGATTCAGTTCATCATGTCCTTCAATAAATGCTACTTTCTCTAATGTTGTATCGGTTAGAGCTTTAATATTGCTAGTTAGTTCATATTCCAAAGTTCTTATGGAGTTGTTAAGATTTTCATTATAGGGTAAAGCTGGGTTATTTTTCAATAGATTTACAGCTAGTTCAACATCGTTATAACGAATTAATACACCCGGAAAAACCGGCTTCTGACTTACTCCACCTTCTGCATCTTTTGCCTGAATATTTACCGGTTGTAATCCAAGCTCTACCAATTTATTATACAACTCTGCTTTTTCCTTTGAATCTTCGATACCATAGGGATTGATAATTTCATAACAAACACTTTCTTTATTTAGTACTTTGTACTCCTCCATAAGATCGATAATACTCTGTTGTAGCCTCTTAAATTCTACAGGAAGGTCACCATCCAAATACAATTTAATTGATATCTCATCAGATAATTTAAGAACAACGTCTTTTGTTGTTTGAGACAATGTATATCGTTTATCAGAAGTTAAATCAAGTCTAAAAAAAATGTGTTTTGAGATAATATTTAAAACAATAATAACGACTATAATAAGTAAAACATTAAAAATATGTTTCTCGCGTAGATTTCCCTTTTTCTTCATAAAAAACTTTTTACCATTTCTTGCTTAACAGTGTCAACTGGGTTAATACAATAAATATTGCAATTACGCTTAAATAGTAGATTACATCTCTTGAATCAATAACACCCCGACTAATTGAACGATAATGTTCTTCTATTCCTAATGAAACAATAACAGAATTTATTGAACTTAAAGAGGAGAATGTTCCTAGGATATCAAAACCTATATACAAAACAAAAGATAACAGGGCACTTATTAGAAATGCAATAATCTGATTCTCAGTTAAAGAAGAACAAAATATCCCAACAGAAACATAAATTGATACCAATAAGAATAAACCAATATATGATCCCCAAATGGCTCCCACATCAACATTCCCTGCTGGTTGACTCATTAAATAAATTGAAATAAAATATACTAATGTTGGTAAAATGGAAAAGATAACTAAAGTTACACCTGCAAAATACTTTGCCAGAACAATTTTCAACTCAGATAGAGGTCGGGTTAACAATAAATCAAGTGTCCCATTACTTTTTTCCTCTGAAAACATTCTCATGCTTACTGCGGGACCCAGGAACAGAAAAATCCAGGGAGCGAGATTAAATAAACCATCGATATTTGCATAACCACTCTCTAAAACATTGTTCTCACTTGGTATAACCCAGACAAATAATCCATTAACAACCAAAAAAATACTTACAACAACAATACCTGTTAAGCTGCTAAAAAAACTACTAATTTCTCTTTTATATAATGCCAGCATTCTCTTTTAAATTTTCAAAAAGCTAAAATTTATTGATAAATATAGCAAATCATAGAACACGATAAATTTATATCAGAAAATAATATCTTTTTTAATTGTTAGATTTGTCGCCGATTTAATAATAAGCAGTAAGGAAAAGAAAGTGTATGAGAAAAGTTGAGACCTGTTTTAGTCCCATTATGTATCCCTATTTTGAAAATAAAGATGCAATTGTAGTTGTAGTTGACATTCTTCGTGCAACAACAGCCATAGGCACAGCATTTATGAATGGCATAAAAAAGATAATCCCTGTTTCTACGCTGGAAGAAGCAAAAGAATATAAAAACAAAGGGTATTTAGTTGCAGCAGAGAGAGATGGTATTGTTAAAGACTTTGCAGATTTCGGAAATTCTCCCTTTAATTTCTCGAGAGAAAATGTTGGAGAAAAAGAAGTAGTTTATTCCACAACAAATGGAACAAATACAATTATGCTAGCCAAAGACAGTTACAAAGTTATTATTGGTTCATACCTCTGTATCTCGGCAATAGCTGATTATATAATTAAAGAAGACAGAGATGCTTTACTACTATGTGCTGGTTGGAAAAACAAATTTAATCTTGAAGACTCCCTGTTTTGTGGTGCTTTGGCTGAAAAATTACTTAAGAACAACAAGTATTCGACCATATGTGATTCAACAAAAGCTGCTATTGATTTATGGGAACTTGCAAAACCTAATCCATATGGATATATTCTTAAGTCTGCACAAAAAGGAAGGCTTCAAAAAAATGGATTGGATGATGTTATTGAATTCTGTCATCAGGAAGATCAAACAGAAATTATTCCTTATTTGAAAGATAACTATTTAGCTACTTTATAAAAAACAAAGAATGCACCGGAGTAAAACCGGCCATTCTTTATTTTATTAAAATAGATAGTGCGGATAAATCTTCTAAGCAAGCTCATTAGAAAGCCTGAATTTCCTGAATTCTTCCTTCTTGTCCAGGCTTAAGATCAAACTCAATTCTTATAAATCTAACAGAAGTGTTCGCTAGATCAAACGTATGGTAAGAATACTCCTGATTACCAACTTTAGTAAATTCTCCGGATTTACCTTTTGTGTAAACTTTGTACTTACCAGCATCATCGGCCCAAAAATCCACTGCAATAGAACTTAGTTGTTTCTCATAACCAAGATCAAAAACAACATAACCTTCCGTACCCTTTTTTAATTCGGCATACGTATTGTCATCACCATCCATTGCATACGCAACATTTTTTAAGCCGTATTGTCCTTTTACACGGGCATCTTTGCAATAATTACCCTGTGCTACAGCGTTTCCAAGGATAAAGGCGCCAAATGTAACCATGAAAAACGCTTTTAAAATGGTATTTTTCATAACCAATTTTTATTTTAATTAAAGTAAGTTATAGTAATAATAACTGCTTTACTTGCTATAAAGCAGTATACTCATTCTTCTCTTGCAAAGAAGAACGACAGAGATTACAACCAATATTAATTGACACAAATCAACTAATTGATACATTATATGTATCGACCACATACAAAACATGTAAAAACTTTACTTGCTTTTAAATAAGATAATTATCCGCACATCACATATTGTCTAATAAAATAACTTTACGGCATAAAGGTTTCGGGAGTTACTCTGTTAATCTAAGCTTTCAGGGCTTTTGTCAAAAGAACATATGATTTTGGGCATTGATGTTAAATTTCTCCTCAACAGTTATTGATTTTGACATCTTGATATATCAAAAAACATGTCTTTTTTAAAAGCATTAAACGTTTTGAAATTTTAAATAATCTTAGAATTTCAAAATCAAAATAAAATTATGGCTATAATTTATCATCATTACAACAACTAAAAATCTAATGCGATAAAGTCACAGATTAGGATTTTTCATATCTTTGAGCAATCAAAAAATCAAATAAAACAGAAAAAAAAGCTTTTCACTACGTTAATTTCTTCTCATGAAATAAGTTGAAGTGCTATAATTAATTATAATAAAGTATTTTATGTTTATCGCAAATAACGCCATAATATGTTGTAAAACAGTAAAATAATTATTTTACTGTGAATCGAATAACAATATAATTTTATATTATTATCTTTACAAACTGATTTAAGTCATTATTTTTGTAATTCAATTTTTGTCAAATAATTTAAAAAATTTTAATCGGATGAAAAAGCACAATTTTTTCGCGGGACCTTCCATTTTATCTCAATACACAATTGAGAATACTTCCAAAGCAATCCTTGATTTTGACGGGATGGGTTTATCGTTAATGGAAATCTCGCACCGTAGTAAAGAATTTGTTGCTGTAATGGACGAAGCTATCGCTTTAACAAAAGAATTGCTTAATGTACCTGCAGGATATTCTGTAATTTTCTTACAAGGTGGTGCAAGCCTTCAGTTTTGCATGGTCCCCTATAATATAATGAAGTCGAAAGCTGCTTATTTAAACACAGGAGAATGGGCTTCGAAAGCAATGAAAGAGGCAAAATTATTTGGTGAAGTTATTGAAGTTGCATCATCAAAAGATAAAAATTTCGCTTACATTCCAAAAGACTTCACTGTTCCTTCTGATGTTGATTACCTTCATATAACAACAAACAATACAATCTATGGAACCGAAATAAAAGAAGATTTAGATGTTCCTGTACCATTAGTTGCGGACACATCTTCTGACATCTTTAGCCGCCCAATAGATATTTCAAAATATTCAATTGTTTATGGTGGTGCTCAAAAGAATTTAGGTCCTGCCGGTGTTGGTTTAATCATTGTTAAAGACGATATTTTAAACAAAGTAGACAGACCAATACCTACTTTTCTTAAATATCAAACACATATTGATAAAGAATCAATGTTTCATACACCGCCTTGTGTTTCTGTCTATGCTTGTTTACAGACACTAAAATGGTACAAACAACAAGGTGGAGTTGAAGCTATGAACAAAAAGAATATTGAAAAAGCTGAATTACTCTATGCTGAAATAGATAGAAATTCATTATTCCAGGGAACAGTTCTTGAAAAAGAAGATCGCTCAATTATGAATGTCACCTTTGTTATGAATGAAGAATTCAAAGACAAAGAAAAAGAGTTTATTGATTTTGCGTCTTCAAAAGGTATTGTTGGGATAAAAGGACACCGTTCTGTTGGTGGTTTTAGGGCATCTATCTATAATGCAATGCACATTGACAGCGTAAAATACCTGACCGAAATCATGCAGGAATTTGAGAAAGCTCAATAAAAATTACTTAAATTGAGTTTCAAATTTTAAAAACAAAAAAAACAATGAAAATATTAATTGCAGATAAAATTTCAGAAAAAGCTATTTCCCAATTACAAGAGATAGCAGATGAGGTAATTTACAATCCTGAATTAAAAGCAGAAGAACTTCCAAATCAAATATCGAATATTGAGATATTAGTTGTACGCTCAACTAAAGTAACAAAAGAAACGATTGAGGCAGGAAAAAAACTTGCTTTAATTGTAAGGGCTGGTGCTGGTTTCAATACAATTGATGTAGAAACTGCAAGTTTACGTAGCATTCCTGTATCAAATTGTCCGGGACGTAATAGTGCTGCAGTTGCCGAATTGATAGTTGGTTTTATTGTTGCCCTAGACAGACGAATAATTGATGCCACTATTGATATGCGTGCTGGCAATTGGAAGAAAAAAGAATACAGTGGTGCAAATGGTTTAAAAAGCAGGGTTATTGGAATTATTGGAACAGGATATACAGCGCAAGCACTTATCAAAAGGGCACAGGCATTACAAATGGAAATCCTTGCATATTCCCCTAATTTCACTCCCAAAAAAGCTTCTGAACTTGGTGTTACCTACTGTCAATCGTTGGAAATGATAGAGGAACAAGCCGATATAATTTCGGTAAACGTAGCCTACAACGAGGATACACATCACCTTATAAACGAACGCTTTCTATCAAGCATAAAAGAAAATGTTATTTTAATAAACACTTCAAGAGGAGAAGTTATTGATAGTGTTGCTCTTAAAAAAGCAATAAAAGATAAAGGCTTAAAAGTAGGATTAGATGTTTATGAAAACGAGCCTGCAGCAGGAGATAAAATTTTTGAAGACAAGGAACTTGCTTCTAAAATAGCCTGCACACCTCACATTGGAGCATCTACATTACAAGCTGCAGAATCTATTGCTGCTGAAGTTGTAAAGATTGTTGACACTTACAAAAAAACAGGGCAAGCAATTCATTGTGTAAATATTCGTCCACGTTCTGAAGAAGGCACTTCTTTAATAATCAGACATATTAATACAGTAGGTGTTCTTGCTGAAGTTCTCCATGTACTAAGAGACGACGGAATAAATGTAGAAGAAATGGAGAATACTATATTTAGAGGTGGAAAAGCAGCTTCTTGTGTATTAAAAGTAGATAAAGAACCCGCAGGTGATATTATCGAGAAAATGCTTAAAAGCCCCAATATCATCACTGTTGATATAAAAAAATAATGAATTAAATGAAGAAAGTATTAATAGCTACTCAAAAACCTTTTTCTCCCGTTGCAGTTGAAAAAATAAAAGAAGTAATTGATGGGGCAAATTATGAATTCTTGCTCTTAGAAAATTATTTAAAATCGTCACTCATTGAAATGATTCCTGAAGTTGATGCTGTAATCATAAGGAGTGATATTATAGATAAAGAAGTCCTTGATGCTGCAAAAAACTTAAAAATAGTGGTTCGTGCAGGAGCTGGTTACGACAATGTTGATTTAAATGCTGCTTCAGAGAATGATGTTGTTGTAATGAATACTCCAGGTCAGAATTCAAATGCTGTTGCTGAACTAGCTTTAGGGATGATGGTCTACCTGGCAAGAAATCAATATAATGGTAAAGCAGGAACAGAGTTACGAGGAAAAAAACTTGGTATCCATGCATTTGGTAATGTCGGACGTTTGATAGCTCGAATTGCCAGTGGCTTTGGTATGGATGTATATGTTTTCGATCCTTTTGTTGATAAAGTTGTTATTGAGACTGTTGGTTTTAAACCTTTATCATACATTGATGAATTATATTCAACTTGTCAGTATATTTCTTTAAATATACCTGCAAATAAGCAAACAAAAGGTTCCATCAATCATAAAATAATGAGTTTGATGCCTGAGGGGGCTACTATTGTCAACACAGCAAGAAAAGAGGTAATTCATGAAGAATCATTACTTCAAATTTTTGAAGAAAGAAAAGATTTTAAATATATCTCGGATATTGCACCCGATTGTGCAGAGAAAATAGAAAAAGAATATCCGGGAAGATTTTTCTTTACCCCAAAAAAAATGGGAGCTCAAACAGCAGAAGCAAATGTTAATGCAGGAATTGCTGCTGCAAGACAAATTGTTAACTTTTTTGAAAAAGGAGATACTACTTTCCAGGTTAACAAATAGATAATTAAAACTTTGTTCCTCTTCATTGAGAGACAGTTATAAAATAATAAAGGACTGGGTCAAAAGTAATTTTACTCAGTCCTTTTTACTTACAAAAATTTTCAACTGATTTATGGAACAAACTTGTTGGGCTATTGATGGTACAAATATTTCTTCAGAATCTAATTTCATCAAGGAACTAATAAAAGGCAAAGGCCCACATCCATTTAAAAATCTTTCCGGCAAAAAAGGAGCATTATTTTCAACAACAACACTACAGAGATTTATAAAAGAAGAGGTTAGTCATGATGATTATTCATTAACAGGCGAGAAGCATCGAAGTATACGCACTTTTTCAAGTGGAGAACAGAGAAAACTATTATTAAAATTCCTGATTTCTAAAAATCCAGATTTTCTTGTCCTCGACAATATTTTTGATATGCTTGATAAGCAAGCCCAGTTACAACTAAAAACCGATCTTAATAAACTTTCTAAAAGAATACCAATTATTCAGACTTTTAGAAGAATCGATAACCTACTACCCTTTATAAAAAATATACTTGTTATAAATGATAATAAGATTTTATTTCAAGGCTCAACAGATGAATACAGAAACCATATTCAAAAACCTATTTATAAACTCGAAGGCAGCATTCCAAAATCATATAAAAAGCCTGACAATTTTGCCAATCCAATAATTCAGTTTAAAGATGTAAATGTTAATTATGGAAATAAACAAATTCTAAGAAATATTAACTGGGAAATAAAACAAGGCGATTTTTGGCAACTTACAGGACCAAATGGTTCGGGAAAAACTACGCTACTTACTATGATAACCGGTGATAATAGCAAGGCATATGGTCAAAACATAACCTTATTCGGGCAGAAAAAAGGAAGTGGAGAAAACATTTGGGAAATTAAAGAAAAAATAGGCTATGTAACTCCAGCAATGACGACACTATTCTCGGGATTACACACAGTTGAAAATATGATTATTTCGGGCGTATATGACTCTATAGGTCTATACAATAAACCAACTAGTTTGGATATTGATATTGCAAACCAATGGCTTCAACTAATTAACCTTACAGATTATAGAAAAAAACGATTCTCTGAGCTAAATGAAGGGCAACAATGCATGATTTTAATTGCACGCTCGATGATAAAACATCCTCCTCTACTAATTCTTGATGAGCCTTCTCACGGACTGGATGATTACAGTGTTTCAATTTTAACCGAAATAGTTAACAAAATTGCAGAGGAAAGTGAAACTACAATTATCTACGTTTCTCATAAACCCGAAGATGGTTTAAATCCGAAATATATTTTTGAGTTAAAACCTGGAGAGAACGGTTCAACCGGTAAAATCATTAAATATTATTTTTTTTAGGAACAGAGTTATTAAAAACAAAAAGCCTCGAATTTCTTCGAGGCTTTTTGCGGTCTGGACGGGACTCGAACCCGCGACCTCCGCCGTGACAGGGCGGCATTCTAACCAAACTGAACTACCAGACCGTAATCGGAGCACAAAAGTAATGCTTATTTTTGTTCTACCAAATATTCGAGCAAAAAAATCACATTTTCCTGCAAAAAAAACTAAAATGAACACTTCCGTATTTCCTTTGCTCTCTAAAACATTCGTGACCATTAAAATTATAGGCAGATGAATGCTCTAAAATAAATAGACCGTTTTCTTTTAATATGTCATTTTCAAATATTAAATCAGGCAACTTATCAACACCTTTTAAATCATAAGGAGGATCTGCAAATATTATATCATAATTTGCATTTAACCTCTTAATTATCTTCTCTACATACGCTCTATGTATTTTAACATTCTCAATTTTCAGGCGATCTATTGTCCTACCAATAAATTTCACATGAAGTGAATTACACTCAACTAAATCTACTGATTTACACCCCCTGGATGAAAATTCAAAAGCAATACTACCTGTTCCTGAATATAAATCTAAAATCTCTATGCCTTCAAAATCTAACGTATTCGAAAGGATATTAAATAGATTTTCTTTGGCGAAGTCTGTTGTAGGCCGAGCTTTAAGATTCTTGGGGACATCAATTCTATGTCCCTTATATTTTCCACTTACAATTCTCAAAAATTCACAAAATATAGAAGGGTAAAATAATATGGCGGATACTTATCAAATAACTCAATATTATAATTTGGTTTTATTTGATATGGCTCATTCTTAATAAATACCTGAATAAATTTATTCAACATCTGTGTATCCTGTCCTTTCTCACGTAAAATACCTGAATAATAAACCGGGATATCTGTTTCTGCTAGTCCAAGATTTTTAAGTGCGGAAATAGAATAATATACCAAATCATTTTGGGTGATATAATTAAAAGAATTACATAATTCCAGTTTTTTATCCTTAAAAATAATTATATCAAAAAAAACTTCATTCTTATTTATCAGACAAAACTCTGAGATGTTCTCTTTTTCCAGAATTTCCTGGGCTAGATTAAGCAATAAAGTATACTGATTAGTAAAATTAACTTCCCCGAATATGTTTACAAACAAATTTGTAATGGCAGAAGGAATAGAAAACAAAACCGAGATGTTATTTTGAGACAAAATAACTTGGTGTAGTTCATCAAACTCATCTATTGCATGCTGAAAACCAAGAAAATCTTTTAATCCCTCAGTCTTTTTTGACAGCTCCTCAGGAATAATTGTTGAATTTGGAGTTGAATATATAAGATTTACCTGTTTAAATTTATGTGAGAATAGTTCCTCTTTTTTTATTATGCCCTCCAATTCTTTTATGAAATATTCCAGATTATTATCAACATCTATTGGAAAATATTTCAACAGCAAAAAAGATTCTCGCTTGAAATCATAAACACAAAAAGAAAATCCATTCAGGCTAACCTGAATGGATAATTTATATTCTGAACTATGTCTTAATGAAAATAATTTACTGGTATATGCTATTTCCATAATGCAAACTGGTTAATTACTCCCAGTTACCAGCATTGTTAGTAGCTTCTTCTAATGAACCAACCTTTAATCCAGCGTAACCAGACATTTTCTCTCTTTCATCATTAAAATTGATTACTAACTGTTTATCAAGACCTTGTAATAAAGCATTGTTATGAACTTTTGCTTCAAAAACTTCAACTTTAACTTGAGATCCTGTCTCAATTTGACCTGCAGCTAGCTCGAATTGTTTATTATCGGTAAATGGAACATACCTTAATTTCTCAACTGAGAAACTCTCAGCAAACAATGAGTCTTTTACTGAAATGAGAATAGTATCACGTCTAACTATTCCTTCTTTTAAGGCTTGTGCTTCTGTATATCCATCAGGAACAAAACCATATGCCTGAACAACTTTAAATGAATCAGACTTAACAAAATCAATCAATGTATCAAAACTGCCTGTATACTTACCATTTTGCGATTTGTAAGCAACTTCAGCGGTACGAATATCGATTAATCGTTCAATAGTCTTGTCATACCTTAAATCTTTTTCTTTGTTGAACCTAATCGGGTTCATAATACTTTCTACCAGTAGATAACCTAAAACTATGATGGCAATCCCCAAGATGATCTGAAATACGGTTTTCATTCTTATCTTTTTTATATTTATGTTTGTTTTTGATTGCTTGCAAATTTAAAAATAATTATTAGAAGTGAAATTTTATTTGATTTTTTCTTTATATAAATGTTAAAAAAGCGCATATTTAACTTACTTATTGATACGTTTCATCATATTCCCACTCAATCTCAGGAAGAACTTTTTTTGGCAACCACTGAATTTCTAGCTGAAAATAACTTCAAAGAGGTACTAATTGTTAAAGGATATGCAGGAACAGGTAAAACAGAATGTATTTCAGCTATTATAAATGCGCTACAAACACTTCGCTTTAGGAGTGTTTTAGTAACACCTACAGGTAGGGCTGCAAAAGTATTGGCTGCGAGAAGTGGGAAAACAGTTTCGACGATACACAAAAAAATCTATCGTCAAAAATCTGCAAAAGATAGTTTTGGAGAGTTTGTACTTGATAAAAACCTACATAAAAACACCATTTTTATCGTAGATGAAGCCTCAATGATTGGAAATTCTGGCGAAAACAAACTTTTTGGAAGTGGGGATTTATTAGGCGATTTGTTAAAATACGTATATTCCAGTGATTCCTGTAAACTTATTATGGTTGGAGATACTGCCCAACTTCCACCTGTTGGACTTTCTATAAGCCCTGCCTTAGAATCGGCCACATTTCTTGCTGAAGGAATAGATGTAAAAGAAACATATCTGCGTGATGTTGTCAGACAACAATCCCAATCTGGAATCTTAGCTAATGCAACCGGATTACGCGCGATGGTAGATTCATCAGGGCCATACTTACCAAAAATTGCTACTACTAAATTTAACGATGTTATAAAATTATCAGGAGCAGATTTAATAGAAGAAATATCAAGCTCATATGATAAGCATGGCATTGAAGATTCAATTATAATCTGTCGATCAAATAAACGAGCCAATAAATTTAACGAAGGAATTAGGAATTCAATTCTTTGGAGAGAAGAACAATTAACAGTTGGCGATTTAGTTATGGTTGTTAAAAATAGTTATTCCTGGGTCGAAGATTTTGAAGAATTGGATTTTATTGCCAATGGCGACATCCTTAAAATTCTCAAGATAAAAGGTTATCAAGAATTATATGGCTACCGATTTGCAGATGTAACTGTAAGTTTACTTGATTACAAAAACCTAGAAATTGATACGAAAATCATCTTGAATACGTTATCAATTGAGACTGCAAGTTTAAATTACGAGGATCAAAAAAAATTATATTTTTCAATTGCTGAAGACTATCCGGATATCAAAAATAAAAGGGCTTTGATGTTAAAAATCCGTGAAAATTCTTTTTTTAATGCACTACAGGTAAAATTTGCTTATGCTATTACTTGCCATAAAGCTCAGGGTGGACAATGGAAAAATGTCTTTATCGATCATGGATACTTAACAGACGACATGATCAATAAAGACTTTTTAAGATGGTTATATACTGCTTTTACCCGTGCTACGGATAAAGTATATCTCGTTAATTTCAAGAAAGATTTTTTCTCTAATTACTAATTTTCTCCGCTAAATTAATAGCATAATAAACATTTAACACTCCTCCTGTTGCAGATAATTGAGAAAAAGGAACAAGATTTTTATCTTTTTTACCAGAGCCTGGCTGCATTACTTGTAGATCGCCTAAATTAACAGCTGACTGCAATAAAATCTCTTTTAACTGTTTTGCTGTTAAAGATGGATAATATGATTTCAATAAAGCAGCTGCTCCGGCCACCATCGGAGAGGCGAAACTTGTCCCATCCCCCATATCATAATTATTAAATTCTTTTGTAGAGATTATATTTACCCCAGGAGCAAATATATCAACTGTTTTACTGCCATAATTAGAAAAACTTGCAGCTAAATCTTTTTTCTTATTCATAAAACTAGCACCTACTTCAATCCAGTTATTTGTTAACACTTCATTATTTTTATCTAATACTGAAGGATAACTTGGTTCTACATCAACATTCTGATGATCGTTTCCTGAAGCATGGATTAAAAGGACATTATGTTCTTCTGCTAATTTAATAGCTTCATCAACTGCCTGCTTGTTGGGCGAATACGCTTTTCCAAAACTCATATTAATAATCTGTGCACCATTCTCGATAGCATACCTGATAGCATTGGCTACATCTTTATCTCTTTCATCACCATCGGGAACAGCCCTCACAGCCATTATTTCCACATTACCAGCAATACCTTTTATTCCGATATTATTATCTCTATTTGCTGCAATAATACCAGAAACAAAAGTCCCATGAAAAGGGGTACTTCCTATTACATCATTATTTCCATAATTTCTTTGCTCTACAACATCCGGATTGTCACCAACAATATCACTTCTTGGATCAAAATCAACGTTTAAATGATAAGATAATTTTTCGTCGTAATATTCTTTTTCTTCTGAAAATTGCTCTAAAGAATATCCCATTTTTATAAATTTCAATAACGATTTCCGAATTGCATATTCCGGCGTCTTTTTTTCCGGATTCCAATTTTTTAAATCATCAACAGTGATATCTGCCAAACTTTCTTTGTTCAGGCCATTTCTCAATATTGAATCTACAATCATCATATTTATACTTGCTGATTCATATTGCGTTATTTCTTTGTTGTATTCACTTACAACTTCACTATATAGTTGATAGTCTTCCGGATATTTATTTTTGATTTCATCCTCAGATAATCCATTAAATTTATCACTATATTTTCTATACAATCTTGTAAGTTCAAGAGTCTCATACTTGATATTCTTGCCCTCATCTCCTCCCAGAAAATTCCAACCGTTGATATCATCAACATAACCATTATTATCGTCATCAATTCCATTTCCAGGAATTTCATCTTTATTAACCCAGATTTTACCTACTAAATCTTCATGTTTTACATCAACTCCTCCATCAATAACAGCAACGATAACTTTTTTAGATTCTTTTCCTTCTAATAGTTCTCTGTATGCTTTATCTGTGCTGATTCCAAGGACTTTATTGTCTTTTTCATCTAGATTGAACCAATTTACGTACTTCACAGAGTCTTTGGGGTTTATTGCCAATAGATTTGCCGCTGCAATCAACCCAAAAATTAAAAAAACTGTTTTTTTCATTTACTTCTATTCCTTAAATTTATTTTTATAGTGTAAAAGAATCTTGTCTAAAACTATTCTCCAATAATCTTAACTAAAACTCTCTTGTTTCTTTTTCCATCAAATTCGCCATAGAAAATTTGTTCCCATGGCCCAAAATCTAATTTTCCTTCAGATACTGCAACCACAACTTCCCTGCCCATTATTGTACGTTTGAGATGTGCATCTGCATTATCTTCATATCCATTATGTTTATATTGTGAATAAGGTTTTTCCGGAGCCAGTTTTTCCAACCAGACCTCAAAATCATGATGCAAACCAGATTCATCATCGTTAATAAATACACTTGCAGAAATATGCATCGCGTTAACAAGGCACAATCCTTCTTTAATACCACTTTCTGCCAAACATTCTTCAACATCACCGGTAATATTTATTAATTGACGTCTTTTAGGTGCATTAAACCAAAGTTCTTTTCTATAAGATTTCATATACGTTCTTATTTAAATTTCTACAATTCCAGAAAAAACAAAAGTAGCAGGACCTTCAAGCCAAATATTTTTAACTTCTTTTTTTTCAAAATTGGCAGAATAGGATACTTTAAGTTTACCGCCTAAAGTTTCTATCTCATATTTTCCTTCTTTTTTCCCCTCTTTCATTCCAGCTGATATAGAAGAGGCAACTACACCCGTTCCACATGAATAAGTTTCATCCTCTACGCCACGCTCATAGGTACGAACATATAATCCATTATCTGAAATTTTCACATAATTAACATTTGTACCTTCTGCTTTAAATCGATCGTTATACCGTATCTCTCTTGCTTCACTTACGATACCTCCTTTCGTTAACTCTTTTTTAAAATTAACATAATGAGGAGAGCCCGTGTTCAAATAATAATAGTCCTCTCCTACTTCAATATTATTTACATCGATCATTCTTAAACGGATATACGACGGATTCAGTACTTCCGCATCATGAGGGCCATCAACGGCAATAAAATTTGTTTTTTCTTTTATTACTCCCAGTTTATATGCAAAAGCTACGATACATCGCCCACCATTTCCGCACATGGTACTTTCATTCCCATCAGAATTATAGTATATCATGCGAAAATCGTAGTCTTTATCTTTTCTAACTAACATTAATCCATCAGCACCTATTCCAAAGCGTCTGTGACATAAATGTTCTATAACAGACACATCATTCAAAGGAAAAACTTCTTTGCGATCATCAATCACAACAAAATCGTTACCAGTTCCTTGATATTTAGAAAATTTAACATTCATCCATTACGTAGTTAAAAAAAGTTAAATCTATTGACTAGATCCGTCAAAGATATAATTTTGGTTTCGAAATTGAAGGCATGGATATTGAAATAAACAAAACAAAAAAAAGAATGTTAGATAAATTAGACAATAAAAAGGTTTTAATTATGAACACAAAAAAAATATTAGGAACGGCCTTAATCGCTTTATTAGGTGGTGTAGTTGCTGTTTTTGCATACACACGATTTTTTGATCCAGGAACAAAAATAGTGACAGCAGAAACTGTTCAACCTATTTCATTTGCTAATTTACCTGGTGGCGGATTTGATGCCAGTTCTTTAGATTTTACTGTTGCAGCAGAAAACACAGTTCATGCTGTTGTACATGTAAAAACTCAATCAACAAGAAATTCTTACTATAGAAATCCCATCTACGAATTCTTCTATGGAGAAAAATATCAAGCAGATCCAGAACCCGTAATTGGATTTGGTTCTGGTGTAATTATGTCAGAAGATGGTTATATTGTGACAAATAATCATGTAATTGACAATTCTGACAAAGTTTATGTGACTTTAAATGATAACAGAGAATTTGAAGCAAAACTTATTGGAGCTGATCCAAGTACAGATCTAGCCGTATTAAAAATAGATGCTGAAAACATTCATCACTTAAAATGGGGTAACTCGGATAATTTAAAACTTGGAGAATGGGTGCTTGCTGTTGGAAATCCATTTAATTTAACATCTACTGTAACTGCAGGTATTATTAGTGCCAAAGGTAGAAATTTAAATATTATTCAAGACAGATACAGAATTGAATCTTTTATACAAACAGACGCTGCTTTAAACCGAGGAAATAGTGGTGGCGCTTTAGTAAACCTAAAATCTGAATTAGTAGGTATAAATACGGCAATATTATCTCCTTCTGGCGGTTACTCAGGAAATTCCTTTGCTGTTCCGGTTAGTATTGTTCAAAAAGTAGTTGAAGATCTTATCGAATATGGAACTGTACAAAGAGCATTGCTTGGAGTAAGCATTAGAGACGTAAATTCAGAGCTTATTGACGAAGAGAAGTTAAAGCTTGACGAAATAAAGGGTGTATTTGTTGAAAGTCTTTCTGAGAATGGTGCAGCTGAAGATGCAGGAATTGAGCGGGGAGATATTATTACAGCAATAAATGACATACAAGTCAACAATGTTGCGGAGTTGCAGGAACAAGTCAGCCGATATCGTCCAAAAGAAAAAATCACCGTTACATTGTTACGTGATAACAAAAAGAAACAATTTGAAGTTGTTTTACGTAACATGCAAGGAAACACAAACGTTGTAACTGCAGATGCCGTTAACAGTATTCTTGGAGGAACATTTGCAGAAATTAGTGATAACGAAAAACAAAGCCTGGGTGTTAAAAATGGCGTTAAAATAAAAAGCCTTAATTCTGGTAAATTAAAATCGGCTGGAATAAAAGAAGGTTTTATAATCACTAAAATAAATGAAAACGAAGTTCATACGGTTCGGGATATTAATAGAATTTTAGGTTCTATTGAAGGAGGAGTGTTTATAGAAGGGGTTTATCCAAATGGAGAGGTCGAATACTATGCATTCCCCAAGTAGCAAGGTTTTCTGAAAAGATATTTTAAGGCTTACAGAAACTTGTAAGCCTTTTTTGTAAATATATTTAATCAGAAAATGATATTTAGATTGAATTTAAAGAGTAATTGATATAAATTCGCGAAAATTTTAAAGAAAGGGAATAAGGATAATGAGGCAGTTGAAAATCACAAAGTCGATAACAAATCGAGAAAGTGCATCTTTGGACAAATATCTTCAAGAGATTGGCAAAGAAGAACTTATAACTGTTGAGGAAGAGGTTGAGTTAGCGCAACGAATTAAAAAAGGCGATAAAATAGCTTTGGAAAAACTTACCAGGGCAAATCTACGTTTTGTAGTTTCTGTTGCAAAACAATATCAAAATCAAGGATTAACATTACCAGATTTAATAAACGAAGGTAATTTAGGCTTAATTAAAGCTGCAGAAAAATTTGATGAAACCCGTGGTTTCAAATTTATTTCTTATGCAGTATGGTGGATTAGACAATCAATTCTTCAAGCTCTTGCGGAACAATCAAGAATTGTGCGCCTACCTTTAAACCAGGTTGGTTCTCTTAACAGACTAAATAAAGCCCATAATAAATTTGAACAAGAGTTTGAACGTACTCCAACCCCGGAAGAATTAGCAGAAACTTTGGAAATGCCTAAAGATAAGGTAAATGACACATTAAAAGTATCTGGAAGACACGTTTCTGTTGATGCTCCTTTTGTTGATGGTGAAGACAATACTCTTTTGGATGTTATGACGAATAACGATTCTCCAAATGCAGACAATTCACTTATATTGGAGTCCCTTTCTAAAGAAATTGATCGTTCTCTTTCTACTTTAACGGAACGAGAAAGAGATATTATCCGTTCTTTCTTTGGTATTGGTGTACAGGAAATGACTTTAGAAGAAATCGGGGATAGATTTGGTTTAACCCGAGAACGGGTTCGTCAAATTAAAGAAAAAGCTATCAGAAGGTTACGTCATACATCAAGAAGTAAATTATTAAAAATGTATCTTGGGTAAGAAAATATAAAATTATGAAGAGCCTCAATAGAGATATTGGGGCTTTTTTATTTTTTACCGTTTGATTGTTGCCCTGCTTTAATTAATCTCATTATTCGTTCTCCTGTATCTGCCAGCATTTCAGATGTATTTGAAAGTGCCTCTTCTAAAGACATTGGTTTATCTAAAATAGAAGTAATAACAGAGAATCCTTTATTATACAAATCCTGGTAATTTTCGCCTAATGTACCAGCAACAGCAATTACCGGTTTGTTGTAAATTTTAGCAATTTCCATGACCCCGTAAGGTGTTTTTCCAAATTGCGTTTGATAATCTAATTTTCCTTCGCCTGTAATAACTAAATCTACTTGCTGCACTTCTTCTTTTAACTTAGCAGCACTGCTTATTATCTCGAAACCAGGCATTAATTTAGCATTTAAAAAAGCATATAGCGCCGCGCCTAAACCTCCAGCAGCACCTGCCCCAGGTAAATCAAGCACTTCAACATTAAGGAACTCTTTTATTTTCTTACCCCAATTTGTAAGACATTTATCTAATTCATGAGCCATATCGGGATCTGCTCCTTTCTGCGGACCATAAACAAATGAAGCCCCTTCTGGACCAACCAAGGGATTAGTAACATCACAAGCAACTTTAAACTCAGATTCTTTTAGACGTTCATCAAGCCCGCTAATATCTATTCTGTGAAGTTTTCGAAGAGCCCCTCCTCCTTGTAACAATTCCTCATTAGACTCGTTATAAAACCTTGCGCCTAAAGCAAGAAGCATCCCTGAGCCTCCATCATTTGTTGCACTTCCTCCAATTCCAATAATGAATTTCCTACACCCCTCATCTAATGCCAGTTTTATTAATTCCCCAACTCCATATGTTGTAGTAAGCCAAGGATTTCGTTCTCTCGAATTTATTAATTCTATTCCTGAAGCAGCAGACATTTCAATAACAGCAGTTTCTCCATCACCTAAAATTCCATAAAACGAACGAATCTTTCTCATTAAAGGATTATGTACGCTTGCCTGATTTACTCTTCCTTTTGTTGATGTAACCAATGATTCTACTGTGCCTTCTCCACCATCAGCCATTGGCTTAGATATTATTTCAACATCAGGATAAACACGCTGTATTCCCTTGGTTAAATGAATACAAACCTTTCGGGCTGAAAGGGAGTGTTTAAAGGAGTCCGGTGCTAATAAAATCCTCATAATACAATATTAGCTATTTTTTTTAATCGTAAAAACTTAATCTAAGTTTGAAATATATTTTCAAATCAAATAGATCTAAGCCATAAAGATTCATAGGGGGCCAGTTTTAAATTTTTAAGCTCACCAATTTCTTTTCCGTGTAACAAATCTTTATAATTTCCTTTTAATGAAAGGTTAACAGTAATACTGTTTTTCGATACATTATTTAAAACAATAATGTTTTCTCCAGAATCTGTGAAACGCCTAAAGGCAAAAAGTTCTTTACTTAGGTTCAATATTTCCTGGTTTGCATCAGGATGAAACGATGAAACAGATTTTCTTATTCCTATTCTTCTCTTCAGTTCTTTAAAAACAATTGCATTTGATGTGTCAGAATTTAATTTTTCCTGAAGCTCCTTCTCATTCCATCTCATTCTGTTTATTGTCCTGGCCCTGCCTGTTTCCCTTACTCCTTCAATATAATTAGGTGTAGCAGTCAAGCTATGAATATAAAATGCCGGGATTCCCTGCAATGCTAACATGATAGTCTGGGAACACAAAAATCTTTCTACCTGATAATTATCTATTCCGGATTTTGTTCCTTTCATTGAATCGAAATAGGTAATATTTATTTCATAAGGACTTGTTGTGCCATCCGAGTTTGACTTAATACTGACTTGTCCTCCAAACTCTTTCATACTATCTAACAGTTCGTTTAATTCATCAACAGGTAAAAGCCCTTCTAAAGGACGCACTCCTACTCCATCGTGTGACGCTGTAAAATTGAAAAATGTTCGTCCTTTTTCCATCTTTGGCAAAGAAGAAGCCCATTGTGTTAAATAAGTCGCGTTTCCTGTGAACAACGAATTAAGTAATAAAGGTGGAAGACTAAATTGATATACCATGTGTGCCTCATCTCCTTCTCCAAAATAACTTAAGTTTTCTTTATTTGGGACATTTGTCTCTGTTAAGATAATAACATCCGGATCCACAGCTTCAGAGACATCCCTTAACAGTTTAACCACCTCATGCGTTTCTGGCAAATGGAGACATGTAGTTCCAATCTCTTTCCATAAAAATGCGATTGCATCCAGACGGATTATTTTTGCCCCTTTGCTGATATAAAACAAGAGCACCTTTATGATTTCAACAAGAACTTCAGGAGATTCAAAGTTCAAGTCAACTTGATCATCACTAAAAGTAGTCCATACATATTTTGTCCCGTCCTTTGTTTCGTAAGGAGTTAAAAGTGGGGTGCTTCTTGGCCGGGTCACTTGAGAAACGTCGGTGTCTTTTGGCAAATCAATAAAATAAGACCCTTCCGGGACCTCACATTTTAAATATTTCTGAAACCAGTCACTATGCTGCGATACATGATTAATTACTAAATCAAACATCACATCAAAATTTTGGGTCAATGCGGTTACATCACTCCAATCTCCTAATTCCGGATTTACTTTTTTATAGTCAATCACCGAAAAGCCATCGTCTGAGCTATAAGGAAAAAAAGGTAAAATATGTACATACGTTAGTTCACCCAAATTACTCCCTAAAAAACGCCCCAGTGTCTGCAAGGATTTTTCTCCTTCTGACTTTATGCTATCCCCATAGGTAATTAACACAATATCTTTCTCGTCCCATTTGGAAGCTTTTATATTTTTATTTTCAGGATACTGATTTATGGATGATAAGACACTCTCCAGAATTTCATCAAAATATTTCTCTTTATAGATAAATTTTAATCGGCCTTCGATTTTTTCAACTAACGAATCACTTAACATGTCTTACTTTTTTAGTATTACAAATTATTGTAAAAGTTAATAGAATATATGCAGAAAAGAAAAAGTCTTCCACCAAAAATCAACAAACCAGAAAAAATCTCAGAGATTCAGTCTATACTTTAACGTCTGTTTCTTTAGCAGATTTCTTCTGAATAGCCAGTTTAGCATCTCTATAATCTGCTTCAACAGAATCAATTAATTGTTCATTAATTTCTGGAACAGCACTTAACACACGTTTCCAACTTGGAATGTATGCCGTTTGCATTGGTTTTTCCAGGAATTGTTCTCCAGCCTTGTAGACATTCTGTGCGAATAAATCAACTATTTCTTCCTCTCCATGCCTATCAAGTGTAAGTCCGTTAAGAACCGCATCACTATGATATTGCTCAACATAATCGAGAGCAACCCTAAAATACGTTGCTTTGATTGAGCGAAATGTCCCAGGAGAAAATACACTGCCGTTTTGAGCTAACTTAACAAAAATAGCCTTTGCTATTTCAATACTCATCCTGGAGAGACCAGCTTGTGGGTTTGTCTCAGAAATAGGTTGATGTTTGTGATCATACCTATCTGCAATATCAACCTGGCAAATCCTGTTTATTGAATTATTTCTATGAACTTCTGATAAGATTCCAATTTCAAGTCCCCAATCTGAGGGCATTCTAATTGTTTTTGGCACATCGGCACGCATTGAAAATTCACCTGCAAGAGGATAACGGAAACTATCAAGGTAATCAAGGAAAGAATCTCCACCAAAAAATTTTTTTAATGTTCGCAGTAATGGAGTAACTAAAAGTCGTGAAACCCTTCCATTTAATTTAAAATCATCGGCCCTGTAATAATATCCTTTACAAAACTTATAATTGAAGTTTGGATCTACCACCGGGTATAATAATCTGGCCAGAAGATTTCTGCTGTATGTTAATATATCTGCATCGTGCAGGGCAACAGCTTCTGATTTTCCAGATGCAATAAAATAACCAAAACAAAACCAGGCATTTCTTCCTTTGCCCAATTCTTTTGGGGCGATTTTTTTCTCTACAAGGACTTTATCTATTGCACGAAGTCTTGGCCCATCATTCCAAAGTATTCGATGATGTTGAGGTAAACGGCTAAAATATTCAACAGCGCGGTGAAACTCTTCTTCATTTGCACGATCAAGGCCAATAATAATCTCTCTTAAATAAGGTACTTTCTCTAATTCATCAAGGATTTTAGGTAATGCTGGGCCGTCAAGTTCTGAATACAAACAAGGAATTATCAGAGACATTGGTCTAAGCTCTGATAATTCGACCATTTTTTTCTCAATATCTTCTACAGATCTCTTTCTGAAGTTATGTAGAGTTGTTACTAATCCATTTTGATGAAAATCACCCATTCGCTATTATTTTGACGTGT
The DNA here is from genome assembly GCA_963665085.2 of Bacteroidales bacterium. Classification (GTDB taxonomy): domain Bacteria; phylum Bacteroidota; class Bacteroidia; order Bacteroidales; family JAAAOM01. Next base: position 736,223 of record CAXXXS010000002.1, read on the forward strand.
GCTAGTAAAAATAACATTTTTTTTAAACTTTGCTCAGTATACGCGTGAACATTTTCAAAATGAGGGGCTTTAATTTATCTGCTATTATCTTATGATCCAGCTTTTCTCTTAAGACCTGAAGGTTATGTTTTATTATATCGTTCCTATATTCTAAATCTGTAAGAATCTTATAACCTTCTTCAACTAACTCTTCTGTTAATATACAATCGTCAACATAAGGTAGTTTAAAACCCAATTCTTCAATATCTTCTTTATAAATTTTATATCGATTTATAACCACAGGTAAACCAAAAGAAATCATCTCAAGCAGGTTATTTCCATAACCTTCTACTTCACTAAAATATGTTCCTAATCCGCCATGAGCCGCTATTATTGAAGGTATTTCTGCAAACTTATAATATTTCTTATCCACAATAATATCGCGGTGAGAAAGGATATTGCTTTCGCCAAAAATAATTATGACATTAGAATCCGGACGAGCAGCTTTTTCCATGGTATAATACTCCTTTAAATATTCTTTATAACTAAATTGCTCATCTCCGGAATGTCCACTTACTAATATTGCAATGCATTTCTTTTTATTTCCCTTTTTAAATCGTTCTTCAAGGGCAAAAGCAAAGTCGATAGCTAATTCTATTTTTTTCCTGGGGACTACCCGAGTATGCTGAAGTAATATTACTGTATCTTTTAATCCAAAGCCCCTCTCCTGAACTTCATCTTCCAGTCCAATATCCTTAAAAAAAGAATCGTTATAGTTATCCTGAGGAGGATATATTAATCTTTCATCATTCCAAGGGAGATTATCCCACTCCCATGGGATATCACTTGTATTTGGAACAACAATAGCCCTTTCATTAAAAAACTCGTCCTTAATCTTAGAGTCATATTGTTCAAATAATCTTTTTGCCAGCGATGGTTGATCATTATTAATAAAAGCTACGCCATCAATATAAGTTCCAGGCAAATATTTCAAATACTTTTGAATTACCGGATTTGGATTTTCAAACTGTTTCCTTTCAAAATATGAATCGTGCCACCATACCATTACTTTTGGCCATATTATCCCTTTCGCGCGTAGTTCTTCTATATAATATCCTAAACCAACGGCTGTTATAAAATTATATGGGTGCGACGTGTTATGTGCAATTAACAAATCAATATTGTTTCTTTCTATAAACTCTGCGATAATCTTTTTTGCATGAAGCCCATATTCATGAATCATTTCATCAAGATCGTCCAATGGTTCTTCGCAAAAATTTGATAATATCGTCTTGTGGATCTCACTCTTGTGCCAAAAAATTTCATTTGTTTCTGCATTAAACCTCGGTGAAGTATGGGCTGCAAGAAAATAAATATTTCCGAGATTAATCCCCATGTCTTTTACCATGGCGTTTACAGTCTGATCAATAACGATGGAAACTCCATCATTTTTTCCAATTAAAGAATGTAGTATTCCTACATTTAAATGTGAAATATTCATTTATATCTTTTTTAAAGCTTTTTAATGAATGCCTAACTCTATGTAAAATACAATATTTTTTATTCTCTTACAAACGAGTTTACACTTCTACTATTTCTAACAACTGACTTAATTCTGTAATTATATAATTGGGTTTAAGTCCTTTTGTTTTTTCATTATCTTCTCTCATCCGCAACGATCTTTTATCTCCGGCAAATAAAGCAGTTTTGAACCCTACTTTATTGCTTGTATATATATCTTTTAACATATCGTTGCCAACAAATAAAACTTCGTTAGGTTCAAGTTTGTATTTCTTTTTTAAGACCGGGGTCAATTCATCAAACAATTTAATGTCTGGTTTCCCAATTCCTAGTTTATAAGAAAAAACCGTTAACTCCTTATCAAAGAAGACAATTTTTTCATCTAATCCCAATCGTTGATTTAAATAGTAATTCATAACAATTGGAGTATAGAATTGTGCATTTGAGACAATCCCGATTGGAATTTTGGTTTCTTCAAGTTTTTTGATAACCTCTAACATTCCAGGCATTGGATAGGTCTTATTACTAAGAAGCTCAAACATACATGTCATTCTCATGATATTTGCCTCTCCATTGAATTGAATAAGGTTCTTTCTCCTTGCATGTAACAAGACAATTTCCCAGATACTAAGAATATCAATCTCTGGATAAGGCACTTCATTCTTTTTGGCCTCCTGATGGCATATATTTATCGTGTATTCAAAATCGTATAATATATGTTTCAGTGCCTTTTCGCTCTTATCAACTATTTCAATATTACTTGATGATAAAGCAACTTCAAGATTTTTAGTTGACATTTCAGCTTGATCAATATCACCCGAGGATGAAATTAATAAAGTACCGTAGATGTCAAAAATAACGGCTTTAATAGAACTATCTTTTCTATAATCCGGATTAACACCTGTTGGAACTGGTTTAAGTGGGGCTGCATTAGTTAATAAGTTCTTGATATACTCCATAAATACGTTCTCCAAATTTTGCCAACGAATAGGTTTCTGAAATTATCTTTTTGTTATGTTCAATAATGTCATTGGGAATTTCAGCAAGCATGTTTTTGATAATAGGATTCATTTCTAATAACTCTTTGCAATACTGCTCAGAATCCTCTGCTTCTTTTATTATTTCTTGCTGCAAATCTATATTAAAATCTTTAAAATCCTTAATTTCCCCGGCTATGTTTACGTTGAGTTCCTTGTAAAGATTCGGGAATTTTATATTACTTTCTTTTAACTCTTCAATTATAAATGTTATTTCACGGCCAATAACAGGTGTCCCCATCAACCATGGCTCCATATATACCATACCAAAACCTTCTTTATAACTGGTAGTGATGCAATAATCTGATCCGAGAATAATATCCTCAAAACTTAAATTTTCACCTGCCTCAAAATATATTTTTATTCCTGTTTTATCGCAAAAAGATTTCCATGCCTCATACTTCTCAACTTCAACTGGATTTTGCGGAGGCAGTGTTACCAAAAAATTTGCATTATCTCTAAATAAAACAGCTAAAAGAATTAACTCTCCTATATTTTTTCTCTGGATTACCCGAACAGGATATGTTACTATTTTTTTATTTGGACCTAACCCTAATGTGTTTACAATTTTTATTCTGGATGTGTTACTAGTACTTGTATCTACAGGTTTAAGACTGACTGGGTTCGGTACTAAAAACTTACTTTTACAATCAAGATTATTATTATCTAAACGATTAAGATCGAATAAATTAATTGTGCAAATTTTATAATTTTTTAAATTCGGATATAAAACATCTAATACATCATATCCAAAAGCATCATGTAAAATAGTGTTATATAAATCCCAATTTTCAGGCCTGTCTTCTGCAAAATCATGTGCATGATTTACAACTTTAAATCCCTTCTTTGCCAGATTGTATGTTGCGAGAGTAACTAAAGGGTTTTTTCCCAGGTTCAAGTTATGTAAATGCAGAATATCTTGTTTTGAAAATAACTCAACAAAAAAACTATATATCTGATTATACTCTGACTCTAAATGTTCTTTTGACAGATCCTCTTTTGATAGATAATTTAGTTTCTTGTTTACTATCAATTCCACATCATCATCAAAAAGATTTTCGTTAGATGCAGCCCCACATATAACAGTTATGGGAACATCAGGCATTATTATTTTTAAACTTTTAACCTGTGATTGGATTATTCTTGTGACACCACCTGGATTTAAATGATAATGAAATATAAAAATGCGCATACAATGTTAATTTCAGGGTACAAATTACGTATTTTTTTAAACCCTTTTTAGCATTTTTTTATATTTAGAGTGATTCAATACTTACATTAATGTAAACTGTTTTTTAACGTCTGATTTTGATAGACTAAAAATTTCAAAATAGTTATTTCTCAATCAATACTCTTGAATCCACAACAGTTATCTCTTTTTCTGTTGCAATTACCGGATTAAAATCTATTTCTTTTATCTCGGTTGAGAATCGTAATAATGAAGAGAGTCGTACAATAATATCGGCAAACAATGCTTCGTTTATTCCCTTTTTCCCTCGTGTACCCTTTATTATTTTATAGCCTTTAAGCGAACGAATCATCGAATATGCTTCATCATAGGTTAATGGAGCAAGTCCTGAAGAAACATCCTGTAAAACTTCAACAAAGATTCCTCCCAATCCGCATAAAATTATATGTCCAAACTTGGGTTCATACTTTGCACCAATGAACAATTCTGTTCCCTGTAACATGGGTTGAACCATAACAGCAGTAGCACCTTTTATTTTTTTCAAACGCAGGTATTCGGCTATCAGATGCTTCTCTGTTCTAATATTAATGACTACTCCATCTAAATCAGATTTATGAACCGGCCCAACTACTTTTAGAACTAATGGATACCCAAATTCTTGTGCTACTTCAAGAAGTCTTTTTCTACTTCTGACAACAGATTCTTTTACACAGGGAATACTTGCTGCAGATAATAATTCCTGGATTATCTCGGGTCTTTGATATCCAGTCTTTGTTTTCTCAATAATCTTCCGGGTTGCCGGAACATCAACCCCTTCAAGATTTATTTTTTCATCTGCTGGCTGTGTGGTATTGTATACTTTTGTAAGTGCATTTCCTAACTGTACTTCGTCGGGAAAATTGCTATGCCCTTTTGAAAGGAAAAATTCAACTTCTTCTTTAGCCGTTATTAAAGATGGTAAAACAGGAAAAATTGGTTTATCACATGTTTTAATTTTTTCGTGCAGCACTTCATACGCATCAAAAACCCGGGACAAACCAGAACTCCCAAAAATAACCATCATTGCATCGATATTGGTAAATTTCTTATCACAGTAATCAATTACCATTTCTAACTGCTCGGATGTTCCTGTAGCAAGCAGATCAATTGGATTTGAAACAGCCGCTCCAGGAAATAACTTCATTTTTAATTCATTTGCATCATTTCCATCAATCTTAGGTATTTCCATTCCTCCTTGAGACAGAGCATCGGTAAGCATAACTGCCGGACCCCCGGCATGGGTAATTATTGCAATATTTTTCCCTTTTAATTCTTTGTGCATCAAAACTGCTGCAACAGTTGTTAACTCTTCTCTTCCGAAACAACGAATTATTCCTGCTTTTCTAAATAATGCTTCCACAGCTGAATCTGATGAAGCTAAAGCCCCTGTATGCGAAGAAGCAGCGCGTGCCCCAACATCGGAAGCCCCTGCTTTTATTGCTGCTATCCTGCATCCTTTCCTTATTAATGAAGAAGCATGTTTCAAAAGTTTGTCCGGATCTTTGATACTCTCAACATATAATAGTTTTATTTTTGAACTTCTGCCTGGTTCAAAATTTTCATCCATGTATTGAAGAACATCTTCTATCCCAATCTGCGCACTGTTTCCAACAGAAAAAACACTATGAAAACTCAATCCTTTAGGAATACCTGACTCCATTATAAAAACAGCAGTTGCTCCCGATCCTGATATCAAATCACACCCTTCTGGCTCTAATTTTGGAACAGGTACAGTAAAAACTCCGTTGTACTGTTGCGTTAACAATCCAATACAATTAGGGCCAATCAAAGATGCATCATATTTATTGACAAGCTCAACAAGTTTATCCTCCAGCTTTTTCCCTTCAACAGATTCTTCACTGAAACCAGCAGATATTATAACAAATCCTTTGGTGTTTTTTGTTGAAGCCAGTTCTTTTACAATATCATAACAAAACTTTGCTGGTATGGCTAAAAAGGCCAAATCAATATTTGGCAACTCTTTAATTGACTGAAAACTAGTTTTCCCCTGTATCAAATTTTCTTTTGGATTAACGGCTAATAGCTCGCCTTTGTAGTTACCATCAAGTAAATTTTTAAAAAGTTTACCTCCCGGCTTCTTCACATCATTTGAAGCTCCTATAACAACAATACTTTGAGGATAAATAAGCTCTTTTGTAATCATATGCCAAAGTTTATTTATTCAACATCGAACTTATAATATTTTTAATTAAATGTACCTGATATTTAACACCTAACAGAATTTTTATATAATTCCGGATTATTGTTATCAATTAACCTAATAAAAATAGGAACCATGAAGAAAATCGCTATTCCTTGCTGATAAGATTACAAAACCATTTATGATACTTCAAGGATCTCTAGATCCCAGAATATTACAAGTTGAATCTGATAAAATGGTTGAAGCCGCCCGTAACAACGGTGTTTATGTTGAATATGTTTTGTTTGATGACGAAGGCCATGGATTCGTGAAAAAAGAAAATCAAATTGAAGGCTATGGAAAGGTACTAATTTTTCTTAACGAATACTTAAAGGAAGAAACAGTGCAGCCTGAAAAAACAGAGTAAATGTAGATTTATAAAAAATATTTAGAAAGAGGCTTCTTTGTTTTAAAGCAAGACAAGCCTCTTTTTTTATTCTAAAAAAATGAAATCTGTCCGCGACAACATCCGAAAGTCATTTTAAAAATGACTTCTAAATGCTCTTTCAATAAGAGGATTAGATAAGAATAACGGCAATCCAAGCTTTTCTAAAACCTGTTTACAATCTTCTAGTATTGTTGAATTCTTTTGATGATAGAACTTCTTAACAGCTGAATCAATTTCCTGCAAGTACTCTTCTCCGTCAGCTATCAGGTTTTCAATTTCTACCTTATTCAATAAAGGTGGCGCCCAGGAAGAAAGCAATACCTGATATTCGTTACTATTCTTAATCTTTGCTAAAGATTCTTTTAGTTCTTTGAAATTATCATAATTTGGAATATCATTTTTTAATGGTATTGAGTCTGCAGTAAAAAGAATCCTGTCTTCAATAAATAAAACGTTTAACATACCTTTTGAATGTCCAGGAGATTTAATCAGCCTTATGGTTAAATTAGATTTTAAATTAATTTCGAATATATCATCGCTTATTATTTTATCTACTTTTACAGATGTATCAACAAGCTCAAAGAATCCAGGCACAGGACGTTCCTTATTTTGTTGTTTAATGTCTTCAATCCATTCTTGTTCCTGGCAATGGGCAAGAATCTTACAGTTTGTTTTTTCCTTAATCTTTGCTGCACTTCCAATATGATCCGGATGTGAATGCGAAAGAATAATTCTCTCAACATCCGTAATTTCTCTTCCTTGTTTACTTATGTAATCAAAGATTTTATTCTCACTCCCTTTGACGCCTGAATCTATGAGTGTTATTTTATCTCCAAAGACTATTATAACATTAACAAATCGGGGGATTTTTTTTGAGGGAGAAATAGCTATTTCAAAATCAATCTTTAGTAAATGTACTGTATCTGTAATCTTCATTCTTTTTTTTCACAAAGATGAAAACACGACAAAATCTTTTCAATACACAGATGCTAAGAAAAATAGCACAAATCAAACATTAATTTTAATAAGTTGAAAAACTTCGATTAGAAAGTAATTTTGAGGTAGAAAAGCATTTATTAAATAAGCCTTTAGCCGGCTGTCACCCTCCTTTTTTCCAGATAAAAAAGGAGACAAAAAATCAAAAAATCGGAGCCTAGCCCACAAGCCACGGCCGTCCTGATATCATCCGATTTTTGGCTGACCCACAATGGGACTTGATTGAACTATCATACAAATATTTCAGCCTTTCAAAGTTTGACTAGCTATTCTGAAATATTTAGGAGATTGACCTGTTTTCTTTTTAAAGAACCTTGAGAAATAATTATAATCAGTAAATCCTAAATCCAGTCCAATTTCTTTTATTGGAATCGATGTTGAAATCAATAAATATTTTGCTTCTTGTACTATTCTATTGTCTATGTAATCTTTAGCTGAAGATTTTGTAGATGAACGAACAAGTTTATTTAAATAATTTGAATGGATAGACAGTTTACTTGCGTAATAACCAACCTCTTTTTCTGATTTATAATTAGATTCGAGAAGTTCAACAAACTCATCAAACAATGTGTCTTTCTTATTTGAAAATTTCTCCTGACTAAAAAACTCCTTTTGATAAAGCAGTATTAACTCTGCAAGTTTTAGTATAAATAATTTTTGTTCTTGAGGCTCTTTTATCTGACTCAGTCTTTTTATTTCATTAAATAGTAATTCAACCTGCATTGAAGCCTCCAGATCAAATATACTATATGGTGTTGATGATATTTTAAAAAGTCTGTGTAACTGTAAAAATGAAATTGGAAATTGATATTCACTAAAAATAAAATCATTAAAGGTCAGCATATATCCTGATGTATCAAGGCTCCAACTGTTCGTAGAATGTATCATGTTTTTAGGAATAATCAGTCCCATGTTTGGTTGTATATTAAAACTATGGCTTCCTATTATCTTTTTTCCTGAACCCTTATTAATAAATGCTAACACATAGTGTGATATACGATTTGGCGGCATTATTCCATCAAATTCGGTAACTAAATCATTGATGTTATGCATTTGAAAATTAAAATCAATTTTTAAAGACTCATTCAGATCTATAATTGTTTTTATTGAGCCTTTACGTAGGACACGTCCATATTGAGAAATAATCCGTTCTTTCACTATTAAAATTTTGAATTATTTCGTTTCTATTTTATTGCTTTCCTGTTTTTATGGTAACCCAATTCTTTTCACTCATATATTTAACAAACTCGGATTCTCCCTTTTCTTTGATCATCTCAACACCTAATCTCCTGTTTGTTCGAGTTAGAAATTGTCCTACACGAATCATGAAAGGATTAAACAATTTACAGTCTTTAACCGTTTTATGAATATCACAATCTGCACATGAACTATATCCATTTCCTATACAACAAGGCCTAACCTGACAAGCTTTGTATCCAACAGCACATTTGGGATTATCTCCTTTGCACCCAAGACATTCTCCTTTGGTGTACTTTGGACACGCTCCGCAATAAAAGCCACAATAGGATATCAATGTTGTAATTTTTGGTTTAGTCATACTTCTCAATTTTATTCATAATTATACAGTAGAGAAAAAATTATACGAGTTTTAAGTTTGGATAAATCCATTAAAATTTCTCTAATATTTTAAACTTATGCATACTTTATAAATATAACGGTACAAAAATATTCCTTTAATTTTCATCTATTGCTAAGTTTTAGATATTTTATAAATTAATTCCTATTACTTCCCTTTTTGACACCGCTCAAAAAGGGAGAAAAAACCCTCCACGGATAAAAATTTCTGTCTGTCCTTCTCGCACAAAGCTACGCTAACCAAGGCCGTACAAATAGAATTTCACACAATCCGTGGACAGCCATCACACCTGGCAAGTTCTTACCTAATTATTTCGGGTTTCAACTTATAGTTACTCTATCATTTTTAGTTAATAGATTAAAAGAATATTACGCTACATACAAGTCTTGATGGTCAAGACTATATGCGAATCCAACTATATCAATAAAGTCACAAAAAATATTAATCATTATTACCATATCAAGAAATAGTCTCCCTTCTGTTTAAGCTATTCTTAAATTCAGATTATAACAATTTAAATTGTTTGTATTTGATTTTATATATTCTTGTTAGAGATTTTCTCAATAAATTATTCATATCTCAACGCTTCAACTGGATTTTTTGATGCTGCCCGCCAGCTTTGCCAACTCACCGTTAACAAAACAATGCCTAAAGCCAATATACCAGCTAATATAAAAATCCACCAGCTTAAAGTAGTTTTGTAGGCAAAGTTTTCCAGCCATCTTCTCATAGTGAAATATGCAACAGGGCAGGATATCACAAAGGCAATCCCCACCCATTTGATAAAATTTCGATTTAATGAAAATAGAATTTGATTATTACGGGCACCATTAACTTTTCGCACACCAATCTCTTTGGTTCTTTGTTCCGCTACAAAGGCAGCTAAGGCAAAAAGCCCTAAACATGCAATTAATATAGCTAATACAGAAAAAATTGAGACTATCTTATTTGTTCTTATATCAGCACTATATAAAAGTCTAAAATCTTCGTCAAAAAACACATAATCTAAATTTTGACCGTTAGCAAATTTATCCCAGGTCTGTTTAATTTTTCTAATATTTTGCTTTACATCTCCTGATATTCGCACACTTAAATATTCACCTTGACGGCCATCATCAAACAACACTAACGGAGTCATTTCCATGTATAAAGAATTAAAATTAAAATCTTTTATTACTCCGATAATGGTGAAAGCTGCCTCTTCAGTTTTCTGCTTCTTATACACTCTTTTTCCTATCGGTTCTTCAATCCCTAGCTGCTTTATAGCCATTTCATTTAATACTACAGACTTGGAGTTTGTTTGATCACCTTCTTCTAAAAAACGACCTTCTACGAGTTCAATCTCATATGTTTTTAAAAAATCTCCATCTACCCACAGTTGGGACATTCCTACGACATCGTTGGATGTCTCATTATAAAATGTATTACCCATCCATATTCGTCCTGGAATACCAGTAGAATTTGTTACTTGAACTATACCTGATTGTGTAAGTAATTCACTTTTAAAAGAAGACATTTGATTTCCTAAGAAATTTGCCTTTTTTATTATTACCAGGTCTTCTTTGTTAAAACCTAGTTCTTTATTCTGAAGAAAATTGAGCTGTTTACTTATAATAAAGGTTCCTGTAAAAAGTACAATAGTCACTATTAATTGAAAGATAACCAGTCCACTTCTTAGTTTGCTATGAGGACCTTCTGATTTATGTATTCCCTTTATAATTTTTACCGGTTTAAACGAGGTCAAAAAAATAGTTGGATAAATTCCTGCAGTTATCCCAATTACTATTCCGAAGACGAGCATTAAAGGAATAGTCCTAAAATCATCGGTGTAATTAAATACAAGTTGTTTACTGATTAAATTATTAAAGCCAGAAAGCAATATTTTAAGTAAAGCCAATGCAAGTGCCAATGCTATTAAAGTGACAATAATTGATCCTGACAGGAATTGTTGAACAAGCTTAATTCGGTTTGAACCCAGTGATTTTTTTATACCTATCTCTTTTGCGCGATTAACAGATCGGGCTGTGGACATATTCATGTAATTAATACAGGCAATTACAAGTATAAAAATTGTAATTATTAAGAATACAATCATGTAATTACGGTTTCCCAAAGGTTCCAATCCCTCTGAAACATCGTTATCAAGATGGATTTCTGTTAACGGTTGTGTATACCATTTATATTTCTGTCCATTTGCAGCTAATTCTTCAAGCGATGATTCATGGTTCTGCTTCATAAAAGGATCTACATATTTCTTCACTATTCCTTCTAGTTTTAAATCCACATCTTGATTAGATGCGCTATCTTTCAGAAGAACATAAGTACAAAGCAGATTATTTACCCAGTTCATATCCTTGTCAATCCACTCGCTTTTTATTGAAGCCAAAAAATCAGGTTTCATGTTTGAGTTATCAGGATAATCTTTTATTACCCCGGTAACTATATAATCGTGGCCTTCTATCCAGGAAAGCTTTTGCCCTAAAGGATTCTCATCCCCAAAATAACGTTGAGCTGTTGTTTCAGTTAAGACCACTGTATAAGGCTCCACCAAAGCATCTTTTGAATCCCCATAAATAAAAGAAGCCGAAAAAATTTTGAAAAAATTAGCATCAACAAAATACCATTTAGTTTCGCTAAACACATTTTCTTTGAAACGAATAACAGGTTGTTTGCGAAAAAAGATGCGTACTGCTTCCTCAACTTCTGGTATTTCTTCCTGCATAACTTTCGCCAAAGGAGGACTTGTAAGCGCTAGATTTTGATTTTCAGTATTTGTTCCGAAAAACAAATTTACCCGATAAATTTGATCTGATTTTTCGAAAAATTTATCATAGCTCAATTCGAATTGGACATACAACAGAATGAGAATACATGCAGTAATTCCAATTGCCAACCCAATAATATTTATCGCAGAATAAAACTTGTCCCTAATCAAGTTTCGGATAGTAGTTTTTATGTAGTGTTTTATCATGGTCTTATTTTTTCTCAAAAATTACACCACACTCATAACATACTAACATATAGAATCATAGAAACGCTGCAATAATTAGATCGTAAAAAAAATTGACAAAGAAGTGTAAAATAATTTTACAAAAAACACTTATCTGCATGGCGCAAGCGTGCCGCTTGTGCCAAACATCTAACCAGGCAAAGTAACCTTAACTAAACCTTTTTCATCTGCATAATCCCGGGCACTGCTGTAAATATAATCTTCTGGATTATCAACAAAACCCATCTCAATAGGATTATTATGAATATAATTAAGTTTCTGCTCAAAGATATCCGCATTGCTTAAAACAATAGGCTGGTTATGTTGCTGCCAGAACTGATAATGTTTATTGTTACCGTTTTTTTGACCTGCTCTTTCCAGCATCCAGAGTATCCATTCTTTTCGGCTCTCCTGCTGGTTTTCTTTAATCGCATTTGTTATCATCTTTGATGAATGACTTTTTAAATCGCGCATAATATCTTGTAGGTTCATATCTTCTGTAGCAATAATCATATGAGCATGATTGGTCATCAAACACCAAGCGTATACAATCAATCCTTTATTTTCGATACAATGGTTAATACTATCGACAAGAATATCTTTATATTGCCTCCTTGTAAAAACATCAATCCAATAGACTGTAGCAAAACTTACAAAATAGGTAGCATTTTGATCCTTGAATTTATATTTCCGGCTCATTTGATAACATTTTAAATAGTAGGCACAAGCGACACGCTTGCGCCATATAGAAAACTAACTATTAAAAAAGTTTACATGTTAAAGACTTAATTCTAAGATAAATCTACATTTTAACACTCGACATCTTTTTTGTCTTCAAAATTCCATAAACAATAAAAATGACTCCAACGATTATATAAGGAAGACTTAAGAGTTGCCCCATGTTAAATGTCATTCTATCTTCAAATTCAACTTGATTTTCTTTAATAAACTCAATGAAGAATCTGGCTGTAAAAATCAATACCAAAACTAATCCAAAGAAGAATCCATTTTTAAGTTTTTCTCGTTTTTTTGTATAGAGCAACATCATAATGGCAAAAATTAAAAAATAAGACAATGCCTCGTATAACTGAGCTGGATGTCTTGGAATAGCATCTACCCTTTCGAAAACAAATCCCCAGGGTTTGGTTGTTGGAGTACCTATTATCTCTGAATTCATAAGATTTGCAAGTCTGATAAATGCACTTCCTAACGCACCAACAACAGCTATCAAATCTATGGCATCAATAAGTGAATGTTTTGTTTTTCGCGAATATAACAGTAACGCTATAAAAAGCCCCAATGCTCCTCCATGGCTGGCTAATCCCTGGTATCCGGTAAATTTTATTCCTCCTTCAGGAGGAAAAGCAACCGGAAGAATCATTTCTAACGGATGAGAGAGATAATAAGAAGGTTCATAAAACAAACAATGCCCTAACCGAGCTCCGGCCAAAATACCAATCATTCCATAAATTGATAATTTCTCCAGGTTTTCTGCAGGAATATTTTCTCTTTTATAAATCCATCCTAAGACATAAATACTAAGAATCAAACCACTTACAAAGAGCAAACCATAATATCTGATTGAAATACCAAATATGTTAATTATTTCAGGGTCAGGATTCCAGTGAATATAGTTTATAATCATAGTTTTTATTCTTTATAATCTACGCAATTTAGGATAAAATTCAGAATTGGTGTCGGATATTGCAAGAAATAGACATTACTAGCAATAGTAAAATCTTAATCTGCTTTTGTTGCATTTTTCTAAATCAATTTAAAAATAATATACCTACCCGGTTATCCTCCATTTATATTCCCTTATTTTGTTATTGTGTCAAAGTTTGATAGAGCCCAATCAATCATCATCCCAACTGCTGGCATTAATTCCTTACCTGTTTTTGTTAACGAATATTCTACACGGGGAGGAATCTCTTTGTACATTTTTCGATTAATAAGTTTATCTTCTTCCAAGCGTTTCAATGTACTAGAAAGCATTTTTTGAGAAATATCAGGAATTGCTTTATTCAAATCCTTATAGCGCATAATACTATTTTGGTTTAACGTTGTAAGAATTAACAACGACCATTTATCACTCATCCTATTTAAAATATTTCTAATTGGACAAGTTGGATATAAAAGATCTACTTCTCTCATATTTTTTTTCGCAAATTTAGAAAATAATCTCTTATAGAGAGTAAGATTCTTTACAACACATAACACTTTATTTATATATTAACTTTTTTCAAAAAAACTTACGAACATATTCAACTGTAAATCAACAATTCTAATCTCTATTGTAAGTAACAAACCTGTTTGCACAGACTCAAAATATACAAGACATTTGAAACAAATAATTTCTCAAAAATCAATTTAATTATGAAAGATTTAATAATAAAAAATGTATCTACTTTAAAAGGAGAAAAAATTGACAGGGACAATAATGAATTCACTGTAAAAACAATAATACCAGATGCAGAGTGTACAAAATGCCGGGCCAATTTTGTTGAGATTGAACCCGGTAATTATGCTTATGGTTATCATTACCATGAGGCAAATGAAGAAGTGTTTTATATCATCAGTGGTAATGGGGTTATTCGCACTACAGATGGCAAAAAGCCAATAAAAGCAGGTGATGCGATAGGATTTCCTACGGGTAAAAAAGGGGCACATGTAATTATGAATGAATCAGAAAAAGAAAAACTCGTTTACATTGATTTTGGAACTACCATCAGTCCTGAAATTGTTCACCTTCCCGATTTTAATAAAATAATGGTTATTGGGGAAGAAGTAAACGGAGTTTACGACAAATAATAAAATTTCAATTTTTAAACACCAAAAACTTAAAAAAAATGAAAAGTAACAAGGTTTTATATTTTGCACTATTCTTAATGTTTACAAACATTACTATTCATGCTCAAGCTGAGAATCCAGAGACTGAAGTATCAAAATTAACTGTTCTCTGGTATAGTGATGATCCGATGGTTGCTGAAAGAGTTGCACTAATGTATTCTGGTGTAGCAAAACAATTTGGACTTTTTGAAGATGTTTCTATCATAATCTGGGGACCTTCTGCAAAACTTGTAGCAGAAAACAAAGAGATTCAAGTAAAATTAAAAGAAATGATGAAAAATGGAGTAAGTATGAATGTTTGCATCACTTGTGCCAATATGTATGGAGTAACCGACCAGTTAAAAGCACTTGGAATTAATGTTGATGTTATGGGAGTACCATTAACAAGCGCGCTAAAATCTGTAGATACCAGTGTGCTAACTTTTTAAAATTCTTGAAAACAAAAATCTGAGGGGCTATAAAAAAGTACCTCTCAGATTTCTTATTTAAAATGTTTTATAATCATATATCAATATGTCGTTTAGTTAAGGTTCCAACGCTGTCAGGAGCTACGCACGCTGACAGGTTTAAATCACAGTATATCGACCTGTCAGCGTTTTTAAACATGACAGCATCAATTATAGAATCGTTAACTAAACGATTCATATATATAAATAATATAACTCCATATAAATATGAAATTTAAAATAAAATCAAAAATTATCTCTCTGTTTATTATTCTGCTTAGTTGTATATCTATATATGCTCAAGAGAATCAAAAAAATACTTTACTACCACAAAATGTGAAACATAAAATACTTTATGGAGCTAATCCAGAAGCTGGAAAATATGTACAAACCGATGATACCAGGATCTATTATGAAACATATGGCTATGGACAACCTATTGTTATATTGCACGGAGGATTAATGGGTTCAACAGATGAGATGTCTGAGTTTATTGAAAGACTGAAACATAAATACCTTGTAATTGCGGTTTCAACCCGCGGACACGGCAAATCTGAGATAGGCACTTTACCCATTACGTACGAGAAGAAAGCAAACGATATTGTAAATGTGATTAATGCTGTAACAAAAGACAGTGTCATCATTCTGGGATTTAGTGATGGTGCTTATACTGGGTATAAAGTAGCAAGTATGTATCCTGAAAAAGTAAAAAAAATGATTGCAATAGGAGCCGGAGAGCAAATTCCTGGTTTACGTAAGGTTGTAGCGTTAACCAAAGAGACTGTAAACCTGGAAAATGATTTTTGGAAACAAAAACTAGCCCTTATGCCAGAACCTGAAAGACTAGAAGAATTCTGGACGAGTATGGCTGATTTTTATAATACTATGATTGCAAGTAAAGAGTTATTTGCATCAATTAAATGTCCGGTTCTCTTAATGGCTGGTGAACTTGATCGAAATGCCCCATTACCGACAATAATAAATGCTTATAACATGATACCCAAAAGCCAGTTGAGCATTATTCCAAATACTGGTCATGTTGTTTTTATGGAAAACTTTGAGGCTGTATGGGCTAGTTTAGTTCCTTTTTTTAATGAAAGCTTAAAAGAATAGAAATTACATTTAAGCTATTAATTCATTCGAATGAAGAATAAATTTTATTAACTCTTTATTAATTTCATTCTCATTAAAAATATTAATTCGATTAATCTCCAATCTATTCTTTCCTTTAATTGTCTTTACAATTCTATCATTATCTATTTTGGATTTACTATAAAATTCGATAAAGATGCTCTCCTGGCTTCTTCTTAATCCTATAACAGCAAAAGCCTGAGACGTTACTAATTGAATTGAGGCTTTTTGTATTTTTAATTTGAAATCAATTTCATTAGCTACTTCTTCCAGAATCCTTATGGATAATTTCTTGTGTTTTGGTTTATAAAACATAAGAAAATTATCTATCTCCTTTATTTGTTCTTTTGTAACCAACATACTTATCTTATTTCAGGTATGTAAAAATACTCTTATTCCTGCACCAAAATATCTCCATGTCCTTTAAACTCATAATTCTCTGAGTCTATTAATTTATAATATAACCTGAGTGTATCGTAACCACTGATATTTGGGGGCATTATACTTACGATGCCCTCTATTGAATCATGTTCAAATAACACATCAAAATTTTTATTTACCAGCCTTATTGCCAACCGACTTGAATTCGGTAAATCACTTAAATTTAAAATGAATCTATTTTGAAATGGATTTGGATATACTACAATGTTTGTTAAACACTCCTGATTTGAACAGCTATACGTTTCTGTAAATAAATCTTCTTCTTTTGTTGTCCACTCATCATCAAAGCGCCAATCTGTTTCGTCTGGTTCTGAAAGAGAATTGCCTTCAAAATCTTTTTTGGATATACCTGTAAAATAAATTGTTGAATCTGAATTTTTCTGCTCTTTATCTTTTTCACAACTAAAAAAACTAAAGACAAATACAAAAATTATTACAATACTATTTCTCACTTTCATATTTTGTGCTAATTAAACTGAATTTTCTATATTAATATAAGTTGATTACAAATAAAACAACCTATTTATATAATTAATATCTCCTCCGCTTAAAATCAAATGGGCTCACATGCAGATCGTCCATGCGTTCCCACCAATTGTCATCATCCCGATCATATTTTTTAGTTTGGGCAGCTTTTTGTATGGCTTTTTTCTTTCGCTTTTCTACTTTTTTTCTTTTTGCCTCGTTTTTCTCGTACTCTTTTTCCCATTCCTTATAACTCGTCCCACCGAAAAAGCAGAGGTAATGTAAAAAGTAAAAATATGCCACGGTAAATAACACTAAAAATATTCTATACGTAATGAGTCCCTTAGCCGTAAATGCCAACAGAAAAGCATCTTTTAGCACTACCAGTTTTTCTAAACCATTATCTACCCCTTTAACGGATAAAAAAGCAAGTACCCATGAGGCAGCAAAAATTATATAAGGAAGAGCAGGATAGAGAATTAAATTTTGCCGCCAGTACATTTTATACCTTCTCTTTTTTTCTTTTTTAGAAACCAATAATACAATACCATATTTTGTAAGCTTATACAGGCTAAAAATAAGCAACACCAAAGGTGAATATAAAAGTGTGCTGTTAACAAAAGCCGTAAATATTTGGAAATTTTCCTGAAAATACTGATCCTGCAAAGAATCTGAGCATCCAGTAAACAAAAGAATTATTGTAACAAAATAAAATGTGTTTTTTAGTTTCATAATACTAAGCCTTTAATGTTTTAATTAAGTGTTTTTTTAATTGTTATATCTTTTTTGAAATTAATAAATACAATAAAATAAGCGAACTTATTTGAGGAAAAAATACAGCGGTTACCACTAAAACTATCATGTACCATTTTGACCAGAGCCAATAAACGAGAAAAGCAATAAATATTCCCATAAACACAAAATAAGTAAAATCGGGTTCCCAAAACCAAGGACCCAATTTATCAAATAACCAATGGTATATATCATAAGCTTTTGTCTGGGTTATTCTGTATGTAGTTTTAACTGCCAGTAAAATACTCATCCCCGGAATTTCGAGTTTATGCGCTATCCATACAATGGTTTCTTCCCAAAAATAGAAGGGCAAAAGAAGTAAGAAATAAAGTGTAAGAATTTCTTTTAGCCTCATCTTTCCAGTTCTTTTTGAATGGGTAATATCTTTTGATTGTATCATTTATATTTAATTTATTGGCTTAAATTGCTGTTGTTCTTGAAAAAAATCTCATACCCAAAAAAGTCAATCTATTTCAATTCCGTTTTTATTAATGTAAAATTCCCTGCCATCTTTTGAGACAAATGCTTTCTCATTCTTAAATGTTTGTGCTTTATCAAACTGAAACGGGATAGTTACTTCTCCATATTTGTTTATGTAACCAAATTTTCCTGTTGAATCATAAATCTCAACAACGGTATCGTGAAGCGAACACTCACTAAAAGGTAACTCGCAGGCTACTGCTAATCCATTAGCAAAAGGGCCGATAAATGTAAATCTGGAATTAGAGATAATCCTCCCATCATTATCTATTACTTGATATACTGGTAAACTGGCACTCTCTGTTTTCTTATCAGAACTCGGTATTAAAGCTTCAACTTCTATTTTCCCCTTTGATATTATTACCTGCAAGAACTTTTCTTTTTTCTGGTAAGGGAAATTTGCCAGAATATTTGCATTATCCTCCCGATTATCAATATAATAATATCTGCATTTTGCTATTTTTTTTTCCTGTTTATTTATCAATCCAAAACCATTATCAGAGGTAAATAGTTTATCGATACCATCCTCTGTATCAAATTCTCCATTAAAAACAACTATTGTATTTTTATTATCAATAGATACCCAGTGGTATTTACATTTGGCAACTTCTTTATTTAATTCAAGATTGAAAACTCCAAACCGTGATTTTGAAGACACATCGATTAATTTTTTACCCTCATCAAGCTCAAACCATCCTTTTCCAATTATCACCAATGGATAATTTATCTTTCCTATATAGTCATATTTTACAGGGATAAGCTCTTCATTGCCTAAGTCAACTAAACCAAACTTACCCTTCTGTTCAAGAATAGTATACTGTTTCTGAGGAAAAACATGTAAAAAAGCTATAACTAAAGCCGTTAGTGTAACAATTATTCTTTGCATCTGATCTAATTTTTAAACCTTAAATTTTAATTATTCTCTATAAACAAGTTCAAAACTATCATAAACTGACTCGTACGTTTGTTTTAAATTTAGCATTGCTATATTTTCACTGCTTCCTTTTATCTTTATTCGATGTCTTTTTTTGCGGCCTCCATAAGCGAATCAAAAAGCAAAGGAAAGAATCTACCTTCAGGATCAATATAATTGCATATAAACGCAATTGTTATTGTACCTCCCAAAAGATAATAATTTGTGGTTATCCTACTTTAACACCAGGTTAATCGGCCAATGTCGTTACGTTAAGTTCCCAACACTGTCAGGGGCTGCGCACGCTGACAGGTTTAAACCGCAGGATATTGAAAATTAACACATTTACAACAACCGGCCTCGTACTAAAGTAGAACAACCTGTTTAAAACTAACTCTCGCGCTCAACATCTCTTTTAAACTTACAGCACTTAGGACAATAATAGCTTCCGTAGTCTCCGGTTCCCAGATCTAACATTTCCCATTCGTGGTCGCATTGAGATTCTGCATTTACTTTTCTTTCTTCCATAACTTTATTTTTTAAAGGTTTACGAAAACAAATTTATGTTCTCTATTGCCGAAAACCCGTGGGAAAAATTTTCTTTTTCGTGGGGAATTTATCCGCATGGGACGCTGGGTGACTCAGAGTTCATTTTCTAACTTGGGAAAAAGAGCAGCTTTCTTAGTTAAACCTGAGAAATATCTTAAACAACTAATTAGTTCCTGCCCAGAAATCTGAAGTTGTTTGATATTCAATGTGTTATTGTTGATAACTAAGTTAAATCTTTACGGGGTTTTAGTTGCTTAATTTAATTAAAATACAGATATTCAACTTATTAATTAATTTAGATTCGAGTATTTCGAGGCTACTTTTCAAACAGGTTAGAATATGAGAAAAAGATTCGAGCAAGAAATTACCATTGGGCGACTATTAATTCAGGACACAATAATTCCAACAAAAAAACGCAGTGGGGCATTACCAGGTTTATGTGCAGCGCTAAAAGAAATATTTATCAGTCCAAAATGGAACGAAAGAGTGTTTCAGGTGCTTGAGGATAAAATACTTTCAAGCAACAATAACATGGGGCGTCCTGGAATGAACCTTTGGCAAATATTTGTCCTTTCACAAGTCCGTCTTTGTCAAAATATTAGCTATGATGACCTGCATCATATTGCAAATTATGACAGTATGGTACGTCAGATTCTAGGTGTTGAAAGCGAGTTTGGCGCAGGGAAACAAGAGTTTGGTTACCAGAGCATTATTGATAATGTTGGGCTTTTGACCAATGAAACAGTACAAGAGCTTAATACTATTATCGTAGAATTTGGACACGAAGTGTTTAAAAAAAAAGAGGTGGCAGCATTGTGCTTAAAAACTGATAGTTTTGTTGTAGAGAGCAATGTTCATTTCCCAACCGACTATAATCTACTGTGGGACAGCGCCAGGAAAAGTATCGACATGGTTACCAAGTTACAGGATAAGCACAACCTACCGGGATGGCGAAAAATAAAAAACTGGCGCAGCGACTTAAAAAATAAAATGCGGGCGTTAGGAAGGGCCAGTGCATCCGGAGGCAAAGGAAAAACTGATCGTATTAAGGAGTGCGCAAAAAATTACCTTGCTAAAGCTAAAGCCCTGTATGCAAAAATTGAAAAAGAGAAGGGGAACTTCCCCCAGGCCGATATAATCGATACTATAATATTTATGGAGCTTGAACGGTTTATGGAGTTACTGCAAAAACACATAAGCTTGGTTGAGAGACGAATAATAAAAGGGGAAGAAATCCCACATGAAGAAAAGATGTTCTCCATCTTCGAGCAGTATACCGAATGGGTTACCAAAGGGAAAATGCGCCCTAATGTTGAATTGGGTAAGAAAGTTGCCATTACTACTGACCAGTTTAACTTAATTGTCGATTACCATATTATGGATCACGAATCTGACTCAGAAATAGTTTCTGGGTTGGCGGAACGCATATTAACTAGTTACCAGGTAAAAAGCTGGAGCTTCGACAAAGGTTTTTGGAACAAAACAAATAAAAACCTATTATCAGAGAGTGTTGAAACACTGGTTCTTCCTAAAAAAGGAAAATGTAACAAACAAGAATACGAACAAGAACACCAACCTAAATTTATTCGTAACCGAAATAAACACAGCGCAGTTGAATCAAATATTAACGAACTGGAGCACAGAGGCTTAGATCGCTGTCCCGACAAGGGCTATGGGCATTTTAAAAGGTACATTGGCTTAGCCGTTTGTTCCTTCAATCTGAAAAAAATTGGGGAGCACATAATTTCCCAACAACGACAGAAAATTGAAGATGCCCAAGTCAAGCAAGCTGCTTAATAAAACCGCATAAACATCTATTAATCTGCATTTAACAGGATACTTATGCGCTCTTACGAGCAAAAATATGCCTTTTCCGGTTGGTAGCTAACATTTTTCACAATAAATCTATATTTTTTGATACTGAAGAATATTTTGTGTGAAAGAAGCTATCAAAATAAATTCCCAATTTGGGATTTTTTAGGCGACAATCTCAAAAAAAGCTACTTTTCTTGCCGGCACTAATTATCAAAAGTTCAACTAGAAGAGACAGTATTCAAATCTACCAAGTTTTCGTTTGTTTAATCAATTATCTGGTAGAAAAACACTTATTCTTTTTGCCTCCAGCCGGCAGGGCTTTTACTTTTTCCTTGATGAAAAAGTAAACAAAAAATCAAAAAAATCGGAGGCTGGCACACATTCCACGGCCAACCCGATATCATCCGATTTTTGGCCAACGCTCATTGGCATCCTGATTAATTTAACGATAATATTTTACACACAAAATTTTGGATTTTTTCGCATTCGACTACTTTCAACACAAATATCCATTATACTAATAATAAAATGGCTGTTTTGGTAGCTGTTCTTTTTCAAGCACGAAATACTCACCTACTATCCTAATTTTATCATCGGGAGTAAAATGTTTCGAATATTTTGGCTCACTTATGTCACTGGAAGAGATTTCTATCTTTTCTTCATCAACTAAAAAATCAATCTTATGAATATGCCCCGGTTCTTGTATATTCTTTCTGTAAATTTCCACCTCTCCAAATTCTTCATCAATTATCTTAATTGTAAGATAAGGCGTATCGGTTTCTTTTGCTGAATAATAATATTCTTTTTTGATTGGTAATCCATCAAGCGATTTACAAATAAGTTCTTCTGTTTTGTCTGGATAATTTATTTTAATATCAGGAAAAACACAGGGATAATGAACCGTTCCATTGCTATACTGAAATTTATGTGCGGTAAAGGATGCCCTTCTTATTGGATTAAATTCCTGTTTTGTTTCTGCATAAACTATTTTGCCTTTCCCCTGTAAATAATCACTAAAAAAATTAATAACAGAAGCAGAATGCAGGTTTGATGTCAGGACTATTTTTTCGGGTAATTCTGGCAACACCTTTTCAAAAAACGGTTTGCAGGAATCAAGATATTCCTCAAGATATTTAATCTTGACATTATCTGTAAGGGTATAATCAAGATGAAAAGCCCCTGATTCTTCAATCATGAAATAGGGAATATGAATTTTGCCTTGCTCAAAATTTTCCCTGATTTCAGATTCTAACCTCATTAAACAAAATTCTCGCCCCAACCTGTCTGTTTTATGTTCTTCTTCAAGCGGATTTAGCAGATAATTTGCGACATTCGAGACCAATTTATTGAATCCCATGGAAAAATCTGTCTCACAAAAAGTTGTCCTGAATTTACCATTTACTTTTTTAACTACTGAGGCACTCAACACATAATCATCTACATTTAAAACTGCGCATTCATTTCCTATGGTATCATAAAGATTTGGATAGTTTAAATTGGCAATGTTTGAATCTACAATAACTACATTTTTTGAATAGAGTTCAGAACAAACCTCCAAGAGTAATTGTATATCGCGTTCGCTGTAATGGGGAGGAACAACAACTAAAACCGATTTAACCTGATCATAATGGGGTAAATCTCCATTGTATTTGTGAAATAAATAATTAATGCCCTCTCTAACATAATTATCAAACTGATTTTGACAGCTCTCATCCGTTGATAACAAAAACTCATCCTCAAACACCCTAAAAACAGGAGTTTCTCTTTTTAACCTTCTGACAGTGTTTACATCCTTCCCAAAAAAATCATAAAATAAAAGCAATTTATCATAGGAAGACGGATTTATATATTCCACAAACTGGCTTTTACCTTTTGTTAGTTCAACACCATATATTTTGTGGAAATGGCTGCAAAAGGTTAACTCGTTATTGCATACCAGCGTTATACCATTTCCTAAAACCAAAAGGTCGAATAATTCTGTACTATAAATCATTTGTTTAGAATTGTTGGTTCTACTTTTCTAATCTTTTAACCTCAACCTCCTTTAACTCAATAGCCATATCGCTATGGGCTGTTTCTTTGGCGTTGGCATTTAACCGGGCAAACCCTGCGTATTTTTCAGGCTCAAACAACTTACGCATTACAATATCCCTACGATTGTGATGTTTTATAAATGCCTGCCGTTCTTCATTTTCTATGGGCAATGGTTCCGGTTCTGATCCATCAGGTTTTGTTTTTAATACATTTACCTTTTCCGGGTCATTGGTATAAAACCATCCATTGGGTGATGTCTCATCGGGTAATATTTCCAAGAAAAAATTATTTCTAAGATCAGCATATAAGTTTCCGATATGTTGAAATGGCTGCAGACGGAAAAAAGAGATCTTCTCATCTTCATTTGTTATAAGAAGATTGCTCGCTTCATCAAAATCATTAACAACATAATTATCACTTCTATTAATATTACCAATCCATTGTTTATTTTCGATATGTAAAATACTGGTGTTTTTCTTGTAATAGAAGTTTAGCGCCATAAAAGCACCTGATTTACTAAGACATATATTTATATCTCCATTAAAGAATTCTATTTCATTTATAAATTCATAAGACAGAGCCAGAGCATCTATATTGATTTTATGAAATTTAAGCTTTTTTTTATCCAGGCTGATACCTGCAAAAAGGATAATATTGTTCATTTCATTTATAGAGACAGAATCCCTAAAATAATGGTGAGCGATAAAATCATCGATTTCATACTCTTTCCTTTTTTGGATAACAAGCGAAGAATTAAAAACAGTAACAACCAAATTCGCACTGGTATCAGCACTATCTGAAAACACTTCAACTAAAAACAACAAGTTGAGCTTTTCAGCTACCAGCAATTTGTGTTTATACAATGCAAACCCCGGACGATAGGACATATTGATTTCAAAATCTCCAAGGGTATAAGAGTAGTTAAAACTATACTTATATCTTTGTTTTGTTTCAATATCAAATGCTTCTAATAATCCTCTCTTTGGATCGAACTTAATACAATTACTCCCAAACATATAGTTAGGAAAAAAATCGTCTTTAAAATGATCGATTACCTTTCTGGTATCCGCATTGTAAATGGTTTTCCAGCCTTTATAAATAAACAGCCACAGTTTTTTTTGTTTTAGATATAAAACGGTAAAGCGGGGAATCTGAAGATCTTCTATAGGGGGCTCAAAAATATGACTTTCCCTGGTTTCTAAATTTAAGAATAGAAGATTTCTTCGTTTGGCACTAAACCTACTTTTCACTTCCCAAACATGATAAGCAGCTCCCTGGATATCTGAATTAAAAGTTAGCTCTGACAATTTTCCGTCATACCCGAACGGGATAAAACAAGTATTATTAAGATCGTAAATAGTATTTCCGAAAACAAAACACCTTAAATCACCATTGTATCTTTCAAGTAACCCCATATCCATGGGTATTTCTATAGTTTTCACAACATCCAGTTCTCTATTAATAACCTGGATTTGATTATTCTCTTGTAGGGTTACTATATAATCGTCGCACGTACTTACAGTTTCTAACGGGGCATCTATGGTTTTTGAAGATAAAATCTCAATAGTTTCTATGTCTGCAACCATAATGTACGACCTGTATTCCTTATTGAGATTTACCTGATTATTTACAATAATTTTATCTCCCCAGGAATATACATTAAAACCTCTCTGGTACTTTTTTAGGGATTTA
The DNA here is from genome assembly GCA_963665085.2 of Bacteroidales bacterium. Classification (GTDB taxonomy): domain Bacteria; phylum Bacteroidota; class Bacteroidia; order Bacteroidales; family JAAAOM01. The sequence goes on from CAXXXS010000002.1 coordinate 761,766, forward strand.
TACTCTTCCTTCTCTTTTGTTAAAAGATTTAGTTTAACGACACTTTGATTGCCAAGAAAAAGCAATAATTTATGATTCTTAAATTCCAGTATTTTGCTAATACTTTTAACATCGTAGATTGTAAGATCTGTTTTGTGTACAATAGTAAAATCATCAAGTTTATAAACAATTAGCCATGGACGAATAACAACGATCAAACAATCTTCTTTGTCAGAGAAATGAAAATTATCAATTGAGTCATTAAATTCTGATATGTCTATCTTTTTATCAATTTTCCCGGTATCGACATTTAGAAACTCAATGCTTACTTGGGGATTCTCTAAAGTAAGCCAATTGTATTTGGGGCTAAAAGCTACGGTAAAAGAACGGTAATTACTACCTGAGAAATCAAACACCTCTTGTTTCCTGTTTTCAATATTTATTTTTACAAACTTTAATCCACCTTCTTCTATCAATATATTTTGTTCATCAACCTTAAAAAAAACGTTTATTCTCCACATAAAAGAGAATACACCAATTAGCTGTCCGGTTGAGAATTGAAAAACGCTTACTTTATTGTAATCAACAGTCACTAATTTAGATGCATTACACATCATTAAAAATCCATTCTTGCCTACCGATTCAACGGTATGCCAAAGAGTTTCCCTTCGTGTTTTTAGATCCAGGTTCAATCCAAGTTCCTGCGAGAAGGAACGGGCTATGGAGCCATCTGTATTGTGAATATTTTGTGGTAAATTCATTTCAACTGTTTCTGCTTGTTAGTTTAAGAAAGCTTCTTAGCCTCAACCTGCTTTAACTCAATAGCCATATCGCTATAGGCTGTTTCTTCGGCACTAGCATTTAACCGGACAAACTCAGCATATTTTTCAGGCTCAAACAATTTACGCATGACAATATCCCTGCGATTATGATGTTTTATAAATGCCTGCCGTTCCTCATTTTCTACAGGCAATGGTTCCGGTTCTGATCCATCAGGTTTTGTTTTTAACACATTTACCTTATCCGGATCATTGGTATAAAACCATCCATTGGGTGATGTCTCATCGGGCAAAATTTCAACAAAAAAATTCCCCCTCAAATCTGCATACAAGTTCCCAATGTATTTAAAAGGTTTTAGACGGTAAAAAAACACATTATTATCTTCATTGGTAATAAAAAGATTACTTGTTTCATCAAAATAGCTTATCGAAAGATCATCACTATTTTCAATTGTACCTAACCACTCTTTTTCTTTGATATGTAAGACGTAGGTATTTTTTTCGTATTCGAAGTTTAACGCCATAAAAGCAGCTGACTTACTAAGACTCATGTCTATTTCTCTATCAAAGAACTCCATTTCATTGATAAATTCATACGATAAATCTTCTGTATTTATCTTATAGAATTTAAGCAACTTTTTATCCAGTCCAACACCTGCAAAAAGAATAACATCATTTAATTCATTTATTGAGACCGAATCTTTAAAATGGCTATGCGCAATAAAATCATCGATCTCATACTCTTTCTTTTTTTGCATTATGAGAGTAGAATCAAATTCTGAAACAGTTAATTTTGCACTGTTATCTGCCCCTTCAGAGAATACTTCTATTAAAAACAAGCTATTACGCTTTTCAGCTACCAGTAATTTATGTTTGTACAATGCATAACGTGGATGATTGGAACTATACACTATGAAATCTTCCTGGGTATAATTGTAGTTAAAACTATAGTCAAATTTTATTTTTGTTTCCAGGTTAAATGCTTCTAATAATCCATTCTGAGGATTGTAGGCAATGCAATTACTCCCTAAGATAAGGCCAGGAATAAATCCACCTCTAAAATGATCGATTACTCTTCTTTTATCAGCATCGTAAATAGTTCTCCAGCCTTTATAAATAATCAACCACTGGTTTCTTTGTTTTAAATAATAAACAGCAATGGAGGGAATCTGAAGATCTTCGATAAGTGGGTCAAAAATATGGCTTTCCCTGGTTTTTAAATTGATGAACAGAAGATTCTTTCTTCTGGAGTTAAATTTACTTTTTACCTGTAAAACCTGATAACCTGCCCCCTGGATATCTGATTTGCTACTCAGTTCTGATGTTTTTCCATCATAGCCAAATGGGATAAAACTTGTATTGCCAAGATCGAAAATGGCATTTTTGAAAATAAAGCATCTTAAATCGCCATTGTATCTGTCTAGCCATCCCATATCCGTGGGTATATCTATCGTTTTTACAAGATCCAGTTCTTTATTAAAAACCTGGATTTGATTGTTCTTTTGTAGTGTTACTACATATTCACCGCACGTGCTTACAGATTCTAACCGAGTATTTAGGGTTTTTGAAGATATAACCTCAACAGTCTCCATACCTGCCACCATTATGTAAGACCGGTATTCTTTATTAAGGTTTACCTGATTTTTTACAAAAATTTCATCTCCCCAGGGATAAATATTAAAACTTCCCCGATATTTTTTTAACGATTTATACTCGTGTTTTTCTTTTGTTAAAAGATTTAGTGAAACAATACTTTGGTTACCCAGATAAAGTAATAATCGATGATTCTTAAATTCCAGAATTTCACTAATACTTTCTGCGCCGTAGATTGAAAGATCTGCTTTATGGACAAGGGTTAAATCATCGAGCCTGAAGACCATCAGCCATGGACGAATAACAGCTATCAAACAATCTTCTTTGTCAGAAAAATAAAAATTATTAATAGTATCATTTAATTCTGAAATGTCTATCTTTTTATCAATTTCTCCTGTATTGATATTTAATAACTCAATGCTTTCTCTGGGCTTCTCTAAAGTAAGCCAATTGTATTTTGTACTAAAAGCCAAGGCAAAAGAACGGTAATCACTACCAGAAAAATCAAACACCTCTTGTTTCCTGGTTTCAATATTAATCTTTATAAACTTTAAACCACCTTCTTGTATTAATAGATTTTGCTCATCAATCTTAAAAAAACCGTTTATTCTCCACACAAATGAAAAAACCCCTATTAGCTGTCCGGTAGAGAATTGAAAAACGCTTATTTTATTGTAATCAACAGCCACTATTTTAGAAGCATTGCCCATCATTAAAAATCCATTCTTGCCTACCGATTCAACGGTATGCCAAAGAGTTTTCCTACGTGTTTTCAGTTCCAGGTTCAATCCCAGTTCCTGCGAGAAGGATCGAGCTATGGAGCCATCGGTCTTTTGTATATTTTGTGGTAGATTCATAACAAAAACATTAAAAGATTTTAATCAATAACTTTTTTACCTATAAAAATAGATTTATATCCCCTTCCATTGCACCAGTCACAACGGTCGTGATCCAGATAAGGTGTGTATCCTGTTCCATTGCAGCTATCGCAGCTTTTATCCTCATATTTATCCACAACTCTTTTCCCCGCTTTTATGGCTATTGCAGTCGTTTTATCATTAATTGGCAATCTACCAGAATTTAAATATTTCACCAAATCAGTCCTTAGTTCAATATCATCAATAAAATCATCGGAAAGCTGATTGGTTACTAATAGGAGCACCTCTTTATTTACAGAATAAGAAAACACCCTTTTCAACTCCTCCTTTTCTTTTATCAATTCAAGAAGTCCAGCAATTTGTCTTGAACTTAGGAGTCCTCCCTTAATTAGAATCTCTACTGGTGATAACCTTATTGTTTTCTTACTCAATAAATCATCGGCCAATATATTTATTGCACACAACCGGACATTATCACAAACAGCATCTTCTGCCAAATCAATGATGGATATTGATTCTTTGTAGTTCTCAAACAGCATGAATATCTGTTCAATCTTAAGACCATCATGATTCATAAGGATATCCAAGGCAATCTCTTCATCATATTTATCAACAAGAGTTGATGCCACTTTGGAAGCCGCTTTATCCTTAACATTCAAGGATGTTGCTGATTTCGCTAATTGATACAATTTTTCTTTGGATAACACTCTTTGCAAAAAGGTATCAATTGTACCCGGATTCAAGCCTTTAAATTTCAACAATGCTTCAAATGCATCTCCCTTGTCCATTAAATGATTCAACACCAGTTCTCTTTTCTCTCCGTAGAATTCTTCGAAAAGCATTTCAAATAAATCAATACTATTTACCTGTCCCAAAACAAGCTTAAAATTTTCACCATCGATCTCTTTTGAATATTCTAAAAACTCTTTTGTTGTTTTGTATTCAAGTACCCACTTGGATAAATACTCCTGATTTTGAAAAAACTTCATTGCCTTATCCACCAAACTTTTATTCGATGATGTTACTATAAAATCCATCAATTCATTATCTGAATATTGATTCTTTTCGATAGCATTGATCTGGAGTTTCTCAATTCTAACATCAACCTGCTCAATGAAAGCCTTGGAAAATTGTTTGGGGGGATTCTTTCTTAGCTCCTGCAATTTATCAAGGTTACCAATATTATTACAGATACACTTTGTGATTTCCGGATTAACGGATGTTATCAAAAGCTCAAAAAGATTTTTCTCTTTTTTCATATACCTGCAGGCTAGCTCGCACGTATAACTAAGGCTTTTGCTTTTGCGAATAATCCTTTTTAATCTCCTGTCTGAAAATTTACCTGCCTTAATTGCATTGTGCTTTTTAGAAAGCTTATCAGATTTTCTTTTTTGTGCTTTACGTAATTTTTCTGCCTTTTTATGTTCTTTGTAATATGACATGTTTATGATTTTAAGGTTTGATAACTAGAACCGAACTTCAGTGCTGATCTCCATTTTTTCGCATTGTTCAACTAATTCATCATATACCCGCTGTAACGTCTCAATGCGTTCTCTAAAAGCATTTTTTGTGTGATCTATATTCCTTTCACTGGCACAGCACTCTTTCTTTTCGATATAATCTGCATTGTTTTCAACAGTTTTTACTCTCAAGAGCAACTGTTCTATCTGCTTTTCAAGATATAGGATGCGATTTTTTAACCACGCCACTTTCTCTTCGTCTGTTTCACCTATTATAACATCATAGTCAGGAATATCTCTTCCAATCGTGTTCCATATATTTTCTACTTCAGAGAGCAAACTATTCAGTTCAAGCAAATCAAAGTCATCAGATCCTTTCTGTGCAATACGTTCATTTATCTCCAATGAACTCTCGAACTTCTCATAAAGAATTTCAATCTGCCTATCCGTAAAATCGGTATGTTGAATAGAATCAGGATGTGTTAACCTCCAGATACGTTTGAGTATCTTTTTGCAAGCATTATAATAATCGGTTTTGATTTGTAAACTTCCCGTTACAGAATCTGAACCTTTTATCTTTTCTGCTTCCGTAAAGCTTTTTCTTTCTGCAGATTCTTTGGCACATTCCTGGTATTCTTTTTTTGACGAAGAAAAATTCTTCTGTTCTTCTTCTATCATTTCTTCTGCTGTAATTTCCGGATTCTCACTTTTAAGCAGGATACGGTTTTGAAGTACCTTATTCGTTAACATAAACTCCCTCACTTTCAGGTAATCATCACCAAAATGCTTATACCATTTATTGGTAAGAAAACGGTAACCTATTTTTGCCTGTCCATATTGATAAATAGCTTGTTCCAACTCTCCTTCGCGGGTAGCCCAAATTATTTTATGTTGCCAGTATTCATCCGAAGCCTGTTTTTTCTCCTCTTCTTTTTCTTCAATAAATTGTTCCCATAACGTATTATTTATTGAAGTCAGAAACAATTTATTATTGCAATATTCCTGAACAAGTAATCTGAATTTCTCAGCATCATATTCGCTCAGGTTATATTCCTCCATAAGCTCAAACCACTCATTCATAATCTCAGGGTAGCAAACATCATCAAAAAAGGTTAAGCTGAATTGCTCAATTGCCTTTATGCTGTTTTTTAATAAATCGCTTAATCCATCACACTGATCAAACTTCATAACACCCCATGCTTTTGCTTTTAGGTATTTCTCCCAATTAACTTTTAACACCATATTAAGTGTTCGATAATATCCCCAATGAAAAAACACCCCCATTCTTACGATATCACCATCTGCCGGCCAGCGCATGTTTTCGTTATCTTCAAAATATTTTCTGGCCTGACTCACAGAACAAGAGCCAACAGCCTCCATGTCACAAAGAATATCGCTGTAAACCATCAGGCAATTCTTTTCACCTACACTTTCCATCGACAACTGATCTTGAGTAAGTTTCCTTTCATCAGTCCACATATCTAACTGCTCAATTGTAACACAACTTTTCCACCAATCGTTTTCACTATCTTCTGCATCATATTTCCAATGCTGTAGAAAATTTTTGGCTTCTTCTTTGAAAAGCACTACCGAATTAAATTTATTTAACGTTTGCATGACCATAAATTTAAATTAAGTTTTTGATTTCTTGATGGTAAAAGTAATTTCATGCGTTCTATCTACTCGTGGGGAAAATATTTTTTCTTGTGGGGAAAATTCACAAGCCCCTGATTTAAAACAAATAAGATACTATTTAAAGTTAAATTACACTTATGGAATTTACTTTCTTTAGTTCTTGACAAATAACTTCTGTCTTTTAATAAAGAAAAAAATTGCTTAGTCAAGCATTCCTCCTACCAGACTTAATCCACAATTTTTTCCGACTATCCCTGCTGTTGTTTATACGTAAACACCTCTCCTTTTTTCATTGTAACAGGTATCTTCTTATCGTCAACCATCATATCAAATGTTTGGGCGAACTTAGATTTAAAAATTACTTTTTCCAGGTGGTTATCAACCCAGAAAATATCGACAGCCAGACCACCTCGGGCTTTTAATCCTTTTACATATCCATCTTTCCATGCTGACGGCAAAGCTGGTAGTATACGAATTATATTCTCTTCCTGAGACTGTAGAAGCATTTCTGCAACACCCGAGGTATATCCAAAGTTACCGTCAATCTGAAACGGAGGATGCATATCAAACAGATTGTTACTGATTGATTTTTTGAATAACAACTGAATATGTTCATGTGCCATCTCGCCATCTAAAAGCCTGGCACTACAATTAATCAGCCACGCCCTGCTCCAACCAGTACCGGCACCTCCATTTTCTAATCTATAGTCCAAAGTTTTTCTAACAGCATTAAATATATCCGGATTGTTTTCTTTCGTTACCATATTACCCGGATGAAATCCATATAAATGCGACATGTGTCTATGACCCGGTTCAGGCTCTTCATAAGGTCTGTCCCATTCAAGAATTCTTCCATCACTAGCTATCACAAATCCCGGACGTAATTGTTGAATTTGTTGTTTTACTTTTTCCACAAACTCATTATCAATTTGTAAAATACTACATGCCTTGAGGTAATTGCTAAATACTTCGAAAATAATCTGTTGATCCATAGCACTACCCAGACAAGTTGCTACTGCTTCACCCTTTTTATTAAAAAACCTGTTTTCTGGTGAAGTAGAAGGTGCAGAGACTAAGGTTCCATCCCTGGGATCTTCAATAATCCAGTCACTATAAAATTTAGCCACTTCCTGTATAGCTGGGAAAGCTCTTTCTTTTAAAAACGTCTCATCCCGGGTGAATTCATAATGCTGCCAGTAATGTTGCATAAGCCAGCCTCCTGCACCAACCGAACATCCCCAATATGCCGTAGGAGCCCTTAACCAGGTCACTGCCCATAAATCCGTTGCATGAGGAATAAATGTCCCGTCGCAACCAAAATTTTTTCTTGCTGTTACTCTACCATTCTCAACTAACTTGTCAATATAATCAAACAGAGGATTGTTAAGCTCTCCAAGGTTTGTCATATCGGCAAGCCAATAATTCATCTGTAAATTTATATTGAGATGATAATCGCCATTCCAGGGGGCTTCTATATGTTCGTTCCATAATCCTTGTAAGTTGGCAGGATTTGTACCTTCCCTTGACGAAGAAATTAGAAGATAACGCCCATATTGAAAAAGCAAAGCTTCCAAACCCGAATCTACTTTATCGTTTTTTATGTTTTGGATTCGTTGATCAGTCGGGATAGAGTCTGTTTGATTATCTGAAAGTTGAATTTCACATCGGTTATACAGGCTTTGGTAATCTTTTATATGTTCCTTTTCTATAGATTCATAAGTAGTTGAACTGATTTTTTCCAAATCTGTTCTGTTTTGCTTCTCGTAGTTTTCAAAATAATAAGAAGAATTGGAAACAAGATATAAAGTTACTTTTTTTACATTTTTTAATTCGAGGTAATCTTCGCCTGTTTGTATCTCTCCCTCCTCTCGATCTATTTTTAAACAAGTCTCAAATTTTACTCCTTCAACCAAAGGGAAAGGTTCTGAATCGAATAATCCATTTTGCTGGGTTACTTCTCCCTGCATAACAAGCAGATTGTCTTCTCCAATAAAAGTTTTTACGGTTGGAATACCATTGTCATCGGGTCTGCTTAATCTTAGTTTTGCATTAAGCCCTTCTTTTTTTTCTGAAGTCAACTGGATGACAATAGCCTTATGCGGATGCGAAACAAATATTTTCTCAGTAATAAGAGCTCCGTCTGATTTATAAGAAACAGTGGCAACCGCCTTTGAAATATCAAGTTCTCTTTTGTAATCGGTTATATTTGGATTATCAAAATCGATAAATAAATCACCCATGGTTTGATGTGATCTTGTTACAGATTTTCGCGAAAATTTTTCAACAAATAACTGGTCTGCCTTTTCATTTTCCCCTTCAAAAAGCAAAGTTCTTATTTTTTCAAGATCCTCCTCATTTCCTTTCGGCTCATCCCAATCTGCATTATCTGCCGGCCACATCGAATCGTCGTTTAACTGGATACGTTCATTCGAAGTATTACCAAAAACCATCACACCTAACTTCCCATTTCCTAAAGGTAAAGCCTCATTCCAATCTTTAGCAGGATGTTTGTACCACAATACCTCATTTCTTTCTTCTTGTTGAGTACAAGAAAAAATTAAAAAAGTAATCAGCAAAAATGAAAACTGATTTAGAGTTTTTTTTTGTTTATTCATCATTTAAGGTTTATTATTTTTGAAAAATTAGTTAGTTTCTGTAGTAAGATCAAACTTTTTCATCCTATATAAAACCAATTTATACATTATACAAGGAAATCCTATAAATAAAATTCCATAGTATAATTTGCATATTCTGGCTGTGTAATTCCTTTTGCATATTTTATGTTTTCAGGTTGAGTGTACTTTTCGATATAAGCTTTATCTATACTTTTGTTTAGTTTATTATTCACTTCCAGTTTTTCACCTTTTACATTTATAATCTTATTCCCGTATTTTATTTCACCATATCCCAATTTTTGAAATTCAGTGAACCAACTTCTCTCACTTTTATTCCAGCTCCTGGCAAATACTCGATCATTTATAGATACCATCCATATCTTCAAAAAGGTAGTTCTTGTTTTTCCTCCTTTAATCTCTACCAGAGTATTCTCGCTTATAAATTGATAAAAGTCTTGTGGAAATTTATTCTTATTCTTCATCACTATTTATTTAAATTTCACACAAATGAAACACTTCAAACAAATAATACTAAAGTAATTATTCAAACGGTTATTTTTATTATTTCAACACATTAATTTCCTATTTTCAAGGATTTATAAAAGGAGCTTTTCAATCGAGTTTTTTAAACATTCTCTATAGCTTTTTCCTACGGTTATCTTTGTCTCTTTTACGATTACCTGAAAATCCTCAAAAGCATCAATTGTTGTTAGATTTACAATGTATGAGTTATGTACTCGCATAAATTGAGAGGGTAACTTTTTAATTAGATCTTTTAGGGAACGGTAATAGATGTATTTGTTCTCATTAATTGTAATTATTTCCACATAATTGCCCAGCCCTTTTATGTAAGCAATTTCATCAAAATATATTTTCACATACTTTTTATTCGTCTTTATAAAAGTAAAATTGTGTTTTCCCATTATGATTGATTCTATTTACCTTAACTAACTTTTAAATATCTACCGTTTCCTCTTATGCATTAAAGCAACATTCTTTAGGTTTTTCTTATTCTCTTTTTGTAAGTTAAGTTTTGTATACGTCCCACACTTTGTTCGATTTCAGTAAACATATAAAATTTCATCTATTAAATTAAAGTGAAAAAACAGATTTTATTTCACGGAAAAATGATTGCTATTAACAAATAAGAGTTTCACACCTTAAACCAGAAATATAAATCATATTTTCATTTCATCTTATCTCTTATCATTTTTCTATTTATTTTACCTTTATCCCCAAAAGTAAAGGGACAATTGAAGATGAAAAAGACAAATGCAATGCGTTTTCTGGACAGAAATAAAATAAAATACAATGCCATTACCTACAAAGTAGATGAAGCCGATTTAAGTGCTGTTCATGTTGCAGAAAGTCTTAACCAGGATATTGCTAAAGTTTTTAAAACATTGGTTTTAGAAGGTGACAAAACCGGTTTTATTGTTGCTTGTATTCCGGGAGCATCTGAGGTTAACCTTAAAAGCCTGGCTACCTTAAGCGGAAATAAGAAATGTGTAATGATTCCCATGAAAAACATCCTACAGATAACAGGCTATATTCGCGGAGGCTGTTCGCCATTTGGTATGAAAAAACAATTCCCAACGTTTATCGACGAATCTGTACTTCAACACGAAACGGTTTATGTGAGTGCAGGAGTAAGAGGCATGCAAGTTGAAATTGCCCCGTCTGATCTTATTGCTTTAAGCAAGGCTAAAACAAGGAAGATAGCTGGCGAATAGATTAATATTTAACCAAGGATTTATAATGTTTTGTGACTTTACAGAGGCTGTCCAAAAAGTCTGTATTTCAATAAAAATGTTCTCGACTCCGCTCGAACTAACCTTGAATATCAGCAGTTTGTCACATCGAGCGAAGTCGAGATGTCTTCGTTAATAGACTTTTTGGACACCCTCTATTTGTTTTAGTAAAATCCGCTTTACATTCCATTATTTTATTCTTTTCTTTTTTGTCAACCAAACAAAAAAAGAGTTACCACGATTCACACCATGCTTTGCTTGGTTAAAATCTTTATTAAAAGTACAGGAAGCGCATTGGTGCACACAGCCGTGGACACCCTCCCACTGATGCCTTTTTGTCTGAGATTTTATGATGGGTAAAAAAAGAAAATTGAGAACATTATTTCTTTATCAAATAATCTTCTATCTCAGGGATAGTTTTAATTTTCTTTAAATCATACAGGGTTTTAGCTGTCTCTTGCAGGCTTTGGATATCTTTTTGTTCCCACCCTGTTTCCCATTTTAATCGTGACGTACAAATCTGTTGCTGTTCGGCAGTTAATCCAATCTGTTTTGAAACAATTTCTGCGCTTTTTTCCGGATTAGAATTTATCAGATTATTCGCTTTATTTAAACCATCCAGAATAATATTTATTTGCGACTTATGTGTTTGATAGGTTTCTCTTTTTGTGATAAGCACATGCGACTGGCAATTCAATGAGTCGTATAAATTAGATAGTTCATACACACTGCTGCCACAAAGTTTTTCAACATTCAAAGCCCAGGGTTCACTCCCTGCTATGGCATCCAGTTGCTTGTTTTTCATTGCCTCTGGCATATTAGCCGGTTGCATAGGTACTAATTCTATTTCATCAACAGAAATATTATTCTTTGTAAACCAAGCCAATAATGAAGCGTGCGTACTTGAACCTACCTGAATCCCAATTCGCTTTCCTTTTAAAGATTGAATTTTTTGTATGCTTGTATCCGCAATCAATCGGTGCATCGTTTCTCCCGTGGCATAACGGGTAACAATAACTGCATTTTCATTTTGAGATAACAAGATAACAGCTGGTCCATTTCCTGTTGCTATAATATCTGCATTACCTGTATTAAAAACTTCGGCGGCATTAATACCGCTGTTAACTGTTTGTATTGTAATTTCATTTTCTAATGAATTAAAAAACTGCTGTTCTTTGGCCACAATAAACGATTCATAATTTACTTTATTGGGAAAAACCAGGCGTAGTTCAGTTCTATCCCGCTTACAGGAAATACTGGCTATTGTCACAGTGGCAACAATCAACAATTTAGAGATAAAGTTTCGATAATTCATTAAGTAAATATTTTCGTGTTTCTACTATTTCTGGTGAAAAAATATTTCTTGGTCGGAGCCAATCGAGTTTATGTTCGAGGTGTATCTCCCCCGGATTCGATTTCATTAAAATAATCCTGTCTGAAAGTAATAATGCTTCTTCAAGCGAATGGGTAACAAATAAAACTGTTTTTTTCTCTTTCTCCCATATATCCATCAACTCGTTGTCTAAACGGGATTTTAACATCTCATCAAGCGCGGCAAAAGGTTCGTCCATAAGGATAATTTCCGGATTAATAGCCAGTACTCTTGCAATCTGGGTTCGTTGTTTCATCCCTTCTGATAACTGATGCGGATAATAATCGCCATAGCCCGACAGACCGGTCTGCTCTATTTTTGCTTCGATAATTGTTTCTGCTTCTTTCTTCGGAATCTTCTTAAGCATTAATCCAAAGCCTACATTTTCTTTTACTGTTTTCCATGGAAACAATGTGGGCTTCTGAAAAACAAGTGCCCGGCACGGACACGTCTTTTTAATCTTTCTTCCTTCGAGCAGCACATTACCTGCAGTGGGTTCTATAATTCCTGCTACAATCTGCAACAAAGTTGACTTACCACAACCACTGGGACCAATAATGCTAACAAATTCATTTTTAGCAATGCTCAATGAGAAGTTTTTTATTGTAGGCACTCCCCCCCCTGTTGAATCCCATGATTTACTTATATTATTTATTGTCAAATACATGGTCATTCATATTTTAATGTTTCAGAGGAAAGTTCGTGTCCGTATTTTAAACGAAGCTTGTTCTCTATTACCTGGAAAATAAATTTCTCAAAGGTTAATCCTACAATTACAATCATAATAATGGCCACAAATGCAGAAAGATAATCCAATGTCCACCTGGATTGAATAATAATATATCCCAGCCCGATGCCGTTTCCAACAATCATCTCTGCTGCAATAAGTACTCTCCACGAATTGGCCAGACCGATGCGCATCCCATCAATTATATTAAAAAGAGCTGAAGGTAATAACACATGAATAAAAACTTTTATTCTATTCGCTCCCATTATTTGAGCAGCATGAATAAGATCTGCCGGAGTATTTTTTATACCCGTTGCCGTGGTTATCACTATGGGTGTAAATGCTATAATAAAGATCATAAAGATGGTTGAAACAACACCTAGCCCAAACAATAACAATGCGATAGGTATCCATGCCAACCCGGGAATTAGTTGCAATACAGAAATAAACGGCATAAACAATTTGTTAAGCAACTGGTTTGAGCCCAAAAGAAAGCCCAAAATTATGCCTGTTATTACAGCAACAAGGTATCCGGCTAGCCATCGGGATATACTACTAATCGTATGTTTCCAGATAGTTACGTCATATATATTTTCACCAGCCAGGTTTTGTGCAAATTGTTTGAAAGTGTTTATAGGTGTTGGAAAGTTAACGCCCCGATTATAGAACACGATCCAGACTATAAGTTGCCAGATAGCCAACACAAAAAATATTGATAATAGTGAAATTATGAGTTGTCTTTTCCTGATTTGCATAAAAACCTGTAATATATTTCAAACACAAATTTATAATCATATTTACTGCCTCCAACAGCATAACCCGGAACCTGGAATTTGGGTTTCAGTGTTAAACCATTGGTCAGTTTATATTCTACCAAAAGTAAATGAGTAAGTCGACTTTTTTGGGTATTTTCAACAAAATTACCATCAACATCTAAATTTTTAAAATGATGGTTGTATTGATTTACCAAAGCAAATTTAATATTACCAATCCAGTAATCCTGTTTCAGGAAGATGTTCAGATCATTTCCTGATTTTGTTTCTTCCACACTTTTGGTATTGATTGTAAAATCTGATTTTATGTGGGTGCGCCAATTGTTATACCACTTGGTTGAGAATATCTCTCCGACAATTATATCCCAGCTACCATCAGAATAATTTTTTTCTCCTGTTTTTCCTGTTGACAGACGTAATGCGCCAATCAGAGTTAAACCACTTTTTGAACCGGACGATGGAATAATCGCATAACGGGACATAAGTACAATATCATCAAAATACCACTGATACTGCTGGTCCTGCTCAAAATAGTTTACCGGAAACTGGGCATATAACGATAATCTGTCAGAAATTCCATAACCAACCATAGGCAAATCCTTATGGAATGATTGATGTAAAGAATCATTTAAATGCTCCCATTGTTCTGTATTCCAATTATATTTTGAAGAGTTCTCGTAAAACTGATAGGTATTAAAAAGTAAAACCTCATTTTTTTTCAGAGGATTAGAACTCATCATTGTGGTTTGACCAAATGATTTAAGAAAAATAATATTAATTATAAAAGCCAGATATAGGGTCTTCTTCATTAAGTTTAGATTATATAAGCACATAACTGAGACTTCTTTTGCTTTACAACATAGAAATCTCATTTCTAAAACATTATAAATGATGATATTATTTACATAGGGTTAAGTTTTTCATAATAAAAAATAACAGAATCCGACAAAGATATCAGAATCACCAAATAATTCGTTTCAAGAAAAAAAGATATTTCTCACTAACGATCGGTGAAAACAGTATCTGGTGTTCTAAATCCTATCAATTCGATCTTATCTATGGCTTCCCTGAATTCTTTTAATTCTTCTGTAGTAAAAGAAACATTTAATGCTCCTTGATTTTCTTCTACATGATGAAGTTTAACTGTTCCGGGAATCGGTACTATCCATGGTTTTTGAGCTAACAACCAGGCAAGGGAAATTTGTGCCGGAGTAGCATTTTTACGCATAGCCCATTCACGTACAAGCCTTAACATTTCCATGTTGTTTTCAATAGCTTCCGGAGTAAAGTACGGAACCTGAGAAAATCTTGAATCCTCAGAAAATCTGCTGTACTCATTAAATTTATCACCAAGAAAACCACGGCATACAGGCCCCCATGGGACCATTCCAATTCCAAGTTCTTCGCAGGTATCTATCACTTCTGTTTCCAATACACGCTCCAAAAGAGAATACTCGCTTTGCAATGCAGTTACTGGTTGCACAGCATGAGCTTTACGAATAGTCGCTGGTGATGCCTCTGAAAGTCCAAAATGTAGTGCCTTTCCTTCTTTTATTAAATCTTTAACAGTACCGGCAACATCTTCAACTGGCACATTAGGATCTACCCTGTGCAGATAGAGTAAATCTATCCGATCGGTTTGTAATCGTTTTAACATGCCTTCTACAGCTTTGCGTATACTTTCAGGGCGTGAATCACGGCCTCCTCTTTGTCCACTTTCAAAACTAAATCCAAATTTACTTCCGATAAGCACTTTATCCCTGATTGGTTTTAATGCTTCACCCACGTATTCTTCATCAGTAAACGGACCATATACCTCAGCCGTATCAAAAAAGGTTACTCCTTTATCATAAGCCCCTCGAATTACATTAATCATCTCTGCTTTAGGTTGAACAGGATTATAACTTTTACTGGTCATACTCATACATCCTAAACCTATGGGAGAAACTTCCAGTGCATGATTTCCTTTCCCCAATATTCGGGTTTGACCTGGCATTTTTGTGAATTCCGAGTCGTTTCTCTCTACAGGCATTGTCTTTCCAAATGCATTTGAGGCTACCAAAGAAGCACCAGCTGCTGCGCTTAATTTAAAAAAATCTCTTCTGTTTTGATTTTTCTTCTTATTCATAATACTAGGTTTTTGGCATTTAATAAAATGTAATTTTAAAAATCTAAAGCTATTAGCAGGAACAAACAAACATCCTAAAAAGTTTTAAAAGAACATGTTGTACTGATAAATCATCAGCACAACAAGACTATCATCTCAGTAAAATATTATTCAAAAGCTCTCTTGTATATTTCAAGCGCTTCCTCTTTTTCGATTTCACATAACGCTCCAATGTTACCCCACTCTGTAGCTTTCTCTGCCAGGTATTCCAGTTTATCTTCTTCTACACCTGCTTCCTTAAGATTCTTAGGCATCTTCAATTTTAAAGTAAATTCTTTCACTTTTTCAATACCCATCTTAGCTGCCTTTTCATCATCTTCCTCAACAACTCCAAATACATTTCTTGCAAAGTTTGCAAACAACCAAGTGTATTCAGGTGCTTTTTCTAAGGAAAATTCTAAATAAGAAGGAGCAACTAAAGCTAATGTAATACCATGTGTCATATCGTATAAACTTGACAACTCGTGTCCCATAGCATGCATAGGCCAGTTAGATCCCTTTTTACCGGCAGCAAACTGAAAACTCGCCAATGCCATTGAACTAGCCCACATAATATTAGCCCGTGCATCATAATTTTCAGGATTTTCCAATACTTTTGGTGCATTCTTAACAATAGAGCGCATCAATCCTTCGTTCATCATATTCTGAACGTCTGTTGATTCACTACCTGCAATAAAATAACACTCAATTAAATGATCCAATGCGTCAAAACTACCAGCCATAGAATGTTTCTCTGGCACTGAGAAAGTGTAAGTTGGATCTAGAATTGAGAATTTAGGATACAAGAAAGGGTGCATAATAGTGTGTTTCTTATGGTTTACTTCACCTGTAATTACACCTCCCATATCCAATTCACTTCCTGTCCCGGCCATGGTAAGTACTGCTGCTAAAGGAGCTGCAGCTTTAATTTCTCCTTTCCCACCAGCCATTAAATCCATTACATCACCATCGTAACATACACCTGCAGCCATTGCTTTACAAGCATCAATGGTTGAACCACCTCCAACTGCTAAGATAAAATCGCATGCATTTTCTCTATAAATTTTAATCCCTTTATTTACATCAGAAACAGGTGGATTCGGTTTAATCCCATCGCAATCTACATAAGCTATATTAGCTTTTTTCAATTCTGCAACAACTGCATCGTAAATACCATTCTTCTTAATGCTTCCTCCACCATAAGCAAGCATTACTTTACTCCCTCCAAATTGTTTTACTGAAGAAGCTAAATTCTCAATCTGACCTTTACCGAAATGAACGGTAGTTGGTACATAAAAACTAAAATTTTCCATTTTTGTCATTATTTATTTTTGATTATAACCAGTTTCTATATGCTACATTAATCAGTTGCTATATCATTCTAACAACTAATTACATGAATTCTATATAATCTTTAGGGTACTTAAATTGAGTGGTTTTTAGAAAACGTATATTTATAATATCAATCTTTTATTATTTTTCTATTATATTTTCACAATACAAATCTCACACTTTTATTTTAGGATTTTATTATCCAGATTACAGGTATTAATACCATAATTACTGAATCAAAGA
Source organism: Bacteroidales bacterium (assembly GCA_963665085.2). Lineage (GTDB taxonomy): Bacteria > Bacteroidota > Bacteroidia > Bacteroidales > JAAAOM01. The sequence goes on from CAXXXS010000002.1 coordinate 779,049, forward strand.
GGCCCGCAAAAAAAATTATAGTATTACCTAAAATCCGTAGGCAAAATTTATAAACCACTGAGCGTGCAGAGGTTTCGCTGAGAAAACTTCCCCTAAATAGGTAAAAGAAAATTAACTTTGTTGAGCTCGTCCTTTGTCCTCGGTTCGTGCTTATAGGCGTGATTAATGCTTTTATAAAAACACTTGCGGATTTAAGGTATTATAGCTTTTTGCCTGAATTTTCACAAAAAACACCATAACAATCATTTAAAATTCAGATAATTAACCAACATTCCTTAAGTCAAATGTAAAAATACGCTTCGCCACCGTCAGGGGCGTTGACCACTGACGGGGCATACCTTGTCAATGGTTGAAGACCTTGACAGGGGTTCAACCAAAATATAACATTAGTAGATTGTGTGAATTCTAAAAATGCAAAGCTTATGTTTTTCAAAGGGAAGGTATAATCACACTTATGTGTCTCGCTCTAAAAAAAAGTTTACAGATAAAAGACTTAATTCTAAGATAAGTTTACATTTACTTAAGCAGGCTCCCAATTACACTAATTTGATTTCAACATATCATCCATAGCTTTTGCCGCTTTTTTCCCATCGCCCATAGCTAAGATAACTGTTGCTCCTCCCCTAACAATATCTCCTCCTGCAAATAACTCCGGAATGGATGATTGTAGTGTTTCATCATTGACTTCAATCGTTCCCCAATCAGTAGTAACTAATTCAGGTAAAGAGCTGGGTAAAATCGGATTTGGTGACACTCCTACACTAACAATAACCGTATCTACATCAATCATCTCGATGGCTCCTTCAATGGGAACTGGCCTACGTCTGCCACTGGCATCTGGTTCGCCCAACTGCATCTTTTGGATATTAACCTTATTAACATAGCCTTTCTCATTAGCAAAATATTCAACCGGATTTGAAAGGGTTATAAACTCTATACCTTCTTCTTTTGCATGCTCAATTTCTTCTGCCCTGGCAGGCATTTCTTCCATGCTTCGGCGATATACGATCATTGCTCTTTCGGCACCTAAACGCTTGGCTGTGCGAACTGAATCCATTGCCGTATTACCTCCGCCAACAACCATTACATTTTTACCGCTTATTACAGGAGTATCCGATGATGGATCTGCGGCATGCATCAGATTAACCCTTGTCAGATATTCATTTGAACTAAAAATTCCATTGTAATTTTCTCCGGGAATATTCATAAATCGGGGTAAACCAGCACCACTCCCGGAAAAGAACGCTTCAAATCCTTCTTCTTTCAAATCATCGATAGAAGCCGTTTTCCCAACTATAAAATTTCTTTCAAATTGCACTCCCATTTTCTTCAGGCCTTCTATTTCTGTATCGACAATATTATTAGGTAACCGAAATTCCGGGATACCATATTTCAAAACACCTCCTATTTCATGAAGAGCTTCGAAAACAGTTACTTCATAACCTTTCTTTGCCATTTCCCCGGCAAAAGAAAGTCCTGCAGGACCTGAACCTATGCAGGCTATTTTTCTTTTATTCTTATCCTTAATTTCAGGAATCGACATTTGTCCCGATTCACGTTCATAATCAGCCACAAATCGTTCAAGATAACCGATAGCGACCGGCTCTTTCTTTAATTTTTGTGTATAAATACATTTTGATTCGCACTGTTTTTCCTGTGGGCACACTCTCCCGCAAACTGCTGGCAAAGAGCTGGTCGCTTTAAGTACTTTAGCGGCTTCAAGGAAATCGCCCTGTTCAACTCTCTTTATAAATTTTGGAATATTTATTCCAACCGGACAACCTGTAATACATGTTGGATTTGGACAATCGAGGCAACGCTGTGCTTCCTGTTGAGCTTGGTCTTTGGTTAATCCAACACTAACTTCAACGTAAGAATGAACCCTTTCCTGTGGATCTACAACAGGCATTAAAACCCTTGGTTGTTCTGTTCTTGTTTTTGAATTTATTTTCTTTCTTAATTCCTCACGCCATTCCTGAGAGCGTTCAGATTTTAAATAATTATCTATTTCTTCCATTTTTGAGAAGTCAAATTCTTACAAATAAATGTATTGATTATTATTGGTTCTTTTCTAGTTTAGCCTCTGCCCTACATGTATGGTAATGGTTATCGGCCTCTTTTTCCTCTTCTTTATAGCCGTTTAATCTGAGTAATATCTCATCAAAATCAACCTGGTGTGCATCAAATTCAGGTCCATCTACACAAACAAATTTTGTTTTACCTCCTACAGTTACCCTGCATGCCCCACACATTCCTGTTCCATCAACCATTATGGTATTTAAACTGGCAAAAGTCGGAATGTTATATTTTTGAGTTGTTAGTGCCGCAAATTTCATCATAATAGCAGGGCCAATAACAACTGCCTCATCGATTTTCTCTTCAGCAATAACACGCTCCATCCCTTCTGTAATTAAGCCTTTAGCCCCATAAGTTCCATCATCTGTCATTACAACTAGTTCATCAGAAAATTTGCTTATTTCATCCTCAAGAATAACCAGTTCTTTTGTCCTTGCAGCAATTACAGAGACCACCCTATTTCCAGCTTCTTTATACGCCTGAACAATAGGCAATAAAGGAGCAACACCAACTCCTCCACCACAAGCAAGAATGGTTCCTTTCTTTTCAATTTTTGTGGCCTGGCCTAAAGGTCCAACAACATCGGTAACATAATCACCAATTTCTAAATCAGCAAGTTTACGAGATGATACTCCAACCCTTTGAACCACTAATGATATAGTTCCTTTTTCAAGATCAGAACCTGCAATTGTTAAAGGAAATCTTTCTCCTTTTTCTCCTACTTTTACAATTACAAAATGTCCAGCTTTTCTTGATTTAGCTATTCTGGGAGCTTCAATATCAAGTTTTACAACATTCTCTGAAAAAATCGCTTTATCTATAACTTTAAACATAAATTTCTTTTTAATTTAAAATGGCAAACGGAAAAACCTTACAAATCATTAAATCAAAGTGTCAATTATCAATAGAATAATTTAATTTGTCAGTAACCAAATTTTAAAGATTTTAGCTTGACGCAATATATTGGAGAAATATAATACTTTGTAAGCATAAACTGACAAATAATACTCTTAACCTGACACAAAAGAATTAATTATTTTTAAATCAGCAATGCCTTTAGCTAAAATAACCTTCTTCTTGTTTAATTTTTTTTCTATGATTAGGAATAAACCACATTTGCTCATCCTCATTCTATGAGTTTGGCTTGTTGATGCTGACACTCTCCCTACTATATAAGCTACTAGATTCTACAATCTTATATACTAAATCTGCAATACTTTTCATAGAAATCACAGTTCCTCTTTCTGGTTTTCCTTTCCTTGTTATTTCATAATCTACCTCATCCACTGAAGTAAACCAGGCAGGTCTAATAATTGTATAATCAAGAGATGAGCCTTCAAAAACATCAGCAAGTTTTCTATATGGGATTAGTACAGGCTTTATAGGTTCGTCGTAGATTCCAATAGAACTAATCGCAATAACTCTTTGTACTCCTGTTTCAACCATTGCTTTTTCTATATTTTCTGCCATAGTCCATAGGTCTCCGGAAAGATTTACGTAAACAATATCCTGATCTGATATAGCTTCATTAAGTCTATTTTCGTTTAAGACATCACCTTCAATAACTTTACAATCTTTAGTTACTTTAGTTTTCAATCTATTTTTATCGCGTAAAAAAAGTGTTAATTGAATATCACTGTTCTTCTCGAGTTCTTTGATTACATAATGAGCTAAACTACCACTTGCTCCTAAGATTATTACTTTTTTCATTTCAAAATGTTTTTGCAACAGAGTTTAGTATTATCCATTCACTGTTTCGTTTTTCAAGCTGAAAATTCTGTTGTAAACGCCATTTGTTACGTGAACCCCAGATACGAGCATCCACTATATCCTGGATAATACATTCTGCATTATACCCATTTAACTTTACTTTTATACTTACCTCTTGTGCAGAATAATATTTCATACTCTCCGATTCAATTTCTGCAAACCAATCATCTTTGGATTGAACATATCCTGTAATATGTGTAAGTGTAAAATTCTCGGCTACAATTTGATTCATCGCTACCGTGTTTTTTTCAACCATCAAATTGATTAATAACCGGATAATCTCTTTTATTTGTTCTTCCTCATTTATATTTTCAGTCATCGAGTATTCCCTTATTTTTTGATTATTCTGAGCAAATTCTGCAATACTGATAAGCAGAAAAACATTCATTAAAATTATTCTCATCTCATCAATATGTCTAAAGCATTCTTCTTAACAGAATATTTCTCTTTTACTTTTTATCCGAAGCTAATTCTCCATAAAAATAAGATGCCGTTGCACCTCCATCCATCAAAATATCGCTACCGGTGATAAATCCTCCATCAGGTTCCATTAATAAAGCGGCAACATTAGCTACTTCATCTGGTGTTCCGGCTCTTCCGGCAGGACTTAAACTCAACATACGGCGATAACCTACCCCTCTGGGGCCGTTTAATTCATCATAAGCCAGTGGAGTAATAATTATACCGGGACTTATTGTATTAATTCTTGCACCTCTTTTACCCCAACGTACCGCCTCAGCCTTAACACGCAGAGAATTCCCCCTTTTTGAGAGTTGATAAGCATGTAATGTATCAACCACCTTTCCTTTTTCAAGCATTGGCAGACCTAACAACTCTTCAGTTGGTGTTGTAGCAAGAGCAGCATCCTCTTCTGTAGTTAAAGCGGGCAAACGATGTCCGGATTGTGAAGCAATTACAACACCCGTTCCTCCTTCATCCATCACATTACCAAACAATTCCAAAATTAAAGCAGTCCCGTAAAGATCAACTTTTAAAATGGTTTCAATAGGTGCCTGACTGGGTGATACCCCTGCTGCTTGAATAAGCCCTCTTATTTTCCCTATTCCTTCTGCTGTCTTGACTAAGGCTTCTACTGAAGAACGTGAAGAAACATCTACAACCGCAGTACTTACTTCATAACCAGCTTCACTCATAACTTTTGCCGCAGCGTCTGCATTTTCTTTTTTAAGATCTGCTAACAAAATATATTTTCCAAATCCGACTCTTCGGGCAATTGCCTGACCGATTGATCCTGTCCCTATTAATACAATTACTTCTTTATCTGACATTTTTTTCTTTTTAATTCTGAATTTATACAGCTCTTCCCAATTCAAGTGCTTCATTCATTGCCTTCGTTGATTTAATATCTCCAACATTCCAGGCTCCGGTACCATAAACAATAGCTTTTTCGGTAGGATTATCCAAACATTTTGTAAATCCCCTAAATTCTTCTATTGTTCTTTCCAATGCATTGGCATTTGGAACAGCTGCTGTAACAATGAAATAAAAATCCTTGTTTTTAATTTCACGATAACGTGAAACAGTCCGATCAATCAATGTTTTCATCTGTCCACACATGGTATAAAAATAAACCGGAGTAGCCATCACGATAACATCGGAATCAATCATTTTTTGTAATATTTCAGCCATATCATCCTTTTGCGGACAAGGTTTCCCCTCTCCATAGCAAGTAGCACAAGCAAAGCAATAATTTACTTTTTCACCTTTTAAAAAAATCTTTTCTGCAGTATTACCTGCCTCTTGAGCTCCTTGCATGAACTGGTCGCATAAAATATCTGAATTACCTCCTTTACGTGGGCTCGATGATAACACTAATATTTTTTTACTCATTATATTATTTTTTTAGTTACGATCAACCATTTTTTCGCTGCCTTCTCCATACCTGTGTCCTTTAATTTCAATTTTAGACAGTGCTTCTTCTATTTCTGATAAATCACTTGAAGTAAGTTCAACATTAGCTGCCCCCACATTTTCCTCTAACCGGTGAATCTTAGTAGTTCCCGGAATTGGAACAATCCATGGTTTTTGAGCATGTATCCAGGCTAATGCTACCTGTGCCGGAGTTGCATCTTTTTGTTCTGCAATATGTTTAATCAGCCCTACCAAAGCCTGATTTGCTTTTAAATTTTCAGCTGTAAAACGTGGAATGGTATTGCGGAAATCATCGGCACCAAAACTAGCATCCTCGGTAATTTTTCCAGTTAGAAAACCTTTACCAAGTGGACTAAAAGGCACAAAACCAATTCCTAATTCTTCTAAAGTTGCGAAAGTTTTGGTCTCCGGTTCACGCCACCATAACGAATACTCGCTTTGCAAAGCAGATACAGGCTGTACAGCATGAGCTTTCCTAATATTATTTACCCCGGCTTCAGACATACCAAAATATTTTACTTTTCCTTCCTGAATCAAATCTTTAACTGCTCCTGCTACATCTTCAACAGGAACCATAGGATCAATACGATGCTGATAAAGTAAATCGATCGTTTCAACCTTTAATCGTTTTAAAGATCCTTCAACAGCCTGACGAATGTATTCTGGTTTACTGTTCAATCCCGCGGGCTTACCATCGACGTAATTAAATCCAAATTTAGTTGCAACCACTATTTCATTACGGATTGGAGCAATCGCCTCTCCTACTACTTCTTCATTAAGATATGGACCATATATCTCTGCTGTATCAAAAAAGGTAATTCCCAACTCATAGGCCCTTCGTATCAATTTTATAGCTTCCTGCTTTTCTGTTGCAGGTCCGTAACTAAAGTTCAGCCCCATACAACCTAACCCTAAAGCTGAAACTTCCAATCCCTGATTTCCTAATTTTCTAATTTTCATATGCATGTATTTTTATTTCAAACTATTAATGCCGTGCTTGATTTTTCCATTACAAATGTCCGATAAGAAAACCATGATTTTGTTATATAAATAACAGGTGTTTATACCATTTTTACCTGTAACTCTTTTTTTGAAATTATTTTCAGGGATGGAAAAATACTATATAAAAAAAGATTATATCTGAAAACTAATCTTTAGGATTGTCAGTTAATTTATAATCCATACTTCCGGATCGGAAACCATCCAAATCAATTGTGATATAAGTAAAGCCAAGTTCTTTCAAATAATGAATAACAACTTCGCTCTGCTCCATTAATCGATTAATATCACTTTTATCTACCTCAATTCGGGCTATATCTTTGTGAAGACGAATGCGCACATTATAAAAACCAAGCTCACGAATATAAATTTCCCCTTTTTCAATCTGCCGCATAGCATCATATGACAATTTGGTATTGTAAGGAAAACGTGTAGCCATACAGGGGGTGGATGGCCTATCTGCAACAGTAATTTTATATTCTTTGGCCATTTTTCGAACATCTTCTTTTGTAAAATCAGAATCAGCTAACGGACTATTAACATTTAGTTCTCTTATGGCTTGTATTCCGGGGCGGTATACTTTTAAATCATCAGCATTAGTTCCTTCTACAATAGTTGTTATATCAAGAGTTTTTGCATAATCAACCAGTTGAGTGAAGATGTATTTTTTACACAGATAACATCGGTTAACCGGATTATCTGAAATTCCTGCTTCATCCAATTCATCAACCTGTAAAATTTTATGGATGGTGCCGGTTTCCGCTGCCACTTTTTTTGCTATCTCAAGATCACCAACAGGATGAAGTTTTGTTTGCACAGTTACTGCATAAACCCTAACCTTCTGATTTTTTGCTTTTTCGCTAACAAGTTTTAAAAGCAGGCTACTGTCAACACCCCCGGAAAAAGCGACTATTATATCTTTTTTCGTAAGATTTTCAATTGTATTATATAGTCTTTCTTTCTTTTTATGATAGCTGTCCATTATCTGTTAAAATTAGATCTTTTCCAGACATTAAAATATAGCTAAAAAACCATCAATAAGAAACTGTTTGTGAGATTTATAAAAAAAGGAGGTTACACTCCGACAGGTCTTACGACTCTGCCGGGTTTTATCAAACCTCTAACTTACAACCTGTCAGAGTTTGAAGAACCTGACAGAGTTTATTTTAGACAATCTCTCACTCCTAAAAACACTCGCCTTGTCTTGATTTATTTAAATACAATTATTTCTTTGGCGGAACCAATGTATTTGTTTCAAAAGTTTTTCCAACTTCTTTTAACCAGTGCATTATTTCAATATGTTGCGGACAACTATCTTCACACTCACCACATTCTATACAGTCAGATGCTTTCCCGTGTGTTTTTGTTAAGTTCATATAATATACTCCCTGAACTGAAAAAACTGGTTTTATTGATTGTTGCATTTCGGTATTATACAAAGCAAAATATTCGGGTATAGCAATATTTTGAGGACATCCATCCACACAATATCTACATGCTGTACATTGAATGGCAATGGATTCATTAATAACATCTACAGCTTTATTAACGGCTTCTTTTTCTACTGTTGAGAAAGGTTGAAAATCATCCATATAGCTCATATTATCTTCCAGCTGCTCATATGATGACATGCCACTAAGTACTGTTATTACATCATCAAGGCTGGCAGCAAACCGGATGCCCCATGAAGCTACAGATAAATCGGGCTGAGCTTCTTTTAAAACTTTCTCTGCCTTTTCGGGAACGATTGCTAAAGATCCGCCTTTTAATGGCTCCATTACAATTACCTTCTTACCATGTTTCTGAGCAACTTCATAACATTTACCTGACTGAATGCTTTTATTATCCCAATCCAGATAGTTGATCTGTAATTGCACAAAATCTACTTCGGGATGAGCTGTAAGAATCTCATCAAGCAATTCTGCATTATCATGGTATGAAAATCCTATATTTTTAACTTTCCTTTCGTTTTTCTTTTCCTGAATAAACTTAAATGCATCGTGTTCCTCAGCTATTTTAATGTGAGTAACACTCAAATTATGTAAGAGATAATAATCAAAATAATCAACTCCAACTTTTTCTAATTGCTCGTTAAATATTCGCTCCAAATCAGCCTTTGCTTTTAAGAACATAACCGGCATTTTTGTAGCTATAGTAAATGATTCGCGAGGATGTCTTTTCACCAATGACTCTCTAACAGCTGTTTCACTAATAAAATTATGATACATATAAGCAGTATCAAAATATGTAAATCCTTTTTCCAGAAAAGCATCAATCATTTTATTAAATTGTTCATAATCGATACTTTTTTGCTCTTCTTTATTTAACAAGGGTAAACGCATGCAACCAAAACCAAGTTTTTTCATATCTATATTTCTTTTGTTTTTCTCCTTAGTGTTTCTATTGTTAAATTAATTCAAAGTTTATAAAATCTTTTAAAAATTAAAGATTGGAAATCCAATTTTCGATTGTTTTATCTGCTCCATGAACACTCCCTCCACGAATTGCAATAGGCTTTGCTATTTCAGCATCCGGACAAAGGCGTTTTATGTCTGACACACTTCCACCTAGACCACTTCCTTCGTGTGTACAAAACGGAATAATTAACTTCCCTGAAAAATTATACGATTCAAGAAATGTAAAAACAGCCATAGGGAAAGTTCCCCACCAATTTGGATATCCAAGATAAATGATTTCGTAATCATCGAAATTATCAATCGAATCTGTTAACTCTGGTCTTGCATTATTAGATAATTCTTTTTGCGCAACCCGGGTTGTTTCATTATAATCAACCGGATAAGAATTTATCGTATCAATTTTAAATAAATCCCCTCCGGTTTGAGCCTGTATTTTCTTTGCAACAACTTCAGTATTTCCTTCCTTTAAATCTACAATGCTGCCACCCACATAATTTTGTCCTCTACGCGAATAATAAGCGATAAGTGTTTCCCCTGCTGGATTTTGCATATTCTGTTATTTCTTATTTTATAGTTTAACTCTTTTACAAAAGTCGATAAAATCAGTTTGCTTCGTGTTATATATATTACTGAAATATATACCTCTTTCACTGTTTTATAAAATACTATAATCCAATAAGAATATTTCGCACCCAAATAATTGCAAGCAATAAAAAAATTGAAAGCATCACCCATTTATTAGGCCTGGATTTAACAAATCTCATAAAAAATTCTTGTTTCATGATAATATCCCGTAATAGCCAACCAACTGAAATAATTATAAAAACATTAAATGGTATTACTAAAGGATGATAAAGAAATGCCCTCTTAATTTCTAAGTGCACAAGACTAAGTGTTGCTCGTCCCATTCCGCATCCAGGACAGGGAATCCCTGTTATAAGCTTAAAAGGACAAGCTGTAATATTATTATTAAATATTCCAGTGTTAAAAATAAAGAAGGCACAATAACCGCCAACAATTGCGGTTAAAAAAATAATGTTTTTTAAACGGGAATGATTAATATCCGTAAGATCCTGATCCATGAATTGCCTGGGTAAACATTTGGAAATTTACCTCGCGCGTTTCGTTCATTATTAAAAACCAATCAACAAGAGCCCAAATCCCAAGTCCTCCGCAGGTAAGAAGTTTTGCTACTCCTAATCCAGTCTGCCCCAAAATAAATCGATCGATCCCCAAATATCCTGCAAGAATTGAAATTACAAGTAAGAGTGTTGGAGCTTTATACTGCATGGATTGTATAATCACTAACTTATTATCATCCACTTTCTTGAGCATCTCTACCATCATAAGTAATCTGTGAGAAGGAAAACGGTTGCCCATTGTAGCAATAAAAAGATCGATCTTATTTTGTTCCATAACTTTGTTTTTCGGTTTTTAAACGTTGGCAAGGTAATTATTTTTTATGTAAGAGAAGCTACTGAACTATCAGAAATAATTATTAAAACATCTACTAAAACAATAATAATTTTATACACTAAATCTATTACTATTATTACTCAATCTCTCCAGCCCCTTCTCTGATTATTACCGGCTCACCATTTGTGCAATCAATAACTGTTGAAGCCACATTTTGTCCATAGCCCCCATCAATTACCAAATCAACAATCCCTTCGTAACGCTCGTGGATAAGTTCAGGATCCGTAGTATATTCAATAACATCATCGTCATCATGAATAGAGGTTGTCATGATAGGATTTCCAAGTGAATTAATTATCTCGTGAAGAATCTTGTTATCAGGAATACGAACTCCAATTGTTTTCTTTTTATGTTTGAATAGTTTGGGAACATTACTATTTGCATTTAAAATAAATGTATAAGGCCCGGGGAGATACTGTTTCAACATTTTAAAAGTATCATTATCAATATGCTTTGTGAATTCTGATACCTGGCTAATATTTGAAAAAATAAACGAAAAATCGGCTTTCTCTATTTTTATTTGTTTAATTCTTGAAATGCGTTCGATTGCCCGGGTATTATAAATATCGCAGCCCATTGCGTAAACAGAATCTGTTGGATATACAATTACGCCTCCTTTTTTTAACACATCAACAACTTGAAGAAGGTGTTTCTCATTTGTGTTTTCCTCGTATAATTTAATCAGCATGTCAAACTCCCCCAATAAAAAGACCTGCAAATGTAGTGATTATTGGTTTACGTTTGATTTATATTGATGTTTCGTTGTTCTCATATTAAACGAAGATAATTCAAATTGAAAATCAATACACTAACGGAATTAATCTCCAACTAGATTTTTTATATTCACGATATCCATCAAAAACTTTTAGCAGCATTTTTTCTTCATAAGTCATTTTAACAACCTGATTGACGATTAACAGCAGATAGGCTAATACTCGATAGATTGAGTAATATTCAATTACAAGAGGTAATAAAGTAATAAAATTCGCCAAATACATGGGATGACGAATAATTTTATAAGGGCCTTGATTAATTACCTGTGTTCCTGGAATAACATCAGGCAATATATTTAGTTTTGCTTTTCTCATTACATATATAGCCCAGAATCCCAGAAATATTCCTGCAAAATACATTATAAGCAACAAATCTGTCGGATAAAATCGGTCAGAAAAAAGAATGTAAAAAATACAGAAAAACTGTATAACAACCAGTAAAATGGAATATATAGGTTTATTTGAATTTGAATAAAACAAACTGTTCACTATCTTTTACTTAATAAGATATAAACTATAAACACCATCTTTTGTTTGATTGCAAAAAAAATTATTTATTGATAAAAAAATGAATTCGGACATTATCATTTGTCTTTTTACACTAATTGAAACGATTATTCTTTTTGATCATAAGTTGTATTCACTTAATTGACCTCCTAAATCCTTCTCACAGGAGGACTTCAAGAAAAGCAATTAGTCACAAGAATGATTCATTATTTTAAAAATCTTCTTTCTCTATATCTATTTCTTCTGATAAATTCACATCCTCCTCTTCTTCCATAATAAACTCAGGAACAGGCCTCTGTGGGCCAATATCCCTAAAATAAAAGGATAAAATAACTCCAGCCAGTGCACCCAGTAAATGAGATTCCCACGATATTTCTTCTTGTATCGGAAATATTCCCCAAACCATACTTCCATATAGAAAAGCGACTAGCAATGAAATAGCCATTAACCGGGGATATTTTCGAATAATTCCGCTAACAAATAAAAACGATCCCAAACCATAAATCAGTCCACTAGCACCAATATGATAAGCTGGTCTAGCTCCAAACCAAACCCATAATCCAACCATCAGATAAATCAAAAAAAACACTCTGTAAGCCAGTTCATCATAGAAATAAAATACAGCTGCTGTCAAAATAAATAATGGAAGAGAATTATTTATTAAATGCTCAAAATCTCCATGAATCAAAGGAGAAGTGATAATACCTATCAATCCTGAAAATTTCCTTGGATAGATCCCTAGTTTAAAAAAACTAAAACCTTCTTCTATCTCAAGAATCTTTACCATCCAGATAACGGAAACCAATAAAAAAGGAAAGAGAAGACTATTAATAAATTTCTTCTTCTCTCTTTTTAAATAAGATGGAGTTATATCAGTAATTTGATTCAAAATAAGTTTTCAGGTTTTCGAGACCTTTTTCGTAGTCTTTACCTAAGAAAGATTCCATCATTAATCCAGCATACCTGCCAAATGGGTATTTTGCTTCTCCCTCGTAAATCCAGGTAATTTTTGTGAATCCTTCATCTGTTCGTTCTAACTGCCACAAATCTTTCGCTACAGCCTGACGAGGCTCAACAAAAATCAATTCATTGTATATTGACACATAAGTTTCGAATTCTTTAAGTTCAAGACTACCAACACCTAACTTTTCGCCTTTCCATTCCCATTTGTGTCCAATCTCACCTGGCATTCCTGTTATTACAGCTTCTGCATCAGGCTCCTGTTCACTCCATGGACTCCATTGCTTGTAAATATTAAAATCCAACAAATCATCATAAATTAATTCTAGTGGCCTGTCAACAACAACACTTTTTTGAACTGTTGCTACAGATGGAAGAAAAAGCGGGACTATCAACAATAAAAAAGCTAATACACCAACAATTACAAGAATAATTTTCACTGATTTCGACATGGTAGATATATTTATATTAAACAAAACGACTAAACAATTATTATGTTCAATCATCATGAAATTAATAAATTAAAAACAAAAACCAATAAAAATTGATTTAGAATTCCAACTAATAAATAATTAACGATCCTAATTTTTATATTTTTTTAGGAGTATGAAAATTTGTAGAATTCTTCTTCTCCATGAATCCTCCTATATTTGCACAAACAGCAAAAAATTGGAAAATAACAAATCCATACCTGTATATAGTCTTGATAAGTTTAATGTTTCTGATAAGCAAAGCGTTCATTATCAGGTTGAAGTTTTTGATGCAAACAGACATTTTCAGGTTAGTTACCCGCATCGACATGACTTCTATGAGATTTTGTACTTGTATAATGGTTCTGGATTTCATATTATAGATAGTAATAAATATGAGATAAAACCACCTTGTGTATTTTTCATGTCTCCAGGACAGGCGCATAAACTGGAACTTTCTCATGATATTAAAGGATTTATATTTCTTTTTACTGCAGAATTTTATTTACTCGATCAGAAAAATAAAAACAGGTTGTTAGAATTCCCCTTCTTTTTCTCATTAGAACAGAACAATCCTCCACTATTGCTTACATCCGAAAAAGATAAAAATTTCCTTAAGGAATTATTTGATAGAGGTAGTATGGAAATTCTAAAACAAAAAGATGTTTCAGAAGAAATAATACGTTCGCTACTGGATTTAATTTTATTAACCTGTGATCAGATATATCCAAAAGACTCAAACAAAGTTCAGAGGGGGAAAGGACATATTTTAGTTAAAAACTTTTTTAGTTTGATCGAGGAAAATTACCAAAACAATCTACGTGTAAATGATTATGCGGAAAAACTAGCAGTTACACCCAATCATCTCACACAAATGGTAAGGCAAATTACAGGAAAAACATCGGTAGAACTAATTCAAAAAAAGCTAATTGCAGAAGTTAAGCGGTTACTTCTTCATACAAATCTTACAGTAACAGAGATTTCCATGCATATGAACTTCCCTGATCAATCCTATTTCACTAAGTTTTTCAAAAAACAAACAGGCATTACCCCTCTTCAATTCAGAAAGGAATCCATGAAAAGTACCTAAAAAAAAAGTTTTTTTATATACAGGTTTTGCTTTAATTTTACTTGCTTTGTTTCATATAGTTAGAAATTCAATTCTAACCCAATCAAGATTAAAAATTTTATTTTAAACAAATAACAATTTAAGAAAATGGCAAATTATTTTAATTCATTACCATTCCGTCTGAAGGTTCAGGAATTAGGTCAATGTAGTTTCATGGACAGCGAAAAATTCGCTAATGGAGTTGATTACCTAAAAGGAAAGAAAATTGTAATTGTTGGTTGTGGTGCCCAAGGGCTCAACCAGGGGCTTAACCTTCGCGACAGCGGACTTGATGTATCATATGCCTTACGTAAAGTTGAGATTGATGAAAAACAAATTTCTTATCAGAATGCTGTAGACAATAACTTTAATGTTGGAACTATTGAAGACATCGTACCTACAGGAGACTTGGTATTGAATCTTACTCCAGATAAATATCACACACCTGTTGTTAACCACATCATGCCTTTAATGAAAAAAGGAGCAGCTCTTTCATACTCTCACGGATTCAATATCGTGGAAGAAGGAATGCAAATCAGAGATGATATTACCGTTATTATGGTTGCCCCTAAATCTCCTGGTTCTGAAGTGCGTGCTGAATACCTAAGAGGATTTGGTGTTCCTACACTTATCGCTGTTCACAGGGAAAACGATCCAAACGGAGACGGCCTGGAAATTGCAAAAGCATATTGCGCTGGTACTGGTGGACATAAAGCTGGAGTTTTACATTCTTCATTTGTTGCAGAAGTTAAATCTGACTTAATGGGAGAGCAGACAATTTTATGTGGAGTTCTTCAAACAGGTTCTATTCTTTGTTTCGATAAAATGGTTGAAAAAGGAATTGAACCAAAATGGGCTGCGAAACTCGTACAATATGGTTGGGAAACTGTTACTGAAGCTCTTAAATTAGGTGGTATCACCAACATGATGGACAGACTTAGTAATCCGGCAAAAGTAAAAGCTTACCAATTAGCTGAAGAGTTAAAAGAAATCATGACTCCATTATTTCACAAACACATGGATGATATTCTTTCCGGAGATTTCTCTTCTACCATGATGGAAGACTGGAAAAATGACGACAAAAACCTTCTTACCTGGAGAGCTGCAACAGGAGAAACTGCTTTTGAAAAAACAGACGCTACTTCTGAAGAAATTACAGAACAGGAATATTTCGATAAAGGAGTATTAATGATTGCATTTGTAAAAGCTGGTGTTGAATTAGCATTCGATACAATGGTTGAATCAGGAATGAAACCAGAATCTGCATACTACGAGTCATTACACGAAACTCCACTTATTGCAAATACAATTGCACGTAAGAAACTTTTTGAAATGAACCGTATTATTTCTGATACAGCTGAATATGGTTGCTACTTATTTGATCATGCTTGTCGCCCATTATTGGCTGATTTCATGAAGGAAATTGATACCGATGTGATTGGTAAAAACTTCAATGAAGCTGGAGATAATCATGTTGACAACCAAGAATTAATCAAAATTAACGAAGAGATTCGTTATAGCGAAGTTGAAATTACAGGAGCTGAGCTTCGTGAGGTAATGACTTCAATGAAAGCGATTATCTAAGTAAAATAAAACATCAAAAAAAGGGTCTTCATTCTTGTAACGAAGACCCTTTTATATTTTATTAAGAACCAGAATTATTTACTGGCTGCTACTTCTATCTTTTTCTCATCAATTTCTTCAAGATAATTGGATAACAACTCCTGACTTAATCTGGTTACAGCAACCCTTCCAGAACGGGTAAATTGTTTTACACCAAATTTGTTCAATTCTTCAAACAACTCTGAAGTTTCCTGTTTATGCCCTGTTTTTTCAATTACTGTATATTCCTCAGTAACCTCAAGGATACGGGCATTATACCTCCTAATTGTTTGCTCCAAAGTAGTTGTTTTAAGCAACGCTTCTGTCGGCACTTTATACAGAGCTATTTCCTGGTGGATAATTTCACTCTCAGGATGATAAAATGCTTTAAGTACTTCAACCAATTTCTCTATCTGATTAACAACTTTTTCGACTTTATCCCTGGTAGTTTTAACAACAATAGTAAATTTATGAATACCTTGAATAGCCGACTCCGAAACAGTTAAACTTTCAATATTAACATTTCTTCGTGTAAAGATGATTGTTATCCTGTTGAGCAAACCAATATGGTTCTCAGAAAAAGCGGTTATTGTGAATTCTTCAATCATTATATTTTGTTTTTTTAAAGTTCTATAAAAAACTCAATTTATTTAGAAACCCAGGAGATTATCTATAATTCCATTTTACGGTCTTCAGTCTCCTTTTTCCGGTCTCCTATCTTTCTTTTCAACCTTCTGGACCTAACATCACTTCTGAAACAGAAGCTCCGGTAGGAACCATTGGAAACACATTATCTTCTCGTTCTATCTCAACTTCAAGCAAATAGGGACCATTATGTTCCAGCATCTTTTTAACCCCATTATCAAGTTCCTCCCGAACTTTTACCCTCGTTGCTTTAATACCGAAACCATCTGCAAGTTTAATAAAATCAGGATTAATTAATTCGGTTGAAGAATATCTCTTGTCGAAAAACAACTCCTGCCATTGACGAACCATTCCTAAGAACCGGTTATTTAGAATAACTATCTTAACAGCAATTTCAGATTGGAACATGGTCCCCAACTCCTGCATTGTCATCTGAAAGCCACCATCACCAGTTATAGCAACAACAGTTTTGTCTGGTTGTCCCATTTTTGCCCCCATTGATGCAGGCAAACCAAATCCCATAGTTCCTAAACCTCCAGATGTAACATTACACCTTGTATTATTAAATTTAAAATATCTGGTCGATATCATCTGATGTTGACCAACATCTGTAACTAAAATCGCTTCTCCTTTTGTTTGTTCTGTAATTCTACGAACAACTTCAGCCATTGTCAGTCCATCCTTCTCAGGATAAAGCTCAGGTTTAATTACTTTTTCGTATTCTTCTTTGTAAGCCGCATCAAACTCAGACAACCAACTTTCGTATGTTTTTTTCTCAATTTTATCTGTTAATGCGGGTAATGTATCTTTTACATCCCCTAAAACAGCAACTTCAACCTTAACATTCTTATTAATCTCTGCCGGATCGATTTCCAGGTGAATAACTTTTGCCTGTTTTGCATACCTGGAAAGATCTCCGGTTACCCTGTCATCAAAACGCATTCCGATGGCAATTAATACATCACATTCGTTTGTTTTGATATTTGGTCCATAATTCCCGTGCATCCCCAGCATTCCAACGTTTTGCGGATGCTCAGAAGGTAATGCAGAAACCCCTAGGATTGTCCAGGCTGCCGGAATCCCAGATTTATCTAAAAATGATAACATCTCTTTTTCTGCATTCCCAAGAATTACTCCCTGACCAACAAGAGCCAAAGGTTTTTTAGCTGCATTAATCAATTTTGCAGCATCTTCAACAGACTCTGTCTTTACTTTTGTTTTTGGCCTGTAGCTACGGATATAATTACACTTCTCATATTCAAAATCTAATTTTCCGAACTGTGCATCTTTTGCTATATCAACAACAACAGGTCCTGGCCTGCCTGATTTAGCGATGTAGAATGCTTTTGCTATTGCAGCAGGAATATCCTGTGGTTTTGTAACTAACACATTCCATTTTGTAATAGGCATCGTAATCCCTACAAAATCTGTTTCCTGAAAAGCGTCTGTACCAAGCAATGGTGATGAAACCTGTCCTGAAATACAGACCATCGGGGTTGAATCAACCATTGCATCAGCAATTCCTGTTACTAGGTTTGTTGCACCCGGACCCGATGTCACCATACAAACTCCAACTTTACCTGTTACTCTTGCATACCCCTGAGCTGCATGAGCTGCTCCTTGTTCATGGCGGGTTAAGATATGTTTTAACTTATCTTGAAACCCCATCAATGCATCATAAACTGGCATGATGGCCCCACCCGGATAACCAAATATGGTATCAACGCCTTCCTCTAAAAGTGAAAGTAAAACAGCTTCAGAACCTGTTACTTGTCTTTTAGCCTCAGTACTATTTCCTTTGATTTCCTGCGTTTGTGTATCCATAATATATTGAATTTTCGATAGTTATTCTAGATTATAAAAATTAAATAATTCGTACAGCCCCTTTATCCGCTGAAGAAACAAGACTTGCATAAGCTTTTAATGCTTTTGATATATTTCTTTCTCTTCCTGCAGGTTGGAACGCTTTATCTCCTTTGGCAAGTTCTTCCTGCCTTCTTTTTTCCAATTCTTCATCAGAAAGTTTAACATTAATTTTTCGCTCTGATATTTTAATTTCGATAATATCCCCATCACGGACTAACCCTACGGCACCACCTGCTGCAGCCTCGGGCGAAATATGCCCGATTGATAAGCCGGATGTGCCTCCGGAAAACCTCCCGTCCGTAATTAATGCGCATTCTTTACCTAATCCTTTAGATTTTATATATGATGTTGGATATAACATCTCCTGCATTCCCGGACCGCCTTTAGGCCCTTCATACTGGATTACAACAACATCTCCTGATTCAACTCTACCATCAAGAATACCGTCACAAGCATCTTCCTGCGACACAAATACTTTTGCTTTTCCAGAGAAATTAAAAATTGATTCATCAACACCTGCTGTTTTTACCACACAACCATCTTCAGCTATATTTCCATATAAAACAGCCAGGCCACCATCTACGTTGTAACAATGCTCCATATCCCTGATACAACCTTTTGCACGATCTAAATCAAGCTCTTTATATGTATTAATCTGAGATCCCATTCTAAGGTTTTTTATTCCCGCAGGGGCACTTTTGTATATTTCTTCCGCCTCACTATCAATACTTCCTTTTGTAACATCGTATTTCTCCAGAGCTTCGCCAAGGGTAAGTCCATCAACACGCTTTACAGAAGGTTCTAACAAACCGCCTCTGCTAAGTTCTGCAAGAATCCCTAAAATTCCTCCTGCCTTATTTACATCTTCAATGTGATAATTTGAATTAGGTGCAACTTTAGATAAAACAGGGACTTTCCTTGATAGTTCATCTATATCTTTTAACGTAAAATCCACCTCTGCTTCACTTGCTATTGCAAGGATATGTAAAACCGTATTTGTTGAGCCTCCCATGGCAATATCGAGAGCCATAGAATTTCTAAATGCATCACGTGTTGCTATTGAACGTGGTAAAACACTTGTATCTCCTTCTTCGTAGTATTTCTTTGTTATATTAACGATTTGCTTTGCAGCTTTTTCGAATAGCTTTATCCTGTTTGCATGTGTTGCAACAATAGTTCCATTACCCGCTAAAGCAAGACCAATTGCTTCGTTAAGACAATTCATAGAATTTGCCGTAAACATTCCCGAGCATGAACCGCAAGTTGGACAGGCTTCTTGTTCTATTACAGAAAGTTCCTTATCGCTAACTTTATCATCGGCAGCCATAACCATTGCATCGATCAAGTCATACTTCCTATCACCAACAATTCCCGCTTCCATAGGTCCGCCAGACACAAAAATAGTTGGGATATTTAATCTCATTGCTGCCATTAGCATACCTGGAGTAATCTTGTCGCAATTGCTAATACATACCAAAGCATCAGCTTTATGAGCATTTACCATATATTCAACACTATCGGCGATAACATCACGAGAAGGTAGTGAGTAAAGCATTCCATCATGCCCCATTGCGATACCATCATCTACAGCAATGGTATTAAACTCAGCCGCATAACATCCTTCGGCTTCTATAATTCCCTTCACTTTTTGTCCTATTTCATGTAGATGGGTATGCCCCGGAACAAACTGTGTAAATGAATTTGCAATAGCGATAATTGGTTTTCCGAATTGACTTTCTTTCATTCCGTTAGCACGCCAGAGACTACGTGCACCAGCCATTCTTCTTCCTTCTGTGTTGATCGAACTTCTTAATGGTATTTTCATTTGTTAACTTTTTAAAACTAAGAAAGCCATCCGCTAAGGCGGATGGCTTTCGATTAATATCTTAGATTTTAACAATCCATCATCACCTTAGTTTTGAAAAACTAATCACGACTAAAATGACGAGGACGATGTTATTAATCAATTTCATTACTTTTCAATTTTCTCGGACAAATATAGATAATAATTATATAAATAAAAACATAAGAATCGAAAAAATGATTTTTAGCAGGTTTTATCCTTTCCAAAATGAAACCATCATATCATTCCTTGTAAGTCTATATTCATCTATTATTTCATCGTTTATAGTATTTAAATAATTATCTTCTTTTACTAAAAAACCTGCTTTTTTTATAAGTTCCGGATAATCTCTGCCAAACACACGAACATGATCGTATTGCCCAAATAATTTTTCTCTTTCCTTTGGATCCGTAATTGAAAGATCTTCATATGTCTTTTCCCTGTCCATTTCTATTGGCACCTGTAAAATAGCATAACCTCCCAACTTTAACACTCTTTTAATTTCTGAAAGTGCTTTGGATAAATCTGCTACATGTTCTAAAACATGATTGCATATTACTACATCAAAAGTTTCATTTTTAAAAGGTAGTTCCTGAATATCGGCTTTCACATCTGCAATGGGCGATTCCAAATCAACAGTAGTATAATCCAGGTTTTGCATTTTTCTGAATCGCTCTAAAAAACATTGTTCCGGAGCAACATGCATAACCTTTAGCTGATTATTAAAAAAAGTTGTTTTTTCTTTCAGGTACAACCACAATAACCGGTGTCTTTCTAACGACAAACAATTTGGGCACAACACATTTTCCCTTACTTTTCCATATCCATAAGGCATCAGCTTTCTGAATCTTCTTTCGCAAACAGCACAATAATATTTATCTCCCTTATAAAAAACGGATGTAAATAAACGCACAACATAGCTAAGGCGTATTAAATATTTTCTAGGAACTATCTTAAGAAAAAACTGAATTATCTTTTTCATGAATAAAATACTTCTTTAAAACACAAAAGTAGTAAGTAATTCTTTTTTGAGTGCTTATTAAAAATCTTTACTTTCGTATCTTCAAAAATAAAAGTTTAATTTAAATATAACATAAAATGGAAAGACCATTCAAAGTATTGGGTATTCAGCAAGTTGCTATTGGAGGTGAAGACAAATCAAAATTAAAAAATTTCTGGGTTGATATCATGGGATTCAACATGGAGCATAGCTTCCAGAGCGAAAAAGAAAATGTTGACGAGGATGTATTGAGCATCGGAGAAGGTGCATTCAAAGTTGAGCTTGACATTATGCAACCTCTTGATATCGAGAAAAAACCTAAAGTTCACGAACCTAAATTAAACCACATCGGTCTTTGGATTGATGATCTACCAGCAGCGGTAAAATGGTTAGGCGAACAAGGTGTTAGATTTACCCCAGGAGGAATCAGAAAAGGAGCTTCAGGATATGATATCTGCTTTGTTCATCCTAAAGGAAACGAAGAGTTCCCATTATGCTCAGAAGGTGTTTTATTGGAACTAGTTCAAGCACCAGAGGAAGTTATTAAAGCGTTAAGCTAAGATAATATACAGACTCTTAGAAAAAGTGAATGAGAAAATCGTTCACTTTTTTTTATTTTATCACACTAACCAAGCATTCACCTATTCTAAGAAGAATATTTTTCATAAACTGTTAATTAGAGATTTTTTGAGATTAGAAGTTTTCATAAAATGGTAAAACCAAATGCCCATTTATGAAAATTTTGAAATGAAAAAAGGGTAAGCTACTTACATCGCGCCGCTACAACTACCTACCCTTGCTTCCTTCCGGACCTGGGGGAGTTCAGTAGGAGCTGGCCGTATAAGACTTACCCCGAACAGCAAAAATAGAAACTTTTATAAACTTAACAAAAGCTTAACGTAATTCTTTTTCTATTTTATTCGTATTACCTTAAAAACCTTATATTTGCCGAGCTTAATAAATTTGTTATTATTCTTTATGGACAACAAAAAGATTTTCTGGAAAAATGCAATGAATTACGGAGCCATCCTTGGCGCAATAACTGTAGGACTGACTCTTATCTTCTATCTCACTAATTTTAAACCAATAAACTGGGTGAAAAATATAAGTTTTGTGTTTTTTATTTATTATGGAACAAAAATACTTCGAGACAAATATTATGGCGGTTTTATAACCTACAATAAAGCCGTAGGATCTGGAACAATGATTTCAATTTATGCAGGTATTATACTTTCATTTTTTTCTTTTATACTACTGAATTATATAGCTCCTGAGTTAAAAGAAGAAACAATGCGTGTTATGGAAGAAGAACTTCTTAACAGGGGTATGTCTGAAGATGAAGTAGAATTGTTTGTTAGCGCCCAGGATAGTTTATCGAATCCAATTGTTGTTATGTTTTCCGGGATATTTGGATATTCAATAATAGGATTGGTCATCTCCTTATTTACATCCATATTTTTAAAAGTAGAACCAAATCCTTTTCAAAATATTGGAAATGATGATTCCGAAAACAACTCAACAAATCAAATTTCAGAACAATAAAAAATGGATATATCAATAGTAGTACCGTTATTTAATGAAGAAGAGTCTCTAAGCGAACTCGTTGATTGGATAAACAGATCATTAGGTACAAACTATACATACGAAATTTTATTAATAGACGATGGAAGTAATGATACTTCCTGGTCTGTTATTGAGAAACTAAAGTCTGCCGACGATAAAGTAAAAGGCATAAAATTTCAAAGAAATTACGGAAAATCTGCAGCTCTTTTTGTTGGCTTTAAAGAAGCCCAGGGGGATATTGTTGTTACCATGGACGCAGACTTACAAGATTCACCGGAAGAAGTTCCTGAGCTATATCGGATGATTAAAGAAGATGGTTACGACCTTGTTTCCGGTTGGAAAAAGAAACGTCACGATCCGGTTCTCTCTAAAAATCTCCCCAGCAAATTTTATAACTGGTCTGCCCGCAAGATGACAGGTATAAAACTCCATGATTTTAATTGCGGAATTAAAGCATATAAACGCCAGGTAGTAAAAAGCATTGAAGTTTATGGTGAGATGCACCGATACATACCTGTTCTGGCAAAATGGGCGGGTTTCAAAAAAATAGGTGAAAAAATAGTGGTTCATCAGGAACGAAAATATGGAGACACAAAATTTGGAATAGAACGATTTATTCGTGGGCCTCTCGATCTACTTTCCGTTATGTTTATGGGCAAATTTAGCAAACGCCCCATGCACCTTTTTGGTATGCTGGGTACATTAATGTTCGCCATCGGTTTTATATCTGCTTTATTTGTTGGAATGAAAAAATTATACCTTTTAAAAATTGGTGCCCCGACAAATCTTGTAACCGAGAGTCCTTATTTTTATATTTCTTTAGTCACCATGATACTTGGGACACAATTATTTCTAGCCGGTTTTCTGGGGGAATTAATCTCCAGGAATTCTACAGTAAGGAATAATTATCTCATAGAAAAAATAATTTAGATGCTTCAGTTTTCGATAATTGTACCCGTTTACAACAGACCTGACGAAATAGAAGAACTACTCGATAGTTTAGTAAAACAATCCAATAAAGATTTTGAACTTATTGTTGTAGAAGATGGCTCTACCATTAAATGTGAAGATATTGTTGAGAGCTTTAAAGACAAACTGAATGTAAAATATTTCTATAAGGAAAATGAAAAACCTGCTATTGCCCGAAATTTCGGAATGAGCAAAGCCAGTGGTAATTATTTCCTTTTTTTTGATTCAGATTGTATTCTTCCTGATAACTACATGGGATTAATTCATCATGAATTAAAAATAGATTATGTTGATGCATATGGTGGTCCTGATAATGCGCATCCTTCATTCACTACCATACAAAAAGCGATAAATTACTCCATGACCTCCGTTGTTACAACCGGAGGCATACGCGGTTCTGCTGAAAAAATAGATAAATTTTATCCCAGAAGTTTCAATCTAGGTCTATCGAAAGAAGTATACGAAAAGACCGGAGGTTTTCCTATAACAAAGATGCACCCTGGAGAAGACATGGTTTTAGCTATTGAAATAATTAAACGTGGGTACAGAACCCGTTTGGTTAAAAATGCATTTGTATATCATAAAAGAAGGACAAACCTCAAACAATTCTATCGACAGGTTTATAAGTTTGGGAAAACCCGCGTAATTATGTCGAAAGTTTATCCTGATACATTTAAAATATTTTTTATATTCCCTACCCTGTTTGTTTTGGGATGTTTATTTTTAATTTTGATGTCATTCCTGTCAATTTATTTTCTTGCTCCCATAGCAATTTTCACGGTCGCAGTCTTTTTAGAATCATTGGTTAAAAATAAATCCTTAACAGTTGCAATTATTTCTGTAGTCACGACTGTTACACAAATGTTGGGATATGGAGTAGGATTTTTAAAAACAGCTATTGAGGTTCATTTATTAAAAAAAGATGAATACGGCGTATTCTCGAAACCTTTCTATAATCAAAACTAAGATTTCAAAATAATCTTTACAGCTTCCAATAAATTTTCAGCAATAAAATCAGGTTTTTCTGTGAAGCCTTTCGCCCCATGACCTGTTTGAACCCCAACAGTTTTACAACCAAAATCTTTTCCTGCTGTAATGTCTCTACTGCTATCTCCAATCATCCATGAGTTTGATTTATCAATATTAAAATCAATGGCTGCCATCTCAAATAATCCTGTTTTGGGTTTTCTACAATTACACTCTTTCAGGTATTTTGGATTTCCTGATTTTAATTTCAAATCAGGAAGATGCGGGCAATAATAAATAGCATCAATAACAGCCCCATCTTTTTTTAAGTCTTCTTTTAACCTTTCATTTACTTGATTAACTTGCTCTACTGAACACATATTCCGGGCAATAGCAGACTGATTTGAAACAACAACAGATAGATATCCGGCCTCATTAATCATCTTGATTGCTTCAGCGGAAAAGGGATATAACTCAATCTCATCAGGCTCGCTGATATAACTTCTTTCTACATTTATTACCCCATCCCTATCCAGAAAAATTGTTTTAAAAGAATCTTTGCCCATTTAGAATAAAACCTGGTTATTATTAATTCTGATTGCCTATCTTTTTTAATAATAAATCAGCAACCTTTTTATCGATTGGAAAGGTAAGCAATTCAACTAAAGATTCGTTAACATCAACCCATCGAAAAGACTGACAACCATTTTTTAGTTCCTCAAAATCAAAGGGTTTCTCTGATATTTTAAATTGAATATTTTCTTTAAAGCGGGCAAAATAATAAATACTAAATAACTGGGCATTCTCGAAATACAATGCCTTTTGATAAAAATCTGTGGTATAAAAATGGCCTTCAACCTCAATTTCCTGTCCAAATTCTTCAATTGCCTCCCGCTTAAGACAATCAATGGTACCCTCTCCAAATTCTAAACCTCCTCCAGGAAACTTGGTCATTTTTGTATCCAGAAAATATTCATCAGATAGTAATACCTGACCTTTTTCATTAAAAAACAAACCATACACCCTGATAATAAATGATTTTTTCTCCATCATTCTAAAATAAACTTTGGAGCTATAATTCAAAAGTCAATTTCAAAAATTTATATTTTCTACTTCTGTAAGCCGGCAAGTAAATCTGGTTTGTTTTTGTATCGTAATAAGCAAGAGGCTGTGGATACAATGATTTTCTTTTAGACTCTAAAACAGGATATTGCTTCATGTCTCCATTTAGGTCTATTTCTACTGCTGCCAGATATGACTTTTTAGGATTTGCAAAATTTTTCGGTTTCGTTAATTCTTCCGAGAGATTTTTTATATTATCATTAAATACAATCGCAATATTATCTCCATCAACGGGAGCTACAAGTGCATACGAGCAATAATTCCGTTCTATTGGGGCTGTAAAATTATAATCTTCAACATCATAAATATATTCACCCAAATACTCCAAATGTTCTGCTTGTTTTAAATAATTTACATTATAATCCTGACGTTTCATAATTATATTATTCCATATCAAATCGCCCTGGGAGGAAAAATTCATTACCAATAAATTATTAAACGTATTATAGTTTTGTTCTAGATACTGCTCTCCTATCATGATAATATTTCCATTGCTTCGGGTTACGAGGTCAGTAACTTTAAAACTAATTAGTTCTTCATCTCCAATCAGCGTCTCCTTGTAATAAGGCAGCTCTGCCAATTGCTGTAGAAATCTTTCATCAAAGGCTTTTAACTTTGGAAAACGCATTTTATCTGTACCTGCGTCTATTTTATAAAAAAAAGTACCTGCAATGCCGTACGGAAATCTATCAGAATAAAAACCTGCACAAACAAGAGAGCCATCATTTCCCGCAACCATATTTAATCCGCGGATATACAAATCGTCCAAAGCAAGGGTATACTCATTAAAATTCTCACCATTATTTGTATAACGATATATTGCATATATATTTTTTACTGGTTTTGCAAGATCCAGTATTGTAGCTCTTTTAATTAAACTTAAAATTGATGTATTACCTAAATCATCAATCATGTATTCATTTTCACGGGGTCCTTTTCCTTCAAATTGATAAATATCGTTTCTGCTCCATTGTAGTTTCATGTCCTTATCAAACACATAAAATTCATTAAACTGGGTCTTTTTTAACTGAAGCTTTATCTTACTCACAATAAGTAATTTATTTTCCCTTTTCGATAAAGAGAAATAAAAATCTGCCCAGTTTCCTTTTATGTTCTTAATATCTGTTATTGGAGTTAAATCTTCATTCTGCTGTAATGTTTCCTTATCTATCGTTTGAACATATAGCACATTGTTTGTAAGGCCTCTTCGTGAAAAAAAACCATATAACTTACCATGAAAATAAATGATTTTCTCAAGTATGTACGATTTTTTATTCTGCCATTCTTTGATGTATTCTTCACTTACATGATTCAGATCTTTATCAAGTTTCTCAATCATGTATCTACCCTGCTGATACTTTAAAACAAAAGTATTTTCACCATCTGTCCCGATGATATTATGATATTTTGTAGAAGAAAATAAAATATTCTCTTCACTACTTTTTATATCAACCTGATTGTTCTTAAAACTATTATCGTGTGGTAAAAGAGGTAATATAATCAATAATATTGATACTATTTTAACCATGACAGAGTGTTTTAAAGTTGTACGTCCCTAAATAACAAAAAACGTGCTATATTATCAACAAACTAAAACAAAATATTGTTTTCAAGTTGACTTATGATTGCTTGTGTTTCGTCTGGTTCAAACCAGATGATCTCTTTATCACGCCGAAACCATGTTAATTGTCTTCGTGCATACCGCCTTGTATTTCTTTTAATTAGTTCTATTGCGGTTTCTTTTGAATGCTTATTTTCGAAGTAATCAAAAAATTCTTTATATCCTACCGTATTTAGAGCATTGTAGTCTTTTAAAGGGTATAAATCCCTTGCTTCCTGCTCTAACCCTTCAGAAACCATTATATCAACACGTTTATTTATTCGGCTATATAATAGCTCCCGATCCATATTTAAGCCTATTTTTAAAATCATAAAAGGACGTTCCCGCTTTGGACTAGTAAGTTGACTGGAATACGGTTTCCCGGTCATGATAGAAATTTCAAGAGCTTTTAATATTCTTTTAGGATTCTTTAAATCAACCTGTTCGTAATAAACCGGATCTATTTTCTTAAGTTTTGCTCTTATCGATTCTATTCCTTTCTCTTTTAACTCTTTTGTTAAGTCATTTCTTAATTCTATATCTACGTCGGGTAGTTCATCAATTCCTTTACAAACAGCATCAATATAAAGACCAGAGCCTCCAACCATAATTATTGCATTGTGTTTTTTAAAAAGATCTGCTGTAATTAGCAAAACTTCCTGCTCAAACATACTTGCATTATAATAATCTTTAACAGACCTGGTGGCAATCTGATGATGAACAACCTGCTTTAATTCGTCTTCAGATGGAACCGCTGTTCCGATACTTGTTTCTTTGTATATCTGCCTTGAGTCTGAGGAAATGATTTCTGTTTTAAAATGTTGGGCGACCTTTATTGCCATTGAAGTTTTTCCAATACCAGTTGGGCCGAGAATTATAACAAGGTATTTGTTCATTAAACTTTATTCTGAAATAATATAAAATGAAGATGGAATGAATACTATTTAATAATATGATTCATAGTTAATCATCATAAAAAGCATCAGACATTCAGCTTCTGTGCAACATTACAGAATATTTCCCAGATTAGAAAGAAAATTTATGGTTGACACACACCTGGACTTCGATGCCAGCCCTTTCTTTGTTGCAAATCCGGGTTTCACAGCAAGTGGGTGGTCTAACTTACTGCATACAATTGATTCTAAGACATGAAATTTTTTCTCCAGGTCTGAGGTTGCTGTTTCGAGTGTATCGTAAAACTCGTAATGTAATGTTGAAATTGGAGAATTCAACTCATTACTCTTCCTTAACAACAAAAATCCATTGTCAAAATGCTCAATGCGATTTAATAGATATACAGACTTATTATATTCGTATTGATTTGCATATCTTGAAAAATTTATCAGGTAATTGTAATGTTCTATTATTGAAAAAAAATGTTCAAAATTAAATTTTCTGGGTAGATATACTTTTGAAACATTGTATTGAGTCCTGCCAAAATACGTAAAAATATCTTCGGCAAACTTTTTAATTGTATCATCATCATCATCATCGTTTAAAATAATTGCAGATGAATATTTCCTTCGATGAATAATGTGAGGATATTTGTTAAAGTATTTATAAAGATATTGGGGATTTATTTTAAAATCATTTGCTATTACGCCTTGGAAACCTTCTAATTTTCCTTCAATAAAATTTATTCTATCTTTAAATCTTGGTTCTATATCAATTAATATTTCTCCTAAAACCTCTAATAACTTATTATCACTACCCGTATTTCTTGCAAGAAAAATATTCCCTGTCACTAAAACACAAAACATCTCAAGAAATCCATAAAGAGGCCTATTCCCAGATAGTATTGTTGCAACTTTTATTTTAGGATCTCCTTTAAACTTAATATTTTGAAAAGCTGAAGAAATATTTTCCCCTTTTAAATCCTCTGCGATAGTATTTAAAGCGTGGACTATCGATTCTTCTGTAAACCAAGGATTTTCAAAAGATGTATTAACAGAGACCTCATTTAATTTATTATAGAACCTATCTCCTTTTAGGTTAAGCAGTTGATAGTTTTTTAGCCTTTCCCCTAATTCTAAAAATGCGTTTACCCTTTCCTCAATATGCATGCTACAGTTAAATATTCTAAGAAATTACAAAAAAACAGGTAGGTAAACAAACCTTTCTCTTTTCAAAAAAAGAACCTGATAGTATTTGTTACACCATCAGGTTGTTATAAAACAAAATTATATTCCTTGCTCTCTACTTTTTATTAGATTTAATGCAGAACCTGCTTTAAACCATTCAATCTGATTATCATTATATGTATGGTTAACAGTTATCTTATCTTCGGTACCATCTTTATGTTTGGCAACTAAAGTAAGCTGTTTTTCTGGCTCTATTCCAGAAAGACCAACAATACTAAATGTATCATCTTCCTGAATTTTGTTGTAATCATTAGCACTATCAAAAGTTAGAGGCAGGACTCCCTGTTTTTTTAGATTTGTTTCATGAATTCTTGCAAATGATTTTACAACTACAACCTTTACATTCATAAAACGAGGCTCCATGGCAGCATGTTCCCTGGACGATCCTTCTCCATAATTTTCATCTCCAATAATGATAGAGCCTAAACCTTTTTCTTTATATGCTGAAGCTGCTTCAAAAATAGGTATATATTCACCTGTTAACTGATTTTTAACTTTGTTACTTTCACCATTAAATGCATTTATCGCACCCAGCATAACGTTTTTAGAAATATTTTGAAGATGTCCGCGATATTTTAACCAAGGACCTGCCATTGAAATATGATCTGTTGTACATTTTCCTTTAACTTTAATTAGCAACTGTAAATCTTCAAAATCTTTACCATCCCAAGCAGAGAAAGGCTTCAAAATTTGTAATCTATCAGAGCTTTCTTTAACTTCTATTTTTATATCCGCTCCATTTGTAGCAGGTGCCTGATAACCATTGTCTTCAACAGAGAAGCCATTAACAGGATTTTCCAATCCGGTTGGTTCTTCCAGCATTACCTCTTCACCTTTTTCGTTTATCAATTTATCAGTTAGAGGATTAAAAGTAAGTGAACCGGCAATAGAAAAAGCAGTAACAATTTCTGGAGACGCAACAAATCCATGTGTGTTTGGATTGCCATCATTTCGTTTTGCAAAGTTTCTGTTAAAAGATGTCATTATTGAATTTTTCTCCTGCTTATCAGCTCCATGTCTGGCCCATTGGCCAATACAAGGCCCACATGCATTTGCCAGAACTACTCCTCCTATCTGCTCAAATGTATCAAGGATTCCATCTTTTTCAGCAGTATATCTTACTTGCTCAGAACCAGGTGTAACCGTATATTCTGCTTTAACTTTTAGATTTTTCTCAACGGCTTGTTTAGCAACAGAAGCAGCCCTTGTTAAATCTTCATAAGAAGAGTTTGTACAAGATCCGATTAAACCGACTTCCATTTTTTCAGGCCATCCATTTTTTCTAACTTCTTCTGCGAATTTAGAAACAGGTGTTGCTAAATCCGGAGTAAAAGGTCCATTAATGTGAGGTTCTAACTCAGATAAATCAATTTCAATTACCTGATCAAAATATTTTTCAGGATTTTGATATACTTCCTCATCACCTGTCAAATACGCATTTAACTTATCAGCTTCGGCAGCGATCTCTTCCCGCCCTGTAATCTTAAGATATTCTGACATTTTTTCATCATACCCAAATAAAGAGGTTGTTGCGCCAATTTCTGCCCCCATATTACAGATTGTTCCTTTTCCTGTACATGAGATACTTTTAGCGCCTTCACCAAAATATTCTACGATAGAACCTGTTCCTCCTTTTACAGAAAGGACACCCGCAACCTTTAAAATAACATCTTTTGCTGAAGTCCATCCATTCATTTTTCCTTTCAAATGAATTCCAATCAATTTTGGAAATTTCAATTCCCATGGCATTCCTACCATAACATCTACGGCATCAGCACCTCCTACACCAATAGCAACCATTCCAAGGCCGCCAGCATTTACTGTATGGGAGTCTGTACCGATCATCATTCCTCCAGGAAATGCATAGTTTTCTAAAACAACCTGATGAATTATCCCAGCACCGGGTTTCCAAAAACCAATTCCATATTTATTAGAAACAGATGACAGAAAATCGTAAACCTCCTGATTATTAGTTTTAGCTGTTTCAAGATCTGTTTTTGCCCCTAGCTTTGCTTGTATTAAATGATCACAATGAACTGTTGAAGGAACTGCAACTTTTTTCTTGCCAGCTTGAATAAATTGTAGTAAGGCCATTTGTGCTGTTGCATCCTGCATGGCAACCCTGTCTGGTTTAAAATCAACATAGTCTTTTCCTCGTTCATATGATTTTCCAGGTAGTTCTCCGGCCAGGTGACCGTATAGTATTTTCTCTGTTAAAGTCAGAGGGCGGTTAAATGTTTTTCTAGCGTGATCAACTTTTTCTGAAAAGGATTTATAAACGTCCTTTACCATTTCTAAATCAAAGACCATAATTGTTTGAATTTATAATTACTAATACTTTTTTCTATGAACATTCGTTTAACTACAAAATTAACAACTTGTTCAATTCTATATAAAATGATTGTAATGTTTGTCAAAATTATTTTTAATAAATCCAAATATGGGCTAATTTTTAAATCTCCCACTAATTTATTACCAAAAACTGAATCTTTTTTCAATTTATTTTGTATAAATTTAATAGTATAATTTGAGTTTCATGGATGTTTTTAATTTAGAAGCAACAGATACTACACCGTCGGTGGTGTTTAATACAAGAACAGGGGAGTTAGAAATTGAAGGGCGTTCTATTCCTGAAAATCCTGGTGATTTTTTTGAACCTCTTGCAGAAATGTTAAAAGAATATTACAATTCTCCTTGTGATACTACAAAAATCAATTTTAAATTAGAATATATAAATAGCGGTTCTTCAAAATTTATTTTGGTTTTGCTTAAGTTAATTACAAAAGCTAATGAAGAAGGAAAAGATAGCATTGTTAACTGGCATTATGAAGAAGATGATGAGGCTGTTTTCGAACTTGGCGAACATTATAAAAACTCATTTAATGTCCCTTTCAATCTGATAGAGTTTATTTAAAATCAAATAATTTTTAGAAATAAAAAAACCGACCTTTTCAGGTCGGTTTTTTTATTTATCATCATATACTGTTAAAATTATTTTACAGTATTCATGTGCTGAATTAATTCACAAACTTTAGTTGAATAACCCATTTCGTTATCATACCATGAAACAACTTTTACGAAGTTGTCATTTAAACCGATACCTGCATCAGCATCGAAAATAGAAGTACGAGCATCACCAACAAAATCGTTAGAAACAACTGCATCTTCAGTATATCCAAGAACACCTTTTAAAGCACCTTCAGAAGCTTCTTTCATTGCAGCACAAACTTCTTTGTAGCTAGCACCTTTTTCAAGACGTACAGTTAAATCAACAACAGAAACGTCTGGAGTTGGAACACGGAAAGCCATACCTGTTAATTTTCCATTTAATTCAGGGATAACTTTACCAACAGCTTTAGCAGCTCCAGTTGAAGAAGGAATGATGTTTTGACCAGCACCACGTCCACCTCTCCAGTCTTTCATAGAAGGACCGTCAACAGTTTTTTGAGTAGCTGTAGTAGCGTGAACTGTAGTCATAAGACCTTCTACGATACCGAATTTATCGTTAAGAACTTTTGCAACAGGTGCTAAACAGTTTGTAGTACAAGATGCATTAGATACAAATTGCATATCAGCAGTATATTTTTCATGGTTAACACCCATTACAAACATTGGGGTGTCATCTTTTGAAGGAGCAGACATAACAACTCTTTTTGCTCCAGCATCGATATGACCTTGAGCTTTTTCTTTTGTTAAGAACAAACCTGTTGATTCAACAACATATTCAGCTCCGATATCGCTCCATTTTAAGTCAGCAGGATTTCTTTCAGCAGTTACACGGATTGCTTTTCCGTTAACAATTAATTTTCCGTCTTTTACTTCAACGTCACCATCAAAATTTCCATGAGTTGAATCATACTTAAGCATGTAAGCCATGTAATCAACATCGATAAGATCGTTAATTCCAACGATTTCGATGTTTTCTTTTTTCATAGCTGCACGGAAAACTAAACGTCCGATACGACCAAATCCGTTAATTCCAACTTTAATATTTGCCATAACTTTTTGATTTATTAAATGTTAATTGTTTTTTATTTTTTACCGAACCGCAAATGTATAATTTATATATTAATTGTTCAAATTATCTTGCAAGTTTCAATAAAAAAGCTTTGAGAACTATCTTATTCTTATAATTTACACAAATAAAACAGAAACCTTTTAAGATTCAAATAAAACTATCGTAAAGAATTTATTAAATAAATGGCTAGCATTCATATTAAATATTACTCCAAAGCATCAATAACAAAATCATCCAAAACGTTAGTGGAAGATTTACCTTTTGCATCGATAACTTTTCCAAAACGATAAGAAATATATAATGACACAAAAACAAAATTGTTTGTATTTCCATACATAATAGGTATTTTCTTGTAAAATAAATCGACGATGGCCCCAGATTCCAGGGCATGAACTACATCATCATATTTACTAAACTCAAAACTGACACCTATTTTTGCTGATGCACCAGGAACAACTTTCAATTCATCAAATCCTCTTAATAAAGAAGCTCTTCCTGCTACAAATGAAGGCAATTCATCTTCCGGGAATTTACCTATTGTTTTTTCAGGAGTATCAACAGAAGTATAATTGTAATATTCATAATAGATTGGTTTCAGGATACCCAAAGAAGGCCCTCCTGAATAGAAATAACGAATGGAGATTCCACCTTTATCGTGCTTTCTATATTTTTCATTTTGCAAACCAACTCCACCCCTTAGGACATAGAAAGAATTTAACTTACCATACACAAAACTCCTTCCTGCCGGATTATATGCATTTGTAGTCTTGTACTCCTTTGCATGTTTTACATACATAAGGTCTGCATCGTAAATTATTTTCTTAAATGAATTTAAATTTTTACCATAACGGAATCCAGCTCCAAAACCATTGGTATTTAGGTATCCTGCAATGGTTTTTTCATTACGGTACAATATTTTTTGCTGTTCATCTATCTCACCCTGAGCAAAACTACTTAGTGAAATACTTAAAAGAAATATGGATAAAACAAAAATTACTTTCATCTTTCTTACAATAAGTACTCAAAATTAATAATACTTATTGTTAAATCTTAAACAAGATAAAAGTAATTCAGTTTAACTTGAAAAAAATATAGTTAGAAACAGTTCTTTTAACTATTGATTTCTTCCTGTTGTTCTGTATCTGCTTTGCTATAAGCAGGACATGTTTTTTTACTTCCGCCGCAAGACGATGCTAAAATCATTGCTGCAAATAAACTAACTGCTAGAATTTTAAAACCCTTCATAATGTTTCTATTTTTAAATGGTTCTACGTAAATATAATAAAATTTTTAATCCAGTACATTTTATTAATTATATCACTTCGGTTTACGCAGAAAAAACATCAGGGTTAGATAATAATTTTAAATCTTCTTTGTTTTTCCTTCAATTGAAGTTTTTTTATGATAAGTAGTGCTTATTTTTGTATGAAAATTTAAACTTTTTAAAAATGATAGACGCAATTTTCAACCACCGTTCAATCAGAAAATTTAAACCCCAAGCAATTCCTAATGATATTTTAAATAGTGCCCTTAAAGCAGCTTCAAGAGCATCTACCACAGGAAACATGCAAGTTTATAGCATTGTGCTAACATCAAAACCAGAAATAAAAAAAAAATTATGGGAAGCTCATTTTAAACAAAACATGGTTAAAGAAGCTCCATTGGTAGTTACTTTTTGTGCTGATTTTAACAGATTTAATAAATGGTGTGAACAACGTAAAGCAAAGCCTGGTTATGATAATTTCCTATCATTTTTTACAGGAGCTATTGATGCTCTTCTTGCTGCACAAAACTTTTGTATTGAAGCTGAGAATAATGGTTTAGGTATTTGTTATCTCGGTACAACTACTTACATGGCAAAAAAAATAATTGAGACCCTTAAACTTCCAAAAGGAGTAGTTCCAATAACAACTGTTGTTACAGGATATCCCGATGAATCACCTGAACTTACAGATAGATTGCCTGTAGAAGGTATTGTCCACTACGAAACCTATAAAGATTACAACGAGAAAAATATAGACGACATCTATAAAGAAAAAGAAGAACTACCATTAACAAAACAATTGTTAGAAGAAAATCAAAAAGAAACACTTGCCCAGATTTTTACTGATAATCGCTACAAAAAAGAGGATAATATATTCTTTTCAAAAGAACTCTTAGAAGTTTTGAAAGAACAGGGGTTTATGAATAATGGGGAAGTATAAAAAGAAAAACGGAAAATGGAAAACGCAGACCGGAATAAGAATACTAAATGATTATAAAAAAAGGTTGGGGCTTTTTCAAAAAAAAGTCCCAACCTTTTTTTATTTTTAATTCAGTCTCTATTCTACATGAACTTTATAGGCTCTGTATCCATAGATTGTAACAACAAATAAACAAAAGAGTGGAATTATAAAAGAGAACTTTGCTTCTGTTATTCCCAATAAAGATACATCATTATAATCTGGACCTCCAACATCAAAAATTAATGCTTGTATTGGTGGCAAAACAGAACCTCCAAGAATAGCCATGATTAAACCCGCTGCACCAAACTTGGCATCATCTCCTACTCCTTTCAATGCAATTCCATAAATAGTTGGAAACATTAATGACATACACGCAGAGACTCCTACAAGACTGTATAAACCTACCATCCCCGGAAGCACAATTGAGCCGAAAGCTAGTACCACTCCTCCAATACCAAATATCATTAATAATTTCCCTGCGCTTACATATCTCATAATAGCTGTAGCAATAAATCTGCTGGATACAAATAATACCATCGCAACTATATTATATCCTTGTGCCTGTTCCCTGGTTAAACCAATAGACTCACCATATTGGATAATAAATGTCCAGCATAATATTTGGGCCCCGACGTAAAAAAACTGGGCAATTACACCTTCTGTATATCTTTTCCTTTTTAATAATCTTTTTATCGATTCCATAAAATGAATATCCTGATCCTGACTTTGCTTAGGCATTTTCGAAATTGCTATTATAATAAGAAACAACAAAATAACGCCACCTATTGCCACATATGGATTTCTAATTATGGTTAAATCATGAGAAGTTATTTCTGTTAATTTTTGAGGATCAGAAGTAATCATCATCATTCTTTCTTCATATGAAGCTATATTTAATTTTGCCAGTATAAATTCTTTGGCTGTAAACATTCCTATAAGAGAGCCAAGTGGATTAAAAGCTTGTGCAAGGTTCAATCGTTGGGTAGAAGTCTCTTCCGAACCCATTGAAAGAATAAATGGATTTGCACTTGTTTCTAAGAAAGACAGACCGCAGGTAAGTACAAAATAAGCAATAATAAATGGGGCAAACACAGACATGTATGTAGCTGGAATAAACATAAATGCCCCCAGTGCATATAAACCCAATCCCATCATAATACCGGCCTTATAACTGTATCTTTTTATAAATAATGCTGCGGGGAAAGCCATCGCAAAATATCCGCCATAAAAAGCCATTTGGATTAAAGCGCTTTGCCAGTTTGGCATAAGCAGGATAGTTTTAAAAGATGAAACCATAGGATTTGTAATATCATTTGCAAATCCCCAAAGTGGAAAACAAATGGTTATCAATACAAATGGCAATATCATTGCTGCGGGCACAACAACATTTTTAGCAACTGATTTATTCATTGTTTATATGAGTTTAGTAATTACAAGATTGGCGTAACACCTTTTTTTAAGATTATATTCCCATACTTTGCAGTCTCCCCGGTCATTACAACAGCAAAAACAGATTTTGCCCGTTCGTAGAATTCAAATCGTCCGATACGTTGAATTGGTGCAACATTGGGATTTGTTTTATGAATGCTCGCCAGATAAGATTTTTCAACTTCAGGATCGAGCTCATCTCCTTCAACTGCCTGCATCATAATAAGCGGTGCCTCAACGTATGAATCAAGCTCAAATAAAGGTAAAATTCCTTCAAGTAAACCCGGAATTCGGATTCCATCGGCACGCAACACATTCGAATTAAATGTTTCTCCGGGGAAATGTGCATCAGCTAAAATTATCTCATCTCCGTGCCCCATCCTTGCCAGTGTTTCCAGTAATTTTGGCGAAATAATGGGAGATATTCCTTTTAACATACGTATTAGTTTATTATTAGTCTTAATTAATTAGAGAATGCCAATATAAGAATAAAAAATTCTTTTTTGCAGTAATTTAAAAACTCAATAAAAACTAACTAGTTAATTAATAGATTAAGAATTGGCAACGTTTACTTTTGATTTCTAATTCATTTTCACTTTACAGTCACATTTGAATCATATTTTAGAATACTATCCTTCCAATGATTAGGAATAGGGATACTCAATTGCTCCTTTATTGAATAGCAAACAAGAACTGTTGTGGAAGTTGACAATAAATCATTTGTATCTTCATCTACGAGGCAATGTTCCATGGTAAGGCTTTTATTCCCCAAAACTGCTACTCTTGTTTTTACCAGGATACGGGTTTTCATAAAAATCGGCTTTAAATAATCTATCTTGATGCTGGCACCTACAACGCCAATGTTTACAAAATCCATGTCTGGCAATACTTCATCAAAGTAATTTATTTTTCCTGAATCATAATAATTTTGATAAATGGTATTAGATACATGCCCCATTACATCAACATCACTAAACCTTACCTGAATTGGCATTACATTTTTAAAAACTTTTTCATCCATAATCTATCTAGTAAATCTATTTTTCTAAAACGGCCAGTAAAAGTATTCTTTTTATAACTTATGTTTAGTTTATTTTTTTTATTCAAAAATCGATGTCTTTTTACAGAAAAAAATATCTATATCCAAGTATTACAATTTCTATTGTCTTTAAATGTAATCGACAACCTTTTCCTTATATTATTCAGGTTTTTAACCGAATAAGCAGTCCCAGTTTATTTTCAACAGAAAAACACAAACTTTGATGTAGAAATTTTCATACTTTTACTTCTTACTAAAACATTGAATAAAAAAATGCATACACTAAAATTCAAAAAATCTAAAATTCTACCTAAACCCTCTGATACTATAAAAAAATTCATTTAAACAAACAAAATGAGACTTATTGGAAACATAATCTGGGTTCTTTTTGGTGGTATCTTTATCGCTATTGAGTATGCCATAGGCAGCGTTATTCTAATAATTACAATTATAGGTATTCCTTTTGGACTTCAATCTATAAAACTCGCCTTCTTGGCATTATGGCCATTTGGAAAAAAAGTTGTTACTACAAATACTGCTTCCGGTTGCCTTTCTATTTTAATGAATATAATTTGGATACTTTGTGGTGGAATTTGGATAAGCCTATCTCATCTTGCTTTTGGGATTTTATTCGCTATTACTATAATTGGAATTCCTTTTGCAAAGCAACACTTTAAACTAGCTTCTCTTGCTTTAACTCCTTTTGGGAAAGAGGTGGTTACGAAATAATAATCAACAAAAAACCCCAGACACATAAGTACCCGGGGTTTAATATTATGATTCTAACTCTTTTTATTTAAACCAAAATATTACTTTTAAGATTATCAATACTGCTCTTAATTCCAACAAATGGTTCGCCATGATTTTGGTTATCATCTTCTACAAAAAGATATTTCATTCCAGCAGTTTCGCTAGCTGCTAAAATTCTTTTGAAATCGATAACACCTTCTCCAACAGAAATGATATCAGCTTTTGTTGTTTCGTCTACTTCAAAAGTAGGATCTTTTTTAGTTTTCATGTCTTTCATGTGGAAAAGTTGGAAACGTCCTGGGTAATCATTAAAAATTTGAACTGGGTCTTGTCCAGCCTTGTTAACCCAATAAAGGTCTATTTCCATCGTGATTAAAGCAGGATCCATTTCTTTTAAGAATATATCATAATATGGTACAACACCGTCAATATTAGCAAATTCAAAATTATGATTGTGGTAAGCGAATTGAATGCCTACTGATTTCATAACTTCACCAACCTGGTTCCAGTCTGCAACCATCTTTTTATATGATTCGATATTTCGATCTTCTGGGTTAATCCATGGTTGGACACAATATTTAACACCTAATTCAGCATGATCATCAGCCATTTTTTGTGCGTTATCCATAGAGATTCCTGCTGCTTCAACCTGAGTGTGACTACTAAGGATTTTCATTCCTAAATCATCAACAACTTTTTTAAATTCAGATGGGGCATATCCATAGAATTTACCATCTACATAATCAGCAAGTTCAAGGTTCTTATAGCCTAAATCAGCTACTTTCTTTAACGAGCCTAAAGTATCTGCAGCCATTGCATCACGTAGTGTGTAAAGTTGAATACCTACATCTGGTATATTTTTAGCTGCTTCAGCAACAGCCTCTACTGCTGCACTACCTGATGTTGCACCACCTTTGCAAGACAACAAAAAATAGCTACCTGCCAGGGTTCCTGCTGAACCAAATGCTGCCTTTCTAATAAAGTCTCTCCTGGAATTTTTGTTTTTCATTGTATGATCAATTAAATGTTAATTAGAATTGTTTATCGCATTACAAGAATAGAGTTTTTTGCCCTAAAAATAAAATGTTCTGCATAAAATATTTAAAAATAGAGAATTATATCTCAAATATCTACTATTTTATCTAGAAAAAGGTAATTTTGATTGAAATATAAAACCAAAATAACAAGTTATGAAAAAAGTATTCATCATCTCTTTTTTGTTTCTAATCTCACTATTTACGGCTTTAGCCACTGAGCCTGAAATTAAAACAATTAAACTGGATAAAACAGATTATAAACCTGGTGATATAATTTCTGTTTCTATTGAATTTACAGGAAAACCAATTGAAATTCAGTCTGTAGAAATAATTTCAAGAGAGTACCGAACCAATACGCCTAAGTTAATGATGCAACTTCTTGGTGATGGAAAAAACATATGGGTACTACAAACCAATCTTCCTTACGATGCACCATATGGAATATATAACGTTGAGGTTAAAGCAATAAATAAAAATGGAGAAGAAATAACCTCCAATAACTGTGAAGGTTGTATATATGGTAAAACAGGAGTATTTAAATTTGAAGTAAAATAAAGGGTGAAATTTTCAATTTAAAATAAAAAGGCAATGTTGTAAAACACTGCCTTTATCATGAACATAAAGTTTCTATTTATTAAATAGCACTACCCCCTCTTTCATTCGTTCTGATTCTAATACATTCTTCAAGTGGTGTTATAAAAATTTTCCCATCACCAACCATTCCTTCTTCTTTGCCTTCATCGGAAGACTTTGCTGACTTAATAATTACATTGACAGTAATATCTACAAATTCATCGTTTACTGCAATTTCAATCTTTACTTTTGGGATGAGGTTAGGAATAACTTTTTTTCCTCGATAAATTGATTCGCTTGTCTGACGTCCATGACCAGAAACACGGCTTACTGTAATACGTTGAATATCTGCTTCGATTAATGCAGTACGTACCTGATCTAACTGATTTTCTCTTATTATTGCTGAAATTAATTTCATGATATTATTTTATGATTGATTAATTAGGGTTAAGCATTCCATAGCCACTCTCTCCATGATAAGCAGAATCGAGACCTTGCATTTCTTTCTTTTCATCAGCACGAAACCCTCCGAACTTTTTCATCACAAAAAGAATAATTAATGTTACACCAGCTGCATAAACAATAGCTATAGCAACTGCAGCAACCTGAACACCTAATTGTTGCAATACGGTCCAGCTACCACCTGCTGCTTCTGCTGCATCAGCCATCCAGCTTTTTCTAATAAAAAAACTTAGTAAGATAGCACCTACAATCCCTCCAACACCATGAACGCCAAAAGCATCAAGGCTATCGTCGTAACCTAATTTATCTTTCATAATAATTGCAAGGTAACAAATTATTGCAGCAGCAGCTCCGAGAGCCATGGCCCCTAAAGGTTGAACAACCCCTGCGGCAGGAGTTACAGCAACAAGTCCAGCTAAAATTCCGGATGCAAAACCCAATGCAGTCGCTTTACCTTGATGCACACCTTCAATTATCATCCAAACCAATGCACCAGCAGCAGCAGCGACCTGTGTTGCAGTTAAAGCCTGAGCAGTACTTAATCCACTCGCAATGCTACTTCCTGCGTTAAAACCAAACCAACCGACCCAAAGAAGACCGGCCCCGATCATTGTCATAACCAAATTACTTGGAGCGTAAACTGTTTTTGGGTATCCACGACGTGCGCCGATAAATATAGCAGCCACTAAACCACTTACCCCTGCAGAAATATGAACAACTGTACCACCTGCAAAGTCGATTGCCCCATTTGCCCCTAAGTTAAACAAAAAACCATCTTCTGCCCAAACCCAATGACATAAAGGATTATAAACTAACAAGCCCCACAATGCAATAAATGCAACATACGCTTTAAAAGAAACACGTTCTGCAAAAGCTCCAGCGATTAGCGCAGGAGTAATTATAGCAAATTTTGCCTGAAACATTGAAAACACATACTCTGGGATCCCAGAATCTAAAATACTAGTATCAATACCTCGCAAACCAACATAATCAGGGTTCCAGCCGAACCAACCACCGAATACATTTCCTCCAAAACACATGCTATATCCAACAAGCACCCATAGCACGGTCATGATTCCCATTGCTGCAAAAGAATGCATCATTGTACCAAGGACGTTTTTTGTGCGAACAAGGCCACCATAAAACATTGCCAAACCAGGAATCATTAAAAGAACTAATGCTGTTGAAGTAAGCATCCAGGCAGTAGCCCCTGTATCTATCGGTGGTTGCCCCCCAGCAAAAACCGACTTGGAAGTAAAAAAAGAGAACATTAAAAGGCCCATAAAAGCCAAAGGTTTTTTGTGCTTCATTTTAAAAAATCTTTTAATTTAGTATTTATCAATATTAAAATAGGATTAATTGGTATATATTTCAGCTCAAAAATAATAAATTGTAAGCACTTTGCAAATTTCATATTGTAAGTTCATAATCATGCAGTAATCTGCATTAATTTATAACGTTGTGAGTATCTTCGCTAATCAGCATGATATAAACACTATGAAATATTTTATTTTTGTTGAAAAAAAATTGAATCGTAAAGAAAAAACTAAACTTCTTATAATAATTAGTTTCCCAATATTATGGCTCATTATCAGGCTTATTAGTTATAATCCTGAATTTATTCAATCGTTTTACCAAACATATTTCTTTCAGTTATTTACTTCAATTTTCAAATACATTACCGGATTTACTTATTTTTCTATTGGAGAAATTACTTTATACCTATTAATAGTCTTGTTTTTCATTTCGTTAATAAAAAATATTCGAAAAATTTTTCTCAACAAAATCCCACTAAAAAAATTTCTGTTAACTGGTTTATTAAACCTGCTCACAACACTAACCTTACTGTATTTTTCTTTTCAACTTCTATTTGGAATAAATTATCAAAAAAGTTCGTTAGCTGAACAACTTGATTATTCTGTTAAGAAAATTGATACTATAGAATTGTTTGAAGTGACATCTTTGTTATTAGAAAAAACAAATAACCTAAGGATAAATCTTAATGAAGACGACAGCCTGGTTACCAATCTA
Source organism: Bacteroidales bacterium (assembly GCA_963665085.2). Taxonomy (GTDB): domain Bacteria; phylum Bacteroidota; class Bacteroidia; order Bacteroidales; family JAAAOM01. Next base: position 822,378 of record CAXXXS010000002.1, read on the forward strand.
CAATTTGACATAAATCACTATCTAAAATCTGCAACTGATGGATATTTTGCTGCCCAAAACCTTTACAAAATTAATACTCCTAGAACATTGAAAGCCAAAAAATTCCTCTTCCCTTCTATTTACTCATATATGGGCATTGGCGGTGTATATTGTCCTTTTACTGCTGAAGCAAACGTAAATACTGCACAACCCGATCCTTTTATCCCGGCAATTATTTGTCATGAATTGGCTCACTTAAGTGGCTATGCATCGGAGGATGAAGCAAACTATTTAGGCTTTATCACTTCAAAAATGCACCCAAATATAGAATTTCAATACTCCGGTTACTTAATGGCATTACGTTATTGCTTGAACCAATTAGCCAGAATTGACAAAGAAAAATATAAAGAATTTACTAACGAACTTGTTCCGGGTATAAAAAGAGATATAAAAGCATATTATCAGTATTGGGAAAAATTTCAAACACCCGTAGAAAAAGTTTCTTCTAAAATCTACGACCAATACTTAAAATCTCAATCACAAGAAGAGGGAATTATGAGCTATAACGCTGTAGTAGAACTTATCGTTGGGGAATATAGAAAAACAGGAGATTTATAATCAATACAAAAAAACAGTAATCAGAAAATAAAAACACTGATTACTGTTCCCAGATTTATTTTTTAAACTAAGACTATTCCATTTTTTTTACACTCGATTTTCATTTCTTCCGGCCAGATACTTGATTGAATTTCACCAATATGTGCTTTGCGCAAAAGATACATACAAAGTCGTGATTGGCCAATACCGCCACCAATTGATTGTGGCAGTTCCCCTTTCAATAATTTTTTATGAAAAAGCAATTCCTTTCTATCTTCGGCATTAGTCATTTTTAACTGCCTTGCCAAAGATTCCTCACTTACACGTATTCCCATTGAAGAAATTTCATAGGCAGAATCAAGTATTGGATTATATAAAATAATATCTCCATTTAGTCCCTTGTTTCCATCTAATGTTGGCGTACTCCAATCATCATAATCCGGAGCCCGTCCGTCATGAGGTTTTCCATCTGCCAGTTCTCCTCCTATGCCGATTACAAAAACGGCACCGTATTTTTTTATCGCTTTATACTCCCTTTCTTTTGGGGTCAGGCCAGGATATTCTTTTTGCAACTCCTCTGCATGCAAAAAAGTTATATTCTCCGGCAAAATGGGTTGTATCTGAGGATAATTTTCATAGACGACAAATTCCGTTCTCTTCAGGACTTCGTATATTTTGTTTACAATAAATTTTAGAAATTCCAAACTCCTTTCTTCGGGTTTCATAACTCGTTCCCAGTCCCATTGATCTACATAAAGAGAATGTATGTTATCAAGTTCCTCATCAGGGCGCACTGCATTCATATCTGTATACAATCCATATCCATTCTCAATATTATAATCTGCAAGGGCGATCCTTTTCCATTTTGCAAGAGAATTAACAATTTCTGCTTGCTTATCATTCAAATCTTTTACAGGAAACGTAACTTTACGTTCAATCCCATTTAAGTCATCATTAATACCTGTCCCTTTCATAACAAACAAAGGAGCAGTAACTCTTCTCAGTTTTAATTCTGACGATAAATTACTTTGAAAAACGTCTTTAACAAGTAAGATAGCTTTTTCTGTTTGTTTTAAATCTAAAAGGCTTTTGTAATTTTCAGGAATAATTAAATTCTTCATTTTTTTGTATTTATAGTTGCTATCCAAAAATACAAAAACATGACAATTCTCAGATTAATACAATGAAATTAAATATTAATCAATAAAAATAAGCTTAAGTAATAGAATTTTGAATTTACACACATCAAATTAAAACGCAAAAGATCCTTGAGACAAAATATCTCAAGGATCTTTTATTTTGTATAATTACTATACTTTAGGTTCCCAACCTTCTTCGTAATTTCTTCCCCATAAATCCATCGCTTCCTGATCTAAAAATCTTCCTGTTGCTGTATCACATTTTAATGATTTCTGATCCAAACGATATGAAATATTTGCCAAATGACAAAGATGTGTACTTTTTGCACCTTCTTCCACCGGACAATTCAGTTCTGCTTTTCCTTTTACCGCTTCCAGGAAGTTATCAACATGCATGGTAGTCAGGTCTCCACCGCCACCTAATCCTGTAGTTCCTTCCTCTCCCTGAGATTTCTTTTCACGAAGTAATTTTCCACCTCTATCGAATAACTTATATCCGCCCCTGTCGACATAAACAGTACCTTCTGTTCCATAGATTATTGTACCCCTATCGCTTCCCATTGTTTTCATTGCATTTCGGCTCTTTCCATCCCATTTGATAATTTTTCCGTTTGAAAACTTAAAAGTAGCATCTAAGGTATCGTACATTGTCCAATCATCATCTGTATAATGGAATTTACCCCCATTCGTCTTAACCTCTTCAGGGTAATCAAGCTGCAATGCCCATCTTGATATATCTAACTCATGAGTAGCATTATTACCAGTTTCTCCAGTTCCCCATAACCAGAACCAGTGCCAATTATAATCAGCTAAAATATCTTTAAAAGCAACCCGGGGAGCTGGTCCCTGGAATAAATCCCAGTCAAATCCCTTAGGTGCAGGAACAACCTTACCATTTCCAATACTTGTGCGCGCATTAGCATAAAATGCAGTTGCCATATAGGCTTCTCCAATTACCCCATTATGGATCTCTTTAACAATTTCTTTTGACTCAAGTGAGGAACGCTGTTGTGCCCCCATTTGAACAACTTTGTTGTATTTTTTTTGAGCCATAACCAACAATTCATTCTCTCTTGGATTATGACTTAATGGTTTTTCACAATAAACATGTTTTCCTGCCTGCAACGCCATAATTGAACCAGGAGCATGCCAATGATCAGGTGTTGCATTAAAAACTACATCAACAGTCGAATCATCTAAAATTACACGTAAATCATTTTCTAATTTTGGAGCGGTTCCAAATTTTTCTTTCACCATTTTCCCAAAACTTTCCCTTCGATCTTTAATTACATCGCATCCATATAAAAAGTTGACTTTATCTTTAATGTTTGCTAAAGACTGTGTTAATGGGATACCTCTTCGGTAGCAACCTATCATTGCTACATTAATTCTATCATTTGCACCTAAGATATTTCCATAGCTTTTAGCGGACATTCCAAGACCTCCTAGCACAAGTCCGGTAGCGCCCACGGAGCTTTTTGCAATAAACTTTCTTCTTGTTAATTGTTGTTTCATGATTAATAAATACTTATAAATTTTTGTATGCGCAATTTATTAAAAATTTTGAAAATACATTTTGAATCAATAGTTTTATCGAAACTTAAAAATAATACCCATGAAAAAAATTGCTTTCCTATTATTAGTTATAATAGCGATATCTTGTCAATCAAAACAAGAGAATAAGAAGTCAAACGAAATATCAAGCGACAAACAAATGAATATTACTAAAGAACATTTTGGAACTACAGAAGATGGTAAAGAAGTTTCATTATATGCATTAAAAAACACAAACGATGTTGTTGTAAAAATAATGAACTATGGTGGTATAATTGTTTCTATTATTGTACCTGACAAAGATGGAAATATGGGAGATGTAGTCCTTGGCTTTGATGATTTCAAAGAATATGAAAAAAGGACTACTTATTTTGGAAGTCTTATAGGCAGATATGGGAATAGGATAAAAGATGGAAAGATTACACTGGAGGGTCAGGAATATACATTTGTTAAGAATAATGGTCTAAACCATTTACACGGTGGTTTAAAAGGTTTCGACAAACAAGTTTGGGAAGCTACAGAAATTAAAAACAAAGATGGTGTTGGATTAGAATTATTTTATCTAAGTGCAGATGGAGAAGAAGGGTATCCAGGTAATCTAACTGTAAAGGTTACTTATACATTAACAGACAACAACGAACTAAAAATCAACTACGAAGCAACAACGGATAAAACTACAGTTCTAAACCTTACCAATCACTCATTTTTTAATTTAAAAGATGCTGGTAAATCAGACATTCTTTCTCATGAATTAAAAATCATTGCAGATAGTTATACTCCAACAGATGCAAATCTTATTCCTACTGGTGAAATTGCTCCAGTTGAAGGAACCCCCATGGATTTCAGAGAATTTCACACTATAGGAGAAAGAATTGACACTGATTTTGAAGCGTTAAATTTTGCCGGTGGTTACGATCATAATTACGTTTTAGATGCTGAAGACAAAGGTGAAATGAAACTTGTTGCAGAAGTAATTGAACCAGAAACAGGAAGAACAATGAAAACATATACAGTAGAACCTGGAGTACAATTTTATGCTGGAAACTTTCTTGATGGAAGTTTTTCTGGTAAAGGTGGCGCTGTTATCGAAAAACGCAATGGCTTCTGCTTAGAGACACAACATTTCCCTGACTCTCCAAACAATCCCCAGTTTCCATCTACGGAGTTAAAACCAGGGGAGACTTATTCGTCTTCAACAATTTACGAGTTTGGGGTTCAAAAGTAATGAATCTCTTAACTTGTTTTTTTTCACATATACAAACTTTGATAACCCGCCTAGGCGGGTTTTTTAATCCGGAATTTCACGTAAACCGTGGACAAACCAACACTCTTAGCAAGTTTTGCCAAGTTTATTTAGAATTTTAAACTTTAATTCCCTCGCAGTTTATTAGTTAGACAAAATTTCTTCCCTTAAAGATTCTAGCTCTCTCAAATTGCAGTATTTATTAACTTTTAATATGTTTGTGCTCAAATTAGGCTAATGGAATATTCTAAAGAACAATTACTAACAGGCTTAAAAAGAAAAGACTTAAAAGCTTATGAAACTTTATTCCATAAATACCATGGGCGCCTGGTTTTATTTGCAAAAAAATTTACCGGGGATCTTGAACTAGCAAAAGATATTGTTCAGGAAGCTTTTTTAACCTTGTGGGAAAAATCAGAAACCCTTTCAATAAAAGATTCCCCAAAATCATATCTCTATCAGGCAGTAAGAAATAAATCCTTAAATCAACTGCGTCATTTACAAATAAAGGATTCTGCAAAAGATGAAATAATCTCCAATATCATAGAATCAGAAAGATTGATCTATTCCGATTTTAACGATCCTTTTTACAGCCTGCTTGAAATGGAGATGGAACAAAAAATGGAACAAGCCATTAATAACTTACCCGATAAGTGTCGTGAAATTTTTTTACTACGTTCAAAAGAGAACCTAAAAAACAAAGAAGTAGCTGAAAAGATGGGAATTTCTGTAAAAATGGTAGAAAAATATATTTCTAAATCTTTACGAATTCTAAGAACTGAACTTGCGGAATATATTAGTATTGTATTAATTACTCTTTTAAAACTTTTTTAGTTTTTTAAGTAGGGATGCCTTATTATGAAGTGTCATATCTATGTAAAAGACAATAATGAATTCTAAAAAGGCAATAAAATCTAAGATATTAGCATATCTTGACGAAGAGTTAGGTGAGGATGAATTAAAAGAACTTTCTGACTGGATTTCTAAATCAAAAGAAAACGCCAGATATTTTGCAAGGGTAAAAGACTTGTGGGAATCTTCACTTGCTAATGCTGCTCAAATTGCTGACTCAGAAAATGAATGGAAACGATTCCGGACAATCGTACTTTCAGAGAAAAACCCCAACCCCTCTTCTATCAAAATATGGAAAACATTTATTCGTGTAGCAGCAGTACTTTTAATTGGTATTTTTATCGGCAAGTTTGTTGATTTAATATTAGAAGTACCCCAACCAATATATTGCACAGCAATTGCGCCTGAAGGATCAATATCAAACGTTATATTACCCGATAGCACTATAATCTATCTGAATGCAGGTTCAAAAATAAAATACCCTGTTAATCCAGAGGTAAAACAAAGAGAAGTATATTTATCAGGAGAAGCATGGTTTAACGTTTCCAAGAATCCTCAAAAACCATTTATTGTACATACTGATTATTTTAACGTTAATGTTTTGGGGACTGAATTCAATGTAAAAGCTTATGATGAAGATTTGGATGTTGTTGCTACACTAGAGGAAGGCTCAATCCTAATAACCTCATCAAACAAAATAAAAATAAAGAAAAATATTAATCTTAAACCAAGAGAACAAATGGTTTTCAATAAAAACACTAAATCAGTTTTGATTAAAGAGGTTGATCCCAAAATTTATTCTTCCTGGAAAGACAACAAGTTGACATTCTTAAAAATGAGCCTAAAAGAGCTTGTTATACTTCTTGAAAGGAAATATGGTGTAGATATTAAAGTTCTCAATCCTGAAATTTTAGATTACCATTATTCGGGAACCATTAAAAATGAAACAATAATAGAAATTTTAAATCTCATTGAACACACGATACCTATACAATATGAAATAGATGATCAACAGATAATTATAAAGAAAAAATAAAGAAAGGAGGAAAATTTAATGAGCTAACTAAAACTAACAATAAAAATTGCCGGTAAATGCTGTAACATAAACCGGCAAAAAAATTTTCAAATAAATAAACGGTGCTGTAACACCATTTACTAACCAAAAATCAGTCGAATTTATGAAAAATAATGTAAAAAGCTGTCAATTAATTGGCAGGAAGCAGTTGTATAAATTTTTTAGAGCTATGAAACTAACTATTATGCTTATGGTTTTTTGTTTGCTGCAAGTATCGGCAGAGGTATATACGCAGACAAATCAATTTACCTTAAATCTGAAAGATAAACAAGTTATCGAGGTTTTAAAAGAAATTGAGAATCAAAGTGATTTTCGTTTTTTTTATCAAGATGAACAGATTGATGTGAATCAAAAAGTAAGTATTAACTTATTTAATAAAGATTTCAATCAAGTAATCCAAGAATTATTTTCAAATCAAAATATATCCTATAAAATATTTGATAATGGTATTGTTTTGCTTTCAAAAAATAATATTGGGAGTACGAATAATCAAGAACTTACAATTAAAGGAAAAGTAACCGATTCAGATGGAACCCCTCTACCAGGTGTAAATGTATTTGAAAAAGGGACAACAAACGGTTCTGTTACAAATCTTGAAGGGGAATATACAATAACAGTTAGTTCCCCAGATGCTGAATTAAGTTTTTCGTATGTAGGTTATCTTACCGAGGATGTTGATATTGCTGGTCAATCTGTGATTGATATTATTTTAGTAGAAGATGTAATGTCTCTGGATGAAGTAGTTGTTGTTGGCTATGGAACACAAAAGAAGGTAAATTTAACAGGAGCAGTAACCTCAGTAAGTGGAGAAGATATGACAAAACGGCCTGTAGCCAATGCAGAGACTATGTTACAGGGCTTGATGCCAGGTGTGCAAATTACACAAAATTCAGGAGAACCTGGTAACGAGAGTGTATCTATCCGTATCAGAGGGACTGGAACTTTTAGTAGCGCTGGTTCAGATCCTTTGGTTTTGATCGATGGAGTGCAGGGTAACCTTTCAGATTTAAACCCCAACAACATAGAAAATATTTCAGTTTTAAAGGATGCAGCATCAGCTTCTATCTATGGTGCTCGCGCGGCAAACGGGGTTATACTTGTAACAACCAAGTCTGGGAAAGCTGGAAAAGTGACTATGGAATACAATGGGAACTATGGTATGCACTCTCCAACCAAGATGTTTGAGTTAATTACAAATTCGGCAGAATACATGGAGTTGTTTAATGAGGCGAGGGTAAATTCAGGTCTAACAGAATTATACACAGATGAAATGATTGAAACTTACCGTAATGCAACGGATCGTAATTTATACCCAAATACAGATTGGCTTGATTTGTTATTTAATCCAGCTCCAACACAAACGCACAACCTTAGTTTTAGAGGAGGAAGTGATAAAACACAATTTAATGTTTCTCTTGGTTACGTTAATCAGGAAGGTGTTATGAAATCATTTGATTATAAAAAATATAATGTTCGTGTTAACCTTACTTCACATGTGAATGATAAAATAAAATTTGGGGGTAATTTCTATGTTAAGAAAGGAGAAAAGACAGCCCCACGTTCAGGTGGTTCTGATATGTTTCTAGCAGCCATGTCTCAAGCACCAACTTATGCCCCACAACTTGCTGACGGAAGTGGAAGGTATTCATTTAAAGCTTATGATTTTGAATACAACAATAAAAATCCGATGGCTATTATTGGTAACGAAGTAAACAAAGATACAGATGATTATATGATTTCATCGCAAGGATGGGTTGACATACAGTTGGCAAAAGGTTTAAGCTGGTATACCAAAGGTGCCATCAACCTTGATTTCAGCAAATACAGTGATTTTTTGCCACAAGTTCCCTTATATAATTTCCGAACCAATGAATATATGACATTGTTGGATGTTGGGGGCGCAGGGCTAACCGTTCGAGACGATCAATCTGTATATAAAAATTTATTCTCTTATTTAACTTTTGATAAAGAATTTGGAGGAGGAAATCAGGTAAGTGCCAAAGTTGGTTATAGCGTGGAAGATAATGTTTATCAATATCTTCAGGGGTACAGAAAAGAATATCCTAGCGACAGACTTCGTGAATTGGATGCTGGAAGTCCGTCTGTACAACAAACATATGGTACAAAAGAAGAATGGGCCTTAATGTCTTTCTTTGGGCGCTTGGGATATAATTATAAGGAACGTTACTTGCTGGAAGCTAATGTACGATATGATGGTACATCGAGATTAGCATCTGATTCGAGATGGGGAGCTTTTCCATCATTCTCAGCAGGATGGAGGCTTACTGAAGAGCCATTTTTTCAGAGCCTTGGCTTATCTTGGGTAGACAATATTAAATTTCGAGGATCTTATGGCGAATTAGGAAATCAAAATATTGGACTTTATCCATACCAGTCAAAGCTTGCTTTAACAGGGAACTATTCGTTTGATGATTCTAGTCTTTCTTCTGGCGTAGCCCAAACGGATTTGTCCAATAGCACAATAAAATGGGAAGCGACGAGTGTAACAGATTTTGGATTTGATTTAACTTTTTTCCAGAAATTAAATATAACATTTGATTGGTACAAGAAAAGAACAACAGATATTCTAAGAAGTTCCCAGGTAACAAATGCGGTTGGTTTAAATGCTCCAACTGTTAACAATGGTACCATGGAGAACAAAGGTATTGAAGTTAATCTTATGTTTATGAACCGTGTTACCTCAGGTAGTCTGTCAGGTCTGGAATATAACCTGGGATTAAATATAGATCATTATAAAAATGAATTGGTAGATTTTGGGGAACAAGAAATTAGTGGTTATTATTTAAGAGAAGAAGGACATGAATGGGAAGGTTTCTATATGCTCGAATGGATTGGAATTTTTCAGTCTGAAGAAGAAATCGCAAATTCTCCTGCACAATATAATGATGCTACCGTTCCTGGAGATCTAAAGTTTAAAGATGCAAATGGTGACGGTGTTGTTAATGATGATGACAGGGTACCAATATCAGGTAAATTCCCATCATTAAACTATTCATTTAATCTTGCAGCCAACTGGAAAAATTTTGATTTCTCTGCACTATTACAAGGAGTCAAAGGAGTTAAATATTATGTGAATAACTGGGGTACAATCCCATTTGTACAAGGTGCTCCTCCAACCACAGATTGGAAAGATCGATGGACTGAAACAAATCCTTCAACTTCAATGCCTCGTATGTATTGGGGATGGGGGGCTCCATCACGCATTAGTCGTAATTCTTCATGGTATCTTCAAGATGGTTCTTATATAAGGTTAAAAAATCTGACATTTGGTTATACCATCACAAATGAATTTATGAATCAAAGAGGTATTGAGAACCTGAGGGTATACTTCTCTGGTGATAATCTCTTTACTATAACTGATTATCGTGGTCTTGATCCGGAACGCGGCGGAAACGGTTATTTAGTTAATTATCCACAGAATAAGATTTATTCTTTTGGTGTAAATGTTAAATTTTAAATTGCTGAAAAATGAAAAAATATAAAATATTACCGATATTCATTTTATCCATTCTCTTATTGGGTGCATGTGAAGATTACCTTGACAGACAACCCCTCGATGAAATTTCTTCAAGTACATTTTGGCAAAGCAAAACAGATTTTGATATGGCTCTTACAGCCAATTACGGTTATTTGCACGGTTCTACTTCAGGCCCATGGGACAATCCACCAGCCGGAACCTGGGGATATTGCCTGCCAATTTGGGATAATATTACCGATAACAGCTATGGACAACATAATTATGGCGGTTCAAAAGCCATTGTTGCTGGCGACATAAGTGCTTCAACAGGAGGATATATTTCAAGTATTTATAAATTATGTTATCAAACTATTGCAAGAGCCAATATCTTTCTATCGCAACTAAGCGCATATGAAGGCACCGATTTTTCTGAATCTGATAAAAGTGTGGCTGAAGCAGAAATAAAATTCCTTAGGGCGTTTTATTATTTTCAATTATACGCTCATTATGGTGATGTTCCATTAATATTAGAACCACTTACATTAGAAAATCAGGAACAGCCAAAAGTAGAGGCTTCTCAAATCCTCGAACAAGTTTTAGATGATCTTGATTTTAGTATCGCAAATCTGAATACAAATCCTTATTTTGAAAATTATGGTCATGTTACAAAATCAACAGCACAGGCTTTAATGGCCAGAGTGTTAATCTATTCTGCTTATGGCAATAATGGTACTCCAGATGAGTCTACTCTTACTGAGGTTAAAAGTTTATGCGAGGAAATAATGCCGCTATATTCATTGAGCCCGGTTTACGAAGATTTATTTCAGGATGCAGGACAGAGCGGTAACCCTGAAATAATATTCTCGGTTAACTACCTTGCCCCGGACAATGTACCAACCTGGGGTTCTGATTTGATTTACGGTGACTGGATAAGTGTAAGCCCATTACAAAGTTTTGTTGATGCTTTTGAGTGTACTGATGGTTTGCCTTGGGGAGAATCTCCATTAACAGATACTGAAAATCCTTTCGAAAACAGGGATCCAAGGCTTAACGCAACTGTTTTTGTTGATTTTGTTGATTGGGGAGAAGGCAATGTACATTATCCTACCAATAGTAGACCTACAGGCTATGGTTTAAAAAAGATTCTTGAACCAGGGAACATACCTTATGGCTATTCTACGTTAAGCCAGCAAAACACGGTTGTAATAAGACTTGGTGAAGTTCTGTTAATGTATGCTGAAGCACAAAATGAACTTTCCGGCCCGGATGAATCAGTATACGATGCAGTAAATGCAATACGGAATAGGGTTGAAATGCCAGATCTACCGGATGGCCTTTCTCAAAATGAGATGCGAGAAGCTATCAGACATGAAAGAAGAATTGAACTTGCTTTTGAAGGATTAAGATACCTTGATTTAAAAAGGTGGCATATAGCAGGTGAAATATTGAACAATGTAACAGGTGGGTTAATAGATTATCACTGGGAAGATAAATTTTATCATTGGCCTATTCCACAAGAGGAGATCGATAAAAATCACGGGGTATTGGAACAAAATCCAGATTATTAAAACGAATAATTTTTTTGCATGGACTAGGGAGTATTAACCCCCTGGTCTATTTTTTTATTAAGTCTTAAATAAAAACATTGAAAAGTAACTAACAAAAACTTTGAATTAGAAAGTAATAACTAAAATAGATACTAAAAAAATATGCTCAATGCACTTTGATAAGTTATTACATGTCTTTGGAATATAATTAGAAAATCTAGTAAATAGCATTCTAATGGTTAAGTTGTCTAAAAGATACAGATGAAAACAAAAAATAGTAGGATATTGCATTTCTTTTTAAATCAATTGGATTTAGGTTATCAACTCTTGGACAAGATTTATCATTAAAACCAACTGTTACTATTTCTATATTTAATCAGGAAGGGCGAATGGTTTCTTCATTAAAGGAGCGCATAAAAGAAACATTGTTCCAGAAAGAGATATATGCAGTGTTGCCCAGGGAAAAGTATAAAATGACTTATAATAAAAAAAAGTATGAAATTAATAAGCATTAATTTGAGAATTTTTATAGCAATTTTAATTCTGATATCCTGTTCACCCAAAACTATAGAAAGTTATAAAACATTAGAGGATAAAGTAGTTGTCAAACTTAAAACAGGGGAAATTCACATAAGACCATTAGCAGAGAATACAATAAGGATCCAATATGCATTAGATTTTAATAGTAATTTGCCCGAATTGGTCTTAACAGAAAAATTAGATATCCCCGATTTTCAGGTTTCAGAATCACGATCATCGCTGGAAGTATCCACCTCACAAATTTCTGTTATAGTTGATAAACAGAATGGTGCAATATCTTATTGTAATGATGAAGGAACCGTATTCTTAAGTGAAAAACCTGGACGACGTATATTTAAAGAAAGCACTGTACAGGGGGAACTAACCCATGTTGCCGGACAAAGCTTTGAATCACCCGAAGATGAATTTTTGTACGGGACTGGGCAATTCCAGGATGGTTACCTGAATATAAAAGGGCTGCCAAGAAGGTTGACTCAGGTAAATTCCCAGATCTCTGTGCCATTCATCATGTCAAGCAAAGGCTATGGCCTGCTATGGCACAATTATGGGCTCACCGATTTTAACCCTGCCGACAATGTCTTGGAATTAACGGCATCAGGTACCGATGGCGAAGCAAAAACGGTGGATGTTACGACTACAGAGGGGACTAAAAAGGAGACACGTCAGGATGGTATTTTTAGCGGGACATTGACCGTAGAGAAAGATGATTTATATGCCGTTATGCTGGATGTTGGGCAGGACATGGCGAGGAGGTGGCAAATGTCAATAGACGGTAAAAATGTTATAGACTTAGTAAACCATTGGTTGCCACCCACAACCAGTACACAGGTAGAACTAACAGCAGGAAAACACGAAATAGTTGTCACTGGCGAGAAAAACGATTCCCCAACCATATATTATCGCAAGGTAACCAATGAGATGGTATTAAGGTCACCGGTAGCCGATATGCTCGATTATGTTGTGTTCTCAGGCAATGCCGATGAAGTGATTTCAAGTTACCGTAATCTCACAGGCCATGCCCCTCTCATGCCCCTCTGGTCTTTGGGGTATATCCATTGCAGGGAGCGCTTCCATACCCAGAAAGAATTATTGGATAATGCCACAGAATTCAGGGAACGTGAATTACCATTAGACTTGATAGTTCAGGATTGGCAATACTGGGGCAAATATGGTTGGAATGCCATGAAATTTGATGAAGACAACTATCCTGATCCGGCCCAAATGGTCAACAAGCTGCATGATATGGACATGCGGTTGATGGTTTCTGTTTGGTCTAAGATTGATAAGAATTCAGAACTGGGGAAAGAATTTGAAGAAAAGGGGTACTATATCCCCAACACACAATGGGTCGATTTTTTTGATCCTGATGCTGCTGATTTTTATTGGGAGAATTTCAGTGAGAAGCTATTAATGCCCTATAAAATTGATGCTTGGTGGCAGGATGCCACAGAACCTGAAAATGATGATCTGGTTGGCAGGAAAATTAATAATGGTACCATGTCCGGGGAGCAACTCCGAAATGTTTATCCATTATATGTTACCAAAACTGTTTATGAAGGTTCCAGGCAAGACGTCCCGGACAAACGGGTTTTTATCCTGACAAGAAGTGGTTTTTCAGGTCAACAACGTTATGCGGCAGCTGTCTGGACAGGGGATATAGGTAACGATTGGGAAACCATGCGCCGGCAAGTAACCGCAGGGCTAAACTATTCAATTACAGGGATGCCTTGGTGGACATTTGATGCAGGAGGTTTTTTCCGCCCCGGCAAAGGTCAATATGATGATCCCAGGTTTCACGAACGTCTGTTGAGGTGGTTTCAGTTTGCTACATTCTCTCCTTTACAAAGGGTGCATGGTTATAAAACCGATACGGAGTTTTGGAGATATGGCGAAAAGTTTGAAAATGAAGCGTTAAAATATTTAAACCTGCGTTACAGGTTGCTGCCCTATATATATTCCCAGGCAGCAGATATTACCTTAAACAATGGCACGATCATGCGCCCGTTGGTCATGGATTTTGCAGATGATGTTAAAGCCCTTGAACAGAACTATGAGTATATGTTCGGCCCTTCTTTCCTCGTTTCCCCTGTATTGGAAGGAAACGTAAAGACATGGGGTGTTTACTTGCCCGAAAACAAAGCAGGTTGGTTCGATTTCTGGACAGGCGACCATTTTGAAGGGGGCCAGAACATAAAAATTGACGCTCCGATGAGCACCATACCATTATTTGTAAAAGCGGGTTCCATTGTTCCTTTGGGTAAATTCATGCAATACTCTAACGAAAAACAATCAGATACACTTGAAATCAGGGTCTATGCCGGTGCTGATGGGAAATTTGAGTTATATGAAGACGAAGGGACTAATTATGATTACGAAAATGGAGAATATTCCATCATCCCTTTTGAATGGGATGAACAGGAGCAAACCCTGATTATAGGGAAAAGAGAAGGTGGTTTTGATGGTATGTTAAGTCAACGTGTTTTTAATATTGTTTGGATTGATGAATCAAACGGGGCTGGAATTGAAATTGAAAATACCGATATCTCTGTTGAGTATAGTGGTGAAAAGGTTGAAATTAAAATGGAATAAAGTTGTAACATCAAAAAATTCTGTTATTGTAAATAATAAATTGGCAGTCGTTACTGATGCCAATTTATTCAATTATGATAATATGAGAGCGAAGTTGCAGTTTAAATTTTGAATCAATTATTGACCTTGTTTAAATTTATAAACAAATGAAAATCATGAAATTAAAAAACATCATTTTAATCATGGCATGGGTTGTTCCAATAGCATCGTGCCAAGATAATGCTAAGGAAAAAATGCAAACCGGGCAATTTGAACCAACCTGGCAATCGTTACAACAATATGAAACCCCGGATTGGTTTCGCGACGCAAAATTCGGGATTTGGGCACATTGGGGGCCACAATGCCAACCCGAGGCTGGTGACTGGTATGCAAGGAATATGTATTATCAGGAACATTGGCAGTATAAATACCATTTGGAGCATTATGGACATCCATCAGAATTTGGTTTTAAAGATGTAATCAACGATTGGAAAGCTGAGAAATGGGATCCGGAAAAATTAGTAGCCCTGTATAAACGTGCTGGTGCAAAATACTTCTTTGCCATGGGGAACCATCACGACAACCTTGATATGTGGGACAGTAAATACCAGGAGTGGAATTCGGTAGATATTGGTCCTAAAAAAGATATACTCGCTGGCTGGGAAAAGGCAACAAGAAACAATGATTTGTACTTTGGTGTTAGTATCCATTCTGCCCATGCATGGAGGTGGTACGAATCTGCCCAAATGGCGGACAAAGAAGGTGATAAAACCGGAATACCTTATGATGGAAATCTAACAAAAAAAGATGGCAAAGGCAAATGGTGGGAGGGGCTTGATCCTCAGAATTTATACGCGCAAAACCATCCGTTAAGCGAAGAAAGTGAAAATAGCGGTAGTATACACAGGCAGTGGCATTGGGAAGAAGGCTCCGGAGTAATACCTGCTTCTGAGGAATATTGCCTGAATTTTTACAACCGAACCGTTGATATGATAAATAAACATAATCCCGACCTGGTTTATTTTGACGATACCGCTTTACCTTTATGGCCTGTAAGCAATGCGGGACTTGAGATTGCAGCTCATTATTATAACAACAATATGAATTTGCACAATGGTAAATTGGAAGCTGTACTTTTCGGCAAAATCCTTACAGAAGAACAAAAAGAATGTATGGTTTGGGACGTCGAGCGCGGTGCTCCCGACAAGATACAGGATAACCCCTGGCAATCTTGCACCTGTATTGGCGGATGGCATTATGACAGGGAAATCTACAACAGGGATGGGTACAAATCAGCCAAAACAGTTATACAAATACTGGTAGATATAGTGAGCAAAAACGGTAATCTTCTGCTAAATATTCCTGTTAGTGGTGATGGTTCTATTGATGAAAAAGAGTTAAAAGTAGTTGAAGATATTACAAAATGGATGGATATTAATAGCGAATGTATTTATGAAACCCGCCCCTGGCACATTTATGGTGAAGGGCCAAAAGCTGATAATGCAAATCCGATA
Source organism: Bacteroidales bacterium (assembly GCA_963665085.2). Taxonomy (GTDB): domain Bacteria; phylum Bacteroidota; class Bacteroidia; order Bacteroidales; family JAAAOM01. The sequence goes on from CAXXXS010000002.1 coordinate 838,464, forward strand.
AATGCCCAGGGATTTAACGAAGGAAAAGGCGGACCATATACATCAAAAGACATCCGCTTTACAAAAAAGGGAGATGTGTTATATGCAGTTGTTATGGAACTACCGGAAAACAATGGGGGTATTCTAATTAAATCTTTGGGAACAGATAGCAAGTATTATTCTAAAAATCTTGATAATGTTAAGTTATTAGGTGGAGAACTTGCCTCTTATAAATTTGAAAGTGATGGGCTAAGAGTTAATTTTAACTCACAAGGCAATTTAACAGCACCACTTGTTCTTAAGATTGATTAGGTATTAATAAGGTTGGAAGTAATTGTGGTCTATACAAACAAACATAGGATATGTTATTATCGTTAATCTGATACAATATTAAAAAAACCACAAAATAATATATATACACTTATTATGTCAAAACTCTTTTTAAGCTTTGTCCTTACCAATTTATTCATATGCTTGTACCCTGCACAAACTCAGAAAGTAAATTCTCCGGAAGGAGACATGAAAGCTTATTTATTAGTCTATTTCAAAGACTGTGATCATAGTCTGCACATGGCACTAAGTGCGGATGGTTATTCGTTTACTGATATTAATAATGGAAACCCGGTTATAAATGGTGATAGCATTGCTGTACAAAAAGGTATTCGCGATCCTCATATCATGCGAGGTCCTGATAATGCATTTTACTTAAGCATGACTGATCTTCATATTTATGCCAAGCAGGAAGGTCTTCGTGAAACAAAATGGGAACGTCCGGAAAATGAATATGGTTGGGGCAACAACAAAGGATTCGTTCTAATGAAATCTTTAGACTTGATGGTACTCCTTATAAACAAGAAGAGGTTGATTTAATTAAGAATCTAACTCTTAAATTATAAAACAAACAAAGTTAAGAACACAAAGTGCTTTTGTAATATTATTTACATCAAAATGATTTCAAAGGCATGCCACAGCAATCGCTATAGTAAGTCTTTGTAAATAAACGAAGTATCATATTTTGAAGTGGTTATAACCCTGAATAGATTTTCTGATACTTAATTTGGGTAAAAGAAGATTGATCTTGAAAGTGGATTTACTATGCCTTCCGATTACAGGTATTGTTTTTTTAGATAAAATTTCAAAGAAAGGAGTGAAAAACGATCAAATATCGATAAAGAAAGCAGGTATTTATCATAGATTTTTCAGTTATCTTAGACTGGATAAATGTCAAAAGGAAGAACAGTATGCTATATTTGAAAAAATTCCAGGGAATTATTCTTTTTTTAGTTAAATATTTAATCGAAATATAATATCATCTAGAAACGATTTATAATGAAAGATTACAAATTATTAATCATCTTACTTCTCACATTAAGTAATTATATACAAGCGCAATCACTCCAAACAAATGTTACCAACCTTCGTTGTGAATATTTAGTTAATCCTCTTGGAGTCGATTCACCCAATCCCCGACTATCGTGGATGATGACCGATAGTCGTCTAGGAGCAAACCAGAAGGCATACCAATTACTGGTCTCTACCGATTCGCTTGAAATTATCAAAACGCAGGGAACAACGTGGAATTCAGGCAAGATTTTATCCAATAATATGCTGGTTCGTTTTGACGGAGAAAAGCTAAAACCTTTTACAAAATATTTCTGGTCGGTTTTGATTTGGAATCAAAACAATGAAAAAGTAAGTTCTTCAGTTGCCTCGTTTGAAACCGGGATGATGGAAATGGCTAATTGGCAAGGAGCCTGGATTAGTGATGGAAAGGAAATCAGTGAAAAGGCAGCACCTTATTTCCGAAAAGAATTCGAAACCGACAAAAAAATTAAATCAGCCAAGACATATGTTTCTGCTGCTGGTTTGTACGAATTGTATGTCAATGGAAATAAAGTAGGTGACCATATCCTTGATCCTGCCTATACACGATTCGACCGTCGCAACCTGTACGTCACATTCGATGTGACCAACCAGTTGCAAAAAGGTAAAAACGCTATCGGTATTTTGCTTGGAAATGGCTGGTATAACCACCAGTCTACTGCTGTTTGGGATTTCCACAAAGCCCCTTGGCGGAACCGCCCGACTTTTTGTATGGATCTACGTATCACTTACGACGATGGGACAACTGAAACAATCTCTTCTGGAAAAGATTGGAAAACCTCACTAAGTCCGGTTATTTTTAATAGTATTTACACTGCAGAGCATTTTGATGCTCGTCTTGAACAAAAGTGCTGGTGTGAGACAGCTTTCGACGATTCAAAATGGAATGGGGTCATTTATCGTTCAGCGCCTTCAAAAAACATTGTTTCTCAAATGATGCACCCGATTCGTCACGTTCAGAAAATCGAAGCAAAAAGCATGAATAAATTTAACGACACAACTTTTGTATTCGATCTTGGACAAAACATTGCCGGTGTCAGCGAAATTACTGTTGACGGGCCGGAAGGAACTATTTTATACTTAAAACATGGGGAACGATTGTATGAAAACGGACATGTAGACATGTCAAACATTGACGTCCACTACCGTCCTACCGATGATTCCGATCCTTTTCAGACTGATATTTATATTTTGAATGGAAAAGGTGAAGAAACATTTGCTCCGCGTTTCAACTACAAAGGATTTCAGTATGTTGAAGTAACGACAAACAAACCGGTTCAACTTACAAAAGAAAGCCTGGTTGGTTATTTTATGCATAGCGATGTGCCGCAGGTAGGTGAGTTTAACACTACTAATCCAACAATTAATAAGATTTGGGAAGCAACCAATAATTCTTATTTGTCGAATTTGTTTGGCTACCCAACCGATTGCCCGCAACGCGAAAAGAATGGCTGGACAGGTGATGCTCACATTGCCATTGAAACTGGTTTATACAGTTTTGACGGAATCACGATATACGAAAAATGGCTTGCCGACCACCGTGACGAACAGCAACCAAACGGAGTTTTACCATCGATCATTCCTACAGACGGCTGGGGTTATGAGTGGGGAAACGGCCCTGACTGGACAAGTACCATCGCGTTGATTCCCTGGAACATTTACTTGTTTTACGGCGATATTTCTTTGCTGGAAGCATCATATGAAAACATCAAACGTTATGTCGATCACATTACTCAAATCAGTCCATCAGGAACGACAACCTGGGGCCTTGGTGATTGGGTCCCCGTGAAATCGAAATCCCCAGTTGAACTAACTTCAACATGTTACTATTTTGCTGATGCAACAATTCTGGCAAAAGCTGCAAAATTGTTAAATAAACCTGGGGATGAAACGAAATATTTAGCCTTGGCGCAAAAAATAAAAAAAGCTTTTAACAATAAATATTTCCATGTTGACACAAAAACTTATGCCAGCGGCACTCAGACTGAAATGAGTGCTCCGTTATACTGGGGATTGGTTCCAGAAGAAATGAAAACTGAAGTAGCTGCGAATCTTGCAAAACGGGTTGAAGCCGACCAGTTTCATCTGGATGTAGGATTGCTGGGACAAAAGACAATTTTGAATGCATTGAGCCAAAATGGGTATGCCGATTTCGCCTATAAAATAGCCTCGCAGGAAACTTATCCTTCATGGGGATGGTGGATTGTGAACGGTGCCTCAACCTTGTTGGAGAACTGGGATATTTATGCACAAAACGATATCTCGATGAATCACATCATGTTTGGCGAAATTGGTGCTTGGCTTTATAAAGGACTAGGTGGTATTTTCCCTGATCCGAATAATCCTGGTTTTAAAAATGTTATTTTAAAACCATCCTTTGTTCCTGCTCTTGACGGTGTTGAAATTTCACATCAGTCACCTTATGGAAAAATTACATCAGCGTGGAAACAAAACAAAAAATCAGTAGTTTGTACACTAATTATTCCCGCAAACTCAACAGCTGACTTTTATATCCCTGCCGGATTTGACATTAAAAAAGCGAGTGATGCATTAACTGGTAACAAAATTCAAGTTCCAGTAAATGAAAACGGCTACTGTAAATTACAAGCTGGTAGTTACAAAATTGAACTAATCAAATAATTATTTTATAAAATTTACATCGTTAAAGATGAAGAATATTACTTTCTTATTGTGTCTTATTTTTCAAACTTCGACAATATTCGTTTCGGCACAGCTTCCTCAAGCTTTTGAATTAAAGAATACTTCAAAAATCCGTGAAACCAGCTTGATTCAGAAATTTATTACTGCAGAAAAAATTATTTGGTTATCAGACTCATCAGGGAATAAGGTTGTAAATGCTGAAAATATTTTAAAACAAAGCATTGGGCAAGCAGATCTTAACCAAGGAGAGTATCTGACCTTGATAAATGACAAAAATTCAAAATCAGGATTAATTCTAGACTTTGGATGTGAAATTCAGGGAGGGATAGAAATAGTCACAACGATTAACAATCAAAATCCGGCCGGACATGTTCGGATTCGTTTCGGAGAATCAGTAAGTGAGGCCATGAGTGATGTAGGGTCAGATGGGGCTACGAATGATCATGCTATGCGCGATTTCACTGTACAACTTCCATGGTTAGGTAGAATAGTTATTGGAGAAACCGGATTCCGGTTTGTACGAATTGATTTGGTCGATCCTAATACAAAAGTTGAAATCAAGGAAATTAGTGCTGCATTCAGGTATCGCGACATTCCTTATCTTGGATCTTTTACGTGTAATGACGAGCAACTTAGTGAATGACCACCGTCAAAGACGGTGGCTTCAATTACAGCACCCTCTAAAAGAGGGATAGGCTAACGTTCTCTGTTCTTTTTGTCTTCGTGCTGTTGATACTTTACATATTTGCGAATCATTTCTTCATCAAGACCAACTGTACAAATGAAGTATCCTCTTGACCAAAAATGATTTCCCCAATACGGCTTAGACTTCAAACTCGGATATGTCTTGAAAAGTCGTATGGCTGTTTTACCTTTTAAGATGCCCATGAAATCGGAAATGGATATTTTTGGCGGCACTGAACATAACATGTGCACATGATCTTTTTGCACACTCAGTTCATCAACTATGACCTCTTTCCATTGACAAATTGCGAGAATATCGTGTTCAAGCAATGATTTGATCATACCTTCTAATACCTGAAAACGATACTTCGGCGTAAAAACAATATGGTATTCGCATTTGTAAAAAACATGTGTTAGTTTTCGAAATTTACCCATAATTTTACTTTTTTAAGTTTATATTATGGGCAAAGCTATATGGCTAAGCCTAACTTACATGACCACCGCCTAAGGCGGTGGTTTTTCAGATTTTAAATAAAATCTGGATGACCGGTGCTTATACTGTTCACTTAAACATGCAGGATTATTTGTGGGACGGAGTAAAACGCGACCGACTAGTGTGAAGATTTGATATTTGACGAACTATTTTTGTCTTTTCCGTCATAAGTCCATTCAAAAGGTTTAGCCCGTTCTTTATTGTATGTTTCTACATACTGTATTATTTGACTGGCCAATTGCTCTTTGCTTTGCCAGACAGCTCCTTTAAGCACATCCTTGGATAATATATTGAACCAAATTTCAACTTGGTTCAACCAAGATGAATAGGTTGGGGTGAAATGTATCCTTATTCTGGGTTTGGAGTCTATCCATTCTTTCACCTCTTTATGTTTATGTACATTTAAGTTATCTGCAATAACATGTAGGTTTTTTTTAGGATACTTCCGGTAAATCTTCTTTAAAAACTTCAGGAAGTTTTGTGAATTGTTTTTATCTATTGTATTTGCAGTAATCTCACCATCATGAACAGAAAGTGCTGCTATTAAAGAAACTGTACCGTGTCTTTTATATGTGGCTGTCAATCGTTTTGGATTACCAGAACGTAAAGGTAGTTCCGGCTGAGAACGATCCAATGCCTGTATTTGTGTTTTTTCATCAACGGACAATACCAACGCATTTTCTGGTGGGTTCATATATAACCCCACAACATTGAGCATTTTTTCTTCGAATTCCGGGTCGGTACTTTTTCCGCACCAGTATTCGGTTTTATGCGGTTTTAAATCATGAGATTTCAATATATTCTGAACAGTACTTTGGCTCATTCCAAACTCTTTTGCTATCCGTCGTTGACCCCAATTGGAATATCCACCTTCAGGTTTAGAGCAAGCTTTTTGTATAACCCTGGCCTTGTCGGTTTCAGTATAAACGGGCTTCTTTCCCGGTCTGGGTGCATCCTTTAGGCCATCAAGACCTAATTCTAAATATCGTTTTTTCCACTTAGCAATAGCTTCACGCCCAACTTTTAATTCGGCCTTTATCGAATCGTAACTATATTCTTTATGGAGCATGAGAATTATTTTGGAACGCACTACAGCCCTATGGTCTGCACTGTGAGCACGAGATGTTGTGACTAATGTTTTAAAGTCGTCTTCGTTAAGTTTTAACTTTTGTCCTGTTCTTGCCATAAGACAAAAGTAATATTAATTCGGTTATTAAACAATCTTTACACTAGTGTGGGTTGGCGATATGCACCCTGAAGTGATGACGATCAACTCTGTGTTTGGGAACAATGAAGTGGTTCAGAAGAGCCTTGATCTTGCCCGGGATTTAACCCCGTTGCCAAACTGGATGAACGGAATTAGTTCTTATTCTATGTGGTGGCTGTTAATTCAGCGCGATTGGTATTATTACCAGGGAAATCTGGATTATTTAAAACAGCAAAAAGAATACATGGTAAAATTATTACATCTTCTTTCCTCAAAAATAGACGACAACGGCAAAGAAATTCTGGATGGAAATCGTTTTCTGGACTGGCCTTCAAGTGAAAATCCGGATGCTGTTCATGCTGGCTTACAATCCCTGATGATAATGACTTTTAATGCAGGAGCTGATTTATGCACAATCCTGGGTGATAAGGAAACTGCTAAACTTTGTAAAACATCTGTTGAGAAACTAAAAAAACATATTCCTGAAATGGCTGACTCGAAACAGGCTGCTGCATTACTTGCCATGTCTGGATTAGTAATTCCGAAACAGACAAACGATGAGTTTCTTTCGAAAGATGGAGTACATAAAATGTCTACTTTCTATGGTTATTATATGCTTATTGCGCGAGCTATGGCAGATGATTATCAAGGGGCTCTTGAGAATATTCGAGATTATTGGGGGGCCATGCTTGATTTGGGAGCCACAACTTTCTGGGAAGATTTTGATATCAGTTGGACAAAAAATGCAGCCCGAATTGATGAAATTGTACCAGAAGGGAAAGTTGACATTCACAAAACCTATGGTGGGTATTGCTATGAGCAGTTCCGTCACAGCTTCTGCCATGGCTGGGCTTCGGGACCAACAAGTTGGTTAACTCAATATGTTTTAGGAATAAATGTTCTTGAACCTGGATGTAAAACAATTAAAATTGAACCTCATCTTGGTGATTTAGAATGGGTGAAAGGCACCTTCCCTACTCCTATGGGTATACTTGAAGTAGAACACAAGAAAATTGGAGATAATAAAATTAAAACAAATTATAAAGCTCCTACAGGAGTTAAAATAATAATACAATAGTTAGATACGCTTAAATCTTCTTTCGAATTATATATATATATCATTTACATATACTGAATTTATTTTTGCTTTTTATTTTTTAACCAAAGACTATTAATCCAATTTAACCCTGACAGCAAGAATATTTATATTTTTCAATTAGCACATTCATTTTATTGCTTACACTGTATAAGCTTTCTATACAGTTTTGATTAATTTCCTTCTCAAATTAATTTACTGTTCTTGCATTTGAATATATGTTTTTTTACTAGGTTTGCACTGTACTATTTAAAAAACTATTCTAAATTAATGTCTGTTGTATGGTCTCTGAAAGGTTGTTGAAAGATCTTAAAAAGGGGAACGAGGAAGCTTTTACAACAATCTTCAACAATTATTTCCCCCGACTTTGTCAGTTTGCTGTTACATACGTTGTCGACGAGGCGACCGCAAAAAATATTGTTCAAGACGTATTTATTAAAATGTGGGAAGCTAGAGAATCCATTCGCGAGAATAACTCAATTATGGCTTATTTGCTCACCATAACTAAAAACAGCTGTCTGGATTATCTCAGGCATAAACAGGTAGAGTTAAAGCATCAAAAAGAAGTAACTGGGGAAATGAATGAATTAAACCTGAATTATTATGCATTAAAGCGACTTGAAATAGATTTACTAGACTATGATGAAATCAAAGAAATAATAGAACAAACATTAAAAACCCTCCCTCCCCGTTGCCAGGAAGTATTTAGATTAAGTAGGTTCGATGATCTTTCCAATGCAGAAATAGCAGAAAAGTTAGATATTGGGGTTAAAGCTGTTGAAGCAAACATTACCAGGGCACTAAAAATTTTTCGTAAAGAATTAAAAGATTATATCGCAATTCTACTCCTTCTAAATATCCCTTTCAACTAACTCAAATTAACGCATATCTTCTATTACAACATAAAAAAAACAAAACATCACAGAGTTCTTTTCATATTACGGGTTATAGGTGTAACTAATTTATTAACCCGTAACTTATAACGAATACAACCATTATTATTTTTTACAAATCCTTATTTTTTTATTTAATTGCTGTATTTAATAAAGTAAGATTAAATAAAAAATTCTAGATTATTTATTTTTTTCAATAATGAGTAAGACTATGAATTATCAGGTTATCAACAACCTGAGATAAAATAAACCAACACGAATAAAAAAAATAATTTTTAATATATAGGGGTAAGACAAATTTTATCGTATACAATAAAGAATCTGAAAAATAGAAATGAAAGAAGAAGATATAATTAGACTGGTTACCGGGCAAATAGACACGAAAGAGAAAGAGAAATTTTTGGAACAGGTTTCAGGTTCTCCAGAAACAAAAGAAGAATACTACAAAATTAAAAATCTTTGGGCTTTAACGTTGCAAGCGGAGAGTAAAAGGAAAGCAAATATTTCAGATCTACAGAAATTTAAAAAAACAATCCAGAGAAAGAAACTCATCTCATTTAGAAAGAAAACATTTCCAATTTTAAAATATGCAGCTGTTTTTTTATTAACACTGATTGCCGGAAAGTTTATTTTCAAAGAGAATGAAGTAGCAAAAACAGAAGATATTTTAGAATTTAATGAAATAAGTGTGCCTCCTGGTCAAATGGCAGAGGTAACATTATCTGATGGGACTAATATTTTTATTAATTCTTGTTCGTCCCTTAAATATCCTGCTAGGTTTAAATCGGATGAACGTAAGGTATATCTATCTGGTGAGGCTTTTTTCTCTGTCACCAAAAATTCAACCCCATTTATTGTAGAAACCAACAGTCAAAAAAATATTAAAGTATTGGGGACTAAATTTAATCTTATGGCTTATCCCAATGATATCCTTTATCAGGCTACCCTTATTGAAGGTAAGATAGCAATAGTTGATTCCGAGGACAACGAATTAAGCCAATTATCTCCAGGCGAACAATATTCTTATGATATGGTGAGAAATAAATATACAGTGAAAACTGTAAACACGAATCTTTATGATTCTTGGAAAAATGGCATATATACGTTTGATCATGAAACATTAGAAGATTTATCTAGCAGACTGGAAAGGATATTTAACTTAAAGATTAATATTAACAACAACACTATCCGGAACTATAAATTTACCGGAACTATTTCGCGCAATGTGCCTTTTGAACAAATATTAAAGATAATCCAGATTTCAGCACCTATAAAATATAAATTTAAAGAAACAAATGGAGCCATCGAAGAAGTAACACTTTACTAAATAATTTAACAACAGAAAGGAGGAGATCAATGAGAACTACTAACTAATAAAAATCTTAAAAAAAAAGGCAACAAAAGTTGCGGTTTTGTTGCCTTATATAACAGTTTAAATTTAACACCTGGGAGAAAAAATCCTTCTCAGGTAATTGTCAAACTTCAACTACAAATTTATGAAAAAAAAACATTGCAAATTCCAGCTATTAAATTGGAGACTGGGAAAAAAACTAATTATTATGAAATTAATTTTAATACTCACTATTGTCATGGGAATACAGATACAAGCCTCTGTATATTCCCAAACAACTTTGTTAAGCCTGAAAGTCAAAGAAACTTCAATAAGGAAAGTATTAACAGAACTGGAAGAATCCAGTAAATTTAAATTCTTCTATAACGAAGATTTCATCAATGTTGATATGCCGGTAAGCATTAAAGTATCGGACAATAGGGTAGATGAAATCTTGGACAAAATACTTACAGAAACCGATATCGATTACAAGGTACTCGATAACAATATGATTGTCCTGACAAAGAAACAGGCTACTCAAGACATTATCATAAAAGGAGAAGTAACTGACTCTAATGGAAGTCCACTACCTGGTGTTAACGTTCTGGAAAAAGGAACAACAAACGGGACTGTAACAGATCTTAACGGACAATATTCTATTTCACTTAGTTCTTCCGAAGCAACACTTAATTTTTCTTTTGTTGGCTTTTTATCAGAAGAAGTTGAGGTTAGTGGCAAAACAACCATCGATATCGTATTAGTTGAAGATATCGTATCGCTTGACGAGGTTGTTGTTGTTGGTTATGGTACTATGCGAAAGCGCGATGTAACCGGATCTATTTCACAGGCCAAAGGAGAAGAATTAGTAAAGGGTCAAAATTTTAGTGCATTGGACAATTTAAGAGGCAAAGTTTCAGGTGTAAACATCTTTTCCAATTCATCTCAGCCTGGCGCATATCAAAGCCGTGTTGTTATCAGGGGATTATCCACCATCAATTCATCATCAGATCCATTGTATGTAGTTGATGGCGTTGTTATGGAAAATTTCGGATTGATGAACCCGAATGACATTGAAAGAATAGAAGTATTAAAAGATGCTTCTGCCGCTGCAATCTATGGGGCCCGTGGAGCTAACGGAGTTATTATGGTAACTACAAAACGCGGAAAAACAGATGGTATAGGTGCAAGAGTAAGTTACCAGGCGTCTACCAGTTTAAGCAATGTAGCCCGTTATATGGATGTTTTAAACGCTCAGGAATGGACCGATGCTTTTATGCAGGGCCTTGCCAACGAAAACGAATATATGGGATATAACTGGTCGCTTGATCGCACAGATTGGTTTACTGACAGAAATTATTTCGACGCAGAAGGAAATCCACTTTACGATACCGATTGGCAGAAAGAAGCAACAAGAACAGCTATCTCACACAATCATCAATTGAGTGTGCAGCAAGCTGGTAAAAACTCTTCTACTGGTGCTTTCTTAAATTATACAGATCAACAAGGAGTTGTAAACAACACATACAGTAAACGTTTGAACGCAAAACTCTCTTTTGATGCAGATCCTAAAAAATGGATATCTACTGCTGTTAATTTAATGGTAAACCATTCATGGGGTCGCTACACCCCTGAAACTGGTGGTGGACAGGAAGCTCGTCGTACAATGATTGAAATGTTACCATGGTTACCAGTAAGGGATGCTGATGGAAATTATACAACATCTTCATCATCATCTATGTCAGACACTTTTGGTTTTGAAGGAATGTCCAACCCGGTAATGATCCTGGATCTACAAAAACGTATGAAATACAATACTCAAATTTTTGGAAATGCTGCTTTAACCTTTCATTTAATGGATGGACTTGACTTAAAAACCCAGTTCGGATTAGATAATCATAGTAAAACATACAGAGGCTATTCTTCCATTTCTTTGAATAACATTTCAATGCCTAATGGATGGGCTAATATTGAACATGTAAATACACTTTATTGGCAAGAAGAAACTTATCTGACTTACCAAAAAGAAATTGGACTACATCGAATGAATGCTATGGCTGGTCTTTCTTGGCAAGAAAGAACATACAACTACGATGAATCTTATACAGAAGGATTTAGTGACGATTTCTTCGAATGGAATAATATGGGAGCAGGTACGAATCCTGACTCACCTTCATCGGATTACAGTCGGTGGGCTATGAATTCCTATTTCTTACGTTTTGCCTACAACTATAACGATAAATATTCCTTAACAATGACTGGTCGATATGATGGTTCATCAAAGTTTGGGGAAAACAACAAATATGCATTCTTCCCTTCTGCTGGTATTGCTTGGAACATATCTCAGGAAGATTTCCTAAAAAACAACAACATAATTTACATGTTAAAACTTCATTCCAGCTATGGACTAACTGGTAACTCAGAAATTGATCCTTATCAATCATTGGCTTCAGTTAGTTCTGGAACACTGCTTTTAAATGGTTCCAGAGAGTCTTATTCATACATTAGTTCAATTGCAAACACAGAATTGAAATGGGAAGAAACAGCTCAATTTGATTTTGGATTTGATTTAGGTTTATTTGAGAATAAAATAAACTTAGATGTTGCTTATTACCTCAAGAAAACAAACAATTTGTTACTTGAAACACCACTGCCTACTTCTTCTGGTTATGAGTCTATCTACAAAAACATTGGTTCTGTTCAAAACCAAGGGCTCGACATGATGGTTAATGCAACTCCTGTTCGCTCAAACGATTTTTCATGGAGTGTTAATTTGAACCTGAACTATAACAAAAACGAAATTCTTCATTTGGGAGAAAACGATGAGGATATTGAGTTGAACAGTTGGGTTGGTGGTTCAGAAAGTATCTTACGCGTAGGAGAAAACTTGAGTAGTTTCTACGGATACAAAAGATTAGGCGTTTATACCATAGAAGATTATGAAGCAGGCGAATGCGAAAGAAGCGACATAGGCCGTGCAAAACGTACTACTGAAAAAGAAATTATTGGTAAAGGAATGCCAGATTGGACAGGTAGTTTCATTAATACTTTTACCTACAAAAATTTCGATCTTACAGCAGATTTACAATTTGTCTTAGGTGTTGAAACCATGCAACAATTTTACCATTCTACTTACGATCGTTTCGGAATTACAAACGGCTTAAGTAATATTTTATATGATGCTTACGATGGTACCAATCCGAATACAATGCAACAGGCTGTCTATTTATGCAACTCAGGCCACGCTGGTCAAAACACTACTGTTGACTCAGGCTGGATTGCTGACGGTTCTTATCTAAGGGCAAACCTAATTCAGTTAGGCTATAATTTCACAAGTCAACAATGCCAGTCTCTTGGTATTTCTTCTCTTCGTTTATACACCAGTGTAAACAATGCATTCTTAATCTGTTCAAAAGATTTCAACGGATATGATCCAGAATCTACGTCACAGGGAGACGGCTCCGATAGTAAATTTGGACAGAATATGACATTCTTCTCTTATCCAAGAGCAAGAACATGGACATTGGGATTAAACCTTACATTTTAATTAACACTTAAATACGAAAAATACAATGAAAAAAATAATCGTATTCTTAACACTGGGCCTTTTCTATATGACATCATGTGATGATTTTCTTGAAGAAAGTCCTAAATCATCATTAACAGATGTTGATTATTATAAAACTGAAGCTCAAGCTTCAGAAAATGTAAACTACTTATACAGAAATGGGGCTGGAATGCGCATTTCTAGCACGGGTGCCTATATGGGTCCCAAAGCATCAGTAACAGGTATATTAACCGGTTATTTCAGTAACAGTTACGAAGGACAGGAAGTGGTTTGTAAATATTCCCGTTTATTAACTCGTCAAGATCACACCAATGAAATATCTGACACGTCTGATGATATTTGGGATAATTGTTACAAGGCCATCAATGTTGCCAACAATGCTATTGCAAGTATTCCAAACATTGAAATGGATTCGAATACTGCTGATGAGTTAATTGCAGAGGCTAAATTTTTCAGGGCATTCAACTATTTCTATTTAGTAAAAACTTTTGGTGATGTGCCTTTGTTAACAGAACCTTCTACCTTGGAAAATCTTTATCCGGAAAGAACAGCTGAAGAAACAATTTACACACAAATTGAATCGGATTTAAAAGATGCAGTTAGTGTTTTACCAGAAGCAACATTTGCAAACAACGGACATCGTATCACAAAATATGTTGCTGCCATGGTCCTTGCCGATGTATATTTTCACCAAGGTGATTATTCAAATGCAAAAACCTACGCAAAAATTGTAATCGATTCTCCTCACTCATTGACTTCAAATACTGATTTTGCTGATAACAGTGCGTATAATAAATTACGTTCAGTTGACGATTTGGATGAAGTAATCTATGCCATGGAATATGATGCCAGTATCAGCGATGCAGGCTGGAGGCCAACGAACGCATTTACTTCTTCTGCAACTGCTGTTTTTAGCACTTATTCTATTTTTGAAAATGTATACGGAGCTTCTACTCAATTTTTAAATGTTTATGATGAAAACGATCTTCGTATCCAGCCTAACCAATTTTTCCACTGGGAATATACGAATCCCGACAACGGAAAAGTATGGACCGCTCCTGAAGGCCAAACAGGAAACTGGTACTACTTCGACGAAGATGCTTTGTTAAATACAGGAATCGCAACAAAAGACTGGAACTTCTACCGTTTAGCTGAAGCTTATCTGGATTATGCAGAATCAATTGCACAAACAGAAGGAGTTACAGGAGAAGCAGCCCAGTATTTAGCAGCAGTTCAGGCTCGAGCAAATACCGAAGGAAAAACAGCATCTCAAATCGCTTCAGAATTGGCAGCTTTATCAACCAACAATTTTATTGAAACTTGCTGGACAGAGAGATTAAGAGAATTCCCGTTGGAATACAAAATCTGGGACGACTGTGTTCGTACTATGAAATTCCCGGTTATTTCTGAAACAGAGTCAGGGGTTGTTACATACGTTGACTTGATAGGGGCTGAAAATGCTGCAGGCGCTACATTTAAAGAAACCGATTTGGTATTCCCGATTTCATTAAATGAATTGCAACGTAATCCTAATTTGACACAAAACGACGGATACTCCACTAATTAGATTTATATTGAATTAGGCATTAAAGTAGTAATTGTATATTCTGTTAAATCATTTTTTACAATTACTTACAAAATGCCTAATTCTTCTTTTCATATCCTCTTTAGGGTTTTCATATTGAACATAATCTTTAAACATAATGAAGAAAAAAAACACAAAAAATCTTCTAAAAATCTATTTTGCCAGTTTTATCCTTACATTAACTTTTGCCTCTTGTGATAAAGTACAAGAGTCTTCAGAATATACGCACCTGGTTAACCCTCATATTGGATCTGGAGGGCATGGCCATGTATTTGTTGGGGCCAGTGTCCCATTTGGTGCGGTACAACTGGGTCCTAATAATATTTATAAAGGCTGGGACTGGTGTTCTGGATATCACTATTCTGACAGCATTGTTATTGGTTTCTCCCATACACATTTAAGCGGTACCGGATGTTCGGACCTGGGAGATATACTCATGATGCCAGCAACCGGCGAAATAAATTTAAACAGGGGTGAACAGAACGATATTAGCAATTCATATGCCTCTTTCTATACGCATGAAAATGAAAAAGTAAAACCAGGTTATTACTCGCTTTTACTCGATAAAAACCAGGTAAACGTTGAGTTAACAGCTACAGAAAGAGTAGGGATACACAAATATACTTTTCCTGATAAAGACGAAAACCATGTCATTATCGACCTTAAAGAAGGAAATGGAGACGAGGCTTATGAAACATACCTCAAGCAGGTAAATGACAATACCATTGAAGGTTACCGTTTTTCAAAGGGTTGGGCAAAAGATCAGCAAATCTGGTTTACCCTGGAATGTAACCAAAAAATAGAAAAGCTGGATTTATACGATAACACAACATTGGTAGAAGGAAGTGAACTAAAAGGAACTTCAGTAAAAGGAGTAATTTCTTTTTCAAATGCACCGGAAGAAGTGATTATAAAAGTGGGTATTTCTCCGATAAGTTCGGCAAATGCTTTGGCAAATATCAAGGCCGAAGCCCCAGATTGGGATTTTGACAAAATAGCAAACCTGGCCCAGGCTAAATGGGAAGAAGCCCTTTCAAAGATTAAAGTTGAAACCACTACCACTGAATTAAAAGAAACCTTTTATACTGCATTGTTTCATACTTATATAGCACCCGCATTATTTAATGATGCTGATGGTAGTTACAGGGGTACAGATAAAAAAATATATACCTCTCCGGGATTTAATAATTATTCTGTTTTCTCTCTTTGGGATACTTACCGAACAGCTAACCAACTTCTTACAATTACCCAACCGGAACGGGTAAACGATATGATTAATTCTATGTTAAACATTTACCTCCAACAAGAAAAATTGCCTGTATGGCATTTGTTGGGAAATGAGACTAATACCATGCCTGGTTACAGTGCCGTTCCGATTGTTGTAGATGCCTGGGCAAAAGGATTCAGGGGATTTGATGAAAATCTTGCTTTTGAAGCAATTAAAAACTCTGCTACTTATCCTAAGCAAAAAGGTGTCTCCTTGCTAATGGACAAAGGATATATCCCATGTGATAAAGTTAAAGAAGCAACATCAATTGCGTTGGAATACGCAGTGGATGATTGGAGCATTGCACAAATGGCAAAGCAAATGGGTAAGCAGGAAGATTTCGAATACTTTTCAAAAAGAGCTGATTACTACAAAGAATACTTCGACAAAGACATCAATTTTATTCGTCCTAAAATGGATGATGGGACATGGCGTACTCCATACGACCCCTTTTCATCCGTTCACATGATAGGTGACTTTACTGAAGGAAACGGCTGGCAATACACATTCTTTGCCCCTCAGTGCCCGGAAGGATTGATAGGGTTATTTAACGGAGATGAAAATTTTACGACCAAATTAGATTCCTTTTTTGTGGCTGAAGGAGATATGGGAGAAGAAGCTTCTAGTGACATAACCGGGTTGATTGGAATGTATGCCCACGGTAACGAGCCCAGCCACCATATTGCTTATCTATATGCCTTTGCAGGGCAACAATGGAAAACAGCCGAAAAAGTGAGGTTTATTCTTGACAAATTTTATACAAACCAGATAGACGGATTGATTGGAAACGAAGACTGTGGACAGATGTCTGCATGGTATATAATGTCTTCTTTGGGGTTTTATCCTGTAAACCCATCAAATGGAATTTATGTTTTTGGCAGTCCCTTATTTGATAAAACAACAATTAGATTACCCGAAGGCAAAGCGTTTACTATTGAAAGTGTCAATAATAACAAAGAGAATATTTACATCCAATCAGTTGAGCTGAATGGCAAAGAATATACAAAAAGCTATATAACCTATAAGGATATTGTTTCTGGTGGTAGCTTAAAGTTTATTATGGGCAGCGAACCAAATTATAATTTTGGTTCTGCGTCAGATGACAGGCCTAAATCTCTTATGTAACTGACTTTTTTCATGTCCTCATATATGAAACCCCCTAAGTTAGTTGTTAGGTTTATAGATCAGAAAATCCACTGTGCACCCCAGCACAGTGGATTTCGTTCTTATATCAGGATGGTTTTCACAACCGTGGAAATTTTGCTGACAGAGTCAGGACAATTTTCTCTATAAAGAATCAAATGCGAACGAAGTCAGGAAATATTACAGGTCTAACCACTCTTTTGACTTTTGTTAAACCTTTAATTCAGCTCTTGACAGAGTTCGAAGAAATTGACAGGGTTTACAATCAAACATTTTTTTTAGCCTTGCATTACATATGTTTTCTGTAATGCTGAATTAAAACAAAACTTTTCTAATCAAAGGGATCAATATCTCTTTATTTCTAATATTTTTACATCTCTATTGTTAATTTAAATAAACAACTACAAACATTAATTAATACTTAAGAAGCTATGAAAACTAATCGTACCTTAATTCTTTTTTTCTCTACAGTACTAATTCTCCAGATGGTCAGTATAAAGGCACAGACCTATACGGTCAATTCCCCTGACAATAAAATAATAACTACAATAAAACTTGATAATGGTATCAATTGGTCTGCCAGCATCAATGGAGAAAAAATTTTCGACAATAATAAGATAAGCCTCACAATTAATGGTGAGAATCTTGGAAAATCAGTAAAAGTAAAAAAGACAAAAAAAACAAGTATCTCAGAACAAATAAATGTACCTGTTCCTGTTAAATCAAAAATTATTGACAATACTTATAATCAACTAAACATTGCTTTTAAAGGTGATTATGCGTTAACATTCCGCGTTTTCAACAATGGCATTGCTTATCGTTTTGAGTCAACAAAAAAGGGAGACATCGTTGTTAATGATGAACAAGTTGATTTAAATTTTGCTGACGACTATCCGCTTTTGTTTCCTGAAGAAGAAACACTTCTTTCTCATTATGAAAGACTTTATATTGACACAAAATTATCAGCCATTGACGATGGTAGATTCTGCTCCTTACCTACTCTTGTGAAAGCAAATAACAACATCAAAATAGGAATTACGGAAGCTGATTTATTTGATTATCCCGGACTATTTCTGGAAGCTACAGGAACATCTTTATTAAAAAGTAAATTTCCTAAAGTAATTCTTGAGTCAAAACAAAAAGGAGACAGAGATATAGAAATAGTAAAAGAGGCTGACTATATTGCACAAACAGAAGGTACCAGATCTTTTCCGTGGCGTGTTTTTATGATCAGCGAAAAAGACAACGAGCTTGTAGAAAATCAAATGGTTTATCTTCTTTCAAGGGAATGCAAAATAGATGATACTTCTTGGATTAAACCCGGGCTTGTAGCATGGGACTGGTGGAACGACAACAATCTTTACAATGTTGATTTTAAATCTGGCATAGATAACCAGACCTATAAATATTATATTGATTTTGCTTCAAAATATGGAATCCCATATATTATTTTAGATGAAGGATGGTCCAAAACAACAACCAATGTTAAGGAACCAAATCCAAATATTGATATCGAAGAACTGGTTAAGTATGGAAAAGAACGTAACGTTGATCTAATCTTATGGTCACTCTGGGGCCCAGTAGATAAAGACATGGATGCCATTCTTGATCAATTCGCAGCATGGGGTGTTAAGGGGCTAAAAGTTGACTTTATGGCACAGGCTGGCCAGTATATGGTTAACTTTTATGAACGTACTGCAAAAGCATGTGCTGACAGGAAATTATTGGTAGATTATCACGGAGCTTATAAACCATCAGGGTTACGCAGGGCTTACCCAAATATCGTTAATTACGAAGGTGTTAAAGGATTAGAAAATTGCAAATGGAGTGATTTAATTACACCCGAACATGATGTTACATTGCCTTTTACAAGAATGTTAGCTGGCCCTATGGATTATACTCCAGGTGCCATGAAAAACAGGTACGCCATAGATTATGCCATCAGTCATAGCAATCCGATGAGCCTGGGGACCAGATGTCACCAATTAGCCATGTATATGGTATACGATGCTCCTTTACAAATGCTTGCTGATAGCCCGTCAAACTATTACAAAGAAGAAGAATGTACTAAGTTTTTAAGCCAGGTAAAAACTGTTTGGGACGATACAAAAGTTTTAGATGCCCAGGTAGGTGATTATATTGTTACTGCCCGTAAAAACGGTAAGGACTGGTATATTGGTGCAATGACAGATAACGATGCACGCACTTTAGAGATAGATCTTTCCTTTCTTGAAAGCGGTGAATATGAAATAGAAATTATGCAAGATGGAATTAATGCTGGCAAAGCTGCTGTTGACTACCAACGTATCATAAAAAAAGTAACCAAAGACAGTAAAATAAGTATTCCTATGGTTTCAGGTGGTGGCTGGGCAGCTATTTGCAAAAAATTGTAAAAGGATATAAATCTTAAATTATAATTCATTTAAGATTTATGATTTGCGATTATCGAGTTATGAAGTAAAAGAGGATTATATCTTCGATTTCAACATTCAAAAATCGACAATCAGCAATCAGCAATCAACAATTAATGTATTGATAGGATTGCGGGTGTGTTTCGCCTTCAAGAAAAACTGCCAAAAAAAATTAAAAACTTTTGCGTAAAGGAATCTGGATTGTTTGAGCGTAGCGAATTTCCAGATTTTAGCGAAGGTTTTTTATTTTTAGGTTTGTCTCGATAGCGATGTTTTTTTGTTTACTTTTTTTAGAATTACATTATAATTCCACAAACGCTGGAACTACCTTAACCATGAATTATTCTTAGGCAAGGGACCCATCTTCGATTTAAAGAATTACATCCTACGCAACCATAACAGTAAAATTATATGTTAAAATTTTAAACTTTATTTTCACTTTTGATGTTTATTGTCTACTCAATAAAATACACAATCACTATTAAAAGCTTATAACACAAGCTCAAAACATTTTTATGGATTTATTGAGGTTAATAGATTTGTGATATATGTATAAAAGGATTAGAGTTGCTTGCAGAAGAATAGTTCCTAAAAAAATATTAGACCTATACGATTTTAAAATCCGGGGATTAATATACTGGATGTACAAAGGATATAATGCCGAGTGTCCATTGTGTAATTATTCTTTTAAATATTACGTAGAAATTTCAAATAACGAATTATTATGTCCCAGGTGCGGTAGTACCAGTAAGCACCGGCGTCTTTGGTTACTAATTAAAAACCAAGTTAAAATCGATTCTGAGAAAAGCATCTTACATTTTTCGCCATCAAAATCACTAAAAAGAGCTTTAAAACTAAGATACAAGGACAATTACTATACTTCTGAATTTGAATCAGAAAAAGATGCCAATTTTCACTTTGATATCACCCGAATTGATGCTATGGATAATTCATTTGATTCTATAATCTGTTATCACATTCTTGATTATACAGAAGACGATGACAAAGCAATTGCCGAACTATACCGCATTTTAAATCCTGGGGGGAAACTGTATGTCCAGTCAGCTTTTAAAGAAACAGATATGGATAATAACAAGATTATTGTCCAGCCAGGATATAAAAAACCATTACGTGTTTACCCGGTAAACTATCTTGAGAAAAAACTTGAAAAAGCCGGTTTTATAGTAGAAAATCTAGATCTTAGTTGCGACAATGCAAAACTTAACTATTACGGCTTTAGAAAAAATGAATATATACTATTGTGCAGAAAATAAGAAGTAAACCGAGCATTCAGAAAACAGTGAAAAGTTTACCAAATACTATATTACTGAATACTATTTACTGAATACCGAATACTTTTTCTTATAAACTTCTAAACCACTCCTGAAAATATTTCCCAACTAAAGGAATTTCCTGAATTTTATCTGATGCAGCAGCAATCAAACTCATTAACCAGAAGATAAATAATACCATACTTAATACCCACCTAACTGCCGGAATGAAACCAATCAAAATACTAATCAAATACAACCCCAGTGACTGTCTTATATAAAAACTACTATAATAATCCGGTGAATTATTATTTAGTAACAAAGCAATAAGCCAACCGATGGGTGTAATATGTGCTATTACAGCTTTTATTTGAGGATCCATTTTAGATTTTTTTTAATTAAATATAAATCTCCCCGACTAAATAAAGTTGGGCCTTCCCTCCTATCTTTATTCTATCTCCTTCATTTATACATTTTAAATATCCGCCTCTTTTTGAAAGTTGTTGAGCTGATAATTCTTTTTTTCCTAGTCTCTCAGACCAAAAAGGAGTAAGAGTTGTATGTGCTGAACCTGTAACAGGATCTTCTTTTATTCCTGCATAAGGAGCAAAAAACCGGGATACAAAATCACATTCATCACCAGGAGCAGTAACAATATATCCTCTTTTTGTCTCCAATTTAGCAAGCATGCTAAAATCTGGAGACAATTCTTCAATATCTTTTTGTGTTTCAAATAACATCAGATAATCTTCTCTTCCATGATAACACAGTATAGGAGTTCTACCTAGTGCATTTAGTTTTTCTTTAGAAATATCGCTTGGTTTTAAATTATCAGCAGGAAAGTCCAAAAATAAAATCTCTCCTTGTTTTTCAATTGATAGTTTACCAGTTCGGGGAGAAAAAAAGTCTATTCTTTTCTTTTGTTTCTCATAAAAATTAAACAATACAAAACCAGAAGCTAATGTAGCATGTCCACAAAGATCCACTTCACATACAGGGGTAAACCAACGAATTAAATATTGTTCTTCTTCCTTAACCAAGAATGCTGTCTCTGATAAATTATTTTCTGCAGCAATTGCCTGCATTTTGGATTCATCTAACCATTCATCCAAAAGAATTACAGCAGCAGGATTACCTTTAAAAAGATTTTCTGCAAATGCATCAACCTGATATATTTTTAATGGTTTTATATATTTCTCAATTTATATCTTTAACACACCGAAAGCCTCCGGCAAAATCACACCAATTTGGGGGTAATGCATTTCTATTAGTAAAAATAAAAAACATTTGTTTGCTTGATTAGGCGGAACAAATGTTTTTCATGAAATACTATGTAAAAAGGAAAATCTCTCTAATTAAATTTTTTGGACTTTTGAAATTTTAATAACCTCTCCTGATTGATTATAAAAACTTAAAAGATATAAGCCTTTTCGTTGATCGCTAAAATCAATCCTAATTACCGTGTTATCTTCAACATTAATTGATTTTATTAACCTTCCCGTAATATCAAACACTTCAATTTTTGGTATAGAAAAACTAATATCCGTAATATTTACTCGCAACTCATCAGAAACCGGATTAGGATAAACCTTCATTTTTTCTAATTCCAATTTTAAATCGGATGAATTATTATTATACGAAACAATATTTTTATTTGTATTGCCGTTATTGATTGCAGAATTATCCTGGATATTGATTTGACCAAAAAGTGCTACTGAGAATACTGCGGCTATGAATGTTGTGTAAATTTTTTTCATTCTCTCTTAATTTTTCCTTTTTTTAATCAAATAAAGTGCCTAAATAAATTACACCTCAAAAATACATACTAAAATATGCAGTTTCCAGAATCTAACTTTAAATTTATGTTATTGATTTATGAAGTTAGAAAATATATTTTTGATTTACAAAACTTTAGTTTGTTTTTCTATTACGCAAAAACCTTTCATCTGTTACCTTTTATTCAAGAAAATTTCATTTTATTTACATCAAACTTTTTAATTGGAAAATATGGATTCTGATATATTGTATCAACTGTACGATGAATTACCAAGAGTTGGCCCCGGAGACGACGCTTATACCCTTAAGGCTCTTAACATTATAAAATCAAAATTAGCCCCTAAAAGAATACTGGATATTAGTGCCGGAACAGGGCAACAAACCTTTGTTTTAGCAAAAAATACTGATGCCATTATCAATGCACTGGATAATGATGATGCTATAATAGAAAAACTTGATAATGAAGAAGAAGGGCAAAAAATTTCACCAAGAATTTTTTGTTTTGATGCAGACTTACATGATCTTCCATTTGAAGATAAGGATTTTGACCTAATTTGGTGTGAAGGGTCTATTTTTATTATTGGTTTCGAAAAGGGAATAAAATACTGGAAAACAGTACTAAAAGAGAGAGGTTTTATGGTTATCTCTGAATTAAATTGGATAAAAAATGATCCCCCACAAGAAATTTCTGATTTTTGGAAATATGGATACCCGGGCATGATTCATATTGATAAAAATCTCTCTCAAATTGAGAAATTAGGATTTGAAGTTTTGGATCATTTTGTTCTTCCTGAATCAGCATGGTGGGATGAATATTATACGCCACTGGAAAAACGTCTACAGATTTTTAAAGAAAGGTATTCCGACAAACAGCCTGAGATTGACACGATAAATTATGTTCAAACAGAAATAGATATGTATCGAAAATACAGTGATTATTATGGATACGTATTTTATATTCTTCAACAAAAATAAACATGCTCTTCGATTTTTTTATTCTCCCTTTACTCATTTTCCTGGCTCGGGTTACGGATGTTTCAATGGATACGGTACGAATAATCTTTGTGTCGAAAGGTTTGAAAAAAATCGCTCCAATAATAGGCTTTTTTCAGGCTTTAATCTGGATTTTCACCTTAACCCGTATCGTACAAAATATGGAAAACTGGATGTCTTATATTGCCTATGCCGGAGGTTTTGCCACGGGTAATTATGTAGGAATTCTTTTGGAAGAAAAACTGGCTGTTGGATTTGAAATGGTTAGAGTGATAACAAAAAAAGAAGCAGACGATCTAATTCATTCGTTACGAGATAAAGGTTATGGCATAACCTGGGTTCCGGCAAGAGGCGCACAAGGCGAAGTTGGTATTATTTATATTATTGTAAAAAGAAGTAAACTAAAAGAAGTTTTACCAGAAATAAAAAAATACAACCCAAATGCATTGTACACAATTGAAGACATCCGATTTGTAAACAAAGAAATATTTTTTCTGGAGACGAATCAAAAAAGAAAATTTTTACGTTCGCGAAGAATATAAACTACATAATAAGCAGCAATGTTTCCTATAAAAGACAACAATCCTTCGAAAACTTTTCCTTTTGTTAACTGGCTTATTATACTATCTAATATTATTGTTTTTATTTATGAACTAAGATTGGGCGAGAAAGCCACAATGCTTTTTGATGACTTTGCTTTAACGCCATCAAAAATTCCGGCAATAAATCTTGATACTATTTTATCACCTCAAATTACAATCTATGCTACTTTTCTTACGAATACATTTTTACATGGAGGTTTTGGTCATTTAATCGGTAATATGTGGACACTTTTCATCTTTGGTGATAATGTTGAGGACAGAATGGGACATTCCCGTTATTTACTCTTTTACTTGCTTTCCGGCATTATTGCCAGTTTCACCCACTTTTATCTCTACCAGGATTCGACAGTTCCTGCAATTGGTGCATCAGGAGCAATATCTGCAATAATGGGTGCATACATGTTTTTATTTCCTAAGGCTAAAATTATTTTCTTCATTCCTATTTTCTTTATCATCCCATTATTTATACCCATACCTGCATTTATATACCTGGCTTTTTGGTTTTTAGGTCAATTTTACAATGGCACATTAACCTATTACATGGGAGAAAGTTCTACAGGTATTGCTTTCTGGGCTCACATTGGCGGATTTATTAGTGGTGCAATTTTATTCAGGCTCTTCCTGAAACCAAAAAGAAAAAAGGAGAAAATTTATTACTAATTATATCTCTTATTTTATCAGAACTCTTTGGTTTAGCACATCTATGCATTTCACCAACTCAAAACTTGTAAAACAATATAGGCAATGAAACTATTTTTCAAACATTATAAATAAGTCATTAAACATTAATATCATTCACCCCTTAATTTCTACATCCTAAAGATTATTATTATCAACTCACCGTATTTTAATTGGTTTCCGTTAAAGTATCAACTTATTTTGATATAGATTTAAACCTAAATAACGATGAAACAAAAATTTTTAGCTCTGCTCCTATTATCGATCTTTATTTTTATTTTGGCGGGAGAAAAAGCTTCATCAAATCTAAAAGAAAGCGAGTGGCAATATATTAAATCAACCCATGATGTAAAAAGTTTTTTGCGGCAGAAAACTTTAGACAATAATACCAAAGTAAAGGAAATAAAGGCTGAAGCGTGTATCCAGGTTCCAAAAGATAAATTACTAAATATAATTCAATCGGGAATTTACACAAGTGAATGGATGTCTGGCGTTGATAATTACTACATTAAAAACAAAATTAGCCGAGACCAATGGGAATCTGAATTATCTTTAAAAACTTTATGGCCACTTTCTAATGTAAATTTATGTATGAATTATAACGTTTTAAGCAACTATAATTCGTCTGTTATTTATTTTAAAAGCAAAGAGGCTTCATTCGCAAAATTTGATATACATCCAGAAACATATCAATTTAATGGTAGCTGGAAACTAATTTTCCTAAACAAATATTCTACAAAAGTAGTATTAACAACAGAATGGAATGAAAACAATGTACTGCGTTATTGGTGCATTACGCCAATTATTTCCGAAAGTCTTACCGACTCTTTAAAAAAATTGAAAAGATTAACAGAAGAAAAATGTAATACAAAAAAAATTGCACAGGAAACTTACTACTGAGCTTTGAACTTTAACAGAGCTTCATGCCCTTCTGTATTCCAGCCAGCATCTTCAACAGCTTCAACCATGGATATTTTAATATCAGCTTGTGATTCATCATCAACAAAAATTATTTTGATATCTGCTTCATCAACAGTAGGTACTTCCATCCATAGTCCGGGTTTAACAGCCTCCTCTGCTGTATAGACAAAAAACACTTTCAAATCGCTTTGAGAAGCCTCGAAAACAAAAAAAACAGTAAAATCTGCTTCTTCTACTGTTTCTGTCTCAAAAAACCGCTGCCCATAAGTATCTGTGATTTGAAATAAACCCAGTAACCCAAATATGACAACTAGTATACTCTTTTTCATCAAATTAAACCTATCGAAAAATCATTTCATTTGTATCTCTAATATACTGATTTCTCCGTTTAGAGTTTCAAAAAAAATCAATTTAAATAAATAATTTTTCGATCATTTAATTACTATCTATTACTCCTCCTAGTCCAATAATTGTTTGCCGTATTTTGGGATCCCCCTTAAAATACACCTTACCAACACCTGTAATGTAAACTGTCAAACTCTCACTAACAAATACTTCGCAATTTCCTGTTCCGGTTGACCGAATTTCACAATTATCAACTTCAAGTCCAAAAGCATTTACATTTCCGGTCCCAATTATATTGATATACAAATTATCTTGTTTCTCTCCTGCAAGTGTAATATTTCCGGTTCCAATTATATTAATATTCTCCAAACTATTTTGCATTACAATATCTGCATACATTCCTTTACTTGTACTAATACTAACATTATTCTCAACGCCTAGTTTTAGTTCCCCTCCATTTGTCTCACAAGTAATGTAGTCCATTAGATTCTCCTGGGCCTTCAGAGTAACGGATGTTTCATCTCCAAAAGATACATTTATATCCATCACACCAATGTTGCTAATCTCTGAAAAATCACTGATAGCAATTTCTCGTTCTACTAATTCTCCCTGGCCTTTTATAGATATATCATTATCATCGTCATCATCTAAATCGATAAAAACACAGGATGTGGCCATAAAAACCATGGAGAAATAAAGTAAAATGTGGTTCGAAACATTTCTCATAGTTATTAATTTAATATTTTTGAATTTTTACAGCAAATTTACCAAATAGACTAACACAAGTAAAGAAAAACTATTAAATAATATTAAAATGAAAGAAAGAAGTCCTTTTCCAAAGGTATTTTGGATAGCAAACAGTATTGAGATTTTTGAGCGTATTGCCTATTATGGCATATATATGGGATTTGGCATTTATATGACATCACTTGGATTCTCTTCTTCTGAATTAGGGGTAGTCCAAACAATTTTTATTCTTTTCTCCTATCTAATTCCGGTAATATCGGGAACATTTGCAGATAGATTTGGCTTTAAAAAGATGTTGATGGTTGCTTATTTAGCCTACATCCCATCTATTCTATTGCTTCTTTTAACCAAGACTTTTTCCGGCACTGCAATGGCGATGTTATTTATAGGATTTGCTGCGGGAATCTTTAAGCCTTTAATCTCAGGAACTGTCCGCGTAGTTACAGCAGGAGATAACAAAACCCTTGGATTTGGAATTTTTTATCAGATGGTAAATATCGGCGGTTTATTGGGACCTATAATTGCCGGTAAACTTCGGTTAATCTCATGGGATATAGCACACCTTTCTTCAGCCGTATTTATCGTTGTTATGTTCTTTATCACCCTTTTCTTTTACAAAGAGCCTCCAAGAGAAGTAGAAGGTACTACTCTAAAACAAAAATTCAAAGATATGGGAGTGGCCCTTTCAGATTTAAAATTCTTACTTTTCTTATTCTTATTAGGAGTATTTTTTTGGATACCTTTCTGGTCATTTTTTAACTTAATAGCACTCTATATTGATGAGAGTTTAGATACTGCCCAACTTTATAATTCCATGACTTCAATTTTACCGGTTTGGTTTGTGAATATTTTTTCCGGGGATGTTGATGGTGCAAAACGGGTACTGGGAGAATCAATCGGAAACACAGGTTTGTATATAATTATTTTTCAGTTGGTTGTTTCTAAAATAAGTCAATCAAAACGTGCTATGCCCACCTTTATTACCGGATTATTTATTGCCGGTGCCGGGTTCCTGGTAATTGGTGCAACAATGATGGGAAATCCTGCCTGGATATTTGCCGGCATGTTCATATTTGCTATTGGCGAAATGACATCATCACCGCGTATCCAGGAATATATTACCTGGATCGCCCCAAAAGAAAAAGCAGGATTATACATGGGATCAAATTTTCTGGCAACAGCACTAGGAGCTTTTAGCGGTATCATCTATCAGCCTATATATGGTCATTTTAGTGAATTGGGACACCCTGAATATGTATGGTATGTACTTGCCTCACACCTTGCTTTGGGTTGTATAGTATTTTTTACATTTATGAAAACGGCTGGCGAATTTAAAGAACTTAACAGCTAGTGAATATCCTTATCTTGACGGAAATACTTCTATTGAAGAGGCGTTGAATAAACTTTAACTAATCGTTATTAAAATTAATAGAATACTGTTGAACCTAGCTCACAAAAATTTGTTTCCTTGGTTCAGGTTGTCATTTTGATTGTAAAATAAATTATATTGTATTAATTAGAACTTATACAAGCAACTTGCAACCGGCAACAATAGAAAACTTTATATACAATTATTATGGACAACAAAGAACTTATACTTAAAGCGATGACAGAGGCAGGAAAACCATTAAAAGCTGGTGAAATTGCTGAACTTTCCGGATTAGACAAAAAAGAAGTTGATAAGGTAATGAAGGTTTTAAAAACCGAAGAATTAATCGTTTCCCCCAAAAAGTGTTTTTGGGAACCAAAATAGAAAATTGTATTTAACTCAAACAAAAAGAGGTTTGTTAAACAAACCTCTTTTTCTGTCTTTTTTGTAATTATTCTATCGTTTTAAGAACTGCTTATTAATAACATTATCCTTACATACTACTGATAGGATATACATCCCTGGTTTATATTCGCTTGTGTTTAGTGCATAACTACCAGAAAAATGTAAACAATCATAATCTTCATATAATATTTCTCCTGCTATATTATATACTTTTACACCCAATGGTTTAACATTGCTATCATATTCAATTATTAAGTAGTCGTTTGCAGGATTTGGATAAATTTCAAGCTCCTCTTTTTCCGTTGTGCTAACTACAGAATTTGTTTCGTCTTCTGCCCTGACAATTTCTTCAGAAGGTAAAGAATAATCGCCATTGTTATTCGCATAAATCTGGGCTCCCAGTATGCTTCTATTTGTTGTAACATATTCTGTTATATTCTCTCCGACACAATCAAGATTATAATTTATAGGAACAACAAGACAAAATCCTGTTTCTATATCCGAATTATCATCCCAGATAGCTGAAAAAGTATCATCTGATTGAGTATACTTAAAGTTTGTTGGAGTTTCCGGAATAATTATTGGAAGAGCCCTCACGAAAATATGACCTGTACTCGTTATCATTGTAAGCGTATCTCCACTGTTTGATACATTTATAGAACTTAAAGAACCTCCATAGCCAGACAATCCATTACCAATTCGCGACCATGCTATGCCTCCGTCATGGCAAATATTAACCTGCTTTGTTCCATTATTATTGCCTAAACTAATTATCCCTCCATTAAACTCATAAAGTTTACAGCTATTACCAACTGTTCCTTCCATCTCATCCCATCTCGGATATATATTGGTCCAAGAATCAATTGTGCTGTTTGAGGCAAATAATTTATCGCCATATTGACTTGTTGAAAACGTAACTAACAGTCCTGTATCAGTTGCAGCTATTGAATGATAACTAGTAGCACCAATACTCCAAATACTTGAATAATCTATGGGATCCCAGCTCTCACCAAAATCTCCAGACACATATAGTTTTTTCGTTGCCAAAGCATAAAGAGAATCATTTAAAAATGCTATATCGACAAAATCCTTTTCTGTCATAAGAAGACTATGATTTGTCCAGGTTTTACCGGTATCAGCTGAAGAAAATATACCTTCATTTGTAGCAATAAACAGCAATGTGTCGCTACCCATTATACCTCTCACATTACTGCTAGTTGAAGGATTTGTGGTTATCTGTAAACAACTTTGCAGTGTATCTTCTGAAATGAATACTCCTTTATCAGAAGTACCTATAATCATTTTATTCCCAACTGGCTTAATAAATTTCACTTTATTAGTTGTTAATCCGGTTATTGTATATAACTCCCATTCGTTTCTATCTTCTGATTTATAAGATCCATTAGCGTTAAATAAATAACTAACATTATAAAAGTCTTCTAAAAAATAAGCATTCGGTCTTGCCAGTCCTATAGAAAAATTTGCCCATGATTTTCCTTGAGCTTCAAAAATACGTATCCCTGATTTTGTACCTGAATAAATATTATCCCCTTTTGCCAGAAGTGAAGTATAATTTGAGGACATACCATTTGTCTTTGTCCAGTTGTAATTACTAATTTCTGTTGAATAAATAGTATCTGTTGTTGCTGCAAACAACTTATTATCTACTACTAATAAATCACTCACTGACATATTATTTAATCCTTCATTGATACCAGACCAATTTTTACAACTATCGGTTGACACATAAACACCACTATTCGTTGCTATAAAAATTAAGGAATCGCTTACTTCTATAGAATTTATATTTATTGTTCTGTAACCGGAAAGTCCATTATTAGACTGAGTCCATGATTTAGCCGTATCTCCAGACAAATAAACTCCCCCCAGGTTTGTTCCAGAGACAAGGCCATCCCCCAGGTTATCAATTGAGGTTATTGTTTCCTCTATACCAAAACTGGCTGTATCCCATGAAGCACCGAGATCTTCCGAGATATAAAAGCCTAAATTAGTATTTGCTATCAAATACTCATCTTTAAAAACATGTAGATCTTTGATATTCTTATTTCCAATATTTGTTGAAAAATCAAACCAATCACCATCTGAAAGTCGGAAAACGCCTTCGTTTTTTATTCCAACATAAAGATTTTCCTGAATTGTAACAAGAGTTTGTACTGATTTACCGCTGAACGCAAACAAAGACCATGTCTCTCCATCTAATTAATAAAGTCCGCTTGTTGTACCTACCAGAATATTATCTTCAAACAAATACAGGCAGTTAATATTTGCAGTACTTGGAACATTCTGTGGGTACCATTGAGCCTTTGAGCTTAACAGAAATAAAAAAGATAAAAATAGTAAGGAGTAGACTTTTTTCATATGAATAACATTTTTGATTTAAAATAACATTCCTAGTGCGTTTATAACACAACATAGCTGTAGTGTCAATATTATATTTTGACGGTTACGATACACTAAACATAATTGTTTCAGTTATTCCTATTTAATTTTTAGTTTTTTTCACTGTATTAATGAAAATACTTTTTATTAATACAATGAAATAATTCTCTATTTTTTGCGTCAAAACAACTAAAAATAAAGTCAAAGTAAGATTAATTGAGCAGAATAAAATAGAATCTATACCTTTGCAGTCGAATTTAAAAAAAAGATGTTGATGCTAAAAAGAAGAACACCCTGGCAACAACTTGAAGCATTTTTTCTGGAAGCTGGTAAAATAGCAAGCTTTGCTTTTGCTACTTTTAACCAATTTTTCAAACGTCCGTTTGAACACAAAGAGCTATTAAGACAATCGTATTACATTGGTTATAAATCAATTCCACTAATATCCGTAACAGGTTTCATTATTGGATTAGTACTTACTTTACAATCAAGACCTGTACTTTTGGATTTTGGGGCTGAATCCTTATTACCCAGTATGGTCTCTATTTCTATCTTTAGGGAAATCGGCCCTGTAATAACAGCTTTAATATGTGCTGGAAGAATAAGTTCCGGCATTGGAGCAGAAATCGGAGCCATGAAGGTAACAGAACAGATTGATGCCATGGAAGTATCAGGCACAAATCCAATGAAATTTGTAGTTGCAACACGTGTTATGGCAACTACATTGATGGTTCCTTTACTTGTATTTATTGCAGATGCCCTTGCCATGACAGGCACCTACTTTGCCTTAATTCTTAAAGGTAATCTCAGCGTGCCGCTATTTATTGATTTAGCTTTTAGTCCGGTTGAATTTATAGACCTTATCCCTGCTACTATTAAATCGTTCTTTTTTGGATACATTGTTGGTTTAATAGGATGTTACAAGGGATATCAAACTCATTTTGGAACTGAATCGGTTGGTATGGCTGCAAATTCTGCTGTTGTATCAGCATCCTTTGCAATTTTTATTATCGACTTAATTGCAGTACAGATTACAGATTTGTTCTATTCAATTATGTAGTTATGGAGAAAGTAATTGAAATAGAAGGACTAAAGAAATCATTTGGTGACAACCATGTGTTAAAAGGTATTGATCTCACACTTCACAAAGGTGAGAATATGGCCATTCTTGGCCGTTCAGGAATTGGAAAATCTGTGTTAGCAAAATGTATCATCAGGTTGATTGAACCCGATAAAGGAAAAATCACTGTTCTCAACGAAAATATTCGTGAGAAAAAGAGAGATGAACTTAATTTTTTGAGACAACGGATTGGTTATCTTTTTCAAAGTGGTGCAGCTTATGACTCAATGACTGTAAAGGAGAATCTTGAATTTCCGGTCAGACGTACTCAATTAGTAACAAATAAAAAAGAAGTAACAGAATTAATTGAGATAGCTGCGGAAAATGTTGGTCTTGAAGATGCCCTTGATAAATTTCCGTCTGAACTATCCGGAGGCATGCGCAAGAGACTTGGCCTGGCCCGGACACTAATATTAAAACCTGATATTATTTTATACGATGAACCTACAACAGGCCTAGATCCTGTAACATCTCATGAGATTAGTGAGCTAATGCTCAAGGTACAGAAATACTATAACACATCATCCATAATAATAACGCATGATATTAAATGCGCAGAAAAAACTGCCAATAATGTAAAACTGCTTCGTGACGGAACAATTTATGCAGAGGGCACTTTTGAGATGATGCAAAACAGCAAAGATCAAATAGTGAGAAATTATTTTTCATAAAAGTAAAACACTCACTAAAAAATTTAAACGGATGAAAACAGAAAAAGGATATTTATTAAAACTAGGAATTTTTATAACTGTTGGCATAGCCATTTTCATAGTAGGAATTATATATCTTGGAAGTAACCAGAACCTGTTCACATCAACAGTAAAGGTTAACACATATTTTGATGATGTAAAAGGCCTAAAAATTGGAAATAACATTCGCTTTTCAGGTATTAATGTTGGAACAGTTTCTGGTATTATTATAGAAAATGATACTACTGTAAAAGTTGAAATGGCAATCCAGGAAGATGTTAAAAATTTTATCAGAAAAGATTCTAAAGTTGAGATTAGTACTGAAGGTATAATGGGGAGCAAGATATTACTTGTATACCCTGGTTCTGTCGGCACCCCTCCAATTTCCGAAGGTGACATACTATTAACAAGGGAAACAATTAATGTTGAAGATATTTTGTATGAAACTGAACGTATTGTTGAGAAGGTATCAATAATGGCAGATAATCTTGATGAAATATCTGAAAAAATAAATAATGGCAAAGGTGATCTCGGTGTCCTGGTCAATTCAACTTCTATTACTGACAAATTAGAAATTGCTTCATCTAATTTTCTGTCGTTAACCAATGAATTAAATGAAATATCACAGAAAATAAATCATGGCGAAGGAGATGTCTCAAAACTTATAAATAAAGATGATATTACAACTCAGTTATCTGAGATAATGGTAGAACTTCATGAAGCATCTAAAAATGCGAACAGCTTCACCAAAGAACTGGAAGGTACAATTCTTCTTATGAAAGACAGCAACAGTGTTATGAATAAAATATTGTACGACACAACACTTGCATATCAAATAGATACAACAATTCTCAATGTCAATACAGGAATTGAAGAGATCGTAGAAACAGCACAAGCAATTGAAGATAGCTGGATAGTTAATTTATTCTCCAAAAAGAAGAAAAAGGATAAATAGTGATTCTTAACAAAAGAATTAAGTATCTAAAACAACGGCGTCTCGCCAGACGCTTTGCGATTCAATCAAAGAAAGCGATAAAAAAAGGCATGAAGGGTTTAGGACAGGAAGCAAAAGAAACCCAGGTAATGGTAAGTCTTTTCTTTCGTATGCTCGAGGATAAACTAAATCTTAATTCCAGAAAAACCCCGCCAACTAAAGAAGAAGTAAAAGAAGCTATTGAACAGCTAAAAGATGTTGGAAGATTTTCAATATTTAGCACTATATCCATTATTCCAGGTGGTGGTTTTTCACTTATAGGTTTAGAGCTTCTAGCTAGAAAACTGGGTGTTAAAAATTTTACTTTTATTCCTTCTGCCTTTAGACAAAAAGAAGAACAAAAAAACATAATTAAATCTACTCCAACTAAATAATAAAAACTTCCTCTTATTTTTGATTTAGTCGCAGGTTCTTTTTAAGTTTATTATAGATAATATTGATGTGCAAAATATGAAAAAAACTATGACCTCCTAAATCCTCCTGAAAGGAGGACTTAAAGAGTAGCAAAAAAAATATTGGTCTGTATATAACTTTAAAAAACCTGTAATATATCTTAAGGGAAATATAAATATTTCTCTAAAAAAAGTTCAAAAAAACAGTCCATAGATTAAATAGCAATACATCCTTTAATCAGAAAATTTAACACATAAAAATATGATTGGAAAAAGAATTCTGAAAATCTCAATGGTTTTAATAGCCATTCTAATTTTTAATCGTTGCAGTAACAACAAAACAAAGGTAGAACAGAATCTTATTCAATATGTAAACCTTTATGTTGGCACAGCTCCTTCTACTACGCCCAGCATTTTAAAACACAAAGAAGCAGCTTCAGAAGCAAAAGGGCAGACGATTCCTGCTATTGGTTTTCCTTATGCATCCACAAACTGGACAGCTCAAACCCAGGCAACAGAGACAAAATGCATTGCTCCATATTACTATACTGATAGTTTGTTTCAGGGATTCAGAGCCAGCCACTGGATGAGCGGTTCCTGCACCCAGGATTATGGAAGTGTAACAATAATGCCGCTCGCTGATGAATTAATTATCGATGCAAATAAAAGAGCCTCACTCTTCAGCCATGAAACAGAAAAATTATCACCAGCTTCTTATGAAGTGATTCTTGAAGATTATGGAATTAATGCACAAGTAACAGGTAAAATCTATTCCGGTATTCTTCAATTTAAGTACATGGAAAATAAAGAAGCATATTTTGTAATTGAACCCAATAGTGATGAAGGCGAAGCATATATAAAAATTGACACAGATAAAAATGAAATTATCGGCTATAATCCGGCACATAGAATCTACCAGGGATGGGGAGAATCAGCAGGTTTTAGTGGATATTTTGTTATCCAGTTTCAAAATGAATTTACTGAATTTGGAACCTGGAAAGACGATGATATAAATAAGTCTGAGACCGAATCTATAGCAGATGGCAAAAAAACAGGTTGTTATGTAAGAGTTAAAACAACTCCGGAAGATCCCGTTTTAGTCAGAGTAGGCACATCTTTTACCAGTCTTGAAAATGCTAGAAAAAATCTGGAAGCTGAGATTGACCACTGGGATTTTGACAAGGTTAAACAAGAAGCTGAAGATGAATGGAACAATACATTAGCCCAAATTCAGGTACAATCGACAGATGTAAATCAAAAAACTGTTTTCTACACGGCTATGTATCACGCAAAACTTCTTCCCAGAATTTTTAGTGATATTGATGGTAGCTATGTTGGTTTTGCTGAAGACTCAACAATCCATACGGCAAACGGATATAATTACTACGTTGATTTTACAACATGGGATTCGTACAGAGGAGTTCAACCTCTTATGACTATAATCGATCCTCAACGTTCACTCGACATTGTTAAAAGTATTGTAGATAAAGCTGAGCAGGGAGGTTGGCTTCCTATCTTCCCTTGCTGGAATAATTACACATCAGGTATGGTTGGCGATCATATGATTTCTGTTATTGGTGACGCTTATGTAAAAGGAATTGGCGATTTTGATATTGAAAAGGCTTATAAATACATGTATCAAAATGCATTTAAAAGCCCAAGGACTTTTGATGATTATGCAGATGGCAAAGGCCGCAGGGCTCTAACATCATATAAAAAATATGGTTATATTCCTATGGAAGACCAGGTAAACGAAGCTTTTCACACAGAAGAGCAAATATCCCGGACACTTGAATATGCTTATGACGACTTTGTATTGGCCGAGGTAGCTAAAAAAATGGGCAACCAGGAGGATTACGACAAACTAATTGAAAGAGCTACAAATTACAAAAATGTATATGATTCTGTTTCGGGCTATATGCGTGGCAGGTACAAAAACGGTTCGTGGATAGAAGAATTTAATCCCAATAAAAAATCAAGGTTTATCACCGAAGGGACTCCGTTCCAATATACTTGGTATGTCCCCCAGGATATTGCCGGACTCATGGAATTAATGGGGGGTAAAGAAGCTTTCTCAGAAAAATTAGATCTGTTTTTTGATACAGAAGAATACTGGCATGGCAACGAACCCGGACACCAAACTGCTTATATGTATCCTTGGGCTGGTGAAGCCTGGAAAACCCAAAACAGGGTAAGGGAGATATTAAACGCAGAATACACAAATGAACCCGGTGGGTTAAGTGGGAATGATGATGTCGGTCAGATGTCGGCCTGGGCTGTACTTAGCATGGCTGGATTTTACCCGGTTTGTCCCGGAACACCTGAATACATCATTGGAAGCCCAGTGTTTGATAATATCCGAATTAATCTACCGAATGGAGAATCTTTCATCATTGAGACAAAGAATAACTCGGATACTAATAGATTTATCAAAAAGGCTAAGTTAAATGGTAAAAATCTGGATCGGGCATTTATAACCCACGATGAAATAACTTCAGGTGGGCATCTTGTTCTGGAGATGTCTTCTGAGCCGAACAAAGAATGGGCCTTGAATGAACTTCCATTTTCGGTTTCGAAGATGGTCAGTGAAAATTTGAAGGTTGAAGAGTAAGATAGTTTTTTAATAAACGCGACAGGTCAGGAGACGCTGTTAGGTTTATACAAAATTTAGATTATTTCTCCTCTTTTTTTCCATCAGAATAAATAGCAAATCGTCCTTTATCACGAGGATGGATATTATCATATCTTTCCCATGGCCAGCCTCCAAACTGTGTCTTTTGGTAATCCATAAATGCTTGTTGGATCTCCATTTCATTATTCATGACAAATGGGCCATGCTGTACTACCGGTTCATTAATTGGTTTTCCCTGCAACAATAAAAAATAAACATCATCGGATACTGCTTTTAATGCTATTGTTTCTTTTGATAATAACTCTATGGAATGATAGGGTTTTACCTTTTCATCTGCTATCTCTAGTTCGCTCCCCCTATAAAAGTAAAGTGCCCTGTTAATTCCGGAAGTTGTTTCCGGAAGATTCCATGTTCCATTAGCTTCTATCTTTATAAGCCATATTCCAACTTTATTCTCTGGATCTGCAGCCCATGAATCCGGTGCTGGTTTGGGTGCTGCAACATCATTAACTTTTCCTGCTATTACAGTAACTTCAGTAAGTTTTCCATTCTTATCTTTCTCCATGTATTTGGGAATATCTTCAGCCCATAACATGCCATAATATGGTTCTACAAATTTACTTGAACTAGGTAAATTCAACCAAATCTGAAACAACTCTAACAGATTGGGTTTATCTTTATGAATAAGGGGAAACATCTCAGCATGCTGTAAACCAGCCCCCGCTGTCATCCACTGAACATCTCCATTTCCGTATCTACCAGAGGCACCGTGAGAGTCTGAATGATCAACAAAACCATCCAGAACAACCGTAACAGTTTCAAAACCACGATGTGGATGCGATGGAAATCCTGGCACTTTCTCACCATGATACATTCTCCAGCCATCTTTTACCGTAAAATCCTGTCCGAGGTTTCTTCCTGCTAATGAAGCTGCAGGCCCCATATCCTCATTTCCTTCCGGGTATTTATCAAGGTGATGAACACAAAACAAAAATGGATCGTTTGTCTCCCAGGTAAATCCCAAAGGTTTAACATTTATTATTGATTTTTTATACATTTTGAAAACCTTTCTTTATAATTCAAATCTATTATAAGAAATTTACCTGGGCATGAAATTGTTCATGTAGTCTACTTTTTTTATTTCCGGTTTTTAATTTTAATCTGATTTGCAACTAAGTTACAGGAGAATTATTAAACTCATATATGGATATATGAGCCTGATGTAGTAACTTTGTAATTACATATTTATAAAAAACATGGAAGTATCAATAATTCAGATAGGAAATTCAAAGGGTATTAGATTTAGTAAAACAATTATCGAAAAATATAATCTTCGAGACAAGGTAGATATGATCCTTGAAAAAGGCCAGATTATCATCAAACCCTTGAGTAAACCGAGAAAAGGGTGGGAAGATGCATTCAAAGAGATGTCGCAACAAGGTGATGACAGACTACTTTTCAATGATGTATTTGATGATGAAAACCTTGAAGAATGGAAATAAATCAATACCAGATAATACTTGTAAATCTTGATCCTACAATTGGTAGTGAGATTAAAAAAACCAGACCTTGCGTTGTAATTTCCCCCAATGAGATGAATAAATATCTTCGTACGATAGTTATTGCCCCCATGACAACAAGTTCTAAGAACTATCCGACAAGAGTAGAAATAAAACATGATAATAAAATTGGCTGGATTGTTCTTGATCAGATTAGGACGATTGACAAACAGAGAATTATAAAACAAATCGGCCGACTCTCAAAACCAGAGATTAAAGAAGTAAAAAGTATTTTAAAAGAAACTTACATTGATTAAAATTAATAGAGGTGTTTTTCTTGTTTTTTACTTTCTTTTTAAGAATTATTACAACAGCTAAAACTCTGTATAAAAACGCCTCATATCTTTCATAAATCTAAAATCGACAATCAAAAATCTGAAATTATAATTTATTAATCATGTCTTCGTTCTCCGGTTTCCGGTTCGCTGTCTTCGATATCTACAGAACAAAAAAAACACAATTACTCTACCGCACTTTCAAAAGCCTGTTTCCCCCCAACAACCGGAATTGTGATTGATGTTGAATCCAAATCAATAGTTAGCTCTGTACCAGGTTTTGGATGTAAAGTAAACTCCGAATCACTCGAAAAAATCATTAGGCCGATCTGTTGGCCTTCAGGGATTATCTGATCATCCGGCTGAAGATTAAATTCCATCTCATAGAATTTCCCTGGCTCTAACGGCTCACTATCGGTTAATGAACGATAGTTTTGCGGATCTGCCCATCCCCGGGTAATAATATCACTGTTTATATTCTTTTTCCCTCCACCGTCCCACGGTAAAGAAATAAGATAGACAGAAAGATTTGCTGCCGGCTTATTGCAAGATAACTTAATTTTTATGCTGGAAACTCCTGAAATATGTACAGGTTTTGTAAGTACCGGAGTAACATAAAGTACCCGATTATCGGATTCTTCTGCCTTTGCCAGTTTCTCTGCTGAGATTGAAGCATCATCAATAATTGTTTCTTTGCCTTGATCGAATTGCTTATTAACAGTCAATCCTCCTTTTACAGGATCTCCAGCTGTAAGAAATAGTTCAACATCCTCAGCATCAGGATTTGGATAATCTTCATAGGGAGTAGGATTTTCCCTGTTACCATTTTCTCTTACAATCCACGCCTTGGGATCATTCTCAACACCATTTTCTATTCCAAACAGGTAACGGGTAAACCATTTATTCATCATATCGACAGGGGGTGCTCCTCCATGTCCTCCCTGGTGATAATAAATTTGCGTAGGGACTTTATCTTTTAATGCTTCGTAAATCCGATAACTATGTTCGGGCATAACATTCCAGTCATTAAAACCGTGAGACATAAGCATCGCAGCTTTAACAGCTCCCAAATCATTAATATAGTCACGCGATGCCCAAAAATCATTGTAATCGCCCTTAATTCTGTCCATACCTTCAGCCATTTCCTTATCTCTGATGTTTGCCCTGCTATATTCTCTTATTGACTTATCTCCACTGCTGATAGCATCAAATAACACGTCAACATCTTCACCTATATACCCTCCGGGATTTCTTATTAATCCGTTTGAACGATAATAATGATAATAGGATGTATTGGGAGCGACCGGGATAATTGCCTCTAAACCTTCAACACCGGTTGTTGCTGCAGCTAACGCAAGTGTCCCATTATAGGAAGTACCTGTCATTCCCACTTTTCCGGTTGACCAGTAAGCTTCAACTTTTTTATCTCCTTTCGCTGATTTATAACCATTTGCCCGACCGCACAACCAATCGATAACAGCTTTTTGTGCCAGTGATTCATTATCTCCTCCGATTGTTGGCGAACCTTGTGAAAATCCTGTTCCCGGAGATGATGAATAAACGACAACATATCCGCGGGGGACCCATATTTTTGTGTGATAATTAAAAAGAAATAACCTTTTATTCCGGGTTTTTATTTCGTCATGAAATTCTCTTGGAGGAGGAACAGAATTTAACTCATGATCTACATCCCAATTTAATTTTTCAGAAAGAGATAATCCACCATAATATGGACTGGAAATGTAGATAACAGGAAGTTTTAATCCACTGTCTGTTTGACAAGGCCTGATAACATCAACGTGCATTCGATCTAACTTTCCATCTCCGTCGGTATCAAATTCTGTTTCAACCCAAAGCTGATGGTTAATCCATGTTTTTTTATCGCTGAATTCAGGGACAACCTGTGCCAATCCGTCTTTGAATATCGGGGTAACGGATGTTATTTTTTCCTGTGATCGGGCTTCTATAGAAAATGTAATAATTGCAATGAAAGCGATTAATTGAATATTACGTCGGTTTATCATTCTATTAATTTTATTTTTTTTCTTTGTTAAGTTTAACGCTGACAGGAGCTTCGCACTCTGTCAGGTTATTCGTTCTCTTTATCTTCTTCTTTTAATATATATTTTTTATACAACTCACTATCTGTATTCCATTCTATTTTCTCTATTTCATTTGCCAGGTATGCTGTTGTGAGATAATGTAATTTCAAACTGGTAAGAAATGCTTTGTTATCAAAATCCTGCGACAAATCATCAAATGGAGAATGAAGCGTTTTTCGTTCATACTTTTTATAGGTTTTATAACCGTTTATTTTTGGATCCCTGGCATCTAACCCACGCCAGACAAATATTCCCGGAATACCCTGTTCAATAAACGAATAATGATCGCTGCGTTCGAAATACTCTGTTAAGAATGCTGATGTA
Organism: Bacteroidales bacterium; assembly: GCA_963665085.2. Lineage (GTDB taxonomy): Bacteria > Bacteroidota > Bacteroidia > Bacteroidales > JAAAOM01. The sequence goes on from CAXXXS010000002.1 coordinate 879,755, forward strand.
TCATTTACACCTAGCTTCAATGTCTTGCAAGCAAAATCAACCGCTTCAGACATGTTAGACATTTCATAACCAATAGGTAAAATATTTTTTGCTTCGAAAAAGCCGCCCATCATATCCAGATTGATATCAGCAACAATCTTCTCTTTTTCTACGGTTGGATAATGAGTAAAATAATACGATCCCAGCAGTCCTTTTTCTTCACCTGTAAACCATATAAACATGATAGAACGTTTAGGTTTTACCGGAGATTCTTCAAAAATCTTTACAAGGGATAAAATACCGGCAGAACCAGATGCATTGTCCCAGGCTCCATTATAGATAGAATCGTTTTTTATGGCCCTTCCAACACCAACATGATCGAGATGCGCTGAAACAACGATGTATTCATCTTTTAAAACAGGATCCGTACCGGGAACAACTGCTATTACATTCTTACATGGCTTTTCTTCTGCAGTAATTTCATATTCAAACTTAATGGAAGCATCCAGCTCAAATGATCGTTGTTCTCCCTTTTGTATATCCTTAATGTATTTATTCAGATTCTTTCCTTCTGCTTTAAAAAGGGCATTGATTATATCCTTATGCGCAATCATTCCAATTTCGATATCGTAACTTAACATCGGATTTCCTTTTTCCATATTATCTACAGCAAATGTAAAGGAGGATAACGAAGCATGCATTTGCCTGATTGCAAGTTTCTGAATTGCCCCAATCCTAATAAACATTATAACGCCTGATGCTCCCTGCTCTACAGCTGTTTCAACTAAGTTCAATGGATTAAATATTTCCGTTTCGTGAACATCTTTTAGATACTTAGGCTTGGTAGCTTCAATAATAACTGTCTTTCCTTTGACATCAACATTGGCATAATCGTTAATATTTCTTTTTTTATCTACAATACCATTACCAACAAACACCAATTTTTGATTATCATTTACTTTCACTGCTTTTGTTGGAACTAATGTTGTAAAATTTTCTCCATAAACACCGTGTACCATCATATTTTTGGCGTTAAAATCGACCTTTAAAGAGTTCTCAGCATAGCTACAGTTTATAAACGGAACCTTTTGAAAATATGAATTGTTCTCGCCTCCTGGTTTTGCCCCTATTTCTTCCAGGTTATTTACGACATAATTTGCGGCAATATCAAAACCTTTAGAAGATGTATTTCGCCCTTTTAAGGAATCATCGGCAAGCACAAACAAATGCTTTTTAAAATCATCAGCTTTTATTGTTTTTGAAATATCAATAATCTGGTCAACAGATTGTTGTGCATTAATATTACTGATTGCGAATAATAGTAATACTAAGGATAAAAGACTATTTCTAAGGCTCATAATTTGGGGGTTTTAATCTATACTATTGAAACAGTTGCGAAAAATAGAAAGATTTTACGAGTTAACAGAATTTAAAATTCAGTTTCTTCGAATATTATTATATTCCGTCCAATTCAATGGTTCTAGAAATATTAACATTTTGTAAAAAGTGTTCATCGTGAGAAATCACCAATAAAGTTCCTTCATATTCTTTAATTGCATTTGAAAGAATCATTGTATTTGTGATATCAAGATTATTGGTTGGTTCGTCTAGCACTATGATATCAGGAGATTTGTTAAAAATATTCAAACAACATATCATTAAACGCATTTTTTCACCACCACTTAAACAAGTGCAGGTTTTGTCCCATTCATCGCGAGAAAACAAGAACCGGTCCAACCTGATTTTCACTTCATGCTCTTCCAGTAAATTAATGTTAAAATGTTGTGCCTGTTCATAAATCGTTCGTTCATCTTCCAGCAATGAATAATTCTGATCAATATACACAATATTTCTCACAGCTCTTTTAATCGATCCAATTGTTGGCTCCAATTTGCCGATAACAATATTAATTAGTGTTGTTTTCCCTGAACCATTGTTTCCTGTAAAAACAATTCGCTCCCCACTCCTGATTGTAAAATTTAGTTCTTTGTTCCATAAATTATTTTTATCGTAAGCAAAATTTATATCATTTGCCGCTGCAAGAATTTTTCCTTTATGGAGTTGCGAATCATCAAAATTAAACTTGATTTTATTATCTCCGGGGATTTGTCTTTTTAAGAGATGCAAATCATTTGAGATATGGCTAATCTTATCGTTATGAATTCCTTTAACTTTAGTTGTACTCTTTTCCGCACCATTTCTCATGGTATTCATGGCCATTTTGGAAACACCGGCATTTTTCTGTTTCTTTTTTCCTTGTGCATCTGATTTATTTTTTCGCTCAAGGGTTTTGCGCTGTATTTCTTTTGCCTTATTAAGTTCTTTCTCTTTTGATTTTAAATTATCAAAAAGAGCATTTGTTTCTATCTGTTTTTGTTCGACATAAAAATCATAATTCCCTCCATATTTTGTAATCCCTTTAGCTGAAAGCTCTGCTGTTGAGTCTACAAGGCGTAACAATTGAATATCATGACTCACTATAAGCATTGTACTATTACCCGACAAAACATAGTTATACAGAAGTTTCCTGCTATTTAGATCAAGGTGATTACTCGGCTCATCAAGAAGTATCAGACGCGATGGATGAATTTGCATAGCCGACAAAAAAACTTTTGTCTGTTGACCTCCACTTAAATTCCGCATTTTTTGGTTTAACTCCAAACCGTCCAGCTTCCAGTAAGAAAGGGCCTCATAGCATCGTTCTTCAATATTCCAATCGTCGTTAAGCAATTCGAAATTTTTCTCTGACGTATTTCCGTTAAGGATTGCTTTGAGTGCTTTTAACTTCGAATCTACCTGCAATGCTTCACTTATAGTTAATTCGTTAAATTGTCCGAATAACTGGGGCATATAGAAAGTAGCAGTGTCAATTGAAACGGTTCCTTTTTCAGAGAATAATTCTTTGGCAATAATTTTTAAAAGTGTTGATTTTCCGGTTCCATTATCACCAATTAGTGCAACTTTCTCGTGTTGATTAACAGTGAGATTTATATTTTGGAACAGAATGTCTTTGTTGGGATGCGAATAAGTTAAATTTTGTATCGTAAGCATAATTTCTTTCTTTTCGAGTGAAAAACTAGGAATCACATCAGTTGATGTGTCAATCACTGGTATGAAAAAGAAATTATAACTTCATTGGTTCTGTTTTAAATTCGGAAACAAAGATATGATTTATTCAGAGAATCATATTAAAGATTTAAAAGAATCAAACCGCGAAGTTCTCAAAGAACACTAAGAAAATCTTTGTGTTGCTTTGTACCCTTTGCGGTTAAAATGAAAGATGCTTTTAATATCAATAATTTCCCCTAATAGACAGGTTTTATCCATTTCTCCATAGGCTCATATTTGCTCTTGCTTGCCCATATTATTCCGCGCTGCATAATTTCCAATGCTTCCGGAACTTCAAAATCTTTTGCCACATGTCCAAGAGAAGAATAAAATACTCGCCCTTCTCCATAGGATTTTTTCCAGACAACGGGCATCACAGCGCCATTAATCCATGATGCATGTTCACCAGTAAAAGTTGTTGTAGCAAGAACCTTAACATTGGGATCAACATGCATATAATATTGCTCTGAATGCATCGAAAAATCGCTTAACCCTTTTGTTATTGGATCGTTTTTATCTGTAATGTTTACCTTATAATCAATTACCCCACCGGGATGAGCTACCCATTGTCCACCTACCATAAACTGGTATTCTGTATTATTTCTAAATGAATCGCCAGTACCTCCATGCCAGCCAGCCAATCCAACTTTATCTTCTTTAACTGCTTTTAACAAAGCTTTTTCCTGTTCATTTGTAATTGTTCCCATGGTCCACACCTGGACAACCAGGTCGAGTGAATTCATTAATGCTTCATCCAAATAGGAATCCAATGTATCTGAAACAACAACCTCTGCCCGTTCTTCCTGCATCCAGGGCACAAAGATATCTTTGCATTGTTTTGGTTCATGACCATCCCACCCACCATAAACAAATAGTACTTTTTTGCCTTTGAGAACTCCCGTTTTAAACAAAGAGTTTGCTAAAAGATTTCCTGATAGTATCGAACCAAGTCCAAACAAACCAGTGTTTTGTGTAAATTTTCTTCGATTCATTATTGAGATATTAGTTAACTGATATAAAAATAATGAATCTAATTTAAAGGAGATTGTTATTTATTCTCCAAACCACTTCCTCAGTTGCTCATTGGCTTTTTCTATGTGTTTTGGCTTAGTATATGCCCTAACCATTTCAACAGCAGTCAATAGAGCTCCAATATCATCGCTATAACCAACTATGGGAGAAAGGTCGGGTATAGCATCAAGAGGGAGAATAAAATAACCAAGGGCACTAAGAATAATTAGTTTAGCTTTTAAGGGGGTATCTTTATCCTGAAGACAATAATAGAGAATAAAAGCTGGTTCAATTGCTTTTTTACCTGCAACAGAAGCATTCTTTCTTATCTTTTCCCAAAAAGATTGCTCATTATATTCTCTTGTGTATTTATTGTCTTCCACTTTGTCTAGATGTTATTCACTTCATCGTTAACATTATCCAGATGCGTTATCTCACCAATTGTTCGAACCTGCCAGTAATAATTATAAAACCCTAAAATATTAATTGCTGCATTGGGTAAAATAAATCTTCTTGGGGCATCCTGGGGAATACTAAGAATATGCCTTAATAAAACATTGATAACTCCTCCATGTGTTACAACCAAAACCCTGTCACTTAGATGTTTTTTAGTAAGTTCATTAAAGAACTCCAGGGTCCTATCCAATACCTGCATCTTGCTCTCACCATTAGGAATGACATAATTAATATCGCCACTCTTAATGTATTTCCATACTTCCGGCGCACGTTGAGCTAATTCCTCGTGAGTAAGCCCCTCTCCTATGCCAAAACTCCTTTCCCTAAGCCTGACATCAGTAATTACTTTTAACTTTTTTGGTTCAGTAATTATTTTTGCTGTTGTAAAAGCCCTCGGTAAATCACTAGAATAAACATAATGAAAAAAAACAGGTTCCAATCTCTCCGAGGTTAAATGTGCCTGTCGTAATCCTCTTTTTGTAAGATCTGAATTTATCTGTCCCTGAATTCGATAATCCACATTCCATTTTGTCTCTCCATGCCTAACCAGATATAACTCCATATTTTAATTTTCATACAAAAATACAATTAGTATCACTTTTTAATAAAAAATAAGTACTTTATTAAAATAATTTCCACATATAACAATGTATAACCTAAGGCTTATCAAATTATTAACAACATTTTAGCGTATTTAAAATTTCACACATTTTTGTTGTGCTTGCTTCGTAAAAAAGTTCATTCAATACTTTTATAAAAACGATGTAATATTGTATATCAAAAAAAAACAAAACAATTAATGTATAAGACAATAATTAAAATTTTTAACATTGTACTAAACATAGGAATCCATTCGGATATTACCATTGAAGAAAAAAGAAAATTAAGGGTAATAAACCAAATGATCATTGTAAACATTATTATAGCAATTATTTATTTAACTTTTTTTTCCATTTTAAAATTGCATGAACTCTATTTTATTCAATTTATATTATTAACGACCTTATTAACCGGATACCTAATAAAAGGAGCGCCCAAACATAATATTGGCTCATTTATATTATTATATGTTCTACCCCTGGAATTATTGTATTATCCTCTTTTCGTTGGTAATATTGGGACTGAATTTATTTTCTTTGTTTTAATTATTATTGGATATTATGTTTTAGACAAAAAGTTAAACCTAATCTTATTAACCGCATTCATAACAATAATAATTGTTATTTCTTACTATTTTATTTTCAACAACCAATACCCTGAAGAGTATAAAATTTTGGAAAAGCTGTGTTATTACCCTAATATTTTAATATCTGTATTATTAATTTCCCTAACAACCTATTTATTTAAAAATGATTCCATCAGATATCAAAACACCATTGAAGGGCAACAAAAAGAGTTAAAGGTAAAGGTACAGGAGCTTAAAAAAAGAGAAAAGACATTATCCGAATTATTATCCGAATTAAACTACAGGGTAGATAATAACTTACAGGTTATTTCAAGTTTATTTTCCATTCATATTAACAATTCAAAGAATGAAGAGGTGAGAACAGCATTAAAGGCTGCGAGGTATAGGATTGATGCTATTTCAATATTGTACCAACACTTAAATAAAAAAGCAAACAACACAAAACCTAATCTTAAAAAATATATAGAAGAGTTATCACAATATGAATTGAAAATGTCTGGCGTTGAAGATTTAATTGAATTGAAGTTAGAAGTAGACACTATCCATTTAAAGATTGAAATTATATCGCATATTGGATTATTAATTAACGAATTGATGACGAATACCTTTAAATATGGCATGCGAAAAGATAATCTCAAAACTAAGGTCTGTATAATGATACATAATAATAACAACACAATTGATTTAGGTGTAAATGATAATGGCAACGGATTTACAAAAGAAGCATTAATGAAGAGAAAAGATTCATTCGGGATGAAATTGATTTATGCCATATCAGAACAATACAATGGAGAAGTAAATATTTATAATAACGATGGGGCCCATACAGATATAAAATTATTTATACAGTAGTTTATGATTAATAATTTAAATAAATTCCTTTTTTTGCCATTAGATTCAGGTATACCCGAAAATATTTCTTTTGAAGAAAAAAAGAAATTGAGAGTATTAAACCTTGTACTTGTTATCAACCTATTTTTTCCTTTTTTTTTTATTTTATCAAACCTGTATTATGGATTGTTAGACCACATTTTAATTGAAATAATAATATCATTAACTTTCTTATTTGCATATTTATTAAAAAGTTCCTATAAGTTAAGGTGGAGTAAATTTATCCTACTTTTTATAGTTCCCCTAGAATTGTTTTATTTCCCATTATTTGTTGGTAATATAGGAATTGAGTACATATTTTTTATTTACATATATGCAGGATTTTATTTTTTAGATAACAAAGCATATTTTATACTTCATGTAGTTTTTATTTCCATTATTTTAATCCTTTCAAAATATTTAATTTCTAATTCTGTTTATCCTGAAGATTATAAAAGCTTTGAAAGATTGTTTTATTATTCGAATGTTGTAATAACTGTTTTGTTAGGGGCTTTATCTGTGTCTTTATTTAAATATGACACAAAAAATTACCAAATAACAATAGAAGATCAGGCAAAAGAATTAAAAAATAAAGTTCAAGAACTTGAAAAAAGAGAGAAAATATTAACCCAATTATTTAAAGAACTAAATCACAGAGTTAAAAATAACCTGCAAATGGTATCAGGTTTGTTTACCATGCAAATGTATAGTTCCCAAAATAAAGATGTTAAAATTGCTTTTAACGGTGTAACTCGCAGATTAGATGCTATTGCCTTACTGCATCAACATCTTTATAAAAAAAGTACGCCATTCAAGCCAAATCTTAAAATATACCTTAATGAATTGACACAATCCACTTTACATTTAATGAATGTAGAAGAAGAAATTGAATTAAGTTTGAATGTGGATAGCATTTTTCTTAAAATTGAGGTTGCATCACATATAGGTTTAATAGTTAATGAATTGTTGATGTATATTATTGGTAGTGATACAAGAAAAAAAAACAAAAATCTTAAGCTTAATCTTGAAGTAAATGAAAAAGAAAACAAATTAAACATTCATATTCAGACAGACAACAATAAAATTATATTCTTGAAAGAAACTTTATTTAGTGAAGAAGATTCGTTTAGGATTAAATTAATATATGCCATAATCCAACAGTTCGATGGTTCTATCGAATTTTTCACTAACAATTCACAAATAAAAATTACATTACACATAAAAGATTAACATACCTGAAATCAGGTATTGTATATATCTTATAGAAATATTTTTTTTGGCCACTCATATGAAACAATTATTTATTATAGAAGACGAAATTGTGGTGGCAAAGAGTATTGAAGATATTCTTACGCATAATGGTTTCAACGTAATAGGTATTGCGACAAACTACACCCAGGCAAAACAAAAACTTTTAACAATTAATCCGGATCTTATTCTCTGTGATATAAACCTTAATAGCGAAAAAACAGGGATCGAACTTATGAAAGAATTTGAATTAAAGTATAATATCCCATATATATTTATTTCTGCTTACTCTGATGTAAGTATCTTGAAAGAAGTTAACAAAATAACCCCCTATGCATACATAACCAAACCCTTTAATGAAAAACAATTACTTGCATCAATTAATGGCTTTTTTGCTGCATTAGAATATCATAACGAGGCTGCTCCAACAGAAAAAGAATTAACTGTCTTACAACTTATTGCCCAGGGACTAGCCACAAAACAAATTGCAGAAGAACTTTCTGTATCATTCCATACTATTGAAACACACAGAAAAAACCTCATAAACAAATATCAAGTAAAATCTATGCCTGAACTTATTTGCCTTGCAACACATAAAGGGTGGATTGAATATAAAAAAACATAAAATATCCCTGAAAACAGGGATAACAAACAACATGCAATTGCATGTATACTTGATAGAAAAATAGTTGTGCAATTTTTAAGTAATGGAGAACATAAATAAAACCAAACCCACTAAAACAACCATTTTTATTTGTTTTAAGTTAATTGAAAGAGCCGTTAAATATTCTAAAAAAATTTATTATGAAAACACTTTACAATCTTTTTATTCTAGTTGTTATGCTAGCATTGCCAAGATTGGGCAATGCCCAAACAGAAGTTGCAGGGGGTACAATTACAGGTAAAAAAACATGGTCGCTCTCTGGTTCTCCATATAACATTAATGGGGATATTATTATTCAGGATAATAGCAGCCTTGTCATTGAACCAGGAGTAGAAGTCAACGTTAATGGTGAATACTATATACGTGTTGAAGGTGAAATTAATGCTGTTGGCACAAAAGATGATAACATTATATTCTCAGCAGTAGAGGGGACAAACTGGAAGGGGCTGAAAATTGCCAGGGCACCTGGCAATGATAGTACACTCCTAAAATATGTCACCGTTACAGACAGCGATTCATCAGGGATTGCTATTAGTAATTCCGATTCAGTTCTTATTGAGCACTGCAAAATTATAGAAAATAGCACATTAAAAGGGGGCGGTATCTCTATTGGAAGTTCGACAGTATCTATTGTTAGTTGTTATTTTAATGATTGTTCTACCACCGCACAAGGTTATGGAGGGGCAATTTATGCATCGAATAGTACAGTTAATATTATAAACAGCGTTTTTAATGAAAATACTTCAACTTATGGAGGGGCTTGTGCTTTTACCAACTCAACAGTAAAATTAATTAACAACACATTTGCAAATTGTAGTGCATCTTACGGAGGTGCAATATTTGATTACGATGGCACAGTGAAATCCTATAATAACATTTATTGGAAAAACACCTCATCCTATAATAGAGGAGAAAATGTCGCATACTATGGAACAAATGCATTTCATAGTCATGATGCTTTTTCTGAATGTTCCTCATGCACTAGCATTTACACATCTGGTTCTACAGTTACATACACGGATGGTAGTTATGAGGCAACAAACAAAACTATAAATACGGAAAACAGCGGGGAAGACGCCCCTTATTTTGAATCAGCTTCAGGAGAAAATTTTAAACTTACTTCACAATCATTTCCGTTAATTAATAAAGGAGATACTACTGGAATATCGCAGTACCTCCCTCAATATGATTATGCCGGGGAAGAACGCATTTTATACAACAAAATCGACAGGGGGGCCTTTGAATTCAACTATTCAGGAGTACTAAGTACTGTCACATCGGTTACCCAGGGCAATGGAAGCATCAGCCCGACAGGTGACAGCACCGTATCCTATTTTGATGCAATTGATTATACAATAACCCCCAATAACGGAGAAGAACTTATTTCTGTTCAATATAACGGTACTGATATAACAGCGGAATTAACAGATAAAAGTACCTATTATACTTACACACTTGATTCGGTAGCTATAAACTCTACGTTTACAGCAGTTTTTACCGAACCTTTTACTGTTACAGCTTCAGCAACGGGTAGCGGGAGCATAAGCCCGGAAGGTGATAGTATCGTCGATTTTTTTGATGAAATTGTATATACCATTACCCCGGATGCTGATGAAATTTTACTATCAGCCGAATACAATGGAACGGATATTTTTAATATGCTAACAGGCAATGGAAGTTACTATACGTACAAACTTGATTCAGTAACAAAAGATAGTGAACTAATCATTGGATTCTCAGAAGATAAAACAATTACCGCTTCAGCTGGGGAACACGGAACAATATCCCCTCAAGGTGAAATAGAAATAGGTTATGGCCTCTCTAAGGAATTTCAATTCGAACCTGATGAAGGTTACGTCGTTTCAAAACTATTGATTGATGGTAAGCAAGTACCTTTTATTGGTTATAGCTATACGCTGGATAGTGTTATTTCATCTTTATCTATTCACGTAGAATTTGAAGAATTTAACGGCAGGTTCTCCTTTTATGCTGATAAGGATGCAGTCATCCAAAGTAAAGAATCTACTCCCGATATTGCCGATAAAAATGCCGGGGATATCCAAACAATGTTGCTGCTCGATTCTGAATATGGATCAAGAAATTACAATCAAGTTTTATTTCATTTTTCGGGCATTGAAGATGTGTTAAATAAATTCAATATTTCTGACGACTCCATTGAGAGTGCCCAACTTAAACTATACTACAGTTCAACAGGGTCTTACTATCATATTGGAAACAACGCTTTTAATGCATATTGGTACGATACAGAATGGACGGAAGATACAGTTACCTGGAACAATGCCCCTGAAATTACTGATGCCAGTTTATATGTTAATCACCCCAAATCAGTTTCAAACATCCAAGATTACACCATTGATTTTTCAGATTTGTTTTTTGAACAGTATGATAAAACTTCAGGCACAGCCGGTTTTAGGTGTATTCTCACTGATGGGGTAGCAGGTTCGCGCCAGCAGGTTTCCTTGGCTTCAAAAGAAAATTCTGATAGTACATTATGGCCTAAGATAGAGATTAAATTAAAAGGCACATATTTGATTTCTTCTTCTGCAACAGAAGGGGGGACTATTACTCCTGCTGGAGATAGTATCGTTCATACGTGTGATGAAATTATTTATACCATCACCCCAAATGAAGGGTATGGCATTGCATCGGCCAATTACAATGGGGCAAGTATTATGAATGACCTTGTCAATAATGAAAGTAATTATACTTATTCGCTCACTAACATAACTAAAGATGGTAACCTGGAGGTGAATTTTGCTGATTTGTATACAGTTACCGCTTCAGCATCAGAAGGGGGAAGCATAGCACCAGAAGGAGACAGCACAATTGTTGAGGGCAGTTCTATTGTTTATACCATTACGCCCAACTCAGGATATCAACTCGCTACAGCACAATATAATGGGACAAGTATTATGAATAACCTGGTCAATAATGGAAGCTATTATACTTATTTGCTCACTAACATAGCAGGGGATGGCAACCTGGAGGTGAGTTTTGTAAATGTATATACAATTACCGCTTCAGCATCAGAAGGGGGAAGCGTATCACCAGAAGGAGATAGTACAGTTGTTGAGGGAAGTTCTATTGTTTATACCATCACTCCCAACTCAGGAAACCAGCTTGCTACTGCACAATACAATGGGGCAAGTATTATGAATGATCTGGTCAATAATGGAAGTAATTATACTTATTCGCTCACTAATATAACAGGAGATGGCAGCCTGGAAGTGAGTTTTGCTGATTTGTATACAGTTACCGCTTCGGCGTCAGAAGGGGGAAGCGTATCACCAGAAGGAGACAGCACAGTTGTTGAGGGCAGTTCTATTATTTATACCATTACGCCCAACTCAGGATATCAGCTCGCTACCGCACAATATAATGGGACAAGTATTATGAATACCCTGGTTAACCAGGGCAGTTACTATTCATACGAGGTTAGTAATATAACTCAAAACGGCACTTTACAAATTACATTCTCTGATATACCGGATGGGATAGACAACGTAACAAAAGAAAAACTAAATATTGTACCCAACCCAACAACGAGTATCGTAGATATACCATTGCGTTCTGGCGTTAACAAAGCAAGCTTGTCAATTTATGCTATAACGGGCAATCTTGTTTACCATAATCCGGAATTCACCGGAGGGCTGGCTGATTTATCAGTTCTGCAAAAGGGAACGTACATTGTTAAAATAAACTATGGAGGAACTGTTTTAACTTCAAAACTTATTAAAGAATAAAAATTCTAAATCCTGTTGGTACATACCGGCAGGCTTTCCTTTTATAACCATTAAAAAAAAATGTTATGAGAAAGATAGTTTTACTAATCGTTGTTTCTTTCGTTGTTCTTTTCTGTAATGCGGAAACAGGCCCGGCATCAAATTATGCCGGTGGTGATGGAACTGAGGCAAACCCATACCAAATTGCAAATCTTGCACAGCTTCGAAAACTTTCGGAAACTGCTGGTGATTGGTCAAAGTATTTTAAACTTACAGCCAATATAAATGCAAGTGAAACCTGTATGTGGAACATATCCGACTCAGATACATTAGGCTTTTCTCCTATAGGAACGGATGTTATTTATTTTACAGGAGGGTTTAACGGAAATGGGTATACAATCGACAGTATTTATATAAATCGTAATGCAGCGTCAAATATTGGCTTTTTCACACAAATTAAAGATGCAGAAATTAAAAACCTTGGAATAACTAACTGTACCGTAATTGGTACATATTATTTAGGCGGCCTATCAGGACAAATCGATAGCTCTGTAGTAGAAAATTGTTATGTAACAGGAAGTATCAGAGGAAAAGGTAACGTAACAGGAGGACTGGCTGCAGATATAAATGGTTCTCAAATTAATAAATGTTATACAAAGTGTACCGTTTCAAACTATATAAACATTGGCGGTATTGCAGGGATAGTTAGGAACGGTTCAGTTATTAAGAATTGTTTTGCAAGTGGAGACGCCATTTCCGGCAGGTTTCGGGGAGGACTTATCGGACAATTTAGTTCTAGTAGTATTGAAAATTGTTACGTATCAGGAAATGTTAACAATAATTCGCAGGAATATTGCGGGACTTTTATTGGAAAAAGAAAGAGTGGGACTATAAAAAATTGCTATTACGATTTGGACAGAAACCCAGTATTAGGGCCAATTAATGATTCTATATTTACTGATATAATAGCACTTAAGTCTGTTGAGTTTTCAAATGAAGAAAATTTCGAAAACTGGGATTTTGATACAATCTGGGCTATAGCGGTACTTGAAGGGGTAGATTCTTTACCCCGTCCGATATTTCGTCAGGGTTTTGATTATACGGTAATTGTAAAAACCTTTAGTGGTCAGGTATTTGAAGGAAAACAATATCAAACAGTTAATTCCGGAGAAAATGCCGATACACTATTTTCCGGAGGCGATAACTCGGAAAGAAAGTTCCATTTTTGGTTGAAAAGCGACAGCACTCTTCTTTCCGAAAACGATACATTGATTTTAACCAATATTACGAGCGACACAAGTGTTTTTATAGTCTATGAAACCTTACCAAAACAACCTGACGGATATAGTTCCGATGGTGGCATTATCTCTACAGTTGCCGAACTACGATGGTTAAGTGAAACTTCAGACGCATGGGACGAAGATTGGCAACTGGCCAATAATATAGATGCTTATGAAACCAAATACTGGAATGATAGTGTTGGATTTTCTAAAATAGGAACAAATTCTAATCGCTTTACAGGAACTTTTAACGGAAAAAGAAATTGCATCAATAAGTTGCATATAAAAAATACTGAGGAATACTCAGGTATGTTTGGATTTATAAAGGAAGCTGAAATAAAAGATTTAGGTTTGACAAATTGCCAGGTAAGTGCCGGAGGTTATACGGGAGCACTTATAGCTGCAGCATCAGAAAGCTCTATTACGAATTGTTATGTTACCGGAAATGTTAAAGGAACATCAGAGGTGCTTGGTGGCATGATAGGAATTACAGGTGCTAACTCTACTGTAAAAGCATGCTATTCTAATTGCACTGTTTCAGGTGATACAACAATAGGTGGTCTTATTGGTGCCCATGGAGAAAACTCAACAGTGGAAGATTGTTATGCTCTTGGTAATATACTATCAGGAATTAAACGTGGAGGTTTAGTTGGTAATTTATTTGGAGGTACTATAAAAAACTGCTATGCAGCAACTATTGTAAACAATAATTCAGAAGAAAATGTTGGATCATTTGTTGGAACAGCAATCTTTAGTAATACAATAACAAACTGTTACTATGATAGTACCAGAAATGTTAAATTAAATTCTATTGGTAATTCTACTGATGATGGAGTGTCAGCACTTCTTTCAAATGAGTTTTCAGAAGAATCCAATTTTACAGACTGGGATTTTGTCACTGTTTGGCATATTGATTCAGTGCCAGAAATTGATACAGTCAAAAGGCCTTATCTGCGATGGCAATTGGATAGTTATGTTATTGAGTTTAAACTTGGTTCAGGAGGAGATTCTCTTATAGGAGATTCTGTACAATATTTATTAGCTGGTGAGAATAGTGGAGAAATTACTGCTATAGCTAAAGAAGGATATAATTTTAAAGAATGGCAGGATGGTAATGGTACCTTTATAAGTACTAATAATCCGTTAACATTAACAAATGTTACGAGTGATACTATACTTTATGCTGTTTTTGAGCTAGAGACGTCATATTTTGAATCAACAGCAGAAAAATCAGAAATTTTAATAATACCCAACCCAACTACAGGTTTAGTAACTATACCATTGCAAAGTACAAGGGGAAATGCAAACCTTTCTATTTACAGCATAACTGGAAAGGTAGTTTATAGCAATACAGAATTTAAAGGTGGTTCTGTTGATTTGTCTGATCTCCAGGCAGGGATATACATTGTTAAAATAAATTCGCAAGGAACTGTTTCAACCTCGAAACTTATTAAAGAATGAAAATTCTAAAGTTTGCTGGTATGTACTGGCAAACTTTATTCCAAGACATTAATAAATATTTTAGAAAGAGAACCGTTTAAAAATCAATATTATGAAAAGTGTTTTTTTATTTTTAACTAGTTTAGTTTTCTGCATCATGGCAAATGCAGAAACAACACCGGCAACAAGCTATGCCGGGGGCAGTGGTACCAGTACAGATCCATACCAGATAGCAACGTTGGCACAACTTAGACGGTTGTCAGAGACATCAGCTGATTGGAGCAAGTATTTTGTTTTAACGGCAGATATTAATGCTTCTGATACAAAAACATGGAACAGTGGAGCCGGATATAGTGCTATAGGTACTACGACAACAAGTTTTACTGGGCAGTTTGATGGTCAACAGTATACCATTAGCGGGTTGTATATAAATCGTCCATCTACATCTGTTATAGGATTGTTTGGAAAAAGCTCGGGAGCAACCATAAAAAATATTGGACTTACTAATGTGGATTTCACAGGGGATTATTATGTTGGTGGATTAGTAGGCTATTCTGCCAGTGGAACTTACACTAATTGTTATGTAGCGGGGACAGTCAATGGAATTGATGATGTTGGCGGCTTAATAGGGAATGCTATTGGAACTGTTAACAATTCATATTCCGAAGGAACGGTGACTGGTAATGAGGATGTTGGTGGATTCATTGGTTCAAATGCTGCTGATATTAATAGCTGCTATTCAACAAGTGATGTTGAAGGAAATAGTTTGGTTGGTGGTTTCGTTGGGAACAACATTCACGCACTCCTATCTAATTGTTTTGCAACAGGAAAAGTAATTGGGTCAAAATATGTTGGTGAATTTACTGGTGCGAGTACAGGAGAAACATTAACAAATTGTTATGCAATAGGAGTAAATACACCGGATAGCATACCTCGTTTTATAGGATATAACTATAGTAATATAAGCAACTGTTTTTATCAGAAATCAGGTACTTCTGTAGGTATTGGAACAAATACCATGTCTACTTATCCAAGCGGTTTAACAATAGCAAACTTTGCTTCTGAAAGCACTTTCACTAATTGGAATTTTACTGATATATGGATTATAGCCACACTAACAGATATAGACCCCAACCCCAGGCCTTATTTAAGAAACTTCTTAACAATTTATGAAGTAACATATACAGTTGATGGCAATAAAGGAAGTCTCGTTGGTGACATATCCCAATCAATACTGCCGGGAAAAACAACGACAGCAGTTGAAGCAATACCAAATCAAGGGTATTATTTTGTAGAGTGGCAAGATGAAAACGGGGCAACCTACAGTACAAATAATCCACTAACAATAACAAATGTAACAAGCGATCTGTCATTAAAAGCAGTTTTTAACCCTTATACATACAGTGTTAACTTTACATCAGGAAGCAATGGAACCCTTTCGGGAGACACCATACAAACAGTAGCCTATGGTTCAAGTGCCACTGCTGTAACAGCAGTTCCTGATAATGGTTATGAGTTTGTTGAATGGAGAAATGCTTCTGGTAATTCGGTTTCTACCAGTAACCCGCTTATAATAAATGTTGAACAAGATTCAACGTTAACAGCAATTTTTGATTTAATTCATTACACGATAAGTTTTAGTGCCGGAGAAAATGGTTCAATAACCCCATTGGGTGATAGTTCAATTACAGTCAATGAAGCAATTCATTGCACTATAACACCAAATACGGGGTATGTACTGGATAATGTAACTTATAATGGAGTGTCCATTGTAGAAGAATTAACAGAAAATAGCAATGCTTCATATTCATACGATATATCTTCAGTATCTGCCGATGTAACAATTGAAGCAACATTTAGAGAATATGTAGAATATACCATCACAGCTTCATCAGGAGAGCATGGAAGTATCAGTCCGGAGGGTGCAATTACGGTAACATCGAGTGTTAAAACTTTTGAGTTTACCCCAGACGAAGGCTATGTTGTTTCGAAGGTGATTTTAGATGATAACGCTGTCCCTTTTTACGGCAACAGCTATACACTTAACGATATAAATGCAGACCACACTCTATATGTTGAATTCGAAGTGTTTGATGGTATACTATCGTTCTATCCGGAGAGGGATGCCCATATCTACAAAAACGCTTCAAATGCTGATAGAGCCAATACTAATTATGGCTTATCGGAAACAATTATAATAAAATGTGAAGCAACATACGGAAATTATTGGAAAACCCTAATTCATTTTTCGGGTATGCAAGACGTATTTTCTTCTTTGGATTTAAATAATTTAGGAGATACAATAAAGAGCGTAAAGCTCGACTTATTCTTTAAACCCGACTCCGAAACAGAACATTCAGGAGACAATGCATTTAACGTATATAACTATAATAAAGATTGGGAAGAAACTGGGGTTACCTGGAATAATGCCCCTGTATTAGATGAAGATGCCTCATATGTCCAGGTTCCTGCATCAACATCGTCCACACAGGATTATTCTATAGATATTACAGATATATTCTTTTCTCAATACAAAGAATCAGACGGTTCTGCCGGTTTCTGGCTCGACTTTGTTGAAAATATTGGAACTAAATACGTTATTCTTGCTTCAAAAGAATATGGTGATATTGCCTATGCGCCACGTTTACGTATTTATATAAAGGGATATGATTATACAGAGGTAAATACGATAACTTATAAGTCATTGAGTATTTATCCCAACCCAACAACAGGTATCGTGTATATCCCATTACCATCTGGAGTTAGTAATGCAGAGGTCCTTATTTACAATATTACAGGGACTTTGGTATACAGCAATCCTAAATTTGATGGAGGGTCTTTGGATCTAACAGATTTGCAGGCAGGAGTATATGTTATAAGGACAGATTTTGGGGATAGTATTTCGATAAACAAGCTAATTAAAAAAGAATAAGTTAATCAGTAATAAAGTAATTATTAATTAAACCTATTTTAAAGTGAAGTATATATTATTATTACAGTTGTTTTTGTCTAGTTATTTTTTATTAAAAGCAGAAACAACACCGGCGACAAGCTATGCCGGGGGTAGCGGGACTAGTACAGATCCTTACCAGATAGCAACGTTGGCACAACTTAGGCGGTTGTCAGAGACATCGGCTGATTGGGGAAGCTATTTTGTTTTAACGTCAGATATTAATGCTTCTGATACAAAAACATGGAACAGTGGAGCCGGATATAGTCCTATAGGTACTACGGCAACAAATTTTACTGGGCAGTTTGATGGTCAAAAGTATACCATTAGCGGGTTGTATATAAATCGCCCATCTACAGACAATATAGGAATGTTTGGATATAGTTCGGAAGCAACCATAAAAAATATTGGACTGACTAGTGTTGATATTACCGGAGATGAAAATGTTGGAGGAGCCATGGGGTATGCAAACTCAAGCACTTTTATTAATTGTCATACAACAGGAACAGTCAATGGAAACCTCTATATTGGTGGCTTAATAGGGAATACTTATTCAGGAACTGTCAACAATTCATATTCTGAAGGGAAAATAACTGGGCTTATTGATGTTGGTGGATTTATTGGCTCGAATTCTGCTAATGTTATTAGTTGCTATTCAACAAGTGATGTTGAAGGATCTAGTGATGTTGGGGGATTCTTTGGGTTAAATAGTTCCGCAAACATATCTAATTGTTTTGCAACGGGAAAAGTAATTGGGTCAACAATTGTTGGTGAATTTATGGGTTCGACTACAGCACTAAGATTAAAAAATTGTTATGCAATAGGAGTAAATACACCGGATAGCATACCTCGTTTTATAGGAATTAATCACAGTAGTAATATATACAATTGTTTTTATCAGAAATCAGGTACTTCTGTAGGTATAAAAACAAATAAGGTATCAGGAGTAGAAGTAACAGGTCTGGAAACATCTGATTTTGCTTCTAAAAGTACGTTTACTAATTGGGATTTTAGTGATGTATGGGTTATAGCCACACTAACAGATATAGACCCCAACCCCAGGCCTTATTTAAGAGCTTTCTTAACCGTTTACGAAGTAACATATACAGTTGAAGGCAATGGAGGAAGCCTGGATGGAGACATAGCCCAATCAATACTGTCTGGAAAAGCAACGACAGCAGTTGAAGCGATACCAAATCAGGGTTATTACTTTGTAGAGTGGCAAGATGAAAACGGGGCAACCTATAGTACAGATAATCCACTTACAATAACAAATGTAACAGGTGATATATCATTAAAAGCAGTTTTTAATCTCTATACATACAGTATTAACTTCACTTCAGGAAACAATGGAACCCTTTCGGGAGATACCATACAAACAGTAGCCTATGGCTCAAGTGCCACTGCTGTAACAGCAGTTCCTGATAATGGTTGTGAGTTTATCGAATGGAGAAATGCTTCTGGTGATTCAGTTACTAATGTTAACCCGCTTATAATAAATGTTGAACAAGATTCAACGTTAACAGCAATTTTTGATTTAATTCATTACACGATAAGTTTTAGTGCCGGAGAAAATGGTTCAATAACCCCATTAGGTGACAGTTCAGTTGCAGTCAATGAAGCAATTCATTGCACCATAACACCAAATACGGGGTATGTACTGGATAATGTAACTTATAATGGAGTGTCCATTGTAGAAGAATTAACAGAAAATAGCAATGGTTCATATTCATACGATATATCTTCAGTATCTGCCGATGTAACCATTGAAGCAACATTTAGAGAATATGTAGAATATACCATCACTGCCTCATCTGGGGATCATGGCAGTATCAGTCCAGAGGGGGCAATTACAGTAACAGCGAGTGTTAAAACCTTTAATTTTACCCCAGACGAAGGCTATGTTGTTTCGAAGGTGATTTTAGATGATAACGCTGTCCCTTTTTACGGCAACAGCTATACACTTAACGATATAAATGCAGACCACACTCTATATGTTGAGTTTAAAGAGTTTGATGGTATACTGTCCTTCTATCCAGAGAGGGATGCGCATATTTATAAAAATGCTTCAAATGCTGCTAGGGCCAATACTAATTATGGATTATCTGAAACAATAATAATAAAATGTGAAAAAGATTACGGCAATTTTTGGAAAACCCTAATTCACTTTTCGGGTATGCAAGACGTATTTTCTTCTTTGGATTTAAATAATTTAGGAGATACCATAAAGAGCGTAAAGCTCGACTTATTCTTTAAGCCAGACTCCGAAACAGAACATTCAGGAGACAATGCATTTAATGTATATAACTATAATAAAGATTGGGAAGAAACGGGGGTTACCTGGAATAACACCCCTGTATTAGATGAAGATGCACCATATGTTCAGGTACCTGCATCTACATCATCCACACAGGATTATTCTATTGATATTACAGATATATTCTTTTCTCAATACAAAGAATCTGACGGTTCTGCCGGTTTCTGGCTCGACTTTATTGAAATTATTGGCACTAAATACGTTATTCTTGCTTCAAAAGAATATGGCGATATTGCCTATGCGCCACGCTTACGTATTTATATAAAGGGATATGATTATACAGAGGTAAATACGATAACTTATGAGTCGTTGAGTATTTATCCCAACCCAACTACAGGTGCTGTTAATATCCCGTTAGAAGCAGGTGTGAAAAATGCAAACATATCTATTTATAACATAACGGGAAGCTTGGTTTACAGCGATGCAACATATAAAGGGGGGGCTGTTGATTTATCAAATTTACAGGAAGGAGTATATATTGTAAAGCTAAATTCGGAAGGCAATATTTCTATGTCGAAACTAATAAAAAAATAAAGTTATAAGGAATATCCAATAGTTAAAATATTAATCCAAGGTCAAAACATACTTATTATTGACCTTGGGTTATTTTTAATAATGAAGTAATTAATAAAATCAAATTATGAGAAATTTTTATTTAATTGTTTGCTCGTTTATTATTTCTGCGATATCTATCAAAGCTATTGCACAAACAGAAGTAGCAGGAGGCACATTATCAGAATCCACAACATGGACACTTTCCGGTTCCCCTTACAACATTAACGGCGATATATTGGTTTCGGATGGTAGTACCCTCACCATTGAACAAGGAGTACAAGTAGTAATGCAGGGAAATTATTACATAAGGATTGAAGGGAACCTACGAGCTATTGGTTCGGCTTCAGAAAACGAACATATTGCATTTACAAAAGCATCCTCTGTTTCTGGATGGAAAGGTATTGAAATAGAATCATCTGCTACTAACGACAGTACTATTCTGAGGTACGTGTGGGTAATAATGAGTTCTGCCAGTGGCGTTTCTGTAAACTCAACAGATAAAATCGAAATAAGTTACTGTTTGTTTAAATATAATGAAGGAAGCTCTGGGGCAGGAATATATACGAACAATAGCAGTTTTACTATAGCTAATAATACTTTTAAGGGCAACGAAGCTGTTAGTTATGATGGCGGGGGACTTTATTGTATAAATGGTGATTTACTTATTGTAAATAATTTTTTTATTGATAACACAGCATCTAGGTATGGAGCAGCGTTATATTCTAATAATTCAAATGTTGAATTAATTAACAACACGTTTGTATATAACCAGGCAGGTTACGGTGGAGCCGCATTTTTTTATAACAATAGTATTATTAATTCCTATAATAATATTTTTTGGAAAAATGTTGTTAGTTTGGATGGGCAAAATATTTATTACCACAGTTCCTCACAAGGTAATCATTCAAACGACGCTTTTCAAAATGGCTCATCAAGTATTTATTTGTATAATTCTACAGTAAATTATAATGGTGGAAATTTTGATGCTACTTGTATCAATCTAAACAGTAATAACACCACCTCTAATGGACCTAATTTTATTAGTCCTACATATAATGATTATACCCTTAATCCTTTTTCAATATTAGTAGATAATGGAGATACTACGGGTATATCGCAGTTTTTAACTCCATACGATCTTGAAGGAGAAAAACGTGTATCTGATAATAATATTGATATCGGTGCACATGAGATTAACCTACAGGAAATTTCAGGAATAGTTACGGCAACAGCACAAGGTAACGGAAGTATTAGTCCTGTTGGCGACAGTGTAGTTTATTATCTCGATACTGCTATTTATGTTATTACACCCAATGATAACGAGTTATTACTTTCTGCTAAGCTTAATGGCTCTAACATTATGGGCGAGCTAATTGACAATGGGGACTATTACTCATATTATCTTGACTCTGTACATCAGAATTCAACACTTGAAGTAGTTTTCACAGAACCGTATATCGTTCATACGGAGGTGGTTGGAAACGGCACTATAAGCCCAAGCAAGGATAGTACAATCACCTATCTTGATACAATAATGTATACTTTTACCCCGGGAGAAGGAGAAGAATTTGTATCTGCGATATTTAATGGAGAAGTAATAGAGGACAATGAACTATTTGATAATGGAGATATTTTGTTGTATTATCTTGATTCTGTTTTTGGAGATGCTACATTGAAAGTTAATTTCACTCAATCCTACATAATTACGTCAATTGCAGGTGAGAACGGGAGTATAAGCCCGGAAGGCAATAGATATGTAGAATCATCAGAAACAGTAGTTTATACCATAACACCAGAAGATGGTTATACAATAGAAAACGCAACATACAAAGGGAATAGCATTATTGATCAGCTCGAAAGCCATGATGGTTATTACACTTATGAATTGTCTTCGGTAACATCAGCAGGTACAGTAGAAATAACTTTTAGGGAATTAATCCCATATACAGTAACAGCTTCATCAGGCGTACACGGAACAATCTCTCCCACAGGTGATGTAGCAACTAAAGAGAGTTATTCACAAACATTTGATTTCACTCCAGACAATGGTTATGTCGTTTCAAAAGTATTGATTGACAACAAAGAAGTTGCGTTTGCAGGAGATAGTTATACAATTAATGATATTGAAGCAAACAAAACAATTCATGTAGAATTTGAAAAATTTAAAGGCAAATTTTCTTATTATCCTGATGATGATGCTTATATACGTAAAAAAGAACTTAATCCAGCGTATAGTAACAATAATTTTGGAGAATCAAACACATTACTTTTACTTGACTCGGAGTTTAGTGCAAGGGATTATATTGATGTGTTATTACATTTCTCTGAAATAGATAAGGCATTGGATAAATTCGGCATTGCCGATTTTGATACCATTGAAAGTATTCAATTAAAAATGTGTTATTATTCGCCAAGTTCAAGTTCTCATGTGGGAAATAATAATTTTAATGCATACTGGTATGACGAAGAATGGGATGAAGATACTGTTACCTGGAACAATGCCCCTGCCATATCAGATATAAATTTATATACTTCTGTTCCAGCATCAACCTCCGGAACGCAAGACTACTCTATCGACATTAAAGAACTATTTATTGAACAGTATGAATCAGACAATGGTACCGCTGGTTTTAGATTAAAGCTTTCTAATGGGATTGCTGGCCAGAGACAACAGGTCACTTTAGCTTCAAAAGAAAACGAAAACATCGAACTATGGCCTGAACTTGTTATTAAACTGAAGGGGGTATACAATATAGAAGCAATAACAACTGGTGGTGGAACGATAATGCCTGCCGGGGATACGCTTGTTTATAAAGGCGACACCGTAAATTACACCATCACACCTGATGCAGGTGAACAGCTAATCGCTGCAAATTACAATGGTGTTAATATACTCGAATCCTTAATTAATCATGGAAGTTATTACACATATAGTCTCGACTCCATTATTGAGGAAGGCAAGCTGGATATTACGTTTACAAAACATCATACCATAAATTCTTCAGCAACAGAAGGTGGTTCTATAAATCCAATTGGTGATAGTACCGTTCTTGCTGGCAGTTCTATAATGTATACAATAACACCAGATGAAGGATATGGGCTCGTTTCAGTTACATTCAATGAGAAAAATATATTAGACTCTATAGTTGATCAAGGTAATTATTATACATACAACTATTGTAATATTGATGAGGGGGGTGACTTAATTTTTGAATTTTCAAAATTATACACGGTTAATTCTTCATCAACGGGATGGGGTAGCATATTACCAGAGGGAGATACCAATATTACGGTAGTAGATACTGTTATTTATACAATTGTCCCAGATATTGGACAGCATATTGTTTCTGCAAGATATAATGATGAAAGTGTTATGGACGACTTAATTGAAAATGAAGGCAATTATTCTTATCATCTTTCAGGGGTTGATGAAGCAGGAAGTTTAGTTATTACATTCTCAGAACTTGTTACCATTACAGCATCAGCTAAGGAAGGGGGAACAGTATCACCATCAGGGGAAAGTGTAGTTAATGCTGGAGAAACAATAATTTACACTATCACACCCGAAGCGGGAAAACAAATTGAATCGGCCAAATTAAATGGGGCAAGTATTTTAACCGATTTGGTTGATGGAGATAATTATTATACGTATACCCTTGTTAACACAAATGAAAACAGTAATCTTATTTTTACTTTTACAGAAAAACAATATACAATTACTGTTGTCAATCCTGAAGGGGGATATATAACGCCCGGAGGAGAAAAAATTTATACCGTTGGAGATAGTGTTCAATATATAATTTCTCCTGATTATAATAAACAAATTGAAACCGCAACTTTTAATGATGTTAGTATTATTAATGACCTGATTGATATGGACGACTATTACATCTATCAAATAGATTCGGTTGCAGAAGATGGAGTCATCAAGTTTACATTTACAGATTTAACCAATTCTGTTAACAGTATAACAAAATCAAAACTTGAAATTCATCCCAATCCCACAACAGGTATTGTTCATATCAAATTAGAAACAGGCACGAACAATACAAGCATATGCATTTATAACACAACAGGCGAAATGGTCTATAAAGAAGATAACTTTAATGGAAAACCTTTGGATTTATCAGCACTTCAACCAGGAATGTATGTTGTTAAAATAAATTCAGGAGGAAAGATCTTCTTAGATAAACTCATAAAAAAATAAATATATATTAAGATTAAAGATAGAAAGAGGCTTCCGAGATTATATGGTAGTCTCTTTCTCTTATAACTTTTGTATTTACCTGCTTTTTTGCGGGGCAGGCTATCTGGCAACCGAAAAATAAAAAAACAGATGAAATATATTTTTACTATTATATTTTTGGGATTAGTAACTATATACTCTTTTGCACAAGAATACACACTTCAGGATGAAGATGTGACTGTAGTTAATGGAGTTATAACTAATTGCACCTATGATTTTGCAATTAAAAACATTAAAATACCCGAGACATTAGACAGTCAAACAATTATAGGAATTAATGACAGTGGTTATGAAAATGGGATCTTTTATAACAAAGGGCTTGAGAGGGTAATCTTACCAAACACATTGGAAAATATTGGAGATTATGCTTTTACAAATAATTATTTTCTGGATAGCGTTTATTTCCCCTCAAATCTTAAGAGGATAGGAAGGTCGGCATTTGAGCATTCCGCTTTAAAAACTATCGTTTTCCCAAATTCAGTAGAGCAAATAGAAGCAAATGCATTCGCCCATAGTTTTTATCTCTCAGAAATTTCTTTTCCTGTTAACCCTTTGTTTACTGTACTTGATGGCGGGGTGTTTTATGATTGTGATTTAAGCAATGTTGTAATACCCAACACGATTAACATTATAGAATATGGGGCGTTTTATGGAAATGACCAACTTGATAGTATAATGTTACCATCCCCAGATATCTCTGGCCAACAAGGATGGATAGATAATAGTGGTAATATATTCGCATCGGGAAGTTATGTTGATAACTTAAATACTTCTTATTATTTAGTTACTCCCTATACATTAAAAGATGAAGATGTTGAGGTTGATGAAAACGGGCATATACAAACATGCTATCTCGATGACTTATTTCTAAAAGGCAAAATTCTAACAATACCAGAAAACCTTGCAGGAAAAACAATTAAAGGTATCGGGGACTTTGAGGACAACTTAACTACTGCTGTATTTTATTACAAAGAATTAGCAGGTGTAGTTTTACCTTCTACATTAAAACATATTGGAAGATTTGCCTTCTATAATAATATTTTAACCTCTTTAACCATACCAGCAAAAGTAGAGTATATTGATGATGGGGCTTTTAAACAGAACTTAATACAGAAACTAAACTTTGAATCGAATAATGTTTTGTTATCAATAGGACAGCTGGCATTTTCCTTGAACAGGATCGAATCAATCTCTCTGCCAACCTCATTGACATACCTCGGTAATGGTGCCTTTAATGCAAATGATATTACAAAAATAAATGACAACGAAACGGATGGATTGTTTTATTCAAGGTTCTCAAACAGTACAATAATAGATAGCTCAACAATTGTTAGTTTTGGAAGCAGGTACGCTAAAAACCTGGATTTTATTCCAAAAAATGTTAAACACCTAAATCCTTATTCATTCTCATCTTCTAAAATAGATAGCGTTCGTATTCCATCCGGAATAAAAACAATTGGAAGATATTCTTTTATGGATATATCGACAGATACAATTGTTTTCCCGACTTCTTTGGAGTACATTGGTTCAAATGCATTTTCCAAATATACAATGGATTCAATTTTTCTGCCTCAGATCATAAAAGAGGGCTATCAATTTGACTATTGGGTGAATGATAAGGATAGTGTTGTTAATTATATTACTGATTTTTCTTCCGATTATAAGGCTATATGTACTGAGAATGGTTTCAAAATTTCCGGGAGCTTTAGTGAATTTATTTCCTATGTAACTTTTCATATTACCGGCGATTTTGAAGATTATTTATATTTCTCGTGGCTTAGGGATTATTCTTTTAGAGTAAATTCAGGTAGAAATTTAATAATAACACCTTATGCCACAGGATATGATTTTTATCCTAAATACTATTCGGTTGATAATATTACCTCTGACATAGTTGAGTTGGATTTTTCAGTTGCAACCGTGGGTATAAATGAACATAAAACATACAATGAGCTATTATGCCACCCAAATCCGGCAAAAGATTTTGTTATTGTAAATCATCCAACGGCTAAAATTTTCCATACTATAAATTTGTGTGATGTTTATGGCAGGTCTCAGGTTGTCCCTGTCAAATCAGGAATATCAGAAGTCCGGTTGGATATTAATCATTTACCACCAGGAATATATTTTGTGTGTTACGAAGATATTGATGGGGAAGTGTATTTTAGTAAATTGTTAAAGGAATAACCAGTAAACTGTCACTATTTTTTTAAATTAGCGGCTTAGTGGGCTGATAAGGCTGCCTTGAAATGCGCAACAATTTTATACCGCTAATCGTTTAGCAAACACAAAATGATAAAAAACATGACCCAAAGAACAATTTTGGCACTAACTCTAATTATTACTTTGTTTTTATCACCAACAATATCTTTTAGTCAACAGCCTGACTTTCCTTATAAATTGAAAAAAACGGATTTCATGCTACTGGGATTGGGATTGTCATCAGAATTATGCGCTATCTATATGGAAAACAATCAGCATTTAATTACTTATGACGAATTGATAAACCTGGACCGGGGCGATATTAATGGTTTTGACCGAGGAGCTACCTATAACTGGAGCAAGAATTTAAATGAGAATAGTGATTGGACTAGAGCTTTTCTAATTGTATCTCCATCAATTCTGATTCTAAACGAAGGAATCCAAAAGGAGTGGAAGAATTTTTTTACACTAGGGACAATGTATGCAGAAGTAGCATTGGTCACTGTTGGTTTAACCAACCTAACAAAAAGTATAGTAATGAGAGAACGCCCCTATTTTTATAATACAAATATAAACCTTACAGAAAAACAGGAGATGATAAATGATAATGATGTATCTGACTCATTTTTTTCCGGCCATACCTCGTCAGCATTTGCGTCAGCTGTTTTTCTATCAAAAACCTATACTGATATTTACGGAAAAAATACGCTGAGTAAAGTGATTTGGGGAACGAGTCTTACAGTTGCTTCAATTACGGGTTATCTAAGATATAAATCTGGATATCATTACCCAACAGACATCATTGCTGGGGCATTGGTTGGTAGCGCGATAGGATATTTTGTACCAGTCTTGCACAAACAAAAGTCGAAAACAAAAAATATAAGTCTTAATTTGAATAGTAATTATATGTGTTTGACTTATACATTTAAATAAAGGATTAAGAATTACGATTTTCAATATTTTGTATCCATAATTGGCAAGAAGGACATTTAAGCCCCTTTCATTAGATTTAATATTATTTATTTTCAAACGATTAATATTAAGAATGTATCTAAAAAAGAACATACTTAAAAATATACCTGTTTTCTGGGATAACCCTCTTTAGCATAAAAGAGTTTAAGTAAACAAGAGAAAAAACCAATATTATGAAAACAAATTTACAATTCACTTTTTTTATAAAAAAAACTCATATTCTACTCACCATCTCTTTATTTTACTTATCGGGTATTAAAACATTTGCACAAACATTTTATATCGATCCGTCAACAGAAAGCACAATAAATGATGGAACAATAGAAAATCCCTTTCTCTCTTGGGATGATATAACGTTACAAGGTCTCTGGCAAGACAGTGCAACTTATCTACAAAAAAGAGGCACTGTTTGTGAAGCAGAAAAAGTAGTAAATATTACAGCGTCCTATGTAACACTTGGGGCATATGGAACAGGAGAAAAGCCTGTGATTAAATCGTTGGTTGGTGTTAAGGCAAAAGGCATTCAAATCTCAGGCAGTTGTACAAGCGTTTCCATTAAAAATCTTGAGATTTACTCTACAAATGATATTGTATGTGCCATTATAATTGGAGGTATAGGTCCTCATATAATTGATAGTTGTATATTGCACGATTGCTCTTGGGGTATAAGGGTATTTAATACAACAGGAAAACTTACTGTTAGCAATTCGGAGATTTACGATATTGGAGATGATGGTATATACACGCAAAACACAGAAGATATTGAAATATATGGGTGCAATATCCACGATGTTAATGCTGATTTACCCATAAGGGAAACGGCCGGGGGAGACTGTATACAGATTACAGGAGAACAGGGGTATTTGTATATTCATGATAACATACTTGACCATTCGGCTTTTGGTCGTAAATTCTGTTTAATAATAGGTAGTGGAGATGTAGATAACGATCAACCACACGAAGCTTTAGTAGAAAACAATATAATGATTGGATATAAAGATACAGCAGAAATAACCTCAGGTCTGTATTTAAAAGAATCTATTTCTCACTTAACTTTTCGGAATAATATTGTTAAAGATGCTGCTACCGGTATATGGCTTGATGCGAGTACAACGGCACATAACAATATCTTTCTTAGGTGCGATGAAGGGATAAATCTTACCTCTGGCGATACTGCATTTATTGCTAACAATACTTTTGTGGATAACGAAAAAGGGATTAAAACAAATTATAGTTCTGTTGCTGATGTTTATAATAATATATTTTACAAAGGCGATAACACGTTGTATCATTTCTATTTATTTGGCAATATAACTCTGGATTACAACTGTTTTAATATGGATGGCACAGGGTTATATTCTGGTTATAATTCACTAACAGAGTGGCAAACTAATAAAGGAAAGGATCTAAATTCGTTTGTAGGAGATCCTAAATTTGTTGATTTTACAAACGAAGATTTTCATATAACTGAATCTTCTCCCTGCATTGATGTTGCTATGCTGATTGATGGCATCACCGAGGATATGGATGGGACACCAATACCGACAGGCAATGGCCCTGATATTGGGGCTGATGAATTTTCATCAACTAATTATTCTGCAACTTCCTTAGCAAGTGAATCAATAAATACAATAAATCTTTATCCAAACCCAACAACAGGTATTGTTAATATCTCTTTACACCTTGGCGTTAACACCGCAAATTTATCTATCTATAATCTAGCAGGTGAAGTGGTTTACAATAACTCCAATTTTTGTGGTGAACCTGTTGATTTATCAGGGCTACAAACTGGAGTTTACTTTGTTAAACTAAATTCAGGGAATACAAACTCTATAGCGAAATTGATTAAAAAATAATATGGTAGTTATCCTTGGTTAAATCCTTTTGGGGTTGGAGCAAGGATAACTTTTTTATAAATGACAAGTATAATACCTATAAAAATTCACAGCTCATAAAATGTTACTTAAGATTGAGCATATATAATATAATTATGCATCGTACAAAAAGACTTACTATTTTGAAATCAAACAATAAAAGTATATTATGAAATCAAAAATCACATGGTTACGGATAAGTTATTGGACAGCTGCAATTGCTGATTTTGGAATTGCTATTTCAGTTCTAATCCCAGAAAAAGTTGGATTAACAGAATTTGTTTATCCTATGGGATTGATGTCGGTTGTGGCATTATCTTGGGGAATTTTATTACTAATAGCTGACAGAAAACCTATTGAACGAAGTTGGATTCTTATTCCAACAATAATTGTAGTTGCACTATTAAATGGTGTTAGAATTTATGCAACTTCAAATGGAATGATTGAGTTTAACATTGTATATCTCATATTCGGAATCGTCATCCTGCTACTATTAATATATAGTTATATAAACACTAAAAGTTTGGTAGAAGAGAATAAAATGAACGAAAGCACGGACTAATCATATTCTTAATTATTAAAAGCATGAAATATTTTTTCAAAACTAAAAACTTCTCAATATTTTTTTCAACGTTAGTTATGGCAATAATGCTTATTGGTTGTGGTAATAACGGAGATGATGAGTTACTAATCGAACCAGAAGCATGTTTTTCTTTTACGGAACAAACCTACACATTAAATGATTCTATACTTTTTTTTAATTGCTCAGAATTCTCTTCTGAATATCATTGGATATTTGATGATGAGTCTACCAGCGATTCTGCAAACCCTACATATTTATTTGAGACTCCGGGAGAAAAAAATGTTAAACTTATTTGCAGTAGCGTAAATGGTGAGGTTGATAGTATATCCAAGCTAATTACTGTGATGAATGAAAAATATTTTAACATAGACGAGGAAGATAATATAAGGGTATACCCGGTTGCCATGAAGGTAATGGAAAATGGTATTTATGTTGTCTCTGGAAAGTATAATATAGACGGGGCATATTCAGTAAACGGGACATTGGAAAAATATGATTTCCAGTTCAAAAAACAATGGGAGAAATCCCTGGGCTTACCATTTGGCAATCCTCCTAAAGGAGACATGTTTGTTACATCCGATGAACAAATAGTTCTTTTATTAAGAGTCCCCTCAAATCCTAAGTACCAATTTATTTACCTGATGGATACTGTTGGCAATACGATAAATAAACAAGAGCTATATCATTATTACATCAATGGGATGGTTGAGTACAATGATGAACTTATTTTTTGCGGGCATTATTTATCTGGAAGTTCGCAGCCTTATATTCTAAAAACCGATAAGAATCTAAATACAATAAGTAATACTTATTACAGCAAATTTGGATATTATGCAAGTTTTCTTGATATAACAAATAACGGAAACCTTGTTGTTTTGGGACAGGTACGTGATTCAGATGAGAAGACAGGTTCTGGTAATTATTTTTTATATTCTTTTAACAGCAGTTTAGATAGTATTTCATTTTCCGATATTCCTATCGAATATAATTTTTCTTCAGATAACAATGCCAAACTTAGGAGTATAGATAACGACTTATATTTCTATGATTATTCTACTATCTATAATTATGACACAAGTAGCAAAACACTAAACTCAAAACAAATAGGAACAGGATATCTCAGGGCTTTTGATTTATTTGAAAACCGTTTTGTTTTATTTAATAGCGAAAAAACATTTACTTATGATTTGGACTTTAATCTGATAAAAGAAAGAGGCAACCTAAGTTATAGGGAGCATAGAGATTATTTTATAGATATTGAAAAATTCTCCGAAGAGGAATATTTATTATTAGGTTCTTATAACAAGTCAACAAATACGTCCTTAGGATATGCAGAACACTTAAGGTTTTTTATTTATGGAAAAGAATAATGGGTTAAATTGAAATGCTTAGAAACATTATTTAACGGTATTCGTATTAAGGTTGTATAGCTAGGCATGTCTTAATTAATTATTTGAGTAAGCATTAATTTAATGATTATAAAAAAACATTAACAAGAATAAAATAATAGCCATTTAAGTAACTCACATACCAGATTAAAAAACATGAAAAAATATATACTCCCTCTACTATCATTTCTTTTCATTTTCATTAACAACAGTTCATTTAGTAATACAGCACCGGTAAAACCAACTCTTTATTACCCTATGAATCAAGACACCAATTATGTGCTTGAATATATGTATTTTGCCTGGTTTGAAACCACAGACTCGGATGCTACCGATACTATTTCGTATGACATATATTTGGGAACAGATAGTTCTTCTTTAAATCTCTATATTGAAAATATAAATGATAATTTAACTACTGACAATTTTGATATATATTACCAGTCTGGTTATGTAATTGTCTTTTTATCCGGATATTTAAAACGCAATACGACCTACTACTGGAAAGTAGTGGCAAAAGACGGCAAAGGCGGAGTATCAGAAAGTGATCGTTGGTGGTTTAAGATTGGGGATATTAATTATTATGCGCCGGAAGAACCGGTATCTCCCATTCCTATTAACAACCGTGTTGATGTTGATAAAAAGCCTGTACTTTCGTGGCATAAATGCTTAGATGCAGACGGAGACACAGTCTCCTATAAAATATACCTTGACACTAAATCTTCACCCAATAATCTGATTGTTTCTGAATTAACCGATACTACATATCGAATTTCCTCAGAACTATCAGGAAACACTAAATATTACTGGAAAGTTATTGCAGACGATGGAGATGGAAAGGAAACATCGGGGGAGATTTGGAACTTTACCACATGCAATACCCCTCCTCCTTCACCGCAGCTAACGTTTCCGGCTAACGGGGCAACAGATATTGCCTATAATTTACAATTAAGCTGGCAGTCTTCCATTGATAGTGACGGCGACGCTGTAACATACGAATTTTGGTATGGGAATACAATCATCCCCGATAAAAAAATTGTTGTCAGCGATCAATATGTTTCTTTGTCTCTACAAGCAGATACCACATACTACTGGAAAGTTATTGCCATTGATGCAAAAGGAGGCCAGTCATCAAGTGCAATATGGCATTTCAAGACTACGGGAACAACAGGAAACACATCCCCGGGTACGCCACAAATAATTTACCCTGTTGATAATGCTACAGAAATACCTCTTGAAGTTTCTCTACAATGGGCTGCTCCGCTAGATACAGAAAACGATGCATTAGAATACAGTTTGTGTTTTGGGGCTAATCCCGATAGCCTTTTGCAGACGGCAAATGCTTTAACTGACACTAGCTATGTTGTTATTCTGGATCCAGGGGTTACGTATTACTGGCAAATTGTTGCCTGCGATGGAAAAGGCGGGACATCGCAAAGCCCGGTACAGAGTTTTACAGCAACATCCGAAGATGTTACCTTTAGTAACCTAAGGGTTTATTTAAGAAATGTAGGAACACAGACATACCTCTATCAGCAGACTACCCTTTCTCCTAATTTTGATTATACA
Source organism: Bacteroidales bacterium (assembly GCA_963665085.2). Taxonomy (GTDB): domain Bacteria; phylum Bacteroidota; class Bacteroidia; order Bacteroidales; family JAAAOM01. The sequence continues at coordinate 913,396 of CAXXXS010000002.1, forward strand.
ACCCAAGATTACTCGGTAGAAGGAAATTCTTTAATTAAAGGGGCTATAGCACTTGTTTTGAATTATGATACCACAAACACAAGTATAAATATGGATTTGCCCCAGGGATTTACTTCCAGTGATACCATAATTTACGATGCCGGTCTTCCAAGCGATGCAACCCGGATCATAAAGGTTGAAGGTGATTTTTCTTCAGAGCCAGGGATATCATTCAGGGTTATTAAAGGAAATGCTATCCGGTTATATAACCTGAACATCGAGATCGATCAAGCCCCAACAAATATTAAGCTCCTAGTCCCTGCTAAGGGAGAAGAAAATGTTGATATTCACCCGACATTTTCTTGGGATGGTGGCGACGATCCCGAAGGGGGAAGTGTTTTTTACCGGATATATACAGGAACAAGTTCCGATAATTTGTCTGTCTTTACGTATGCGTTTAATACCAAGACCTTTCATAGCGAAATAATGAAGTTAAAACGCTCGCAAAGATATTATTGGCAGATTTGCGCTACAGACGAAGACGGACAAAGTACATACAGCAATATAAGTTGGTTTGTAATAGGCATTGGTGATAAAGACACTGCATTAACACAACTTTATCCCCGCGAAATCTCTACGTATGTTGAGCCGGAAACAGAGTTGGTATGGGAATTAAATGCCGATATTCCTGTAACATACGATTTGTATTTTGGAACAACAAACCCACCCGTTCTCATGGCCAGCAACCTGACGGATACAAAGTATGCCCTCACAGAATTATCTCCTGCCACACAATATTACTGGAATGTTGTTGCAACAGATGCTACTGGTAACACATGGTCGGGCACTGTCAGGGAATTTATAACAAAACCACAGGATGGAAATGAAACAGGAACATTTACAGATATACGTGACGGACAAATTTACCAATGGGTAGAAATAGAAGGCGTCAAATGGATGGCGCATAACCTCGCCTACAACCCTGTTGAAGAAGACGGATATTATAACTACCAGTATTGGTATGATACATGGGACAGTGACAAAAAAAATTATTCCATGTACAATCATGATGAAAACAATATCAGTAAATACGGCTATCTCTACGATTGGAGAGCTGCATTGAACTATGAAGAAATTACAGATACGAGCGAATACATCCAGGGATTATGTCCTTGCGGTTGGCGTATGGCTACTCATTCTGATTGGGTTACCTCGTTTTATCCATTGGTCAATGAGAATACTTTGCACTATTCAAGCTGGGATTTGGAAACCTACAGCAATAGCTGGCTTAATAAGAGTGGGCTTAGTGTCTTACCTTCAAGCTATAGAAATGGGTATAATTCCGGTGCTTTTCAGCTTTATAAATCCTCTCAATTCTGGTTGGCCCAAAAGAATTTTGAGACACCCAAGTTAGTTGGATATTTATATAACAATGGTTTGATGAATTCTTATTCCAACACAAAAAATGGGGCAGCATCCATACGTTGTGTTAAAATTAATCCAAACAACCATGTTCCTTTGTTACCAAAGCTTATTGGACCTTCGGATAATCAGGCCAATGTTGTGTATCCAGTAAATTTCGAATGGCACAAAGCAATGGACGAAGATGGAGATTCGCTAACTTACGATTTATATATTGATACAGTTGCCGATCCAATTCAGCGGGTTGCTTTGGGACTTAAAGATACCACTTATTCAACAGATGCATTAACTGCTAATACCACTTATTATTGGAAAATCCGCGTAAGGGATGCTTATGATGAAGTTGCAGAAAGTGAAATATGGTCGTTTACAACAGAAAATATAACAGGAAACACAGGGCCGGATGTACCTGTCCTTTTGCAGCCTGCAACAGGTGCCCAGGGTATTTCCAAAAACCCAACGGTATTTTCATGGCAAACATCTGCTGATACAGATGGAGATGCAATAACCTATAATTTGTATATTGGGTATTATGAAGGATACCAGAAATTAGTAGCACAAGATATCACAATAACAAGCTATGAGGTGAATAACCTGGAAGCTGGCAAAACCTATTATTGGAAAGTAATGGCAAAAGATGGCCGTGGGGGCATTTCAGAAAGCGATGCGTCTGGTTTTAGCATAATCAATCAGGCACCTTCAACACCTCAGCTACTAACACCAAGCATCGGAACTATAGGAACACCCATTTATCATACAATGACCTGGTCTAAATCAACAGATCCTGATGGAGACAATGTGTTCTACCAGTTATACATTGGCGATACCGATTCAACATTTAATATTTGGTATACAGGAAGCAGTACTCAGTATAATTTTGGAGGAAATGCTGTACCAAACAACAAAACCTATTATTGGAAAGTAATTGCAACAGATAATAAAGGCGGCAGATCCGTAAGCGAAACCTGGAGTTTTACAACGTATAGTTATACAATGGCTTCAGCACCCAGCCTTGTCAGTCCGGCCGATGACAAAACAGAGGTAGATCTGAACCCTGTTTTGAAATGGAATAAAATAAACAATTCTGTATCATATAACTATCATGTATACATTAACGGGATATTTGTTGCTGATGTTTATGATTCTGACAGCTATACTTTTACGACGCTTCCAGGAGGGGCAAATCTGAATCCGCATACCAAATATGAATGGCAAATAATAGCGACCTACGGAAGTATGATAGGATTTTCTGAAGAATGGTCATTTACTACAAAGAACGCAGATCCGGACACTGTTTTATTGGTTTCTCCTCTCAATAATGCAACCGATATAAGCTATAACCCAACCCTCACATGGTTTAAAACAGAGGATGCAGATAATACTTTATTAAAATACCAATTATATCTCGACACCTCATCAGACCCCCAAACCGTTGTTGTGTCAAGCCAGGATACAGCATACACAGCATCAAATTTACTTCCCAATGTTACTTACTATTGGAAAGTAAAGGCATTGGAAGATAATGGAGGTTCTTCAACTAGTGAGATACGTAGTTTTACTATTCAAAATAATACGGTAAATACCCCGCCAACAAAACCTGTGTTGGTAAGCCCGTTAAATTACGACGCACAACAAACAACGCCGGTAACATTAACGTGGAACCCCTCCTGGGACATTGACGGTGATGCCATAAGTTATAATGTTTACTTCGAAAATCAACAAGCCCCAGAACAACTTATAGCAAATCATACCAGCGATACATCCATTACCATTACATCAATGCTAACCAATATGGATTATTATTGGAAAGTTGTTGCTATTGATACTCAAAATGACTCAACAGAAAGCAGTATATGGCATTTCAAATTAGCCAATACAGCCCCTGAAGCTCCGGTATTGGTTAGTCCTGCAGACGGCATAAAACTTAGCACATCTTCGGATATGCTTTTATGGACAGCATCAGCAGACATTGACAATGATGTAGTTACCTATGATGTATATTTGGGGACATCGTCTACCCCAACAACAAGAGTTGCCCAAGGTTTAAGTACATTAAGTTATATAACAGGTATGCTGGATAATAATGTCACCTATTATTGGAAGGTAGTAGCCTGTGATCCACATGGAGGAAGCATGTCCAGTCCTGTTTATTCATTTAGTGGAAAAAACGAACCACCGGAATTGCCAATGCTTATTTATCCTGTTTCGGGTGATGTTGTTACCGGCTCCGTAGTGACATTGCAATGGCACGCTGGGGTTGATATCGATAATTCAAACTTGGTTTATGACTTATTTGTTGGTAGCTCTGCGAGCAGTTTACAAAAGGTCTCAACTTTATACAGCGATACAACTTTTAGTCTGGGTGTTTCAAATAGTGGTACTACATATTTCTGGAAAATAGTTGTGCGTGATGCTTATGATGAAACTGCGGAAAGTACGGTAGAATCTTTCACCTATCAGCAATCTGGAGTAAATCAACCACCATCAATTCCTGTCCTGTTATCTCCGGTGGATAAAAGTACAGAGGTAGAAACAAGTGTTAGCCTTGAATGGAACCAAAGCATCGATCCGGAGGGAGAAACAGTAACCTTTGAACTGTATGTAAACGAGACCCTGATTAGTTCGGGAATAAGTGATACTACTTACAAAATAAGTCATTTAGGATATGCAAAAACATATACATGGAAAATAAGTGCAAAGGATGAGAAGAACAACCTCTCAGAAAGTTCTTCTGTTTGGAAATTCACCACAAGTTCATTAACAGATACTACATTTGAAATCTCGGGCACAGTTACTGATATGTCTGGTGTTGGCATGCAGGGAGTTGGATTAGAGGGTTTTCCCGAAACAGTAACAACAGATACAGATGGTAACTACTCTGCTCATGTTCCTGCTGGATGGAATGGTATATTTTATCCATTAGAGACAGATTATAGTTTTCAACCACAGCAGATAATACTAAACAATGTACAATCAGGTGTAATTAACCAGAATTTCGTTGGCCTCTATGCGGGAGATATTATCCTTTCAGGCAAAATAAATAACGAGCAAGGGAATCCTCTTATCAATGTGTCTCTTACCGGAACCGGCTCAACAGTTGAAACAGATGCCAATGGAGAATATAGCGTAGCGGTCCCTGTTGGATGGTCGGGGACAATTACCCCTGCTTTAGATGATTATAGCTTTGTACCTGCCAGCTATACCATAAATTCACTCCAGGAAGATAGTCCTGATTTAGATTTTGTTGCAACCTACACAGGCAGCTATTCGATATCAGGAACCATAACAGATGCCTCAATGAATCCATTGAAAGAAGTTTTGTTAACAGGTTTCTCAGAAGAGATAAAGACAGACTCTACAGGATATTACGAAGGAGATGTTATTGCAGGATGGTCGGGAACAATAACTCCAGTAAAACAAGGTTATCAATTTAATCCTGGTGAAATAATTTATACAGATATTGATGGAGATAAAACTAACCAAAATTTTCAGGGAGCTAATCCAAATAGTATAACTAAAAATGAACTTAGTGAGTTTAGAATATTTCCAAATCCTACTTCAAGTGGAGTGCAAATTATAATAGAAAATCTAGAATATAGCCAGAATATTTCAATTGAAATAATTACAACACAAAGTCAGCTAGTAAAAAAATTTAAATTGAAACCAGGAACTAATAAAATATATTGGGAAGGAGATAATGAAACCGGAAATCCAGTTTCATCAGGAATTTATTTTTGTCGTATAATAAGCGAGAACAAAATAATGGCTTCTAGTAAAATAATTGTTATCCGTTAAGATATAAATAAGGGTTAAAAGTAAATTAAATTTATAATATAAGGAAAGCATCCCTAATAATATGATTTCAACTTCAGTCACAAATTCGTGATATATTATATCTTCGCATCCGAAGATAGCTAAACAATGACTGAATCAGAACTAATCTATAAATTCAAAAATGGAGATTTAGAGGCTTTTAAATCGCTCTACGAAGAAAATTTTGAGTTAGTTCTTTATTACATCACTAGTATCGTCCACAATAAATTTGAAGCAGATGATTTAACAGAGGATCTATTTCTTAATATTTGGGAAAAACGAGAATCCATCTCAATTAAAAAATCGTTTAAAAACTATTTATTAAGTTGTGCTCACAACCAAACAATTAATCATTTAAATTCAAAAAAAACACAGATAATAAAAAAACAGCAAGCAATTGATGAAATAGAAGAAATATTTTCCGAATCAGAAATTAAGGATATGGCAGATAATCATATCTTAGTTTGCGAACTTCGAAAACAAATCCATAATGCGATAGAAGAACTACCAGAAAATTGTAGAAAGATATTTAAACTCAGCAGGACTTATAATTATACATATAGCCAGATTGCCGAAAAAATGAATGTATCAGTCAGTACTGTAGAGAAACAAATTTCTGCAGCTCTAAAAAAACTTAAATCTGAATTAAAAGATTTTTTCCCTTTCATTATCATTGCTTTAACATCTATTTTCAAATAAGTTTAAAAAAAAACTCAATTTTTATTGAGGTAAACCTTAAAAATTTTGTCTACTTAAAACAGAGCAACAAATGAAAATTATTGATAATAACATATTATTAAGATTTATTGCCGGAGAATTAACAGATGATTCTGAAAAACAACAGGTATTAGAATGGATTAATGCCAGTAATGACAATAAATCTCATTTCAATAGCCTTGTCGCTCTGTGGCAGGCATCAGGAAGAGATGAAACCGAAGTAAAAAACCTGAGAGAAAAGATTTGGAGCTCGTTAGAAAAAAAATCTTTAGAAGAAAAAAACAAGCTCCTTCAACAAAAGAATATCACTTATTGGAAACGAACGTTGGCTGTAGCAGCAAGTATTGCTATTCTTTTAAGTTTGAGCCTAATCTTTTATTTCAATCATTCGCCAAAAAACAATTATCATACGTTTTACGCTGACGCTGGTTCAAAATCAAAAATAACTTTATCGGATGGAACAATAGTCTATTTGAATTCAGAAACTGAAATAAAGATACCCTACGATTTTGATCAAAACAATAGAAATGTGGAACTTATTGGCGAAGCATATTTTGATGTACAAAAAACAGAAAATAAAGATTTATTTATTGTAAAAGTAGGTGACCTTAACATTAATGTTTTAGGAACCAAATTTAATGTAAAAGGGTATCCAAATGAAGAGACAATAGAAACTACCCTTGAAAAAGGAAAAGTTGAAATTGAAAAAAGGTCTACCGGAAAAACACAAAAAATAGTAGCCCTTAAACCAAATCAACAAGCCGTATTCATTAAAAAGAAAGGGGATATTTTAGTTTCCAACACGAAAGGACAAACAATAGATAAAAATGAAACAGAAGAAACAGATTCTTCTAACGACAATAAACAAAAAGAAAGACTTATTCTTAAAGAGCAGATCGAGACCAATCTCTATACATCATGGAAGGAAGGAAAGTTTGTCTTCGAAAGCGAACCGTTTAGCACTCTTATTATAAGGATGCAACGATGGTACGGAATAAAAATAGAGATAAAAAACGACTCTCTGAAAAACATTAACTTTACAGGAACACTAAAAAACGAAACCATAGAACAAGCACTTGATGCATTAAAAATGTCCCAAACATTTCAATATTCAATGGATATTGAAAACAATATTATTTATATAGAATAACTATTAACTAAAAACTAAAATTATGAGAATATTTAAATCTGGATAACGGTTACACCTTTAATAACTAAAATCGGGAAATGTTGCCTCATTTCCCGACTCTAAATTGTAATAATAGACTTTTTGTAAAATCTAAAATGTAAAATTATGAAAAAATTTTCTAAGTACCATTATGGTAATGGGAATGGTATTTTTAAACTATTAATGATTATGAAACTAACACTTTTATTATTTTTTCTTCCTCTATTAAGCCTTTCAGCAACAAGCTATTCACAGGGCGAAAAAATTTCACTTGAAGTAAAAGACGTATCACTAAAAGAAATCCTTAAAGAAATTGAAGGACAAAGTAATTACAGGTTTATTTATAAAGATGAACTTGTAAGGGATGAGATAGGATACAGTTTGCATTTCAAAAAAGAAAATATAAGTGATATTCTTGATAAAATTTTGGATAAATCAAATGTTGATTTTAGCATCCTGGAAGATAATCTCGTTGTTTTAGTCCCTAAAGGAATAATTAAAAAACAAACTATTACCGTAAAAGGAACTATAAAAGACATCAAAGGCTATCCATTACCTGGTGTAAATGTAGTTGAACAAGGTACTACCAACGGAACTGTAACAGACTTAGATGGCAACTATTCAATTGATATTAGTTCACCTGGTGCTATCCTTAGTTTTTCATATGTAGGATATTTAACAGAAGACATTGAAGTTGGAAATCAAAATATTATCAATGTTACATTGATTGAAGATATCCAAACGCTCGATGAAGTTGTTGTTGTTGGATATGGAACAATGAAAAAAACTGATTTAACGGGTTCTGTCGCATCTGTAAAAGGTGAAGATTTAACAAAAGTAAGTGCATCAAGTGTGAGTACTGCAATTGCAGGAAGACTACCAGGTCTTCAGGTAACCCAGGCAACAGGAGATCCGGGTTCTTCTTCAATCTTAAGAATCCGCGGTGTTGGTTCGGTTTATTCCGGAGTTGATCCTTTAGTCCTGATTGATGGGTTCCAAGGCAGTTTAAGCCAGGTTTCTCCCAGTGATGTAGAATCTGTAACCGTTTTAAAAGATGCGGCATCTGCATCAATATACGGGGCTATGGCTGCTAATGGGGTTATTTTAGTAACAACAAAAAAAGGTAAAATAGGACAACCGCTAAAGCTTGAATTAACAGCCAAATACGGAATTCAGCAACCAACAAATATTCCGGAAATTTTAGACTCTGAAGAATGGTGTAGAAAAATGAATGAAGCTACAATGGCAAGCAGTGGAATTGAATATTGGACTGGGGCTCAAGCACCGGAACTTCAAACAACAAATACTAATTGGCTTGAATATATCTTCAGAGACGACGCCCCTGTTCAAGATTATCACCTATCTGCATCAGGTGGCACCGAGAATTTACGATACTCTGTAAACCTTGGCTATTTTGACCAGGATGGTATCATGATTAACAGAAATTATAAGAAATATAATATTAGGAGCAACCTGGAATATTCGAGTAAACGTTTTACTGCCGGACTTAATATTTATAAAATGCAGTCCTGGAATAAAGATAATACAAACTATTATATTTTTACAGATGCATTTCTTGCACCGCCAACAATCCCTCTTTATAACTCAGATGGACTTCCTGGAACACCTCGCGAAGGATATCAAGGCGAGGATGTTTTACAAAATCCAACCCCTACGATGGACGCGATCTCACGCCAGTATGAATTACAATCAAAATATTCAGTTGCCAATCTTTTTGCTGAGATAGAATTTATTGATGGGCTAAAATTTAAAACCGTATTCAATGCAAGTACAACAGATACTTATGATGAGGAATTTTTCCCAGAGTGGTATTCTTACAGGCCTGATGATACAGAACATGAAACTGTGTTTATGGGTAACTCTACTGCTGAACTTGAAGTTTCCAGCTCTACATACTATTCTTGGGAGACACAAAACCTGTTGACTTATACAAAAGATTTAAATAAACACCATATAAATTTGTTAGCCGGAATATCTGCCCAGAAAAGTAAATCGGCAAGTTTATTTGCATCAAAAACAGGTTTCCCAAGAAATTCGTTAGTATCATTAAATGCTGGTAGCGAGAATCAATCAATTTCCGGGTCTTCAGGCGAAAGTTCCCTATATTCTCAATTTGGTCGCGCAAACTATTCGTATTCAGATAAATATCTATTACAATTTAACATCCGCAGGGATGGTTCGTCTACTTTTGCACCTGAACACCGTTGGGGAATATTTCCTTCTATCTCTGTTGGATGGCGTATCTCCGAAGAAGGTTTCATGCAGTCACTTAATTTTATAGATAACCTTAAATTAAGGGCAGGGATTGGTTCATTGGGTAATACAAGTATTCCTTCTAATCAGTGGTTTTCTTCTGTTAGTTTTTACGGTGATTATGTTTTTGGGGCTACTCAGTCGCAAAGTTCAGGAGCTGCTTTATCAGGTGCATACAATGAAAACATTTCTTGGGAAACAACAACAACAACAAATATCGGATTTGATCTTCAAATGAATAAAGGGATGTTTGATATCTCTTTTGAAGTATTTAAAAGAAATACAACGGATATGCTTTTAGTTCTTCCGCTACCAACAACAACTGGTTACAGTAGCAATCCTTATGTCAATATTGGTGGTGTAGACAACATCGGCTGGGAATTTTCCGGAACATACAGAAATAATATGGGTGCATTAAGATATGATGTTTCTTTTAACCTAACTCATGTGGAAAATGAGGTTGTTGATATGGGAGGTGTATCTCCTATTATTGAGACATATACGCGCACACAAGAAGGGGAGGCTATTAATTCGTATTATGGTTACGTTGTTGAAGGTATTTATCAGTCTGAGTCTGATATTGAAAACAATCCATCATTTGATGGGGCCCACCCTGGGGACTTCAAATACAAAGATCTTGACAACGATGGAGATATAGATGAAGAAGACAGGGAGTTTTTAGGCAATGCTATTCCTCAATTTTATTATGGAGGAAACATTAACCTGGCATGGAAAAATTTTGATTTAGGACTATTCTTCCAGGGAGAATTTAATAAAAAAATTATGATGACGCCAGAATTCGGAATGGATTTCGGAGTTCTGTATGATTATACTAATATGTTTAAAGAAGTATATGACAACAGGTGGACCCAAGAAGGAGATGACAGCTATTATCCCGCAATTGGCAGTGGTGACAGGGGAATAAACAATGCTTGCAATACCAGGTGGATTCAGAATGCAAGTTACCTTAGGTTAAAAAATATTCAGTTGGGATATACATTACCTACAAAAATAACATCAAAAATTAAAGTTGATAATCTAAGAATATTTCTTACAGCTACAAATCTACTTACAATTACTGATTACATTGGTTTTGATCCTGAAATGGGAACAAGACAAAAAAGAACAGATGGGACTTCTCTTTATATGGATCAAGTTTATACAAGAGGGGGCTGTGATATTCCCCAGGCAAAAACAATGCAGGTAGGTGTTAACATTAATTTTTAATTACAAAAATAATATAATCATGAAATACAAAATTTTATATATAACTCTATTTATTATTTTAGTTACACACATTAGCTGTAATGAAGAGTTTTTAGATACGACCTTAACCAGTGAGCTTACAACAGAAACATTTTTTGAGACTGAAAATGATTTCATTATGGCAGTTACCGGGATATACGGTATCAATTGTATATGGAGACAAAACATGGAATTTTTCCCAATGATTGATATGGCAACGCCGTTGGCTGTAAAAGGGAGTGGACGGTTTGGACAATGGCAATGGGGAAATAGCGGGTATACACCCGAAGATATTCCAAGTGACATTAAAAGTTGGTGGACAAAATGGTGGTTAGGGATTGCCCGGGCAAATGAAGTATTAAAAAGACTGGAAGAAGCGGAGACAGAAATTTTCTCATCAGAAGAAATTTATAATCGTATTAAAGGTGAAGCTTTGTTTTTACGTGCATTCTATTATTTCAACCTAACCTATATTTGGGGGGGATTGCCCCTTCAAACAGAACCGGTTACAGAGGAGGATTACTATCCTGAAAAAGTAGAACAATCTGTAATTACAGCTCAAATGATTGAAGATCTAAAAGCAGCCCAATCTCTTCTACCCCCTGTAACTGAATACCGTAATAACCCGGATGATTTAGGTAGGGCAAGCAATGGTTCTGCCATGGCTTTACTGGGAAAAGTTTATTGTTTTGAAGAACAATGGAGTAATGCTGCAACTGTTTTAAAAGAATTAATACAAACAGGTAATTATGGCTTAACACAAGGAACAACAGGTTTTAATGATCAGTTCTGGCCCACAGGGGAAAATGGTATCGAATCAATCTTTGAGATACAATATACAAGTGGAATAGGTGATCAATTTGGAAATTCATATATTTCCTATTGTGCTACCGGAGGTGTAGGTATTGATGCTGCTGGTGCCGGGTATAACTATATTGAGCCTACGGACTACCTTGTTGATTTATACGAAACAAAAAATGGCTATAAAGTTACAAGTAGCTATGTTGAAACAGATGCTTCAGGGGCTATGATATTTAATTATTCTTCTGATGATCCTAGTTTTGATAGTGATAATCCATTCGATAATAGAGACCCAAGACTAATGTGGACTGTAATGTATGAAGGTTCTTCTTATGTAGATGAGAAATTTCCTGATAATTCTTTTACTGCTGCATCTCCTGTTGAATCAAATTATGCAACAGCAAAATACATCGTATATCAAGATGCTTTTGCTCAAAGCGATATGAATATGGTTGTATTACGATATGCTGACGTTCTGTTACTTTACGCTGAGGCATTAATGGAACAAGGCGAACTAAGCGAAGCCGCTTCTTATGTAAACCAGGTAAGAAGCAGGCCTTCTGTGGATATGCCTGATATACCATCAGATATAGCTGCATCTCAGAGTGATTTAAGGGAATATATTCACGAAGAAAGGATTCGGGAACTTGCATTAGAATATGGCCATGTATTTTTTGACATGCGTAGATGGGGTATCTGGGTTGATGAAATGAAAGAATATTGGACTGCCAATAAACTAGGGCATGAACACGATGCTATTAATATTGACGAGCATAACATTTTGTGGCCTATCCCTCAGGATCAATTAGATTTAAACCCAAATCTTCTACAAAATTCCGGATATTAATTAAACTAATATCAAAGAGGCTGTTCAAAAAGTCATTTGATTGTAAACTCTGTTAGGTTCTTTTTAACCTAACAGGTTAAAAATCGAATAATTGCTAAAACCTGACAGAGTCGCGAGACCTGTCAGAGTTACTTTTTGGACATTCTCTTTGACCTCTTCTTTTTTCACAAAAGAAAAAAATAATTATTATAACTTACCTTCTTAAAATTTAACCAAAACAATAATGTACTATAGAAAATCAACTCTCATAATTGTACTTACATATCTCTTTTTAAACAATTACTCCCAAGTGATAAATGAACAATCTCTAATCCGATCATTTAAGCCCTTGTTTGATGGTTCGATAGAATACACAGATTTGGATTCAGATGGCGATCCTGATTTAATACACTCAACAATTTTTGATACAATATCTGTTTACTGGGTTGATGATGATGATGACATGAAAGATGGTGACCGTGAAGGAGATTTGGACAACGACTGCCTGATTATTGATAGAAACAACGATGGCATATTTGCCGGAGCCGGAGATTTAAGCATTGATTGGGTTGATAATAACAACGATGGTATAGCAGACATGCAAGTCGTTGTTGAAAACAGCAATCCTCACATAACCGGATATTGGGATTGGAGCAGTAATTATATGTGGATAATTGATACGGAGCAAGACGAGCAGTTTAATTATATAAATTGGAAAACGTTGGTCCTAAAATGTTGGTCACATTATGGAGCTTCCAATTTTTATGAAGATTATCACGGTCAAACCCTCTTCCAGAAAGTATCCGTACCAAGTTATCGATTTAGTGATGTTCGTTATAGTTGGGAGAACCCGTTCCTCTTTTACGATCCTGACAATGATGGTTTAACAGAAATGGCTATCCGTTTGGTCGATGAATGTAACTTCAGAAAACGCACGAAAAATGATGTTGATACCTATCCCAATAAAAAAATAACCGAAGCATATCTCACTTTTGATTTGGATAACGATAATGCACCTTCCAATGAATTTGATTTTGACATGAGTCTTTTCTTTGCCGGCCCTGGTTTTTCATATGAAGATCAAGTACACAAATATGAAAACATTAAAGGATTAAAAGAGGCTGATAGTCTTTTCTTTGATCACCGTTGGAGAGAAATTGACGAATTGATTTATCCTGATCACGAATCAGCATGGGATTTAACATTTTACAAAGGAGAATGGGATTATTGCTGGTTTGTTTTTGATGAAGATGATGACTGCGAACGCTGGGAAAGAGTTGAACTTTATAAACCCAAGAATCCTTTTATTATAGGAATGCAGCAAGGAGGAATTGATGATAATCCTCAAGCTGATGCTTCAGGGGACAGAGGAGAATGGGACCTGGACAACTCAGGAAATGGCAAGCTTTATATCGGATTTGATGGACGTATACATTTGTTTGGAGCAGAGAAAGGATATTGGCGGATTGATCAGGATGCTAATTCTTATCAAGGCTGGGGTGGTTTGTATGAAACAGGATATAAGCGCGACCAGAGAATACCCGAAAAATTTGCAACCATTGCCTATGAGGATACAAACAACGATGGATTTTTTAATCTAATACGTTTTGATTTAGATGGGGACACAATATATGAATCATCTTTCAATCTGGAAGATTATAATATTAAAGCTACCTATGCTCTATTCGATATTGAATCAAAACAACCTAGTGATGTAAACAAATTATTTGAGCATTCTGCCAATATTATTTGGAATCAGGCCATGCAAGCTGTTGAAGCTGCCAAATCCAATAACATAAACTATAAATGGTACTCACTCTGGCTCAATCCTAAAAGTTTAGAAGAAAAATACCGATTTGGCTATTGGATACAATTCTATTTGTTTTTTGATTTCCTTGAAAAGGCCAAAAACGATGGTGATTCAAATCTGAGAAATTCAATAATACAGTCTTATTTTTCTGGAAAATGGGAAGATATAACCAAACCGTAAATTAAATACAAAACAATATGACTCCATTAATCAAGATTTTTGCGAGTTGCTTACTTTTGCGAATCCTGAGTTTTATAATTTCATGGATATCTCTCAAGTCAATAATCGGGTTTACAACGAAGACCATTGGAAATCATTACAGCTAATAATGAAAGAAAAGTATGATCTGCGCCCGGTGAATTGCACAAAAGTATATGGAGGAGCAAACTCAGATTGGGGTTCGGGCTGGTTTGCTGTGATTACAGAAATAAATTTATAGTAGAAATGAAATTATTAAGATTATTTAGTTTGATGGTGTCTTTATATTTAGTTATGCTAAATTTAAAAGCACAGACCTACAATTACCTGACAAATGCAGAAAGGCTTGCCATGCTTGAGCCACCAAAAGGAAAAATTGATATCGTAATCGATTCTGATACCTATAATGAAATTGATGATCAATACACGTTGGTTTATGCTATAAAATCAAAAGAAAAATTAAACATCAAAGCAATTTATGCGGCCCCTTTTGCTAATTCACGGTCTTCTGGCGCTGGTGATGGTATGGAAAAAAGTTATAATGAAATCCTTCGCTTACTAAACTTGCTCAATATCCCAAATAACAATTTAGTTTATAAAGGCAGTCATGAATTTATGAAGGATGCCAATGCAGGTGTAAAAAGCGATGCTGCATCTCATTTAATTAATCTGGCAAAAAATTACTCAAAAGAAAATCCTTTATATGTATTAGCGTTAGGTGCGATTACAAATATCGCCAGTGCTATTTTGGAGGATCCTACAATTACTTCAAAAATTGTTGTTGTATGGTTGGGTTGCAATGCATTTGATTGGCCAACAGCAACAGAATTCAACTCATATCAAGACATGCATGCCACACGTGTTATATTTGATAGTGGGGTTCCGTTTGTTCAAATAACAGTAATGCCTGTTGTTACACATTTAACTACGACCATTCCTGAAATGGAATACAACCTATCTGGAAAAGGAGAAATGGCAGAATATTTATTGAAAATATTTAAAGAATATCATCCAGAAATACAAAACCCCGGATACGCAAAAATTATTTGGGATCTCGGTGGTGTTGCATGGTTGGTAAATCCAGAGCTGATCCCCACAAAAATTGGCCTAAGCCCGATAATTACAAACGATGAAACCTACAGTTTTAGCCCAAACCGGCATGTAATCCGGTTAGCGTATTATGCTGATCGGAATAAGATTTTCGGAGATTTTTTCAATAAAATTACAGAAGATTAAATATCTAATCGTATCGAATATGGAAAGACGAAAATTTTTAGAAATAATTCCTGCCAGTAGTATCGCTTTACTTTTCCCAATACTGAACTCTTGCCAACTTTCTTCAAGAAATACAAGTAAAACCTTCACATATCATCAATTACAAGTTATAGGGCACAATCCGATTGAACTACCAGAAAAGAAAAGAGTGCCTTTTAATTGGCCTGCAATAGGTATTGCTCCTGGAGAATCTATAAGTTTTAAAGTTAATAACAAATTACCTGACTCGAATCTATGGATACGTGTATCCATTGCACAAGAAATCTGGGACAAAAAACTATTGCATGTTAAAATTCCTGTTGTAGAAAAAAAACTAGGTACAATCAACATTCGTTTTTCCTCTGTTTTAGTTCCTTACGAATTAAAAATATCAGAAGAAAAATAAACAAGCTCTCGCTGCACTTAAGCAACAATTTAGCATGTTCTTAAAAGAAGGCCAAGACTTAATTTATGAAACTGCTGTGAGCATCCCTAAAAACAACAAGATTGATGGTATTGAATCAACACTTCCTTACGCAACTATCGCCCGGTTTTATCCCGGCCATCCTATATTAAAAGAAGTAGAAAAGGCCTGGAATGAATATAAAAAAGAAAACGGAATGGTTACTGATGGTGTTACAATAACAGCTGAGGGTTGTTACACCGTAGCGTACCCGATGGCTGTTTTAGGTAAAGAATGGAATCGTAAGGATTTAAAATTAGCAGCTCTGGAACAATTAAAACATCGTGAAGTTTTAATTGACTCCCGGCAATTCTATCTCAGATATACTGAAGGCGAACGTACGTATCAAAACTGGGCAAGAGGGGCAGCATGGTTTTTAATTGGTTATGCACGAACAATCTCTGAATTAAAAGACGAGCTGGACTGTTCCCACGCAATTGAAGTATTTCAAAAATCTGTAGAAAATGTATTAGCCTTCCAACGAGAGAATGGACTTTGGGGCTGTTTCATGCATGATGATAATATTGCGATTGACACTTCTGGTTCTGCAGGAATTTGTGCTGCAATAGCGACAGGAATGAAAGAAGGATTTCTATTCGGGGATTATTCAATCCAAATAAAAAAATGCTATAACAGCTTACTTACTTATTTAACTCCAGACGGATTTCTAAAAGGTGTTGCCCAGGATAACCGAGGAGGCATTGAATTACAGCAAAGTGATTATCGGGTTATTGCTCAAATGGGAATGGGCTTGATGGCCCAACTGCATGCTTATTCCTAATCCGCAGCGGAAATTTATAAACCGCTGGTTGCGAAGAGGTTCGCTGATAAAACTTCACCCGAATGGGTGAAGGAAAGTCCGTGTTTATAGACGTGATTAACGGTTTTATAAAACACTTGCAGATTTAAACCTTTTTATACATAAAATAGGTTATTAAATAGGTTAAATCTTCAAAACCCTAACCAATATAAATTACTACTTTTAAGACTCTATGCTTTTATTATTATCTATTATCGTCTCAAGCCAATCAATTAACTCATCTAAATATTCATCGATAATCAGCCACACTATTTCGTAATCAATTCCGAAATATTCATGAACAATTCTATTTCGAAATCCACGAATCCTTTTCCATTCTATTTCTGGATTGCTATCTCTAAAGTCAGGTTCAATACGATTTGCAGCCTCACCAATAATTTCAAAATTTCTCACAACGGCATCCATAGTTCTGTCATCGGATATAAATGAATCAAAATCCATGTCTTTTGTATATTGCTGGATCTTTTGTGCAGATTGCAACATATCTTCCAATAACAACATTATATCACGTTTAGACATAAATTAAATCTGAATCGATTGAATTTAAATACTTTTCTTTTATCCCTTTTTTTGAGACTAAATCAACCTTAAATCCGACAATATTTTCTAAATCTTCTGCCAAATCAATGAATCTTATTCCAATCTTATCTGAAAACTCAACAAGAATATCTAGATCACTCAAATCATTCTGTTCATTTCGCGAATAAGAACCAAAAATCGCCATTGATCTTATTGGATAATCATGAAATAATCGTTGCTTATGATTACTTAATGTGCTTTTAATTTCTTGCAAAGTCCTCATAATCCAAAAATACCATTTTTTAACTAATCAATGAATAAATCACGCTTACAAATAAATTAATGCTATTGGAAATATCACTTCATTTACTAAAATCGAATATCAATCTTTAATTTTAATTCAACCAGTAAGAAAGTTTCAGAACAATCCCCCTGTTTTTTGTATCAAAATTACCGGTATAGGTATTCTCTGTATACACTATATAAAGATCTGAACCCGGGGCATAACGCCATTGAAACCTGACATTCAGATTTAGGTTATCTATCTGGTTATTGTATTGAACAAATGTTGTTAAAAATAACTTGTCTGTAAACGTAATATCAAGTTTAGGTCCAATCAACATTAAATTTGCACTGTTGTAAGGCTTTGGTAATTCAATTTGGTTATAGGTAGCAACAAGGGCAAGATACCCAAAAGGTTGAACGCGATAATTCAGTGTGCCTTCAACGGTCATCATAGTACCATTGTAATATCCTCCATAGCTGATTCCTATCTCATAATTTAGAGACTTTCGTATATCAGAAACATACTCAACAGCAAACTCATTCCATCGGTATTTACTACCTGTTGCCAGCGAATCTCCATCTGTGTTTGTGGGATCAAACGGGGCTAATAATTTTATATAGTTATTCACATAACCTACACTTAGCCTTTCTCTGCTTAACCATTCCATACTATAAGCAATCTTCAGCTCATGATCTGTTAGGTTTATGTCAGTATCATAGATCAAACTTGATTCGATGGAAAAACCATGATTGGCAATTGTCTTTGATGATGGATAAAACTTATACCCAAATTCAGGGGCCATTTCATAATACCCGGTTCTTCTTATATACCCGACTTCGGCCAGGTAATCCTCTCCTACCCACGATTGACTTAATCCAATCCCCATCTTTTGAGTTTCATAATTTATAGTTCCTGCATAGGTACTGGCTTTACCGGCATCCGCCCCCGGGTAAAACGAATGATGCCCCATTATTTTGCCTGTCCATCGACTATCTGCACTGGAAAGGTTAACATCAACACCAGCCACCCTGTTATATTTGTTAATGCCCAGAGATGTTGAATCATTTGGTAAGTTATTCTCTTGCTTATTTACCATAAATGCTGCGATATTTGATCTGCTAAAAATATTTCTTTGTACCGCAGCCACACTGTAGTTCGTTGCAAAATACGCATCGTCTGTACCCGTTTGCATGTTCATCAAACCAAGCCTCCAGTTATTTCCAACCCTGCCACTTAACCGGGCCCCGGCACGGACAGGATCCTCCAAACCAATTCGCCTGCTAAAAAAAGGTCGGTTATTGCTGGTTCCCAAGCTGGCAAACAAATCACTGTTTTCAAGGAAGAACTGCCTTTTTTCCGGAAAAAATAATTCAAACCTATCCAGATCGGTTCTTTGTTCATCAACTTCAACCTGTGAAAAATCTGAATTGATAGTAAGATCCAGATTCATTGAAGATGAAAGAATCACTTTAGCATCTAATCCGGCATTTGCTTTCAATTTTAAATCTTCTCCTGCTTCAATATCGTGTGTTCCTTTTCCTGAAACATAAGGAATTAACGAGAAACGTGGACCGGATTTAGGCAGTGGCTCTTCCCATGAGAGCGTTCCTGTAAATGCCAGATTAGCCGATGCAAACTGTCGGGGGACAGGTGCCCAACTGGATTTTTCGCTTTGTTTTAAATCTAACCGACTGAAATTTATTCCCCATTCATTATCTCCGCCATTGTAGCGAATGCTCCTGAAAGGAATTGCAAACTCAGCAACCCAACAATCTTCATAATTTTTAACGGCAGAACTCCATTTTGTGTCCCACTCAAGAGAGACATTACCGCCATTAGCCTGTATTCCGTCCCATTGTGCCCCAGACGAAGAAACGCCAAAAGCAAAACCGTTGGTTTGATCATTATACGTATCAATAAAGGCAATAAAATTATCATTCTTGCTAAAAACAAAATCCCGTCGCAACGATTCTACCGGACGTTTCCCGGGAATCGTATCATGACAAATAACCCCAAGATATATATTCGTTTCATCATAAGCCATCATTACTTCTGTTTGTGCTTCGGCAAAACCTGTATCAATGGGTAAGATTTTATAGAAATCCCCGGCAATATCTGCTTTTTTCCAGGTTTCTTCATCCAGAAGTCCGTCTATGGTTATTGTCTCAGAGGTCTTGTTAATATCCAGGTTAAATTTATCCCTGTTAACTGTAGTTTTCTGACTATAAGAAAATGTGAAAGAAGTGAGTAAAAATAGAGTTAGTAGTTTAAATTTCATAGAATCGAATTTGCTGTTAATTTTATTTAGTTAGAATGAACGCTAAAATTAGTACAAAGCGCACAAAAATGATTTGATTTAACGAATAAATCCATAAGACATTAAATCAAAAAGTACCTTAAAGGTACTTTTTAAATCCTTTTTCAAAGTAAAAAATACCTCGGGGCAAAAAAACCGAATGTTTTTTATACAAAAAGGTTTCTTTGAGGTAGTTTTTAAATTCTTTTAGGTATTAAAAGGTACCTAAAAGCTACTTTTTAGATGGTTTTTAGTATTAAAAAGTACCTCGGAGGTACTTTTTTAATGCTTGAAGATATAAAAAGGTACCTCTGAGTTAGGTAAAATAGTTACCAAGCTCCTTGAAGATGCAAAGCAATTATTCTCTTCCAATCCAGTCAAATAAACAGAAAACAGTACACTGCTGGTTATTGTTTTCTAAAATAAATGTTACCACTAATTGTATTTAATTCAACGTCGTTTCCACCTCCATTCAGTTCGTATTCAAATTCAGAACTAATATAATGGTGTTTATACTCGCTTGCTTCATTATTTTTTGTGAAGTCAAAATCTGTATACATCTCTCCGGATATGGTTTTAAGATCAAGATCTGCTTTGCCATTAACGGGGTATGTAATATCAATATCCCCACTTATTGTTTTAAAATCAAGACTCCCCATAAGTCCTTTCCCTTCAATATTTCCGGTGATGGTTTCTAATGTGATTTTTGCATTTGAAGGAACTGTTATTTCATAAAAAACATCAAAATCGATAGTGTTTGAAACATACAGTTCATTTCCTTCTTTATCGTAAACTTGTTCGTGCTTTTGAAGCTTTTTCATGTTCTTTATTTCCGCTTCAAACCTGAGATTTCCTGTTGGGGTTTCTTCTACATCCAGCGTGTAAGCATCGTTATCTTCGTTGTTATTGATATCAACGCTAACGTTTACTTTAACTTCATTGTTTTCCCAGGTTTTAAAAACGATGTTATCTGCAAATTCAAATTTTAAAACTAGTTCCTGAGATTTTTTTAGTGGCCTTGTCTCTTCAATCAGCTTTTGTGATTTTATAATTGGGCAAAACATGGCCAGTATCACAAGTGTAACAAGTGTTTTCATGATAAAATATTTTTTATTTAATTGGATGATTTGATAGAGTGCGTCTGAAAAATTATTTGATTGTAAACTCTGTCAGGTTCTTCGAACTCTGACAGGTTGTAAATAAATAGATTGATTAAACCCGACAGAGTCGTTAGACCTGTCGGAGTTACTTTTTCCTGAGATAAATGTTGTTGTTGATTGTCTTAAACATAATATCGACCCCTCCCCCATTGATTTCACCTTTAATGTCACGTCCTCCGCCAATGTAAGTAAGGCCCTTATCATTGTCTGCTTTCTTGAAATCAATATCAAAATCAGTATATACTTCTCCCATTAAAGAATTCAAGTTTAAATTGGCAGGTGTATTGGAAGGTATTTCAACATCAATATCGCCATTTATTGCAGTAACAGATATTGGGGCATCCTGGTTTACTTCAACAAACTTTATATTTATCTCACCATTAATCGAATTAAGAAGCAATGGTCCTGTTACTTTTTCGATATTAATATCGCTATTCAATGTCGATATTTCCAATTCGCTACTAAATCCTTCAATAGAGATATCATCATCTGCAAAAGGTGATTTATAATCGATCTTACAGTTTAGTCCTTTAGGTATTTTTATAGTATACTTCCCTTCTGACGATTGTTTTGTTACACCAGTCACTATAATTTTGGAACCTTCTGATGCAACCATCAACCCTAAGCCAGTATTATCGGTAGCACCATTACTCCCAATTGGTTTTAAACCTTTGGCCTTTTCTGGTACCTCATAATCACCATCAGTCTCAATTTCGAGATCAGTACCGTTGTATTCAACAATTAAAATCTGACCTGATATTCCCTGTACAACAACCTGCTCCTCCTGTCCGACAGCCTGTTTAAAACTCTGGGAATAAGTATTAAATGTATTATTAACAGAATTTAATCCTATCAATATTAATATAACTAGTGTTTTCATTTTCAATTCTTTTTAATGATTAATTTTAACTATATGGTGCGCGCATAAATTCCTTTTATACAAAAACTGATAAACTAACCTGGGCCTGTTGTTTTACTTCTGGAATAACATCTTCATCCCCGATTAATTTTTCAATGACTGGTTTTGCCCGGTTATCTTTCATATCGATTAATATTCCGATAAGCGATATTTGAACGATTGGCTCATTTTGTTTTTCTAATGAATGAATAAGTGAAATTCTAACATATTCATCATCCGAAAATTTTGACAATGCGTAGGCAGCTGCCATACGTACATTTGCATTTTCATCTGAGTTTAGCGTATTCACAAGGGCCCTGAAAAGTTCTTGATCTTCCTTATTCGATTCACTGACCGTATTAATAACTTTCAGCCTTTCACTTGCAGTTGGTTTGTTGAGGGATATTAAATAACCGTTTTCCTTTAACAATTCTATCTCCTGTTTAAGTGCGGCCACTTCAGTATTCTCATGAAATCTGTGATTGTTAATATTCCCTATGAAATATCCTAAACTAAAAACAATAAAAATTGCTGCTGCATACTTAATTGTTGTCAATAATATTTTTCTGCTTATTAAAGTTATTTTTTCTTCTTTTTCTTCGCTTGCCATATCCTGGATCTCATTTTGAAGCATGGAATAAAATCCTTGCTTTAGAGATTGATCGGGTTGTTTTTCTTCTGTTTCTAACATGGACTTTAATAGATTCCCTATTTGTATATATTCTTCCTGACATGATGAACAAGTCTCCAGGTGTTTATCCACTAAACGGCAAGAATCAGCATCAAGATTTCCATCTATCCGTTCAATCATCAGGTTTTTTACATCTTTACAATCCATAATTTTTTCTTAAGCAATTTCAAAATAAACTTCACGTAAACGATTGATTGCCCTGTGTACTTTTACCTTTATAGCAGCTTCAGAGGAATCTGTTAGTTCAGCAATTTCCTTGTATTTCAATCCTTGAAAACGGGCAAGCTCAATTATCTCTCTTTGTTCTTTATTTAGTAAAGACAATGCCTCATACAATGTTTTTTTCTTTAATTCATTTTCCATCTCACGGATGGATGATGAATCTTCATAAACCTTTTGTTCATTACTATCAGGGTCAACAACCCTTAAATTGTTCTTATTAAAATGCTGATACATCGAGTTTCTTGCAATCTGAAACATCCATGTTTTAAATTCATGTTCCGGATTGTATGTTTCTCTGTATTTCAAAATTCTCTGAAACACATCTTGTGTTAAATCCTTGCTTATTTCTTTGTTTCTTATCATTCGTAAAAAGAAATTATAAAGCTTAACATGGTATTTCTCAAAAAGCACGGAGAGCTTTTCAATATCCCCTGATTTTACATCAAGCATTATTTTCTCGTCACTTCTATAATCCACGCTTTTTTGAATTGTGTTTCTATTAATGAGTATCAGGAAAAAATGAAATGGTTACAAACAAAAATGAAAAATTATTATAAATAAAGTAAACCTTGAACACAAACGTTATTTTTTTAGTTATTTTACAATTATCAATTTTAATAATTATACACCATGACTAACAAAAAAAGTATCAATTTTAGATTTCGTGTAATTCACAGGTATTTAGGTTTTTTTCTTGCAGGTATAATGGCTGTTTATGCATTTAGTGGCATTGTATTAATTTTTAGAGATACTGATTTTCTAAAAAAAGAAAAAAACATAACAAAACAAATTAAACCCAATGCCGAGGGTGATGAAATTGGCCAGATGCTTGGCATAAGAGGGTTTACTATTGAGAAGGAAGAAGGAGATATAATTTATTTTAGGGATGGAAGTTACAATAAAAGCACGGGAGATGCCGAGTATGTTGTAAAACAACTTCCCACTGTTATCGATAAAATGACCCAAATTCATAAAGCAAGATCTGCAGAACCCTTATTTTTTCTAAATATATTTTTCGGAGTATCTCTTCTATTTTTTGTGATTTCTGCATTTTGGATGTTTACGCCCAAAACATCAATATTTAAAAAAGGGCTAATGTTTGCTTTGGGAGGAATAATTCTCACATTGATTCTTTTATTTGTGTAAAACTCACTCAACATTTTCTTAAATCCGCTAATTATAAAGACTCCTAATTAAAATGAGACTAAACAAATTCTGCACTTATCTTTTTATAGCTGTTTTTATTATCTCCTTAGCAAGCTGTAAAACAGATCCTAAAAAAAAGAATAACCAAGAAGAAACTCTTCCGAACGTTATTATAATATATCTGGACGATCTTGGTTATGGTGATGTTGGAGCATATGGGGCAACAGAATTGGCTACTCCAAATATCGACCGATTAGCAAATAACGGTGTTAGATTTACCAGAGGTTACGCTACTTCGGCAACCTGTTCCCCAAGCAGATATGCCCTATTAACAGGTATTTACCCATGGCGGAATGAAAATGCAAAAATACTTCCCGGTACTGCACCTCTTTTAATCGATACTACTCAAATGACAATACCCAAAATGCTTAAAGAAAAAGGTTATTATACTGGCATTGTTGGAAAATGGCATTTGGGACTTGGTGATGGCAATGTAGATTGGAACAAACAAATTTCTCCGGGACCAAATCAAGTCGGTTTTGATTATTCATATATCATGGCAGCAACCCAGGATCGTGTCCCTACTGTTTATATTGAAAATGGAACTGTTGAAGGTCGTGATCCGAACGATCCAATTGAAATCAGTTACGAGAAAAATTTTGATGGAGAGCCTACTGGAAAAGAAAATCCGGAATTACTAAAAATGAAATGGCATCATGGTCACAATAACAGTATTGTTAATGGCATCCCTCGAATTGGTTTTATGAAGGGCGGTGAAAAAGCAAAATGGATTGATGAGGATATGGCTGATAATTTTCTTGCCAAAGCTCAACAATATGTAAAAGAACATAAAAACGAGCCTTTCTTTCTGTATTATGCCATGCAACAACCTCATGTTCCCAGAACTCCAAATGAACGATTTGTCGGAAAATCTGGTTTGGGGCCGAGAGGTGATGTTATTGTTGAGGCAGACTGGTGTATCGGTGAATTTTTAAAGACACTGGAAGAAGAAGGAATACTTGAAAACACGTTAATCATTTTATCCAGCGACAATGGCCCTGTGCTAAACGATGGCTATTATGATGATGCCGTTGAGAAGCTCGGTAACCACACACCGGGAGGATCATTAAGAGGCGGAAAATATAGCTTATTTGAAGCGGGGACACGTGTGCCGTTTATCACTTATTGGAAAGGAAAAATTACCCCATCTGTCTCTGATGCTATGATTTGCCAGGTTGATTTAATATCCTCAATTGCGAATCTAGTTGGCAGTAACATAGAAACAACAGACAGTAAGACATTAACTGATGTCTTATTAGGAAAAAGTACTACAGGAAGAGACGAGCTTATTATTGAAGCGACAACAAGAACTGCATATCGAAAAGGTGATTGGATAATGATACCTCCTTATGATGGTCCTGCAATAAACAATGAAGTTTATATCGAACTCGGCAATGCAGACGAATTTCAATTGTATAATATCAAAGAAGATATTGAACAACAACATAACCTGGCTGAAACAAACAAGAAAAAGCTGGAAGAAATGATTATTGATTTTGAAAAAATCAGGGGTTCTGATTACAAAAATACGGATGCTTTAGAGCTTAAATAAAAACGAAGAGGCTTCTATGTTATAAATCAAAAGAAGCCTCTTAATTATCATATTTTCTCATTTTAAATTAAATAACCATTATTTCTTTCTCACTAAAACATTCTCCATAACCAACACATCCATCTCCGTTAAGTTAAAGCAATTGAATGCATCTTCAGGGGAGCAAATAATAGGTTCTCCACGAACATTAAAACTGGTATTTATAACTACTCCATAACCCGTTTTATTCTTGAATGTATTTATCAGATTCCAGAACCTTGGATTAACATTTTTTGATACTGTTTGTACTCTTGCGGAAAAATCAATGTGAGTAACAGCTGGTATATCACTTCGATTAAAATACAATCTTTCCTTCATGTTTTCCTCTGATGGTAAAGGTTGATTATTATTTCTTCTTTCTTCATTTACAGGAACAACAAATAACATATAGGGTGATTTTGACTTAAGCTGAAAATATTTCGCGGCATCTTCTTCGAGGACTGCTGGCGCAAATGGTCTGAATCCTTCTCTTTTTTTGATTTTTAAATTAAGCTTTTTCTGCATCTCAGGATTACGTGCATCGGCAAGAATACTCCTGTTTCCCAAAGCCCTTGGTCCAAATTCCATTCTTCCCTGGAACCACCCAACAACTTTACCCTGGTTTATATATTCTGCTACTACATCGCATAGCTCTTCGAAATCCTGAAAATATTCAAAATCCTGTTGTTGTTTTCTTAAAAACTTTTCAATATCAGAATTAGAAAATGAAGGCCCCAGCAATGCTCCCTGCATATAATCTTCTCCATTTATAGTTCTGGTATTATTGAGGTAAATATACCAACCCGATAAAGCAGCACCCAAGGCTCCTCCTGCATCTCCTGCAGCAGGTTGTACCCAAATATTTTTAAATATCCCTAATTCTAATAACTTACCGTTTGCCACACTGTTTAACGCAACACCTCCTGCTAACACAAGATTTTCTGATTTCGTTATATCCTTTACTGTAGTTGCTAATTTTAAAATAATTTCTTCTGTTTCTTTTTGAATAGCAAAAGCGAGATCCATATAAACTTGGTTAATATCAGATTCTGGTTTTCGTGGAGAGACACCAAATAGCTTTTGCCATTTCTTGTCAACTGTCATTTTTAATCCTGTAGCAAAACCAAAATAGTGCATATTCAACAAGATGGATCCATCTTCCCGAATATCAACCAGTGTTGATTTAATTTTTTCAATAAACTCAACCGTTCTCTTGGAAGAACTATCCCCATAGGGAGCAAGCCCCATTAATTTATATTCTCCGCTATTAACTTTAAACCCGCAATAATAAGTAAATGCAGAATAAAGCAATCCCAAAGAATGTGGAAAATGCAATTCCTTGATAACTGTAATATTATTCTCATTTCCATATGCTATTGATGCTGTTGACCATTCGCCAACGCCATCAAGTGTTAAAATTGCTGCTTCCTGAAAGGGTGAAGGAAAGAATGCGCTTGCTGCATGCGATAAGTGGTGCTCTGAAAAAAGGAGCTTACCTGTTATTTTTCCTATCTTTTTCAACTCTGCTTTTATCATCTTTTTTTGGAAGAGTTTTTCCTTCACCCAAACTGGTAAAGCTTTCAAAAAACTTCTTAAACCTCTTGGAGCAAATGCATGATAGGTCTCTAATAAACGCTCAAATTTTAAAAACGGTTTATCATAAAAGACTATCAGGTCTATATCTTCCAGTTTTATCCCAGCTTCTTGCAGCACATATTTAATTGCTTTCGTTGGAAATGATGAATCGTTCTTTTTCCTTGAAAAACGCTCTTCCTGGGCAGCTGCAATAATTTTACCCTGATAAATTAATGCGGCTGCACTATCATGATAATAAGCTGAAATTCCAAGTATCCAGGACATTTTTAAAAAATAGTATAAATCAAAGATGCGATGGCTGAGCTCTCTGTGAGAATAACAATTAAGCCAAGAATTACAAGGATGACAATTAAAGGTATTAACCAGAATTTTTTCCTTTGTTTTATAAACTGAAATAAATCTTTAATAAATTCCATAGTTAATAAGGATTAAATAGATCTTCAGAACAATATTGATGGTTACGCGAGATAAAAACTGATTGCTTTCCTTTTTTAAATAAATCAAGTTTCAAACTACTTTTCTGTAAGGCTTTTCGAAATAGCCCAACAGGTAAAACAACAGTAAGAAATACAACAGTTAATAAAAGCGTTGTTGATACTTTACTTAGAATGAATGCTAAATTATACCAGAGAAAAGAAACAGGAAAAAGTAATTTGTTATAGATTGCTACTAAGAATAATAAAACAATACTAACATAAACAAAAGCTATATTTTCTTTGAACAGAAAAATAACCAACAATAACAAAACCAAAGCAATTGTGGCATTTAAATGTTCTTTATCAGAAAATTTACGTCTCATTGAATATGAATTTTTTTATTTAATATCTGATTCTACAAAATTAGAGAATACATTCTCTTCCATGTCTTTTATCATTAAATTTTCTGGTGATATAGATTTTGCTTTTAAAAAGTTCTTATACGCCATCTCCTTATTACCCAATTTTAAATAGTTCATTGATAAAATAATATAAGACTGCTCTGTTCGAAAAGAGTCTATTTCTTCCTTCTCAATATCAAGAATAGTATTAATCGCTGTTATTGCTTTCTCACTTACCTGATCAGTCCTGTCTTGTTCAAATGAAAAATTCAGGTACTGCTTCGCTTCTTCTAATTTTCCTAATTGGATTAGATTTTGTGCAATGCGTCGTGCCAGGGACGGTGAACGATTTATATCAAATGATTTTTTATAATAAAACAAAGCTTTTTCGTAATCTCCGTTTTTTGAAATTAATTGCCCCGCTTTTGCAGCTAAAACATCATTCAATGGATGCTCCAGCACGGTTGCTTCTGCAACCTTAATTGCGTTTAATAAATCGTTATTGGACTGATAAAATCTATAGAGTTCCTCCATGGCCTCATCCCAGGTAATCTGATTAATCGTTAACATTCCAGCTATCTCTTCCTGCTTTGATTTTGTTTCGCCAAAAATATCATCTTTATAAGGTTCGTTAAATGGCCAGCTCTCTCTCATCACTTGTATTGTATATGCTCCCATCAAAGAATCTACAATCGTTAAGGGCATCTCTTTTTGAAACTCTTTGAATTCAGTATCATGAACTACCTGACCAAAAATATCTTTCTCTTTTAGAGTACGATAAAATGCTTCTGCAATCAGAAAATATCCATCCAGGTTGGGATGCACATGTTCCAGCATAAATTCGTATCCCAATATATTATTCTCAGAGCTATCTTCCAGCATTGCTTTGGCATCAACCAATTCATCCTGATATTTTGCTGCTAAAGTTTTAATTATTTGATTAATTTCTTCGGGAGCTCTAAACCTTAATCCGTCAAAATCTTTTGCTTTCACAAAATATTCTTTTGCTTTTTTGTTTTCATTCCTGGCCAATAGCAATTGACCTAATAAAAAATTAGATTTTGCATAAGTCGAATCGATGGCCAGTGCTTTTTCAATTTCTTCTTGTGCACTTACTGTATCCTTCAATTCTAATTTATCTATTGCTGATTGAAGTAAATTTTCAATCCGGGCTGAGTCTTCCTTTAGTTGAGTTGAACTAACAAATGGCTTCAAACTTTTTTCATTGGATGCAATGGTAGAAATAAATACCGGAATGTTATTGGCGCTATATATTTTCAATAGCAGATCCATATTCTGCTCAAATTGCTTTATGCCTTCGGTAAATTTCTCAGAATCTTTTTTTATCATTCGCTGTCCAGCCATTTCCTCCATTAGGTTTTGCTGGGCCTGTGTGTTTAATTCTGTTTTTGGTTTATTTTTTATGGCCTTAATAAATTGTATTAAATGGATTTTATTCAGTTTAATAAGAAGCCTTTTCATCCGAGGGGATTGAAAAACAGCGTTTGTTGATGCTACGCCAAGCGCACCATAATATTCATTATGCCCTGCATAAATCAAAATAGCATCCGGGGATTGTTTTAATATTTCTTTTGCCTGGTCAAGAAGTGTATAGCTGTTAACAGCCGTTAAGGAAAGATTTATTATTTCATTTTTTTTATTGGGATATGCCTGCTCAAGTCTGTATTTAAGCATTCTATGGAAAGAGCCATTGTTAAAATAAGGAAAGCCAACAGCGGTAGAAGCTCCTTGAACAAAAATACGTATTGTATTTTTATCCTTTTCTTTTTTAAATGGCTCATAGTAACCGCATGTAGCATTTTTAGTTTCAGAAAAATAACGCTTTGAAAAATTAGGATTTAGCACAATATAATTTTGGTCTTCAGGGACTTTTACGAATAAATCTAAGGAAGGGACTACTTGAAATAGTCGCAATATTAATTCAATAAATAGTAAAACGATTATTGGTAAACTAATCGATATGATTTTAAACAGCGCTATTTTAATATTCTTTTTCAAGTACTCTTAATTTAAGAAAAGAGGCTGTCCAAAAAGCCATTCGATTGTAAACTCTGCCAGTTTCTTTGAACTATGACAGGTTGTAAATCAATCAATTGCCAAAACCTGACAGAGTCGCTAGACCTGTCAGAGTTACTTTTCGGACAGCTTCTTTTAATACGTAAACAATTTTAATTATTTATAACCCGTACTCTGTTCTATAGCATCATTATTATCCAACTCAGTTTGAGGAATTGGCAGATAATAATCTATATCATCAAAATTTATTACCCCAGACACTACCCTTTGATAACGGGCAGCTTCTTCGGCTCCAATTTGCCAACGTTTCACATCATACCAACGCATGCCTTCGCCAAACAATTCCCTGAAACGTTCTTCCCGTATTGAATCACGTAGTTGCGTTCCCGTTAAACCAGTATAATCAACTGATGCTTCAGGAGTATTTGGATCGAAGCCATATGCCCTTCTACGTACTTTGTTCATATACTCAGAAGCTGTTGCATCATCGCCTTCTTCGTTAAGAACCTCAGCATACATTAAATAAACATCGGCTAAACGAACGATATGAAAATTTGCGCCATAGTTTCTGTTAGTCTTCGTAACACTTGTTACATCATCCGCATATTTTCTATAGCTCCAACCTAATTCTGTTGAATTATAACCTACAGTATCTCCATCAACAACATCTACTCCGGGTTCTAAAGCACAGACATGTAAACGAGGATCAGAACCAAAACGTCTGATACTTTCA
Organism: Bacteroidales bacterium; assembly: GCA_963665085.2. GTDB lineage: Bacteria > Bacteroidota > Bacteroidia > Bacteroidales > JAAAOM01. The sequence continues at coordinate 944,217 of CAXXXS010000002.1, forward strand.
TCATGTGGAAAAATATTGTTCCACCCTTTTCCAGGAGGAGATGTTAATAATGCATGGTTAGAACCTAATCCTCCGTTAAATCCATTTACTGTCATGTCAACGGTAAAATTAATTTCAAAAAGAGATTCTTCACTAAACTCATTATCACCATGGAAAAGACCTGAATATTCATCCATTGGGACTAAACTAAACCCTCCATTTGTAATAATATCATTTAAAGCTGATTTTGCACTTGTATAATCATGCTGAGTCATATATACACGGCTTAACAATCCTTTAGCAGACCAGCTATCAGCTCGTGCAATATTATCTTCGTCCCAGGTTGCAGGAAGAACATCAACTGCATCTTCTAAATCTTTAATGATTTGAGTGTAAACTTCATTTACAGAAGCTCGTCCTACCATCATTTCATCAATGGTACCAGCAACTTCTAAGATTAAAGGGACACCAGCTTTGGAGCCATCTATTGCCGGATTTCCTTCTCCATAAAGTCGGACTAAATGAAAATATGCAAAAGCCCTAAGGAATTTTGCCTGTCCAATCATTTGATTTACTTCGGTGAGCTCATCACCCTCAGGAGAATTCACATCAATATACTGAGCAGCCATATCCAGAAAATCATTAGCGCGAGAAACAACCCGGTACCATCCAACCCAGGTGTCGGATAATATCCCGTCGGAAGATATACTTTCATGTTGATACATATGGTTCCAGTCTGGATTACCGGTCCAGTTTTGATCGGAGGTAAAACTTTTTGGGTAAAGTACTGAAGCCAGGAAACCTGATCCATAAAGTCGATATGTTTTTACAGAAGAGTATACAGATGTTAACTGAAGACTTAAGTTTCCTGTATTTTCAAGAAACATATCTGATGTTGTCTGATTCGGATTTTCTAATTCCAGAAAATCTTCTTTACATCCATTGGCAATGATAGCAACCGATGCAATAACAATTATATATTTAACTATATTTTTCATGTTTATTTTCTTTTAATTCTGGTTTAATTAAAATGTTACTTCAATACCTCCCGAAATCATTCTGTTATGTGGATAACTACTATAACCATCAATTCCCCGCTGAGTATTATTTCCCGCTGATTCCGGATCATCAACATCAACTACTCCTGCTAACTCAGGATCCATGCCTTCGTATTTAGTGATTGTAAATAGATTCTGACCAGAAACAAATATCCTTAAGCTCGCGATATTCATTTTTGATAACAGGCTTGAAGGTAGAGAATATCCTAATTGGATATTTCTTAGCTTAAGGTATGAACCATCTTCAACAAAATAAGAAGAAGGTGTTCCAAAATTTGCACTTGGATCGCTATGATTTAAACGAGGATTTTCATTTATTGAGCCTTCTCCTGTCCATCTTTCATATGCTAACACAGATGTGTTATAGTCTTGAAAAACATTTCTTAAATAAGATTTATGTGTGTTGAAAATTTCCACTCCATAAACCCCTTGGAAAAACATTGAAAAATCAAATCCTTTATAATCCAAATTTACATTAAACCCATAAATCATTTTAGGCCAAGGATTTCCAAGATTTGTTTTATCCGCTTCCGTAATTTCTCCGTCTGGAATCATTACAACATTACCTTCATCATCTAAACTGGCAATATCTTTATATTTAAAATCGCCAGGAGCTGTACCAGATTGCCAGTATGTTCCACTTGGAGCACCTGCATTAGCAGCATTTACCTCATCCTCATTCTGGAATATACCATCTACAATATAACCATAGAAATAACCCATAGGCTCACCTACCTCTGTACGTGTAAGATAATGTTTAAATGCAATTCCATCATAGCCTGCTGTAATAATATCATCTTCGCGACTTAACATTGTAATTTCATTTTTGTTAAATGCCGCATTTGCTCCGAAACTGAAACCAAAATCACCAATTCTATCCTGGTAATTCGCTGCAATTTCTAACCCTCTGTTTTCCATTGTTCCAATATTACTGGGAACTGCCTCAGGACTATTTGTTCTGTTTGCACTAACTCCAAAAGACAATGGTAATTCAACATCATATAACATATCATCAGTTTTCTTGATGTAATAGTCTGTTGTTATACTTACTTTATTGTCGAATAATCCTAGGTCAAATCCAAAATCAGTTTGTACAATTTCTTCCCAATGCGCATTTTCGTTTGCCAGCTTAGACAAATAAAAACCTCTTTCTCTTGCTGCTTCTCCTAAATCACTAAATAGGTACATTGACTTATCTGAAGAGTATGTTGCCGAATAAAGATATTGGTCAATTTTATCTGAACCATTTTTACCCCAGCTTGCTCTAATTTTTAAATTAGAGACAGCATCAATGGTACTCATAAAATCCTCATCACTTACACGCCATCCTACAGATGCAGAAGGGAATATTCCCCATCGGAAACCAGAACCAAAATTAGAAGACCCATCTCTACGAACATTTGCCTGAAACAAATATTTTCCTGCGTAATTATATGTAAGTCGTCCGAATTGCGATAAAAGAGTTGAATACTCAATATTTTCTCTTTCTATTGCAGATGTTGTTCCTGTAGACAAAGACTGACTATCAGAATAGGTAACCGGAAAATCCTGAACCTGGGAACCAAAAATCCAACCATTTGTTTTTTGTGCTTCGTAACCAGCCATGGCCTGTAAATAGTGCGATCCAAATGTTTTCTCATAATTTAACACAATATTTCCTAAGAAATTATCATCAAAGTCTCCAATATATGTTAAACTATTTGTTGTGTTTGAAAAAGTTCCATAATCATATGCTTCGATATAAGTTCTTCTGCGGCCATCGCTAATTTCTCCTCCAAAGGTTGCTTTTGCTGTTAAACCTTCAAAAATGTCAATACTTGCATAAATATTACCAACTACACGATTGTAGGTATTCATTTTATGGTGTTGATATTCAGCTGCAACAGGGTTCTTACCATTCCAGTATGAAGGTCCACGCCCCCATCCACCATATATATTATCTTCGTCATATAATGGCATTGTAGGAATAGGTTTAATAATTGTTTCAAAATCTGAGCCTATAGCCATGGTCGGATTCTCTCGTGTTCTTGAGATAGCAAGAGATTCTCCTATTTTGATACGTTTTCCAATCTTAAAATCAGAATTTGCGCGGATTGAAAATTTATCAAACCAGTTGTCAACCATAGTACCAACTTCCTTGTCGTAGGCGGTAGATAAAAAATAACTAGCATTTTCACTACCCCCTGAAACAGACAGATTATAGTTTTGCTCAATTCCACTTCCTGACCATACCTCGCCAATCCAATCTGTATCGGGTAGAGTTGAAGGATCCAATTCATAAGCACTATAATCTTCACCTGCATTTTTTCTGGTTTCTATATTCAATTCAAGGAATTGTTCTGTATTACACATTTCTGGTAAATTGGTAGGAGTATGTTTTCCGACAGATGATCTAAAATTTACCTGAGGTTTTGATGAAGTTCCTCTTTTAGTAGTGACCAAGATAACTCCGTGAGCAGCTCCGGTTCCATAAATAGCAGCTGCTGCAGCATCTTTTAATATCTCTACAGAAGCAACATCATTCATATTTAAATGATTACCCGGATCCATACGAACACCATCAACTATCCATAGTGGTTCTGTTTCTCCAATTGACCCTGCACCACGAACATGAATTGATGCACTTGATCCCGGACTACCTTTACCTTTTGAAATCATTACACCAGCAGCCCTACCCTGAATAGCCTCCTCAATTCTTCTTACAGACATCTTTTGAAAATCTTCTGCCTTAACAGATGATACAGCGCCCGTTAAATCCGATTTTTTTTGAGTTCCATATCCAATAACAACAACTTCTTCAAGGGATTTAATATCCTCAACCAATTGCATATCAACAACTGTTTTTCCATTAACCTCAACTTCTTCAGTTAAATACCCAATAAAAGAAAAAACAAGAGTTGCATCAGATGACGGAATACTAATTGTATATTCCCCATCAATATTGGTTACTGCTCCTGTATTTGTTCCTTTTACGAGTACATTAACACCAGGCAATACATCACCATTTGAATCAACAACCTTCCCTTTTATAATAACATCCTGCTGATTACCATCAGATTTCGGGATTATTACAACTAAATCATTATCAAAAACTTTATATGTTAAGGTTGAGTTCTCAAAAAGATTCTCAAGGACATTTTCAATTTTTTCGTCCTTCATCTTAATATCAATCTTTTTATCAAGGAAAAGCCAATTTTCACTGTAAAAGAATCGGTAAGAACTATTCGTCTCAAGTTCTTTAAGGACTTCCTTAATTGATATTCCAGACTCCGAAATTGTAAATCCTGCATCCTGTGAATAAATAACTGCATTCACCTGAATTACAGCCACAAAGAACAAAGCGATAGTTAGTTTCATAGTTAAAAACAATTTTTTAATTTTCGCTTTCCGGCATGGAAAGCTCTCCTTTAGTAAATTTTTCATAATTTTACAATTAGATTAGAATTAATGTTAATTAGCTCACTCTGTGAAATTGAGCTTTTTAAAGTCTTTAAAGCAGGATGCTCCAACATCCTGCTTTTTTTATTCGAGTTTTTATTTTTTCATATTACAAGCATTTAGTTAGTGTTTATACTGTTACATTTTAGTTAGTTACATATTATTTCCAGGCGTTTTTAAATTTATTCCTTGAATCGTCATTCAAATCAAAAATAATTTTATTCTCTTCTTTCGAATAAGCAATTGGCGATGTCAGCGTAAGCACTTCTAAAACATTATTGATTGACTCATCTTTGATTGAACCTGAATACCTAAAATTATAAATTGTTGAATCCTTGATTTCAATCTTCACATTATACCTTCGTTCCAGTTTCTTGGCAAAAGAAGATAAAGGCTCATTATCAATTATCCAAAGTTCGTTTCTCCATGAAATATTATTCTGGGTATTTACATTTGTTTCAACTACAACATCGTCAGCGACTCTTGAAATTTTTTCTTTCGTATCAGGATTCTTTTCCAGCTGTGGATTAGGCTTATAGATTGTTACTTTCTGATTTGGTTCCAATGTAACTGGTTCTTCCTTAGAATTTTCTTTTGATACCACAACTTTTCCTTCAACGAGAGTTGTTTCCACATAGGATTCATCCGGATAAGACTTAACATTAAACGATGTACCCAATGCCTTAACATTTACACCATTAGCATTCACAATAAAAGGTTTGGAAACATCCGTATGAACTTCGAAATATGCTTCTCCTATTAATTTTACATTTCGGGTGTTGCCTTTAAATGTTGAAGGAAAAAGCAATTTACTTCCTGAATTCAACCACACCTGAGAACCATCCGGCAAATTAACTTTTGATCGAACGCCATAAGGAGCTTCCGCTTCATTTGTAAAAACTAATGTTTCTACATTCTTGTTATTCTCTTGATTTACAAAACCATGACCAATAAATCCACCCAAAGTAAGTGCTATAACAAAAATTGCTGCGTATTTTAAAAATACCGGAACAATTGATTTGTTTTTAAAAACCTTTTGTTTAAAGCTAAGTAATGCTTTTTGGGTGTGAAACTGATTAGGGTTCTTATTTTCGCTACTAAGCAACCAGACAGTTTTTAAATGCGTATAATATTTAAAATTTTCATCAGATTCATGAATCCAATCTTTCACTAACATTATCTCTTTTTCTCCTGCTTCACCTGTCAGGTAGAGCATAATTAATTCATCAATATTTTGAATTTCTTCTTTCATTTAAGGTTATGTAATAAGTAAGGCAATTAAAAATCTATTTGGTAGTAAAGAAATATTACTTTTTTTTAGAAAAACCCAGCATATATTTTTCAGTTAACTGAAAAACAACAACATAACAACAGATAAAAAATCTTTTATTTTTTTTAACGCAATCGATATTTGCTTTTTTACAGTAGTTTCTGCTATGTTTAGTTTCTCTGCAATCTCTTTATTTTTAAGTCCCGAATATCTACTTAATTTGAAGATATCCCTACATTGGGCTGGTAAATTCTCAATAGCTTTTGTTATTCTGTCCTGGGTTTCATCTGCCAGTATTTGGTTTAGTGGATGATCTGTCCCTTCAGATATCCTATGGAGTTCTGCTTTGTGCAGTACAAGGATGTTTTCATTATACTTACTCTCAATTTTTTTGTGCTCGATAAAATTCACACAGCGATTATGAATTAGTCTGTAAAGATAAGCCCTTAATGAAGATGAAATTTTAATCTTATTTCTGTTGTTCCACAACCATACCATCCCTTCGGAAACAATATCTTCAGCATCCGACTTATTTCTTACAAAACCAAAGGCATAATTACAAAGATTCACATAATGAGCAACAAAAATCTCTTCCATAGCCCACTCATTCCCATCAAGTAATCCCTGGATTATTTCAATATCATATTGTTGCATCTGTCTCTTAGGTTGGGACAAATGTATACTAATTTTTAAAAATTGGTAAATTTTAGAATAATTCGAAGGCTAAACAATCATCAGGAAAATTGCAAAAAAGGAATAATAAGATAGAAAAAACAATTGATTACATATCCTTAACAAAGGATTCCAGCTTTTTAAGAGAATTTATTTCTTCTTCTTTTTCACACGATGACATAATTTTCCAGCTTAGTTGTTTTGCTGGTTTTGAAATAAGCAAATGCTGGCTACCATCATCTTGTTTATCTTCAAAATCATCCGGATTATATTTGATTGCCGCACCTAACTCCACTTTTTCAGCTGCAACATCCTCAGGATGAAGTCCCCAGGAAATAATATAATTATCGTTAACAATTACATCTTGTCCTTCGTGGTAATTTAGTCCTGTGACGAATTGAACAGGTTCATCGCACAGGGCAAAAGCTTCTACTGTAGCATACCGTACTCCAGAGTAAACAGTTACTCTACAGAGAATATCAACCTTTGTATCTTTATATGGAACTCCCTCTGATAACATTTCCATATAAGAAACCGAACCTTCTTTTTTTACCCTCGCATAGCGACCAGTTACGGGATCAAGGTTAACAACTTTCTCCCCATCCCATAATCGTACTCCGCCTAAACCAATTGTTTCTCCCACTTTATAGTAATCTGCACCCCATCCGTTTCTTTGTTGTTCTGGCATTGGATACCATCTGGCTTTTTTTAATTCGAGACCTGGTTTAACTTTGTTATATGCATCAATCGTTGCTTTATGATCAAAATAGATACGCAATGCCATCCATTCATTTTCAATAGCAGGACCATGATGTCCAACTTCTGTAAATAAATCTCCTGATTCTGAAAAAATTTCTGATTTATAGGTTCCACTGTCTGCTTTTGAAAAAAGACTTATATCGGTTTTGTTTTGAGAGAATCCCACAAAAAAAATAAATAAAAAATATAAGATTAGAAAATTTCTTGTTTTCATAAAAAATTAAGTATTTATTAAGTCTTCAAATTTATACCTAAAATCCAGATTTTTAAGGAAAAACTAGAAAAGCTATAGAATGACACATTTTGATTTTACAAAAAATCCCCAGATAATATAATACCCGGGGATTAATGAATTTAATTTTCACTTTTAAAACCTCACTTTACATTCACTACAACAACAGACTTTGCCGGAACCTCAATTTGCAATACACCTTTTTTAATGGATGATCCAGAAAAATTTGAAACGGTTACCTGTTCTGGGTTATCAAACGTATTATGTGTATTTAAATCTTTTGCAGTAATTATCTTGCCAGAAACACTGGTTAGCTTCTCAACTCCCCTGATGTCACAATCAAGATTTATATTTTTAGTTGGGTTTATATTTACGATACTTATGTTAATACTTCCATCTTTAGCTTTCGAGCTTGAAACATTGAGCGAAGGAAGTTCTTCTTCATCTATTTTATAAATTTCTGAAGTAACCTCAGTAGGTAATAATTCTGCATCCTGATGAACTTTATACAAATCAAAAACATGATAGGTAGGTGTTAGTATCATCTTATCTCCTTCTGTTAATATTAAAGCCTGCAACACATTAACTGTTTGTGCAAGATTTGCCATCTGGACCCTGTCTGCATGGTTATTAAAGATATTAAGTGTTATCCCGGCAACGAAAGCATCTCGTAAAGTATTTTGCTGGTATAAAAATCCGGGATTTGTTTCAGGTTCTACATCGTACCAGGTTCCCCATTCATCAACGACCAATCCTACTTTTTTCTCTGAATCGTATTTATCCATAATCGTAGAATGTTGGTTTAAAAGATCGTCCATAGCTGATGCTTTCTTTAGAGTTGTGATATAGTCTTTCTCTGAGAACTCTGTTGATGAACCTTTATTCTGCCAGGTATGAGTTACAGTATAATAATGCAAAGAGATTCCACTCATCATACTGGATGGAATTTTTTTCATCAAAACTTCTGTCCAGTTTACATCCCAGGAATTTGCTCCTCCAGCTATTTTATATAAATTATTATCACCATAATTTCTACAATAGGTAGCAAATCTTTTATACAAATCTGCATAATATTCTGGGGTCATATTTCCACCACAGCCCCAATTCTCGTTACCAACTCCCCAATAGGTTACTCCCCAGGGTTCTATTCTTCCATTTTTCTTGCGAAGATTAGACATTGGACTGATACCATCAAAGTTTATATACTCTACCCAGGTTGACATTTCTTTCACCGTTCCGCTTCCAACATTTCCACAGATGTAAGGCTCTGTTCCGAGGAGCTCGCAATAGTTGAGAAATTCATGCGTACCAAAACTATTATCTTCGGTAACACCACCCCAGTGCGTATTTATCATAGTTGGCCTGTCATTTCTCGGACCAATACCATCTTGCCAATGGTATTCATCGGCAAAACAACCACCAGGCCAACGCAGGTTTGGAATATTAATCGCTTTTAAAGCTTCAAGTACATCTTGTCTGTAGCCATCAAGATTATTTATCTCTGAATCTTCTCCTACCCAAATCCCTCCGTAAATACAACGCCCAAGATGTTCACTAAAATGCCCATAAATATGTTTATTTATCGTGCTTTTGCCCTGATCAGCCTGTATAATTAATTTATTTGTCCCCTGTGAAAAAGAATAAGAAGTAAATGCAATTAAAATAATTAGTAATAGTAGTTTTCTCATGATATTTGTTTCTAGTTAAAATTGTTTTCAGTAGTTGAATCACAAAATTAATTGTGTTTTTTTAAATTACCACAAAATAATTGTATTTTCTACACTTAAAATTCAAACAATTAAAATACAGGTATTTAAAACAAAATATTTTGCTTTTATAGTTTTTCTTTAAAATAATTATTTTTGTCGTCTTATTTAAAGCCATTATTTGAATGTCTGACCAATTATGGATTGAAAAACTCAGAAATGGGGATCATTCTGCATTTGAAAACATTTTTAAAACTTATCATAAAGACTTGGTAAGGTATTCTACCAATTTTATTGGCGACATAAACGCAGCTGAAGATATTGTTGAAGATTGTTTCTACTGGCTATGGGATGTTAAAGAATCAATAAACATTAAAAATTCCCTACGTTCATTTTTGTTTTCTGTGGTTACCAATAAATGTCTCAATTACATGAAAAAAAACAACCACCAGAAACAATACGAAGAATACATAAGAAGTATCACTATAAGAAAAGAGATTAACTACCCGGAAGTCAATCTTATTTCCAAAGAGCTTAGTGTTACTATTCAGGAAGCTATAGATAACCTTCCAGAACAATGCAGAAAAATTTTTTTATTAAGTCGAAACGATGACAAAAAATATGAGGAGATTGCCACTATGCTGGACATCTCCATCAATACTGTAAAAAAACAAATGAACAGGGCTATTTCAAAACTAAAAGATGCTTTAAAAGACTACCTATAGAAAAAACAGGTTAAGGGTTCAAAATAAATTTCACTAAAAATCAGCCACTTATTTTCCATCAATCAAAAAACATCATTTTTTTTTAATTGTGTTGTCACACAAAACCGGATTTAGATTTACTTATATAAGAACATATAGAAATGATTAACGAAACTGAAAATATAAATGAACTATTAATAACCTACCTAACTGGAAATGCTTCCAAAGAGGAAAAGGAATTAATTGAAGATTGGTTAGACAAAAGTGAGCTGAACAAAAAGTACTTTGCTGAAGTTTCCGATGTATGGGAAGTTTCTGGTATTACCAAATCTGTAGAAAGCGATACAGGTGTACACTTAAAAAAACTAAACAACAGAATAAAAAAACAGAATCAGTCAAAAACCCTGACTTTAAATTTCATTAAATACGCAGCCATTTTTGTAATTGCATTAGGACTTGGTAGTCTAATTCCATTCTTTCTTGATTTTGATTATACGTCTTCAAAAATAATTTCGGAAAACACGATACATGCGCCTAACGGATCTAAAACAAATTTAGTTTTACCCGATGGTTCAGAAGTATGGTTAAATTCAGGAAGTTCAATAACTTATCAGGATGGTTTTTTAACTAAAAAAAACAGGGAAATAAAACTTATTGGAGAAGCTTATTTTAAGGTAAGTAAGAATAAAAAAAGGCCATTTATAGTAAAAACTAACGAAGTAGCTATCCAAGCGTTAGGAACATCCTTTAATGTAAAGGCATATCCTGAAGAACCAACAATTAAAGCGACATTGGTTGAAGGAAGTATTTCAGTTCATAAACTGAAGGAAGAAGACAGAGAAATAATTCTAACACCAAATCAACAAGCTATAGTAAATAAAGGATCAAATGCTGCTATCTCAATACTAAAAAACATAAATGTAAACAAATACACTTCCTGGAAAGATAAAAACTGGATAATAGACAACGAAGAATTAGGTACGCTTGCCAAAAAACTTGAAAGAAAATATGATGTGACTATTGTTTTCAAAGACAAAAAATATCAAGAATTGCGATTCTCCGGAACACTGACGGACGTTTCCCTTGAGCAGATCCTGGAAGTAATAAGCTTTGCTTCACCTTTTTCTTATAAAATTGATGGGAAGACAGTAATCCTGGATACTAAATAACGTAATTATTACTAACTAAAAACAGATAACAGCTTATGGAAGAATAAGAAACCTAACAAATAAAATAAAAATGCAGGATGTTCCCGCATCCTGCATCTAATTACATTTTAGCATACAATTTTTGTGGTGTATACCGCTATGTAAAACTTAACAATTACAAAATTATGGAAAAAAAACGAGAATGTATTTTCCTCAAACGGAATTTGAGGGTGACTAAACTTTTATTAATTATGAAAATTAGCTTTTTACTAACTATCGTATTTCTAATTCAGGTAAATGCAAAAACATTTTCTCAAGTCTCCAATGTAAGCCTGAGCAACTCTAACATTGAGATTAAAGAAGTTCTAAGGATGATTGAGATGCAAACAGAAATGCATTTCTTTTATAGTGAGAATCTTGACGAGCTTAACAAAAAGATAAAAATTGAAGCGGCCAATGTTCCAATAAACGAAATTCTTAAAACTATACTTGGTGATTTAGAATTAACCTACAAAATTTTTGATGAAAACCTTGTTGTTATTTCTTCAGAAAAATTTAATAAACAAGAAATAGTTATTAAAGGAAAAGTTACTGATAATTCAGGCAATGCTTTACCTGGGGTTAATGTAGTTGAAAAAGGCACAACCAATGGAACAGTTACTAATATTGATGGGCAATATACCATTAATGCAAATTCTGCTGATGCTATTTTAAGCTTCTCATTTGTAGGCTATCTAACTGAAGAGGTTCAAGTTAGCGGCCGAACTACTGTTGATGTTCTTTTAATAGAAGACATACAAGCACTTGATGAAGTAGTTGTTATTGGCTACGGAACAGTAAAGAAAAGCGACCTAACTGGTTCTGTAAGTTCTTTAAATAAAGAAGATTTGAATGTTGGAAGTAACTCCTCTATTGATGGTTTAATTCAAGGAAAATCTTCAGGTGTCCAGGTCATTCAAGCAAGTGCAGAACCAGGAGGTGATATGGATATACGAATTCGTGGGGCTGGCTCTATAAATGCAAGTTCAAGTCCTTTGTATGTAATTGATGGATTACCTATCGATAATTCTGATATCGCTTCAAATGTTGGCTCCGGGATAGTTGGAACACGAACACCAAGAAACCCTCTCAGTTCAATAAACCCCGCAGATATTGAATCAATCGAAATTCTTAAAGATGCTTCTGCGACTGCTATTTATGGGGCAAGAGGTGCGAATGGTGTTATCATTGTCACTACTAAAAAAGGACAAGAAGGGAGGCTTAATGTAAGCTATAGTGGTTATTCAGGATTACAAAACATTGATAAAAAACTCGATTTGTTTTCTCCCACCGAATACAAAGAGGTATTAAACCAGATTTTAGATGAAGGAGGAGGTGATGCCTCTGCAGACCAAAGAATTGGAGACATACAGAATGGTGGAACCGACTGGCAGGACTTAATTACCCGTCAGGGATACGTTAACAGTCATAGTTTGTCCTTTTCAGGAGGAAAAGATAAAACTAATTATTACGCATCACTAAATTATTTTAATCAAAAGGGTATCGTTCTCAGTTCAGCTATGGAGCGTTATGATGCAAGGTTAAATCTCGACCACCAGACTGAAAATTTTCACTTTGGTGTTAATTTTAGTCTTGCTTTTAATGATGATGATTATGTGTCTTATGGTTATGGTATAAATGAAGGTGCCGGGGCAATCTATGCTGCTATAAATTTCGATCCGACATTATCTCCATATAATGAAGATGGTTCATATCAAAAATCAGATTATATCTCTATTGATAACCCATTGGCCCTAATTTATGGTGAAGATAGCAGGTCAAAAAAATACAGATCCATGGGAACCTTATTTGGCGAATACACAATTCTTCCTGGTTGGACTGTAAAACTAAACCTTGGTGTTGATGCTCAAAATGCAAGACGAGATAGTTATGTAAGCCAGGTTACCCAACAAGGACAGGGGTCTGGAGGAATAGCCAGCGTGTTAAATGTAACACGAAGTAATTATCTAATTGAAGGAACTAGTACCTATATAAAAGATCTTAATAAAAATCATAGCATAAACCTTATGGGAGGTGTTACTTATCAGGAATTTATGTTTTATAATTTTTCCGGGACTGGTAGTGGCTTTAACAACGAAATTACAAAAACAGAAAATATGGGAATGGCTGATCCAACAACATACGATATGGGAACAAGCAAGTCATCTTCAGAACTTTTCTCCGTAATTGGCCGTGCTAACTATTCAGCTTTCGATAAATACCTTTTTACTGCAACCTTCCGTGCTGATGGGTCTTCCAGGTTTGGAGAGAATAATAAATTCGGTTATTTCCCTTCTTTTGCTTTTGCATGGAAACTTCACCACGAAGACTTTATTGAGAATCTAAATATTTTCAGCCAACTTAAACTAAGGGCCAGTTGGGGACAAACGGGTAACCAGGAAATTGGTAACTACCAATCCTTAACAACTTTTGGAACAAGTAGTGATGCCGTAATGGATCAACAAAAAATAAGTACGCTTCATCCATCAAGAATTGGTAATCCAGATTTAAAATGGGAAACAACAACACAGATGGATATAGGTATTGACTTTGGATTCATTGAAAACAGAATTAATTTTTCTATGGATTATTTTCAGAAAAACACAACAGACATGTTGATTTATCTCCCAATACCCTCATCAACTGGCTACTCCAGTATCCTACAAAATATTGGAAGCATAGAAAACAAAGGGTTCGAACTATTGGTCGATACTAAAAATACAGTTGGAAAATTTAAATGGAATACATCCTTTAATGTTTCAACAACACGTAATGAAGTTACTGACCTAGGAGGCCTTTCTGAAATAATTCATGGAGATGCAGGTTGGGTTAGCAGCCTTGCTATTATTAAAGAAGGAGAAACAATAAATTCTTTTTATGGTTATGAAATTGAAGGCGTTTGGCAAGAAAACGATGACTTTTCTCAAACAACAGATAATGTTCAACCTGGCGATCAAAAATATAAAGATGTTAATGGAGATGGAAAAGTTGATACTGAAGACAGAGTAATATTAGGAAATTCATTCCCAGACTTTATCTGGGGGTTAACAAATAATTTTTCCTATAAAAACTTTACGCTCAACATATTCTTCGAAGGTTCACAAGGTGTAAGTATGTTAAACAGTAACTTAGTTGATACTTATTTCCCTATTAGTTTTAGAAGAAACAGGTATGCAGAACCATACTTAAACAGATGGACTGCGGATAATCCCTCTAACAAATACCCTTCTTTCATTAATCCTAATGGACAAGGTGATAAAAGCGTTAACTCATACACTGTTGAAGATGCTTCATATGTTCGTTTAAAAACAGTTAAATTGAGTTACGATTTCAACCTGACAAACAGAAAAGTTATTAAAGATGCCAGTATTTATATCACCGGACAAAACCTGTTAACTTTCACAAATTACTCCGGTTATGATCCTGCCAGTAACTCAAATGGTTCTTCAAGCCTTAAAATTGATTATAACTCATATCCACAGGCTAAAATTTTTATGATAGGTGCTGAAATTAATTTTTAACAGAAAAAAAAGAATGATGAAATATAATAAAATACACATATTATTTATCCTTACAACGACCATATTCTTCTCTAGTTGTGAAGATCTATTAAAAGAAGACATGTATTCTGAATTAGGCGTAGATAATGTCTTTAACAATGAAGCTGGGGCAAAAGCTGTTCTCTACTCAGGTTATTCTGAAGCTAAGTTTAGCGGTTGGAACGGAAAGGGAATGACAAATCTCGAAGAGTGGTGCACTGACATTGAATGGGAAACTGCAGGAGGAGAAAACAAAACCGCTGTTTTAATGATTAATTTCACATGGGATGCTTCAACCGGATGGATTGAAAGCCTTCTTTGGAACCAACCATACAGGGGAATCAGGGATGCTAATGTTATTCTTGATAATATCGAAGGAACTTCTTTAGATGAAGATATTAAAGTACTCTACAAAGCAGAGGCCCGTTTTATTAGAGCTATGTTATACTATCATTTGTATACGTGGTTTGGACCTGTCCCTCTTAGAACAAGCGAAATGCAGGAATTAGAACAGGCTAAAGCTACAGAAACTGAAATATTAAATTTTATAGAAACTGAATTTACAGAAATAATTGATGATTTGCCTGCACCAGGAGAAGAAGAAGCATATGGACGGGCACATAAAGGGGCAGCCTGGGCTTTTTTATGTAAATTTTATTTGAACACAAAGCAATGGCAAAAATGCTCTGATGCAGCAGATAAGGTAATAGCAATGAATTACTATGAACTTTATCCAGACTATGTAGAATTATTTAATGTTGATAATGAAATAAACAAAGAATTTATTTGGGTACACGAAGGTATCTCTGATGGTATAGGATGTGAATATATTAATGGGGCATTTCCTCCCAGCTTTAAGAAAGATCCGATCACTGGATTTGAATGGACATCAAATATGGCAAACTGGGCTGCTCAATATCGCCTATATGATTCTTTTTATAACTCATTTGAAGATGGAGATGAAAGAAAAGATCTTATCCTTGCAAAATATATTAATACAAACGGGGATACTATTTCATTGCTAAATGACAACAATACCCGTTCTTTCAAATATTGGCCTGATCCAAATGCCCAGGCTAATGAGCATGGAAATGACATCCCTGAAATCAGGTATTCAGATATCTTATTATCCAAAGCAGAAGCACTTAATGAACTTAATGGGCCAACTCAAGAGGCATTGGATCTAATCGATCAAGTGAGAAACCGGGCTGGTTTGGAAGACTTACAATTATCTGATTATGACGCAAAGGATAAACTCAGGGATCACATTTTGGATGAACGCGGTTGGGAGTTTTATAGTGAACGTAAAAGAAGACAAGACTTAATACGCCATGGTAAATTTGTAGAATCTGCTATTTCCCGGGGCGTTAATGCAGACGATTACAGGGTAAAATTTCCAATACCTCAATCTGAAATAGATGCTAATCCTAATTTAATTCAGAATGATGGTTATTAATAATTAATTTTTTTATATAAATGAAAGGTCTCCAAAAAGTTAATTAATAAAGACATCTCTACTTCGCTCGATATAACTTGACTAATAAAATCAGTTCAAGCGAAGTAGAGAATACTTGCGTTAATAAACGTTTTTTTGGACAACCTCTTCTTCAAAAAGCCTGTATGAAATTACTTAATAATATTCCAACATTCGTTTTAACAATCCTATTGTCTATAGCAGTAAGGGTAAGCTATTCCAACACCCCGGCAAGAAATAAAGCACAAAAAAACATTCTCATCTTTATTGCTGATGATCTTGCCTGGAACGAAATAGGATGCTATGGAGGAACAAATGTAAAAACTCCCAATATTGATAAACTGGCCAAAGAAGGAATTTTGTTCAATAATATGTATTCTTCAACATCCATGTGCTGTCCAACAAGGGCAAGTATTTATACCGGACTTTATCCCATGCATCATGGAGTAGTAAGAAACCATGAACCTTCAAAAGAAAATATCAAAAGTGTAGCCCATTACTTAGGTGAGATGGGATACCGAGTAGGGCTCACGGGCAAAGAACATTTTAGCCCCAGAAATGTGTACCCTTTTGAAATTATTGAAGGATTTGAACCAAACTGCGTTGCCTCAACTGCTGATTATAATACAGAAGGAATTGAAGAATTCATAAAAAGGGATAATAACCAACCTTTTTGTCTTTTTGTTTGCAGCACAAATCCCCATGTTCCATGGACTGTAGGTGATGCGTCAAAAATAAATCCAGAAAAGCTTAATCTACCTCCTGTTTTATTTGATAATAAAAAAACGCGTTCTGCTTTTTCAAGGTATCTGGCTGAAATCGAGGTTTTGGATCAACAATTTGGTGATGTTATTTCTGTCTTAGAAGAAAATGGCAACTATGATAATACAGTGATCACTTTTTGCGGAGAACAAGGCCCCCAATTACCAGGAGGAAAATGGACATGTTGGGATTATGGTCAAAAAAGTGCATTTATCATAAAACTTCCTGAAATGAAGAATCAGGAAAAAAAGACAAATGCTTTAGTACAATATGAAGATCTTTTACCTACCATGATTAATTATATTGGAGGCACAATACCAGAAAATATTGATGGAAAGAGTTTTTTAAGTGTTCTTGAAAATAAATCAGAAACACATAGAAAATGGGTTTTTGGCATACACAATAACGTTCCTGAAGGAAATCCATATCCGGTTAGAACAATTAGAAACGAAAAATATAAGCTGATTCTAAACCTTTCTCCAGAATTAGTCTACTACGAAAAACATTTGATGGGATTAGACAAAGAGAATTATTGGCTTTCCTGGGTAAGTGATGCAAAAACAGACGCCGCAGCAAGTTCATTGGTAATCAGGTATCTTATCCGACCAGAAATTGAATTCTATAACTTAGTCGATGATCCTTGGGAACTTCACAACTTAGCTGAACCACCAAATGAAATACCTGAAATTGCTGCAAATATGAAGACATTACTTTTAGATTGGATGAAAGAACAAGGAGATCCGGGAAGAACAATTGATGTAGAATCGTCAAAACAATAAATGGATGATAAGAAACACCTCTTTATTTTTTATTACTACTTCTCTTTTTGTTGGAATAACTAGCTGTCGTAAAAAAAATACAAAGGAAAACACATCCAGTATTGGGGTAATAAGCGACATGTCCGTCTTATTAAAATGAATGAAATTAATTTATTAAAGGATGATGTAAAACTAGGAGGCCAGAACTGGGATAATATTCCTGAAAATTGGTTTAAATTCGACGGTACCATCATGTCCTTCTTGCTAGATATTTACAACAAATCAATATATAACAAATGCAAAGTATAATCGATAAAAATTAACATATGCACAATAAATTACTTCCTCTGGGTTTAATGGTTGCAACCTCATTTTCCGGTTGCACTCAACCAAAAGAGAAAAGACCTGATAAGCCCAATATCCTTCTCATTATGGTTGATGATATGGGATATTCAGATTTAGGTTGTTACGGTGGAGAAGTACAAACTCCTAATATCAACGGCCTAGCAGAGCAAGGTGTACGATTTACACAGATGCACAATTGTGCCCGCTGCTGTCCTACCCGCGCATCATTAATGACAGGACATTACCCACATCAGGCGGGGATAAATGGCATGGGTGTAAACCTTAGCATGAATACTGCAACCATTGCTGAAATCTTAAAAGAAAATGGCTATCATACCGGAATGACCGGAAAATGGCATTTATCTACAACAAAAGCATTGGGTGATCAGGAAGAACAATTGCAATGGCTTGCGAACAGAGTCGATCATGGGCCCTTTTCTCCGTTAGAAAACTATCCATGCAACAGGGGATTTGAAGAACATTGGGGTGTCATCTGGGGTGTTGTTAATTACTTTAATCCATTTAGTTTGGTTCATAACGAAGAACCTATAAAAGACTTACCTGATGATTTCTATATGACAAACTTCATCACAGAAAAATCTCTTGACCTTTTAGATGAATATAGTAAGGATGATAAGCCTTTCTTTCTGTATGTTGCTCATACTGCTCCTCATTGGCCTTTACATGCACTTCCTGAAGATATTGCAAAATATAAAGACACATTTAAAATAGGCTGGGATTCCCTGCGGGTAAATCGCTACAACAGAATGATAGAGATAGGATTGATAGACGAAGAGACCTATAAACTCCCCGAAAACTCATCAGGAAAAAGTTGGGAAGATTGTGAAGAAAAGGATTATGAAGCAGCAAACATGGCTGTTCATGCAGCTATGATAGACCGGGTTGACCAGGGTATCGGACAAATTATCGATAAACTGAAAGAGACTGGTCAATATGAAAACACTATTATTTTTGTTCTTTCTGATAATGGGGCTTCTTATGAAAGAGGATATCCTCCTGGATTTGACAGACCTGGTTTTACAAAGGATTCAACCATTATCGAATATAATTCTCCTAATCCGGGTTCGGGAACTACATGGAATTATCTGGGTAATGCCTGGGCTAGTGCTGTTAACACTCCTTTCAGGTTCTGGAAAAAAGAATCATACGAAGGAGGTAGTGCAACACCTTTTATTGTTCACTGGCCCAAAGGCCTAAAAGGAAAAGAAAATACGATAAACAGGGGATTAGCCCATGTTATTGATATCTTACCAACTTGCCTTGACCTTACAGGAGCAAAATATCCGGAAGTGATAAATGGAGAAGAAACAGTTCCTCCAGCAGGAATAAGTTTGTTGCCTCTTCTTTATAATGAGACAGAGAGTATTCACGATACATTGTATTGGGAACATGAAGGAGGAAGGGCAATCCGTATAGGAGACTGGAAAATGTCTTCATTACCAGGCAACGAATGGGAGCTGTTTAATATAACAAAAGATCATACAGAAATGAACGATCTTTCTCATACCTATCCAGACAAAGTTGCTGAAATGGACGAAGCCTGGAGGAACTGGGCAGTATCAATGAATATTAACCTTAAAGGATTTAAATAAAATTAAAAAAGTCTCAGTGTCTCTCTCTGTGTAACTCTATAAAATACCTCTTCTGGAATTATTACACAAAGCGGCACAGAGACTTTAATTCAGAATTCAAATAAATTATAATTTATCTATTAACTAATATCAAATGGTGAAAATTAAACTAAATCTGTTCGTAATAATTTTACTTACGCTACCCATGGTTTTCTCATGCAGTGAACCTCAAAAAACAATTACAAAGCCAATAACAACTGAATTAAGGGCTCCTTCCTATCCTTTAATTACAATAGATCCTTATACCAGTGCCTGGTCTAGTGCAGATAAATTATATGAAACTGCTGTAACACACTGGACAGGTAAAACACATTCTCTAATTGGTGCTATCCGCGTTGATGGAGAAGTATATCGATTTCTCGGAAAAGATGATATCCCGTTAAAAGTTCTGGTACCAATGGCAAAAGATGAGTCATGGGAAGGTAGCTATACTACTTCAGCTCCTGCATCAGGATGGAAAAAAAGTAATTTCAACACAGAATCGTGGAAAACAGGTAAAGCTGCTTTTGGCTCACAAGGAATGGATGATGTTATCAGCCTGTGGGAAACAGACCAAATCTGGGTTCGTAGAAAATTTATAATACCTGAAGGTTCAACTTCTAAAAAACTTTTCTTAATCTATTCTCACGACGATGATTTTGAGCTTTATCTAAATGGCAAAGAGGTTGTGAACACTGGTGGTGCAAAAAGTGGGGTTATTCTTGAATTAGATAAAAATATGTTAATGGAAGGCAAAGAAAACATTATCGCTGCCCATTGCACAGATCGTGGGGGATTGGCTTTTGTTGATTTTGGAATCTACACAGAAAACGATCAACCTGAAATTTTTACTAAAACTGCCGAACAAACAAAGGTTGCTCTCTCTGCAACCCAAACTCATTACGAATTTACATGTGGCTCGGTAGACTTAAAGCTTCAGTTTGTTTCTCCTTTATTACCATCAGATCTAGACTTGTTATCGCGGCCTGTGAATTATATCAACTACCAGGTTTCTTCAAATGATGGGGGCAAACACAATGTCCAGATATATTTTGAAACCACGCCTCAATGGGCTGTAAACGAAATAAAACAAGAAGTCTCAATTGAAAAAGGAGAAACCAGTAGTCTTAATTTTGTAAAAACAGGTACAACAAAACAAGCTGTCTTAGAAAAAAAAGGAGATAATGTTCGAATAGATTGGGGATACTTCTACATGGCCGCCAACAAAAATGAAAATACTGAAATTGCTATCAGTGAATATTTTGAAGCAAAAAAGGCTTTTATAAAAGATGGTAAAATAAACGATTCTAAAAATAGCGAAACTGTAAAAATGACGGAATCGATGCCGGTTCTTACAATTACAGAAGATTTAGGGGATATAAGCAAAAATGAATCCAATGGATACATTATACTTGCCTTTGATGATATTGAATCAATCCAGTATTTTGGCGACAATCTAAAAGCATGGTATAGTCAAAATGGTTCCATAAATATTAACGATGCCCTGGAGATGGCTACAACAGACTATGAAAAAGTAATTAAAAGCTGTACAGACTTCGATAATAATTTATGGAATGAGACATTGGAAGCAGGGGGAGAAAGATATGCAGATCTATGCGTTTTGGCATTCCGCCAATCAGTAGCTGCACATAAACTTGTTAAAGACCCACAGGGAAATATCTTATTTTTATCAAAAGAGAATTTCAGCAATGGTTCAATTGGTACAGTTGACGTTACTTATCCTTCTGCTCCACTATACCTTAAATACAATCCTGAGTTATTAAAAGGAATGTTAAATCCTATTTTCTACTATTCAGAAAGTGGTAAATGGACAAAACCTTTTGCTGCTCATGATGTAGGAACATACCCAAAGGCTAATGGACAGACATACGGAGGGGACATGCCCGTTGAGGAATGTGGAAACATGATCATTTTAACAGCTGCCATTGCTAATGCTGAAGGAAATGCAAACTATGCAGAAAAACACTGGGATGTTTTAACAATATGGGCAAATTACCTGATGGAAAATGGACTTGACCCTGAAAACCAACTCTGCACTGATGATTTTGCCGGACATTTTGCGCATAATGTAAACCTTTCTGTGAAAGCCATCATGGGAATTGCCAGTTATGGCATGCTTGCAGACATGTTAGGCAAAACAGATATCGCAGAGAAATACACATCCGAAGCAAAACAAATGGCAAAAGAGTGGATGAAAATGGCTGATGATGGTGATCATTACCGATTAACTTTTGACCAGCCAGGAACCTGGAGTCAAAAATACAACCTTGTTTGGGACAAGCTTCTAAAGCTGAATATCTTCCCTCAGGAAGTAGCACAAAAAGAGGTTGCTTATTATCTTACCAAACAAAATAAATATGGTTTACCTTTGGATAACAGGCGTACTTACACAAAGTCAGACTGGGTAGTTTGGACAGCAACTCTTGCTGAAGATAAAGAAACATTTCAGAAATTTATTGATCCGTTGCACGCATTTGTTTCAGAAACAAAAAGCCGGGTTCCAATGACTGACTGGTATGAAACACCTGATGCCTCACAAGTTGGTTTTCAGGCCCGATCTGTTGTTGGAGGATATTTTATTAAACTGTTAGAATAATTAATAACTAAAAACATAAAGTCATGAAAAAACACATTCTATTCATTTTTTTAGCGGGAATATTACTCCCTAGCCAAGCACAGAAATGGGAACCGGCAGGTGAAAAAATAAAAACATCATGGGCTACAACAGTAGATCCTTCAAATCCACTTCCTGAGTATCCTCGACCACAGATGATAAGAGAAGAATGGCAAAACCTAAATGGATTATGGGATTATGCAATCGTAGAAAGCGGCAATAATATTCCGTCTCAATTTGATGGCAAAATCCTTGTTCCCTACCCTGTTGAATCAAGTTTATCGGGCGTTCAAAAACGTGTAGGCGAGGAAAATGAAATCTGGTATCAACGTTCATTTACAGTACCTTCAGATTGGAATGGTAAAAATATTCTTTTACATTTTGGTGCTGTTGACTGGAAAGCGGATGTATGGATTAACGATATTAAAGTCGGAAGTCACAAAGGAGGTTATACTCCTTTCAGTTTTAACATTTCACCTTTTCTTTCTAAAGGAAAATCTCAAATAATAACAGTACGTGTATGGGATCCAACAGACAGGGGATTTCAACCTGTTGGCAAACAAGCTGTCAACCCTAATGGAATTTGGTATACACCAGTTACCGGTATCTGGCAAACAGTTTGGATTGAACCTGTAGAAAAGAGTTATATCACGCATTTAAAAACCGTTCCTAATATCGATGGTAACACAGTATCTGTGCTGGCATCAACAGATGGCACACAAAAGAATGACATCGTTGAGGTAAAAGTTTTAAGTAATGGTAAAACAATAGGTACAGGAAAAGCCGTTGTTGGCCAGGAAGCACTTATCAGTGTGCCCGATGCAAAACTCTGGAGTCCTGAATCACCTTTTTTATATGATCTGGAAGTATCCATTCTCCAAAACGGAAAGGTAACGGATAAGCTTAAAAGCTATTTTGGGATGCGCAAGATATCAACTAAACGTGATGAAAATGGGGTTGTGAGACTTCAACTCAACAACAAAGACTACTTTCAATTTGGACCGCTTGATCAAGGCTGGTGGCCAGATGGACTTTACACAGCTCCAACTGATGAAGCCCTCGCTTTCGACATCAAAAAAACAAAAGACTTTGGATTTAACATGATACGTAAACACGTAAAGGTTGAACCTGCCCGATGGTACTATCATTGCGACAAAGAAGGAATCCTGGTTTGGCAGGACATGCCCAACGGAGACGCTCATCCCGAGTGGCAAATGCGAAACTATTTTGATGGAAAAGAACTCGAACGTACTGTTGAATCAGAAGAAAATTATCGTAAGGAATGGAAAGAAATTATGGATTTAACCATTTCCAGTCCTTGTGTTGTTGTCTGGGTTCCTTTTAATGAGTGTTGGGGACAATTTAAAACAAAAGAAATTGTTGAATGGACACAACAATATGATCCCTCCCGATTAGTAAATCCAGCAAGTGGTGGAAACCATTATGATGTTGGAGATATGATTGACATGCATAATTACCCGGAACCAGCCATGGGCCTATACGACTCAAAAAGAAGCTGCGTTCTGGGTGAATATGGAGGAATAGGCCTTGTTTTCGAAGATAACATCTGGGAGAAAAACCGAAATTGGGGATATGTTCAGTATAAAACTTCTGAAGAAGCAACAGATGCTTATGTTAACATGACTAAAATATTAAAAAAACTCATACCAATGGGTTATTCTGCAGCTGTTTACACACAAACAACAGATGTTGAAATAGAAGTAAACGGACTGATGACATACGACAGAAAGATAATTAAATTAAACGAGGAAAGAATTAGAAAAGCAAATAAGGAAATCTGTAATTCTTTAAATGATTAACTAACGACAAACAATAATGATAAATAAATTTAGCTATTTAATAATTGTAATAGGTATAGTATTCTTTTCTGCTTGTAAAAATAATACTGATAACGGGCAAAATAAAGAAACTGAACTCACAAAAAAAATGTGGACAGAAGAACAGGCGAAAGCCTGGGGAACTGAACATGGTTGGTTACGGGGATGTAATTTTAATCCAAGCACAGCCATTAACCAGTTAGAAACATGGCAGGCAGAAACTTTTGATCCAGAGACAATGGATCGTGAGTTAGGCTGGGCAGAAGATATCGGGATGAATTGCATGCGGGTTTATCTTCATCATGTCGCATGGGAAGTTGATAAAGAAGGATTCAAAAACAGGATGAAACAATACCTTGATATTGCAGATAGTCACGGTATCAAAACCATTTTTGTAATATTTGATGACTGCTGGAATGCTACTTACAAAGCAGGTAAACAACCTGAACCGAAACCCGGGGTACACAATTCTGGTTGGGTTCGCGATCCGGGAGATTTAATACATGAGGATTCAACATTAATTGTCATTCTGGAAGAATATGTAAAAGATGTTCTTTCTACATTTAAAGATGATGAGCGAATTGCAATCTGGGATTTATATAACGAACCCGGAAATTTTGAGTATAAAAACAAATCCATGCCTTTACTACAAAAGGTATTTGAATGGGGCTGGGAAATTCGTCCATCTCAACCATTATCTGCCGGAGTTTGGAACATCTCGTTGACAGATCTAAATAAATTTCAGCTTGAAAATTCAGATATCATTACGTACCACAACTATCAAGGACCAGAAGAACACCAGGCTGCAATTGACAGCTTAAAGTCGATTGGTCGTCCGATGGTTTGCACCGAATATATGGCACGTAGAAACAACAGTCTTTTCCAAAACATTATGCCAATGCTCAAAGAAGAGAATGTTGGTGCTATAAACTGGGGACTTGTAGCCGGAAAATCAAATACAAAATATGCATGGGACGAACCAATTCCAGATGGTTCAGAACCGCCATTATGGTTTCATGAAATATTCAGACCAGATGGTACTCCCTACAAACAAGCAGAAGCTGATTTAATTAAAAGCCTGACTATGAAAGAATAGTAGAATATTCTTTAAAAAGTCAATTTATAGAAAAAGGAGGCTGTCCAAAAAGTCATTCAATTGTAAACTCTGTCAGGTTCTTCGAACTCTGACAGGTTATAAATCAATTAATGCTGAAACCTGACAGAGTCACTAGACCTGTCAGAGTTACTTTTTGGACAGCTTCTTTTTTTATACTCCCTTTTTCCGATACTCAAAAAGTGTAAATCAAAAAATAAATTATGTATTGTTTTTGGTATAACAGTAGCCTACTTTTGTATATAGCAAATTATCATTCTGTTATAGAATAACTTACATCAATAACAGTTTAATCTTTTGCTAAAACATAAAATAATATTGTAAGGTTGAATTATCACATTTTTCTGGAACTAACCCGGAGACATAACACAAAAAGAGAAGACATCCTTACAATACAAAGTGTTAAGAATAAATAGTTCAGTAACTAAAACTAGTAAAACAAATGAATCCTTTATTAAGTATTGCATTAATTGCAGTTGGAAGTATTGGGGCAGCAAGTTTTTATGTCCCTTTTAAAAAAGTAAAAGACTGGGCCTGGGAATCTTACTGGATTGTACAGGGACTAGCAGCATGGATAATAGCACCATGGATCTTTGCATATTTTACAGTACCTGACGGTGCATTAATGGATATCATCTCTGAAGCTCCAACAAAAGCAAAATTGTTATCAATTATGTTTGGTGCATTTTGGGGAATTGGCGGGTTAACTTTTGGCCTTTCTATTAGGTATTTAGGAGTAGCACTTGGACAAAGTATTGCTCTAGGTTTCTGTGCAGCTTTCGGTACATTAATTCCACCTATTGTTGCTGGAGACAACCTGTTTTCTACTCCTGCAGGTATTTTAATGCTTGTTGGTGTGGCAATCTGTATTGCAGGTATTGCTGTTATTGGTTATGCTGGAGCCCTTAAAAACAAAGGATTAAGTGAAGAAGAAAAGAAAGCAGCCGTAAAAGAATTTGCCCTTAAAAAAGGTTTATTAATCGCATTCTTTGCTGGTCTTATGAGTGCAGCAATGAACTATGGATATGTAGTAGGAACACCCATCGATGAAGTTGCTCTTAAACATGGAACAAATCCTCTATTTCAAAGTAATCCTACATTGGCATTTATCCTAATCGGAGGATTTATTACAAATCTTATTTACTGTGTATTCTTAAATATTAAGAATAAAACATATAAAGATTATACTTCTGTTCCTGGTTCTATTTTCTTAAACAATGTATTTTTTACTTTTCTTGCCGGATTATTATGGTTTCTTCAATTCCATTTTTATGGCATGGGAAAAAGCCAAATCCCAGCAAACCTTGCTCCTTTCAGCTGGAGTATTTTAATGGCACTTAACATAGCATTAAGTAACATTTGGGGTATTGCCTTAAAAGAATGGAAAGGTGCTACATCAAAAACAATGGTCATTTTAATTATCGGGATTGTAATTTTAATATTATCTACATTCGTTGTTAATATTCCAATTTAAAACAGCAAGTTAAATTAATTTGAAATAAACTTTTAATATAAATATTTAAAGATATGAGTAATATTAATAAGTCATACGAGATTGCAAAAGAAGTATATGCTAAGCTCGGCGTTGATACTGATGACGTATTGAAAAAAATGGATGTTGCTTCAATCAGCATGCATTGCTGGCAGGCAGATGATGTAGTTGGATTTGAAGATCCTGATGGAGCATTATCAGGAGGTATTCAGGCAACTGGTAATTATCCTGGAAAAGCAAGAACTATTGAACAGGCATGGCAAGATTACGAATATGCAATGTCTTTATTACCAGGAAAACAAAGATTAAATTTACATGCTTTTTATGGTGATTTCCGTTCAGGAAAAGCAGACAGGGATCAAATAGAAACAAAACATTTTGAAAGTTGGGTTGACTGGGCAAAAAGCCAGGGAATTGGTTTGGATTTTAACAGTACACTTTTCTCTCATCCAAAAGCAGCTTCTGGTTTTACTTTGTCTGATAACGATCCTGCTATCAGAGAATTCTGGATTGACCACGTAAAACGTTGCCGTGATATTTCTGAATATATGGGTAAAGAACTTGGTAGCCGTTGTGTTCATAACATCTGGATTCCTGATGGATCAAAAGATCTAACAGTAAGAAGATTCCAACACAGAGCTCACTTAAAAGATTCATTGGATAAGATTTTAGCAGATAAAAAGAATCCTGCTTATATGGCAGATGCTGTTGAAGCAAAACTTTTTGGAATTGGTTTAGAAGCATATACTGTTGGATCAAGCGAGTTCTACATGGGCTATACTGTTGCTAATGATATGATGCTTTGCCTTGATATCGGACACTTCCACCCAACAGAACAAGTTTCTGATAAAGTTTCTGCTGTTTTCCAGTTTATCCCTGAATTATTATTCCATGTTACCCGTCCAATTCGTTGGGACAGCGACCACGTTGTAACTCTTAATGACGAGGTAAGAGCTTTATTCGAAGAAATCGTTTGGGCTGACAAATTAGAAAAAGTTTGTATCGGTCTTGACTTCTTTGATGCTAGTATCAACCGTATCGGTGCATATGTAACAGGTGTAAGAGCTGCGCAAAAAGCTATCATGTTAGCATTATTAAATCCGACTAAAAAACTTCAGGAATACGATGACAACGCTCAGTATTTTGAACGTATGGCATTGTTAGAAGAAGCCAAGTCTATGCCTTTTGGTGCAGTTTGGGATTATTACTGCGAATCAAAAGGAGTTCCAACAGGAGCTGATTATATTGGCGAAATACAACAATACGAGAAAGACGTATTGTCTAAAAGGTAAGTTGTTTTTTATTGATTATAACATTAGTGAGTTAGGTTCGTTGCGACTGGTTTTCCAGTTGCAACGAACATCTTCTTCACATCTAAAACTAAAGTAAAATGAGCACTGAAGTTATTGCAGTCTTTGATATTGGAAAAACGAATAAAAAAATATTACTCTTTAATAAAGAATTAAATTTAGAATACGTTGAAGAACGTAAATTCCCTGAAATAAAAGATGATGATGGTTTTGAATGTGATGATATTGATGCTATAGAAGAATGGCTATTCACCACTTTTAACAAGCTATTATCTAATGAAAAATACGATATCAAAGGACTAAATTTCTCTACTTATGGTGCTTCATTTGCGTATATAGATGCTGATGGAAATCGTTTAACGCCTGTTTACAATTATCTTAAAACAATGCCCGAAGGTTTAGTTGAACCTGTTTATGAAGCTTTTGGAGGAATAGAAGAATTCTCTCGTAACACTGCTTCTCCTGCATTGGGATTTTTAAATTCAGGACTACAACTTCTTTGGTTAAAGAAACAAAAACCAGAAATTTATGCTAAAACAAAACATTTTGTTCACTTTCCTCAATATTTAAGTTATCTGTTTACCGGAGAAGCAACCTCTGAGTACACTTCCATTGGCTGTCATACAGCACTTTGGGATTTTGACAATATGAAATACCATCCTTGGTTAGGAGCAGAAGGAATACAACTACCAGAGCCCATATCAAATTCAAAAACATTTAACTCAGAAAAAATTAACGCCAATATTCCGGTAGGAATAGGAATTCACGATAGTTCTTCTTCTATTGTTCCGTATTTAATTGATTATGAAGATAAGTTTATTCTATTATCTACAGGAACCTGGTGCATTAGCATGAATCCTTTTAATGAGGAGCCTTTAACAAAAGAACAACTTGAACAGGATTGTTTGAGTTTTTTGAGCATAAACCAAAAGCCTGTTAAATCGTCACGTCTTTTTATGGGACATATACACGATGTTAACACAAAAAAATTAACAGACTTTTTTAATGTTCCTGAGAACAGCTATAAAAAAGTTGCAACCAATAGAGAACTAATAAAAAAAATTAAGACCAATGGAATTAAGTTCTTTGCTGATGGAGTTCCAGAAGATTATATCGAAAACAAAATAGAGCTTTCTCAATTTAATTCTTTTGAAGAAGCATACCATCAATTGATGTTAGATCTTTCTGAGCTTTGTATAAATGCTATCAGTCTTATTATTCCAAAAACAGATGATATAAAAAAGATATACATTTCAGGTGGGTTTGCAAAAAATGAAATCTTCACAACTTATATTGCAACCAACTATCCTGATAAAAAAGTATATACCTCTGAACTGGATAATGCAACTGCTCTTGGTGCAGCAATGGTTATCTACGATACCTTTGGTGAAGGTAGCAAACCAAGCCTTGATCTAGGCTTTAATGAATGCACTCCCCTGGATTAGTCTATTTATTCTTGATATTTTTTATATAAAAAAGCTTCTGTTGTTTTTCAACAAAGAAGCTTTTTTTTATTAAAGACTTAAACCAGATTTATCATTGGCGAACTCCCTGTATAATTTATTATAACTGAGAATAAAAATTTTCAAGTATCCCGAACAATTTATGTCATGTACTAAAAAAATTAAAAAAAACTAAATCGATATTGTTCAAAATAACCGTTAAATTAAGTACTTTTAGTAATACATAAACTAAAATTTACATTGACCCGATCTTGAAAAATAAATTTATCAGTCTTTTATTACTCTTATGTTTTTATCAAACAGCTCTAGTTTTTGGACAAAAAGCATATGATTATCTTCTTTTAGGCAAAGAATATACTGTAAAGGGAATCAACGATTCAGCAACATTTTACTTAGAAAAAGCTATCGACTTATCTTCTATTGAACCGGACACGGCAACACATATAAAAGCTTCAGAGATACTTGCCATGCAAGTACTTGAAGGTGGAGATAGGGACAAGGCTTTGAACCTTATAAATGAATCATTAATCTGGGCCCAAAGTAGTAAAGACACATTACTATGGTCGAACGTTTTGGTTAGTAAAAGTTGGTTTTACAGTAGTTATGGGATAACAAACTATTCTGAATCTTTAAAATTCTTACAAGAAGCGGCCGAATTACAAAAAACCATCAACTCATGGAATACTCTTGCAGCAACCTATAAAAATATCTCATCTTTATTTAAAGAAATAGGTGATCCCGAAAAACGAGAATTATATTTAACCCAATCCAGTAAATTAATTGAAGATGGGCTTATAACTGACTTAAGCGTGAAAGCAAAAATCCTTAATGAACTTGGCCGGTATTACACAGATGAAAACTGCGATTACTCAAAAGCAGAACATTATTATACAGAAGTACTGGATATCTGTAAAAAAACAAAATGGAAAAAAGGCATTGCTGTTTCAACAACAAACATTGCCTACATAAAAGAACAACAAGGAGATTTAAACACCGCTTTAGAATTACATTATCAAGCACTTGAACTAAAAAAGGAAATCAATAACATTTATGGAATGATAAATTCTTATCAATCCATTGGAGATATCTTAGTAAAACAACAGAAATATAATGAGGCTTTACAATACTTAAACAAAGCTCAAAAACTTGCCTCTGACACTAAAATGATAAATCTTGAAAGTAAAATATACGAAAGCTTATACAACACCCATAAGCACATGGGAAATTATAGCCCTGCTCTTGAATTTCATGAAAAGTATGTATTGCTGACAGACTCTATTAAAAGTGTAGAACAAACAAAAATTGTAGAAGAACTAAACACAAAATATGAGACAAAAGAAAAAGAACAACGAATTGAAGAACTAATATATCAACAGGAAGTAATAAAACTCAAAAATCAGAAAGAGACTCAACGATACTTAATCATCCTGTTAATTCTGGTAATCAGTATCATTTCAACTATCTTCCTGATGCATTACCGAAAAATAAAAAGTAAGGCAAATGAGGCAAAGTTAAAACAACGATTACTAAGAAGTCAGATGAACCCTCATTTTATCTTCAACTCACTAAGTTCAATACAAGGTTTTACATATAAAAATGATACCGACAGTACAGCAAGGTATTTAACTAATTTCTCTAAACTTATGCGCGACATCCTGGAAAGCTCAACCGTAGAAGTTATACCACTGGAACAAGAGCTCAATATTGTTGAGAACTATCTTATTTTACAAGAAATGCGCAAGGAAAACTTATTTGATTTCAAAATTGAAGCTCCTGAAAATACAGACGAATACATAATCCCTCCTATGATTGCACAACCTTTTATCGAAAATTCTGTAATTCATGCATTTAAAAAAATTGATTATAAAGGTCATATTAAAGTAGTATACAATGTAAACGATCCTTTTTTTCAGATTACTATAGAAGATAATGGAACCGGGTTTAATCCTAACAGGCATATAGACAATGGGCATAAATCAATGGCTCTTGAACTGACCCAACAGAGGCTAAAAATTTTTAATTATAAAAAAATCCGTTCTAATATTGAGATAATTAATCTTGATAAAGAAGGTGGTTCGGGTACAAGAGTTGTTATTACCCTTCCCCTGGAGAAATGTTTAAAATTTTAATCTATGCTAAGAATAGCAATTGTTGAAGATGAGAAAAAAATAGCTGAAGCTATGGAAGCAATCATAAAAGAAGTTGCCCCGGATTGTATGATTGTAGGCAAAGCTGATTCTATTGAATCTGGGATAAAATTATTTTCTTCAACCGAAGTAGATTTTGCTTTTTTTGATGTAGAGCTCAAAGATGGACTCAGTTTCGAATTACTTCAACAACTAAAAAACGTTAATTTTCAATTGGTTTTTGTTACAGCACACAGCCATTATGCCATTGATGCTTTTAGATTCAGTGCCCTCGACTACATTGTAAAACCCGTAGATAAAGAAAGTGTGTTACGCGCCATAAACCGCGGGAAAAATAATATCGCTCAAAAAACATCCGAAAACATCCAGCTATTGCTTGAAAACCTTAATAAAAACAATGCTAATAAAAAAATTATCCTGCAAACAGCAGAAACAAATCATTATGTAGAAATTAAAGATATTGTACGTTGTGAAGCAGAAAATAATTATTGCAACATTATTTTAAATCAAGGAAATAAAATATTAGTTTCAAGACCACTAAAAGAATACGAACAACTGTTACCTTGTACTGATTTCTTCAGGATTCACCAGTCACACCTGGTAAACCTCAACTATATAAGTCAAATAAAAAAACGCATGTGTCAGGTTGTACTTTCAACTGGAGATATGATACCTTTAGCATCAAGACGGAAAGACGAACTTATTTCTCTGATGAAAAACCGGGATTAAAAATTCTCAATTCTAAAAAAACACAAAGGAAATTCATAGCAGGCAATGCCATTGCTACCTGTTCTTTTGTATTTCAAATTCTCAAAATACACCAGCAAATTCTCATTACCTGCCAACACTTCCTTAATCCATAATATTCTCAACAGCTCTCTCGGTACATTTAGATATAGAAATACCTTAAATCCGCATCAAAAAATAGTTAAAAATCGGCAAGCCTTGAAAAATAAAATCATTCAAAGCATTGCCGATTAAAATGTTTTCACCTATTTAGGTGCAAAACATCGTAGCTGATGAAAATTACATATTCTAAAGAAAATATCAAGTCTTTTGGCGGAATAAATTTCGCTGATGAAATAATCAAGAACGCAAATCTATATAAAACTATTGACGAAAGCCTTGGCAGTAGGGGCATACGAGCAGAATACAGTTATAGTGATTTAGTCCGTTCATATTTTTTACTTGTTTTATGTGGAGGCGGGTGTGCAGAGGATATCACAGAACACTTACGCGATGAGCTCGAACAAGTAAAAGAGTTTAAGGTATGTTCTGCAGATACATTGCTGCGTATGCAAAAAGAACTGTCAACCGAAAAGGAAACATTTATATCAAAAGGGAATATTGAGCACGACTTCAATATCAACCTAAACCTTAATAGGCTTATGGTCCAGTTGTTGGTCAAGACAAAACAACTTTCTGCCAATACTGACAATTATATATTTGATTACGACAACCAGTTTATCCCCACAGGGAAATACGATTCTAAACGCAGTTATAAGAAGGACGATGGATATTTCCCGGGCATTGCAACTATAGGGAACCACCCGGTTTATATTGAAAACAGAAACGGGAACAGCAATGTAAAATACAAACAGGAACAGACACTTGAAAATGCATATGGCATTTTAAAAGAATTTGGGATAAAACCAAAGTACAGCCGTATGGACTGTGGCTCTTTCGACAAAGAAGTCCTTCCCGTGATAGAATCCAATAGCCAATACTTTTTTATCAGGGCGCAACGTTGTGCCTCTTTGTATGATGAAATAAAACAAATCGGAACATGGCAAGAAGTAGAAATAGGCTTTAAGAAATATCAAGTAGCATCAATCTGGTACGCCCCCTTTGGCCAAGAAAAAACTTACCGCTATGTAATCAGTAGGGAAAAGAACAGCGATGGACAAACAGACCTTTTTACCGGCGATGATTTTAAATACAGGGCTATTATGACCAATGAACCGCTGATGTCTGATTTGGAAGTGATCCTGTTCTACAACGATAGGGGTGAAAGCGAACGTCTGTTCGATGAAATGAACAATGACTTTTTATGGAAAAAAATGCCATTCTCTTTTCTTCATGAAAATACGGTATTCTTAATATTGATGGCAATTTGCCGAAATATGTTTCATTTCCTGACAAACTTCCTTAGTGCCAAATTAGATTTTATCAAACCAAACTTCAGATTAAAGAAGTTTATATTCCGGTTTATGGTGGTCCCTTCAAAATGGATAAAACGTGGACGACAGCATATTTTGAAGCTGTTTTCCACAAAACAATATCACCTATTGTTGCTTGATTAACAGACAAATATTTTAATAAGGCTTGGGAAAACTGCATTCATGTGTAAAAACTAAATATCTGTATATCAGGATTGTATACTAACAACGATTGGTAGCCTACATATATATAACAATAATAAAGGCTAGATACCCAAAAATTGCTTCTTGAAAATAAAATTATACCAGTAAGCTTTTATAACATACTCGAAATGCAGTAGTTTTCCCTGAAAATAATGATAAATAAGAGTTTTTTCTATTCCAAATTATTAATCTGCGGATTTAAGGAAATAATAAAACAATTAAAGTATGTATCATATGTATTCATTTCAACAAAAACTATCATTAAAACTGATATTAATTTTCTGTTCTTTCTTATTAGTAACATCCGGTTGTGGAAGCAAAGATAAAACCGGAAATGAATCCTCTTCAAAAAGCAAAGGGGACGTAAAACTCTCTCAGATTGAAAAAGATGTTATTGCCTCACTATCAGATGAAGGCGAAAATAATTTCAAAATACAATTACGCGATGATGAACAAACAAAATCAGGTACAGAAATCTATAAATCATACGGACCTATTCCCTACCAGGTATATTTTGTGCGTTCTCAATCAGAATGGAAATACAAAGGACGAGACCTTGATGTATTCCGTCATCTCGAAGTAAAATATTATAAAATAGATGGAGAATGGATACTCGACAAAGCCAATGTTTTTAATTCATGGCTCAGTAATGTTCTGAATCCTATTAATGAAGAAACTATTGATGCTTTAATCAAAGATAATACCTGGCAATCATTTGGTCATAATAACGCGGAGGTAGAAAGTATTTCTCCTGTTAAAGATTTTTATACCATGCCAGGTATCAAAAACGGTATTTTTTACCCTACTGAGTTTAGCAGCAAACAAGTAAAATGTATGATTGATATTGTATTTACCGATGGACAGAAAAAGAAAGGTCGCTATGAAATTAGTATTGCCCGTAACGGCGTGGATGATTCATGGAACAGGATTATTAGCTACCGAAAAATTGATGAAAATGCTATTTAGCCAGTATTCTCTATTAACAAATAAATTTCATGCAATGAAACAGTTTATAAAAAAAAATACAAACAAACAAATACCTGCATTATTAGCCTTATTATTTGTCTTATTATTTGTTGGATCAGCCCAACAGCTTTATGCTCAATATCCACCGGAAGGATACGGATGGTATTTTGAAACACCTACTCAAAATGGAGTAACAGGGATTAAATATTTTTTGGGAACAGGAAAAATAGAAATAGCGGATAGTGTCAAAAACGAACGTGATTTAGATTATATTCCCCCTGAATCCAAATTTGTTTACTATTCTCAATATCCATTGTATTGTCATGACAACAGGAATGACACCTATTCTATATTGGATAATACTTCAGTAAAAAAATTTTTAGAAAAATACTCTCAAGTTGGCACAGAAGGGACAATATCACATAGCGACCCTTCTGTTACTGTAACCTATAATAGTAAAGAGAATATACATAAAATTACGATTTCTCTAAACCTAAGCTATAGTGCAACTTACACTATTTATGATATTAGAATTGGTAAACTTGAAATTCAAGATCGTTTTCATATTCCCTACATGGATTATACAATATGTAATAAAAAAGGTATCAATACTTACGAGACAAACCCTGATTTTGAAGATACGGAGATTACTTACTCTGCTGCAGTAGTTTGGCCTGAAACACTTGAGCATTATGAAATTACAAATAGTGATAACTATTATAATACTGAAACATATGGAATCAATTCTTTATATCAATATGGAGAAAGATGGTATAATTATCCGGTAACATGGTTATCGGATGATAATTCTATTACTGATACCCGATACGACACCTGTACTTATAGACCTGAAAGCACCATTCCTGCCAGTATTACCCAATTGTATAGTCCTGCTGCCTATTTCATTCCATATTTCGAAGCGGACAAATTTTTATCCTTTAAAATTACCAGACAAGATGGAACTGTTTTTTACAGCAATTCAATAGGCATTAATAAAAAAATTAATCCAACAATACCATCCACA
The DNA here is from genome assembly GCA_963665085.2 of Bacteroidales bacterium. Lineage (GTDB taxonomy): Bacteria > Bacteroidota > Bacteroidia > Bacteroidales > JAAAOM01. Next base: position 980,083 of record CAXXXS010000002.1, read on the forward strand.
CCTGTTATAAGTTCTGTAACCGAGAACTCCGTAACGGTAGAAGCTATGGATAACTGTGAGTATGCTATTGGCTTAGCATATAACGATGTTCGTAATTTCTATCAGACAAGCAATGTGTTAACCCAGATTTATGGGAATAATTTGTTAAGCCCCAATACAGAATATCAAATTTATTGTAGATATGCCGATTCAGATATTTATGGTCCTTCTTTTGCAAGTCAAACTGCAGTTACAACGGATACAGGCGAAGGTTTAAGTGGTATTATTGCATTTACCCAGGACTGTGAAGTCCCTGCTGCTAAATTAGCCACAGTTACCTTAAATGAAAGTTCAATATCGCAACCTGACGATTTAGATTACGAATGGAGATGGTTTAGTGATAATACCCGGATTACATCATCCAATATTGTTTCGAACAAATGCACTCCAGAAAGAACTAACTTTTATAACAAAAAAGTTTATGTAGTAGTTACAAGTAATGCAGAATCTGGCTGCATTGTCAGTAGAGCTTATGAATTCAGTGATTTTTACGCTACTGATAATATACCGACCGAGGCTCCTGTTCTCGAATCCGAAGGCCCTAGTATAGGAGAACTTACTCTCGCAATGCCTACTGATGTAATTCAATATCTTTATATAGAAAATGATAACACTCCTCCTTGTGCAGATGATTATTCATGGCGCGGAATTTCCGCATTTACAACTACGCCTAATGAATTTTCCGGCTTATCAATTGGCGATACCTGCTATTTTTATATGAGAGCAAAAAGATACATTGATGAAAATAATATACATTTTGCACCTACTCCTGCCTCACCGGCACTTATATATATTGTACCTAAAGCTACACTTACGATAACCGTAGTCGACGATAATGACAGTCCTGTTGCAGGAGCTGAGGTACAAATAGATGGTATCAGTGCTACTACAGATAATAACGGAGAAGCAACAATTTCAGGTCTAGATAAAAACCTTGAAATATCAGTTACTGCAGCAGGTTTTAACAGTTACAGTACTACAAAAACTATCTATTATTATAACGATTCGTTAGAAATATCTCTAACTCCCAGAACATTTGCAGTCTTAACCGGGGCAGTATCTATTAGCGGGACATTACAATTTGGAGAAGAACTTATTGCTTCTGTAACAGGAACAAACAATTCCGGGACACTTAGTTACCAATGGAAACGAAATGACAGCAATATTATTGATGCAACATCAAGCACCTATACATTAGTTGAAGCTGATATTAATACCATCATTTCGGTTAGTATTTCCAGTTCAGTGGAGACAGGTACCATAAGTAGCAACGGAACTGATGCCATTGAAAAAGCTGACCAAGCTACTCCTTCTGCTCCAACTTTATCCAGCAAAACACACAATTCAATTACGCTAAGCACAGTGAGTGGCTGCGAATATGCCGAAACAATGGAATTGGACATTGTACAAGAAAGCCCTGTTTTTTCAGATCTTGTTGCAAATACCGGATATGACTTTAAACAACGCTATGCTGAAACTAATACCTACAATGCTTCTGCTTGGAGTGAGGTACTTCAGGTAACAACTAATTATGAACCTCTTACCGGAACAGTTTCTATCAACGGGACGTTACAATACGGACAAGTTCTTACAGCAAATATTACAGGCAGCAACAACACCGGAACATTAAGCTATCAGTGGAAACGAGACGGTAGTAACATAAACGGGGCAACCAGTACAACTTACACTACTGGAGAAGCGGATATCGCAACAACATTAGCGGTCGTTGTTACAAGTTCGGCAGAAACAGGAAATATAACAGGAACCACCACTGCAGAAATAGAAAAAGCGGATCGTTCAGCTCCTTCAGCTCCAACATTATCAGATAAAACACATAACAGCATTACCCTTAATACGGTAAGTAGTTGTGAATATGCTATTGATGGAGGAAGCTGGCAAAGCTCTCCAGAATTCACTGGACTGAATGCTGAGACAGAATACAATTTTACACAACGCTATACCGAAATATCGACGCACAAGGCTTCTTCTGCCAGTACTTCATTAAAAGTGACAACAGACGAAGAGCCTGTAAATGCACTTACCGGAACGGTTTCTATCAGTGGAACATTACAATACGGACAAACACTTACAACAGCTGTCTCAGGAAGCAACAACACAGGAATATTTAGTTATCAGTGGAAACGAAACGGCAGCAACATCAGCGGTGCAACCAGTGCAACCTACACAACAGCAGAAGCCGATATCGCTACAACGATAACTGTAGTAGTCACAAGTTCAGTTGAGACAGGAAGTATTACAGGAACATCAGCTGCAGAAATAGAAAAAGCAGATCGTTCTGCCCCAGCTGCACCAACATTAAATAGCAAATCGTATAACAGTATTACCCTTAATACAGTGAATGGATGTGAATATTTTGTAGTAAACACAATGGTTGCTGTCGACCCTAATAATATTCCATGGCAAAGCAGTGCTTCGTTTACCGGGCTTTCTCACGAAACTGAATATAGTTGCGTTCAACGCTATGAGGAAACATCTACCCATAAAGCATCACCAAAAAGTTCTTCAATTTTAGTTGAAACAGACGAAGAACCTGTAAATGCTCTTACCGGAACTGTCTCCATCAATGGAACATTACAATACGAACAAACACTTACAGTAAATGTTACAGGTAGCAACAACACCGGAACATTCAGTTACCAATGGAAAAGAGATGGCAGTAATATCAATGGAGCAACGAGCGCTAGTTACACAACTGCAGAATCTGATATCGCAACAATGTTAACCGTAGTTGTTACAAGCTCGGTTGAAACCGGAAGCATAACAGGAACATCAAGTTCAAAAATTGAAAAGGCAGACCGTTCAGCTCCTGCTTCACCTACATTGAATAGTAAATCGTATAATAGTATCACTTTAAATACAGTTAGTAGTTGTGAATATGCTATTGATGGAGGAAGCTGGCAAACCTCTGCTACCTTCAACAGTTTACAGTCAGAAACAGAATACAACCTGACTCAACGCTATGCTGAAACGTCAACACATAAAGCTTCTTCTGCAAGTAATGCTTTAAAAGTAACAACAGACGAAGAGCCTTTGAATGCACTTACCGGAACGGTTTCCATCAGCGGAACTTTACAATACGGACAAACACTTACAGTAAATGTTACAGGTAGCAACAACACCGGAACATTCATCTATCAGTGGAAACGAGACGGTAGCAACATCAGCGGGGCAACCAGTGCAACCTACACAACAGCAGAAGCTGATATCGCAACAATGTTAACCGTAGTTGTTACAAGTTCAGTTGAAACCGGAAGCATAACAAGAACAACAAGTTCAGAAATTGAAAAGGCAGACCATTCAGCTCCTGCTTCACCTACACTGAATAGCAAATCGTATAACAGTATCACTTTAAATACAGCTAGTGGTTGTCAGTATGCTATAAATTCTGAAAGCTGGCAAAATTCTGCTACTTTCAACAGTTTACAGTCAGAAACAGAATACACCCTGACTCAACGCTATGCTGAGACAAATACGCACAAAGCTTCTTCTGCCAGTACTTCATTAAAAGTAACAACAGAAGCTGAACCTGTTAATGCGCTTACCGGAACTGTCTCCATCAATGGAACATTACAATACGGACAAACACTTACGGCAACTGTTTCAGGAAGCAACAACACCGGAACATACAGTTACCAATGGAAAAGAGATGGCAGTAATATCAATGGAGCAACGAGCGAAGGTTACACAACAGCAGAAACTGATATCGCAACAATGTTAACCGTAGTTGTTACAAGTTCAGTTGAAACCGGTAGTATTACAGGAACAGCAAGTTCAGAAATTGAAAAAGCAGACCGTTCTGCCCCAGCTACACCAACATTGAATAGCAAATCGTATAACAGTATTACTTTAAATACAGTTAGTGGTTGTCAATACGCTATAAATTCCGAAAGCTGGCAAAATTCTGCTACATTTAACAGCTTACAGTCAGAAACAGAATATAACCTGACTCAACGCTATGCTGAAACATCGACTCACAAAGCTTCTTCTGCCAGTACTTCATTAAAAGTAACAACAGAAGCTGAACCTGTTAATGCGCTTACCGGAACTGTCTCCATCATTGGAACGTTACAATACGGACAAACACTTACGGCAACTGTTTCAGGAAGCAACAACACAGGAACATTCAGCTATCAGTGGAAACGCAACGGAAGTGATATCAGTGGGGCATCTTCAGAAAGTTATACACTTGTTGAGACTGATATTTCTACAAATATTTCTGTTGAAATTAATAGCACCGTAGAAACAGGTAGTATCTTTAGTACAGAAACAGTAGTTATTGAAAAAGCAGATCAATCAGCACCCCCAGCTATAGAAATTGCTGAAATAACATACAATAGTTTCAGCCTCATCCCTGTTGATGGTTGTGAATACAGAATAGACAAAGGGAACTGGCAATCCTCGGCCGTATTTACAGAACTTCAGTCAAATACCGAATTTTATTCAGAACAACGCTATGCAGAAACTGCTACGCATAAAGCTTCTTCTTCTGTAACACTTCAGATACAAACAAAAGAAACACTCTCAAATGCGTTAACAGGAACAGTAATTATTAGCGGTTTATTACAATATGGTGAAACCCTTACAGCAACAGTTTCTGAAAGTAACAACACGGGAACACTCAGCTACGAATGGCGACGAAATAGTGTTGCTATACCTGGTGCTACTGAAAATTCGTACACACTTACGGTTGACGATATTGAAACAACGATTATTGTGGTTGTATCGAGCTCTGTTGAAGGTGGCAGTATTTTCAGTAAAGAAACATCTTCCATAGGAAAAGCAGTTCAAGAGACACCTGATGCCCCAACTCTTATGAATAGTACCGATACGACTATTACATTGACAGAAACATCAGGATGTGAATATGCTCTTATTCCTGCAAACACAACAATTGACATGGACAATTTAACCTGGCAGACGAACAATGTCTTTACAAACTTAGAACGTAATACTGAATATTTGTGCTACCAGAGATTTGCAGAAACAGCTACTCATTATGTTTCTAATATTAGTGAAGCTTTAACGGTAACAACAACGAATTCTGTTACTTCCATAGCTAATATTATTGAAAAAAACGTAATGGTATATCCAAACCCTGCTTCAAGCTATGTAACGGTAAGTGGACTTAATACCGGATCAGAAATAAAAATATACAATACATCTGGTCAACTGGTTATTGAGAAAACAGCAGAGGCTTCTACCGAAACCCTGGATATAAGCCAATTAAGGCAAGGATTATATTTACTAATAACGGAAAATCATATCGAAAGAATTGCCGTGAAATAAAAATAGTCTGACTCAAAATAAAAGAGGATGTACTTACAGGTGTTACCTGTAGACATCCTCTTTTTTATATCTTTAGAGGCTGTTAATCCGTATGATAAATATATTAACGGCAGAAGACACAGGGTAGCGCAGAGAAAACTTTCCCCAATAGGGTGAGAAAATTAACTTTGTTGGGCTCGTCCTTTGTCCCCGGTTCGCATTAATCTGCGTAATTCGCGGTTTAACATGAATACTTGCGGATTTAAGGAATTAATTAAAATTAGATAGAAAGTACTGAAGACCTCCTAAATCCTCCTCCCAGGAGGAGTTCAAGAGTGGTTGTAAAATAGTATGGGTAATCGAAGCCAGGACAAGTTAGGCGGGAGGGCATAGCTCTCAGGCTAACAAAAAAAAGTAGACTGATTTCATAAATTTCAACCAGTCTCTTAGAGTAAAATCTTTGTTATATTCTAATGCACAAAATCAGCGTTATTTAAGTATTTGTAACTTGCCTCAATGCCATCCAGTGCCTTGTCGAGATCATTGTTTTCACTTATAAATAATTTCATGTATTTATCTGGCATTGGTTCATGGACTTTAAAATTTTTAAATGAGTATTTTGCAACTTCATCAGCTAATTCAATACCCATGTCATTCTCCATCTCAACAAAGAAATCCTGATATCCGTTTTTATAAAACTGATTGAAAATACTTTCATAATCTATCTTTCCGCTTGCGCCAATAACATAATAATCTTTAATATGGAGTATTTTTATACGATCCGGATATTTTTTTACCCATTCTGCCGGATTTTGTCCGCCTTGGTATGCCCAATATACATCCAACTCAAAATTCACATAGTTAGGATCTGTATTTTGCATAAAAAAATCTTCAAAGATAATATCAGTATCACCTATTGTATTGAATTCTCCATTGTGGCTGTGATAAGCAAACATTAGCCCTTTTTTCTTCGCTAGTTTTCCTATTTTGTTAAACATATCACAGTTAGCCTTTACTGTCTCTACATCATTTCCCCAGTTGTGTGAAGGAACAATAACGTACTTACATCCCATGGCTTTATGATCATCCAGGAGTTTATCCCATGCAGCAAGAGTGGCTTCCTCATCCTCTAAATTAAATGTTGTACGCGTATGAGAAGATTTAACTGTAATCCCATATTTTTCAAGATACTTTTTAAACTCAACAGGATTCATCCCAAAGATTTTCCCATTATCGTATTTACAAATCTCAATGGTTTTATAGCCTATTTCTGAAATTCTTTCAAAAGCTTTATCCGGATCGGTTTCAATACCTTTTACTGAGTATGTAGCCAATCCGATATGCTTTTGTGCCGTACCCGGCAATGTTATCGAAGCAAGAAAAAAACAAATCGAAAGTGTTAAATTAAAGTGTCTCATGTCAATTATTTTAAATGATTAAATATCAATATTAGTTAATAGCTTAAACCCGCTCCAAAAGGGAACAAGGGATTCTCAGAATCATAAGGAAGATCCTCTTTCTGGTTTCGAACAGCTTCCATGGATGAAGGCAATTCTATAGGCAAATGACCTTCCGGCATATACTTTCCGAATACAACATCAAGGAATGCAGCATCATCTGAGCCAAAACTTGCAAAAAGTGCTTTACTGGCAGCCGCAATATCAGGAATAACAGCAGGCCTGTCAATATAGATGTCAACGACAGTTGGGACTGTTTTTTCCAGAGTAAGGATATCCTCAAGCTCATTCCCTTTAAAATCCATGTCTCCAAAGTGAAACATCGTTGCCAGAAGATTATCTTTTATCTCCGGGATTTGATAATTTGGTGTCTGAAGTCGAATAAGAGCAATATCTGCGTCCTCAGGATTATCAACGATAGTGCCATAATTTGCAGCAAGTTGAGGATTAATATTTTTTATATAAATCTTAAGTTCATTGAGAGATAAGGGTAGAACACGATCTTCATTTTTAAGCAATGTCATTGCCATTCGTTGAGCCTCACCTCCAGCTTTAATAAATTCAGGATTACCAATTACCTCGGAAGTTTTTTGTTCATCAACAAATGGATTATCAAATAATCCCAATTGAAATTTTAAGCGGAGTAACCGTACAACAGAAGTATCAATTCTGCTCTCAGTAATTTTTCCTTTTTTTACCAGTTTAACAATTATTTCTGTAAGAATCTCACCACCCAACTGATCTACACCAGCGTCAATTAATTTTTGAACTCTTTCTTCTCCGGTCAGATTTTCAACGCCCCACGCTTTTGCCTTAACTGGTAATGTTCCCCACTTAACATCTGTTACAAGGCTCCAATCGGTACATACAACACCATCATACTTATATTTTCCACGAAGCAGATCTTTAATAATTGCTTTGTTATAAGAAAACCCAACTTCTTCTACTCCTTCTTGTCCCATTGGCACCCCATAATAAGGCATAATCGCTGCTGTATTTGCTTCAAATGCAGCCTCAAAAGGAATTAAATGATAATCAAAATTATTGCCGGGGTAAACCTGACCTTTTTGAAATTCAAAATGTGGATCCAGGCCTTCTTTTTGTGGACCTCCTCCCGGAAAATGTTTTGTCATACAGGCGACACTGGTTTCTCCCAGCGTAGCTCCCTGATACCCCCTAATATAAGCTTTTGCTAATTTTGCCGTTAACTCGGCATCCTCTCCAAACGATCCTGATATTCGAGACCATCGGGGTTCAGTAGCAAGATCAACCTGAGGATGTAACGCCTGACGAATACCTGTAGACACATATTCCTGGCGTGAAATATCTGCAAACTTCTCAACGAGAGCTTCATCTCCTATTGCCGCCAATCCAAGAGGATCGGGCCATGCTGAATAACTCTTTGCTGATTGCGAAAAAAAACCGCCAGCAGCCTGATTTCTTGGATCAGATGCTATGGTAACGGGAATTCCCAATCGTGTCTTTTCTGCAAATTTCTGCAATTTATTGTACCACATTGCAAGCGTATCTGGCGAATAAACAGTAAAAAGATTAAAATGAGTGATATTATTATTTTTCATCTCATTAACCCCAACAAACGAAATAGAGGACAACATATCGTTTGATGATTGTTCTTCGATGGTTCCATCCCTGTTTACTTGTATCGGAGGATAAAACATCATACCTGCTTTTTCTTCCAGGGTCATCTGCCCTAAAAGATCCAAAATACGTTCTTCTGTAGATTGCCGACTATCTTCATAAATATCGAGTTTCCCGTTTTTATTTAGATCGCGATAAGAATAACTCCCATCATTTTTCACCAGCTCTGATTTTAATTTTACTACTTCCGGTAAATCGTTTCCTGATTTATTAGAAGAACAAGCAACAGTAAAAACCAATAACAGAATTGCCCACAGATTTACATTTCTTTTCATCTCTTGTATATTAAAAATTAGCATTAGTCCTTATTTTGTATATTTTTACTACGAAAAATTAAAATTGCGTTTTTATTTATAATAAAACATGTTAATTTTTTGACACAAAGATAAATATTATTTTTCATTTATTAATTTTTAATAAATGAAAATATTAAAAAGAATAATATGAATTTAGAAGAATACAAGGATCTTTTCAATTTAAATAATAAAACATACTGGCCTAACTTAACTGTTGATTGTTCCATATTTGGATACAATCAGGAGAAACTACAACTGCTTCTTGTAAAAAATAAATTAGTAACAAGCTGGTGCCTTCCCGGAGGATATGTAAAGAAGACTGAAACATTGGATGAAGCGGCATCCAGGATAACAGCTGAACGAACAAATATCGACTCTTTGTTTCTAAAACAGTTTAAAACATTTGCAGATCCCGGAAGGAATAATGCATTCGGATCTGTTGATCCTCAGAAATACCTAGAGATTTTAGGAGTAGAAATCAACGAAACTTTTGATTTCCAAAAACAAGCTGTATCTGTTGGATTTTACTCTATCTCAAATATTATTAAAGCTACGCCTCAAATTGATATTTTATCGGACGAATGTAAATGGTTTCCAATTGACGAACTTCCTTCGTTAGGTTTCGACCATGATGAAATGGTAAAAGAGGCGCTTTTTACCATGCGAATGCATTTATTTCATTTTCCTGTTGGAAAAAAATTTCTTCCCAAAAAATTCACCCTTAAAGAAATTAAGCAGCTTTACGAAGTGCTATCCGGCAAAACACTAAATGCGACTAACTTTCCCAATAAATTGATAAAGTTAAACCTCATTCATAAATTAGATGAAAAAAAATCAATAGGGGCACATCGTTCCCCGACCTATTACAAATTCAACGACAAGGTTTACAACAAGGCCCTGGAAGAAGGACTTGTGTTGGTTTAGGAAATACAAAACTACCTAAACGCTCAACCTTCTTCTTTTTTAAACTAAAAATATAATAAACCATAACTTATTGAAATTGCATTCTATAATCTTTAGGGGATTTTCCTATTGTTTTTTTAAACGTACGATTAAAGTAAGGAATATCATTAAAGCCAACTGAATAACAAATTTCTGCAACAGACATCACCGTCTCCCGTAGCATTAAACATGCACAATTAATTCTATATTCATTAAGGGCAGAAAAAAAAGACATCCCTTTTTCCCTTTTAAAAAAAGTACAGAAAGAGGAGCTATTCATACCTACATATCTTGCTACATCATCAAGCAATATTTTTTTATTGTAATTACTAAGTATATAACGATATACCTCTTGAATTTTTTGTGCTTCCTTGTTTTTTTGCCTTCTGTTTCCGACTATTTGCATTTCATTGGATGAAGCAAGGTGTAAAAAAATTAATAGTAAGGTCGATAATTGTTCCATATTATTTTGAGACGTCATAGAATACATTAACCTCTGGACAACAGGTAAAATATTACCTTTAAGACTAACGCCTTCCTGAATTTCCTTCAACTTATAGATAGACGTTCTGGTTTCAGGGAATGTATCGATACATTTATCTAATAATGAATCAGGAAAAATGATAGTTATATTTTCAATTTTTCCATGGTTATCATGTACATGCTCATCGAAATACCAGCCATGCGGTAGTTTTGGCGGTATTAAAATTATCTCCCCTTTTGAAAATGTCTCCATCATATCTCCAATTACCCGGGTCCCACTGCCTGTTATAATATATGATAGCTCCCATTCATTACTTTGATGAAAAGTTATTTGCTCATTCCAGATAATATGCACATGATCAAAAAAAAAGGATTTATCTTCATCCATGTCCATGTGACAATATTTTACATTTTTTATTTCTTTCATAACAAAAATTTAAAATCGCTACAAAAATAAGACAAGTTTAAAAAAAGAATGGACAATTTAGACAATACACATTAATTTATTTTTGCCTTCAATTTTTAATAAATTATTCAAATAATTACAAACAGAATAAAAATAAAGCAGAATGAATACATTGGGGACACAACACTTTAGCTTCTCAGACACAAAAAACCATTATAAAATATTAGACGGATTACGCGGTGTTGCCGCAATAATAGTAGTAATGTTTCATATCTTGGAAACGTTCACCGGAGGGGATCATTCAAAACAGATTATCAATCACGGTTATCTTGCCGTAGATTTTTTCTTTGTTCTCTCCGGCTTTGTTATTGGATATGCCTACGACGACAGATGGGGTAAAATGACACTGGGAAATTTCTTTAAAAGACGTTTAATCCGCTTACATCCTATGATAATTATTGGGATGATTATTGGCGCTTTAACTTTCTACTTTCAAGATAGCTATTTTTTCCCGGCAATTGGAGATACTCCCGTTTGGAAATTGTTGTTGGTAATGGTTATTGGTTTTACCTTATTTCCGGTAGGTCGTTCACTTGATATCAGGGGCTGGACAGAAATGCACCCTCTTAACGGACCAGGATGGTCTCTCTTTTTCGAATACATCGGAAACATTCTTTATGCTTTGATTATCCGCAAATTATCTAACAAAGTATTAGCAGTCCTGGTATTTATTGCAGGTGCTGCACTTATACACCTTGCTGTAACAAGCCCTCATGGTGATGTAATTGGGGGGTGGTCTATTCATCCTGCTCAACTGCGTATTGGTTTTACACGATTACTTTATCCGTTCTTCACCGGACTACTGCTTTCCCGTATAGTAAAACCAGGTAAAATAAACAATGCTTTTCTATGGAGTAGCCTGCTACTAATAATAATATTTTCTATTCCACGTATAGGCAATAATGAACAATTGTGGATGAATGGATTATACGACTCTTTATCAATTATATTTGTTTTCCCATTAATAGTTTATATCGGCGCAAGCGGCAATTTAAGCGGTAAAATTTCATCAAAGGTCAGCCGTTTTCTTGGCGATATATCCTATCCGTTATATATAACCCATTATCCTATCATTTACATGTTTATGGCATGGATTGCAAAGAACCAGGAATTTATAAATGGTTCACCCAATGGGAAATTAACTATGGTTTTGGTTGCCATTAGCGTTCTTATCGTAACTGTTTCCATATCTTATGTATGCTTTAAATTCTATGATGAGCCAGTCAGGAAATGGCTTGCCAATCGCTTTATGAAATCACAAAAAAATAAGGTTTAACATGGCTTTAAGGCTTATAAAGTGGATATTTTTTCTTTCTCTGCTTGTCTTTTTTCCTATTGAAAAAAGCGTAGCAGGGAAAATCCCTTCTTCAGAAAATAATGTTCTGGAGAAAAGATTTGAAAGCGAGGAAGATTCTACTTTACGGCAAAAACGAGTCATAAAAACACAACGAATAAACACCCCTCCCAACATTGATGGCTGGTTAAACGATAGCTGCTGGAATATAGGTAAATGGGAAAGTGAATATTCACAGTATTCACCTAAATACGGAGAAAAAGCTACTTACAGGACCGAACTTAAAATTTTTTATGATGATAAAAATATCTATGCCGGAATCCGGGCATACGATGACATGTCAAAGATTAGTCGAAAACTAGATCGCAGGGATAATTATTCCGGTGATTTGGTAGGACTTCATTTTGATAGCTATTTTGATTTACAGACAGCCTATGAGTTTGATCTTACTGCGGCAGGCCAAAAACTTGATGTTTGGGTAGGTAATGATAGCTGGGACATAAATTGGAATGCTGTCTGGTATGGAAAGGTAGAATATGAAGATTCTGCATGGACAGCAGAATTCAGGATACCACTCAGTCAATTAAGATACGGTTCAGAAGAAAATCAGGTTTGGGGATTAAATTCCTGGCGTTCGCTAGAACGCCTACATGAAGAAAATCAGTGGAACCTTGTTGCTAATGATGGTACAGGTGCGGTTTATACTTTTGGCGAACTTCATGGCCTTCAAGGATTAAAAAAAACAAAAAGGATAGAGATTTTACCATATGTTTCTTCGATGGTAACAACAATGGAAAAAATTCCTGAAAATCCATTTACTTCTGACGCAAATTTAACCGGACAAGCAGGTATTGATGCAAGGATTGGTATTACTAATAACACAACTTTATACGCAACCATCAATCCGGATTTTGGACAGGTAGAAGCCGATCCCTCAGTAATGAACCTGACTGCTTTTGAAACCTATTTTGAAGAAAAAAGGCCTTTTTTTGTTGAAGGAAAAAACATTTTTGATTTCTCATTCGATGATGACTACTTGTTTTACACACGCAGGATTGGCCATGCCCCCTCATACACTCCTGGATATGAATTCATGCAGATGCCCGAAAACACAACCATTGCCAATGCTCTGAAATTATCAGGAAAAACTTCAAAAGGCTTCTCATTTGGAATTATTGAATCCATAACAGCAAAAGAAAAAGCTAAAATATACGATAGCGGAGAGAATTTCAGCCAGGTAATAGAACCTTTATCAAATTATGTGGTTGGCAGGTTTCAGCAAGAATATGATCGCGGCAACACAATCATCGGAGGGATCGTTACGCATACCCATCGTTCAATAAAAGATGAACATTTAAATTTTTTGTCTTCAAACGCTATAACATACGGTTCTGATTTTACACATTTCTGGAAAGACCGAAAGTATTTTATAGAGACTAAATTTATTGGCAGTAGTATTAATGGGGATAAAATAGCGATAAGTAAATTACAAACTTCGTCAGCACGTTATTACCAAAGGCCTGATATAAATGGAGTAAATTATGATTCACTACGCACCAACCTGAATGGAATAGGAGCTTCAGTTAAAACCGGAAAATGGAGTAAAGGACACTGGCGTTACAGCGAGGAAGTTAACTATCGTTCTCCAGGCCTTGAATTAAATGATTTGGGTTATATGACATTATCGAACCTTATCAAAAACAACACCTCTGTTTCCTATATCGAAAAAGAAAATAAATACATCTTTAAAACATACGAATTCAATCTTCAGCAGTTAAACGCCTGGAACAGCAACAGAGAAAGCCTTTATTCGCAAGCCATCTTTGCTTCACAAATTGAATTCATGAATAATTGGACAATAATTTTAAATGGACAATACAACTGGAATATTAACGATGAAAAAATTCTACGAGGTGGGCCATCAATGAAACTTCCGGATCAATTTACCTCAAATTACAAACTATATACAAATCAGGCTAAGAACATTGCTCTTTCCTTCAATATAAACTGGGGAAAGAACCTTATTGGTGAAAACAAAATGTTTCAGGCCTCATCAGAATTAAGTGTTCGCCCAAGGAGCAACCTTAAGATTTCATTTCAGCCCAATTTCAAAAAAGTAACAGACGAGCTCCAATACATTACAAAAACTCAAACAACAGATTTATCTACAACTTACCTGATGGCTACCATTGATAACCGGAATCTTAGTTTTACCCTTCGAATGGATTTAGCCATAACACCCGAGATGACCATCCAATATTATGGAAGCCCGTTTGTATCTATCGGAAAATATACTGATTTTAAAAGAATAACAGATTCTCAGAATCCCGATTATTTCAAAAGGTTTACATCAATGGTACCAGAAAAAACAGAAAATGTTTATTCTTTTGATGAGAATCAGGATGGAATCATTGATTATTCAATTGACAATCCCGACTTCAACTTTCAGCAGTTTAGAAATAACCTGGTTTTTCGTTGGGAATATAGTGCCGGTTCAACACTTTATCTTGTCTGGTCGCAAGATCGGACTAATTATAACACATCTGGCCCTTTCTCTTTCAATGATGGATTTAATCAAATGTTTGATTTTTATCCTAAAAATATTTTCATGATTAAAATAAGCTATTGGATTTCGACTTAATTAATAACTATAAAATCTATTAAAAATGAAAAGACGAAAGTTTATTCGTAATACAGGAATTGCAGGTGGTTTGATAATGTCAGCCCCACAATTTGCAAAAGGTTTATCAACTTATAAAAGTGATTTTCGCTCAATAGATATGCATGTTCATATGACCCCGCAGTTTACGATTGATAAAATTGTAGAAATTGGAAAACAAAAAAATATTCATTTTGGTATAGTTGAGCATCCAGGAAGGGAAATTAAAGATGATGCCAGCTTAATAAATTATATTGATTCGTTAAAGGAATATCCTGTCTACATCGGATTACAACCCATGACTCCCGGATGGTCCAAAGATTTTTCAGATGAGGCACTAGCTAAACTTGATTATGTCCTTATGGATCCTCAAACATTTGAAATGGGAAATAGTTATGGAGATCTGATGCGGTTATGGAGTTTTGATACCTACGTGGATGACACAGAAAAATTTATGGAAGCATATTTATCTCATTCGCTTAAAGTATTAAATAACCCTGAACCAATTGATATTTTTGGCTGGCCTCTCTTCCTTCCTGTATGCATTGCCCGCGATTATTATACTTTGTGGACAGAAGACAGGATGCAGCAAATAATAAGTGCTGCAAAAAAACGGAATATTGCCATAGAGATTAACGATTTAGCACATACACCGCATGAGAAATTCATTAATATGGCTAAAGAACAAGGACTGAAGTTTACCTTTGGCTCTGATACAAGAAACGAAAAAACAGGGCGGTTAGATTATTGTAAATACATTGCTAAAAAGTGCAATTTAAAAGAAGATGATTTCTTCCGGCCAAAGAGGATTATCTAAAAGAATTTTACCTTCATATTAATTTCAAAGTCAGTAAGGTCTCTGACAAGTAGTTTAGTTTTAATTAGTTCTAGTGCAGGACTAAGATTCTGCACTAGTTTTTTTTTAAAGAAAAAAAGCAATAGTCCTAAAATATTATTGTCTTATTTCTAATGGCAAAAGTCAGTCAAAACCATTATTTATTTAAACAATTAAAGTAATTGCTCGTCGATGTTACATTTAAGCAGCAATCCATTTTTGACCAAACTTCTCTTTTTATTATCAACTACGAGATACCCCAATTCCCTTCATATTCAACTCCAGTTATTTCCGATAAAAGGTCAACAAAATCTTTCCATTCAGAGATAGTCCCGTCTACATTATGCAATTCGACAACTGTATTTCTATCTAAAAAAGCTGTTTCTATTCCTCTGAAAACAGTATTGTAACCTTTCCCTTTTATTATTACATGAGTGTTAGAAAAGTATTGTTCAGCGAATTGCCAATTAGGTTTGAAATAATGTCTAATATTTTTGTTTGATTTATGGGCAGTGCGCCCCCATATTTCTACTTCATTTCCTATAATTTCCTTTTCTATAAAGACTTTCTTAACTATCTCAATGTTGTTTTCTGTTGAATCATCCTTAGGCCAAAATTTTAATATTAAATCTGACATTATTTTTGATTTCATAAACTGGTTATGCCCGGTTTTGACAGCTTAAATTTTACTATCGTTAGAGATTACTTCATATTAGATCTTAACTTTTCTTAAAAAGTATATTATCTCGGGTGAGATTATTCTGTATCTAAGGATTCTAATTTCTCAGTCCCTCTTTTTTCATGCCAAAAACTTGCTAATAGCGAACCCGTAATATTCATTGTTGGACCAAATATAGCTGGAGCCAGACCAATAGTAGCCACTTTTCCCATTTCCTTTGCAATGCCAGATGCCAATCCACCGTTTTGCATCCCAACTTCAATTGCGATGGTCCGGCAATCTTTCTCACTCATCTTAAATAAACGTCCTGCAAAATATCCTACAAAATATCCAATAATGTTATGAAATAAGGCTGTACAAAATAGCAGTATACCTATTGTCATAAGACTTTCCCTACCAACCGCTGTAATTATCACAATAATAAAAGCAATACTCACCATCGATAAACGAGGCATGATAATATCTATCCATTTGGTTCTCCCCTTGAATAGATAATTAAATAATATACCAAAAAACACAGGTATGATAACAATTTTAATGATATCAAACATCATTTTGAGTGCATCAATTTCTACAAATTGGCTCCCTATTGCTTTCATCCAAAAAGGAGTTAAAAAAGGGGCTAACAACGTAGAAACTGTTGTAAGTGTAATTGACAGAGCCACATTGGCCTTTGCCAAGTATGCCATTACATTTGAAGCCATTCCTCCTGGTGAAGAACCAATTAAAATAATTCCCGCAGCAATCTCAGGAGGAAAATTGAAAATACTTGCTAACGAAAAACCTACCAGTGGCATTACAGTAAACTGACAAACCGAACCAATTATAACACCTTTAGGCATTTTAACAACCCCTACAAAATCTTGCACACTCATCGTTGCCCCCATTCCAAACATTATTATTTGCAAAAGTGGAGTAATCAGAGTTGTTAAATGAAATCCCTTGATACTCACAAAAATATCGGGGTAAGTCAAAGCAATTGCAACCGATGCGAGAATCATTACTGGATAAGTTAAGCCTTTAAATTTTTTTGACTTATTAAATGCAAAAGCGATAAAGACAAAACCGATAGCAAGAAACAAGACAAAGAATCCCTTACTTGAATCTAAAAAAAACAACAGTGTAGCAATAAAAAAACTAAATATAGAAAGTATCAATAAGCGAGCAATTATATTCTTCATGAATTTCATATTTAAGTTAGTTTAAAATTAAGTTACCACGCACCGGTTACCAGGTTCTGTTTTTCATATATTCATCAAGTTCATCCCGTTTCATTGGCAGAACATCTGGATTTTTTTCTATCCATTCAATAAATGCATTTTTTATTTCGTCGATCCATTGATTGTCTATCTGTCCTGCAGTAAAACGTCCTTCAGATAAAACCAAATTTGCGAATTGAGCCCTCAAGCTAAGGAATTCAGCAGTAACAATTACTGTTTTAGCCAAATGTGCGGGGATAAAGATGACCCCCTCACCTTTTGCAAGTACTAAATCTCCGGGGATTACAATTGCCCGTCCCAATGTTATAGGAGTATTTAATCCTGTCAACACCGCATTTTCAAGAAATGTCGGATCCCAATCACGAATCCAGGCATTAAAACCTTTTATCTCTGAAATCCCTTCAGGGTCGCGTGCCGAACCATTAAACACAACACCATTGCCAGATTGTTTGTAAATTGAACTTGCCAGATTATCCCCTATTAAAGTTCCTCCAATAATTTTTCCACCTACATCGGCGACATAAACATCCCCTTTTTCAAGCTTTGCTATAGGCCATGAATTGGTATTACCTTGAAAACCATCTTTCCAGCCTCGCTCTTTTATCAAATTTTCTATATCTGGACGAGTAGGCAAGAACTGTGCTGTAGCTGCTCTTCCTGCCATTACTTCGTTGGGATTGGCAATTTTAAAGTTGCCTTCGAACTGACAAAAATACCCTTCATTACGAAGAACCAACCATGCGTCTTCAATGGTAATATGTTTTGCTCGCTCTATTAGATCATCTGGTATCTTTGGTCTTCCATCCTTAAATCGCTCGCCCTTCCATTCTGATGTTAAGTAAATCAGTTCATCCTTTGGCATCGTTTGTGCGTTCGAAACCCTGAAAGAAAAGCAAAAAACACCTAAAAAGATCAAAATAATATTTCTCATTTGGATTATTTTTTTCGTTTTAACTTTATTATTCTGACTTCCACAATGGTTTCGAAATTCCATTTAAGTCATAAACTATTTCTCCTCCGAGGATAGTTAATTCACATTCCAGTTTTTTATTTCCATTCATGCGCAATCCGGCTGCATCTGTAAACCCAAAATCACCCTCTCTTACATTCAAAATTGCGATATCGGCAACGGCCCCTTCTGAAAGGTGTCCATACTCTTTCTTTTGAATAACGCAGGCTGGTGTCCATGTTGATGCAGCTATAACATCGGACAAACTCATTCCAAGATTTAGCATTTTAGACATTACATTGTTCATGTCTTTCATTCCTGAATTCATACTTCCTATATGAAGATCTGTACTAATTGTTTGAGGAAAAAATCCAGCCTGTACTGCTGGCCATGCCTGTGCATAAGAGAAGCTACCCCCACCATGCCCGACGTCAAAGATTATCCCTTTTTCCTTTGCCTCCCATACATAAGATGCAACTTTACCATTATCATCAACAATTGACATCCGGCCGGCAACATGAGCATATGCATGAGTAAAAATATCTCCAGCACGAAGTTTTTCCAATAATAGTTCCTCCAATGAAAGAGGAGGTTCGTGTTGGCCAAAATCGATCATTACAGGAACATCAGCTAACTTACCTGCCTCCACAGCACGATCAATAGGAGTCCAATCGGCATCTGAGTAATGAGCAACTTTAACGCCAATCGCCTCGGGATTTTGCTGAATTACCATAGCCGTCATCTTTGCATTCATATCATCGGGGTTCTGTTCGTATGGTCCTCCACACATCCCTTCTCCAACAATATTTATAAAAGTAAACACCCTGGTTTTCGAATGCTTTATCGTCTGTTCCTTAAATGTCTGAAATGTTTTCCATCCAGGGCTTCCTGCATCAACAACTGTTGTAACCCCACATCTAAAGGTAAAACCATCAGGAGGGAGTGCTTCAAAACTATTACGCAAATAACTATCAGGAAGTGTTCCGAAAAAATGATGTGCATGCATATCAATTAATCCCGGCGTTATATATAACCCTTTAGCATCAATGACCAACTCAGCTTTTTTGGAATCGATATTATCTGCAACTTTGGCTATAACGCCATCGATTAAAGCCACATCCATTTTTTTATCTAAATTATTTTTAGGATCGATTACATGGCCTCCTTTTATTAATATACTATATGTTTGTGCTTGTCCTGAAATAGAATACACAACACAACAAACTAAAAACAGGAAATATTTTATCTTATTCATCTTCTTATATTTACAACATTCTTTATGATATACTATCCCTCAATAATTCAGCTTTGATAAAAGGAATTGATTATTCCTTTTAGAATATAGTGATAGGATAATACGCTTTTCTATTTTTGGCAAGATTAACAGGAGTCAATAGCAAACTAGAAGTACAATTCTAATTTTTCAAGTCATTCCAGTAATCCCTTTTCAAAAAGCAAATATTAAACAGCAACTTCATTTAAAATATCAGAAATACGACTGGCAACAATTCGTTCTTCTCCAGGAACCAACATCCAGGTAGTTATGCTTATTGAGTTTTCACCACCTCCAGCAACTTCAATTGAAGGATGTCCACTACGTAACTTTTCTTTAACCCTATCTCCTGATATCTTTACTTTCTTCACATCCCAGGAAACATTCAAGGTTGGCACCTGATTGGCTAACAAGGGTACATCAATTGAGGTCTTAACCCCTTCTATTGATTTAATTGAATTATCTATTAATGCAACCTGCTCTTCCCACATATCCCAATCCTGCTGATGATCACGTTCAAGATACGATTCAACAGTAACCATCATTGCCAGGATTTCCTCTTTATTTACTTTCATACCACGGCCAATGGTATTTCCTCGTGGAGGGGCACTTACACGGGCAGCTTCAATATATTTTTTCTTTCCAAGAAGTAATCCTGCACTCTGAGGGCCACGAAGACCTTTACCTCCTGAAAAGCAAACCATATCAAATCCCATCTTCATATATTTACTAAGATTCTCAACTGGTGGTACATCAGCAGCACAATCAATCATTGTTGGGATATTATGTTTTTTACAAATTGATATGACCTCTTCCCATTGAATTTGTCCTTCGTAATTTAGGAAGTTAACAAAATAATACATTGCCGTGTTTTTATTAATTGCTTTCTCGAGTTCCTCTTTTGTATCGACATAAACAATATTTACCCCACAATTTATAATAGCATGTGCATAATCAATATAATGAGCCCGTTGCATGATTACTTCTGTTTTCATACCTGTCCCTTTCAAATGAGGCAACTTTGCTGCTTTCTCCGGATCTGTACCTGTAAGTACTCCTGCAGTACCTAAAGTTATAGCAGAAGCAGCTCCTGAAGTAACAGTTGCCGCTTCACAGCCAAGTAATGAAGCAATGCGTTCTCCTACCTTATCCTGAAGTTCATCAAGTAATACATATTCGGTAGTAGCATACTGATAGGCATTTAATACTTCAGGTCTCATTAACGAACCTGTCATTGACGTATAAGTTCCTGCAGCATTAATAAATGTACGCACTCCCAGTTCCTTAAAATAATCACGATAAGGTAATGTTGTGAGAACATTACTTTTTTGAGTAAAACCCATAAGTGAATTTCCCAGTGGCAATACAGCCAAACCTTTCAATATATCTCTTCGACTTGTCATTATATTATCAGTTTTAAAAATTTAACAATAGAATCCTATGTCAATCATTTTTTGACGTGCATTAACATAAAAATTTTAAATAAAAGAGAGCTTTAAGTACTTAACAAAGCTCTTTACAAATGGGCAATACAATCAATTTCGACTAACGAATCCCCTGGAACACCTCCATAAACGGCAACCGTTGTTCTTACTGGAGGAGTTGACCCAAAACGTCCACGGTAAACTTCATTCATAGCTTTATAGTCGTTAAGGTCACTGAGGTAGACATTCACCTTTACAACCTTTTCCATTGATGATCCTGCTTTTTTCAATTCTTTCTCAAGGTCATCAAGTACAAATTTGGTATGATCTACTATATCACCTTCAAAATGAGCTCCTTTTCCGGCAATAAACACAAAATTACCATATGTTATGGCACTTGAGAATAAAGGAATTTCGTCGCTCTTGACAAGACCACTCCCTTTTTTTCCTTCAGATAGTTCAGCTGATTTAGCAATCGCTCCGATTCCTGTTAAACCAAGCACTCCAGCAAATATTCGTTTTAATGCAAATCTTCTTTCTGTTTTCATAATCATATTTTTAAAGTTTCACATGCCAGAAACAAAAAACATCTTCTGACATGTGAAATAATTTATTAAATTCTATTATTCGACATCCCACCAAACACGACCAGTGAGTGAATTTCCTCCTTCAATTTTGTTTACTGCCTCCGTATAATTTGCTCCATTCAGACTCTCTTCTGATGGTGGATAAATTAAACGACGAGGAATTGTTCCATTCGTAAGATTACCCGGAACATCAACCGGAACTAATTCTGGATATCCGGTTCTTCTCCAGTTTGCGTAGATTTCAATATCATTAGGGAATACAGAAACCCAAAACTGAGTATGGATTTGTTCCATTTTTTCATCAAAAGTTGAACCATCCAACTGATTATTTGTCAGGTAAGACTCTTTGCGTGCATCTGAAATTGTACCAGCGCTTACATCATACAAACTCCAATACCCCAATGCAGAACGAATTGCATTTTGATATGCTTCATTTGCATCTCCAGAATACCACCCCCGGATAGAAGCCTCTGCCAAAAGAAGATTTACCTCTGCATCTGTCAACACCAAATAGGGTGAGTTATACTTTAATAAAGTTGATGGATTAGGTTCTGAATAACTTACAAAATCATCAGGAGCACTTCCTCCTACTAATCCATTAGGCATGCCTTTTTGTAAACTTGTTGTTGTATCTGCAACGCCATTATTCCAAACAATTGCAATTGCGTTTAAACGAGGATCGTTAGTATTCTTTAGATGCGAAATAAATGTCTCAGCTAATTTCCCACCTTCTTTATTATCAATTCCATTGCTCACTCCATAATCCCCCGACACTAACGCATAGGCATATGGATTATAGTTTAAAGTCTGTGGCCCATCAGTATATTCAATTCGTGCGATATCAACCTCATCAGTAAATACACCTCCTGAAATTGCTTTTTCTACCCAGTTTTCAGCCATAGACTCATCAACTTTTGTAAGCCTGAATGCTAAACGAAGCATTAGCGAATAAGTAAATTTTTTCCATTGAGTGACATCTCCGTCGTATAATAAATCAGACGAGCCAAAAGTTTCTTTTTCGCTGGTAAAAGCATTAGCAGCTTCTTCGAGTTCATTTAACATATCGGCATAAATGTCAGATTGAGAATCATATTTAGGTGTATATATCGTTTCCGAATATCCTTTCCCTGCTTCTGAATATGGAATATCTCCGTAAAAATCAGTTAGTTGTTGCATAATTAAAACTCTCCATACTCGTGCTGCTGCATACATATTGATTAATTCAGGATCGTCGGCAACAGCCCTTATTACTTCACCTATTTCCTTAATAGCATTTGGATAAATTGTATTAAAAAAATCATAAGGATACCCCCCTTGCGACCATGTATAACGATCCCCCAAACTTGGGACATCTTTATAGGTAGCATATTGTTGCATAAAACCACCTGTACTAGTAATATGTGAAGAAAAAACAGCTGCATTTAAAGCATCAAGCTGCGAAAGTGTAAACATGTATTCAGGAGTAATGTCTGAAACCGCATCAGGATTGGTATTCAAACTTTCAAAACCTTCATCACATGATTGTATTGATAACATAACAGCAAACACCAAACAAAGAGCCAAAGCATTCTTTTTAAGCAATTTACCACCTGTTTCTACTTTTGTAAATAATACTCTCATAACTATTTTTTTGTAGGAGACTATATTATATAAATATGATTGTTTCATCATTCTTAATTTAAAGATGTATAGAATTAAAATTTAACATTGAGGTTGAATCCAAGACTTCTCGTACGTGGTAATGCAAAAGATTCAAAACCTTGTGCATTACTGTTCGTAATACTTACCTCAGGATCAAACCCTTCTGTTTTCTTATAAAGAATACCAACATTTCTGGCAACAAATGAAATTGATGCAGATTTTAGGCGAACATGATTCAAAAATTCTGTTGGAATATCATAACCGAAAATTACCTGACGCAATTTTATAAAACTCCCATCGTATGTAAATAATTCAGAATAATTCTTTTTATTATCATAATACAAACGAAAAGCATCCGTATCATAACTAATATTATTTTCGTATGGATTTCCTGACTCATCAACCCCGGTTAGGGTTAAGCCATCCTCTCCCCTACCTTCGAGTGTTTCTTTCAATAAGCCAAAACGGTTAGCGTAAGTATTCATCACAGAGAATACTTTATTTCCGAATTTACCATCAATAAGAATACTTAATGAATAATTTTTATAGGTAAAGGTATTTGTTATACCCATGGTAAGTGGAGCAACGCCATTACCTAGCTCAACTAAATCGCTTCTTTTCTCATAACCTGATGATGCATAGATCTGATTTCCATTTTCATCTTTTTGCATACGATAACCTTTAATTGTTCCATACGGACGACCTACATCGTTATATATTCCAGCCCAACCACCAACGCTTGATGCCATCTGAATTGTATTCAATCCTTCTGCAAGCTTTAATACTTCACTTTTATTATATGCTACGTTATAACTAACATCCCATAAAAAATTAGTATTCTTCACAGGTTTTCCTGAAATAAGAAATTCAACTCCTCTGTTTTGTAATTCACCTGCATTTAAAAGCGCATAGCTATAGCCTGAAGTTATTGGAATAGCACTCTGTACAATATCATTTGAAGTTTTACGGTCGTAAAATGCTAAATCAATATTAACGTTGTTATTAAACAAGCTTGACTCTAGTCCAATCTCTTTTGTTGTAGACGTTAAAGGCTTCAGATTGTAATCGGTAATAGTTGAAGATGTTACTCCTTGCAGTGCTTGACCGTTATGTCCTCCCTGAATCATACTGTATGTAAGATTAACTGCATATGCATCCGGAACAGCACCACCAACTTGAGCCCATGAACCACGTAATTTCAGGAAGCTAATAAATTCAGGCATTTCAAAAGCTTCAGATAATAAAACACTACCTCCTACTGACGGATAGAAAATAGAATTACTTGAGGGATTAAGTGTTGAAAACCAATCTTTCCTTCCTGTAACGGTTAAATACAAAATACTTTTATAATCAAAATCTGCAGAACCTAAAATTGAATTTGTTTCAGATTTTTGATTATTTGGAGTAAACTCCAATGAGTTAGTATTTGTATAACTATAAAAGTAAGGAAGTACAAAATCAACTCCTGTAATAGTTGTTTCGTTATTTTCAAAATTTCGGCGATTTACACCTGCTAAGAACGTTGCACCGAAATCATTTGAAAATCTTGTACTATAATTGGCTGTAAACATCGCATTTGTCTCAGAGACATTTGATTTAATCCCATGATATTCTCCTCCGCCAGCAGGTGTAGTATATTGTGTTCCGGTTGGAATAATTCCTACATAATCGAAGCTATAAAAATCTCGGGTAACACTTCCTTTTAAAAATAGCTTCTCTGTTAGATTATATGTAATACTTGTTTGCCCAATAAAACGGTTCTTTTTATCGTTTTCTTTATATCTATTCAAAACAAAATATGGATTTGTTGCATAGGGAGTTTCATTCCATTGAAATTCCATTCCATCTTCCAGGTATCCAGGAGCCAATTGTTGAGCATCAATCGTATTTGCAAGCATAAGTATCCAGTTTGGGTTTCCGTTTGCATCACCCGCCATTGTACGATTTTTCACTTCTTCAATATTATATTGAGAAACTGCTTCAATTGTTAACCGTTTCCCAATTTTTCCATTTACATTAAGGTTGATAATATTTTTATTTAATGTATTACTAGGAAGTACACCTTTAGTATCTGTATTCGAAAATGAAAGACGGAAATTTATACCTTCGTTACCTCCTGTAAAAGCAATTGTATTAACCATTGCTCTTCCTGTACGATAGAATTCTTTAATATTATCTTTTACATTAACACCCGAATAGGCATGTTCTTTTCCATCAATAGAAATATACTGTTCTCCATCAATTTTTGCTCCCCATGAATGACGTCCCCAACTAATAGCTTCAGTTTGTGATGTCGGTTTTTGCCCCATCTTTCCATGTCCATATTCATACTGAAAATCCTGATAAGAAAGAGGAGTATCAAAAGTTACTGTTGAATTGAACTCAACACCTATTCCTTTTTGTGCTTTACCTTTTTTTGTAGTAATAAGTATTACTCCATTAGATGCACGTGAACCGTATAATGCAGATGCTGTCCCTCCTTTTAATACACTAATACTCTCAATATCGTCTGGATTAATACCGGAAATACCATCGCCACGGTCAATATTTAAACCTCCGCCATTTGCTGATGCACTTCCTCCTGGAGTACTATTATCAATAGGCATCCCGTTAATTACATACAAAGGTTGGTTATCGCCATTAAACGACCCATTTCCCCGAATAACAATACGGCTAGAACCTCCAGGACCGGTTGACATACCCGTAACATTTACACCCGCAATTTTACCGGTTAACGAATTTGCTACGTTAACTTCTCTTGCTTTGGTAAATTCTTCGCCTTTTAATTCCGATACTGCATAACCGAGTGCCTTTTTTTCGCGAGAAATACCAAGTGCTGTAACTACAACCTCATCAAGTGACACTAAATCAGGAACTAAATTAACATCCACAACGTTACGCCCTTGAATTTCAATCTCTTCTGCAACAAACCCAATAAATGAAAAAACAAGAATTGAATTTGCCTCAGGTACACTAATCGTATAATTACCATCATAATCAGTTATCGTACCTACAGAAGAACCTTTTATCATTATATTAACACCAGGTAGTGGTTCTCCATCAATATCTGTTACTCTACCCTTTATAATTAAATCCTGACTAAAAACACGTTTTTCAGAAACCGGAACAAGTATTATTTGACTTCCTATAACTTCATAGTTAAAATTAGCTTCCTGTTTTATTTCATCGAGAATTTCTGTGATTTTTTTATCACTAAAATTGCAGGAAATCTCTTTGTCTACATCAATTTTCCTGCTGTAAAAGAAACGAAAATCGCTTTCTTCTTCTATTTCATCCAATACGCTTTCTAATGTTGCTGAATGTAATTTTAATGAAAGCTTCGTATTCTGAGAATAACCATCTAATGCATAGACTCCGGATAGCGAAATTAATAATAAGAGAAAAGTTAGTTTCATAATTCTTAACAATTTTAATTTACATGGGCTTAATCCATGGATACATCGTTTTTTTTCCATAATTTTGAAATTAAGTTTAAGTAAGTAATCTATTTATTTACTAATGAAAGAAGCGGAAAGTGGAAGTTTCTGCTTCTTTTTTTCTTATAATCCGAATTGTTTGTTTTTTCTGTTTACGTCATAATTAATCTTTTTAGTAAGTTAGTATTCAATTATTGTTTAGTTATATTAAGCACCCTGGTTTTTGTGTTATACTTATAGGAAATATCAGACGATTTACTCATCATATCCATTACTTCTAAAAGGCTTTCCATTTCAATAGTCCCAGTATACCATATTTCGTCAAGTCTTTTATCTGAATATTCAATTTTTACATTATACCAGCGTTCAAGCTTTTTTATTAAAATAGAAAAAGGCTCCCTGTTAAGAATAAGCTTACCTTCTCTCCAAGAGGTAAAATATTTTGTATCTACATCCTTAACACTAAACCCGTCTGAATCATTAATCGCATACTGACCTGGTTTGAGTAATACAGTTTTTGAATTTCTATTATTTCTTAAGGTAACTACACCTTCTTCCAGGGTTGTTTCAAAATTGTCATCATCGGCAAATGCTTTTACATTGAAAGAAGTCCCTTTAACTTCAACTTCTCCATAATTTGTAGATACTATAAATGGAACCTCTCCTTTTTGTACTTCAAAATACGCTTCTCCTACTAACGTAACCGATCTTTTGTCTTTAAAGCTAACAGGGTATGAAATTGTTGAACCTGAATTTAACCAAATTTCAGATCCATCAGGTAAAGTCATGCTTGTTTTTGCACCGTAAGGTGTTGTTATTGTTTGAACTTCTGCAGAGTAAGTTTTATTATTTTTCAATGAAAGATTATATAAGAATAAACTGTTTATTATTAAAGCAAAAAGTAGAACAGCTGCTACCCGCAAAACGATTTTATATATTCTGACTTTATTTTTTGCTGTATTATAATTATGAATCCGAACAGCTTCTTTAATTCTTTTTTTCAATTCAGGATTAGAACGAGCAGGAATCTCTGTTTCTCCCAGGTTCTTATACCATTCATTTTTCATCAACCCCGACAAAACCAAGTCATTTTCTTTCTTACCCAGGAAATCCGAAGCAAGATCAAATTCTTCGGGAGTTAAACTAGAATTTATATATTTCTTAAAAATTTGTTTCATTTCTGCTTGTTACTAGTATATAATACACAGCAAAATTCAACAGCCCTAGTGAAAAATGAAAAAAAATTATAAAAAAAGGTAAAAATAAAGAAGCGAAACCAGCCCTAACTCCCTGAATTTTATTTTTATCGTTTTTAAAGCCAACGAGATATGGTACTCAACTGTTTTTGTTGTTATATTTAATTTTTCTGCAATTTCATGGTGAGACAACCCCTCATTCCTACTTAGAATAAAAACCTCTCTTTGTCGTTCGGGCAATTCTCCTACTATTTTTTCTACCTGCTGTTTTAATTCATCATATTCAATTTTTTCATATGAATCATATTCAGGAGCTATTGAAGATTTTTTAATTTCTTCTTTTAATTTCTGGTTGTTAAGTTTTGTCCTAAGTTCGTTTAATAAAAGATTGCGTGTAATGGTAAAAATAAATGAGTTAAAATTGGAGGTTGTATTAATATTTTTCCTGTTTTTCCAAACCCGGATAAAAACTTCCTGAAGCAGATCGTCAATTCCTTCTTCTAGTTTTAAAAATGTTTTGGAAAAATTGTACAGCCGTGGATAATAATAATCAAATAGAGTCTCAAGGGCTTCTTCGTTATCCCTTTTTAATTCATAAATAATTTTATCAAGATCTATTTTACTTTTCATTAGACTAATAGCTGAAGGACAAACATACAAAAAAATAAAAAAAATCATTATTTCGAAAAATTAATAACTGGCTCTATGAATTTTTCGATAAAAAATAAGTACGCTATTCGAGGTATAAATTTATCCGACTTAATAAAAGGACGAAAGTCACTACACAAAGATTGCGAGTGACTTTCTTGAAACTAACTACTACCTGCTATTTTTTACTATATGAAGTTTACATAAAACTTGACCTATGAGAATTATTTTACACTATTTTAATTTTTAAAAACTAGCAAGATCTATTGAAACGATGAGTTAATTTACTATATCTAATTTCGAAAATTAAAACAGGCTCATAACTTCTATCTCATTTCATATAATTTTTTCTTTCTTATTGTTTCTGAAATATAATACACAATAAAATCCCTTACCCCTAGTGAAAAAAGAAAAAAAAGAAAGCCACCACACAAACTGTGGGCGGCTTTCTGAGAACTAACTACTAACTAATAAGAAGCTTACCTATAATTAATCTATATTCTTTTTTACCAGCGTCCAATGATTATCCGAAAGGATTCCCGGATTTTTTCCGATAAACATTTTTGCTGCTTCTTTATCATCTTTAAGTTGCCATTTAAGCCATGCTGCACCAGCCTTTGCAAAAGCCCCTCCGTTAGGTTCCCTGTATGTTACTGGATAATGCCCCAGACCTTTGTTTCCTGTTTCTTCGACCTTTTCACTAAAATCATAATCAGCATGTATTACAGGAATATGATCTATTTTCGCAAAATCATCAGCAGAATTTGGGGTTGCTATATCATATTCCCCGCCTGAAAATTACGCAATGGAACCATGTAAATTCTTCAACTCTGATTTAGGTACAATAGGCATAGACATCCTGGGTGCACCTTCCTGATTTTGGTTATCTGGATTTAAAAAAGAAGGCGGGGTTTCAAATAAACCGCTGTTCCACATTATAATTGTTGTAATGCGGGGATCATTTGCTACTGCCATCGCCATTGCACCTCCACAGGATTGCCCCATTACAGCAACTTTATCTACATCAATTTTCCCATAAAAATGACTTTCTTTTATGCTATTCTGCTCTATAGCCCAGTCAATTGCCGTAGTCATAGATTTGGGATCGGACATGTTTCTTTCCGGTGCCCAATCTTCAAAAATTGCATTCTTCACAGGGCCTACAGCAATAACCATAAAACCATGTGAAGCAAGTTCAAAAAGCAGGTTCCTTACTTCAACAGAACCATTTCTACATCCCCCATTACCGTAGACTACAACAGGGAGTCTTTCTTTGCTAACAAACTTTGTCAGGTCTGCCGGCCTGTATATTGTATGTGTGCTGAGTGATGTATCTCCTGTCATAACCGCTTTATAAGGGCCTGTTCCACCATCTCCAATAGTCAATTCAACAAACTGAACATAACCAAATGGTTGAGAAACATCAAAACTTATATTTCCTGTTAGTTCTGCTTTAGGTTGATTATTTTGTTGAGCCAGTAAAAGACAGATACAATTCAACAATAAAACCGATGTTGTTATAATTTTTTTCATACTCTTTTTAGTTTTTGTTTTTATTTAGTGAATAGGTTTAGCAATATAATTATACGTTTAGCCTGAAGTTGAAATCAAAAAGTCAAATTTCCTTTCAGCTTCTGGCTTTTAACTTCACATTATTTCTTTGAGGAATGTTATTATTTCATTTTATGGAAAACTACTTATTTTTCATTTCCTTGAATAGTTCGCCAAAGCTGATAAGCTCAATTCCGTTATCTTCAATGTATTTCATTATAACCGGGCTCATAAATGTGTCTGTCACATCCTGTCTATCTTTACCAACATCTTGTCCTGCACTGGTAAACATCCCCTTCATCTCATCATTATCAAAAGCAGGGTGTTCAATAGTCCAATACGTCTTGCCTTTTTCCATTTTTTTTAATGCCTCAAGAAAAGCACCTTCTCTTTTTTCACCTGGTTTAGCCATGATCATACCCAGTGAGTTTAACCCCATTTTTGCATCAAGTTCAGAATTTCCCTGGTATACCAGGTTATATTCGTCAGCTAGTTTCAATACAATATCCAGTAGACCGGGTTTAAAAGTCCACATCATGTGATCTGAAATATGGGTAACATTATCAACGTATTTAAGTCCCAGTTCTATCTGGGCGCGTATTTCTGCTTCTGCCTCTTTTAAATCGATAGTTTTAGCAGAAGGCCCAAAACCACCTTCACCAAGATATCCATCTTCATCGCATAGTGAAGGGCAGTCTGTTAAAGGTTTCCACTTATATCCTTCCCACTCACTGTTTAAGGCAACATGGATGCCTACATCAAGGCCCGGATTTTCATTGCACAGTTTTGCACCTTCCAGGAACCAGGGGGCAGCCGGCATAATTTCAGCAGATCGTCCAATCCCTTCCTGGTAACATGTTATTATAGCCAGATTTATAGAGTGTGCCCCACCAATATCATCCATACGGACTACAAGTCTTTGTGAGTTTACTGAAAGAAAAAAAGTGATCCCCAATAGTATTAATAATTGTTTTTTCATTTTTTTATTTTTTATTTTTCAAAGGTTAGATGGAACTACCAAGATAAAATCATAATTATTTTATCCTGGACGTTTCATTTCAATAGATTTTATTCTGCTTAAAATTAAGATAATTGGTCTTATAGTAATAATTCTAATTTGAATTCTCTAAATGAATAAACTCTTTCAACAAAAAAACTATCTTATTCTTTAAACAATCGCGGAACCAAATCTACCAAATCGCGTCTCCATGATCTCCAGTTATGGCCATTATCCGGATCAAAAATTGCAAATGGCAACCCGTTTTTGTTTAATGCGTTTATTAAATTTTGGCCACTTTTATAAGCTATGTCTTTTTCATTAATTCCTACCCAGAAGAGTTTATATCCGGATTCTTTTACCGGAATTAATGTCTCATCAGCTTCAACGGGATCGTCTACAAAGAATCCGCTTCCCATAATAGCAATATAATCGAACATATCCGGATTCTGTTTTATGGTGCTAAGTGTATATATCCCCCCCATTGACAAACCTGAAATAGCCCTGCCGGATTTATCCTGAATCACATTATAATTTGATTCAATAAAAGGAATTATTTCCTCCATAAGGCTTTGTACATAAGGCCCCCCATTTTTAAACTCCTCCCCTGATTGGTCAAAGCCAAGAGGCCCTGGGGTTGGAAGTGGATCCATAATATTTTGCGATGCTACCTGATTTGACATACAATTGGGAATTACAACTATCATTGGAGTTGCTTTTTCTTCTTCAATTAGATGATCCATTATTTCGCAAACACGCCCCATGGTAACCCAAGTTTCTTCATCATCTCCGCCTCCGTGTTGAAGGTAAAGAACCGGATATTTTTTTAGGGGGTTATACCCATAAGGGGTATAAACATTTAACCTCCTTTCAAAACCATATGCTGAGGAATAATACCAAACCTGAGAAAGAGAACCTTTGTGCCGCTCTAAATATTCGTAGTATTTGCTTTTTTCTCCTTTAATGATAAAAGTATTCATATACTCCATGAAGTTATGTACAACTTTTAGGTTTACCTGATCCAATACACGATAACCATCAATCTCGAAATAATAAAAATAGAATTCCGGGGTTAAGTTTTCTGCTGTATATTCCCACAAACCCTCTTTATTCTTTTGCATAATTTCATTGCCCCCCAAACCATAAGGATTAACACCGGGCAAAAAATCCCCATATATCTTAACTTCACTGGCATTGGGGGCATCTATCCGAAATGTAACATTATTGCCTGATATTTCAGGTGAAATATAAGAGGGTGGCATTTGTGCTGATAACTTCACACTTAAGAATATCAGACAACATAATATTGAGTGTTTTATAAAAATCATTTTTCAAAATTGGGTTAAAGTAAATATATGTACCCCTAGTAAAAAAGTTAGCTTAAAAAATAAATTAATAGATGTAGAATCAATGTCGTTTAGTTAAGGTACCAACGCTGTCAGGAGCTACGCACGCTGACAGGTTTAAATCACAGTATATCTATCTGTCAGCGTTTTTAAACATGACAGCGTCAATTATAGAATCGTTAACTAAACGACATTGGATGTAGAATCTTTTTCAACAGGATCAAAAAAGAAATTGTGGATACTAAACTACGAAATTTTCAATTAGCTTCAAACTACTTCTATCTAACTAAATGACTACACTTTAGATATTTCGCTTTTTATTTAAACAATTTCTGGGCAAAATTATACAGATCATGCCTCCACACATACCATGAATGCCCTCCTGGCATTTCACTAAAGTCATATTTTATATTGTTCTTATCAAAAACTTTTAACATCTCTTTACCATTTTTATATGCGATGTCTTCAGGGCCTCCCTGGGTAAAACGAAGATATTTAACGGTTTTGTTTAATGTAGGTGCAATCTCTTTCAATCGTTTATCTCCGTTTTCGTACATTTCTTTATTATCAATAAACCAACCAGAACTCATTACATTGATGTATGAGAACATATCCGGATAAGCCATAAAAGCTTCCATTGTTTCCAAGCCTCCCATAGAAAGACCAGCAAGGGCTCTATGATTTGCATCCTGATATACATTATAATTTGATTCTACAAAAGGAATGATATCCTTTTTTAAATCTTCTACAAAGACTTTGGTATCAATTCCCCCGTCAGGAAAAACAACAACCATTTTTTCACATTTTTTTTCAGAAAGAAGATTATCCATAATTAATCCAGCCCTCCCTACATTTGGCCAGGCAATATCACTATCACCTCCTCCATGAATCAAATACAATACTGGGAGCTTTTCTTTACCAAGATTGTAACCTGCTGGTGTCCAAATATGCATTCTTCTCATTCCTTTTGTTGTAGATGAGTAATAATACAATGTTGATACTGCACCGTGGGGTATATCTTCCCTCATAGAGAAGAACTCCTCACTTCCCTGGGGTACTACATCAACTAGAGCAGACGTTTCAAAAGTATTAGCAGCCTTTGGATCATAAACCTTAACTCCGTCTACTATAAAATGATATCGATACGTACCGATCTTTGCTTCAGGAATAGTAATTGTCCATACGCCGTTTTCGGCTTTTACACTTTCTATTTCTTTTCCCCAGGGAACAATATCTCCTCCAATAGTAACATCCTTAGCTTTGGGGGCATAAATCCTGAAAAGCACATTCCCATTGGATAACACCTCTGTTGATTTTAAGTTGTCGTTAGGAGTTGGGGTGTGGTTAAATCCTTGTGCCTGAACAGAAATTGAAAATACTCCAAATAAAATTAATGCTATTATATTTTTCATATTATAAAATATTCTTAATTAGTTTAATACAACTTCTTTTTTAAGTTTGATATCTCCTGCTGAAGCACCAACCAACAATTCAATATTACAAAGGTCATTATCCCAGCCTTGAATATTTTCATTCCAGTACTGAAGGTCTTTTACAGGAATCTCTACTGTTACCAACTTACTTTCTCCTGGTTCTACAGAGACACGTGAAAATGCCTTAAGTTCTTTGTAAGGCCATTCAACAGTTGGATTAATACGATGAACATATACCTGTGCAACTTCATCTGTAGCAACAGTTCCTGTATTCTTTAATTGAAAAGAAACATTAATAACATCATCTTTTCCATATTTCTCCTTGTCTGTTTTAATTCCAGAATAATCAAAGGTTGTATAAGTAAGACCATATCCAAACGGATACATAACATTAATTTCCTTTGTATCAAACCAACGGTAACCAACAAGAGATTCTTCTGAATAATAGGCTGTATTTGGATCGCTGTTTAAATCTTCTTCTGAAGCATCTTCTTCGTCAGATTTTTCAACTTCTTCTGTTTCTGATACAAGATTAGCAAAAATATCTGTCCCTTTTTTACCCTGGGGATAGTTACCTAGTGCATAAGCAGGAGAATCCTCAAGTTTTACAGGTAGTGTAAAAGGCAAACGACCACTTGGCGAAATATTTCCAACAAGCACATCTGCAAGAGCGTTTCCCCCTTCTGTACCATTAAACCAGGAGATAAGCATTGCTTTTGAGAGTGGTTTTACAATGTTAAGATCATTGGGGGCGCCACTTGTCAAAACAGTTATAATATTTGGATTTACAGCAGCTACTGCCTGAATTAAATTATCCTGACCTGAAGGAAGTTTAATATTTTCCCTGTCTCTGCCTTCGCTCTCAACAGCTCGGTTATCTCCACCAATAAAAAGAACAATATCTGCTTTTGCAGCAACTTCAACTGCTTCTTTTTGTAGTTTTTTAGCTACCAACTCTTTTTCACGGGCTTCTTTTTTAATTTCTTCCGGTGTTCTTTTTCTAAACATACTCGCAAAATCAAACACTTCTGGCTCATAACCTTTAGCGTAAATTATCTCTGCGTTTTCTCCAATTCTATTTTTCAGGCCTTCAAGTGGGGTAACTTCATACAGTGTTTTAACTCCTGCGCCCATTCCTCCTAGTCCCATTGTTTGTTCTGCATTTGCGCCAATAACAGCAATAACCAGTTTACCGCTAAGTTCCAAAGGAAGGACTCCTTCATTTTTCAATAAAACAATTGACTTACATGCTACCTCATATGCTATCTTTTGTTGTGGAGGTTGAGATGTAATTTCTTTATTTGCTTCTTCTTTGGGTACTGGTTTAATTGCCATTCTCACCCTAAGAATTTCACGAACCCGTTGATTGATTATCTCTTCTGACACAGCTCCGGACTTAACAGAATCAAGTAACGCATCTCCCAGGTATATTTTTCCCGGCATTTCAACATTAAGTCCATTTGTTACCGCATCTACTGTACTGTGTGTTCCATTCCAGTCTGAAATCACCATCCCTTTAAATCCCCAATCATCACGAAGAATTTTATTAAGCAAAATATCGTTCTCTGCACACCACCATCCATTAACTTTGTTATAAGCTGACATTACACCATAAGCATCTGCTTCTTCAACAGCAGCCTGGAACGGAGGTAAATAAATCTCACGCATTGCACGTTCACCAACAATAACATTAACTGTTCCCCGGTTATTTTCCTGGTTATTTAAGGCAAAATGTTTTAGGCATGTTGCAGCTCCATTATTTTGCACTCCGTTTGTATAGCCAACAGCTAACCGGGAACTCAAAAAAGGGTCTTCACTTAGATACTCATAGGTCCTTCCCCCTGTTGGAATACGTTGTATATTAATTGCCGGTCCGAGAACCATATCTTTACCACGTAACCTTGCTTCTCTGGCCATTCCTGTGCCATAATCATAAGCGAGTTCCGGGCTCCATGTAGCAGCAAGCGCTGATCCTGTAGGAAAAAAGGTAGCTTTATCTGTTTCCCAGCCTAGTGACGCCCAACTATCAGGCTCCATCTCTTCCCTGATTCCAAAAGGCCCATCTGCATAAATAATATCAGCTATTCCCAAACGTTCTACTCCTGCTGAAACAAACATATGCTTTGCATGGAGCATATTAATCTTTTCTTCGAGTGTCATTTGAGCAATAATCTTGTTTGCCTCCTCATCGTATTGAGAAAGTTTACTTTGTGGAACTGTTGGGCTACAGCCAAAAATCAACATCCCTATTGCACCTATTGATACAATATTTTTAAAATATTTTTTCATTTTGTAGTATTTATTTTTTGAGTTATTCCACATTAATTCTTTAAACACCCTATATTAAAAGGTACTTTTAACCGAAGGCTCTAACATTTCCCCCATTACAGAAGCTTCTTTTTCTCCTTCCAGTTTAAAAATCATGTATTCAGGATTTTCCTTTGTATAAGGAGTCCACTTCGAATCATTATTTCCATTAGGATCTCCATTCTTAGCAAAATTTGTCCATGCATCAGCCATTACTTCACTTAATGCATAATCGCCAGCTATAAAAGGCCTCCAGCTACGTTTAAGAGTATTGAATGTATACCATAATTCAGAGGAATGAAAAGCACCGGCATCATCACCAGGGAGTGGCCTTGCAAACTGGTATGCAAAAGCTTTATCCCCACCTTCTTCACGTGTAATACAGAACCTACCAATGGCTTCATCGGCGCCAAGGGGACCAATATCATCCATTGTAGCTCCAATCATATAAGACACATCGGATATTCGTCCAGCCAAAGCAGCACTGCTAAATGTCTCTGGTAGCACATAATCATCTATTACCGGGGAAAAGGATAAATACTGTTGTGTTTCAGCCATATATTTCTGAACCACCCCATAAATATCCTCTGTTGATGCAGCTCTCATTTCTTGAAGACTTTTACAACCTGCCCAGTCCATTATTTTTTTTCCGTTTTCTTCTGCATTTGCTAATAACGCATTTCCCATAAGTGGCCTTTCACTAATTCCTCCTCCACTCTGTATAATTGCTTTGGTTGGTATTTCTTTTGAAAGTGGTGAAGTAACCAGAGTCTGAATGCTTGCCGCACCGGCACTTTGCCCGAAAATCGTAATATTATCCGGAGCTCCACCAAACTGTGAAATATTTTCAACTACCCACTTTAATGCTGCAATCTGATCGAGTGTTCCGTAATTTCCTGAAACGTGGTTCGGATTTTCTGCTGTCAATTCAGGGTGGGCAAGAAAACCAAATATCCCTAACCGGTAATTAATTGTTACTAGAATTACACCTCTTTTTGCCCAGGCTTCTCCATCCATTTCCGGTTCAAATCCCCATCCTGATGTGTAGGCTCCTCCGTGTATCCACATGGCAACAGGAAGTTTTTTATCTGTCTCCCCAGGATTGGGTGTCCAGACATTAAGAAACAGACAGTCTTCACTATAAGGAGCATCCCCCTGCCAAAAAAATTCTTTTTGATAAAAATCCCCTTCTACATGTGTTGCCTGGTAGGCTGCATTTCCAAATTTATCGGCAACTTTAACACCTTTCCAGGGCGTAACAGGTTGAGGGGCTTTCCATCTTAATTCTCCGGTTGGTGCTGCAGCATAGGGTATTCCCCGGTATACCATAACACCATCTGTTTCTGATTTAACTCCTTGTACTTTGCCTCCTTCAATGGATAAAACAGGATTCTTTTCTTTACAAAAAACACTCCCTATTGTTATTACTGAAACAATAAAACAAGCAATAAACCTATTCATTTTATTCATATTCTATTTTTTAAGGTTGAATTTTGATTTTCCAGTATAAAAAAGAGGATCCCAAAAAGTCAATTAACAAAGACATCTCGACCCCGCCCGATACGACAACCACCTGATAAACAAGGATCAGTTCGAGCGGTAGTCGAGAACACCTTCGTTAAAATACAGACTTTATTTTATAATTATTCTTAATGGGATAATAATATTTCTACCAATTGGGATTTTGTTCTAAATTACCGTTTAGCGTAACTTCCGTGTCAGGAATTGGCAACACTTCATGTTTACCTTCAACAAATCCATCTGATGATGAATTTGTATATTCTACAACGGTAGATTCAGTGTCTCCATCAAATCCTATAATTGTTTTTCCTTTATCATTTAAAACATCAGCTGCGTCTCCCCAACGAACTAAGTCCATCCAGCGGCACCCTTCGTTAAATAATTCCAGACGTTTTTCTAATTTAACATCAGCTATAGTAATCCCTGATTTTGCAGATAGTTGGGCACGTTCCCTAACCTCATTCAGATATTCTTCAGCTTTTGTACCATCTCCATTCATTAACTGCGCTTCTGCAGCTAATAACAATACTTCCGAATAACGCATAAAACGGAAATTAACAACAGGAAAAAGACCGTAAATAATAAAATCAGAATTTAGGAACCTGTTTTTCCAGTTCCAGTATCCTTCATGGCCGTGCAATACTTTTCCAGCAAGAATAGTAATTCCGATATCTTTAAGTTGAGCATACGTTTTAATCGTTTGATTTAAACGAAAACCATCTATACCTTCCTCACTAACAAAAGCATTGTATAATGATGCTGTAGGATTATAAAAACCATATGCGCTATTAGAAATATCACTATATTCTGCTGAAACGCCCCAATCATAAAAATCCCCTCTAAAACCATTATAGATAAAATACAAATTAATGTTATTTAAGAAATTACTATAATCTGTTACCGCATTCCATTCAAGGATATTTTCAGAACAAAAATCTGATGCTGAATGTAATATATCTTCATAATTGTTGTATAATTCATATTTCTCTGAAGAAATTACTTTATCCAATGCTGTTGCAGCCTTATCCCAATCTTCAAGGAATACATAAACTTTTCCTAAATATGAAAGAGCTGCCTCATTAGTAACACGGGCTGAATTTGTATTTATATCAGTCTTACTTACCATATCTCCCGACTCTGTAGCAATTTCCAAATCACTTACTGCCTGTTCAAATAATTGAACTTTTGTACTATTGGGCTGTTCGTATTCATCCGTTCCCAGCAAATGGTCAACAACGGGTGCCGTACCGAAAAATGCACCTAAATAAAAATGTGCAAATCCCCTGAAGAAATAAGCTTCCGCCAACGCCTGCTTTTTTGTTTCTGTATCATAGGTTTCAAATTTTTCGATAACCAAATTTGCATGGTAGATCAATGTATATAATCCTGAAAACAAATCCTGGATATTTTCATTTGTAGGACCAAAAGTATAAGCTCCTATATCCTCTCTTTGAGAGTTATCATTTTTTTGGCCACCACCACACCAAATGTCATCCGACATCAGATTTGAGGTAGACATTATTCCTTCATATAAGCTACCTAAATCTATATAACAACAAGTTATCGCAGCATCTGCATCAGCATCTGTCTTATAAAAATCTTCTTCTGCCCCAAGATTTCCCATTTTCTCAATATTCAACTCGTCTTCACAAGATGAGAAAAAAAGAATTGAAACAATAAATATTGCAATTGATATAATTTTTTTATTCATGTCTATAAAAAATTTAGAATGTTAAATTTAAACCTGCCACAAATTTCTTTGAGATAGGATATACCGCTGTATCAACACCTTGTTGAGATCCTGTTCCGGCAGAACTTGCTTCCGGATCAAAACCATTATATTTTGTAAACGTGAAGAAGTCCTCTAAAGAAACATACAAACGCAGGTTTGATATTTTTAAATTGCTAAGGATTGGTTTAGGGAATGTATACCCTAATTGAATTTGTTTTATTTTAAAGAACGAACCATCTTTAACCATAGCGCTAGACACAATATATTTAGAAATATCAGCTGATGCAGACGGGTGTTCAGCATCTGTATTGGTTGCAGTCCAACGATCCTCATAAAACTCTTCATAAATCCTGTTACCAACAGCACGGTCGTTAGAGAAAAGACACTGAAAAATCTTATTCCCATAAGTTCCGGAACCAAATACAATGGCATCAAAACCTTTATATGCGGCTGTTAACGTAATACCGTAGGTTAATTTTGGAATAGCTGAACCGATATTTGTCCTGTCTTCTGTACTTATGGTTCTGTCACCATTAATATCTTCAAAAGTAGCTTCTCCAGTTTGTGAATCTACACCGGTAAATTTATATCCATAGTAATGCCAAACTTTATTACCTTCTTCGAAGATAGTAACAGGGTCATTTAACAACCTGGTTCCTTCAATATAATCAATACTCTTTTCTAAGTATGTTACTTTGTTTTTAAGGGTTGAAGCATTTGCATGAATTCCATAACTAAAATCATTGCCAATCCTATCGTCCCATCCCAATTCAATTTCCACACCAGTATTTGAAACAGCACCAGCATTCATCGGAGAAAATTCACCTCCTGCAATAAGCGAAGATTTTAAACCCGTTACCAAGAGGTCTTCTGTTTGTTTGTCGAAATAATCGAAAGAAGTAGCCAACCTTCCATTTAAGAATCGTGCATCAAAACCAATATTAAATTGTGTTGATGTTTCCCAGCTTAAATTATCGTTACCCATAGAAGCAGGTGCAGAACCAGACACATAATTATAAGCCGATTCATTACCAAATGAATACATTCCTGCATTAGCCATTGAGGTTGCATATTGGTATCCGCTTAATGGTCCGATGGATCCATTTTTCCCCCATGAACCTCTCACTTTTAAATAGTAGAACATTTGAGGCATTGAAGCCCAGAATTTTTCTTCTGACACTGTCCATGCTGCTGAAGCTGCCGGGAAATATCCCCAACGGTTTGTTAATGGAAGTTTAGAGAGGTCAAAAGCATCTGCCCTTAAAGAAAACTGTACCATATATTTTCCAGCATATGTATAGTTGAAACGACCAAAGTATGATTCACTACTATTAAGTGTTAACCCTCCGCTATTTGTTTTTCCGGCACTACTACTGGCATAATCCAACCAACCAAAATATTCAGCATCATCTAAAAGAACAGCATCTTCTCCATTTGCTGTTAATCCTCCCTGAGTATAATAATATGAATTCTTAATAAATGAATGACCAACCATTGCAGAAATATCATGGTTATCCCCTAACGTAGTCATATAATTGGCATAATTATCCCATTGATAATTTATTGTAGTTGAATTTGACTGGTTTAAGGTTACAAATTCGTTATAGCGTTGTGTTGAACCATAGTAATCATTGTTGTAGGTATTACTACTGGCGGAACCCAGGTTGTAACCAAATTTTGAAGTAACAGTTAATCCTTTAATGGGTGTAAAGTCACCTGAGAAATTCCCAAAGAGGCTGAAAGATTCATTTTTAGTTGTTGATGAAGCTATTGATGCCAATGGATTATTAAAATTATAAAAGTTAGAAATGGAGTAGTAGTCCCCATTATCATCTTGTAGGATAGTCCATCCATTATTTAATATTGTTTGCATATTAGCTGGAAGTTCAGACTCGCTATAAGTTGTGGGAGTTAATGGATCCATTAAGAACACATCTGCAACAACTCCTGCACCACCTGACTGTAAATTTCTACGTTCAATATTATTGGTTGTTGATAGTTTAAACCAGGGTTTAATTTTATAGTCTGCATTAACAACCCCGGTGAGACGTTTGTAAGTATCTTTATCTCCGACCTGAATACCGTTATTATCAACATACGATAATGAAGAGTAAAATGCCCCTTTATCATTACCATTGGTATAGGACACACTGTGTTTTTGCATTACCGAATTATCAAAAACAGCATCAACCCAGTCTGTATCTGTTACACCATCCCAATATGTATCAATGGCACTCTGGCTGAAACTACCTGCTTCTACCATAAATTCAGCATATTGAGCAGCATTCATTAAATTAGGTGTGGTGGCAACACTTTGTGAGGAATACATATAATCATACGAAATCTTTCCCCAATTATCACTTGAAGAAGACCCTCGCTTTGTTGTTATTAAAACAACACCGTTACCAGCCTGAGCTCCATATATTGCTGCGGAGGAAGCATCTTTTAATACCTCCATAGACTGAATATCATTGGGATCAATATTACTGATATCACTTACAATAATACCATCAACAACGTACAAAGGAGACATGTCTGAGTTCGAAGAATATCCCCTTACACGTATTGCAGGTGAAGAACCGGGAGCCCCTGAAGTGGTTACTATCTGAACTCCAGCTGTTTTACCTTGCAACGCTTGTTCTGCACTTGTAATAGTCCGGTTTGCAACATCCTCTGATTTTACCTGCGAGATAGAACCCGTTACAGAACTTTTCTTTTGAACACCATATCCTACAACAACAACTTCATCTAACGATAAAATATCTTCCACTAGCATTATATCAATGGTAGACTGTCCGTTTACTAATGCTTCTTCAGAAAGAAATCCAACAAATGAAAAAACGAGAGTAGCATTGTCCGATTTTACAGAAATACTATATTTCCCATCTAAATCGGTAACAGCACCGTTTGTTGTACCTTTTTCAACTACATTAACGCCTGGTAAAGGATATCCATCTTTATCTGTTACTTTTCCATTAATTGTTAATTGTTGAAATAAAAATTCTTTATTATCTGTCACGGGAGTAAGAATAATTATCTTATCATTGGTAACAAATTTTACATCGGTATCTGAAAATAATGAGGATAGCACATCCGAAATTTTCTTTTCTTTAAAATTAACAGAAACCTTTCTGTCAACATCAATAAGTTTACTGTTATACATAAAGAAAAACTCACTTTGATCCTCAATATCTGATAATATTTCTTTTATAGATGTATCTTCTACTTTAAGACTCAACTTTGTTGCTTGTGAATAAGAATTGCCAGCCAACAATGTTAATGTAGTTCCTAGTAATAATACAAACGTTAACTTCATAGTTAATAATAGTTTAGAAAAAGGCAAAGATAATTCTTGCCTTACCCAATTAATTTTTTGTTTTTTCATACTTTTGTAATAGTTTATATTAAAAATATACCTGTTTGGTTGAACAGGTGTTTTTACTCTACAGGGAAATGCGCTAACATTTCCCTGTTTTTCAACAGTTAGATTATTAGTTCATAGGCATTTTTTCTTTTAGTTAGACATACTGTTTGTTATCGTTTATTTAATTTTATCTTTTGTCTTGAAAACGTACCATCTGGCATTTCTTTCCTTGATAATACTTCATATGTTATATTAGGCGTAGCTATAGTTATCATATCCAAAATTTGAAAGAGTGCCTCATCAATAAATGTAACTGTTAACATATTATCAACAACTTCTTCTGCTACCTCAATCTCAACATTAAACATGCGACTGAGTGTTTCTGCTACCTGGATTATTGGTGCATCTTTAAATACTAATTTACCTTCTTTCCAGGCTATGTATTTTTCAATATCACCAATAGTACTTGATAGTGTTTTGAGTTTTATATCATATTTTACATGTTGCCCGGGAATCAAGGAGCCAATATTATTTTTAGTACCATCCTCTTTTTTTTGTTCTAATATTACCTTTCCGTTAACCAATGTTGTTTCTATTTCATCATCTCCAGGATAAGCAAGAACATTAAAAGAAGTACCAACCGCAGTAATATCTAATTCTTCTGTCTTTACAACAAAAGGTTTATCCGGGTTATGTGCTACATCAAAATACCCCTCACCCGTTAATTCTATTTCTCTTGTATCTCCGGTAAAAAACTGTGGATAGCGTATTTTGCTACCATAATTTAAATGAACGATAGAACCATCGGATAAATTAACTGTTGCTTTAGAACCTATTGGAGCCGATATCTCTATGATATCAGCATATTTTACTTCCTCTTTTTTATTTTCTATAAGGGTGTAGAATAAAAATCCAAGAACAGGAAGTAAAAATATTGCAGCAACCCTTGTTAACCATGTAACAAAACCAGATGTTGCTGATTTACTCTTTCTATTTATTTTAGTTTGAATTTTATCAAAAATCAAACTGAACTTTTCTTCGTCCTCAAAATTCTTTTCTTCCTTGAATTCTTTCCAATCTTCAAAAGCAATCTTTTTCCCCTCTGAACTCAACGCCCCTGCCTTGAACCATTGAATAACCTCATCCAGTTCTTCGTCGGTACAATTGTTTTCCAGGTACTTTATAAGTGTTTCTCTTGTCATTCTAATATAATTATACAGCCTGCATTTTTGCAGGAGATAGTCTATTTCTTCTCAAGACAAAAGTAATACGCTTAACGAACAATTAGGGAGTATAGAATTTTTGATTTTTTTTAATTAAAAAAAAGATAAAAAAATAAAGCATTAACCATCAACCCTTTATCTAGATTAGATTTTAAAAACGCAAGTGTATTTGCCATGTGCTTTTTGACTGTATTAACAGAAATATCTAGTTTTTGGGATATTTCTTCATGCGATAACCCTTCATTTCTGCTTAACTGGAATATCTCTTTTTGGCGTGGTGTTACTTTATCTAATAATGATTTAATTCTGATGTTTAATTCATTGAAGTAAATCTCATCAATTAAATCCGGTGCTTCGTTTATCTCTTGTATTGATTTTAGATGTTCAAGATATTTTTTTTCACTTACCCTTTTTCGCAACAAACTAATGGTGGTATTATAGGCTATTGTAAACAAAAAAGATTCGAATGATAGGTAGGTATTAATTTTACTTCGCGAATCCCAGATTTTTAAAAACACATCCTGAACAATTTCATCTGCATCAGCTTCTACCTTAATGTATCTTAAAACAAATCCATAAAGTCTCTTGCAATATCGTTCATAGATATTGTAAAAAGCTATTTTATCTCCTTTTTGGAGTAGCTTCAAAAGTTCCTTATCTGATTTATTAGTTTTCAAAATAGTAATCTATTATAAAATTTAAAACATATAAATTCTACAATTAGTTGACAAACATATAAAAAACTAACTAAAATCTTTGAGACAGTTTTGAATTAATTAAAATGAGATTTAAATGGAAATGACCTCCTAAATCCTCCTCTAAGGAGGACTTGAAGAAGAGCTACAAAATAAAATTGTTTTAGTTATTTACCTCGAAGTAACAATAAGTCCCC
Organism: Bacteroidales bacterium; assembly: GCA_963665085.2. Classification (GTDB taxonomy): domain Bacteria; phylum Bacteroidota; class Bacteroidia; order Bacteroidales; family JAAAOM01. Next base: position 1,024,919 of record CAXXXS010000002.1, read on the forward strand.
CTATCAGGGGGATTTAGGGGGTCTCTGATATTAGAAAACATAATTTAACATTATTTTTTGCCCGAATTGATATTACATAAAATGAGATTTAAATGGAAATGACCTCCTAAATCCTCCTCAGAGGAGGACTTCAAGAAGGGCTACAAAATAGATTTGTTTTAGTTATTTACCTCGAAGTAACAATAAGTCCCCCTATCAGGGGGATTTAGGGGGTCTCTGATATTAGAAAACATAATTTAACATTATTTTTTGCCCGAATTGATATTACATAAAATGAGATTTAAATGGAAATGACCTCCTAAATCCTCCTCTAAGGAGGACTTGAAGAAGAGCTACAAAATAGATTTGTCTTAGATAATACCTCGAAGTAACGATAAGTCACCCTATCGGGCTGCTCTTTATACATAAGTTAGGCACAAGAAGAAAAGAGACCGTGCAAACTAAAAACTAAACTGATAAAATGATTGCCAACGCACAAAGCAAGAGTGTTCCAGCCCGTCCCATGACCATCCCGTCGCTTCCACACACTTGCTTTCTTTGCCAGCGCACAGATACTTATAACTTGACAACTAACATTTAACGGATTGATAATTTTATTAAATTGTAATTTTTTAAAATCGACATAAAACATAATACAATGAAACTCGAAAAAATACTAGACCTTCTTAATTCGTTTGAGAAAAACTCGTTCCTGAAAATTATCGACTCGATTATTAGTGAAAATCCAAAAATCAGCGGTCAGATTGACAAAATCCTTAGTGATGGTTCCAAAGATTTAAAGAATATGGATAACCTCAATGTTTCAAAAGTTTTTTCAGTTGTAGAGAGTGAATTTAAGAAGTATGTACATGGTGAGTTTGTAAATACGACATCACAACTTGATATATTGACTGATATATTGACTCGTGATGGTAATTGTATTATGAAACAAGATTGGTTTGCAAGACTTTATGAAAAAGAAGTTAAAGACCTTGAAAAGAATTTGAAAGTTTTTGCAAAAACAATAAATCAGGAAAACTCCGAAATTGAGCCTCAAAGACTTCGAGATTACAAAATTTATACAGAGTGCTTAAAAATTGGCTACGAAAATGATGACAGCAACGGAGAGGATAGAAAAATAACCTCTGACGAACAATCAATTTTGTACACTTTAGCTAATCAGCTTGAACTTTCTCAAGAAGAAATCAAATTAATTAACTATTCAATAATTCCGATTTGTATTCAGCATATCGATAAAGTTATAAATGACTTAAAGAATATTGGGGTTGTTTTTTATTCCAAAAAGACAAATACTGTTTATGTTGCGCAGGAAGTTGTTAAAATCCTGAGAGAAATAAGAGGGAAGTCAATTGCAGATAAGCATTTCAGAAGAATATTAAAACAATTACGAGAGCCACAAATAAACATTGTTTGTAAAAAACACAATATTGACTGGCGTCAATCTCTTGAAATGAAAATCAATGATATTATCAGTAAAGGAATTTCTCTAAATAATATTCTTGAAAACGAAATCCACAAGGAAGGAACATTTTTGAATGACAAAAAGAAATTTATTAATGAGCTGAATGAAAAAAGCTTTAATATTCCGAATCCAACAAAAGGCGTTACAGTTGCTGAAAAAATTGAAAACCTTATTGCTTATTTTAATGAAATTGAGAGCGATGAAAAAGTTTCAATCTCAATGGACGGCTACGAAAATTTGCTTGTTGATTTGAAAAAAATAGTACCTAAATCAAATGAATTAATCCGTTTACACTTTGAACTTCAAGATGAAGATGTAATGGATATTACTTATTTATTGGAATACAATTTAAAACCTAGTGATATACTTGAAATCCTTCCTGACGAATTGATAAAAACTTTTATTGAAAAGAAAGGAATAAAGCAACGAGGTGACTCAATAAGCAATATCCTTGACTCTTATATGGACACTGAAAATCTGTATTTAGAAAACTATGAAAATATTGCATTCCGCAGATTAGGTGAACTAAAAGAAAACGGAATCCAAATTTCGGATGCTGAAATAGGTGTGAAATTTGAAGATTTAACAAAAACAATCTTCAAAAAATTAGGGCTTAATGTTGATGAAAGCCTGAGAAAACAAATGAACACTAAACAAGATAAGGCTGATATTATCATCAATCTTGGGAATAGTGAAGTAATCATTGTTGAATGTAAATCATCAAAAGAAAGCGGTTATAATAAATTCAGTTCTGTAAAACGCCAGCTTAAAGCCTATTTCGAAATGGCTGAGAAAAACGGATTGAAAGTCGTAAAATCATTGTTGATTGCACCTGAATTTACTGATGATTTTATAAATGAATGTGAATTAGAGTATGAATTAAATCTATCGTTAATTCAAGCATCTTCGCTGTACAGCATACTTGAAGGATTTAAAAGTTCAAACAAACAACAATTCCCATATAAATTATTGATGCGTGATGTATTGATAAAGGAAGAAAGAATTCTAAAAGCTATTAAGTAGTAGTGTATGTTCAAGCGTTTTTTTCTAAATGACAATATAATTCTTGGAGTAATAATTTTAAACTCCTTAACAATTTTATTTGGGGCATTTGATAATTTATCCACCGCACAGATTAATTTAATTACAAGTGCCGATAATATAATAACAGTCGTTTTTATAATTGAAATGATTGTTAAATTATTGGAATTTAAAGTAAAAGGCTATTTTTCTTCAAACTGGAATAAACTTGATTGTTTTTTGGTTTTATTGTCAATTCCTGCATTGGTTTCTTGGGTTTTTGACCTCTCATTGTCAAACCTAAGTTTCTTTTTGATTTTTAGAGTTCTACGAGTATTTAAATCATTTAGATTTTTAAAATTTGTTCCAGGAATTACAGAATTAATAAGAGGTGTACAGAGAGCTTTAAAAACTTCGGTTGTCATAATCTTAGGATTTTGCATTTATATTTTCATCATAGGGATTTTTTCAACTTACTTATTTCAAAATATTGCTCCTGAACATTTCTCAAATCCTTTGACTTCCTTTTATTCAATATTTAAAATATTTACGGTTGAGGGATGGTATGAAATACCCGAACAAATTTCTGCAAGTACTGAAGGAGCAATTTCATTCTTCTCCAAATTGTATTTCGTTTTCATTCTGGTAACTGGTGGAATCTTTGGATTATCACTTGTCAACTCGATATTTGTGGAAGCTATGTTGAGCGATAACACAGATGACATTTCCCAAAAGATTGATAAACTTGAACAGAAATTGGATGATTATATGAAAGACAAAACAAAATGACAATGATTATCCAAACACACACCGTCCCTACGCTGCAAGGCACATTGGCAAAACGCACAAAGCCAATGCTTAGACCAAATTTTGCCAAAGAGCCTTTTCACCCTTCCCGCGCCATCGCTGGATTGAGAGATACTGCAAACTTGATAAATAAACAGATTGATAGTAATAACTGCCAGTGCCTAACACACAATATAAAACAGTTGGGGTTCAGTGGTTTACGAGCGTTTAGTCCTCGCTTCAACTTTTTCCAACGGTGGATAGGGACGCGCTCCGAAAACCCAACCGTATTCATATTGTAAAACGTTGTGGGTAATGCCAGGAGGCGGCAAGGTTCCATATATCTATTGATTTTCAAACAGGATTTAAAAAGATTACATTTGTACAAATTGATAATTAATGGATTTTAAAATTCTAACAGATAACTTACTTGTTGATTACACAAATGCTGTAAAAGAATCACCAGTTGATAAAATTGATAAAAGTAAAAAGCTTGAAATGCCTGTTGATTATTTTCAGTTTTATAAATCTGTTTCATCCGTTTATTCATCAAAAATAGAAGGAGAGGATATCGATTTTGATAGTTATTTCAAGCACAAATTTTTAAAAGTTAAATTCAAACCTGATTATACTAGAAAAGCTGATGATTTATTTTCTGCTTATGACTTCATTGATAATAATAGTTTAACACTTAAGAATGTAATAAAAGTTCATTCAATGCTGAGTAAAAATCTTTTACCAAAAAGTCAACAAGGATTGATTAGGAATAATCCAATGTTTGTAATTAACAGTGATGACAAAATTGAATATGTTGCAGCGAGTCCTGAGATTGTAAAATCAGAACTTGATAAATTATTTCACGACATCGATTTACTACATCGGGCAGATTTAAATCCATTTGAGGTTTTTTATTATGCCTCTTTATTGCATTTGGTATTCGTGAAAATTCATCCATTTCAAGATGGTAATGGACGTACAGCAAGATTGATTGAAAAATGGTTTTTGATTGAAAAAATAGGAGAGAAAACAACATCTGTTCAATTAGAAAAAAACTACTATAAAAAACTCAAAGATTATTATTCAAATATCAGAAAGATTGGTCTTGAGTATGAGGATTTAGATTACTCTAAATGTCTTGATTTTCTATTAATGACAGCAAATGGGATTATTGACCAAGATTAAATGGCACATACCCACAACAGCACCTATAATTCATGGCAAAGTGAAGGAATATGCGAGCTGTATTGCGCCGTTTCTACATCTTTATACCGTGATACTTTAGTATCACGCATTATAGCTGCAAAACGTTAAATCCCTAAAGAACTAAAATCACACGTTTAAATTTTAAATTTCTTTCGTCCCGGACAGAATTGTAATAGGCAAGCATTTTAATGCCTGCTACAAAATGCAAACCTTCCTCTCATCCCGTTAGGATAGAATGAAACTATGCACTATGATTCATTCCAGGCTTACAGCCTGAAGGGATAATATGCGGATGCTTTTCACAGGCACTAAAGTGCCTGCCTATTATCAGATAGTCCCAGGACATAAAGAATCACAAAAATTAAAAATTGTCATATAATCAAAACAGTATCATATTCCATAATTTATAAAAGATATAAAGGAGTAAATTATAAGATATTATACACTCCCCCTCTCATCCAGCTTTACTGGATCTCCCCCCTCTCTTTCAAGAGAAGGAAAGATTGAGTCTCTGACTCAATCAGGGAGAGTAAATGTTGAACTAATATAAAATAGAAATAAATTTTCTAAATCTTCTTTTTTCTGTTATCCTGACGGCTATGGATTTAGGGGGTCTTTGATATAAGAAAACATAATTTAACATTATTTTTTTTATCTAAATGTTAATGACCTCCTAAATCCTCCTCAGAGGAGGACTTCAAGAAGGGCTACAAAATAAAATTGTTTTAGTTATTTACCTCGAAGTAACAATAAGTCCCCCTATCAGGGGGATTTAGGGGGTCTCTGATATAAGAAAACATAATTTAACATTATTTTTTGCCCGAATTGACATTACATAAAATGAGATTTGAATATTGTAATGACCTCCTAAATCCTCCTCAACTGAGCTTGCGAACTCGCCGGAGGCAACGGAGGACTTCAAGAGTATCGCGAAATAAGTTAGAAAAAGATGTAACATCAATTATTGGACAATTTATCTTTAGAAACAATTATGATTTCAAATGATAAAACTTTTGCGGAAAACATCCCAACGGCGTTGGCATAAAATCCGCAGCTGCGGAAAAAGTCTCAACTGCGTTGGCATGAAATCCGCTATTGCGGAAAATCGTCCCAACGCAGTTGGGGGAAAAACCGCAAGTGCGGAAACCTTCCCAACCGCGTTGGGAGAAAAACCGCAACAGGGGAAAGTGTCCCAACAACGTTGGCAAACAAACTGCAGATAAAGTAGAATCTGAAAATATTGTTTTGCTGCCCTTTTCGCATACTCCTATCGTTTTAAGTTGAAAGATTAAAAGTGTCAGACAGTGCATGCCTGAACCGATAGCTAAAATAACTCTTTTACTTATTCCGGGACACATAGAGTTTTTTTGTTTATTACACATGCACTTATTTTTCTTTCAGCCACAATAATTTTATCACATTACCGTTAAAGTAAATATTATAAAAAAACAACACTAAATTAAATTTATTCTTATGATTAAATCAGTTGATTTTAAAAAGTTTAGAACCAGTGAATTCGTGCAATTTTTTGTAGATGTGTGTACGATTTATGAAGAAAACAACGTAGCAACACTAAACCTTGCTGAACAACATTCTAGTATGGCTAATGTAAACAATGAATTAGCCAAAGTCTTCAAACAAAACAAAGGCAGTGAAATTACCGAAGAAATTGCTGCCCTGGATCAAAGACGTGACGAGGCAATTATCTGTCTCAGAAAAACCGCAGATGCATTTACCAATCATTTTGATTCGGAAAAGAAAGCAGCGGGGAACAAACTTCTTCACGCAATGGATAAATATGGCAGTAAAATTTACCTGATGAATTACCATGCCCAAACCAGTACTACCACAAATCTGGTGAATGATTTAGAAACAATACCTGAGCTTGTTAATGCTTCTACTTTTTTATCCTTAAATGAAATCATTTCTGAGATAAAAGAATCAAACAATCTTTTTAATGAACGATACCTGGCAAGGGTAAACGAAGAGGCAGGCAAAGAATCTGTTAGTGCCGGCGAATTAATTAAAGAAGGCATTGCATGTTACCGAACACTGGCAGCTCATACTGAAGCCCATGCTACATTAACACCAGAAGAGATATATACGGTGTTAATAAACCAGTTAAATGTACTTATTGAAAAATACAATGCAACTGTTGGTGGCCGGGGAAAAAGTGAAGTTGATAATGAGGTAATTGAATAATAAATATCCTTATAAATAAAAAGCCAATTGCGGAATTTGCAATTGGCTTTTTTATGAATTAACTATTAACACTCAAGAAAGCTCTTCTCTTTCTGTCGAGAACCAATAATCTTCATATTTTTTCTATATTGAAAAAAGCCCCCTTCTAATAAGAATAACCTCTATTAAGAATACTTACTAAAATCCTCCAAAGAATCCTCCCTGATTTGCAGGAGCTTCATTAGCTACATATTCAAACCAATTATAATCAGCATTCGATGTTGATACTTTGCCATTACCTGTTGCATAAAGTCCAACATACAGTCCGGTATGGCTACCTATTGTTTCGGAACTTAAAAATTTGGCATCGGCTGATTCTATTTTAGAATAATTATCATTCCCTTGTGCATAAGAAAACGTAAAAGTAGATTTTTCCATTTTTATCATTAGTCTGACAGGCCCGGGTTTTAGTTCAAATTTTGGCGACTCGTAGGATGTCTGCCCAAAACGTAATTTTACGAATGCCACCCTTTTCTTATTTTCCATAGTGACCAGTAAGTCATAATGAGCTTCATTTTGTACCAATGTCATTCCAGCTTCTTCATTTTCTTTTTTAGGGTCAAATTCCAGCTCCGTGGTTGCTGTAAAATACAGGTCTTCTGCTCTTCTTCCTACAAACGTTGGACTTACTTTACTCCCAAAGCCACCTGCTCCCTCTAGCGATTCTGATGATCCTTTTAAACGCAAATATCCTTTGCGGGCATCCAATGAATAATTATCATCTACCGGAAGCTGAATAAAATTCCATTTTAATCCAAGTTTATCTTCATCAAATTCAATGCGGGTAGATTTTTCAGGGAATGGATACAGAGGCAAAGTAGGGCATGTCATATCAACCGGGACAGTTCCATTTCCATTAACGACAGGCCAACCGTTTTTGGGCCAGCTTACCGGAGCTAAACAAGTTTCCCTCCCGATTACATGATGTAAAGGCCGTGCTACAGATCGATAACCATGAAAAACAATCCACCAGGAATCATCATGAGCTTGTATTATATCGGCATGTCCAACACCTTGAATTGGAATACCCTGTCCTGCCGCATTACAATGTCCTAAAATTGGATTTGAAGGATTATCTGTATACGGTCCCCACACACTATGGCTACGAGCAATTGTCTCTGAATGGGCATCTTCTGTTCCTCCTTCTGCTGCCATAATATAATAGAATCCATCTTTTTTGTACAAATGAGGACCTTCTGCAAACCTTCCCCCTGTACCATTCCAAATCTTTCGCCCTTCAGTAAGAAGTTCTCCTGTTTCCAAATTTATTTCATATAAAACCATTGGAGATGAAAGCACATAAGCTTTACCATCATCATCCCAAAACAGATCCGGATCAATTCCTCCCAGATCTTTTAACCAGATTGGATCAGACCATGGACCTGCCGGATTAGTAGCCGTAACATAAAAATTACCTCCCATATTCCCCATATTGGTAGTAATCATATAAAATATTCCATCATGGTATCGTATGGTGGCAGCAAAAATATTCAATCCTTGGGGAAGCTGCTCTTTACGATGAACACAATGACCTATTTGCTCCCAATTTACCAAATCCTTACTATGGAAGATCGGAACTCCCGGGAAATACTGAAATGTACTGGTAATTAGGTAATAATCATCACCCACTTTACAAATACTCGGATCCGAATAAAAACCTGGGATGATCGGATTATTATACATAACATCAGCATTTGGCTCTGGCAATGCAGCAAATGGATTACGCCCCCCAAAACCTTGAGCAAACATTATGGAGCTAAACAATAATAAAGTTTGTAAAAGAAAAACAGTTTTTTTCATTAGATTTTTTTTTTTAATAATTATATAGAAATTCTGTTGATATGCGGCTATCCAAAAAGCTAATTAATAAAGATAACCCGACTCCACTTGATGTTATCTCTAACTAATGTTATTTTGAGCGGAGCCGGGAACATTAACTGAAAATTCTCATTTTTTTTGACAGTCTTTTATCACAGGAACAGCTTACTACCAACCAGGGTTTTGAACTATATTAGGATTAACATTAATTTCTGTTTCAGGAAACGGAAGCAATTTGTGTTTTTCTTTAAATCCGTAATCTGAATTTTCGAAATAAGTACCATCTCCTTTTGGAATATAATGACCTTGTTCTGCTAGCACAGTCTGGGCATCACCCCAACGAACCAGATCCTGATATCGTTTATTCTCGAAGCAAAGTTCAAGTCGCCTTTCCTTCTTAATATCTTCAAATAAATTATCTCCCGTAGAATTTATTGGCTCTAGACTAACCCGTTCCCGAACCATATTTATATACTCAAGGGCTTTTGAGTCATTCGAAGCGCGATTATGTGCCTCGGCTGCCATCAATAAAACATCTGCATATCTTAACACTCTATAGTTAGTTCCAAATGCTGAATATGGATTTGTCATATCCGTTTCGGACATCCATAAAGTATATTTTAAACGAATAAATCCTTCACTTGAATATTGTAAAGTTCCTTCTGAATTTCTCATTGAGCCATCCAGTTCTAAAAGTTCCTGTTCGTCCATTAATGACGCTTTTCTACGAACGGTATCACCTGCATCAACAAAAGCATCATAAATTCCCTTTTGTGGAACCTGAAAACCAAAACCAGGTAAAATACCGGAATTACCTGAGGTAAACCATATTAAACGCGGAGCCCAAAAAATAAATGCAGGAAAACTCTCGGAAGTTACTGATACATCTGAAGTATAACTGATCTCAAAAAGGGACTCAACACCAAATTCTGATTCAGACTTAAATAAAGCTGAATAATCAGGATATAGTTCATATTCACCAGAATTTATCACATTTTCGAATTGGGTTATTGATTCCTCATATTCCTCCTGAAATAAATGGGCTTTTCCTAATAAAGCTTGTGCTGTTCCTTTTGACACACGGTTTATTTCAGCATCAGTTTGTTCACTTTTTAAAGGAAGAACGCTTATTGCATCCGTTAAATCCAGCTCAATTTGCGCCCATAATTCTTCTACTGTTGAATTTGGCTGTGCATATTCATCTGGTTGCAACTCATGAAGGACTAAAGGAACAGGCCCCCAAAGTGTCACTAAATCAAAATATAAGAATGCCCTTAGTACTTTTGCTTCGCCAACAATCTTCTTTTTTGCATCACTATCTGGTTCTACATTATCAATTACTAGGTTTGTCAGATAAATACCATTATAGTAAAAAGAAAAGGTACCGCTAAGAGTTGAATTACTTGTTCCAAATTGAAACTCGTTAATTTCAGCGAATTGAGAAAAATCCCCACGCATACCGCCGCCGGCATAAATATCATCACTTAAATTTGCCAACAAAAATTTCCAATTAAAAACATCGTCTTGAATATTATCATAACATGCTATCAAAGCCTGGAGAGCATCCTCATCTGTTTGGTAAAAATCAGATGTAGTTGTTACCCCCATTTGTTTTGTGTCCAAAAAACTTTCTGAACAACCTAATGTAACAACTAAGAAAACAAGAAGTATTTTTATGTATATATTATATGCTTTTTTCATAACAAACAATTTTTGAGGGTATTAATTAAAACAAAACAGAAACACCAAACATCATTTTTCTGGCAGTAGGGAAAAATCCTCTATCAATACCTTGACTACTGCTAACACTAATATCACGATCACCAGAACCATATTCAAAACTTCCAGCACTAGTAGCTTCTGGATCCATACCCGGGTACTTTGTAAACGTAAAATAATCTTCTAAGGAAACATACACTCTAAATTTGTTTACTTTTATTGAGTTTAGGAACCCTGATGGCAATGTGTATCCTAGTTGTAATTGTTTTACCCTAAAATAACTTGCATCAAAAATCAACCCATCACTATTCCAGTAATTTGCATCAACAGTGGCAGATGGCCGGGACGCACCTGTATTTTCAGGTGTCCACCTATCGGTATAAAACAGTGAATAACGGTTTGCTGTTGGCCTGTCTACCCTAACCATCCCCATTAAAATATCATTTCCGTAAGATCCTTGCCCTACTAATGAAAAATCTACTCCTTTATACTCAAGATTTAAATAACAACCATAGGTTAATTCAGGAATTGAAGAACCAATATATGTCTTATCATTATCATTTATAACACCATCTCCTGAAACATCTTCAAAAACAGCATCACCAGTAGCAGGATCAATACCTGTAGTTTTATATCCATAAAAATACCAGATAGGCAATCCTTCTTCGAAAGCTGTCATTACCTCAGAATTTACGGTAGCCCCTTCTAAACGTGTAATGGTAGGATTTAAATAGACAACCTCATTTTTAAGTGTTGCCAGGTTTGCATTGAAGCTATAGCTAAAATCACCTATTTTACCCCTATAACCTAGTTCAAATTCGAAACCTTTATTTAACACATCGCCTCCATTTACCGGAGATGCATCATTACCAGCTTCAAGTGGAGGTGTATTATCTGTTATTAAATCCGTTGTTTTTTTATTAAAATAATCAACGGTTAAAGTTAACCTGTCATCAAACGCCCTTAAATCTAAACCAATATCTGTTTGCACACTGGTTTCCCATCTTAACGAATTATTGCTCAACTGTTCCGGTCTTGATCCTGTTATATAGGCACCATCTCCTGAAGGATACAAATAGCTTGATGATATAGTTGAAGCATATTGATAATCACCCAGATTTGATACACTTCCGTTCTTTCCCCAACTAGCCCTAAGTTTTAGATTACTTATAAACGTCTCAGGAAAAAAACTTTCGTTAGATATCACCCAACCTGCAGATATCGAAGGGAAAGTCCCCCATCTTGTATCATCTGGCAAGATAGAAAGGCCAGCAGCATCGCGACGGATTATTGCCTGCAATAAATATTTATTATCATAATCGTATGAAAGCCTCCCAAAATAAGATAATTTTCGGTCAAAAGTTGTATTTCCTTCAACTACATCATTTGTATTAGACGTTATATAATCTAAATCTGCATATGATTCCTGATCCTTAGATAAAGGAGAGCCATATGCTGAAAGTAATTTCAATTTATATTCAGATGAAGACATCCCTGCTAAAAGAGAGAAATTATGGTTAGATATACTTTTAGTGTATGTTGCAAAATTTTCGAATTGCCAAAACATTTTATATAAGATAACATCTTCAACAGAAGAATAATCATTATACATATCGGCATTATAATAGTATACCCGTTCATATGTTTTTGTATTGAAATAGTTTACATCGAGCCCTACTCTTGATGTAAACACAAATCCTTCAAAAGGTGATATCTCTGAAAAAAAACTACCTACAACCCCACTGGTGTTATTTGTTGTTTTGGATCGATCCCTGTTTACAAATGTATTTATATTATCCCCGTTTACATATTTAGAAATTCCCCAATAATTTCCATCAGGGGCTTTTAGAAGTGTCTTTCCTGCATCCAAAAGATCCTGAACATGACTTGGGAGTTCTCCTGTATATTTTACCGGAGTTAATGGATCCAGCATTATTGTACTGCTTATTAAACCTGCATACTCACTATTTTCTGCAATAGAATTCCTTTTTGCATGATTAAATGTAATATTGTTACCTACCTTCAACCAATCATACAACTTGTAATCAGCGTTAAACATTCCCGAATATCTTTTATAGGTATCTTGCGATCCTTTAACAATACCATCCTGATCCAGATAAGATAAAGAAAGAATATATGATCCTTTATCACTACCCCCGGTAAGTGAAAGATAATGTTTCATCATTGGAGTTGTTTCAAATGCTTCATCTATCCAGTTTGTGTTTATATCAGTAGGTGCGTCAATAATTAATCCTGCTTCTTCCATATAATCTGCATATTGCACTGCATTCATAACTTCGGGCGTATGACCTAAACTTTGTAGGGTATATTGTAATTCATAATTAACCTGACTTTTACCACTAGTACCCGTTTTTGTTGTAATAATTACAACTCCATTCCCCCCTTCTGCGCCATAAATAGCAGCAGAAGCAGCGTCTTTTAATACCTCCATATTGCTTATATTATTCGGATCAAGGTTACTGATATCCGTTGTTCTCATTCCATCTACAATATATAGAGGTTCTGAACTACCATTAGAACTATATCCACGAATTCGTACTTTCATACCTGCCCCTGGCGAACCCGATCCTGATATAACCTGAACCCCAGCTGTTCTGGCTTGCAGTGCTTGCTCTGTTCTTGTAATTGAAGTATTTACAATATCTTCTGATTTTACCGATGAAATAGCACCTGTAACAACACTCTTTTTCTGAACCCCATAACCAATAACAACCACTTCTTCCAATGATTGTATATCCTCTACCAAAGTTATATCTATTGTTGTTTGGCCTCCTACAACAATTTCTTCCGAAAGAAATCCAACAAAAGAGAAAATTAAAATTGCATCGGGAGAACTTACATTTATAGTATAATTACCATCAAGGTTTGTAACGGTCCCGTTAGTTGTTCCTTTCTCTACGATATTAACGCCTGGTAAAGGGTATCCATCTTTATCTGTTACAACACCCGTGATAACTATCTGCTGTTTTTCACCTTTTACAATAATTGGCGCTCTTTTTACTGCAATATAATTATCAAAAACTTCATAAGACAAACTCATTCCAGGGAGGATTGCATCAAGGATTTCTTGTACAGACTTATCTTTCAGATCAAGATTAATATCTTGTTTATCTAATAAATCATTACTCCTATAGAAAAACCTGTATGTAGAATTTAATTCTATATTTTTCAATAAATCTTCAATAGAGGAATTCTCTACTTTGATATCCAATTTTGTTTTCTGGGCAAATGAAGACACTGCATACATTTGTGTCGCCGAAATGACCATTAAATAAATAATTAGTTTCATAGTTCTTAGTAATTTGTGCAACCATCTATGATTGCCATAGTTAATTTTTTTTTTCATAATTTTGAAAAGTTTACGGTTAGTACTGTTCTTCTTGCGGAAGAATTAATTGTAAATATTTATTAGCCGAATGAATACTGCGAATATTCTTTCGGCTTTTTTAATTATTTCACTTCATAGTTTTCAAGTAAATTATACTTGGTGCATTATTTTTCATCTCAATGCTATAGTCAAAATTTGATGTATATTTCAATACATCAAGAATTTGATCAATCGGTTTATTCTTTAGAATTGTCCCTGTAAATTCAATATCTCTCATTAGATCTTCTTCAAAAACAATCTCCAGGTTGTACCATATCTCAAGTTTAGAAGCTATATTAGATAATTTTTCATCTTTAAAAAGTAAATAACCATTTTTCCAGGATACAAAATAATCAATTTGTACCTCCTCTTTTTTAAATCTTCCTTCATTAATAAGATATTCTACATTTTCTTTTGGTGATAACTCCGTTATTAATTCACCAGATGGATTTTCTAATAATATTTTACCTTCAACCAAGGTTACATTTATCCTATCGTTTTGATCATATGCTTCAACATTGAAACTTGTTCCTAACACTTCTATAGTTATATCTTTTGTATTAACATGAAATACTTTATTAGGATTGTGGGTAACTTCAAAATATGCTTCTCCATGTAATTCAACATCTCTTATCTTTTTTTTAAAAGAATTAGGATAAACTATTCTTGAACCTGAATTTAGCCATACATGTGAATTATCTGGTAAAACTACCTCTGCACTTTCTCCATCCGGTACTATTACTTCATTATAAGCAATCTCTTCCTTTGTTATATACCAGAAAGCCCCTCCACCAATTAAAAATGCGAGAATAAATATTGCTGCATATTTTAAAACAGCATTAATTCTAAATTTTAAAGACAATGGTTTATCAAGTTTTTTACTATTATTCATATTATATGAATCGTAATTTGCAAAACCTGTTATCGCCCATAAATTTTTAAGTGTTTCATATTCTTCTAAATTATCCGGCGATTCTTCAAGCCAATTTAAAATCTTTTCAATTTCTTTTTTATCAGAAATTTGATTCAACGTATATTGATATAGCTTTCCTTTATCCATTAAACAGCTTTTAATAGTTATGTACGATGAAAGTAAAAATACCCTATCAGTTTCTTAGAAAAAAACAACATTGTTTTCTGAAATCCTTTTTTCAACCTTGCTTTATTTATAAAATTATTGTCTTGAGAATTCATTGTTGCAAAAACAAAGTAAAGCATATGGCTTTGAATCAAAAGAGTAGCTTTAACTAGTCGAACATAAAAAAAATACTCCTTCTATCTTCTTTTTGGCACCGCCCAAAAAGAAGCAAAAACCTAAGCAATAACTTAGCTCATGAACACCTTGGTGTAAATAAATCCTCCACAGATAAAAAACCCAGGCTGTCCTTGTCACACATACCCTCGCTAACTAAGGCCGAACAGCCAGGATTTCGCACTATCTGTGGACATGCCTACGCTACTGGCAAGCTTTTGGGTTTTTGTGTACTTGTATCTTCGATTATTGGATAATTAGTTGCAACAACTACACCTTCATAAATTATCAGTCAAAAAGGCATCGGTGTGTGGATGTCCACGACTGTGTGCACCAATGCGTTTTCTATACTTTGTATAAACATTTTATCCAAGTAAAGCTTGGTGTGAGTCGGGGTGACTTTTTTTGTTTCTTTTTTGTGTGGCAGACAAAAAAGAAAAGAAAAATACATTCCTCTTACTTTCTTTTGACACCGCTCAAAAGAAACAAAAACCTTCCACAGATAAAAAATCCAGGCTGTCCTTGTCACACATACCTCGCTAACTAAGGCCGAACAGCCAGAATTTCGCACCATCTGTGGACAAGCCTACGCTACTGGCAAGCTTTTGGGTTTTTGTGTACTTGTATCTTCGATTATTGGATAATTAGTTGCAACAACTACACCTTCAGAAATTATCAGTCAAAAAGGCATCAGTGTGTGGATGTCCACGACTGTGTGCACCAATGCGCTTTCTGTGCCTTAAATAAACATTTTATCCAAGTAAAGCTTGGTGTGAGTCGGGGTGACTTTTTTTGTTTCTTTTTTGTGTAGCAGACAAAAAAGAAAAGAAAAATACATTCCTCTTACTTTCTTTTGGCACCGCGCAAAAGAAACAAAACTAAAACAGAAAAAGAATAATGGGTAAATAAGGCTTTAATTCTTTCCTTAAAATCTTAAGGGTTTTGGTAATATTTGCCTCAACTGTTTTTATCGAAATATTAAGTTCTTCTGCTATCTCCTTGTTCTTCTTGTCCTCAAAACGGCTCAACTCAAAGATTTGCCTGGTTTGCGATGGAAGTTTACTCAATGTATCAGAAAGAATAGTATTTATCTCATTAAAAATTATTGGCGAAGTATCTAGTTTTGTTAATGCTCCTTGAACAAAGTCTAATTGTTTTTTCTCAAGATCATCTGCGTGTTTTTGTCTTACCCGTAAATAATCAATCTTTTTAAGACATTGGTTTTTTGTAAGTGTAAATAACCACGATGAAAGATTATTAACCTCAGAAAGTTTTTCGTGTTTTTCCCATAAATCCGAAAAAACATCCTGAATTACATCTTTTGCCAGTTCTTTATCATTCAAATAATGGAAAGAAAAATGCAGGAGCCGTTCATGATAAACACTTACAACCTGACTAAAAGCAATTGAATTACCTTCAGATAATTGTTTTACTATTTCTTTTTCGTTAAGTTCCAGCAATGTTATAGAGTTAAAGAGCTCCCAAACATAAAAAGATTTTTTTGGATTTTCTTAATAGAAGTATAAAAAAAATATTACCTCTTTTTCAATAATAAAGGATTTCCAGAGCATATAAAAGATTAATGAGACTTCTAATAACTTCCTATAAAAAAACTATCTTCAGTTAATCACTCACCTTCTTACATTATCTATTTATTTAATTGTATTTAATTAGCAAGCTTTTTAGACAAATCAGCCTCAACATTAGCCATCGCTTCCTTAACATCAATATATTTCGCTAGATCTTGCAATGCAATAACTTTGTAATGGTTTGTCTTCAGAAAATCAAGATATTCTTTAAATAACTCTGGAGAAGTAGTAACCCAGGGATGTTCAACATCCGGAACTCCATGAATGGTTAACACCACAATTTTACCGTCATGCGCCTGACTAAAAGCATCCAATATCTCCTCTTTATTCGTGGAATTCATTGCCCAGCTTGGGATTAACAGCGGATTGTCTTTCTTTGGATCATAAGGTCTTGCTCCTCCTGCACGTGCAAAATCATAGCTTTTTTCTTTGATTGTATTCAAAACTGAAAGATTTAAGCCATAACCCGGATATGCTATTTGGTTTTGGGATTCCAAATGAATCACATTTTCTTTCAATATATTCTAATTCTTTAATAAACTCTTCTTTGGGAATTTTTGTAGCATTGGGATGATTCTTTGTATGATTTGCTATTTCGAATCCCATTTTATGCAACTCACTAATCTGCTTCCAATTCATGTATTTAGAAGTATCGGAGAAGTTTGGTGGGAACTCACAAATATAAAATGTTGCTCCAAAACCATATTCTTTAAGGAGTGGGGCTACCACTGAGTATTGGCTGGCTGTTGCATCATCAAAAGTAAAAACGACTAACTTGTCTGGTATCTGTTTTTTTATTATTTGTCCGTTGCAAAGAATAGAAAATGATATAGCTGTTAGAAATAATACAGTTCTGTTCATGATTTTTTTCAAAATTAAGTTACTAATATACATTGAAAAATATCATTGATGTATAAAAACAAAAAAACAGGCTGTCCCTTGGATATGAACAGCCCTTGCTAATAAATAAAACTAACTACTAATACATCGTTTTTAATTAGACGAATTTCATTTTCATCGTGCCTGATTTTGAAATTTTTTGAGAATTTCATCCGGAATTTTCATCTGAAAATCGAGGGCTTTTGTATCTTCAAGTCTTGTTCCTGTTGTAGTATTCTCCCACCAGTTCTCAGCTGCAGCTCTCATTTCTTCAGCTCGTTCAGGATATGTATCACTTAAATCATGTTCTTCTTTTGGATCAATCATCATATTGAATAATTCGAGTGTTTTAACAGTCTCTGCATTGGGATTAAAAAATCCGCCACCTTGTTTTTGCCAAACAATTTTCCATTCACCTCGCTGCATGGCAATAGCTGAATTATTTGCCCAGAAAATATCTCGTTCCGGCATAGGTTTATTTTCTATTATTGTAGGAAGAAGGGATACGCCATCAATCTCTCGATTGTTCTCTACACCACAAAATTCTAAAATTGTAGGCATCAAATCCATGGATAGCATTAATTCATCAGTCCGCTTGTGTTGGATTGTTTTCGGATAATAAAAAATAGCAGGTACTCGAATTCCTCCTTCATACAATTGGCTTTTACTTCCCCTGTAATATCCATTTGCTCCGGGATATTTTTTTGCTGCTGTAGCTTCTCCTCCGTTATCAGACAAAAAGATAATTAATGTATTATCAAGGATTTCCTGCCTGTTTAACTCATCAAAAATCATTTGAAGGCCTTCGTCCATAATCTTTACCATCTCCCTATACCTTCGTTGATACTCTTCAACAGGCATTGTTGCGCCGTTGTCATAAGAATAAATTTCTTCGGTACGAATCGGTTCGTCGTTACGACCCTGAATCGGGGTATGGATAGCTGCCTGAGGAATATACAAGAAAAATGGTTTCCCCTCACTTTCTTTTATAAAATCAACTGCATATTTATTTATAAGATCCGTTGCATACCCAGGTTCATCAGCTTTTTCCTTGTTATGCCACCAATCAATGATTGGAGTAGTATTATAATGTGAAATAAAATCAACATTTCCTTTCAGAAAACCTCTGAATTCGTCAAATCCATGATTTGTAGGGTTGAACATTTCGTCTTCTCCCAGATGCCATTTTCCAAAAACACCTGTGTGATATCCTGCGTTTTGCAACTGGGTAGCAAAAGCCGGAGCTTGGGATGGGTCTAATCCATCCATAGGATCCCACTCAGAATATATATGATTTAAGCCCACTCTTTGCTGATAAGACCCCGTCATTATTGAAACGCGTGTTGGTGAACATACCGGTGCATTGGTATGGAAATTTGTACAAACGACACCTTTTTCTGCCAGCTTATCAAAGGCAGGTGTTTCCAGGTTTATTCCTCCAAAGGGTGTTATACCAGAATAGCCCATATCATCAGCCATA
The DNA here is from genome assembly GCA_963665085.2 of Bacteroidales bacterium. Lineage (GTDB taxonomy): Bacteria > Bacteroidota > Bacteroidia > Bacteroidales > JAAAOM01. The sequence continues at coordinate 1,043,756 of CAXXXS010000002.1, forward strand.
ATAAGGATTACGTTTGGTTTCTCAGCAACTTCTTCGTGCTGACAAGCACCACTTACAAAAGATAAAAGTGGGAGTGCCGCAAGGATTTTATTTGTGTTTTTCATAAAAGATCGAATTAGATGAAATTTTTAATTTTTATAACATGCATGCAAGGTTTCAGATAGTTCTTTAACCAAATCCTTGTATTTGGGTTTAGAAGCCAGATTATCAAATTCATTGGGATCATTTTCATAGTCATACAATTCAACGCCCTCTTTTCCTTCATCCCACTCTGTATATCTATATCTCTTTATTCTTATAGAACGTCCAAAGATTGTTGGATTATCAGATGCTACATTGGGATTAAATCTATATTTTGATTGCCCCTCTCCTGCTCTTGGATTTAGTGTACGAGCTTGAATTGTATAAGCAGGGTAATCCCATTCTGTTTTAGGATCTTTTAAAAGTGGAACCAGACTATGTCCTATTAAATCTTTGGGAGCATCAAAACCTGTAATCTCTGCAAGGGTAGGATAAATATCAACCATTTGTACAATGGCATCTGTAGAGGCTCCTTTTGAAAGTCCTGGCACAGAAATCATCAATGGCTGTTTGGATGCTTTTTCAAACAACGTTTGTTTTTGCCATTGCCCGTGTTCTCCCAAATGATAACCATGATCGCTCCAAAAAACAATAATGGTATTATCCAACAAATCGAACTCTTCCAAGGCATCAATTAACTTTCCTACCTGGGCATCAATAAATGATATACTAGCATAATATGCCTGAATAGCTTTTTTCTGCTGTTCTTCTGTAGTACCTGCATTGGGGGGATATATCCATGCCGCTGCATGAGGTTTATTATCCCAATCATCTTCAGGGAACTCAGCAAGTTGAATATCTTCCAGCGGATACATATCAAAGTATTTCTTTGGAGCCATATAAGGTATATGAGGGCGATAGAAGCCTACTGCCATAAAAAAAGGTTGAGGATTTACACGACCTTCTCCATAACCTCCATATGCACTTACTTTGGTATTTCCTGTACGTTGCCGCATAAGACTGATTGCTACGTTTGCAGAAATAGCGTCGGTAACTTCATCATCACTACAATCCATGGCAAGATAAGTCCCTAGCATAGGAGCATCTCCGACTAACTTATATTCATCTGTTTTATCCTTTCCAATGGGATTAAAAGTTGTTGTCCATGACTCGGGATCATCGTGCCCGGGTTGCCCAATCCCACTTGGAACTCCCTGGTGATAAATTTTACCTATACGACAAGTATAATAACCATTGTTCTTATACATTTGAGCCAATGAAACAGCATCCGGGAGTGCATCCCGGAAAGTCGGTCCCAAATCAAAAACACCTGTTTTATCAGGATAATATCCGGTCATGATGGATGCCCGGCTTGGTCCACATATCGGAGCCTGGTTATAAGCCTGGTTAAAAACCATTCCCATTTCTGCCAACCTGTCGAAATTTGGCGTGTGAACAGCAGGATTACCAAAAGTATTCAAATCATTACTCATATCATCTGAGGCAATAAACAACACATTGTATTGTTTATTTTCATCTGTCCCGTTTATTCCAAAGGCTAGCGGCATTGTTCCAAGTGCTAATATTGGTAACATCGCTTTTGATTTACTAGATAATTTCATATATATTAGAAGTTTTGCATTAATTATATTCAATATACTTGATACTTTTTCAATGTCCAAAAACAGGTGTCCTAAGAGCTGAAGTACCCTCCAAGCCTGTTCCTCTCGTGACTTCATTCCACCAATCCATCACAGCCTCTTTCATTTCTTCTGTCTTTTCCGGATAACTGTCTTTTAAATCATGTTGTTCTTTCGGGTCAATCATCATATTAAACAGTTCTACCTTTTCCTCACCATCATGCTCCCTGCCTCTGACTGTCTGCCAAATTAACTTCCAATCTCCTCTTTGCATGGCAATAGAACCCATGTTTGCCCAAAACACATCTCTCTTCGGCATTGGCTCTCTTTCTATTAATGACGGTAACAAAGAAACTCCATCAACATCCCGATTATTCTCAATACCACAGAATTCTAATATGGTTGGCATTAAATCCATGGTCAGCATCATCTCATTATTGTTGTAATGCTTCATTTGCTTGGGATAATAAAATATTGCAGGGACACGAATCCCTCCTTCATAAAGTGTGTTTTTATAGCCGTTAAAAAATCCATTTGCCCCAAAATATTTTTGTGCTGCTGTGGCTTCTGCTCCATTATCAGAAGTAAAAATGATAAGTGTATTATCCAGAATCCCCTGTTTTTCCAGTTCATCAAAAATCATTTTTAATCCATCGTCAATACTTTTAACCATTGCCCTATACCTTCTCTGATATTCCGCCTCTGCCATATCTCTTGCATTATCATAAATTGGAGGGTTTACTCCATCTCGAACAGGTGCATCTCCTGGAGCCTGGATAGGTGTATGTATCGCTCCATGGGGGACATAAAGAAAGAAAGGCTGATCTTTACTTTCTCTAATAAAATCAACTGCATATTGGTTATATAAATGGGTAGCGTACCCTTCTTCTTCAACGATTTCTGTATTATGCCACCAATCAATTTCATTTAACCTGTTACGATGAGAAACCATATCGATATTTCCGATTCTAAATCCCACAAACTCATCAAATCCCTGATTTAATGGATTGTATTTATCATCTAATCCCAAATGCCACTTACCAAAAATACCTGTTCGATATCCTGCATTTTTAAGTTCTTTAACAAAGGCTGGATATACTTGCGGATCCAATCCATGCATAGGATCTGTACCTGAATAAATCGAGTTTAGTCCGGCTCGTTGTTGATAGCTCCCAAGCATGATTGAAACTCTTGTAGGTGAACAGACCGGTGCATTGGTATGAAAATTTTTACAGACAACACCTTCTGTTGCCAACCTGTCGAGATTTTGTGTTTTGAGCCCGATCCCTCCAAACGAGGCAATTCCAGCATAGCCCATGTCATCGGCCATTATTAATATTACATTGGGTTTATCGGATGCTTTTAGAAATATCGAATAAACAAGAAAAAATAACGTACCTATTTCTTTTTTTAAGTTTCTCATTTTAATTTGAATTATTCTATTCTACTGGTTTTAAAATTTTTATTCAGGTTTTTTCAATAGTTTATCAGTTTTTATCTTTTCGTTTAAGAAATGACGCTGCCAGGTCTATTGACGCTGGCAGGTCAATTCTTTAGGTAAACTATAAGATACCCCAGTTATTAAAAAACTGATTTAGTATCCGGTATTATTCTCATTTAAATTAGAGTTTGCATCAAGCTCACTTTGTGGAATGGGGAATAACACATGATAATCTTTTGCAGCAGCCCCTCTTGCAAGCGCAGTTGATATTAATTTATCATGTCTTATCAAGTCTTCTCGTTCTTTGTTCTCGAAAAAGAATTCATGTAATCTTTCATCCAATATTTTATCTTTTAAAGTAGTTTGTGTAAAATCACCAACTGATAATGAGGTTATTCCTGCCCTGGTTCTTACTTCATTGATTAAATCGATACCTTCCTGGGTAGGCCCGTTTAACTCGTTTAATGCTTCAGCCCTTGCTAAAAGAATATCTGCATACCTGATATCAGGCATATCAATACCTCCTAAATAGGCAACAGCATTTGGGTCCAATCCATGTTTATTACACAATGATTTATCTTCTCCATATCCAACAACTGTCACATCTGATGTATTTACATAACTTGTAATGAATGCTTCTGTTCTGGTATCATTTTCTTCGAATGAATCAAGGAATTCATCAGTCCAATATGTTCTGGTAGCCCATGTTCCCTGATTTGAGAGAGGGAATGGAAAATCTGTAGGAAAATTTAAACCAGAAAGATATTCAGCCTTATTACTTGCATCGGCACAATGCACCCAGATTAATTCGCTATTCCCTTCATTAGCTACACCAAAAACATCAGCATAATTAGTTTGTAAAGAATACTCCGAAAGATCAATAATGTCTTGTGCAGCATCTGCACTTTTTTGCCATTGTTTTGTATTTAAATAATGCTTGCACAAGAATGCCAATGCTGCACCTTTAGTCATCCTTCCATACTGCTCCGGAGTTACAGGAAGATCGGCAGCAGCTTCTGTTAAATCCGTTTCAATTTGGTTTAACATCTCTGCTTCTGTAGCTCTTGGCAACTCTAGTTCTGTAGTTTCTGTTGTTGTGAAAATAGGAGTCGTTCCAAATTTATTGTACAATGATGCGTATGCATAACCACGTAAGCCCTTTGCTTCCGCAGTAAGTAGTTTACTATAATCATCCGAATATTCTCCTTCTCCACTGTTAAGTTTATCCAATAAAAGATTGGCATTTCGAATAATAGTGAACAAAACAGACCATTGATTGCTGGAATATCCATTGTTTGCATCCCAGGTGAAATTACGGAAATTAACTGCAACATCTGTCTCCCAGCTACCTCCTTGTCCCCAACCAATACCTGACATATATGCACTAATAAACATACCTCGCACATAATTAAATCCGGTTAAATGGGCACTACTATATAATGAGTACATAATGGTATTTAATCCTGACTCTGTTTTCAAAAACTCATCGGATAACTCTGAATATACTTCCTCCTCAAGTACATCGGTACAACTATAAGGAAGAAGTGATGCTACTATAATTATAAATGGTATTATTATTTTGTTTTTCATCTGTTTGTTTTTAAAATTGAACATTTAAACCTAACATCCATGTTTTAGCCAAAGGATATGCGTTATAATCAATCCTTGCATTTCCTTGTCCAAACGCATTTGCTTCCGGGTCATATCCTGAATAATCGGTGATGGTTAACAGGTTTTGACCTGAGATATAAACCTTAGCTGACTGTAACCCCCAGAATTTAACTGGAATGGTATAATTTAATTGAAGGCTTTTCAAACGGATATACGAAGCATCCTCAATAACCAGGTTACTAACTTTTCCACCACCATACGCACTGGTATTTATACCGGATGGCCATTTTGCATCTGGATTGTCAGTTGTCCATCTATCTTCTATCTGGGCTGCAATCCTGTTTCTTCTGAAGTTTGCAGGATACATACTTTCAATGGCATTATTATTTAATAAGCTTGCTCCTTGTTGCCCTTGAAAGAAGATATCTAAATCAAAGTTTTTATAAGTAAAAGAGTTACGGATACCAAAAGTAAAGTCTGGGAAAGGATTACCTAAAACTACCTGATCATCGGTGGATATCTGTCCATCATCATTTATATTATCAAATTTTGGATAACCAGGCTGTGCCGTAGGTTGAACATAACCATCAATCTCATCCTGGTCCTGAAAAATACCGATTATCCTGTATCCATAATAGGAACTAAGTGGAAGCCCCGGTTTAATAATAACAGTGTTACCAACGGCTTGTATATACCCTGTAACAATTGATTCAAGACTACCTAAAGAGGTCACTTCGTTTTTAACTGCTGATATGTTAAACGTTGTTTTCCATGTAAAATTTCCTTTGATGATATTACGGGAATTAAGCATTAACTCAACTCCTTTGTTCTCCATCGATCCTACATTTTTCATTATTGAGCTATACCCTGACGAAGTAGGTAATGGTAATTCTAACAACATATCAGTTGTTTTTTTATTGAAATAATCAAAGGTTCCTGATATTCTTCCATCAAGGAACCCAAAATCAACACCCACGTTTAATTGCTCTGTTGTTTCCCACTTTAAATCTGGATTAGCAATTCGCGATGGTTCTGTACCAACATAAACGCTACCGCCAAGAATTGCATTACCACCATCATCATATGTACTTAGTGACAGATAATTCGTTATCTCCTGGTTTCCGGTTTGTCCCCAGCTTGCCCTAAGTTTTAATTCGCTAAACACTTCCGGGATAAAGTCTTCTTCTGCTAATTTCCATCCCAAAGCAAAAGATGGGAAGTAACCAAATTTATTGTTCTCTCCAAATCGTGATGAACCATCTGCCCTGATCGAAGATGTAAACAAGAAATTGTAGAATGAATAATTTATACGTCCCAGGTATGATAATAATGTATTCTCCTCCTTAAGGCTTGAAATTGATGCATTGGTTGGATCCCCTAAACCTAAATTATCTGTTCCAAGATCATCAGATGGAAAATTATTGGTTCCTGCTGAAAATCTTTTTAACATAAAATCCTGGTAAGTAACACCTCCCAAAATACTGATTGAATGATTATCATTAATTGTTTTTGAGTAATTCATTGTATACTCAAAAAGGACATTTGAACGATCCAATGATGCAACATCAGCTTGTCCATTATTTGTATTACCATGGATAGTTTTCCTGGAATTGTATAAATCCCTTCTCATATTCTGATTATCGAAACCCACATTGACTTTTGCTGTTAAAGCCTCCATAATTTTATAATCAAGGGTTAAGTTTCCAAACATCCTGTTCGTCTCACTTTTACTTGAAATACCATATACTGTGCTTAATGGATTATTAATCGTTAACTCAGTAGAGCGCGAATAATTTCCCTCATCATCATAAATTGGCTCAGTAGGATCATATAACAAGGCTGTATTTACTGGTCCTGCTGATTCGTTTGTACTAACCCCTCCGATATAGTTATCACTGTTTTCTCTACTTGTATTAATGTTTACACCGAAATTTACCCGTTTTCCTATTTCCTGGCTAACATTAACACGTGCTATGTATCTTTTTGTACCTGTTTCTTTAACTACACCTTGCTGATCAAAATAATTGAGCGAAACATAATATTTTGTTTTTTCTACACCTCCTGACATGGATAAGTTATGGCTTTGAATAGGAGCTGTCTGGAAGATCTCTTCCTGCCAGTTTGTTCCATCCCCAATTCTTGTAATATCATCCTGAGAGAATACAGGCTCATTGCCCATTTCTGTTGACATTGTATTTATTGTCTCAATGTACTCAGAAGTTTCAAGAATATCAATCATTTTTGCGACACGCTGTGTTCCGGCATAAGCATCATAACTAAACTTGACCCCATTAGAACCTTTTTTTGTTGTAATTAAAACAACACCGTTTGCACCGCGGGATCCATAAATAGCAGTTGCAGAAGCATCTTTTAATATTTCGATAGATTCGATATCATTAGGATTTAATGAATTTAATGGATTTTTCGTATTTAAGTTCTGACTTACGTTTGCAACCTGCTCATCAGAAGACGAACCTGATAGTCCAGAACCATTATCAATGGGTAAACCATCAATTACATACAGTGGCTCATTCCCTGCATTTATAGAAGTTGCTCCACGAATACGAATTGACAAACCTCCACCTGGCTCAGAACTCGCTTGGGTAATTTGTACACCGGCAATTCGTCCCTGCATTGCCTGATCAATGGAAGAAATTGCCCCCTGGTTTAAATCTTCATTTTTAATTGATGTAACAGAACCTGTTAAGTCTGATTTTTTTACAGTTCCATATCCAATAACCACAACTTCTTCTAGCTCTTCTATATCTTCCAAAAGAACAATGTCGATTGTAGATTGCCCCCCAACAGATATATCTTCCGATAAAAATCCAATAAAAGAAAAGCTAATAACGGCATCTGGTGAAGAAACGGAAAGCGTATAATTTCCATCTAAATCGGATACCGTACCATTACTCGTCCCCTTTTCTATAATATTAACACCAGGTAATGGACTATTATCTTTATCGGTTACCCTTCCCTTTATTGTTATTTCTTGTTTTAAGCCCGATGGGGTAATTACTACCAGGTTATCATCCAACAACTGATAGGTTAGTAATTGCTCTTTGAATAATTGATCTAGTAATTCACGCTCATTAACATTCTTAACTTTTAAATCAACTTTTTTATCCAGATCAATAAATTCCTCATTGTAGAAAAAATGCAGCTCACTACTTTGCTCTATTGCTTTTAGTGCTTCCCGAAAAGTTTTGTTCGTAATATCCAAAGAGAATGCCCCCTGAGGAAGAACATTTGCACTTATTGAAACCAATACGATGCAGTTAAATAGCAAGAGTTTCATAATAATTAAAGTTTTTAGTTTAATAGTCCATGTTAATGGAATCTTTAACACTTCATTTTTTTTCATAATTTTGTAAGTTATTAGGTTAGACATATCAGCCGACCGACCAAAGCAAGCTGATTGTTTACAATAAAAATGAATGGGAGTTCAGTACTCCCATTTTTTTTAACAAAAAATGGATCTTAAGGTGAAAAATCTGTTATTCTCATATTTTATATTTAGTTAGTTATTAAAATAATTACTTCTGTTTTAAGAAACGTAAATAGTCTTTATGCACTGATTTGTCTAAATCAATAGTAACTTTTTTTGGTTCAATAGTGTATTTTATTGGTGCTGTTAGTTGTAAAGCTTTTAGTATTAGCTCCAGTGTCTGATCGCTAAATGATCCGGAAAACTGAAACTGATTAATTTCTGTAGAAACTAATTCAATATTAACATTGTATCTTCTTTCTAATAATACAGAGAATTCCCTCATTGACATATTCTGGATTATCCATACATCATCCTTCCAGGAAGTAACTAAATCTGTATTTATGTCTTTCTTCAAAAAAACATCTGTATTTTTTATCTTATTTATCTTAACAAGCGGTTTTCCTTTATCCGGAACAACCACATCTAATTTTTCTTTATTTGCTTTATCTGGTTCCTTAAAAACAGCAACAATCTGATTGGGTTTTAACAATACTGATTCATCTTGTCCTGCTTTCGAAACTTCTATTGATCCTTCTACCAATGCAGCAGCAATTATATTTTCCTCTTCGTAAGCTTTTACATTAAATTCTGTTCCTAAGGCTTTAATAAAAACATCTCCTGCTTTTACAATAAACGGATGCTTTTTATTTTTCGCTACATCAAAAAAAGCTTCACCTGAGAGTTCTACTTCACGTGCATTTAATTGGTTGAAATTTGCTGCATATTTTATTTTACTTCCTGCATTTAGCATTACTTTGGTATTATCGGGCAGTTGCACTTTTGTCTTGGCACCTAATGGAGCCTCTACAACACAATACTCATTCGGTATTTCCTGGTTTTGCTGAATAAAATAAAAATACAACGACCCCAAAACTGTTATTATCAATAATGAGGCTGCTACTCTAAATAAAAATTTGAAGTTTGTTGATTTTGTTTCCTGGCTTAAAAGAATTCTTTTGTTTAACCTTTCACGTGAACCTTCTATATTGAATTTATTATCTAATCGAATATATTCTTCTGATTTAACTAAAGTTCTAAGCTGATTGTAATAATTCTTTAATTCCAGATTATCATTAATGGCATCCAGAACTGACTTATGTTCCTGTTTATCCAATTCTCCAAGAACATAGAGTTCTATCTTTTGCTTTATATCTAAAGTATCTTTTTGCATTTTAGTCTTTCTAATATATATGACAGTTGAAAAGGATTTTTGTATGAGTCGAATGTTCGTTTTTTTTATTTTTTTTATATGACCTCCTAAATCCTCCTCCGAGGAGGACTTTAAGAGAAGCTACAAAATAAGTTGCTCTAGAATTACAATATCGAAAACGTTATTAAAAACAAACTATATGGATTTTTTCACTAGAGTAACAAAACATAATCTTTATCCATTTTAATTAAATTGAACCGTATTTTAATTATAGGAACTCTTTAAGCTTTTCTCTTAAATAAGTTAAAGAAGAAGACATATGTGACTTTACAGTTGTAATTGAGATGCCCAATTCATCAGCTATTTCTCTATACTTTTTCCCGTCGAATCGATTCATCGAAAAAACTTTCTTTTGCTGATTTGGCATGCTATCAATAGCTTCTTTTAACTCATTTTCAAATTCCTTATACTGTAACGCCTGAAGTGGAGAGGATTCGAATTCTTCATATAACACCTCTTTTTTGTCCAAAACATTTACATATAAATCTTTATACTTTTTTATAACCTGGAGGTGTTGAAGATAATTTAAGGAAATATTGTGTACTGCTCTAAATAGATAATGTTTAAGGGATTCCTTAATTTTTATTTTTGTTCTGTTTTGCCATAAACGAAAAAAACACTCTTCTGCAATTTCTTCTGCAGCCATTTCGTCTTTTACCAACAAATAGGCATACTTACATAAATCAAAATAATATTGATCAAAGATTTCATTAAAATCCTTGGATTTTCCAGCTTTTAACCCTTGTATTAGTCTCTTTTCGTTAAAATCCATTATGAATTTGACATGTTGCCGTCGCTTCAAAAATAAATAAATAATGAAGTATTGCTAATATTTTTTTTAACTCCGTTAAAATTGCAAATCAGAAACAACAAGCTAACACCCTCATTATGAAAGCCTCTTACACATCAACGAAGCTATAATACTAATATGAGCCAGGTAATATGTTGGTAAGATTAAAAAATTTAAATCCTGGTATGAAGCAAATTCTTTAAATGCAATAATTGTATCGGAAAACAAGACTAAAAAAATTCCAAAGACATATAATCCTTTTGAAAAATCTTTACCTCGTATACCCAGTGCTGCGCCAAATGAAAAACAAGAAATAATCAGATAAATAAGCGCAGCCCACATTAATACAATAAGCTTTATTGATGGATATAAACAAAAAAAGAAAAACACCAGGTAACCTGCAAGTACAATTCCGGTAAATAAGTAGTTTAGTTTGCCATTAAGAAGAGCATAGGTTAAATATCCGATATGAGCTAAAAAGAAAAACACAATTCCTGTAACAAATATATTTGGATTCCCATGCATGTTTGATAGAAACCAGTCTCCTATAATAGAAAACAGAAAAGCTAAGACAATCATCCAGACATCTAACCTCTTTGAGAGTTGTTTAAAATAAACGAATAGAATAATTAAGATACCTGCTCCCGCAGAACCAGACTTAAAGAAAAATCCAAATTCATTTAAAGCCAAAATAGCCAGTATCAAAGGAATTATCAACAGAAAGTACGCCCATTTTTTGTTTTTTAGTAGATTAGTCATTTTTGTACTAGAGTTAGTTATTCAGATGATAAAAGTATCAAATTTCTTGTTTAGCTAATATCATATTGTAGTAATTTATACGCACAAAAAAGAGATTGTCCAAAAAGTCTTTGTGTTTCTTCGTGTCTACTTTGAGGTTCTCTGTGGTATAATCTTAAAGAACTATGACACAGAGTTTCACAAAGAACATACAAAGTTTCGCTGAGAAAAGATAAATTAAACTTTCATGCTTTTATTACTTTTTGGACACTCTCTTTTTCTTATTTACAAACCAAAAATTTCTATAAAAGAAATAAATTTATCATCTACATTAAACGGTTACATGTTCTGTCCGATTAATAATTTCGTTCTGTAAGTCTTCTCCTAAATCATTAAAATAATCGCTGTAGCCGGCTACCCTTACAATTAAGTCCCGGTATTTCTCTGGATGTTTCTGAGCATCTCTTAATGTATCTGCACTTACTACATTAAACTGAATATGGTGTCCATCCATCCTGAAATAACTCCTGACAAGTTTAGAAACTTTCTGAATTGCCTCATCTCCATCAAAGAAAGAAGGGGTAAATTTCTGATTCAATAATGTACCTCCGGTTCTGAGATGATCGATTTTAGCTGCTGACTTTATCACTGCTGATGGTCCGTTTTCATCGGCCCCTTGAACAGGAGATATCCCTTCTGAAACAGGTAATCCAGCCAATCTCCCATCAGGACTGGCTTGCATTACACTACCAAAATACACATGGCACGTAGTAGGTAAAAGATTTATTCTATATTCCGCCCCTCGGGGTGATTTATTACCAGAAACTGCATTATAATATATCTCAAAAACATCTTTTAGCTGATCATCAGCACTATCATCATCATTGCCATATTTCGGAGTTTTATACAAAAGTTTATAACGAAAATCTTCTTTGTCCTCAAAGTTATTTTCCATCATATTTTTGTATTCTGACATTGATGTTGTTTTTTCATCAAATACATATAGCTTTAAAGCAGTCAGGCTATCTGTAATTGTTCCCATTCCAACGCCCTGAATATAATTGGTATTATACCTGGCTCCTCCCCGAATATAATCTGTTCCATTTCCTACACAATCATCTATTATAAGAGAAAGAAAAGGCGTAGGAAGATGATTCATAAAAATACTCTCAATGGTATTGCTGCCTTTTACCTTGATATTAACGAAATGTTCAACCTGATTTCTGAAAGCATCAAGCAATTGTTCATACGTTTGAAAATCCTCAATCTTACCAGTTTTTATACCGATTTGTTTTTTTGTTCTAGGGTCAAAACCATTGTTTAGGGTAATCTCCAGAATTTTAGGCAGATTAAAATATCCCGTTAAAATATAACTTTCTGTACCAAATGCACCTGTTTCAACACAACCACTGGCTCCGCCATTACGAGCGTCAATAATGTCTTTTCCCTGCCTTGTTAGTTCCTGGATTATGGCATCTGTATTAAAAATAGAGGGTTGCCCAAATCCTGTTTTTGTAATTTTCACGACCCTGTTAATAAACCTGTCCGGATTCTTTTTGCTGAGCTGTGCCATAGAACTTGGCTGAAGCAAACGCATTTCTTCAATCACATCAAGAATAATAAAAGACATCTCGTTAACAGCATCCGATCCATCGCTTTTCACCCCGCCTAAATTAATCAAAGCAAAATCTGTGTAGGTATTACTCTCCTGAGCAGTAATCCCAACCTTTGGAGGCGCAGGATGATTGTTAAACTTAATCCAGAATGACTGTAAAATTTCAACGGCTTCTTCTCTAGTTAAAGTTCCTTCTTCAACCTCTTTTTTATAAAACGGGTAAAGGTGCTGATCCAACCGGCCGGGATTAAAAGAATCCCATGGATTCAATTCGGTAACAACCCCCAAATGAACAAACCAATAATATTGTAATGCCTCATGGAATGTTTTTGGTGCATGAGCAGGAACATTACGGCAAATATCGGCCATCTGTTTCAGCTCTTCTTTCCTGGTCTCATCGTTTGTTTCAGCAGCTATCTCATCCAAACGTGCGGCATGCCTTTCTGCATAAAGAATTAAAGTTTCTGCAGCAATACGCATTCCTTCCAACTCTTCTTTTTTATCAAACGCCAATGGGTCTGACTGCACATCAAGATTTTGTATCGCTTCTTCAACATCCTCGATTATGTCAAGCATCCCTTTGTTGTAGATCTTGTTTCCGGCAACAGTATGTCCCGGAGCACGTTGCTCCATAAATTCAGTAAAAATTCCGGCTTCATATGCATCCAGCCATTCCGTAGACATATTACGCATTACCCTGTCCCTGTTAGAATGTCCTTTCCAGAATGGAATGATAACATCTTTATAGGCTTTACGGGTTTCGTCATCAACCCGAAACCAAACTTTTTCACGTGTATCCAGAATATCCAAATCCTGTAATGAATGAATGGTTACTTCCGGATAAGTAGGAGTAGCTTTGGGTGCAGGACCGCGTTCTCCAACAATAAGTTCGCCATCGTTAATACAGATGTATTTATTTTCCATGATGTATCGAAAGGCTTTTGCCCGCTGTACAGGCACAGAATCACCAAACGCAATATTCTCTTTGTAAAACCTGGTGATTAACAACGCTCTCTCTGCTGAAATCCTGTTGATAGCATTTAAGCTTTCTTCTCTAAGTTTTTCAATTCTTGGAGTCATATCTTTTTATTTTTTTTAATTACTTTTTTATTTAAAAACCAGCTATTTATAGAGACTGTTCTAGAAATCTATAAATCAACAAAATAGTTCTCGACTTCGCTCGAACTGATCCCAGTTGTCTGTCAATTGTCACATCGAGCGAAGTCGAGATGCTTTTACAAATAAATTTATGAGCCAGCCTCTTAGAAGGCCTTTACTATTAACTATCCATTTAATGTTGCATTTAATGCATTATTCTCAAACAATTCCTTTATTCTAAACAGTTCATTTTGGGGTACTTCTTCGTTACCCTGTAATTGATATTCCATATTGAACTGTTCATATTTATGCTTCCCAATTTTATGATAAGGCAATAAATCCACTCGTTCTATAACATCTGCAAAAGAACTTAAAAATTGAATCGTTGCAGTGATATTTTCTTCATCAGTGTTTATCCCGTTAACTAATGGAACCCTCACATGAATTGTCTTTCCTTTCGAAGCAATCAATTCAAAATTTGAAAGGATTACATCGTTAGTAACACCTGTATAATAATGATGTTTATGTGAATCCATCATCTTAATATCATACAAAAAGAGATCGGTAAACGGTATTATCCTTTCAACTACTCTTTTGTTAGCATATCCTGATGTGTCAACGGCAGTATGTATTTCCATATTTTTTAACCCAACAAGTAAGTCGTATAAAAAATCGGGTTGCATCAAAGGTTCTCCACCAGAAAAAGTAACTCCACCACCCGACTCTTCCATAACAATCAGTTCCTTTTCAATTTCTTGCAAAACAGACTCAACAGAAACATCACGACCGATAACCTCATCATCGTAAAATATTTTGCCATCAAGCTGAACCTCTCTTTGGTAAGTGAAAGGTTTTTGAGAAATACTCTCGGGATTATGGCACCAAAAACAAGATAACGGGCATCCTTTCAGGAAAACTGTTGTCCGGATCCCCGGTCCGTCATGTACTGCAAACCGTTTGATATCGAATATCATCCCCATAAAATGAGACTTTTTTACATAAATTAGAAACTATAATTAAAAGGAATCGATGCTGGTAAGATTTACCAAAGACATAATAGATTTAATATATCCAGCACTCATAAAGGCCTTTACCAAATTGATGGTAAAGATTAGAATAATATTTTGGCAAATATTTCATGCCCACAAGATAAGAATTTTTTAATTTCAGAAGATCGTTTTATCAATTTCGAATGAATTCTTTTTTTTACCTGTTTTTAAACCACAAATAACGCTGAGGTATTATGTTAAAAAAAGAAAAGCATAATACCTTAGCGCATTCCTTGCATGAAGCTTTTATGAAACCATGTTTATAAAACAATTATTTCCTCATTATCCTTGCACTAAACAGTGGCCCTGCCCGATGCCCATCATGAGGAATAAGTTTAACTTCCATTTTGCCAGTCTTTCTAATTACCTCCCCTGGTAAATCATAAAACTTATAAAAGAATTCTCCTGGTTTTACATTCGAGATATTTTCCGTAACAATCTTCGTGTCATTTACAAAAATATCAAATGTTTTGGAGCCTGGAAATCCTCCCCAGTATTCAAAAGCAAGCTGTACAGGTTCATCATCAAGTTTTTCCATCTCAAAAGAAAACCAACCTCCCCTATCTGCTTCTCGGTATTTCTTATGTTTAAATTCGCCTACCCAACATTTTTCACTTTTGAAGTTATGGTTTCTTTCGGGCTGCATCTCCCCGGGCTGAAAAAAATCAACGGTCATTTGTTCCATTTTTTTCATTTCTTCCTGTTTTGCCTTGTATTCCTTCTGGTATTTCATCCATCCTTCTTCATTAAAAATATCGAAATAAACAGAATAGTTTCTATTATGGGTTCCATAAAAAGGTTTAAACTCAACATCTCTTGGCCGACCTATTTCTGTTGTAACAAACGTATTTATTTTTCCTTCAACGGGTTTTGTCCAAGTTTCGGGATTTCTGTCTCCTGTCATAAAAACAGGAACATACATTGCTTCCACTGCTTTTGGATCGTCTTCTGTTCCAAGATCTCCTGCTAAAACCAACGGGCCATACATCAATGCAACACGGTTCTCATCATCAGGCATTGGTTCTAAACGTAAAGAGAATGGTAATTTTACTTCAACCTTATCGCCACCCTTCCATTCTCTTTTAATGCTTACAAAACTTCCAGGTTGTTCTTTCACCTTTATTTTTTCACCATTTACAGCAACCTCAATACCTTTTTCTGCCCAATACGGATAACGGATCTGAAGGGTGAAGTTTACTGAATTTTCACAAGCAAACTCTAATGTTGTATTCTGCTCATCAGGATATTTTGTTTGCTGGGTTAAGGTTAATCCCTTTTCTGCCCATGTTAATTCTGATGCAATAAACTGGCTAACATAAAGTTCTTCGTTGTTATGATAGTAAATATTCTTGCTGTATTTCGAATGATTCTCCATTCCACTACCCACACAGCAAGTAAAATCATATGGATTTTGATAAACCTTATGCCCTCCCATTTCAAGAGACAGGTTATAAATTACGCGTCCGTTTTGTGGATGTTGAGATGAAAGAATATGATTAAACAAAGCACGCTCATAGAAATCAGCTACCCTGGGTTCTGCTTTCCACATAAACAGGTGCCTGGATAGCTTTAACATGTTGTATACATTACAGGTCTCTGTAGTCTCACTACTTAAACGATTTCGAAGTGTATCGGGCTGTCCAAAATATTCATTATCACAATTACCACCTGTAACATAAGAGTGATGATTGACTACACGATCCCAAAAAAATTCAGAAGTTACCCTGTCTGCTGTATCACCTGTTAATTCGTAACGGCGTGCAGTTCCTACTAATTTGGGTATTTGGGTATTGGCATGTTTTCCCGGAAGGATATCTTTATGGTGAGCCAGTGAATCTAAAATTGCCTTATGGTGAAATATTCGTGACATTGCCAGGTATTTCTCATCTCCTGTAACTCCGTATAATTCTGCCAATGCTTCATTAATCCCACCATGCTCACAATTAAGCATTTCCTGAACCTGCTCATCATTTAAATCTTTTATTACTGTATAAAGCCAATCGGCGAATTTTCTGTTTACCTCAAGTGCTTTTTCGTTTCCACACAACTTGTATGCGTGATAAAGCCCATCCATTATTTTATGTTGTGTATAATAGGGGACCCAAATTCCATTCAGGTCGAAACCCTTCGAGCGGATATCGCCTTTTGCAACTTCTTCTTCAAGAATTCTTTTTCCATCAGGAAATGCCCCGATATAACCATCCCCGTCTGCATCCTGGCATTCTGCCAATTCATCAACAATATAATTTACCCGGCTTAGAAATTCTTCATTCCCGGTTGTTTTGTACATTAAACTGATTGCGGTTAGATAATGTCCCAGACTATGTCCGGCAATAGTATTATCTTCCCATCCGTGGTAATGCTCAGCTTTGGGACCTAAACCAGCCTCACTCCTGAATTTTGAAAGAAATCGATCCGGTTCGTAGTCCAGCAAGACCTGGACATTTAACTCTGTTGCATGATAAAATGGTCCATCAAGTAATTTTACCTCATCAATCTCAAAAGGTAACACACGAAAATCTACCACTTCTGGACCACCTGTTAAGATTCGTGATTCTGCTTCAGACTTGCATGAATTCATTAAAATTGTTAATCCTAATAAGGATAAGATAATCATCAAGACTAATGGTTTTGTGTTGCTTATTGTTTTCATTGTTTTCTTATAATAATTATTTCTAAGATTTAACCTGCTAATTGATGTTCTTTGGAACATGCTCGTCATTTATTCTTATTCTCAAGAGCATTGTAACATCATAAAATATCTCTTCAATTATAATTATTTGATATTTTATTTCTTCACTCTATTCCAATCCGGTGTTGGCTCATTTAGAAAATTTCGCACAAAAAAATCCCTTCGTTTCTGTTCTCCATAATCACCTCCCAGGGTATGGTTACTACCTGGCAAAACAACCAGTTCAAAATCCTTTTTTGCTTTTATTAATGCATCCGCAACCTGAAAGGTTGAAGAAGGATCAACATTATCATCCATCTCGCCAACAATAAGCATTAATTTACCCTCTAGCTTACCTGCATTTTCAACATTTGAATTCTCTGCATAATGAGGACCTACCGGATAACCCATCCATTGTTCATTCCACCAGATTTTGTCCATCCTGTTATCGTGGCAGCCACAGGAAGAAACTCCTGCCTTATAAAACTCCGGGTGAAATAACAAGCCCGCTAACGTACTTTGTCCCCCTGCAGAACCGCCGAACAAACCAACGCGTGTTGTATCCATATAAGGATATTTCTCTGCGGCTAATTTTATCCATAGGATCCTGTCCGGGAAACCGGCATCTTTAAGATTTCTGTAGCAAACATCGTGAAAGGCTTTCGACCGGTTTGATGTTCCCATACCATCCAACTGGACAATGATAAATCCCAATTCTGCCAATCCTGAATAAGCATAATTAACAGGCTGAAAACTTTTCTGCGTAAACGAACTGTGAGGTCCGGCATAGATATATTCGATAATCGGATATTTTTTGGTTGAATCAAAATTGGTTGGGCGATAGATATTCCCCCAGATATCTGTTTTCCCATCGCGGGCTTTTGCTTCGAAAGGTTCCGGAGCATTCCATCCTCTGGCCAATAATTCAGAAATATCTGCTTTTTCCAGCTCCATAATTATATTTCCTGTTTTTGTACTTCTTAGAACACTTACAGGCGGCGTTTCTACTGTCGAATATGTGTCGATAATATAGTCTGATTTAGGTGAGAGCATTACCTGGTGGTTCATCTTTTCCGGGGTAATTTCCAGAAGTAATCCACCATCAATATCCACTTTGTAACAATACACATAATAAGGATCTTCTCCCGGATTTTTACCGGAGCCTTCAAAAATAATTGTTCTGTTATCCTCATCTACATGTAATACTTTGCGAACAACCCACTCTCCTTTTGTAATTTGTCTTTTTACTTTTCCTGTTTTTGTGTCAATCAAATAAAGATGATTCCATCCGTCCCGCTCGGAAGTCCAGATTATTTCGTTGCTCTTTTCCAAATCAAAACGATACTTCTTACTGCTGTAATCAATAAATGTATTACTCTGTTCATCAACAATTACCCGTATCAAACCATCCGTGGCATTAACCTCCACAACCTGGTAAGCCTGGTGCCCGCGCTGATTAAACTCAAATGTAAAAGCAGAACTGTTCTTTCGCCATTGAGGATTTGAAAGTTCGAACTGGTTCTCAAATTGTTTTGAATCAACAGAAATTTGTTTTTTGCTTTCAATATCAAACAATGCAGGATGCTTTATGGGAAGAGCATCTCCCGGTTTCAGATAATCGCGTTTATGCAGGATTGGTTGCAACTGATCTTTTGGTGAAGACTCAACAAAATAGATTTGCCGTTTTTCATATTCACGTACTCTATTTACTGCCAGTTTTCTGGAATTGGGAGACCATGAGAAATAAGAAGAATAATAATCACCCGGAGAACCGTCAAAACTAAGCTGATATTCTTTCTTGTCTTTTACATTGCGGATAAAAACATTGTATTCTTTGATAAATGCTAACCATTGACTATCGGGCGAAGCAACTTGTTTGTTTCCCAATTCATCAAAAAAGTTACCCCAATAGGGTTCAGGATTTGCAGGTTTAACTACAGAATCTTTACTTAACTTATAATTCTTGAGAGTACAAGTCCAATAATTCCCTGCATAAATGAATTGTATATTATTCTTCTCTTGATTAAATTTCAATTCTTTAAGCTGAAGCTCTTTCACCGTTATTTGCTTTTTTGATATTTCATTTAGTTTTTCAACTAATTTTTCTGTTTCAAATAATGGTTTACGAGTTCCTTTTGCTGCATCCACTAATTTATATTCAATACCAGACTTGGATTTCACCTGATACCAGAATATTGCCGTAGAGTCTACCCAGGTTGGATTAAAAATTTGATTATAAACGAATTCGTTAAATTTTAATACCGAGTCTGCTTTTTGATAAGCTTCCCTTGTTACCTGGGCATAACTCGAAGAAACTGTTAACAGTAATAAAAGAGCCGAAATTTTAACCGAAATTTGATTTAACATAATACTAAGTATTTATTTAATATTTTCTTAACCAATCCAAGGATTGTAAAAAGCCTTTAATTTATCTCCCATTCTAAAATCCCACCGGAATAACCTTCCTGAAGTTTGGCTTTTAACCGCAAAGCTTTTGTGTTAACAGGTTCAAAATTTACCGTATTATAGCTATCCAACTCAAGCGTATAATCATTCGAATTCTTTACAGCTTTCCATTCTCCATTTTTATCTAAGAACTCAAGATTCCAATATTCAGGGACACGATAATCAACATCATAATGATCAAGATTCAACCAATAAACTAATGATGATGAAAGCATTACAGGTTCCTTAAAAGAATATTCAACCCATTCTTCATCACCTTCTTTTAGCCACCAATAGAAATACGATTTATCTGTATCGTCTGAACTTTTGGGGTTAAAACCATCATTTAAGCCGGGCGCCCAATCTGTTGATGCTTTTGCTTCAGCCAAATCGCGTACCGTTTCCTCTGGCTTTGGAATTGCCTTGTTTTGTTGGGTAGGCATCCAGACAACCATATTTGCTTCTCCCCGATTATTCCAGGCATAATAGGGTATTGCTTTTAAAGTAATAGGTTGTACCAATGTATCTTCACCATTTTTAACTATATTTTTTCCTTTAAGGGTTAAGGTTACCACACCGTCAAGTAATTCTTTCTCAAATTGACTATCAACTGGTTCTTTTTTGTCAATAAAATTATCGAACATCCAGCCATTTCCGTTGTCTTTATCTTCAAAACAATAAACAACAGGCCCACGTTGAAGGGCAACCTTTCCCTGATTGTTTTCTACGTTTTCATTGGCAATAATTTTTCTAACAGGCATTGGCAATTCCATTTCAACTACATCGCCTTTCTCCCACTTACGTTTTATTGCTGCATATCCTTTTTTTAAATCAGGTGAAACATTCTTCCCGTTCATCTTTATGCTATACTGTTCGGAATATTGTTCTGAAAAACTGTATAAATCAAATGGAACAACATTATTCTGTGCCCATCCCGGAATCCGTAGCATTAATGAAAAGGCATCTGCAGGTGCTTCTTCAATAATAAGTTTAACTTTCCCATCCCAAGGATATTGAGTCTCCTGCCTGATTTTTATTTTATTCCCGTTTAGTTCAATAGCAGCATTTCCCTCAGAAAAAAGATTTACGTAAATGCTATTTTCACCTTTAGCATAGATATAACCGGGCACTGAAGCCATAAAACGGGTAACATTTCCAGGACAACAAGCACACCCAAACCAGGGTTCTCGGTTGTGATTATGAACTGACTCCAAAGGATTATCATAAAAAAATAAATCCCCACTTAATGATACACCGGAAATCAATCCATTATATAAAGTTCGTTCCAGAACATCATAATATTTTGAATTGCCCTCATTTAAGAACAACCTGTAATTCCAATAAACATTAGAAATTGCAGCACAAGTCTCACAATAAGATGTCATATTAGGTAAACGGTAGTTAGGTCCAAATCCTTCTCCCTGTGCCCGTTGTCCAATTCCTCCTGTGATATAAAGCTTTTTGGAAACAACATTTTCCCATACTCTTTTGGTTGCTTCCATTAATTGATCGTCATGCATCAGTGATGCTACATCGGTAACCCCTGAATACAAGTACCCCAAACGTACTGCATGTCCAACAGCTTCTTCCTGTTCTACAATAGGCATATGATCCTGACTATATTCACTAAGTTCATGTCCATCTGTTCCTTTACCAGTCTCATCGATAAAAAAACGGGCAAGTTTTAGGTACTTTTCATCTTCTGTAACCCTGTATAGTTTTACCAGGGCCATTTCTATAATCGGATGACCGGATGGAACTTTTTTCTGCCCTTCGCCTGGACCAAATTCCTCATTGATTAAATCTGCATTTTTAATAGCAATATTTAGTAAATTCTTCTTCCCTGTTGCCTGATAATGGGCTACAGCAGCCTCATATAAATGCCCACAATTGTAAAGTTCGTGACTGTTTAACCTGTCCCAACGGCCTTTCCCATACCATCGCTGTAATCGCTCACATTTATTTGTTAAACAAGTATAAAGATAACCATCATCCTCTTGCGCAGCAGCGATATAGTTTATTAAACTATCCAGATAATTATCGAGTTTGGCATCGTATTCAACAGCCAGAGCATAGGAAGCTCCTTCGAGTATTTTATAAATATCAGTATCATCAAAAGGGAAATCTCCCTGATGCTCCCCTTCAATTAATCCCCCAGCCAGGGCAAAGTTATCTACCCGGCCTGTTTCCTCACTTTTTTGAAATGCAGAAGGAATTGACACTTTTCTGTTAACCTCTATTTTTGGCGCCCAAAAAACGTCATCTAAGTGAACTGCCGTAAAGGGTACAGGATCAATAATTTCGTTTTCTTCTTCTGTGGAACAAGAAATTGAAACCAACAAAATAAAAAGGAAATAAACTATATGTTTCATGGTTATCTAAACTTAAAATCAATTTAATTTAACATTTACAATACTATCTTTTAGAGGAATAACAAACAACCCTCTTTCGTTCTTTTCATAATTTTTTAAAACTATTTCTTTGTGCTCATCATCTGGCGAAAGAATTCTTAAGTATGCGTTTTTAGTGAATTCATTAGCAGGCTCAAAGTCTACTTCAACACTACCTGTTTTTTCATTATAGATTATTGTTTTAAACTGACCGGCATCCAGTGTCAGCCAAAGATTTAACGGAGCAATAAATATGCGTGATTTAGCAGCTGTAGTAATTTCCACTTTAACAACTTCCTCCTCTTGCGATAAATTGCCTCCAAAGGAAAGCCATCCAAACTCATCATGTTTTGTAATATATGTTGCAGAATTAACTGCATAGCCATAAAAACCAGATCCATAATCACCTGAAATGCCATCAATTTCTAAAGTAGAAGGAAATGAATGAAAAGCAGCCGGGGCAAAACCATCTTGTGTGATATTTGAGAGTGTCCCTATCAAACCTCCATAACCAACGCGCAACAGGTAGAGATCATCCGGTTTCTTTCGGTATTCTGCAAGAACCGGAATAGCATTCAGGCCTGAGCCATAGTGATGAATCTGCCTTTCTATGCGGGATAATTTTCCTCCATACAGAAAGTCCCAGTATCTTCTTGCATTTCCATTGTATGCCCAGTGAGGAATGGTTGGCATGTATGCTAAAATCGCTTTAAGGGTAGTCTCTGCTTTATCATCAAAACCAAAATAACTTGACCACATATAAACTTCCTCCTGACCGGTAGAGTCCCATGGCATTTCGCTGCCAAAGGGATAGCTAAGGCTTGCCCAATGAAGTGCCCGTTCTTTCATTTTTTCTTCCAGCTTACCAGCCAGTTCCCAAAAACCTTCGGCTTTAAGATCTTCCAGTATATTTACATACACGCTACCTTCCATCTGTCCGAATTGCGAGTAATAGGGAGCCATTTCAACCATGGCCATGGCTGTATGATAAGCTTTATCCAGGAACCAGTCCCAGGATTTACCATCAACAAGACCTTCATAATTCCTTGCCAACCGATACATTACCCAATGCGCAGCTGCAACATGTGGATAATTATAGGATCGTTCAACCAACATAGAATGCTCTTTATCCCACGCTGCCCAGGTTTTATAATTTATGCTATCGTTGTATGTTCCTTCAGGCATTTGTCCGGGCTCATAGTAGAACATACTTTTTCTTACCCCATATTTATGTTCCCCATCATTATATTGAAGACCTCCCCAGATGGTATTCAACACAAAATCCTGGAGCTTTGTTATTTCTTCTTTGTCGGGTTGGACCAATTGTTTCATGATTGCATTTATCCAAGCCCCGCCGCCGCCTTCATCACCCAAACCACAAATCCATGCCCGGCTATCTTCTAAAACCTGTTCTTGTTTTTCATAATCATAAGTAATCACAGAAGGTGCCCGATTAAAAGGATCATCTTTCTTATCAAACCACTGTTTTGTAGTTAAGAAATGTCCGTTGTCTGCAACAACCTCACTCTCTGGCTTAATAATTTTATAATTGATGGTTTGTTCTTTCCCATCTTCATAAGTCACCGTTATTCTTGCCCTTCCCCATTTTTGGCCTTTTATTGAATATTTTTTCCATCCATTGCCAGACTCTTCCTTTTCTGTAATAAGGACAGCACCTTTGGGGTATACATTGATCGAACTTACTTTCTGAGTATGTTTTAGAAACAACTTACCATCAACATCTTGCGGAAGAACATATCCCGGAATGCCCACCGCAACCGGATGGCCATTTTCCAGCAATGTATTTTCTATATCATGAACAGAATTAGCTAAGATAAATCTAAGTCCATAACTTATCTTTTCTCCTGGTTCCAGAATAACAGAGGAAGGTTTGTTCCAAGGCACTGCATTTTTCCATTCATTCTCCACATATGCTTTTGTATGGACCATCCATTCATGAAAGCCTTCAAAAGTAATGTCTTGTTCTGTTGGATCATCAAGCAATGGATTATAGGCTTCAAAGGGTGTTTTCTGATCTGGCAAGACCAGTAAAACCGGCCCGGCACCATTTAACCTAACAACCTGTAAATACCCCGCATCCATCCCGATGTAAGGATCAAAGAACACATTTTCTGCATGGGCTTCATCCAGTGTTTTATTGCTTAAGTTATTGTTAAAAATTAAGGGAATTCCTAATGCGCCTATTTCAATAGTAGATTTTGAGGTATTCTCAATCTCAAAATTCAAACTAATATTTTCATTTTGTTTTTTCCATAATCTTATTATTCTAACAGGCATGTTATTGGGAAATGTATTTGATAAATCAGCAGCTGCCAGAATAGTTTTATCATCCAGTTCTAAAGGAATTACTGTTTTTCGCTTTAATGCAGATGAATATTGGGTCCAGCCAGTGTCTTTCACTTTCTTTACACGAAAGTTAATATCTCCTAAATGATAATATCCATCCTTGTCTCGATTCCCCAGAAGCTCATAAGGGGTATAATCGAATTTAGGTTCATTTTTAGGTTTTAGAGAAGCAACAGTTTGAGAGGCTTTTACCAGATTAAGTTGAAAATTATTTGTTGATAATTCTAAAAACCCACCCGTAAGTTCAAGCGTAGATGGCGCACCTGATTCCACTGTTGGTTCCTGACCTATTATCAGTAATGTAAATGATGTTAAAATACTAGTCAAAAGAAACTGTAGTTTGTTCATTTCACTATTTCTTTATTAATGAGTATAAAAAAGAGATGTTCAAAAGCCAAAAATACAATTTAAAACTATTTTCTCTTAAATCATGCAGTGATGACCTATTGAACATCCCTTAAGGAACCTGAAAAGAAAAATCTATTCGTAACCCGGGTTTTGAACTAGGTTAGGGTTTGTATTCAATTCCTCCAGACCTATTGGAAAAAGAGTTGTATGATTGCCTTGAGGTGTATGGTTATACCAACTCTTTGTCTGGTAAACACCAAAGCGTATCATATCTGTACGTCTACGAAATTCTGCAGCAAATTCCCAACCAAGCTCATCGAGGAAACGGCCATATAAAACAGGAGTTTGATCGCCTGGTTCATCAATTGTTCCATCCTCGGCGAGCGTACCGTATTGAACTGTAGTATTTCCTTCCAACTCAGCGCCAGTGACAGTTGCATCATCAGGGTTGTCAAATGAGCGAGTGCGGACTTCGGTTACCAGGGCAGCTGCATCGTCACTATTTCCGGTACGCAATAAACATTCGGCTTTCATCATCAAAACATCGGTATATCGGAAATAAGGCAAATCATTTTTCATGTTCGACTGGCAGCCTAATTCAATCTCGTATTTTTGGCACCGGTAGCCTTCTGTAAATTCACAACCGTAGATGCTTGGCATTTTATTAACCAATGTCATTACAACACTGCCATCGCTTGCACTTATTTGATCCCCTATAAGCCAGGTATCTTCCAGTCGATTATCATTTGAGCCGTAGCTGTCAATAAATTGGGGGTTACAGCTGGAACCGCCCCAGGGTTGTGATGACATATTAAATACGTAACGATGGTCTGGCAACAACATCTTCATGTGTGCATTCCAACCAGTACCATAGATATTATCGTAAGGCACAGCAAAGACAATCTCAGGGGAATTTTCATTATTGGCACAAAAGATATTACGGTAACTGG
Organism: Bacteroidales bacterium; assembly: GCA_963665085.2. Taxonomy (GTDB): domain Bacteria; phylum Bacteroidota; class Bacteroidia; order Bacteroidales; family JAAAOM01. The sequence continues at coordinate 1,069,630 of CAXXXS010000002.1, forward strand.
GATCTAATGAAAACTCACCACTGGCAATAATTTGATCGCAGGCATCAATACACTTTTGCCATTCAGCAGTCCCAATGTATACTTCAGCATTTAGATAAACCCTGGCCAACAATTGGTATGCCCCCCATTTCGTTAACCTTCCGTAGCTTGATTGAGCTACTTCTTCTGTAAGCAAGGGTATTATTTCTGTTAATTCTGAAACAATAAAACTGTAAACCTCGCTTCTTGATTTCTGAACAGGCACCTCATCGCTGAATTTTGCTATTAAAGGAATATTTCCGTGTGTGTCAAGTAAAATTGAATACCACAATGCCCTAATTGCCCTCATTTCAGCGATTATTGCTTGCCCTTGTTCTTCTTCAAGAGGCAATGAGCCCGATTCAACTTGTAGGATCACCCTATTGGCGTTGTTAATTCCATCGTAACAATTTATCCATGTATTTCTTGGCTGCCACTGAACGTTATCCCACGTATGGAAATGCATACGCTTATATGTTCCCCCGTCGTCCCATCCATTGGGCCTGGTTGGGGTAACAAACATATCTGCGGGTTCTTCCTGCACATCGAACAACCCCTGCCATCCCATAATATAACGTAATGGGGTATAAGCTGAAGCCATTAAGGCTACTATATCAGATTCTGCCGGAGAAAAAGATTCTTCAGTGATTTCATCATAAACCTCCTCTTCCAAATCAAAACATCCACCTGTAAGTATCAAAATAAATATGCTCAATATTGAGGCATAATTTTTAATCGTCCTGTTTTTATATTTATTGAAGTCTTTCATCGCTTATTAATTAAAAAGTTACATTAACACCTGCCGTAAAAGTTCTCGTAGTTGGATATTGATCCCTGTCGTCGTTACCCGGAGACAAGCCTATTCTATTTACTTCCGGGTCAATTCCTTTATAACCGGTTATTGTAACCAGGTTCATCCCTGACACATATAATTTTAAATGCTGGAATATTTTGCTGGCTTTCGTGTTAAATGTATAACTCAATGTTATATTATCAACTTTTAGGAAATCACCATCTTCAACATAATAACTAACAAAACGCTGAACATCCGAAAGGACAGCTTTTCCATAAACCAAATCATAAGCAGAGTCAAGTGTGTTATACCCAATGGTAGGATTTTCATAGAACATACGCTGGAAATTCAGGATTTGATAATCGAATGCCCCCCTAATATTTATATTTAACCCCCAGTTTTTGTAACGCAAATTATTGTTTAAACTGATATAATGTTTTGGCAATCCATTTCCAAGGACCTGCCTGTCTGATGTTGAAGACTCTGTTGCCGGTATAATATCACCCTCAGGGGTTTCTATAAGCCAAATACCATCGTCTGTTATATCTACACTTTTTAAACCGAAGAAATTACCGATTTCCCCACCAATTTCAATTCTATGTGTCTCAATTTGGATTGGTTCACCAGTATATCCATCATAAAAGAAATCATTTGTTGTTTGAAACTTTTCATTAGAAAGCGAAACCAATTTATTTGTGTTTGTTGAGTATGTAAAATTCGCATTCCAATCAAAGTTTGAAGTCTTTACCGGTATTACATTAATAATACCTTCGAAGCCTTTATTCTCCATTACCCCAACATTGGCCATGATACTACTGTAAAGATAAGGTGGCACCGGGACATCGTAGTTCCAGAGCGCATCTTTTGTTGTCCGGTTGTAATAATCAAAAGAGCCGCTAATTCTTCCTTCAACAAAACTAAAATCTAAACCTATGTTAAATTCTTCTTTCTTTTCCCAACGAAGATCCGGATTTGCATTCCGTTCAGGTATCAATTCACGGATCCAATTACCATTGTAAAGGAAGTATTCGTCATAGTTTAAACTACTTAACGACTGATATGAATCATTAACATTGATACCTGTGATACCAAAACCTGCTCGTAATTTCAAGTTATTAAGCCATGAAATGTTTTGCATAAAACTTTCTTCATTTAATCGCCAGCCTACAGAAACGCCGGGGAAATAGCCCCATTTATTATCTTTTCCAAAACGTGAAGATCCCTCCCGGCGCAAACTTGCCATAAATAAGTATTTATCGGCATAGCTATAGGTAACACGTGAGAAAAGTGCGATTAGTTTATCTGAGTTTTTATAACTGCCCATTTCTGCTTCACCTTTGGGAAGCCCTTGTCCTAAACCAATACTGTTATAATCGTAAGAATCTGAAGGGAAATATTTGTTATTCACCCAGAAACCTTCGTTGATATTATCTTCGTAGTTATAACCTGCCAAAACAGAGAACCTGTGTTGATCTATCGTTTTATTATAACTGGCAGAAAGTTCAGCATAATTACCCGTATAATCATCGCTACCTCTTGAGGCGTAACCATCTGCACCGTATTTTGTTGTCGATACATGATTTTTAGTTTGATAGAACCCTCTAATATTTGAATTCCCTTTTTGTGAATATAACCCCTTAATATCTAACCCCTCTATTGGAGAATAGACCAAACTACCCGAGACACGAATATTCCTGTATCTATTTTCCCCATTTGATTCTTTTAGATAAGCCAGAGGGTTATCATAGAAATAAACATCTCTTTCGTACCAGGTCCCGTCTTCATTTTTTATTGGCTCAGTTGGGTTGCGTATTATTGCCTGACGGTATACATATGTATTAAAGCTATACCCGGCTTCATTATCTTCACCTTCTCCTCCTGTCCAAAATATTTGCCTACTGGCAATTATCCCAACATTTGCTTTTAATTTGCCGTCAAACATACTATGGTTTACGTCTATTCTACCAGTATATTTTTTATTGTCCGAACGAATAAATACCCCTTGATTGTCTTTATAATTTAATGAAGCCGTTAGATTGGTAGTTTTATTTCCACCCCGAAAAATAACATTATGAACATGGCTGATTGCATTTCTTGTAATCTCATCCAACCAATCGGTGTTTGAGCCAAAGTCTTGCAAATTTGCCCCTGTATACTCATAGCCTTCATCCCATTTTTGCCTGAGTTCATTAGCATCTAAGAAATCAAGGCGCCTATTAATGGAAGAAGAAGAGGCATAGCCTGAATATTCAATAGTAGGTTTCATATCATTTGAACCTGTTTTTGTTGTAAGGATAATAACGCCATTGGTACCCCGTGTCCCATAAATAGCAGTTGCTGAGCCATCTTTTAGTACATCAACAGATTCAATATCTTCGGGGGCAATGGTTTCCAGGCTTCCAGGAATTCCATCAACCAAAACCAAAGGAGAAGAATTTCCAAGTAATGAAGAAATTCCGCGGAGCATAATTTGCGCCCCTTCTGTAGGATCGCCGGTTGGAATCGAAACCGTTAATCCAGCTACTTTTCCCTGGACCAGTTGAGCTGCATCTTTTACAGATCCCTGTATAAAATCATCGGATTTAACCGTTGAAATAGAGCTGGTAACATCTCCTCTTTTTTGTGTCCCGTAACCAATCACAACAACTTCTTCCATCGAGAGGATATCTTCCATCAGCGAAACATCAATTGTTGTTTGCCCACCTACTTCTATTTCTTCAGAAAGAAACCCTACATATGAGAAGGTAAGAATTACATCTGCGGGACTAACTTCTATCGTATAGTAACCATCTAAATCAGTTACAGTTCCATTTGTTGTCCCTTTTTCTAAAATATTTACCCCTGGCAGGGAGTTACCTTCTGAGTCTGTTACTTTTCCTTTTATGGTTATTTGTTGCGTAAGTATGTTATTTTCTTTGTTTGTAATAACAATTAAACCATTTTCAAGGTGAAAATAATCAACGCCTAATTCTTTTACCAGGTCTTCAAGAAATGTATCAACACTAATTTCAGTTTTTGTGAATTCAATCAGCTTTTGCTTATTTACAAAAGTAGCACTATAGGCAAACCTAAAATTAGTCTGGCTTTCTATTTCTTTAATTGCCTCCTGCAAGGTTAACCTGTTATTTTTAACCTTAAATGAATTATTTTGAGAAAACCCATTTGCACAAATATGCAATAAGTTAAATGTGAGTAGAAAAATAGTTAGTTTCATAATCAACCAAAATTTTTTATGGGCTATCTTAAACCCATAGGATTTCCATTTTCTATTTTTTTTCATAGATTTGAATAGATTAAAAAGTTAATGAATAATACTTCCTGTTATTATCTGCTAGAGAAGTATTTTATTTATTAATGCTGAATCGGGGAATGCTGAGAACATTCTCCGATTTTCTTTGTTATGTAATTTTCCCCATAGGCTTAAATAGGTTTAAGTTATTATTAGGTCTTTCTATTAGTTTGTTTTTAAAATTACCAAGTTGTTATTTATTTCGTAGTTAACATTAGCTGCCATACTTATGGCTTTTATAGCCTGCTCTGTTGTTTCTGTTGTAAAAATTGCTGTGAACTTAATATCCTTAATCTTTGCATCTGCTATTACAACATTTATGTTGTACCATCTTTCCAGATCGTTCACCATTTCCCCAACGGTTACATCCCTAAAAACAAGTTTATTATCTTTCCATGAAAGATAAGGGGATAAATCGTCATCATCCATTAACAATGTTGGTTTATTATTTTGTACTTCTTTTAATTCTTCTGCACAAAGGGTTTCCAGGCTATCCAATTTATCGTGAAGTTTATTTTGATTTTCATCAATGATATTGTCGTTATATATTACTATGGTCTGTTTTGGTTTTAAAGAAATGATTTTACGTGACTCATTATCACTCTCTGAAATAATTTTCTCAACACTTACCTTACCGTGTTCCAGGGTAGTTTGCATTTTGTCTTCACCAGGATATGCCTTAATATTAAAAGCGGTGCCCAAAACTTTAAATTTATACCCTGCTGCTAAAACTTCAAATGGTTTCTTCTCATTTTTTGCAACATCAAAATAAGCCTCTCCAATTAATTTTACTGTTCTTTTGCCTGCTCCTTTAAACGTAGATGGATACCTAAGTTCACTTTCAGAATTAAGCCATATTTTAGTACCATCTTCCAAAATAATTTTTGTTTTAGAACCTTTTAAAGTAGAAAGGACTTCATAAGACGTTTCTTTTTTACCCTGAAAATAGAAAAACGTAAGGGAGGCTAAAATGATAAACGGGAGCAGAACAACAGCAACCCTCAATACTTCCCTCCTGGTATTACGAAAATATTGGGGTTTGAGAGTGGTTTTTTCGGCAAACTCTACCTTTTGATAAAAATCCTCAAAATTTTTCCCTGTAGGTATGGAAAGATCTTTTGATTTAAGTGTTGAAATAAAATCAGTGATTTCTTTATCTGTATCTAAATCCAACTGCCCTTCTCCTGAACCTGGAACAGGACTCTCTTTGCGATGCCCTAAAATCCTTTTCGAAAGAAATTGTATGTTTTTCTTTTTCTTCATTAATTTAATCTCATATATTTAGACAGCAAAAAATTGATTTCATAACAATTTTTTGCTGTTTTTTTTATATTATCTTACAAATTTGTTTCGGCTTTCTTTTAACTTCTTAATTCCCTGATGAACAAGATTACGGGTGTAGGGAAGGCTAATCTCCATGATCGTTGCAATTTCCTTATAATCCATTTCCTGAATATAATGTAGGTATATTGCTTCTTTTTGCTTTGAGGATAAAGTATTTAACCCTTCATACAAAGCCTTATTGTTTATAATTCTACTTTCATCGGAAATTATATCGGATTCTATTGAAGATTCGAGGCTGAATGCCTCTTCGGGGGGATCAAAAATTACGATTCCTTTTTTATCTTTTTTTAAATGGTTAATTATTGTTGATCTAAGACTTGATATTAAATAAGACCTCAGGTTTCTGGGAGTCGACAGGTTTTCCCTGTTCTGCCACAATTTATAATACAAATCGTGGATTATATCTTTTACCTGTTCATCATCCTTGATGAACTTTACCCCAAACCTGTATAAGTCATCATAAGATTGATTATAGATTTCTGAAAACGCCCATTTTTTGCCCTTGGCAAAGGCTTTCCATATCAATTCTATCTTATCCTTATGTTTCCTCATTAACTCAACAAAACCTTAAAAATATACAAAAACCATTTGCATGAAAACCTTGTCCTTACAAATTCAAATTTATGTTTATTCTGTATACAAGTTAGTTGCACAATGGCAAGAAGGGCTCGAATCAAAATCAGGGAAATAATGACTTATTATTTCATACAAATCAGGATCATATTTTTTCATATCCTCACGTGTATTTACCCAGTTGTGTTTTCCATCGGGTTTTTCTACTTCTGCATTAACATTAAACCAGTTTTGTACCCCTTCTGCCCAGTATTCCCAAAAATCGGTTGCTGCATAGGTGTTTTTATATAGCCCCCGGGCCATCGCTGCATCGAGTTTTTCCTGTAACAAATCATTAAAAGTTGAATCAACAGAAAGAATACCTATACCGTGAATGGTATGAGCAAATTCATGGATTAAAATATCTTCGGCATGGTATTTATCTATCTGGTAACATAAAATATTTTCCTCGGCGCATGTAGTTAAAGGTAATTCTAAAGTCCCTCCCAAACCACGTGCCCGCACGTCCCAGTTTAAAGTTGTATCATTTACAAGATCGACATGTTCTGGAATATCTGTAGTCCCTTCATATCGTGCCATTATACCTACCCGTGTATTTACTTTTACCATCCCTGCCAATACCACCTCCGGAAGCCCGCTGGTCATAAAATCGATAGTCCTGCAGGCAGCAAAAATAGCTGAATCTGGTACCCTATGAGAACTCAACACATGGATACCATTAACATTCACATATTTTTTATAGAAAGGATCTAAATCCAGGTAATCTGGTGGAGACGTTATTGTATATTCTTTTTCACTTTTATTATTTACTGTTTCACCAGAATTTGCATAAGCTGCAAAAGACATTAAAAAGATTAATTGTAGCGACAAGATTATTTTCATAATTTCTATGGTATAACAATTTATAATATACAATCAGCTAAGATTGCGATTCATTAATTCCCCACAAAGAGAAACTTCCGGCCTAAATTAGGCAATTTGATTAAAAATTTACTGTTATTAATTTTTTTCATGGAAAATCCAATCATTAACTGTAGCTTTTGAGAAACGACCTAAACTTTTTTCATTGCAGCATATTTGAAATCCTTCACAGGCATTTTGATCATCGATTTTTAGAAGTTTTCTGGGCCAAAGGCATACAACCGGAACGGGCTTACAGCCCTTCGGAATTATTGTTGATCCTTTGCGTAGGGTTTACAGTTTGCCCTTACAGGACAATCTCTGATATAGTATTATGGATAATTAAAAATTCTCAGAAATCATAAACGAAAATTACGGGTAACTATTGGATACCCCAGTAAAATTACAGGCGTTTATTAAGAAGGCCTCCTAAATCCTCCTCCGAGGAGGATTTGAAGAAGGGCTACAAAATAGATTTGTTTTAGTTAATAGTTTCTCATAACCTTTTGGAAATGAAAATAAAAATAGATAACTTTTATACATCAAACTAAATCTGGCGAAAAGATGAAAGGTATAATATTTAGAAAATTTCTAGATATGATTGAAACGGAATTCGGGTATGAGATGGTTGATGAGTTAATACGTATAACAAAGCTTGAATCAGATGGAGTTTATACATCAGTTGGCACATATGATTATCGTGAACTAAACCAATTGGTAGGAGCATTAAGCAAAAAAACAAAAATTCCGTCTTTTGAAATACTTAAAAAATACGGCATTTATGTTTTTAGCATATTCAGAAAAAAATACCCGCATTTTTTTAAAGAGATCTCCAATGCTTTTTCATTTTTAACAAACGTTCAGGAAAAAATTCACGTAGAAGTACTTAAATTATATCCAGAAGCAGAACTACCAACCTTTCAGATAGAATACCAGGAAGGTGATAATAAAATGATAATGGCATACAGTTCTGAACGAAAATTGGGGGATTTCGCAGAAGGTTTAATGATTGGTTGTATCAATCATTTTAATGAAAAGATTACTATTAACAAAGATTATCTTACAAAGGATAGAAGCAGGATTAGGTTTACTTTAACAAAGCATTTATGACAAATTCGTCTGAAATATTAAACAGAAAATTTAACAGGGAACATAAAGCCAGGGAAGAGGCAGAGAGGTTACTCGAAGAGAAATCATTAGAGTTGTACAATGCTAATGAAAAATTAAAAACTGTTAATCTTCAGCTAAAAAATCTTGTTTACAACAAAACAACCGAACTTACTGAAAAGGAGCTTGAATATAAATCCCTGGTAGAAAGTATAAATGATATAATTTGCAGGACTAAACTTGACGGGACTATTACATTTGTTAATCCAATAGTTACTAAAATTACAGGTTATAAGCCTGAGGAAATTTTAGGGACAAAGCTCATGGATTATATCATCCCACAAAAGAAGAAACTTATTACTTCATATTTTTTAAAACATTACTTAGAAAAAAAATGCCTCTCTTATAATGAATTTGAAATTGTAACAAAAACATCAAAAACAATATGGATTGGGGTTAACATACAATTTCTTGAAGAGAAATGTAATGCATGTCCTGAAAAAATAACTGCATTGGCAATGCAAAAACCAATACTAAAAGCTAAACACACTTGCTATTTCAAAGAAATAATAATTGTTGCCCGCGATATAACCCGCCAAAAACTAACTGAGGAACTACTAATAAGACAAAGTAGAAACCTGGAAGCCGGATATAAACAACAGGAGATATTATCAGAAATAGCAATGCAATTAAACTCGCTTGATAATTTTTCTGATAAAATAAATAATTTCCTAAAAAAAATAGGAGAGCACCTAAAAGTTAGCAGGGTTTATATTTTTGAAGATGGCAACAACGGAGAAACAACAAGCAACACCTACGAGTGGTGCAACAATGGAATTACCCCGCAGATAGAAGAATTGCAGGATATCCCATATTCAATGATCCCATCATGGAAAAAAATATTAATGAAAGATGGTTATGTCCATTCTGAAGATATTACCAAGTTACCAGACGATATAAGAGCGATTCTCGAACCCCAGGAAATAAAATCGATTATTGTTTATCCCTTATTTGTGCAAAAATTTTTCTTTGGATTTATAGGCTTTGATGAGTGCGTTAATGAAAAAAAATGGTTACGGACAGAGCTTGAGCTCTTAAAAACCCTCTCGGGTATGATAGCAAATGCTTATGAGAGAAAAATTTCCGAACAATATTTAAAGGAAAGTGAAGCAAAAAATAACGCAATATTAAGCTCTATCCCTGATATTCTTTTACACTTTAACCGTGAGGGAATAATACTAGGGTATCACAGTGCATCAAAAAACGATCTTGCATTTAGTCCTGATTTATTTTTAGGCAAAAACATAAAAGATTTATTTTCCCCCACCTTTAGCAATAAAGTCCTAAATGCTATTGAAAAATGTTTGAAAGAAGGTTCGTATCAATTTAATTATGAGTTAAAGATTAACGGAGAAAATCAGCATTTTGAATCGCGCATGTCTAAAATGAACAACAGTGAGGTAATCTCCATAGCACGGAATGTTTCTGATCGGGTACGGTATGAAAAAGAATTAAAAATAGAGAGAGACAGGGCAAATACAGCAAACAAGGCAAAAAGCGAATTTTTGGCGAACATGAGCCACGAAATCCGCACCCCAATGAATGCTATTCTTGGATTTAGTGAAGCGTTATACAACCGGATGGAGAACCCCCAGAACAGAAAAATGATGAAATCTGTTCTTAGCAGTGGCACGCTGCTCCTTTCTTTAATTAACGATATTCTCGACCTTTCTAAAATAGAAGCAGACAAGCTGGAAATAAAATCTCTCCCAACAAATTTAAGGAGTGTACTGGAAGAAATAAAACTCCTATTTACAGCAAAAGCATCTCAGAAAGAAATCCCGATTATTATTAGTGTAGATAGTAACTTCCCTAATATTGTTTTAATTGATGAAATAAGGATTAAACAAATTGTCTTTAACCTGGTTGGCAATGCTATAAAATTTACAAGCAAAGGCTATATTAATATTTCATTAAAAATTGAAAGACAAAAATACGAGAAAGGTAAAATTATTCTTACTGTGGAAGACACCGGTATAGGGATCCCCCTATCTGAACAACAATCTATTTTTGATGCTTTTAAACAACAATCCGGACAATCGAACCGGAAATATGAAGGGACCGGATTGGGGCTTTCTATCTCAAGAAGGTTAAGCGAAAAAATGGGGGGAATGCTAACAGTTAACAGCCAGATTAATAAAGGTTCTGTGTTTAAATTAGAAATTCCAGATATTGAAATCCTAAAATATACCGGAGAGCAAGAAGAATATATAGAAAACAAGAATAACAACTTCATTTTTCAGAAGGCAACTATTTTAGTAGTTGACGATGTACCCGTAAACATTGAATTAATCAGGAACCATTTAAGTGAAAAAGATATCAATGTTATTTCGGCAGAGAGCGGGGAAACAGCATTAGACATGCTCAGAAAAGAAAATCCGGATCTTATTCTTATGGACATTTTAATGCCGGGAATGGATGGTTTTAAAACAGCACAAAACATTAGAAACATACAAAATAAAAAGCATATACCCATTATTGCATTTACGGCATCTAATTTAACTATTCAGAATAATCCTGAAAGCTCTGTTTTTGATAGTATCTTGTACAAACCCATAACAAAATCAAAGTTATACGAAGAACTCAAACAATATTTAAAATACACAAATACCCATAATAATATCACAGAAGATTTCGATTCTTTAAATATACCCACGGATTGCCCTGCCAATCTAAAAGAAAACTTAACCGAGGTAATAGAAATTATTAACAATAAGCTAATACCCGAGTGGGAGAGCATTAAAGATTCTTTAGTGCTTTATAAGATTGATGATTTTATAAAAAACGTTAAAATTTTAAGCAGGGATTTTAACATTAAATTTTTAAACGAATATGCAATAACATTACAAGATGACATGGAGATAGTCGATCTGGAATCACTAAAGATTAACCTGGATAAATTTTCTATAATAACTGATAAAATAAAACAGTATAACAATCATAATCAATAATTCATGAATTTTACAAAAGACATTCATATTTTAGTTGTAGACGACAGCAAAGAAAACCTTTCTGTAGTAAGTAAAATTTTAAAAGACAAAGGATTAAACCTGGCCCTGGCACTTGACGGGAAAAACGCCCTTAAGATACTGGAATCAGATGATATTGATTTAATCCTGCTTGATATTATGATGCCCGACATGGATGGATTTGAGGTTTGTAAGGCAATAAAAAAGAACCCTTCTTTAAAAGACATCCCGGTAATTTTTCTTACAGCCAAGACAGAAACCGAAGATATTATAAAAGGTTTTAAACTAGGTGGGGTTGACTATATTACCAAACCTTTTAACAAAGAAGAATTGTATGTACGTATAAAAACTCACCTTGAGCTAAAATTCATGAGGGAATACTTTAAAGAACAAGCCAAAGAAAGCAAAGAATCGAGAAATTCGATGATGAAGATGTTATTGGATTTTGGAAAAATGATAGATCCGAATAATTAAGATAACTATTATGGCTGATAAAAAACAGTTTATATTAATTGTTGATGACAACTTAAACAACCTACAGGTAGTAGCAAGGATTTTAAAAGAAGAAAATTACCTTATTAGTCTTGCCCAAAATGGGAAACAAGCGTTGGAACAGCTTACTGATCAAACCCCAGACCTTCTACTACTTGATGTAATGATGCCTGAGATGGATGGTTTTGAGCTTTGTCGAAATATCAGGCAACAAGAACGTTTTCAAAACACCCCCATTATCTTTTTAACGGCAAAGAATGACAGTGCCGATCTGGTTGATGGGTTTCAGGCTGGAGGCAATGATTACATCACAAAACCATTTAATAAAGAAGAGTTATTGGTTCGAATAAGACATCATCTTGAGTTGTTTGAATCAAAGAAAAAAATAATAGAAATGAATATATCAAGAGACAAGCTTTATTCTATTATTGCCCATGATATACGTTCCCCACTTTCATCTATTTCGCTTATGATTGATATTATTTCGCGTGGTATTTTAAAACCCGGAACAGAAGATTTTGATGAAATTATGGACGGGCTTAATAAAACAACTAAATCGACAGAAGCTTTGCTTGGCAACCTCTTGGAATGGACCCGTTTTCAAAGCGGAAAGGCAATATTGGATCCAAAACTTTTAAAAATAAACCCCATTATCCTGGATTGTTTTCAATTACTTAAACAAAATGCAAACAACAAAAATATTTCACTTTCACTAGACACAGAAAATGACTTTGAAGCTTATTTCGACGAAGTTACAATGCATACTGTATTTCGTAATCTAATCTCGAATGCCATAAAATTCACATCAGAAAACGGAAAAATAGAAATACGGACAACCACTAACAACAATTTTATTGATATTGAATTCAAAGATACAGGTGTTGGCATGTCCCAGGAACGGATCGATAAAATATTTAATAAAAACGAACAACAAACATCCCTGGGCACAAACAATGAAAAAGGTACAGGATTAGGTTTAACCATGGTTAAAGATTTTGCACAAAAAAACAACGGTAAAATTAACGTTGATAGTAAACGAGGAGAAGGAACCACATTTACTATTTCAATTCCCGTTTCGCCTGAAAAATAATTACGAAAAAATAAGTTTAATATGAAGGAAAGTACAAAACCTAACATATTAGTTATTGATGATGATCCTGTTTTTCGAAATTTATTACGAACAATTCTTAAAGAGAAACTAAACGTTTTTGCTGTAGAAAGTCCTTCGTTAGGTTTCAAAATATTAAAAAACGAAGAAATAGATATTTTGATTTGCGATTTTGATCTTCCTGAGATGAATGGTTTAAAAGTTTTGGATATCGTAAAAGAAGAATATCCCAAATTAGAGGTAATAATGATAAGCAACTCCAACGACATGGAGGTGGTTATTGAAGCGCTCCGAAAAGGGGCTGCCGATTATTTTAAAAAACCTTTTTCGGTTCCAGAAATTTGGTTATCGATAGAGCGAACGCGAAGATTCTCCAAGATACAATCGAACCTTGAAGAGGTAAAAAATAAAAATAACCTTTTACGTTCTGTAATTAATGTAGAGGTTGGCAGTAACATGATAGGAAGTTCCGAGGAGATGAAATCGATTAGGGAACAAATAGAAATGGTTTCTCAAACACCAGACACTTCTGTTATGATTATTGGCGAAAGCGGAACAGGTAAAGAATTGGTGGCAAGGGCCATTCATGAGTTTAGCAGTAGAAAAGAAGAAATTTTTGGGGCCGTAAACATGTCTGCCATTCCTGAAAGTTTATTTGAAAGTGAGTTTTTCGGTCATAAAAAAGGAAGTTTTACCGGGGCAATTTCTGATAAAGCTGGTTGGTTTGAGTCTGCTAATAAAGGCACCATGTTCTTTGATGAAATTGGTGAGATGACAATGGCATTACAAGTAAAACTTCTTCGGGTTATTGAGGATAGAAAATTCACAAAAATTGGTACTCAACGAGAGCAAAAATTTGATATCCGTATTATTGCAGCTACAAACAAAACGGAAGAAGAGCTAACAGATGGCAAGAATTTCCGTCTTGACCTATTTCATCGTATCGGTACATTTATTATAAACCTCCCTCCTCTTCGGGAACGGAAAAATGATATTCCGGAGTTGGCATATTTTTTCCTCGAAGGTGCTTCAATAAAAATGGCTAAACGAATTTCACAAATCCATAATGATGCGTTAAAACTGTTAACTATGTATTCTTTTCCCGGAAATATCAGGGAACTAAAAAATCTTATTGAACGAGCAGTAATTGTAAGCAAAGAAAACATACTCCTTCCTCAACATTTTCCTTCTATTCAAACAACAAACAATGGAATAGAAAATCCTGAACCAGAAAACGAAATTTATAGTTTGAAGGAAATAGAAAAGAGAACGATACAAAAAGTACTTAGAATGGTGAATTATAACAAGGCTGAAGCTGCCCGTTTATTAGATATTGAGTGGAATGCCCTTCACCGACGAATAGAAAAGTATAACATTGATCTACCTAAGTAGTTAAACTTTAATAAACAATTTAATATTGGCTCTTTCTGAATTTACATTGAAATTGAAATAATCTTTCTTTTCAATAAAGGGACCTCCTAAATCCTCCTCTGAGGAGGACTTCAAGAAAAATAAGCTTGGGTGTGTTGTCTCTTTTAGTTACGCCCCATTTTGATTTCTAGTATTTTATTTCAACGATTACTATCAACTTTTTTAAATACATCCATTCTTTCTATTCTCTCTTTGAAAATAATCATCAACTACGAAGAGTGCTCTTCATAAACGAAGATTATTTCTTTTTTACCCCTTAGCCCAAAACATACAAAGCACTGATTTACAAAAAACTAAAAACAACGGCACTTAATTTGGCATAGTAGGTTAAGAAAAAAAATAAAAAATAAGAGATATGACAAACAAAATAGTTGGATTTATATTGATGGCGGGCGTACTTTTCTTTTTTAATTCATGTTTCAAAGAAAATACAGTAAGTACAAATGAAGAAGAAATTTTCTCGTTAACTGAGGAGTTTGATTTTAAAACAGTAACAGAAGCTTCAATAGACATTCTTTTACTTAACCCACAAAATGAGCCCGTAGAAGGAGTTTATATAGAACTATATACAGAAAATCCTCTGTATGATAATGGACAAAAAATAGAAGATATTGAGAAAAAGAGAGTATATGCAGGAATTACTGATTCTATAGGTGGGTTATATTGCAAAATAAATCCACCATCCTATATTGATAGTGTTTATGTTTTCATAAATCATGCAGGTTTCCCTGTTCTTACCGGGGCTTCTTTAGTTTCCAATCCTACCAATTTAACCATTGGAGGAAGCACAAATTCTTTATCCACTAAGTCAGCAACTCTTATTTCAGGACAAAATGTAGTTGAAGCTACAGTTGTTAATGGTTATTATGTTTTGGGAGATTGGAATTCTGTAGGTGTACCTGATTATCTTGAAACGAATAACGATATAATTTCAAATGAATTTATGGCAGATATAACAGCTAGTTTGCCTGAATATTTCCCCTTAACTGAAACTCACCCTCAATATCTTGAGGACTCTGATGATGGTAATATATTTGTAGTCTCAGAATGTGAAATTTGGGTAACTTTTGTTCATGAAGGTGCTGGTTGGTTGAATTCGCTGGGGTATTATTCATATCCAACAGGTAATGTCTCTGCCTCAGTTGAAAATATTGAAAACAAAACAATAATATTTCCTAATGTTTCTTTTCTGAACTCAGGCGGCGGACTAGTTTCTGGAAACAAAGTACAACTTCTTTACCTTGACCCGGTAACCGAAGAATTTACTACAATATTTCCTGCAGGCACAACAGTTAGCTGGTTTTTGGTAGCACGTGGATGGGAGAATGGAACTGTTACTGATGGTGTTTATACACATTACAGTATTACTGAATTTAACGAAGAACCGAATCCGGATCTCAAAAAACATAATGTACTTCTCTTTGATAACGAAAGAGATTTATTATTACTCGGCTTCGAAGATGTAAGAAGAGATAATGGTAGTGACCAGGATTTTAACGATGCTATCTTTTATGCCACAGCAAATCCGATTGAAGCAATAAAAACAGATGTTTACCAACCTATTGATACGCCAACAGATACTGATGGTGATGGAACAAGTGATACGTTTGACTTCTACCCTGAAGATCCAACACGTTCTTTTGATAATTCTTATCCGGGAACAGGAGAATTTGGAACTTTGGCATATGAAGATCAATGGCCATTACGTGGTGATTATGACTTTAATGATTTGGTTCTTGATTATAATTTTACTCAAATCACAAACTCAAAAAACCAAATTACTGGTGTTGAAGCTAAAATAGTTGTAAAAGCAACAGGTGCATCCTATCACAATGGTTTTGCAATATCATTGGATGTACCTCCAGGAATTATTGAGAGCGTAGCTGGAAATAGTATTGAATATGATTATCTTGGAATTTTACCAAATGGTACCATTCCAGGAGATAATACAGGAGTTGTTGTAATTTTTGATGATGCATTTAATGTCCTTGAATATCCCGGTAGTGGCATTGGGGTTAACACAACTCCCGGACATACATATGTAACACCAGACACATTACATGTAATCGTTACTTTTAAAAATCCTGTGCCGATTTCAAATATTGGAACACCTCCTTACAATCCTTTTGTTATGGCAAACAGGCAAGCAGACGTTGAAATCCATTTACCCAACAACGGACCAACAAACCAGGCAGACAACCAACTTTTTGGAACAGGACAAGATAGTTCAGACAGTAAACTTGACAGATATTATTTATCTAACGAAAATCTTCCCTGGGCGATTAATATACCTGAAAATTTTGACTACCCTATTGAAAAAATAAACATTAGAGAAACACATCTTAAATTTTTCAGATGGGCACAGAGTCAGGGTACAGAATACCAGGACTGGTATATGGATAAACCCGGATATAGAAATGATGCCAACATATATAGTAAATAGCAAACAAACAATAAAAAACAAAACAATGAAAAAAAAAATATTATTAATAGACGACAGCAATGAATTTAGAAGCCTGATAGCAATTTACCTCTCTGAAAAATATGAGATTGCAGCAGCAGAGAACGGTGCAATGGCATTAGAAAAACTTCAAAATGGTTTTATCCCCGATATTATTGTAAGTGATTTGATGATGCCGGAAATGAATGGTGCAGAGATGCTGGATCAGGTTAAAATTAGTGGAATGTTTAACCGCATACCTGTAATTTTTCTTTCCAGCATCGATAAAAGCTCCCAAAGAATCGAGTTATTTAAATCTGGCGCATTTGATTATTTAATCAAACCTGTTAATCCGGAAGAACTGGAAGCCAGGATTGAAAATGCTTTAAGAACCGTTGAAAATTATTAGTCATGAAAACAAAAAGTCTATATTTTGGAGATAATACTTATTTCATAAATAATCTCAAAGATGAGCCTACCATAGATTTTAATCTAAGAAGATATATTAGCTCTACAATAAGTTTTTTACATGAAAATCCAGATGTAGAATGTTTCATACTGGAAGCACCTGAAGATAGAGATGTAGCTTTAGAATACATTAATTTCTTTACCAAACATTTTAATGGAGACAAAATATTTTTTGTCATAACAGATAAAAAAGAACTACAAAAAGAGTTATTTATTAAAGGAGTTAGCGATGTTTTTTTAAAAGAAACTTCAACTGAAAAGATTAGTAAACGGTTAGCTTTTCTGATAGAGCAGAGAAATAAGTCTCCTAAAAGCTCTAAATCTGATAACACAATTTTTGAATTCAAAATACCGGTTTGGAAAAGAACAATGGATATTTTATTTGCTTTAACAGCAATTACGTTATTATCTCCAATCCTTATCTTAATTGCAGTATCAATTCGCTTAGAATCGAAAGGAAAAATAATCTATGCTGCTAAAAGAATCGGTTCTGGATATAAAACTTTCGATTTTTATAAATTTCGATCCATGTATACAGATGCTGATAAAAAGGTAGACCAGCTTCTTGCAAAAAATCAATATGTTAAAAATGAAAATGTGGAAGTTGTTTCTAGTAACTCATCAACAAAAGAAGACACCATCTTATTTGGTGATGAAATAGAAATAGAGGAACAAAAATTTCTTCTGGAGAAAAAAGAAAAACAGGATAAATCCTTTTTTAAAATGGTTAACGATCCCAGGATTACAAAAGTTGGCCGGCTTATCAGGAATACAAGCTTTGATGAATTGCCTCAACTTTTTAACATACTCAAAGGCGATATGTCTGTAGTTGGTAACCGTCCTCTCCCTCTTTATGAAGCAGAAACTTTAACATCCGATCGTTGGGCAAAACGTTTTCTTGCTCCATCAGGCTTAACAGGTTTATGGCAGGTAACAAAACGAGGAGGTGCTAATCCACTTACTCCAGACGAGCGCAAACAACTTGACATAGATTACGCCAACCATTATACATTTTGGGGTGATTTAAAAATCATGTTAAAAACGATTCCTGCATTAGTACAACATGAAAATGTATAACAATGAAAAAATTAATACTATATATATTCTTTTCGTTATCGGCTTGTTCAATGGCCTTTTCACAAATTGATGACGAGGTAGATACAACGTCATTTATTCTTCCTCCTTTAACAACTGTTATTAATGGGGCTTTAGAACATTCTCCTCTTTTAAAATCAAAATCCCTTGAGATTAGAGAGAATCATCATGAATTAAATAAATCTAAAAAGAACTGGATGGATTATGTTTATGTAGAAGGCGCTACTAATTACGGGTTATTCGACCAGGTTGTATTAAGCAATGCAACTACAGATGGAGAGAATAGCACTGGTTTGCTCACAAAAAATAAACAAGTAAGATATTATGGCGGATTAAGCGTCAAGTTACCCATTTCCAGTGTTTCAAAAAGGAAAGATGACATTGAAATAACCAGGCTTAGGCTTGAGGGTGCAGAGCAAGAGTACATCCAACTTCAGAAAGACATAAAACAAATTATAATAGAAGAATATTACCGTTTAAAATACATGGAAGAAAGTATGAATACTTTTCATTCTATCTATAAAACGTTAGAGATAAGTTTTCTGAAGGCAGAGCGCGAAGTAAAAAACGGAAGGATTGACATAAACGAATTTGCTCAATTAGCATCAACAGTTGGAAAATCGAAAGACGATTATTATAAAGCAAAAAATAATTTCCAGGCTCAATATCACAAATTACAAAATTTAGCCGGGATTGTATTTGAAGTAAACTAAAGAAAGAAATGGATATTTTTAAGTTCATACAAATAATAATAAGACGAATAAAGATTTTAATTCTTGTACCCATTGTTGTGGGTATAGTTATGTTTTTCTTAACCCGTAACCAGCCCCAGGAATTTATAACAAATGCCTCCATTTTTACAGCCATTACTTCCAATTCGTCGTTAGAAGATTTAGGACAGAGCGGTGTTGACTATTTTGCCACCAAATCTGCTTACAATAATTTATTATCCATTTTAAATTCCAGGAGTGTATTAGAAGAAACTTCTCTGCGTTTATTAGCATCTCATCTTGTACTTAACGAACCTAAAAGTGATGTTATTTCAAAACAATCTTTTGAAAAACTTCAGGAAATAATTCCTGCGGAAATTAAATCACTTATTCAACCTAATAATGTAGAAAAAACTTACCAGAACCTAACAGGTTATATTAACCAGGAAAAAGACAATTTTTTATATGGGCTGCTCAATTTTGATCACCCACATTACAGTTACAAAGCAATATCAAAATTTAAAGCAATTCAAAAAGATGGTAGTGATATCATTCAGCTTACCTATTCTTCAAATGATGCAGCCATAGCATATCAAACACTAAATACATTAATTAATGTATTTCTAAAAAAATACAGTGTCCTAAAAATGAATCAAACCAGTGCTGTTGTTGAATATTTTGAAAGACAATTAAAAAACTCTTCTGAAGAACTCAGTGATGCTGAGGATCGAATGTTGGAATTTAACAAATCAAATAACATCATAAACTATTACGAACAAACAAAACACATCTCTTCTCAACAAGAAAAAATAGAAGTTAAACTCCAGGATATTCTCATGGAATACCAATCGGCAGAAGCCGTTCTTGAGAAATTAGAGGCAGAAACAAAACTACGGTTTAACATCAACTTGAAAAATGCGGAAATAATGGATATCCGAAAATCCTTGATTGCCGTAAGTCAGAAACTTGCCGAAATGGAGATAGAAGAAACAGATTCTTTTGAAAATTCGGTGTTGCAGGATGAACTTTACCAAATGCAATCGGGCCTTGAAATGCAATTGCATGACAAGCTGGATTCTTTATATATTTATGAATACAACACAGAAGGCATTGCTATTGAAACATTATTAAACGACTGGTTAGAAACCATCATTGAATTTGAAAGCTCCAGGGCCCGATTGTTAGCAATGCAGTCGAAAAGTAAGGAATTTCAGGAACTATATGTTCAGTATGCTCCCCTTGGAGCTATCTTAAAAAGGATAGAAAGGGAGATTGATGTAAAAGAAAAAGAATACCTGGAAATACTTCACCACCTGGGTTTGGCAAAATTAAAGCAACAGAATGAGGAAATGATGTCGAACATGAAAATGATGGACAAGCCTTTGCTACCAATCGATCCCCAACCAACAAAAAGAAAGGTATTGATTGTTATAGCTGCTTTTTTCTCATTTGTCCTTACTTTATTCGGATTTATAGTTTTTGAATTATTAGATAAAACAATAAAAACAGCCAGTAGATTTGCTAAACTCAGTGAGCTAGAAATAAAATCTGTAGCTTGCGACACCTCTTCCAGGATTGATGCAAACTTCGAAACTATTAATCAAAAAGGATTAAAACATTCTGTAGAAAGTATTATTGAAGCAAAAACAAAAAATTCAGAACCAGTTGTTGTTCAATTTTTCAGTAACTGGAAGAAAGAAGGTAAATCATTTATCATAGAACAACTTCGTTCCATGACAAATAAAACAGGATTAAATACAACCTCGTTAACTTTAAATGAAGATGGATTTTTCACAAATTCAGAAAACCAGGAACAACTTGAAAATCAATTTAATATTTCAGATTACAAAAAACTTTCTGAAACAAAATTTGATTCCGATATTCTATTTGTTGAGATCCCAGATTTCTCTAACCGAGTATTAAACACACAATTAATGGGTACTGCCACTTTAAGTTTTCTTGTTGCTGATGCAAACAGGACCTGGTCTCAGGCAGATAATCATAGTGTGAAAAATCTTAAAGGAATTATAACCACAAACTTATTTGGAATTTTAAACAAAACCATTCCATTCAACATGGAAGAAGTTATTGGCGAAATTCCAAAAGAAAGAACACGTTTTAGGAAATATTTAAAAAACAACATCCTCAAAAGAATATTTTAATGATTAAAAAATTAATAAATAGAATTTCCGGAACAGGTAATGTTTACTCATTACTTTCCAATTTGATCTTTTCATTGTTTGGTTTTGGAGGATTTCTAATATTGGTCCGGGTACTGGAAAAACCAGTATTCGGCCAATGGATCCTTTTCTTAACAGTTTCTTCTCTTTTTGATATGTTAAGACTGGGACTAAATGGGGCTGCAACCATAAAATTAATTTCAGCAAAAAAAGAATATGATGAAAAAAATATTGTTGGAGTATCATACCGAATAGGGCTTATTTCAACTTTAATACTGGGCAGCATATTATTTATCGGATATTTCTCAATGAAAAAAATAAATTCTGAAAATATTTATCTTCCAATTCTATTGTTTTATCCCATCCTATCCATTATAAATTTACCGTACAATCAGTCATTGGTATGGGCCCAGGGTAATATTAATTTCAAAAGAGTATTTATTATCCGTTTTATTGGAGCGGGGCTTTCATTTGTTTTTGTAACATTAACTGCACTTATTAAGAAAGAGTTTACAGCAATATTAACTGCATATATTATCAGTTATAGTATTACGAGTTTAATTATTCTAATTCTAAAATGGGACGGTAGTAAATACATCTTAAGAACAAATGAGATAATAAAGAAAAACATATTGAAATTTGGCAAATACTCTACAGCCAGTTACATTGGCAGCAATTTACTTAGAAGTTCAGACACACTACTTTTAAGTCTTGCTCCTTTTATGGGTCCAGAAGCAATTGCGGTATTTGCGATTCCTTTTAAACTTGTTGAAATAGTTGAAATTCCTCTACGAAGTTTCACAGCAACAGCGTTTCCACGGCTTAGTCATGCACTAGAACAAAGTAAAGAAAGTTTTAATCAGATGTTGGGAAGTTATACCCTGTGGACTACATTGCTTCTAATACCCGTTATTTTAATGCTGGCAATCTTTCCAACATTCTTTCTAACGATTCTTGGAGGAAAAAACTTTGTCGCAGATTTCCATATCCAACTTAAAATGGTTTATATTATCTGTATTTATATATTAATCCTTCCATTAGACAGATATTCGGGAGTGGCATTATTTGCACTTGATAAACCTAAGATGAATTTCATAAAAATAATGCTCATGCTCACAGCCAATATTCTATTTGATTTAATCGCCATATTTATTTTTAAATCATTAGTGTTTGTTGCACTTGCTACTGTAATTTTCACTATTTTAGGTATATCAATAGGATGGAAATACATTCTTCAAAAAAATGAATTAGTAGGTTTTTATAAGAATGCTGTCTATTCGGTATCAAAGAAATGGAGTTTACCTTTAAAAACATAAAATCACCAAAACCACTTGCAATTTCACTGATTGCCGGATTCTTTGTTGTTATTACCGGTGCAACTTTCCTGTTAAGTACGGGTAATCTACCTTTAGGAATTGTAATTTACGCACTTCCATTTGTACTATTCTTAATAAGCTTAATATTTGTATACCCATCGTGGGGTTTATGGACTGCTTTTATCGCTAATTATTTTGCACTTGGTATTGCCCGGTATGTTCCTGCACCATTGGGTCTCTCAATTGATGGACTTCTTGTTCTTACCTGGTTAGCAGTTATATTCAGTCAATTTAATAAAAAAGTACATTGGAAAGACGCCTGGAATGGTCTTACAATTGCAGCCATTATATGGTATGGCTATGCCCTTTTTCAATTATTTAATCCGGAGGCGGTAAGCAGCATAGCATGGTTTTACGCTATGCGGGGCGTTTCGTTGTACATGGTATTAACTGTTCCTCTTGCTTTTCTCTTACTCAATAAGCCCAAAGATTTAGAAAAAATGTTACGATGGTGGGGATTATTTACCCTGGTAGGAGTTGCAAAAGGCATGATGCAAAAATTTGTTGGTCCGGATCCCTGGGAACAATATTGGCTAGACACGGTAGGGGGAAAAACTCACATGTTATCACAAGGTTTAAGAATTTTTTCTTTCTTCTCAGATGCTGCTACTTATGGTGGCTCTATGGGATTTTCGGGTGTTGTATTTTCAATTCTAACACTAAATGCAACAACCTTAAAGAAAAAACTATTCTTTGGCTCTGTAGCTTTTATGGCATTTTACGGAATGCTTATCTCTGGAACTCGGGGAGCTATTGCTGTTCCATTTGGAGGGTTTACTATGTATGCTATTTTGAGCAAAAAAGTTAAGATGCTGGTTGTTGGGGGTATCATCATGATAAGTATTTATTCATTTCTAAGATTTACAACTATCGGTAACAGCGTTTATGAGATAAGGCGTTTTAGAGGTGCTTTGGATCCGGATAATCCATCACTAATGGTACGAAAAGAGAATCAACAAAAACTTAGAGTTTACCTCGCATCCAGACCCTTTGGTGGTGGCATTGGATCGGCCGGCAATTGGGGTTTACGTTTTTCTCCCGGGACATTCCTGGCTGAAACACCCACTGATAGCTGGTATGTACAAATATGGGCAGAACAGGGAAGAGTAGGTTTAACACTTCACCTTACTATCCTGGGATTTATCATCTTAAAAAGTGCACAGATATTAATGTTCAAACTCAAGAATCAAAAATTTATAGGTTATGGTTCAGCGCTATGCTCGGGAATTTTTGGTGTAATGGCTGCTTCATACGGAAGCGGTGCGTTAGGACAAATGCCCAATGGCCTAATTATTTATATTAGCATGGCTTTCATTTTTATGATGCCCAAATGGGAAGAAAAAAAAATGATGGAACCAAGCTTGGAAGCAGACACTAAATAATACTGGTTGAAATCTATTTTAAAAATTTCAGATAAAACTATGATGCTATTTATACCTCGCATTTTTAAATCTAAAAAATCAAATAGTTATTACTTGAATCAGTTTTATTTAACACGATTTCGGGCAAAAAAGAAACAAATATAAATTTTTCTATATCAGAGCCCCGCTTAAGTCCTCCTATTAGGCTACTCGTTATACATAAGTTAGTCTTCATGCAAAAAGAGCAGTGCAAACATTGATAATTGTATCATAATTTGTATTTTTTGGGACAAATAAAAAGAATATGGGACAAAATGCACCACATTATCAACTTGAAAAACTTCCACCTCTGAGAGAAAAGGTGGAAACCATTGAAATTCTTAGACAAACGAACAAGTCTATAGCTGCTTTAGTTGAGTTAAAAGCCTTAATTAAACTCGAAGATGTGCATCTGGAACAAGCTATAAATTATCTCGAAGCATACGATTTGGAAGTTGGGCTATTAATTAATTTCGGTGCAAAAAGCCTCGATTTTAAACGACTCAACAACAAAAAGTTCAATCAAAAAAATCAAGGCAATCCGCAAATCCTATAAATTAAGGTTCAGACAATGAGTAACTCCGAAATATTACTATATCAAACCGAAGACGGACAAACTAAAATTGATGTCCGATTAGAACAAGAAACAGTTTGGCTTTCACAGGCACAAATGGTTGAACTTTTTCAGACTACGAAACAAAATATTAGCCTGCATATAAAAAACATATATGAAGAAGGAGAACTTAATGAAATTTCAACTGTCAAGGATTACTTGACAGTTCAAACCGAAGGTAAACGTAAGGTTCAGCGCAATTTAAAGTTTTACAACCTTGATGTAATTATTTCTGTTGGTTACAGGGTGAAATCTCACAGGGGTACGCAATTCCGTATTTGGGCTACACAGCAATTAAAGGAGTTCTTAATAAAAGGATTTTTGCTTAACGATGAAAAACTAAAAGAAACCGGACATACAAACCCGTACTTCGATGAACTTTTGGATAGAATCAGGGATATCCGCAGTTCTGAAAAAATATTCTATGCAAAAATTCGTGATATTTACACCACAGCGATAGATTACGACCCAAATACCGAAGAAAGTTTATTGTTCTTTAAAACTGTTCAGAATAAAATGCACTGGGCAATTCATGGACATACTGCATCGGAAGTAGTTTATCAACGTGCTGATTCGGAAAAGCAAAATATGGGTTTGACCACATGGAAAAATGCGCCCAAAGGAAAGATTAGAAAAACAGACGTTTCGATTGCAAAGAATTATTTGTCGGAAGATGAATTAAAAGAATTGAACCTGATTGTTGACCAATACCTTTCATTCGCTGAATTACAAGCCAGAAACCGCAATCCTATGTACATGAAAGATTGGGTTAAAAAACTCCATGACTTTTTAACACTCAACGATAAAGAAATTTTGGGACACGCTGGAAAAATTTCAGCTAAAATGGCAAAAGAATTGGCTGAATCAGAATACGAAAAATACCGGCACAAAATGATTGACATTGAGGATGCAAAAGAGATTAAAGAATTAGAGGAAGGATTAAAAAAACTTGGACAAAAGAAAAAAAAATGATGGAACCAACCCACACCATCCCTTCTATCAGGAACATTTAAATTTTAGGTGTAAAAACAGAGAAGGTTGTTCCTTTTTCTTTTGAAGATTCGCAGGTAATTTTCCCTCCTTCTTCGTATTTTTCCATTATTATCAAAAATAACTATGTATAACAGATCCTTATCTTGTTTATAACCAGAAATAATTTCTGTTAAACCAGCCATATCTTCTGAAAGGACCCAGGGTTTACTACTCTGAGCTAAACTGTAAGCAAAAACAAATGTATCCTCTTTTAACTTTGCATTTAAAAAATTAGAACGTCGTTTAATAAGGACAAAACTATATAACGACATAACAACAACCATTAAAATAGAAAAACTTAGAATAAGCTTTCTCCGGTAAATTTTTTTTTAAAATCGAACCATGGAATTGGCCATGTGGCACCTACATCAACATTTTTAGAATACACATTTAATATGGATGAAACCTGAGATCCTGTATAAACATTACTAATATCAATACCATTCTGGAACAAAAAATCCTGGGGCATAATACAAGCAGCAAGGGCTGTCTCTGAAGGATATGAAACCCGTTTTCCCACAATATCAGAGAATGTTTTTATATCAGAATCCTTTCGTACTAAAAATAATCCTGTAAACCTTTCATCATTGCCCATTTTCCCAAAAACGGTATATCCATAATCCAGGCAGAGTAAAGTCTGATATGGATTTGGCAGTGCAAAATCAAATTGTCCTCTATAAAGCTTCTCTTCAAATGCTGCATAATCTTTTGAAGCAATTAGCTTTAACTTTAATTCAGGTAGTTGAAAATTTAAATAATCCACCAACGGTTGAAAAACTTCAAAAAGTTTATCCGGATTATACAATAGAAGAAATAACGACACAGTCAAGTAATACTTACATCTTTTTATAATTTGCGAAATTAATTTGTTGCTAACAACTCTGAATCATAGCTGTTTAGGTTCTAAAGTATATAATTGTTAATTTATTTAACTAATACCATTGTTCTTTTAAATGTTTCCCCGAACATTGTATCCAGCCTTGGAGGGAGATATGATGCACTATATGTATAAAACACCTCTACATTATGAAGCCCATATTTTAACCCGTTTGGTTTTCTTACAGTAAGAATTGCTAAGTCCTGTATATTCCAGTTTTCATTGGGATAATTTTTTAATTCAGCCTGTTCAAATATTTTGTTATTTATCGTCCAGGTAATTTGTTCTCCATCATATTTTTCTCCATCAACAGTAATTTTTGCAGGACGCAACATTGAAAGCCAAACTCCCCTGTAATATGTTGAACGTATCGGAATTTGAAATCCGACTACTTTATCTCCTTCATAAACATTCTGAAAACCTCTTGATTGTATATTATTTTTTTCGAACATTTTCTCTTATTTTAATTAAACCTCACCTAAATATTGTTTCATCATTAAATGCTGTTTTCTCAGCTGATCAGACACATAACCTATAACATCTTTATCGGCACCTTCATATTCGCTTAGCAAATAGCCGTCCCATTTATGCTCCATCAACACTGAAATTATTTTATCGTATGGGTGAGTATCTTCTATTAGATCATCTGTCATATTTTGAAATTTTGCATGGCAGGCATACACATATGGAAGCAGGGGTATAATATCCTCCGGGGCACTTGGTTCCAATTCTACACCTGGGATCTTCATCATACTTTCTTTTGCCTGGAAAACGCCAAAATCAATATTTAACCCAAAATTTTTTGTCCCAGTTTTCTCAATAAATTCAACATAATTATCAATCATTTTTGATTTAAGGGCAGTAGGTTGATGAATTTCAGGACACATCACAACCTTATATTCCTCGGCTACTGGAAGTGCCATCTCTATAAATTCGCGCCAATTTTTTACTGGTGTCAGAGTCTCATCAATAACACCAAGCTTTGTTCTCATAACGGTAAATCCTAATTTATGGGCAAGCTTAATATCACGAACAAGCATATCGTATGATTCTTTTGTTGTGAGTTCCCTTCCTTCATGTAGACGTGAATCCACCCAATGACCATATTCAACAGGAACAATCCCATATTTATTCAATAATTCAAACCAGCTCTCTACCCATTCGTCGGTTGGATTTGGATAATTATAAATATGTCCATTTGCAAGTACTTCTAATCCATAAGCATCCATGCTGGCCATATCTGCAAAACAATCTTCGAGAGTCATGCTTGTATACATCTCACCGGCATAACTGTACAAAGAAACGCCCCGCTTTGGTATATCGCCCTTTATACTTATTGGTATAGCTTTGGTCTCATGATAGCCTGAACCCAGAATTTTCTTAGCAGGAATAGCAGACATAGCAGCTAAACCTGCTGTTGTTTTTAAAAAATCTTTTCTTGAATATTTCATGTTTCAGATAGTCTTTTTAGAACTTAAGTTTAGTACTATTATTAGTGTTCGGACAAATTTTACAAAATCTTAGTATACAGGCTTTATCAAAATTTGAAAATTATTTATCAATTTTGATCAATGTAGAATTTATCACAAACTTTATTTATCATTGTAATATCTAGCAGTGATTATATAATGAAAGAAATTTCAATCCCTACATACAACACATCACATTTAAGCACAAGATTTATTGAAGCAGGAGGAAATACATTGACCCCATTGTTAAAATCCCCTCATTCGTTATTTCATATAAATCGTATTGAAGACTATATAAAACTTTCAAAAGAACATTTAAAAAAAGACACGGATCCCTTTCGATTAACTGTTTTTACTTTTATGTTTCTAACAAAAGGATATGCTATCAAAACTAAAGGAATTAAGAGGTTTCAAATAACAAGTAATTCGTTTTTCTTTGTGCCGGCTTTTGAAATTACCTCTAACGAATACATAAGTGATGATTCGGCGGGATTTTATTGTCATTTTAATTTAGATTTATTAGCCTTTGATTTTAAAGTTAAAGGTCTTTTATCTGATTTCCCTTTTTTGAATTTTAATTCGTATCCTGTTATTCAAATAGATAATTCGATAAAAAATATAATTACCCAAGTTCTTTCCAGGTTAGAACTTGAATATAAAAAAGGGGATAAATGCAGTTTACAGGTTGTCCGGGCGTATTTAATTGCAATTTTCATGGAACTTTTACCGTTTGTTTTAACATCAAAAAATTCATCAGACGACCCGGCATATCAAATCACCAGAGAATTTAAAAGAGCTCTGGCCCAATTTATTTACGATAAACAAAAAATAGAAGATTATGCTGAATTATTAAATATTAATTCCAATCTTCTTAATAAATATGTTAAAAGTGTTACTGGTAAAAGGGCTAACGAATTATTGAATGACATGATTTTACTTGAAGCAAAAAGTCTTTTAAAACAAACAACACTCAGTATTTCTGAAATCACTTATAAACTGGGGCAAGAACATATTAGTAATTTTACCCGTTTCTTTAAAAGTAAGACAGGCTTAACTCCCGGTGATTTTCGAAATGAATTTACATTAAAAATGTAAACAACTAAATTCGTATATAAAAAATTACGTTAACAAACTGATTGTTAAAAAAAACACCTAGGAGACTTGCAATTTATTCTTTATTCCCCTGAAATTTATTCTAAAAAACGAACGGGTAACATCCATCACCTCTGATAATTTTGATCGTGTAGGAAAAAATTGTTTAACCATATCCTCATCCCAATATGCTTCAAAATATTTTCTATAGTCAACATTTTCGGGATTTACTTCAAATTCAATCGTATCTTTCCACTCATAACGGGTAGTCATAAAATTTGGTTTGGTATCGGTTAAAAGTTTATATGCCATTGATGTTTTTTGTAACCACGTTAGAAATAAAAAACCTAAGTCAAGCTCTGTTTGAAACCAGAATTTTTCTTTTTCCATTAAGATTAATTTATTATCTATCTCAAGAATTAACCATTTATGAGCCTTTTTAGGGAACAGATATTCACCAATGAGCGAAGGAGTTTCTAAATATCCTCTTTTAGATACACGCATCTGCTCTTTTAAAAAGGCTTCCGGATTCTCCACATGTTCTAGAACCTGGTTACAGATTACATAATCAAATTCATTGTCTTTAAATGGTAGATTTTCTCCATCTGCTTCCATAAATTGTTGGTGTTTTAAGACCTTTATATCGCTCTTTCGATGATAATTTGAATCAATAAATTTATCTACAACCATATTTGAACGTGGGTGAGGATTATGCCCTCCTCCTACTTCTAATACTCTTTCTTTTTTACCTACGTTTAGATCAAATCTATTTCTTGGATTTCTAGTCTTCATTTTTAATAATATTTTATTATTGCAATTATGTATAGCCAAAGGCCATGCCCAAACACACAAAACACAATAAATCAATAAATTAACTTTCAAACCAAAAGATTATACTCATCATAATCTTCGTTTTCGAAATTCAATAAAAAAATCATTCTTCTTTTTCGAAGGTTTTTATATTCATAGCTGCACACACAATCCCGCAAATAACCTAAAAAACAATCAATTACATCTTATGGCACGCAGATTGGCTATTAAAAAATCAAAATATATAAAAATGAATACACATCCATTAGTGTCGATAATAACAATTAATTATAAACAAGCCAAAGTAACAAATGAAATGCTTGAGAGTCTGCAAAAACTCACATGGCCAAATTTTGAGGTTATAATAATTGACAACGACTCTGGTGAAGATTGTAATTATATTAATACTTCATATCCAAACACAAAACTTATTAGAAGTAATAGTAACCTGGGATTTGCGGGAGGGAATAATCTTGGAATACAAAATTCAAAAGGTGAATATATTCTCCTATTAAATAATGATACTGAAGTTGAACCCGGATTTATAGAGCCCTTGATTACCCGACTTGAGTCAGAAAATTCAATTGGAGCAGTAAGTCCCAAAATAAAATATTTTGAGCAACCTGATACCATTCAATACGCAGGATTCACAGCAATGAATCCATTAACACTTCGGATGAATGCAATAGGATTTAAACAAACTGATTCTGAAAAATACAATATAAGTCATGAAACACATTTTGCACATGGTTGTGCTATGATGGTGAAAAGAGAAGTAATTGAAAAAGTTGGACTTATGCCTGAAAATTATTTTCTCTATTACGAAGAACATGACTGGAGTTCATTAATTAAAAAGGCAGGATATCAAATATGGTATGAAGCTAAAGCTGTTGTATTGCATAAAGAATCCATGTCAGTTCAGAAAAACAGCACGTTAAAAACGTATTATCTAAATCGAAACAGAATTCTTTATATGCGCAGAAACTTCAGTGGTTTAAAAAAAATAGCATCCTGGTTATATCTAGTATTTATCTCTCTGCCCAGGAATATTTTAAGATACATAGTTGAAAATGAAAAAGAACATCTTCAGGCTTATCTGAAAGGCTTTTTCTGGAATTTTAAAACAGTTAAAACGCAATAAAAATGGATAGTATACTAACAATTCTTTTCTGGTTGGAATATATATTTATTGTTTACCTGGTAATTACATCCTTGTATTACCTGGTGTTTTCTACAGCAGGATTATTTTACCGAGAAGCTAGAAACATTGAACAGAAAAAATCAACTAATAAATTTCTTGTTTTAATCCCGGCGTATAAAGAAGATGCAGTTATAATTGAAACGGCAAAATCAGCTATATCACATAAAAGCTATTGTGATTTTGATGTAACCGTAATTGCTGACACACTGAAGAAAGAAACACTTGAATCTCTATATAACTTAGAGATTAATGTTGAAGTTGTAAATTTTAAAAAATCGACAAAAGTAAAAGCATTAAATCAGGCACTTCAAAATACGAAAACAGCATATGATTATGTTGTAGTACTTGACGCAGACAATATAATGGCTGATGGTTTTATTAACCATATAAATTACAAACTTGAAAACAGTTATAAAGTCGTTCAAGGACATCGTACTGCAAAAAACACAAATACCGATTTAGCAGTTTTAGATAGTTTCAGTGAAGAAATCAACAATCATATCTTTAGAAAAGGCCATAGTGTATTGGGATTATCAGCCGCAATTATAGGTTCTGGTTTTGCTGCCGATTTTAATCTTTTTAAAGATATGATTCATAAGATGAAGGCTGTTGGTGGATTTGATAAAGAAATGGAAGTTGAGCTACTCAAGAATAAAATAAAAATTGGGTATGACACAAATGCCATTGTTTATGATGAAAAAGTACAGCAACAAAGTCATTTTTCTAATCAAAGGAAAAGATGGATTGCAGCCCAGTTTTTTTATTTACGAAAACATTTCTTAGGAGCAATCAAAGAACTAATCCTTCGTGGTAATATCGATATGTTTGATAAAGTTTGGCAGTTTGCTTTACTCCCAAGAGTAATTAGTCTTGTTGTATTGTTAACAGGAAGTTTTTTACACTTGTCTTATTCGCTTATCACAAACAACTTCCAAATTACAACAGGCTGGTTATGGTGGTTTTCACTACTTGCCACATCATTTAGTCTACTGATTTCATCCCCTAAAAATTTACTTAAAAAGAAAGCGTTGAAAACAATAATAACACTCCCGGCCACTGTTTGGTCGATGATAAAATCCATGGTTTCAATTAACGGTGCTAACAAGAATTTTCTTCACACACCACATGGTATTAATGATAAATAATTTAAAAGAGATAAGGATATGAGAATAGCGATAGAGGGACAAAGATTATTTAGAAAGAACAAGCACGGTATGGACTTCGTTGCTTTAGAGTTAATCAGAAATTTAATGAAGATTGACCATGTAAATGAATATTTTATTTTTGTAGCTTCCGGAGAAGACAGGTGTCTAACAGATACTACAAACTTTAAAATTATAGAGTTAAAAGCACAAGCTTACCCTATCTGGGAACAAATAGCTTTACCTAAAGCCGTAAGAAAGTACAATTGTGATATTTTGCATTGCACCAGCAATACCGCTCCATTGTTTAGTCCTGTTCCACTTGTACTTACACTACATGATATAATTTATCTTGAGAGGAATAATCTTTTTAATAGTAATGCAACACTCTACCAAAAATTAGGGAATATCTACAGAAAAATGATAGTACCAAGTGTTGTAAAACAAAGTAGTAAAGTAATAACGGTTTCAAAATTTGAGAAGGCTACAATAAAAAGGCATTTTGGAATTCATAAGGACGACGAAAAATTCGATTTTGTTTACAATGGAGTTAGTTCACATTTTAAAAAAGTAACAGACAAAGATGTATTAGCCAGAGTTAAAAACAAATACAAATTACCCGATCATTTTTTCTTTCATCTGGGTAATAGCGATCCTAAAAAGAATACAGTTGGTGTAGTAAAAGCGTATTCGGAATTTATAAAAAAGACGAATAGCGAAATTTACCTTGTAATGCCAGACTTTGACGAGAAACATCTTGAAAGTATTCTTAAAGAAGTTAATCATCCAACTCTTAGAGATAGAATAATTTTAACAGGATATATTGTAAATTCAGATCTTCCTTCAATTTATACTTTGTGTGATATTTTTCTTTATCCTTCCTTACGCGAAAGTTTCGGTATTCCATTGTTAGAAGCAATGAGTTGTGGAGCCCTGGTTGTTACCTCCAATACATCATCGATGCCAGAAATAGTAGGGGACGCCGCAATTAAAATTAATCCATATGACATAAAAGAAATTACAAATGCAATGATTTCCCTGGAATCTAGACCTCGTTTTACTGACACCCTTCGTCTTGAAGGTATGACGAAGGCTGCTAAATTCTCATGGGAAAGAATGGCTCAAACAATTTTGGTTTATTACATAGAAATAGCTATGAAAAATAAACTGGTAATTGATGCAAAAGTATCAGCATAAAAAATCAAAAAGATGAAAAACAGGGATATATTAATTACAGGTTTACAATCGTGGGAAATTGGGATTGGTAGTAATTGTAAAAATCTTGCAATAGAATTTAGCAAAAACAATCGTGTTATTTATGTTAATCCTCCTACAGACCGGATTACAAAAATCAAAGGCGACAAACCTTTAAACACCAATTCTGAGAGTATTCAGCTTGAACAGAAATCTGAAAATTTATGGGTACTTACACCACAAAAAACGATTGAATCGATTAATAAAATCCCGTCAACATTTCTATTTAACATACTGAACAAACGAAATAATAAAATATTTGCTTCTGAAATAAAGCAAGCTATTGAAATATTAAAATTTTCGGATTTTATTCATTTCTGTGATAGTGATATATTCAGAAGTTTTTACCTTAAAGAGTTATTAAATCCCTCGCTATTTATTTACTATTCAAGAGATAATCTATTGGCTGTTGATTATTGGAAAAGACATGGAAAACGGCTTGAACCTAAATTAATGGCAAAAGCTGACTTTGTCGCTACAAATTCTTTATATCTCGAAGAGTTAGCAAAGAAACATAATCCAAAAAGTCACTTTGTTGGTCAGGGATGCGATATTGATGCCTATTCAAATATTGAAAAATTAACAATCCCAAATGATTTAAAAGCAATTCCCAGACCTGTTATTGGATATATTGGAGCATTAAAAAGTATTCGGTTAGATATTAATATACTTGAACAAATTGCCAGTAAGCTTCCATACTATAGTCTGGTTCTCATTGGCTCTGAAGATAAAAAATTTAAAGACAGCGATTTACACCATCTGAAAAATGTTTATTTTTTGGGTTCTAAACCCATGGAGGAATTACCAGCCTATTTAAAATCTTTTGATGTTGCTATTAATCCTCAACTTTTAAATGAAGTTACGGTAGGGAATTATCCTCGAAAAATTGATGAATACCTGGCATCAGGCAAGCCTGTAGTTGCAACAAAAACTATTGCTATGGAGCTTTTTAAAGACTATGTTTTTCTGGCAGAGAACACAGATGAATGGTTTAAAAATATAAAACTTGCAATTGCGAACAACTCCGAACAACTTGAAAAAGACAGAAAAGAGTTTGCTTCAATTCATTCTTGGGAAAACAATGCAACAGAGATTTACAAAAAAATAGAGCATTATGAAATTGGCAAATAAGATAAAAAGCTCTGAGTCATTAAAAAAGCTGGCTCTTCGAATGTTGATGCCTAAAGGTCAGTCAAGACCCCGATTATGGGTGAAATTTTTTGTTCATCCCTTTATTATAAAAAAAGGAAAGGGCGCCAGTATTCGCCGAAATACACGGATAGATATTTTTCCTTTTAATTCATGTTCCCTGGGTAAAAATTCAACTATAGAAGATTTTTGTACTATAAACAATGGTGTTGGTAATATAAATATTGGCAGTAATACTCGTATTGGATTAGGCTCTGTTCTTATCGGCCCTGTAAATATTGGTGATGATGTAAGGCTTGCCCAGAATATAGTTATATCAGCATTAAATCATAATTACCAGGATATTTCTGTTCCTATTTCTGAACAAGGAGTAGTAACGCAACATGTTTATATAGGAGATGAAACCTGGATTGGGGCAAACTCAGTTATCCTACCAGGAGTTTTTATTGGAAAACATTGTGTAATTGGTGCAGGTAGTGTAGTTACTAAAAATATTCCTTCTTATAGTGTTGCTGCTGGAAATCCGGCAAGGATTATTAAACAATTTAATAAAGAAACTGAAAAGTGGGAAAGGGTAAATTCATAAATAATTCTATTCTTTTAAAGAGACTGATTAAAATAATTAAAATGATATATTATAGGACAAGGATTTATAGGAATTACCTCCTAAATCCTCCTCAGAGGAGGACTTCAAGAGAATCTACAGTTAGTACAAACCACCTTCTCGGTGGATTTAGGGTGTTGAACGAGCCACAAAAAAAGTAGAATGAATATTTAAATTTCAAACAGTCTTTTCGAACAAAAAAATAAAAATTATGGAAATTCTAAAAATCATATTTTGGATTGCGTTAGGGATAATCTTTTATACATATATTGGTTACGGTATAGTTTTATATATATGGCTCAAACTAAAAAAGATCTTCTCATCAACAAAAAATGAGCAAACCGAAGATTACGAACCTGAAGTAACTTTACTTGTGACGGCTTTTAATGAAAAAGATATGGTTCATCAGAAAGTACAAAATTCTAATGAACTTGATTATCCAACAGAGAAACTCCACCAGATTTGGGTTACAGATGGCTCCGATGACGGGACACCTGAAATGCTAAGAGATTACAATTCTATAAAAGTCCTCCATCAACCTGAAAGAAAAGGAAAAATTGCTGCTATGAACAGGGCTATAGAATATGTAAAAACACCAATTGTAATTTTTACTGATGCCAATACACTTGTAAGCAAACAAGCAATAAAAAAGATAGTGGCTCAATTTATTAATCCTACAACTGGATGTGTTTCCGGAGAGAAACGTGTTGCTATGGAAAAAAAAGATGCAGCAGCAGGTTCGGGCGAAGGGTTCTATTGGAAATACGAATCAACCTTAAAAAAATGGGATTCTGAACTTAACACCGCTGTTGGAGCAGCAGGAGAATTATTTGCCATACGTACAGAATTATTTCATGAAGTTGAACCAGATACAATCCTGGATGATTTTATCATTTCTTTACGATTAGCAATGAAAGGGTATAAGATAAAATACGATCCAGAGGCATATGCAGTTGAAACAGCCTCCGCCAACGTTAAAGAAGAACTAAAAAGAAAAATCAGGATAGCTGCAGGTGGTATACAATCTATAATAAGGTTGCACCCTTTATTAAATATTTTTAGATATAAATTATTGTCTTTTCAATACATCTCACACCGTGTTCTACGCTGGACGATAACACCTTTAATGCTTCCTGTTTTATTAATAACAAACATCCTTCTTATAAACAGTACTGAATTCTTTTCTGCTGTTTTAATAGCTCAACTCACCTTTTATAGCTTGGTTTTTATTGGTTGGTTATTAGAAAATCTGAAAGTAAAAGTAAAATCGATTTATATTCCTTATTACTTTTTTATCATGAATTATGCAGTTTACATGGGATTCTTAAGATTCCTGGGAAAGAAACAATCAGTGAATTGGGAAAGGGCTAAAAGAGCTTAATATAGAAGCTTTATTTCTATAGGCTTAACACTCATTTCATTCATTGTAAACCTAATTTTTTCAATATTATTGAGTTTCATTTCCTCAACACATTTATTTAGTGGCTTGCTCTTTGCAACACCATTGATATCAATAAATTCTACTAATATATCGCGACAGTCTTTTCGACTAACTTCCAGTTTTAACTTTTTATTTTTTTTTTGCAGGATAAATTCTTGCTGTCTGTTCGCTTTATCAATTTTGATATTCATAATTCAAATCTTCTAAATTAATTGAATAATTCATCTTTACAGTATAAATATACCATTGAACAACATCAATTTAATACATAGTTAATTAACTGAAAAACAAAATTGCAGATAATTAATTTGTTCCTAAATTTGCAGCCATTATGGAAGAGAAGTATGGAACAAAAATGATTCGTGAAAACGAATTAGAGAGATTTGAGAACAGGACTCAATACCGTGATTATACAATAGACTTTACATGTCCTGAAGTAACATGTTTATGTCCACGTTCAGGATTTCCTGATTTTGCAACGTTATACATTGAGTATCAACCTGACAAATTTTGTGTGGAATTAAAAAGTTTAAAACTTTATTTAAATGCTTACAGGGATCAAAACATTTTCCATGAAGATTTGGCCAACAAAGTGCTTGATGATTTAGTAGAATTATTAAGTCCTAAATACATGAAAGTATTGGCAGACTTTAATGTAAGGGGGAACATTCACACAAAAGTTACTGCCATACATGGCATTAAAAACGAAAATGCTTAATGGAATTTATCGATAAAAAAGGATATATACTTTTATCAGGAGGGCAAG
This sequence comes from Bacteroidales bacterium, assembly GCA_963665085.2. Lineage (GTDB taxonomy): Bacteria > Bacteroidota > Bacteroidia > Bacteroidales > JAAAOM01. The sequence goes on from CAXXXS010000002.1 coordinate 1,106,833, forward strand.
ACAGCTTTGCCAGTTTAATCTGGGCAAAAGAAAATTTCGAGGAAGTTGAAGCAGTAAGTATTCTCTATGCTCAAAAACACAAGCAGGAAATTGAATATGCTAAGAGAGTAGCTGAGCATTTCGGAATTCGACAATCAATTTATGATATTGGCGATTTTTTACAGTCTATTGCCAACAGCACTTTACTTCAGGATGGTGATCATAATCAAAAACATGAAGTTGCTTCGCATTTGCCTGCTAGCTTTGTACCTAACAGAAACGGATTGTTTTTCACAATCGCATCAAACCATGCATACAGAAATGGAGAGAAACATATTCATTTAATCACCGGTACATGTCAGACTGATTATTCGGGTTACCCTGACTGTCGGGACAGTTATATAAAAAGTAAAGCTGTTGAATTATCGTTGGGACTTGATTGCCCGGTTAGTATTCATACACCTCTAATGTGGTTAAACAAAGCCCAGACTTTTGAGATAGCAGATAAAGCAGGAAAAATTAACGAGATTAATACCCTAACGCTTACCTGTTACAATGGTGTTGAAGATCAAAATCCATGGGGACGAGGATGTGGTAATTGTCCATCATGCAAACTTCGTAAAGCAGGTTACGAAGAATTTACACATTCAAAATAGGCAATAAAGGATGATTGTTCAATATCCTGTATCGGAGATATTTACATCTATTCAAGGCGAAGGAAATTTTGCCGGAATACGAGCGTTATTCATTCGTTTTCAGTTTTGTAATCTTAATTGCACCTGGTGCGATACCAAATACACATGGTTGCAGAGCACGGGTAAATTTAACTGGCATACGGTTGAAGAACTAAAAAACATCATCATAGAAAGTAAAGTATATCATGTTATTTTCACCGGAGGCGAACCAACCTTTCAGGCTCTAGACAAACTTGCGATTCCTGGCATAAAGTTTCATGTGGAAACAAATGCTACAGTTATTCCGATAGAACCGCTTAATATTACTCTTCGAGATGGATATACTATCAATCGCGAAGCGATGGCTAAAGAAATTATTCAAAATTTCAACTGGGTTATTTCTCCAAAAATGAGTAATGCAAAGCAAGAATTAAATAAAAAGGGTTTGAAATATTGGGCTAATTCAGACTTTGGAATTTTCAAATTTATTATAAAAACAGAATCAGATTTATTAGAAATAAAAAAAGTGGTAGAATCTTATAACATAAACGAACAAAGAATTTATATTGGCATTGAAGGTATTACTCGGCATTCGCAATTACAACCAGAACTTGTAGATGCAATAATAAAATTTGGTTATAATTTTTCACCACGATTACATACAATGTTATGGGGAGCACAGAGAGAAAAATAAAATTTACAATTAGCAAAACATTCAGGTTTGAGGCAGCACACAGATTGATTAGAAATTATTGTGGAAAATGCAATAACAACCACGGGCATTCGTGGGAAGTAAAAGTATATTTAACCGGGTACAAGTTAGACGATCGCGATATGCTATATGATTTTAAAGATCTAAGTAAGCTAAATATATGGATAGACGAGAAACTCGATCATACAACTATTTTATGGGAAGAAGATCCGATGGTTCCATATTTTAAGGAAATGAACCAGCGACTTTTTATAACAGAAAACAATCCTACGTCAGAACATTTGGCTATTGTTATTTTCGACAAAGCTTCAGCAATGTTTAACAATGAGAATATCTGGATTGAAAGTGTTGAGATTAATGAAACCTGTACTTCGTCTGCAAGAATTTTCAAAGAAGACTGATTAGTTACGTCAATTAAGGCAAAAAATAATCCTTATATCAAAGACCCCCTAAATCCCCCTGATAGGGGGATTTATCGTTACTTCGAGGTAATAACTAAGACAAATCTATTTTTTAGTTTTTCTTAAAGTCCTCCTCAGAGGAGGATTTAGGAGGTCTTCTTAATAAATGCATGTAAAATACAATACTAAAACATTGAATAATTAAGTTTTAATACCCAAACTCCAGTTAAATTAGATTGCCCGAATTGACTTTATTTCATCAATTAATTTGTTAAAAAGCACTTATTCTTTGTGCCTCAAGCCTACAGGTCTCACTCTTTTTATTCGCAAGCTAATTAGCTCACATAGTTCGGTTCCTATGATAAAATAAGATGCAAAAAACCAGGCCTGCCTTCTAACAGAAGACAAGCCTGGCAACAAGCTTACTGGAAAGAAATGTTAGTATCCTGGATTCTGAGAAAGATTTTCATTTACGTCAACAGCAGAGCTTGGTAATGGGAAAATAGCTTTTGTATCAGCTGTTGTTTGTTTTTCCTGCCATGCTTCTGTAAACTTATCAAAACGGATTAAATCCTGTCTTCGTAATCCTTCCCAATATAATTCAAATCCTCTTTCATCGAGAATGTCATCTAATGTAATACTCGTTAACAAAGGTAATGTCATACCTTCAGCACTCCTTCTTTCACGAATGTAGTTTACATCAGCGAGTGCTCCATCTGTATCTCCATTTCTAAATTTTGCTTCAGCCCTAATCAAATAGATATCGGATATCCTCATGATGGGTACATCATTGGGAGAAGAAAACTGTCTTTCTGTTTCTACATTTGGGGCAAATTTAATAACACGAATACCAGCATTTTCTGGTGAACTGGCTAAGTCCATTTCAGGAACAAAAATTAAAGGATCTCCATTACGTTGTTCCAATGCAACTCCATCAACACTATACTGCTGGCCTACTAAAAATCCTTGATTGAAACCTGTTTCATCAATAATCCTGTCATCATAGAACCGGGCGTCATTTGTCTGATCCCATTTTTCAAAGAATGTACTGGTTGTTGATGGACCATTCCATGTACTTGTAATGTTACCAACAATTTGGCTATAATGTAACGTAAAATTTACCCAAACACTTCCACTTCCCATATCTACATTGTCATCCATAGGAACACGGAGAATAAACTCATCATGTTCTGCCACATCCTTTTGGAACATTGTCCAATAATCATCTGCCACAGCATATTCTGAGTTACCAATTAACAGATCGCAATACGTAATTGCATCACTCCATTTTGCTTCACCGGTAAATACTTCGTGATTAAGATAAATTTTTGCCAGTAGAGCTTGTGCTGCACCAACCGTTACTCTCTCAGAACCCACCTCTGATTTTGTCTTTAAATTAGGAATAATATCCTTAAGCTCAGTAATAATATAATTTACTGCTTCACTTCTGGTATAAGCCTGAGGAGAAACAGAAAAATTAAGATCGTCTGCTTCCCTAAATGGTAATTGACCAAAAAGATCAACAATTAAATAAATATAATATGCTCTTAGAAAACGTGCTTCATCAATAAACAATTCTGTTGTTTCTGTCTGGTCAAACAAACCAATATAATAAATTGCTGTATTTGCCCTGGAATATCCCTGGCTTAATGCATTCCATACATTTTTCATACGAATATGCTCCGGGGTCCAGGTTTGTAGGTGTAACTGTTGCCATTCACCATTATCGTACCAGTCAGAACCACGTGTTGGAACAATTACTTCATCCGTTGATACTTCTTGTAATGCCCAGTAATCATACCACTCAATAGTTCTTCGCAAACTTGCATATGGTGGATTTACAAGAGCCTGCACATTATCCGGATTATTCACAAGCTCCGTTCCCAATTGTTCGTCAAGAATATTTTCCTCTAAGTCAGTACAACTTGTACCGACAAGAAAAATAATAAATATGATTGATATATATTTTTTCATTTTTTTCAATGTTTTATAGTTAGAATTTAAGATTAACCCCCAATGTAATCGTCCTTGGTTTTGGATACTGAGTAAAATCGATACCCAAAGAAGGAATACCATTTGAATTAGCATCAACATCTACTTCAGGATCATATCCTGTGTAATCTGTAAAGAGCAGCAAATTATTTCCTGTAACATAAATTCTAGCATTACTTAACCATGATATTGATTTTGTATCAATTGTATATCCAAGAGTTACATTCGACAATCTTAAGAATGAACCATCTTCTATAAACCTTGAAGAAAAAGCATTTGAATTGGATGGAGACTCATCTGATTCATAAACATCTTTTGTTACGTTATAGCCATTATTTAATGGACCTTTAAAAAACAAAGCATTTGCCGTATTGTTATAAATCATATTGCCTTCAGAACCATACCAGAACATGCTAAAATCCAATCCTTTGTATTGAAGATTTGTTGTAAAACTATAAGTGAAATCAGGTAGGGCACTTCCGAGAGTTTCTTTAACTTCTGTTCCTGATCCATCTGTTTTATAGATTGCTAATCCGTCCGAATCAAAACCTTCATACACTAAACCGTAGAAAGTACCAATCGACTCGCCTTCTGTAATAATTTGCACCAATGTTCCTGATAATCCCTGACCACTCGCATAACCCGTATAAATATATTGAACAGGTAAATTTTTAACTTCATTGCTAATAAAGTCTAGATTAACACCAACAGTCCAGTTTAACTGATTTGTATTTACCAATACTCCATTAAGACCGATTTCAACTCCTTTATTTAATATTTCAAGATCCTCAAGATTTACCCATTGTGTTGATGTTGGAGCTGGAGTTTTTGCATCTAACTCAAGCAAAACATCATAGGTCTTTTTATTGAAGAAATCAACTGTACCGGAAATACGCTGATCCAGGAACCCAAAATCAATTCCAATATTGGTTTGCTCCGTTGTTTCCCATTGAATATCAGGATTTGGAGTTCTTTGGAATGTTATACCAGATGATAAAGATCCATTATAATATCCATTAGCAGAAGCTTCAGTTCCTACCGATAAAAGCGATATTTTATCTGGTATTTCCTGGTTACCGGTTAATCCCCAACCTAAACGAAGTTTTAAATAAGAAAGATGATTGATTCCTTGCATAAAGCTTTCTTCAGAAATACGCCATGCTGCAGCTGCTGAAGGAAAGAAACCATACTTCTTATTTTCTCCAAATTTAGATGAACCGTCATAACGGCCGGTAAAAGTTAACAGATATTTGCTTTTATAATCGTAATTAATCCTTCCAAAGAAAGATTGTAACTCTCTCTCATATGCAGATGAATTAACATCAGCTTGAGAAAAATTACCATACTCAAGGTTATCTGTATATTTAATATCTTCAACTTCAAAACCAGTTACGCTTAACTCACTTGTTGTAACTTTTATGTACTGGTATGCATGTCCCGCTAAAAAGTTAAAGGAGTTATCCCCTATTTCTTTAGTATACGTTACAAAATTCTCCATTAACCTGTTATTGGCAGAAACACCATTAATATATGCTTCTCCATCATTTGAAAGATAAGTTAACTCTTTATCCTGGTTAACACGTCTCTCTGCAACAGTTCTGTCAAATGCCAAATTTAATTTGTAATCTAATCCTTCAATAACATTGAATGTTGCTGTTACGTTAGATAAAATACGATCCGTTAATGTAATATCATCAACAAGATCAAGCATTGCCCTAGGGTTACGTTGGTCTATAGCATGTTGATAATATGTACCATCCTCATTATATACCGGATATGTTGGATTTAATTTCAAAGCAGATTGAATCATGTCCCCTTCGAAACCAGAACCGCTATTTTCTGTAATCGGTGCACGAGAATCATCTATATGAGAAACAAACAAACTTCCTGTAAGATTTAATCTGTCATTAAATGATTTCTGAGAAACTTTTATTTTGGCATTAATTTTTTCCTGACCAGTTTTATCCACAATACCTTCCTGATCCACATAACCCAATGACGTATGGTATGTAAATTTTTCTGTACCGCCACTGTAAGAAACATTATGACTTTGTGTGATTCCTGTTCTGAAAATTTCATCCTGCCAATCTGTACTTGCCCCCAAGTCTAAAAGCTTTGTTCCATCAGCTTTTGTGTAAGATCGAAACTCACTGGCTGTAAGAAGATCTAATTTTTCTCTTACCTGGGCAAATCCCATATAACCGTTATAGGAAATATTACTTTCTCCTTGTTTTCCTTTTTTAGTTGTAATCAATACTACACCATTTGCCCCTCTTGCTCCATAAATTGCAGCAGAAGAAGCATCCTTTAGTATATCTATTGACTCAATATCATCTGGATTAAGGAAACTAATTGGGTTTTTATTAGAACCTCCTCCATAACCAGCTGCGTTTCCTCCTTCCGGGGTAAGATCCGCATTATCAAGAGGAATTCCATCAATTACATATAAAGGCTCCTGTCCTGAACGAATAGAGTTTGATCCTCTAATCCTTACTGTCATACCTGTACCAGGCTCCCCACTATTTTGTGTAATATTTACACCTGATATTCTTCCTTGCATCATTTCAAGTGGAGAAGTGGCAACACTCTTGTTCATATTATCTTCGGTAAGGCGGTTCGTGGCCCCTGTAACATCAGATTTTTTCATTGTACCATATCCAACCACCACAACTTCATCCAAAGCCTGTATCTCTTCTGCAAGAGAAATATTAATTGTTGTAGAACCACCCACTTCCTGTTCTTTTGTAACAAATCCTATAAACGAAAATGAAAGCACTGCATCTGAACTGTTAACAGAGACAGTATAATTACCATCAATATCTGTTACTGTCCCATTTGTAGTCCCTTTTTCAATAATATTTACTCCTGGCAATGGATTTCCATCTGTATCTGTTACCTTACCTTTAACAACAAGTCCCTGTTCTAGATTAACAGCATCCCAATTTGTTGGCGATAATATTATCTGTTTTTCTAAAACATGATATTTAATATCCTCGCCTTCAAATAAGTTACTTAATATCTCACTTATCTTGACATTATTAAAGTCAACATTCACTTGCCGGGATACATCAATTAACTTATTATTATAGAGAAAATAGAAGTCTGAAATTTCCTCTATCTCAAACAGAACATCTTCTACAGAGATTGAATTAGCTTTTAAACTCAACCTTGCATTTTGTGAGTAGGAATCAACAGCCATGACATTCAGGACTGCAAATAAACTGATAAACAACATCATTTTCATAGTAAGTAATAGTTTTTTAATTTTTAGTTGTTCATAAAAAAATCTTTTTTTCATAATTTTGGAATGTTTTAAGTTAATACAACTAGTTGTTTACTATCGGCCAAAATAGTATACAACAAAAACTGCGGGGTTCGCCCCGCTTTTTTATTTCAGGTGTTAATAGGATACTAAGTATGTACCAGACAAAAAAGTTTCATAATTTTCATTTTTAGTTAGATAATATTCAATTTCAGTTATTTAAGTAAACTATAACTTGTTTTTTAGTATAACTTTCATCAAGCGCCCTGTTCCGTTCAATAATTTCATAGTCTAACGGAGCTGAAAGCGTTAATAGTTCTAAGACCTGTTCAAGAGTTTCATTAGTAAAGGTTGCAGTATATCGATAGTCTTTAACTTCCTTATCTGAGAGAATTATTTCAACATTATACCATTTTCCAAGCCTACGGGCTATTTCCTCCATCGAGTCATTTCTGAAAATTAATTTTCCTGAAACCCAGGAAGTATGCTTGTTATTGGAAACTTTTGCCTGTAATGGTGTTTCTGTCTTTGTTTTTTCTTTGTTATTAGTTTTTGTAGACTCGGTTATTTCTTCTTTTTCGTCGATTAAAGTTAAGATATTTTTTTCTTTTTCTAGTATAACATGTTGATCTGGTTTCATTTTAGCCAGTGTTTTTTCAACGCTTCCTTCCCTGGTGACAATATGTACATTCCCAGATAAAAGCGTTGCTTCAATTATGTCTTCTTCAGGATAACTTCTAACATTAAACGATGTGCCTAATGCTTTTACATACATATTCTCTGCCTTTACATAAAAAGGCTTTTCCGGATTTTTTACTACTTCAAAGAATGCTTCTCCCGTTAACTTAACTTCTCTTTTATTCCCTTTAAAAACAAGAGGATATTCCAATGAGCTTCCTGCATTTAACCAAACTTCTGTACCATCGGGCAGAAAAATCTGATTTCGTGTACCATATGAAGCAATTACTTTCCTTGTAAGCTCAGTGTTTTGGGGGATGTCCCGATCCAGATAAAAATATAAAGATCCTGCAATAATAAGGGGCAAAAGAATAGCTGCTACTTTTGCATATTTCACAAAGAATTTATTTGTTTTTTTCTGTGGTTCTATTTTTTTATTTAATTCCTCTAACCCTTTTTTTGTATCTACTTTTAATGTTAGAGAATAATTATTCCAAATTTGATTTGTCTTTTTATATTCTTCAAATAGTAGAAAATTATCTTCACTACTCTCCTTCCAATTATCAACAAGCAACCTCTCTTCTTCAGATGCAGAACCTGATAATACTCGTAAGATAATTTCCTCTATGTACTCGTTATTTTCCATATTCTGATTATAAGACGACAATGATTTAGTTTCCCCCTATAGGAGTTATTATTTTTTTTAAATTTTGGGAATTATATATCAATGTCGTTTAGTTAACGATTCTGCAATTGACGCTGTCAGGAGCTACGCACGCTGACAGGTCGATGTACTGATTTAAACCTGTCAGCGTGCGTAGCTCCTGACAGCGTTAGTAAATACCTTAACTAAACGACATTGAATTATATATAATCTTTTAACGCTTTTCGAAATATTTTTAAAGCCTTAGAAATTTGATTTTCAACGGTTTTCTCTGAAATCCCCAGTTCTTTTGCTATCGCTTTATATTTTAATCCTTGTATTCTGCTTAACACAAAAACTTTCCTGCATTCGGATGGTAATTTTTCGACTGTCTCATTAATTAAATCTCGCAACTCATGTTCAACAAACAGATCATAGTTCTCGCTAATTGATGAAGATTCTATCTCTGTTTGAACATATTTTTCTATTACTTTTCTGTGTTTAAGAATATCCAGGGATTTATTTTTTACTGATTTAAACAAATAATCCCGAACCGAAGATGTAATATGAATCCGTTCCTTTTCTTCCCAGATTTTAAGAAATATATCCTGAACAATGCCTTCTGATTCTTTTAAATCATTAATAAATTGATTAGCATAAACAGTAAGGCCAGAATAATAATATTCAAATAATATATTAAATGCATTTCTATCTCCTTTCGACAGAAGGGAGAACAAGAATTTATCTCTCGTATGTACAGAATGTTCCAAAAGGTCGCTTTATTAAATAGTAAGAACCAATTAGGTCATAAATTTATAATCTATTCCAGTAACTCTACCCTTTCGACATTTTATTTTTCAATAATTTGTCCTAATTGATAAATAGTAAAAGACAATTTTATCTTTTATGTTTAGTTAGAATTAATTATGTAAACCTATAAAATATCATTGCTTTCACCAATCAAAAATTATAATTTGTTTAAATAACTTAAACTATTTACAATGACTTTTGATCCAGCTAATAACATTCAAGACTTAAGGCAATTTGGAGAATTTGGAGGTGTAAACCCGTCAATAACAGATTCATCAACATTTACATTTCTTGAGGCCAACACAATGATAGATACATTTCATGGAGAGGCTAAAGGTTGTTTTTTATATTCGCGCCATTGGAATCCTAGTAATAAATATCTTGCTGATGCTTTGGCCGCGATGGAAGGCACAGAATCTGCCGGGGTGACTTCTTCCGGTATGGCAGCTATTACATGTACAATACTTCAGCTATGCAACTGTGGAGATCATATCATTACAAGTGTTACAACCTATGGAGGTACATATGCATTTTTAAAAAACTATCTCAAAAAGTTTAATATTGAAGTTTCTTTTGTTGATATATCAAATTTAAATTCTGTAAAAAAAGAAATAAAAACCAACACCAAACTTATTTATACAGAATCTTTAACAAATCCATTATTGGTATTGTCTGATGTTCCTAAACTTGCAGAGATTGCAAAGAGAGCTAACATAAAATTAGTTGTTGACAATACATTTAGTCCAATGATTATATCGCCTGCACAACTGGGAGCGGACATTGTTGTTTATAGCATGACCAAATTTATCAATGGTAAAAATGATTGTCTTGCAGGAGCAATTTGTGGAAGCAATGATTTTATTAATTCATTAAGTGATGTAAATGCAGGAACAGCCATGCTTCTCGGTCCTGTTCTCGATCCTTTACGGTCTTCTTCAATTTTAAAAAATCTCAATACGCTACATATTCGCATGAAACAGCACAGTAAAAATGCTATGTTTCTAGCTAAAAAATTTAAAGACTCTGGTATTAGGGTTATTTACCCTGGTCTTGATGAATACCCCCAACACGAAAGAATGAACGAATTAATGAATACCGACTACGGATACGGAGGAATGGTTGCAATTGATTTACACACTGCAAAAAAAGCCTCAGATATAATGCAGGTTATGCAACAAAAAGATATCGGTTACCTAGCTGTAAGTCTTGGTTATTTCAAAACCTTATTCAGTAATTCAGGAAAAAGTACATCTTCTGAAATACCTATCGATGTTCAAAAATCAATGGGACTAAGTGAAGGGCTTATTCGTTTTTCTGTTGGATTGGATAATGATATTGAAAGAACATGGAACAGAATCTACGAATCTTTAAAAGAATTTGATATGGTTTAATACCATATCATTTACGCTACAAAAATAATTTCAATTCAAACTTCTAATTACAAGAATAGACAATAATTTAGTTTTAAGAAACAATAACATCATATCCAAAATGAATCCCGATTAAATCATCCAGGATTCTTTCTTCAGCAACAAAAGGTTCTATATCACTTAAACCCAATTTTTCTATTGCTGATTGTATATAATAGTTTGTATTGTATTCACCATTCCCTATTCTTTTTTTTGAATAGAAAATCCCACTATCAATTAATGCTTTCTTAGGGACTAATCCAATAAGCTCTGAACCTGCAACTTCTACACCTAAACTATTAGCAATGCTCTTTACCTCTTCGTAAACATCATGTAAACCGGTTTCTCTAAAATTCATGATATTTGTTGAAACTTGTACTTTCTTGTATTCATTAAGATACCAACCAATTGCTTTTACATGTTTTAGTCTACCTTGTAATTTAATTTTTCTATCACCGCAAGGAACAGAATAGCCTGTTTCTCTAATTTTAGCAGCAATGGATTTTGCAACACTCACATCTTGCGAATTAAGAGTTACATTGTATGCCAAAAGAAAATCACGGGCTCCTATAACAGTCGCTCCTTTCTTCTCACTAAATATCTGGGGACCATAATCCGGACTCCACTGCCTTTTTTTAATCTTTTTTCTTAATCCCTCATAATTTCCTTTTCTGATAAATGATAATGCTTTTCGCTCGGGAAGCAAGGCTGATTCAGCATAACAAAAGACTGGAATCTTAAAAACCCGACTTATAACATTTGCCAGTTCATGTGAGAGATCTACACATTCTTTCATTGATATCCCGCTTACCGGAACTAGAGGACAAACATCCATAATTCCAATTCTCGGATGTTCTCCTGTTTGTTTATCCATATCAATTTTTTCCATGGCAACTTTACATGCCTCAAAAACAGCGTTGATGACTGCTTTAGGATCTCCAACAAATGTAAAAACAGTTCTGTTTGCAGAATATCCAGAATCTACATGAAGTAACTTTACACCTTCAGTTCTTTTAATTGCCGCTGAGATAGAATTTATTACAAATTTATCCCTGCCTTCACTGAAATTAGGTATACATTCTACTATTTGCTTAATTTGTCTCATAAATAATGCGCAATGATACAATAAGACCATTTTAATACCAAAAACAAAAAGAATATGTTGAAAAAAATTCCTCATACCTATGTCATAATATTCTCTTTTATAATTGTAGCTGCTATTCTAACCTGGATAGTTCCAGGAGGTAAATTTCAGCGAGAAACTCAACTTATAAACAACCAGGAACGCGAGGTAATTGTAAAAGACTCTTTCTCTAAAACAGAAAACAATCCGCAAACCTGGGAAATATTATCTGCTCTGTATGATGGATTTGTAGCCAAATCAGATATTATTGTTTTTATCCTGATTATTGGCGGGGCCTTTTGGATTTTAAACGAGAGCAAATCTGTTGATGTAGGAATACATACTTTTTTACAATTCTCACTACGATTAAACAAGTTTAAACTCATAAAACGAATAGGGATCAACAATATTATCATCACTCTTATTATGCTGCTTTTTAGCTTTTTTGGGGCAACATTTGGAATGAGTGAAGAAACTATTGCCTTCATCATTATTTTTGTACCCCTCTCTATAAAAATGGGCTACGATTCATTTGTTGGTGTTTCTATGTGTTTTGTTGCTGCTGCATTAGGATTTGCCGGAGCACTATTTAATCCCTTTACGATTGGAATTGCTCAAGGTCTCTCAAACCTTCCTTTATTTTCGGGACTCGAATACAGATTCTTTTGTTGGATCATTATTAATGCTGTCGGTATAGGTTTTGTTTTGCGATATGCCAATAAAATTCAAAAAAATCCTGAATATTCTATGGTTTATAAAGAAGATAAATATTGGAGAGTAAAAAATACTCAATCAGATATTCAACTAAATTATTTTAAAACAAAAAATGCTTGGTTTATTTATGGTCTCATAAGCCTTATTTTGATTTTAATATCAATTAAAAATCACACTACTATTTTAAAAATTGGAAATGGAAGTATCGAATTTTACTTCATTCCTTTGATTTCGATTGTTTTTATTATTCTAGGTTTAGTTTCTCTATTAAAATCTGTTCATTTTTTCAACCTGGTTCTACTCATGCAAACCATTTTAATTTTGATTATCGGAGTTATGGGGTATGGATGGTATATAAAAGAGATAGCAACCTTATTTTTTGGTTTAGGTTTATTCAGTGGGATTGCTACAGGTTACTCTGCAAATAAAATCACCAGACTTTTTATTGATGGCGTCAAAGATATATTATCAGCTGCACTTGTTGTAGGATTGGCTGGTGGAATTATTATCACACTTCAAAACGGACTAATAATGGATAGCCTTTTATATTCCGCATCACAGCTAATGAGAAGTTTTGGAAAATTTGGTTCATTGGCATCTATTTATATGACACAAACCATTATCAATATAGTAATTCCATCAGGTTCTGCACAAGCAGCCCTTACAATGCCAATCATGTCTCAGTTCTCTGATTTAATGGGAATATCCAGGCAAGCTATTGTTATGGCTTTCCAATTTGGAGATGGATTTACAAACATGATAACGCCAACTTCACCGGTTTTAATTGGTGTTTTGGGCGTTGCAAAAATCCCCTATGAGAAATGGGTGAAATGGGGTGGTAAACTAATTTTAATGTTAATTCTTCTGGGATTAATCTTATTAGTTCCTACCGTATTTTTGAGATTAAATGGATTTTAGGTAATTATATTCCCTGTAAAAAATAAGCAACAAGCACGCCCAGATAATTTCCGACAACATACCCAATAATTCCTACAGTAAGACCGGAAACCAATACTTTCTTGTTATTTATTGCTGATACCACCATGGGAACAAAAGGTGGAGAACATATAAGTGCAGTAGATGTAACCATTACGGTATCTGCATCAACCTTAAAAATTTTTGCGAGTAACACATGCAAAAACAAGGAGAAAACTATAGCAAAACAAACATAATAAAGTAATACAGGAGATGAATTAGTCAAATTACTTATATCTGCCATAGAAGCGACTACCGTACTAAAAACAAGGATAAAATAAATACCTGTATTGTATGCAAATTTCGAGAGTTTTAATTTAGGAACTAAGGTAACAAGAATACTTAGGGTTGTTATACATAGAATAACAACTAACATTTGCATATTTTTTGGAAATAAAAAACTTATTAAACCAGAAACACCAAAGATTCCAACAACTATTAAAAGTGTTTTTAGAAGTGGAAAAAAGTTTACTTTTTTAATTAATTCCCTGAGCACAAAATCATTTGCATTTTCTTCTGAATATTCTTCCGATTCATTCTTTCCTTCATCTTTAAAACGCGGTAAAAACTGGGAAAAAATCTTTTTCCCGATACTAATTAAAAAGAATAAATATGCAGCCGACACAATCGTATCATAAGTATGCGTTAAAATATATGTCTCAGAATCCACATCGAGCATTAATTTTAAGGATGCAAGATTTGGTGTACCCCCGGAATATAGTCCAATCATCATACCTGAAACCTTCCATAATTGGTCAATCCCCTGACCTGTAAAAACAAAATGTCCGGCAATCACAACAATAACAACGGAAACAATAGCAAGAAACATAGATAACAACGTAATTCCTGCTAATTTGGACCATGCCTTTATATCAGTAGAAAAGAGCAATAATGGAAGGGCAATAGGAATAGTTATTATTGTAAAGACATCTTGTAATTCTCTTATTTTATAATAAAGAATATCCGATTCCAGAATAGTTCCTTGACCAAACATTTGTTTTACGTCATCAAGAGTAATATCCGGATTTATGGAGTAAATTCTATAAAAGAAATCACTAACAGCAGGCAATAATCCAATATTTCCAATTATCAGTCCTAAGGCGTATGCAAGAATAACACTACCAATTCTTTGGAAAATGATATATTTTCGGCATAGTCTAAGGATTGCAACCGGCCCCAAAATGTATACTAATATTAGTAAAGTATAAATCATATTGGGTAGCAAATATAAAAAAAGCCAGTTATTACTGGCCTTATATTATATTATGATTCTTTTGATTAATCACACCCTTCAAAACTCTTATCGTATTGGGACATTGCTCTCCAGCTCATACCCATGCTTGAGAACCCTCCATCATGAAAAAGATTCTGCATTGTTACTTTTTTTGTTAGATCCGAGAACAATGTTATACAATAATTTGCGCAATCATCAGCCGAAGCATTACCAAGTGGAGACATTCGTTCGGTAAAATCTATTAACGAATCGATCCCTTTTACACCACTACCAGCAGTTGTCATTGTTGGAGATTGAGAAATGGTATTTACCCTAATTTTCTTATCTCTTCCATATATATAACCAAAACTACGTGCGATAGATTCAAGAAGCGATTTTGCATCTGCCATATCATTGTAGCCATAAAGTGTTCTTTGCGCCGCAATATAAGATAAAGCAACAACAGAACCCCATTCATTTATAGCATCAAGTTTTCGTGCAACCTGAAGCATTTTGTGGAATGACAATGCAGAAATATCAATCGTCTTTTGATAAAAATCGTAATTCAATGCATCGTAACTAAGCCCTTTTCTTACGTTTGGCGACATTCCAATAGAATGCAACATAAAATCAATTTTTCCACCAAACTTCTCCATTGCTTTTTTAAACACATTTTCGATGTCATCAACATTTGTGGCATCTGCCGGAATAATTTCTGAATTTGTTTTCTCTGCCAATTCATTTAGAGTACCCAACCTTAGAGCAACCGGGGTATTTGACAAAATAAATTCAGCCCCTTCCTCATGGGCCCGCTCTGCAACCTTCCATGCTATTGACATATCATTTAACGCACCGAAGATTATCCCTTTTTTACCTTCAAGTAAATTGTTCGCCATTATGTTTAATTTAAATTTGATGCAAATATAGAAATCATAGTTCTAAAAATCGAAGTATTCACGGATTTATTTAGACTGAATAAAATCTTAATTGGGTAATATGGTCTTATTTACGATTTATTAATTCTCAGTAAATCAATAGCATTATTCATTGCAGCCTCAGTAATTTCTTCTCCGCTCAACATTTGGGCCAGCTCTTGCTGACGTTCTTCAGGAGATAAAAGTTTTAGCTGACTTTCTGTTGATCCGTTATTCTCAACCTTAAACACTTTGTAATGGTATTTTCCTTTTGCGGCAACTTGAGGAAGGTGGGTTATATTAAACACCTGCATTGTTTGCGCCATTTGTTTTATAATATTCCCAACCTTATCAGCTATTTCTCCCGAAACGCCCGTGTCTATTTCATCGAAAATAATAGTTGGTAATTTCTGTTTCCCACTAACCAATGCTTTAAGACTTAGCATTAAACGAGACAACTCACCCCCTGAGGCAACTTTTGATATTTCTTTTAGATCAACACCCTGGTTTGCTGAGAACAAAAATTGAACAGAGTCGATTCCTGTTACAGAAAAATCATCCAAAGGAGATAGTTCAACAACAAACCCTGCTTTTGGCATCCCAAGCTGGCTCAAATAGTCTTTTATCTCATTTTTGATTACAGGAACAGATTTTTCCCTGGATTTAGTTAATTCCATGGATTTAATCCCTATTTTTTCTTTTAGCAGTTGTAGTTCCTTTTTTAACTCATCAAGCCTGGAATCACCCAGCGTTATGTTCTCAAGCCTTGAATTATAATCTCCTTTTACCCCTACTAAATCCTCAATAGAATCAACTTTATGTTTCTGGCAAAGTGTATTTAATAAATCAACCCTTGAACGAACAAATTCAATCCGTTCCGGATCTAAATCCTGTTTATCGAAGAGTAAATCAACTTCAGCTGCAATATCCTTTAATTCAATATAAGATGAATTAAGTCGCTCAGCTAATTCTTTTGATGCAGGTAAATATTCTGCAACCTGTTCGATTAGTGCTGTTACCTCTTTTAAATAATTTAAAACATTTATCTCATCACTATTAAGCAAATATGAAGTTTTTTCCAGGCTCCCTTTAATCTCTTCTGAATGGTTTAATGCTTCCAACTCTGATTCAAGCAAAGAATCCTCTTCAGGGTTTAACCTTGCTTTTTCTAATTCATCAAATTGAAACTGAAAGTAATCGAAATCTGTTTTGTTTTTATCGAGATTAGCACTAAGCTTCTTGTATTCTTTTTCTTTTTCACGTAACTCTTTATAAATTCTTTTATACTCATTACGCAAATCCTCATTCTCAGCTATCGTATCAATAATATTTAGTTGAAAATTTTGTTCGTTCAGGAACAACGTTTGGTGTTGTGAATGTATATCTATCAATGCATTGCCTAACTGTTTTAAAAAATTAAGATTGGCAGGAACATCATTTACGAAAGCTCTTGATTTTCCATTGGCCCCTATTTCCCGTCGGACAATAGTATTCTTTTCAAAGTCAATATCTTCTTGAGCAAATAAGCTTTCCAGGTTATATCCTTCTACATTAAAACAAGCTTCAACAATACATTTTGCTGACGTATCATTTAAAACACCAGTATCTGCCCTTTGTCCAATAATTAATGATAATGCTCCCAACAATATAGACTTTCCTGCACCTGTCTCTCCCGTGATTATTGAAAAGCCATTTTCAAAATCAATCTCAAGATGCCGTATTAAAGCATAATTTTTTATGTAGAGGCTTTTAAGCATAAATTATTATTAATAACAGCCACAAAAATAGATGGTTTTAAAAAAATAACGGGAGTTTTAACAAAAGATTATTAACCAGCTTTTAACACAAGCCCGATAGTTAGTTCGAAATTATCTTCTCGTATTTTGATGAATTAGAAGGATCTATCTCTGTAAGGATTGTATGTATTCTGTTTTTTTCATCCGGTTGGCTCTCCGAAAAAATATTAACCAGCTCATCAGATTTTGCATCAAAGACAACCTGCAACGGAAACAAATACGGATCTGGTTTATCTCTATATACTTCCTGTAGCAACTTAAGGCTTTCTGCTATTTCTGTCCTTCCCTGCTCAACTTTAGAATCCATCAAATCTAAACCTCTTCGATGATAAACATAATAAAAGCGCCTTACATTGCTATAATCCTCATCCAACAGAGAATTTACCAACCAATAACGATTTCTTCTCCTGGAATCTTCAAAAGCTTTCCACCCACTTTGAGATGCATTTTGTGCATTTGTTACTATTCGCTGTGCTGTTTCAAAATATGGGGTCCCTCCTTCTAATGAGAAAGTATCATAATCAAATCCCAACACTATATATGCATAATAAGCAAGAATTGATGTTAAATTAGATAAATGAGTTGAAGGATTGAATTCCAGTGGTTGAAATTCAACATATTGAAAACTTATATTGTCATCCTTAAAATTTAATTCTACCGAGTTATAAGAGCTGTTATAAACCGGCCTTCTGACCTGGAGCTGAAGACTTCCACTAAACTCATCAGCTGAAGTTTGTTCTGTTATGTTAAAAACAAAAGCACATTCAATTCTTTCATCAACACTATAAACATGATTAGTCCAAATCCTGTTGTTCATGAACTCAAATATTGCATTTTGAAGTGTCTCAAAAACCTGTTTGTTAGTCCCTTGAACCTTTTGCGAGAGTATCTGAACACTACATTTTAACTCTTGAGCTTCAGTATTTGAATGGAAAATATTAACAAAAATTACAAAGGAAAGAAATATAATTTTTTTCATTGATTAAATTATTTGAGCCAGCTTTTTTACAATATCAATTGCTACCAGCTTTTTATCTTTTAACTCAAAATTATCAATATTATTATTTTTATCAATGATTGTTATTTTATTTGTGTCATATCCAAAACCAGCACCTTTATCATTGAGTGAGTTTAAAACAATCATATCGAATTTTTTAGATTCTAGTTTTTTCCTGGCATTATCTTTTTCATTTTCAGTCTCCAATGCAAATCCAACAATGGTCTGATTTTCTTTCTTCAATACTCCTAACTCTTTTGCTATATCTGTTGTTGGTTTGAGATTTATTGAAAATTCGTTCTCTTTATTTTTAAGTTTTTGATTGGCATAATTTACTGGCTGAAAATCAGAGACTGCAGCAGCTAATATTGCGACATCAGAATCAGGAAAGATTTTAAGACAAGCCTTAAACATTTCTTCTGTTGTACGAACATTTACAACGTTAACATTGGGATGATTTAAAACCTGAGTCGTTGGCCCTGAAACTATTGTAACATCTGCTCCTCCATCTGCTAATACTTCAGCTAAGGCATACCCCATTTTACCAGAAGAATGATTTGTTATATATCTAACAGGATCAATATATTCAATCGTTGGTCCTGCTGTTATCAGAACTTTTTTTTTTGCTAATTTGGAATTTTGGGAATGGTTAAAATACTCTTCCAAAAATGAAAATATTTTCTCTGGCTCTTCCATTCTGCCTTTCCCTTCAAGTCCACTAGCCAGTTCTCCTGTTTGCGCTTCAATTACTGCAACTCCATGATCTTTCAACGTCTCAATGTTTTGTTGAGTAGTTTTATGTGAAAACATGTCTAAATCCATTGCTGGAGCAACAAACACAGGACACCTAGCAGAAAGATATGATGTTAAAAGAAGGTTATCAGCAATACCGTGAGCCATTTTCGCCATTGTATTTGCAGTAGCAGGAGCGATTAGATATGCATCAGCCCACAAGCCTAAATCAACATGACTATTCCAATCGCCATTTTCAGGATTGAAAAAATCAACAAGGATTGGATTTTTAGATAAAGTTGCTAGAGTAAGTGGTGTAATAAATTCTTTTGCTAAAGGAGTCATTATTATTTTTACAGAAGCTCCATTTTTGACTAGTAACCTAACAAGAATAGCAGCCTTATAAGCTGCTATGCTACCTGTTACTCCCAGTAAAATATTTTTTTCCTTAAGCATTTTTAAGGATTTTTATTCTGCTATCCTAAAATACACTTCGTCATCCATATATTCCTGAATTGCAATTAGGGAAGGTTTTGGCATTCTCTCATAAAATTTAGAGATTTCAATTTGTTCCCTATTTTCGAAGATTTCTTCAAGGTTATCTGTATAATAAGCAAATTCTTCGAGCTTACGATTTAGCTCTTGCTTAATTTCAGAACTAATCTGATTTGCTCTTTTTGAACAAATTACAACAGCCTCATAAATATTACCTGTTTGAGACTCTAAAAAATCAATATCTCTTGTAATTGTAGTACCAGAAGCCTTTGTTTTCTTATAATCTGACATTTCTGTTAACTTTTATTTAATTTCTGTTAAATCTTTGCTATCTATTTTTAAAACAGAGGATGTTTTATCGAATATTTTTTCAGCCTCTTGTTTATATTCACTCTCTGGAAATTCACCAGCAAAAGAATAATATTCATCCAATGCTGCTTGAAACCGTTCCATTTTTTTGTCTTCAACACTTCTGTCTGCCAATAAATATCTTGACTTAAGTATTAAGAACATAATCTCTTCCCGGTGTTTAGTATCAGGATATTCATTTAAACTATTATTCAAAGCAACAATAGATGATTTATAAACACCCAGATCAAAGTAAAGTTTTGCACTGAGGTAAGATTTCTCCACTAACTTATCCTGCAACTCTTTTACATACTCTAAACACAATTCTTTTCTGTTTGTATTTGGGTAATTTATTAAAAACATCTGAAAATTTTGCATCGCCTCATATGTACTTGTTTGGTCAAGACTAGGCCTTGGGGAATTCTTAAAACTACAATAAGCACTTAGGAATTCAGCTTCTTCTGCATATTCACTATTACCAAAAGTTGATGCAAATGTCTTAAAATAATGACCTGCTAACATGTAATCTTCCATATTATAGTAACACATAGCATGGAAAAAATTAACTGAGTCAGCTTGTTTTGTTCCTCCGTATACCGGTATTAATTGTTCAAGAAGAGTTTGCGCTTTCACAAAATCTTCATCGTTGTAATACTCGAAAGCTTTTTTATACTTTAACTTATAATCACTACTTTTTATAAGCTTTTCGTATCCACTACAGGAAGCCACAGTTATTACAACTACAACTAATAAATGATTCTTTACTTGCTGAAAAAACATCGCGCAAAATTAAAACAATTAATAATAATATCAAAATCCTGAGTGGTCAAAAACTATACCGAAATTGATGTTCTTTTTCTTATTTTCTCTCTTTGCTTCTAATTTTATTCGTCCTATTAAGTATTTTTTTGCGCTCCTTCTCTTTTTTAAAACCTTCTTTATTATATTCAGCAGGCTTTTCATTTGGACAATCAATAACCAACACTCTTTTTTTTGTGCCACAACCCGAAAGCACAGAAACTGACAATAATGCCAGAATCACAAAAATTGTTAAACGATATATTTTCATAGTAATACAGATTAAAGGATACAGTAGGCTAACGATAATTCAATATACTAAACGGGGACATTCTTTTTTTAGTATTTGAGTATAAAAACCTTTTTGTGTAATTTTCAAAATAAACTACATTTGCCCCCAATTTCAAGGTTAAATAAAAATTTAAGTCGTGGATATTTTTGATAAAATAAAAAACAGGGGCCCGCTTGGTCAATATCAAAAACAAGCACAAGGGTATTTTATGTTTCCTAAATTAGAAGGTGAACTTGGCCCAAGAATGAAATTCAGGGGAAAAGAAGTATTAAACTGGAGTTTAAATAACTATCTAGGATTAGGTAATCTTCCTGAAGTAAGGAAAGCAGATTCTGAAGGAACTGACAAATATGGATTAGCTTATCCAATGGGTGCCAGAATGATGTCTGGACAAACCAACATGCATGAAGAACTTGAGTCAAAGCTTGCTGATTTTGTTGGAAAAGAAAGTGCGTATTTACTAAACTTTGGTTACCAGGGAATGGTATCAATTATTCAAACCTTATGTGGCAGGAATGATGTAATTGTTTACGACTCTGAGTCCCACGCATGTATTATGGATGGAATCTTCCTTCACAAAGCTACAGGCGGTAAAAGTTTTGTTTTCCCTCACAACGATGTGGCAAAATGCGAAAAAATGCTTGGCTTTGCCAAGAAAAAAGTTGAAGAAACCGGAGGTGGCATTATGGTTATCACAGAAGGTGTTTTCGGTATGGCTGGCGACCTAGGTAAATTAGATGAAATTGTTGCATTGAAAAAGAAATTTGATTTCAGATTACTTGTAGATGATGCCCATGGTTTTGGAACAATGGGAAAAACAGGAGCTGGTACAGGTGAACATTTTGGCATCCAGGATCAAATTGACATCTACTTCTCTACTTTTGCCAAGTCTATGGCTGGAATCGGAGCATTTGTTGCTTCAGAAGAGGATGTAGTTGATTTCCTTCAATACAATATGAGATCTCAAATATTTGCTAAGTCTTTACCAATGCCAATGGTTTATGGTGCACTTAAAAGATTAGACTTACTCATTAATAAACCTGAATTAAAAGAAAAACTTTGGATAATAGCCAACAAGCTACAAAAAGGACTTCGTGAAATGGGATTCAATTTAGGAAAAACTGAATCACCAGTTACTCCAGTTTTTCTAGAAGGAACTGTAGCCCAAGCTACCAACATTGTTATGGATTTACGTGAAAACTATGGAATATTCTGTTCAATGGTTGTTTATCCTGTTGTACCTAAAGGAGTAATCATGCTTAGAATTATCCCAACTGCTTCACACAGCGAGGAAGATGTTGATTACACAATTAAATGTTTTGTTGAAATTCAGAAAAAACTCAACGAAGGATTTTATTCAGCAGAGAAAATCGGTAGCCTTCAATAAAAGGATGCACAAAATATTAAACAAAAAAGCCCCTGTCAATGGGGCTTTTTTAATTTCTTAATATTCATCTTCATTAAAAAAGAAGTCATCCTTACTAGGATAATCAGGCCAAATATCTTCTATACTTTCATAAATTTCACCTTCGTCTTCAATTTCCTGAAGATTTTCAATTACCTCAAGTGGCGCACCTGAACGGATAGCAAAGTCGATTAACTCATCTTTACTTGCTGGCCAAGGGGCATCTTCTAATTTTGAAGCTAATTCTAATGTCCAATACATAGGTATCTAAATTAAGCTGTTCCTTAAAAATTGTGCAAATATATAATTAAAATATTTTTTTACAACCTCGGTTTCCAAGGTATCTCTTCTACGTTCAAATCGAAGGAAAGTTTTCTACCCAAAACAAACAGGTAGTCCGACAGTCTGTTTAAGTATTTAAGTACTTTATAATCAATATCCACCAACTCGGAAACTTTCAAAGTAAGACGTTCAGATCGTCTACAAACATTTCTTGCAATATGGCAGAAAGAAACTATTGTATGTCCACCTGGCAGTACAAAAGACTTTAATGGAGGAATAATTTTATCTATTTTATCAATTTCTTTTTCAAGAAAAAGAATATCTTCTTCAACCAATTTAGGTAAACTATCCTTACAATCCTCACAATCAGCGGCAAGTAAAGTTGCACACGTCATTAATCGTTCCTGAATTTCTACAAGAACAATTTTATCATCTTTTGAAATTTCCTGGTCTCTTAATAATCCAATATAAGACATAAGTTCATCCAAAGTTCCATATGCCTCAATCCTTTCATGATATTTCGGAACGCGTTTCCCTCCTATCAAGGCTGTTGTTCCTCTATCTCCTGTCTTTGTATAAATTTTCATTTCGTCTATCCTTCTACAACTTCCATTTTATTTACTTCATCAGATTCTACCAATCCATCCCGTAACCTGATAATTCTTTTTGCATGCAATGCAATATCTTCCTCGTGCGTAACCAATATAATTGTATTCCCTTCCGAATGAAGTTCATCCATCAATTTCATTATATCAACGGAAGTTTTGGAATCAAGGTTACCTGTTGGCTCATCAGCCAAAATAATCGACGGATAATTTACCAATGCCCTGGCAATTGCAACTCTTTGCCTCTGACCTCCTGAAAGCTCATTGGGCCTGTGATCCATCCTATCATCCAATCCCACGATTTTCAAAGCTTCTTTTCCTCTATCCAGTCTTTCTTCCTTTTCTTTTCCTGCATAAATCATAGGCAACATAACATTCTCAAGAGCAGTGTATTTTGCAAGCAGATTAAAGGTTTGAAACACAAAACCTATCTCATTATTTCTTATCTCAGCTAAACGATCGTCTTCCAGCTTACTAACATCAGAGCCATTTAAAACATATGTCCCTTCTGTTGGTGTATCAAGACAACCAAGAATATTCATTAATGTTGATTTACCTGAACCTGATGGCCCCATAATAGCTACGTATTCACCTCTGTTAATATTTATTGAAATAGACTGTATTGCTTTAACAATAACACTTCCCAGATGATAAAATTTTTTAATGTCTGTTATCTCGATAATTCTATCGGGTGCGGTATCTTCCATAGTTAATTATTTTTGGTTAGGTGCAATATATCAACAAAAATTGTACTAAAAACGAATCTTAAAATTTTGTTTAAAAATATTTTTCTTAAAAAACACGATTCCAACAAAAAATAAATCAATTGTCAGCATTACATGAGCTGATTTTTTTATTATTCCCCACGCCTCGTTCATTTCTTCTGACCAATTAATATCATCAATTATGATAACGCTTTCTTCTGATATATGGTTTATAACATTATTAAAATACTTTAATGTAGGCTCCTTCTTATGGTTTCCATCTAAAAAGACAAGAACCCTATCTTTATATTCATCCTCAATTTTTTCCAAACATTCATCAAATCCGGAGTTTATAAGCTGAATATTATCAACTCTCAATTTTGTAAAATTATCTTTTGCTATTTTGGCTATCTCTGGAACTCCTTCAATTGTAAAAATTTTTGCTTCAGGATTTGCTTTTGCCATATACATGGTTGAAAAACCAAAAGAAGTACCAAACTCAATAATTGTAGATGGCTTTAAATGATTAACCAGCTTATACAACAGCTTGTTTATCTTTTTATTGGAAGAAAATCTTGCTATCTCTTTAATCATCCTGGTTTTTTGAGTCTCAACATGAGAACCGGCACCAATATCAGTAAAAGTAATTTTCTCTTTTGAACGCAATAACTGTTTTCTAATTCTTTCAACCTCTTTAATTCTGCTCTTTCTCAGGGAGAAAACACTACTGCATAATTCAAAAACAAAAGGAGAATGTATGCCATGCCCTTTTTTACTTTTTGCTTTTAGATTATGCTTTATATATTTATTGGCGATACTTAAAAAATTCTTTATTATCATAAAACTATATTTGCAGCAAATAAAATATTAATGCCCTCTTTACAAAAAGACATAAAATTTTTGCCAGGTGTTGGTCCAAAACGTGCCGAGCTTCTAAATAAAGAACTGGGAATCTTTACATACAAAGATTTACTCTATTATTTCCCATATAAATATGTTGACCGTAGTCAGTTTTTTAAGATAAGTGAAATAACGGCACAGATGAGCCACATCCAAATAAAGGGAAAAATTACAAATTTTCAAATTCAGGGAGCAAAATATAAGCAAAGATTAAATGCCACTTTTTCTGATGAGACAGGTAGCATCGAACTTGTTTGGTTTAAAGGCATAAAATGGATTCAAAAATCATTAAAAGTTGGTAAACATTATGTGGTTTTTGGCAAACCTATACTTTTTGGCAGACAATTTTCCATCGCACACCCGGAAGTTGAGCCTATTGAAAGCATAAACACTTCGCATCAGGGACTTCATGGACAATACAGCCTTACTGAAAAACTAAAAAACGGATACATAAATTCAAAAACGATCTTTAAATTTCAACAAAATATTTTCCAGGAAATCGATGGAAAATTGGATGAGACTTTACCCGAATATATCATTGGCAAAAACAATCTACTCTCTTTGAATAAAGCCCTTGCTTATGCACATCTCCCGCCTAATCAGCAAGAACTAAAAAAAGCTCTCTTCAGGTTAAAATTCGAAGAACTTTTTTTTATCCAGCTTAATATTTTAAGCCAACGAATTAAGCTAAAAAGAGAAATGAAAGGTTTTGTTTTTGAAAAAGTAGGCGATTACTTCAATAATTTTTATAAACAAAACCTAAAGTTTGAACTCACCGGAGCCCAAAAACGGGTAATGAAAGAAATAAGAAAAGACTTAGGTTCCGGAAAACATATGAATCGCCTTTTACAAGGTGATGTTGGAAGCGGGAAAACCCTGGTCGCTTTAATGACGATGCTTATCGCTATCGATAATGGGTACCAAACCTGTTTAATGGCCCCTACAGAGATTCTTGCCACTCAACATTATTACACTATCGTTAATTTTTTAGAAGGATTAAAACTACCAGTCAGACTTTTAACTGGATCAACAAAAAAAGCAGAAAGAACTAAGATTCACGAAGGCCTTCAAAATGGTGAAATAAAAATATTAATTGGAACGCATGCATTAATTGAAGACCAGGTAAATTTTAAAAACCTGGGATTATCAATAATTGACGAGCAACATCGTTTTGGAGTCGTGCAAAGGGCTAAATTGTGGAAGAAAAACACAAATCCCCCACATGTCCTTGTAATGACAGCCACTCCTATTCCACGCACTTTAGCTATGACTTTATACGGCGATCTGGATGTTTCAGTAATTAACGAATTACCCCCTGGCAGAAAACCCATTAAAACATCGCACCATTATGATTCGAAACGCTTACGTATGTTTGGTTTTATACGGGAACAAATAGCACAGGGACGACAGGTTTATATCGTATATCCTTTAATAAAAGAATCTGAGAAATTCGATTATAAAGATTTGGAAGATGGTTTCGAAAGTATCTCTCGCGCATTTCCCCTACCCGACTATCGTGTAAGTGTTGTACATGGCAAGATGAAACCCGAAGAAAAAGAAGCGGCCATGCAGGAATTTAAAAAAGGATTTACGCATATCTTGATAGCTACTTCTGTTATTGAAGTTGGCGTTGATGTACCCAATGCCAATGTAATTGTAATTGAAAGCGCTGAACGGTTCGGACTTTCGCAACTTCACCAGCTCAGGGGACGTGTTGGACGAGGCCAACACCAATCCTACTGCATATTAATGACTTCTTATAAACTCACTAATGAAGCACGCAAGCGTATGGAAACCATGGTTGCTACCAACGATGGTTTTGAGATTGCCGAAGCAGACCTCAAACTCCGTGGCCCCGGCGATTTGGAAGGCACACAACAAAGCGGTATTGCTTTTGATTTAAAAGTCTCTAACATTGCCAAAGACGGGCAAATAATAACATTTGTGCGTGATTTAGCTGAAAATATTCTTGAAGAAGATCCTCAATTGGAAAATGAGAAGAATATCTTGCTAAGGCAATATTTACAAAATGAAAAAAGAGGCAAATTGGATTGGAGTAGGATTAGTTAAAATAGGGTAGTAACAAATTGCAAGAAACTTACATTAAATTTAATACAAACTCTGGGTGACTGACCAGCGCGCGTATACACCGTTACATAAAGTTTATGTAGATAGAATGCTAAAATGACCTTCTCTATTTAGATGTTTACAACCGCCTGTTAGGTATAGTGCTAGATTCTGATTCAATATCCTCCCATTCACTAGTATTATCTTCTTCATCATCGTCAAATTCATAATATTGAATATTAATATTTAGAATCTTTTCATATGAAATTGACAAATAGTTACCTGGAATTTCGCGATAATCTGAAGAGCCATCAGGTGTAAATGTTTTTTTTGCTGGATATTTAATTATGATTCTATCCAAGCCCCCACTAGTTTTGGATAAATAGTAGTCTTCAAGAATACCAGAATAAATAATTTTTTCATCTCCAATTGCCATTAATACATCAACAATAATAAAGTCTATATTATTATGATACTTCCAACCTCTTTCAATATCTAAATACTCTCCAGTAAATAGGTAATGCCATCTATTGGGAAACCTTAATACTCTAAAAAAAATATCTAATCCAAAACCTCTAACAATCAATCGAGCTAGAGCGCCTAGAATAATAGCAATAATAGTCAAACTTGAGATATAAACTAATATATATCTAATACTCAAATGAATATTTTGGAAAATATCATGAATTTCTTGCTTATCATTACCTCCAGCCACTAAGTATCCAAAATATTCTAACCG
Organism: Bacteroidales bacterium; assembly: GCA_963665085.2. Lineage (GTDB taxonomy): Bacteria > Bacteroidota > Bacteroidia > Bacteroidales > JAAAOM01. The sequence goes on from CAXXXS010000002.1 coordinate 1,134,492, forward strand.
GAAAGTATAATCTGTTTTAGACTCAATAACTGTAATTGCCAATGCATTCAAAAAAATTGCAGGAATAAACGACCATATCAACTCATTAACTAAATTAGTTGACATGTAATTAATTGAAAATCTTGATGAATAATAGCTCTTACGTATTGCTATACCAGGTAGTGAAATAAAAAGTAAAAGTAGAGTAACAAATGCAAAATTCATTATAACTCTTTAACACGAATACTATCTCGTCCTACTTTTACATTAGCAATAACACGAGCATTCTTTTTCGATGCATTATGAATCTCTCTGATAACAGCCCGTCCCTTAGATTCGCTACCAAAAATTTCTTTTGCTTCTTTACTTTGTCTTGCTTTCATGTTATTAAAATTACAATTCAAATGTATAATAATCTACGTAAATAATCAAACTTAAGTTATTTTCATTTTATGGTTATCTTCGTTATATACAGGCAGACTCTTTATAAAATGACACGAAAAATTTATCAGTTACAATAACCATTCATTCTGAACATCTAGTTCTAAAAGCAATCAATTTTGGATAACAGAAAGCATAATAAACATTGCTCTTGGGCTTGTTTTCGTCTCTTTTCCTGAAGAATTAGCATCTGTCTTTATCGCCATTTTTGGCGTTTTGGCTTTTGTTATCGGATTAATAAAACTAATGGCTTATTCAAGATTCAGAAAGTCTTATGTTAACCCGATTTTAATGCTTTTAGAAAGCCTCTATTATCTAGTCCTGGGTATTTTAATTTTCGCTAATCCTTTTGAAAGTTTAGAAGTTATCGTTCGGTTAATTGGTTTATTCCTGCTTGTTTATGGAATTATGGATTTGCTAAATCTGAAGAAAAAATCAAACGAGAATGATTATGAAGTGCTTGAATAATTTATAAGGAGACTGGAGAATGGAAATCGGAAAAAGGGAGAAAGAAGAAGGAGAAAGTGATAAGTGATTGAGTAAATAAGTGATAAGTGAAGAGTAGATAGTTGGGGAGTGGTGCTTTAGAGTTCGATAGGATTTAAACTTTGTGATTCTTTGCGCTCTTTGTGGTTAAATAATAAACCGCTAAGAGCGCAAAGTCTTTTTTTTCACCTAAAATAAATTAAGTCCTATAGCAACGATAAACATATTGTCTCTTAAATCGGTATTGAATGATTCACTACCGAAATTAACAGAATCACCTAGTTTGCTTAAATTTCCTTCATAACGAAAATCAAGGGTTATATCGCTGATATCGAATCCAAAACCTACCTGATAACCGACAGTAGCCTGGTTATAATTTTGTTTCACTTCATCGAGGATACCACCTTCACGGGCATCGTTTGTTAGCATATAATTAAATACGGGTCCTGCATCAATATGTAAAATCCCACCAAAAGATTTACCTACTAAAACAGGAACTTCAATTTTATTATACGATAAGTCCCATGCCTCACTCAGGTTATTATCGCCGTCAATATTAATTTGCCCTTTTACAGAAGAGAACATAACCTCTGGTTGCAGATAAAAACTGGCTATAGTAACTCGACCAAATAATCCTGCATGGAAACCAACTTTTCTGTCTCCTGAAGTATATGTAAGTTGATTACCATCATAACTAAAACTCTCATCAACTACAGCTTTTGCTGCGCTAATCCCTACTTTTGGCCCAAATCTTAAAAACTGAGATTTTGCTGATACTGTTGTAATAGATATTACAAATATTGCTACAATAATTTTTCTTAAAATTTTCATACGCATAGAATTAAGTTTTTTAATCTTTTCATGAACCATCATAAAAATTTGTTCTCAAATCTTTATAAAGAACAAAAAAAATTACGATAGTTGCATATTTCTTAATTTAGTACTCCAAAGAAAACAAGAAATATACCATAATTATTGCTCAAAATTTAATTTTATCTGTAACCGGTATAAAAGTTTTAGCGTCGTAAAGACATGTACAATGGAACAAAAAGACGATAAATATTTTATAAAACGCGTTAAACAGGGTGATAGCCAGGCTTTTTCTTTTCTTATTGAAAAGCATCAGAATATGGTATTTACGCTTGCCTATAGAATGCTAAAAAATATTGAGGATGCCGAAGAAATTGCACAGGATGTATTTTTAAAAGTTTATCAGCATATCGATAGTTTTAAAGGAAAATCAAAATTCTCAACATGGCTCTACCAAATAGTTTACAATGCTTGCATTAGTAAATTAAGAAAAAAGAAATTAGATGTTGATTCAATAGAAAACCTTTATAAAACAGAAATTACCTCAACTGAATGCCGTGAAGTTGAACAGATAATTGCAAGTAAAGAAAAACACCAGTTGATAAAAAATGCACTTTTGGAGTTAGAGCCGGATGATAGTTTTCTTTTAACTTTGTTTTATCTTAAAGAATTAGATCATAAGGAAATATCGAAAATTACTGCGTTAACAAGAGAAAATATCAAGGTCAAGATATTCAGGGCACGAAAAAAATTATTTGACATTTTTAAAAAACATATGGGAGAAGAAGTTTATTCGTTACTTTAAAATTAAAAACGATGAAGAATAAAGCAGATATAACCACAAGTAATCTTTTCAAAGAGATAGGGACTGAAAGTCCTTCACAGGATTTCAAAAACAAGGTAATGGACAAAATCTATTCTTTGGAAAAGTCGAAAAGCAAATACGAACCTTTATTATCAAAGAAAGCTTGGATTTGGATTATTACCATTACAAGTTCGTTAATTACACTGCTTTTCTTGACTGGCCCTGACACAAAAGATTTAAAATTCCCCTTTAGTTTCTCTATAAATCTCTCATTTAATTTTCCGAAAATTTCATTATCGTTTCCAGATTATAACATCCCTGAATTTTGGATGTATCTTGTACTGATATTACCAATATTTTTCATTTCTGAGAGAATCATTCAGAAATTTTTAAAAAAAGCATAACCTTAAATCCGCAGGATAAAATTACAAACCGCAGAGAACGAAGGGTAGCGTAGAGAAAACTTCACCCAATAGATTGATTTTTTTAGTGATCTTCAAGGAGGATAAAAAAAATAGTTTCATAACACACAAAAAAACCGATACTCAAACTGAGTACCGGCTTTCCTATTTTTTATGTTTTTTAAAGCTTACTATTCAGCTTCAATTTCAATTAACTCAATTTCGAAAATCAACGTTGAATTAGGGGCAATTCCTTGATTACCTCTTGGTCCATAAGCAAGATGTGAAGGAATATATACTTTATATTTTGAACCAACATTCATGTGTTGAACTATTTCAGACCAACCTTTGATAACACCTTGTCCTACAGTAAATGAGAAAGGCTCACCACGATCCAATGAACTATCGAATTTTGTTCCGTCAAGAAGTGTTCCTGTATAATGTGCTTTAACTGTTTGTCCTAATTTTGGCACATCACCTTCTCCTTTTAATAAGATTTCGTATTGAATACCGCTAGGTAATTCATAAACACCAGATTTAGTTTTATTTTGCTCAAGAAAAGCTTGTCCTTCTTCAAGAGTTTTTTGAGCTTGTTCTGTTTGTTTTTCTGTAAAATAATTATTTAAAAATGTTCCAGCATCTTGTGGAGTCATTTCATTAGTCCCTTCAATTGCAGCTTTCATTGCGCTATTTACAACTGCAAAATCCAACCCTTCCATTCCGCTACTTTTTGCTTGTGTTCCCCAATATATACCAAGTGCATAGTTAACGGAATCTTCTTTACTAGTAAGCGACACGTCTCCAACTTCAATGGTTTGATTTTTGCAAGACATTGCAAGACCAAGGAAGAGTGTAATAACTGTAACAGATAAAATTTGTTTGTTCATTTTTTTTATTCGTTGATTGTTAAATAAGGTGCGAAGATAACTTTTTATTTTAACTTAAAAAGACAAGAAAAATTGCTGTTTATAAGTTCGGATAATTCTTGTGAAAGGGATATTAATTATTTTCTAATTTAGTAATTAAATAATAGATGATAAATTGCGTTATTGTGTTTAAAAGCTTTCTTGCAACTATCCTTGTACTTTCTTTCCCTTCTGTGATGACTGCACAGAATAATTCAAACGAACCAAAAACATTGTTTGAACAGGGGAATTATTATGAATCTTTCATAGCTTCTAAAAAATTATTAGAATCACTTCCTAATGATCCTGTCTATAATTACTATGCCGGAGCCAGTTTATTTCTTTTGGCTAGCAACTATGAAGAAAGCCTTGAATATCTTGAAAAAGCCGATTCTAGATTAACACCTAAAGAATTATACCTGTACAAAGGCAAAGCATTCTTATATCTATTCAGGCTTGAAGAAGCAAAAAGGGCACTGGAGCTTTACTCTCAGAATTTCTCTTTGATGAATGTAATTTCAGGAGAGGATACAGACTGGTCAAAAGCAGTTAATAACATGCAGGATGCATCCCACAATACATCTGAGATAATTTTACTTGGAAGAGATACAATTTCAGAAAACACTGTTGTGGATTATTATAATACTATTGAAAACACTACGGGAAGTTGGACAACTAAAAGTTCTGATTATTTTAAAGATCTCGGGATTTATCCAGGAGAAGGATTTTATTATAAAAGCTATGAAAAATCAGAAGACCAATGTTATGTTATTACCGGAAAAAAGGGCTTAACAAGAAACGATTTGGATATTTATTACACTTGTTTAAGTGATGATATTTTTCAGCAGACCTTTGAAGCACTTCCAGTATTTATAAATTCCAGAAAAGATCAACGATATCCCATCTTCATCGAAAAGACCCAAACATTGTATTTTAGTAGTCCCGGAGATAAAAGTATTGGAGGATATGATATTTTCTATTCAACTTACGATAAAAGTAAGAACAGATGGAGTTATCCCAAAAACCTGGGATTCCCTATTAATTCCCCTTTTGATGATTTTTTGATTGGAACTACTGATAATAATGGATTTTACATTGCCACGAACAGGTACCAGGAAAACAATCATATTGAAATAGTTTTGATAAAACAAGGTGAAGCAACAGAAAATATAAGCAATGCTGATGCCTTACTTGCCAAAAGTAAATTCATTAAAGAAATTAAACCAAAAACTATCAATAAAGAACTAGTTAGTGCAATCGAAAATCTAAAAAAAGAAAATGAACCAACCTCATTAAAAGAACAGTCAACAAAAAAATTAGACAAACAAAGCTCTCCTAAACCTCTTTCAAATGAAGATGTTTATAAAAAACAACTAGACAAAGCACTTACATTACAGCTTAAAGCAGATTCTGTGGGTCGTCTGGCTGATGCGAAAAGGTATCAGCTGGCTGATATCAAAGACCACAATGAACGTATAGAAGAAATAAAAGCTATTGAGAAATACGAGGCCGAAGCTGAAGAAATACAAAAAGAGGCCGACATTGCTTTTGCAAAAGTCCGTAAAATGGAACTTGAAGAAGAAGCTCAACATAAAAGCAGTAATTTAAAAGACGAAAAAAGTCAACAACAACAAATCCTGAAATCAAATTTAAAAAATGAGTTTAAAGTTTTTAGCTCATCACCTTACTCAGCTCAAAATCCTTTTGACTTTGACTTCACAATTCCCAAAGGATTATTATACAGAATTCAAATGGGAGTCTTCAGCAAAGAAATCACATATGATTATTTTGGTGGATTAAGTCCGGTTACAGGAGAAATTATTGAAGACAGAGGTCTAAAAAAATATTATATCGGGATTTTCTCAAACTTCTCTGAAGCAGATAAAGCTTTGCAGCAAGTCCACCAGCAGGGATTTACTGATTCTTTTATTGTTGCATGGTTTAATGGTAATAAAGTATCAATAAACAGGGCAGAAGAAATAGAAAAAGAACTAAACAGGTAGAAAATACTAAACTCTTACGTGGCATTTTTTTCACATAAACAAAAATCAGGATATATAAGTTTTTGAAACCTATTGTTGTTTTCAATGTATAAACATTAGTTAATACCGTAACCTTAAATCGAAAATAAATGAAAAAGTCAAACTTATGTTTTGTAATAGCATTGCTATTTTTAATCGTTAGTTGTCAAAAAGAAGAAACCGGGCTTCCAATCGAAGAGCAAAGCTATTCTTTATCACTAGAAGAAGAAATAGCTGCATTAGAACAAGAACAAGAGGTAAACTTAAAATGCTTAAGAAAACCACTTTGTTTTGAAGAGATAGAAGAAGCGACAGGCAGGTTAACACGTATTGATCTGCGAAAAAAGAGCAACAAGTCGAGACCCGAATACATCACTATTTGGGAACAAGAGGAGGAGTTTAACTTACTTGATATGATTCCCGGAATTATGAGTGATATTGCTGTTGTTGATATCCCTCCTGGAGAATATGATCTTGCCCTAATTTATTTTGAGACAGGAACTGTAATTGTGGATGGACAACAATACGACCTTAATGTACCAACCATTGCCGGAGGAGAATACCTGTTTTTGAAGTTTTTACCAGCTTTTATCGTTGGAGAACATCTTTCTTACGATATCGAACTTAGTATTGATGTAAGTAATTCTTTTATTCCTAAGTACACACACGTAAATGGAATAAAAGAATTATCAGAATTTCAATTCAGACCGCTTGTTATCGCAAGAAATCTAACTTCAAACGGTAGTATTGCCGGAGGTGTAGTTGATGAAAATGGCTTGCCTGTAGAAGGTGCTACAATTGCCATTGAAAACGATTCTTTTAGTACAAGTACAGTATCATATCCTACCGGTGAGTATGAGATTAATGGAATACCTGAAGGTACTTATACCGCAACCGCCAGTTCTGAAGGTTATGAATCAATGAGTATGGAAGTTGAAATACTAAGAGGTAATTACATATTCAGAAATTTTATGCTTATATCGCAGGAATAATTATTTCCTAAAATCCGTAAGTGTATTTTTAAAACCGCTAATTAAGCGTATTATCGCGAACCGAGGACAAAGGACGAGCTCAACAAAGTTAATTTTTCTACCCATTTGGGTGAAGTTATCTCTGCGTAACCCTGCGTACTCTGCGGTTTATGACTTTCCCCTGCGGATTTAAGGTATTTAAATAATTTAAGAAGATAAAAAAGTGCTGGCAGTTGAAAAATCCTGTCAGCATTTTTTATTATGATAAGATCGATGGATTTTAGGTAAATTTACATCCACACAAAAGATGTAAATGGCACTTTCCCAATTTCATAAATCAATAGCCGACTGGTTTAACAAAAACCTTGGAGAACCGACTTTAGTTCAGCAAGAAGCCTGGCCTGCTATTAAAAATAATAAATACACCCTCATTGCTGCCCCTACCGGATCTGGAAAAACCCTTGCTGCATTTTTAGTTGCTATTGACAATCTGGTAAAACAAAACATTAATGGAACTTTACAACAAGAAACCCAGGTTGTTTACATCTCCCCGCTAAAAGCACTTAGTAACGATATTGAGAGAAACCTCCAGGTTCCGTTAAAAGAAGTCAGAAAAAACTTAAAACAGGAATCCATAGAACTCCAGATTGAAGTTGCTGTAAGAACCGGTGATACAACACAACATGCAAGAACTGCTATGTTTAGGAAGCCTCCTCATATTGTTGTAACTACGCCAGAATCACTCTACATTCTATTAACAAGCGACAGCGGCAGAAGGTTATTATCAACAGTAAAAACTATAATCGTTGATGAGATTCATGCATTGGTTGGTGATAAGCGGGGCTCTCATTTATCTCTATCATTGGAAAGGCTCGAGAATTTAGCACAAAGCTCTTTATCACGAATTGGAATTTCAGCAACTCAAAAACCAATTGATGAAGTCGCCCGCTTCCTTGTTGGGAACCGATACAAAGAAGATATATATTCTACATGTAAAATTATTGACACAGGCCATAAACGAAAATTAGATATCAGCATGGAGATTCCCCATACTCCATTAAGCACCCTTATGCCGCATGAAGTATGGGATGAGATCTACAAAAGGCTCATAGGACTAATTAATGAACATGAAACCACGCTAATATTTGTTAATACCCGTAGACTTGCTGAGCGACTTGCCCATAACCTCACTAAACAAATTGGCGAAGAACATGTGATGGCGCATCATGGAAGCATGTCGAAAGAAAAAAGGTTGAAAGCAGAACAAAGCCTGAAACATGGTCAACTTAAAGTTCTGGTGGCAACGGCATCCCTTGAGCTGGGTATCGATATTGGTTCTGTTGACTTGGTCTGCCAAATTAGCTCGCCACATGGAATAGCATCGTTGCTTCAGCGCGTTGGTCGCTCCAGTCACCAGGTTCGTGGTATTCCCAAAGGAAGAATATTCCCCCTTACGCGTGACGATCTGATTGAATGCACAGCACTATTGGATTCTATTCGACGAGGAGAACTTGACAGGATCATCATTCCGGAAAAACCTCTTGATGTCCTCTCACAGCAAATTGTTGCAGAAGTAGCATGCAGAGAATACGATGTAAATGAGCTTTTCACCATATTCAAATTTAGTTATCCATTCAGAAATCTTACATACGAAGAATTTACCGAAGTTTTAAAAACGCTTTCTGAAGGTTATTCCTCTAAAAATGGAAGAAGAGGTGCCTACATCTACTACGACATGGTTCATGATAAACTTCGTGCAAGAAAAGCAGCTAAACTAACTGCGCTGGTCTCCGGTGGTACCATCCCCGATAATTTTAACTACGACGTTGTTCTCGAACCCGAAAACACGATCATAGGAACGGTTGACGAAGATTTCGCGATAGAAAGCATTCCGGGTAATATTTTTCAACTGGGAAATAATTCATGGAGAATCCTAAAAATCGAAAACGGACGATTACGTGTTGAGGACGCCAAAGGATTACCTCCGAATATTCCTTTCTGGTTTGGAGAAGCTCCGGGACGAAGCTATGAGTTGTCTGATTCTGTTTCAAGATTAATTGATACGATATCAGAACATATAGGAAATATAAAAGACCATGTCGAAGAAAGTCTATTAGAAGCAAAATTTACAGATACCGAATGGAAAGACGAAGCTATATACTGGCTAATTCATGAAGTCGGAATTACAGAACCAGCCGCAGATCAAGTAGTAACTTACCTAGGGATTGCGAAGATTAACTTAAGCAACCTGCCTACATTGAATAGAATTATTATCGAACGTTTTTTTGACGAGGCAGGCGATATGCATATGGTTATTCATTCTTTATTTGGTAGCCGGTTTAATAAAGCATGGGGATTAGCATTACGAAAGCGATTTTGCAGAAAATTTAATTTTGAACTTCAGGCAGCTGCCAATGAGAATTCCATTATTTTATCCCTGGGTGCAACCCATAGTTTCCCGTTGCAGGAAGTTTTTCATTACTTGAATCCAAAAACCGTTCGCGATGTATTAATTCAGGCTATGTTTGATGCTCCTCTATTTGAAGTCCGTTGGCGATGGAATGCGTCAATTGCTTTGGCTGTTGTAAGGAGAATGGCAGGGAAAAGAGTCCCTGCACAATTTCAACGAACACAATCAGAGGATCTAATTGCACATGTATTTCCGGATCAATTAGCATGCCTTGAAAACATTGCCGGAGACAGGGAAATACCAGAACATCCTTTGGTGAACCAGACTATTCACGATTGTTTGTATGATGCAATGGATATTGAAAAGCTGGAAGAAATTCTGGAACTCATCTACCAAGATAAAATTGAAATGATTTCTATGGATGTTACCGAACCTTCTCCCCTGGCCCAGGAAATTCTTGTTGCCCAGCCTTATGCATTTCTTGATAACGTTCCCATTGAAGAACGAAGGGTAAATGCAGTTATGAAACGGCGATGGGTAGAAGTTGAAGACGCAAAAAATCTTGGTCAATTGGATACCGCTGCTATCAACAAAGTAAAAGAGGAAGCATGGCCCCAGGTTGAAAATCCCGATGAACTTTATGAAGCCTTGGCTTTAGGTGGTTTCTTAACACTTCATGAAGTAAAAAATAAGGAAGGCTCTGAAGCATGGTTTTCTTTTCTTAATGAGTTAATGAACGAAAACAGAGCAACTATTTTAAAAACTCAAAAAGACGGAGTATTACTCTGCATTGCTATTGAGCGTTTACCAGAATTTAAAAAGATATATCCGAATGCAACCATAGAGCCAGAAATTGAAGTTCCTGAAAGGATAAAAAAATCAATAAAAATCCCGAAAAACCCACTTGTTGAAATAATCAGGGGAAGACTAGAGATTCTCGGTCCTGTTACAGTCCGTTCAATTGCAGCATCAATGGGATTATCCAGAAATGAGATATTACAGGCTTTACTAGCTCTTGAAAACGAAGGTTTTGTGTTTCGTGGAAAATATTCAAGAGGACTTCCAGAGGATGAATGGTGCGAACGGCGACTGTTAGCAAGGATTAACCGATATACTATAGAGACCTTACGAAAAAGCATTGAACCTGTATCAAAAGCGGATTTTATGCGGTTCTTATTTCGCTGGCAACATGTAATGCCAGAGGAGGAATCAAACAGGCAAAACCTCCTTCCTGTCATTCTGGAACAACTGGCAGGATTTGATGCTCAAGCGGTATCATGGGAAGGCGATATTCTCCCAACAAGATTGGGCGAATATAATTACATGTGGCTGGATTTACTTTGCATGTCGGGTAGTTATATCTGGGGTAGATTTAATTACATGAATAATTCAAAAAGCAACGAAAAAATAAATTCTCCTATACGAACTACTCCCATCACCTTTATTGAAAGACAGAATCTGGACACCTTTATTAATCAATCGGAGAAAAATAATTCTGGGGGGAAATTTTCTTCATACGCTAATTTAGTTCTACAAGAACTGGATAAAAACGGAGCCTTGTTTTTTGATCAGATCCGGTTTAACACAAAACTACTCGACACACAAGTTGAGAATGCCCTCTGTGAATTAATATCCCACGGCGTAATAACTTCAGATAGTTTTACAGGTCTACGTGCTTTATTGATTCCCGACAAATACCTCAACGAAAAACGAAGGTCAAAAAAAATGTTGTTTTCTCTTCAGCAAGCAGGGCGTTGGTGGAAGATTAATCCTGAACAGGAGCAACAAGATAATCACGAAGAAACGATAGAAAGAATCGCCATGATGCTTCTTAAAAGATACGGTATCGTATTCCGAAAATTAGCTGAGAAGGAAAAATTATTGCCTCATTGGAGAGACCTTTTGAGATTTTATCGAAGAATGGAAGCGAGAGGTGAAATCAGAGGTGGCAGGTTTATTGACGGATTCTGGGGAGAACAGTTTGCCTTACCGGAAGCAGTTGCGAGGTTACGTTCAATCAGAAATGAAGAGAAAGATGGAAAATTTGTGGTTATTAGTGCTTCGGATCCTCTTAATCTGACAGGAGTCATTACACCCGGTAAACGAATTCCATCAATCTATTCTAACCGGATTATGTATTGCAATGGAGTTCCTGTTGCCGTGAAAGAAGGAAAAGAAATTGTGTACTTTGAAGAGTACGATGAGAAACAACAGTGGGATATTACAAACAAGCTAATCAAAAAAACTATTCCGCCGGAATTAAGAATATATCTGAGTTACTAGCATATCCCCTACTCTATCCAATCAGCAATAAATAAATTGTTTCTCGTTCTCTTCTATTATTTCGGCAGAACAAAAGATTGATATTTTAACGAAAATTTAAAATACTGTTGCATAATTCTAAAATTTATTTACCTTTGCAACCGCTTTTTGAATGATGATTATTTATAAGTCAAAATTCACATACGGGGTATAGCGCAGTCCGGTTAGCGCACCTGCTTTGGGAGCAGGGGGTCCCAGGTTCGAATCCTGGTACCCCGACACAAAAAAATAAAGGGTTACAATTTTGTTGTAACCCTTTATTTTTTGGTACTTACTAACAAAATCACCAACATTCGACTTATGTATCACTTCAACTTTCCGGTGGACTAAAAACTCATGCCCATATAGGTAATTTACCTATATAGTCTTCTACAAGATTTACTTAACCTAATATTAAACACCGTAGTTATAAAATACGCTTTCCTACTCTAATACAAGGGAGTGGCTGAACATACCTTTACACTCATTATTTATATTTCAAAACATTAAAATGAAAATAACAGCAACCTCATATTTAACAGATGAAGAACTGATAAATGAATATTTAAATGGTGATAATGTTGCTTTGGGCATTCTTTATAATAGATATTACAAAAAGGTATTTCATAAATGTTTATCTTTTACAAAAAATTCAGATGATGCATTTGATTTTGCTCAGGATATTTTGATAAAAGCATTTAGTAAATCAAATTCATTCAAAGGAATCTCAAAATTTTCTACCTGGTTGTTTTCAATCACCCATAACTATTGTATTACCCAGATATCAAAATCGAATAAAACACATTTTGAAGATATTCATTTTCATAATAACCTAAAAGATGATTATATCGATAATATTGATTTAGAAGAAAGAAAAAACCGAGAAAATATAGAAGTTCAATTATTCCATTATCTGGATGAATTATCTGATACAGATAAAGCAATTCTTGAATTGAAATACAGACAAAATTATTCCATTAAAGATCTACAAGAAAAATTTAATCTTTCTGCTAGTGCAATTAAAATGCGCTTGATGCGAGCAAGACAAAAAGTTGAGTTTATATACAACACGTATGAACGAAAAATTTAATTCATCACTATGATATCATCATATGGACATTCAAAATTATACCCTCTTAACTTTTGTGACCATTTCTCATAACTGAGTCTGAATATAAAGAAAAACAAATGTAAGATGGAAAAGAAAAAGGTTTTGTTGCCCATAGACATTACAAAAGATAATAATAAAGAATTTGCGTTTGCCATAGAATTTGCTAAAAGAACAAACTCAGAAATTTTAATACTTGCAGCCTATAATTTTCCATATGGATATTTACTTTCTGCAGAACAACACAAAAAAGCTATTGAAGAAGAAAAAGAAAAATTATATCTGTCAATACTGGAATTAAAAGGATATTATCAATGCTGGTTTAATCAATGGAAACCTTTTAAATATGATAAAATAAGGTATATAGTAAAAGAGGGGTCAATTGAAGAGGCTATAACTTCTACAATAAAAGAAGAAAAAAATATAATATTGTTGCTTCATCAGTTCTATTACAAAAAAAATGGTGTTTCAGATGCTACAATTGTTGAATTGTTTTCAAGTAAAATAAGCATACTCGCTCTACCTGGACTAAAAGATTTTTTTGAAACTATTCCTAATTTAAATAGCGAAATTTTTGAATCACAAAAAGAATCTATACTTGACAAAATGCTTAGAGACTCTGAAATTTATAATATGCCAGAAGATATAAACTTATTTCGGAGAGATATTCTATTAGCAAGTTAGAAAAATTATTTTTATTCTAATATTCCATTATTCATAGCGTACTTTACAAGGCCAGCTGTATTTTTAACACCTAGTTTTTCAAGCAAATTTCTCCTATGTGTGTCAACTGTTCTAATACTTATAAAAAGCTGATCGGCAATTTCAGGGTTTGAATATTCCTGGGCAATTAACTTTAAAATTTCTGTCTCACGATCTGTGAGAGGTAAATTATCTTTTTTCTTTTTAGACGTAATTGGTTTATGAAGATGCTCAATTAAAACAGATGAAATTTCTCTGCTAAAGTAACTGTCTCCCTTTGCTACACTTCTTATAGCAGTAACTAACTCATCTTTACCTGCATTTTTCAGAATATATCCTATTGCCCCGGCATCAAGCATTTTAACAATATAACTATGTTCACCATGCATCGATAATACTAATATATTAATATTGGGATATAGTTCTTTTGTTTTTATTGTAGTATCAATTCCATTACTTGTACCCATATCAATATCCATGAGAATAACATCAATTTCATTATTTGCTACCTTTTCAATAACCTCTTTGCCGTTAGAAGCTTCTTCAATTACAACAATATCATCAATTTTCTCAAGCAATGCTTGTAAACCATCCCTAAATACTTTATGGTCATCTGCAATTAATACTTTAATTGTGCTCATATTAAATAGCTTTTTCTTAAATAATAATTTCTATAGTAGCCGTAACCCCAATCTGTGGTACTGAATCAAGGGTCAAAATGCCCCCCATGGCAATAACACGGGTTTCAATATTTTTTAAACCTATTCCGAAATCCTTACTTTCTTTATTGTCAAAACCTTTTCCATTATCTTCAACCATAAGTACAAGGCTATTACTGTGCTTAATCAATTGAACATTTATTTTTTTAGCACGGGAATATTTTAATGCATTATGTATTAACTCCTGGGTTATTCGATAAAAATTTAACTCTATACTTCTTTTGAATCTTTCTTCATAAATATTGTGGTTGAAAATAATTTCTGTATTTTCATTTTTTAGTGTTTTGCATAAACTCCCAATTGCTTCAACTAATCCAAAATCTTCAACAATTCTTGGCATCAGGTCATGAGAGAGGTTGCGCATATCATTAGCTACGTTATCAATTAATGCATATGTTGACTCTAGTTTTAACCATATATTTTCATCAACAGACCCTAAATCGTCTTGTATTGACTGGAGGTTCATTTTTACTGCTGATAACATCGGACCAAGACCATCATGTATTTCTTTTGCAATTCTTTTTCTTTCATCTTCCTGCCCTGTAATTAGTGCTTTTAAAGTAGATTTTTCAGATTCCTTTTTCTCTGTAATGTCTTCAATAGTAAGGATCATCCCATTTAAAATTGGATTTCCATTTACCATGAGAAATTTGCCTTTATGTTCAATTGTATCCAGCTTAAAAGCTTTTCTGCTTTTTTTTAGACATTCCTGAATTATAGTATTTAATTCTTGGATATCTTCAATACACTCATTTATATTTTTGTTTGAAAAATCTGTTAAAGAAAATGGTAAACTTAAATTGTTTTTAGCAAGTTGATTTACAATAGTAATATCACCATTAAAATCAAAAGCAATAATACCATAAGATATATTAGATATTATAGATACTAATATATCATTGGTTTCTGTAAAACTCATTTTTGTATTTTCCATTTCAACCAGTATTATAAATATTTTACTAAAATTACAGTTGTATCCAATTAAGATTAGTACTGCATGATTCAAAAAAAGATCCAATACATCTCTTGTACACTTGAAATTTTTGCTAGCATAGCAAATTAAGCAGCAATAGTAGAATCTATTATTTCAATATTCGGTTTAAATTTCATATTAATACAAAAATAAACATCTATTAAAGATTTGATTATATTAAATAAGTTAGTTTTAAATCAATAATAGTAAATTTTAATTTATAATTGTTATGCAACAATTTTTTAGTGGTAATTAATTGTGTTTTAAATGTGACCAACACAACATATTTAGTCATAATTAAAGTTTACAACCTTAAATTTTTATTTATCATGTCAAAAACATTAAAAAATTGGGTAGTAATTTTTTGAGCTATCTTCATGCTCTTTATCTTTTAACTTTGTAATCTATAATGAAATATTAGTATGGCAAAAGCAAAAAAATTTGGAACCTTTAGTGGTGTTTTTACCCCATCAATTCTTACCATACTGGGTGTGATTATGTACTTAAGGTTTCCTGCAATTATTGGTCAGGCAGGACTAATTAATACTATCGGAATAATCGTTATAGCACACATAATTTCAATTACAACCAGTTTAAGTGTGGCATCACTTTCGACTGACAAACCGGTACAAAATGGTGGAACTTATTTTATGATTTCACGTAGTCTTGGTCTTCCTATTGGAGGTACCTTGGGACTTGCACTGTTTGTAGGATTGTCATTTAGTGTCAGCCTTTACTTAATTGGTTTTGCTGAAAGTTTCCTTCAATATTGGGGGATGGAAGTAGATATTAACACGATAAGGATTACAGGTTCTATTGTATTATTGGCAGTTACTACTATAACTTTTATAAGTACTTCGTTAGCAATAAAATCACAATATTTTATTATGGCTGCGATTGTTTTATCTCTCTTTTCCATATTTTTTGGTAAACATGATTTTAAACCTGAAGCTATACATTTGGCGCCCTTAGCAACAGCAGCTCCTTTTATGGTATTATTTGGAATTTTTTTCCCGGCTGTAACGGGTTTCGAGGCAGGAGTTTCAATGTCTGGTGACTTGAAAGATCCCCGAAAATCGCTACCTACTGGAGCCATGTTAGCTGTAGGTGTTGGTTTTATCGTGTACATTGGACTTGCTTTGTTTTATTCTTTCACTGTTGATGCTAACGCTCTCGTAAATGATCCTCAGATATTATTTAAAATATCTCTTGTACCCGCTTTGGTTATTGCTGGTATTTGGGGTGCTACACTATCATCAGCACTCGGAAGTATTTTAGGAGCCCCAAGAATATTGCAGGCTATTGCCATGGATAAAATAGTGCCATTTTTTTTTGCAAAAGGAACAGGTAAAACCAATGAACCTCGTAATGCTTTATTACTTGCATTTGTAATTGCAGAAGCGGGTATATTAGTTGGTAAACTTGATGTGATTGCACGTGTTGTTTCTATGTTTTTTATTACCACATATGGTTTTTTAAATATGGCTTCTGCGATAGAAAGCTGGTCAAGTTCTGATTTTCGTCCTGCTTTTAAAATCCCCCGGTTTGTAAGTATATTGGGTACACTTTCTGCTTTTATCGTGATGATTTTGCTCGATTTTCTTGCTTTAGCAGGTGCTACATTAGTATTAGGTTTATTGTATTTTTTTCTTCAACGAAAAGAACTAATTCTTGAAAGTGGTGATGCTTGGAGCAGTTTCTGGACAAACTTAGCTAAGAAATCTTTGCTTAGGCTGA
Source organism: Bacteroidales bacterium (assembly GCA_963665085.2). GTDB lineage: Bacteria > Bacteroidota > Bacteroidia > Bacteroidales > JAAAOM01. The sequence goes on from CAXXXS010000002.1 coordinate 1,151,261, forward strand.
GTGTAAAAAAAGATAACAAAAGGAACTGGAGGCCTAATATTATTCTATTTAGTGGAGGAGAAAAATCCAGGCCACATCTAGTGGGATTAGGTAAGGCTTTAACAGGAAAACTTGGTGCACTAACAGATTTCAACCTGACAATTGGAGAAGAAAATATGTTCCCAGTTAATAATTCTACTACAATTCAAAATGAAGATAAAAATCGTGGTTATTTTGTTAGGGAACTAAACTGTAAAACTTTGCCTGAAGGAATAAAAACCGTAACAAATATATATGGGTTTAGTGGCTTTGAGCCTAATACTGTTCTATTAGGTTGGAGTAAAAAAATGGAAAATTTCAACTTCTTGTCCGAAATAATAACAGACCTTAAAACAAAAGGATTAAATGCTATTTTTCTGGATTATGATAAGAATAATGGATTCGGCAAAAAAGAAAATATAGATATTTGGTGGAATGGAAAAGGGGCACATTTATCTTTCTCTTTGAATATCCTTCGATTTTTATTATCAGATCCTTCCTGGAGGGATGCACGGGTAAGAATTTTAATCATTAATAGCGATACCTCTTTGGAGGACAGCCTATACCGTAATACAAATGCTATTTTACAAGACAAACGTATTCAAGCTGAAATAAAAATAATAAACGATGATTTTGGATCCAGAAAAACAGAAGATATCATACAAAGAGAATCAGAAGGTACTGATTTAATTCTTATTGGAATTGCTAAGAAATACTCTATCTATACTCAAGAGTATATTGAAAAGATGAATGCATTTTGCAAACTACCCTCTAGTATTTTATTATTAAGTCCTTCTTACGAATTTGAAGAAATCAACTTAATTGAACGATTGGTTTCAAAATCAACAATTGAAATACCTTTAGTTGAAACTGAATTAAGCAAGTTACCGGAAATAAATAATAAAATCATCAAAATAAAAATTGAAAATCTGGATAATGATTTAATGCTAATAGGAAAGAATTTTTATACCCACTATATTAAAGATGCTTGCCAACAACTACAGGCTCTAATATCAAATGTGCAAGAATTATCATCGAAAATTTTTATTTCCTTACAAAAAGAATTAACATATTCTGTCAGACATGAATACCCGAAAGTTATAGACAAGCATCAAATATCTTATTTAAAAAGTATTGTTGATATTGCTCGTAATGAGAATATTAAACATATTAACGAAGCAGAAATAATTCTACAAAAGGGTATTTCAAGTATAATAATCAAATTAGGAAACTATATATACGAAACAGCTGATTCTATATCTATCCCATATATTTTACATAAAAATCAAAAAGAAAAAATAATTGAATTTCCTTTTCGAAGATCTGTCTCACATTACTGTGAATCAAAAATTAAACCTGTATTACATGAACAGTTTTTAATTTTCGAAGAGAATTCAAAAATCGTGTTCACTGAATTAAGAAACATGGTTTTAACACTGAATGATAAATTAGAAAAAATAGAATTAGAAAAAGAAAATATAAATACCAGTATTGAAGCAGATTTCCAGAAAATTTTAGAAGATTTTGATTTACACAAAAAACGTATTGAATTAACCGAAACCAATTTTGTTAAACTAATCATGAGTAGTTTTCGGGAAATTAGTATTGAGCTGGCAAATAGTCTTGTTACTCCTGAGAGTTTAAAAAGAACAAAGAATAATATCAAATTGAAAACAAAAAATTATGATGAGGAGCTAAATACTTTTTCCGAAACATGGAGTATGGGAATGCATTTGTTAAACAATGCATTTTATATTGATACTTTAGTTCTTTCTAAAGAAATAATATTTAAAAATGTTATTCTAAAAGGGAATCGAAAGATTTCTGAAGATATTTCAAACCTGTTTTTTATTAAACAAAACAAGCTTATTGAGAATCTAAAAGCAATTACCATTAATCCTCATGGATTTATTGAACCTATACCATTTTCTGAACAGGTAGAACTTAAGAAAATTTTAAATGAGACTTATGAAAAAGCTGCCCTTCAACTTGAAGATTTACCAGAAGAATATTTTCTTCCAAAATTTATTATAAAAGAAAGTAAGTTTATTCCTTTTGATGATTACGAACAATTTGCTGTTAATCTTTACAAATCAGCAAATTATTATATTGATGTTCTGTTTTATGAACCTCTATACCGAGAAGTTGAAAATCTTGAACTAGCATTAAGAAAAGCAATCATCGAATCAAAAGAGGCAAACAGTATGTTGTTGTTTTATCTTAACAACACACAAAATGATGTTTCGGATAATTACAATATTGAAACAGATATTTCATTATTTAAAAAGCTTCTACGACAAATTGAAGCTGAAAAAGCTAAAGTTGAAACAGTTCTTGGAAGAATAAACCATTTCTCTGAAAGTTATTTAAGCGAAGCTTTTTCAAAGCTGTTCTCCCATTCTGTAATTGATGCTTCAAAAAATTTTCATGTAGACGAGCAGAATCAAAGAAAAGGAGGTTTATCTTTCTTAAAATTAAATTTATTTAAACGTTTAAAAAGTCAGGTTAAAAATTTACTTATTAATATTTTAAATACTACTAGCAGTGGTATATTATTATCAAAAAAACTTCTAGAGGTTAAATCTGATGGAGTTCAAACAAAGGAAATCCTTGATTTAATTGACAAACTTTTACCAGATCGAAGAAATTACAGTTTCGTACCGGTTTTTTACAGAAACCTGCTAAGTAGTAGTTCAAAAATCACAGATGAATTCTGGATTTCCCGTAAAGAAGATATGTTAACAATCAAGGAGGCTCTTTATCGACACAGGAAAGGATTAGGAGGTGCAGTATTTATAACAGGTGTACATGGCGCTGGTAAAACAACACTTTCGCGGTATGCTGTTAACCATTTGTTTAAGAGCCAGAATATAATATGGGTAAATGCACCTGCTTCCGGCTCAACTAACCCTGATGATTTACTGCTTGAACTAAAAAAATATATTGGTGGGTTTAATGATTTTCCCGATTTTTTTAATAACCTACCACATGAAACTGCCTTGGTTATAAACGACCTTGAACTTTGGTGGGAACGCAGACCCGATGGCGGAGAGGTTATTGAACAACTTATCGAGTTAATTAAACGATATAGCCAGAAAGTTTTTTTCATAATAAACATCAATGTGTTCTCTTATAATCTTATGAGACAACTATATCCGCTGAATGACTATAATCTGGCAACAGTGCACTGTAATCCTTTTAACTCTCAGGAATTACAACAAATGATTCTTCAACGCCATAAATCAAGTGGTGTTAGTTTAATTTATAGGGGAAAAGAAGAAGAATCAATTTCTCAACTAACCTATTCAGTTTTATTTAGCCGGTACTTTAATTTGAGTGAAGGAATTCCCGGTGTTGCCATAAATCTATGGAAAGCAAATATTAGGAGTATAAATAATGATAGTATTGAAATTAAAAAGCCGAAAAAAATAAATCATGATATATTACATGATTTATCTAAAAATTGGTTGGTTGTCCTTACTCTTTTTATTCATCATAAAAATATTGATGCAGGAAAATTAACGAGAGTTACAGGAATGTCTTTAGAAAAATCTACTGAGTTACTATTTACTATGGCTAATTCAGGTTTAATTGTAAAAAAATCTCAAACAGTATACACACTTGGCCGCAATGTTGAGCCATTTATAGTTGAAGTTTGCAAGACAAAAGGTTTAATTTAATTAGAAATCATGGTAATTCGATTATTAATAAGTGCAATAGTAGTTTTTATAGCGTTTCGAATAATTCATTTTATAAACAGGCATGTAAAATCATCTTTTAAAATAAAAAATCATTTAAATGAGTTGATCCCATTGGTTGAATCATTTGCATGGATGGCATTTGTTTTATGGGTGGTAAAAGTAATATATGATTCAAAAAACTATTATGCACTGATATCAATTTCCACTGTTTTTCTTCTTTTATCGGTTCCTCTTTTTTATTTACTCAGAGATTTTGTGACGAGTGTTTTTCTAAAGTTACAAAACAAAATTACTGAAGGTACTTACATAGAAATAGAAGAAATAAAAGGAATCGTTAAAGAAGCAGGACATTTTAGAATGGATATTGAAGATTACCATGGCAATATCAGTTCTGTATCATATTATAAAATACGTTCTAAAATAATTTCAAAGCCAGGGGCAAATCATAACCTGGAAAAGGCTACTATTGAATTCCGTTTTGCCGATACCATTAAGGTTAATGAACTCATCGATAAATTAAAAAAGGCAGTGCTGAATACTCCATGGGTTGCTGTTTCTCAAAGCCCTATTATTGAAAGCACAAAGCATGAACATGAAAAAATAATTATTGAATTAGGAATTTTTATGCTCGACAAAGCTTATATTGAAGATGTTAGAATTGCTATCAACAATTATTTAAGACAGTAGATATTAAACATCCTCATGCTGATTTGTTCGATTTCCAAATCTTTTCTCCTCGTAACCTAATATCACTTACTGCATCTTTCAACTTATTTTTCATGGTGACAGAATAAACAGGTTTATTAAAGCCGGTAAATTCTTTTATCAAATCAGAAAATTGTGGTGTTCTGAGGTATCCAAAAGATTTATGAGGATTAGCATGGCTGTTAATCGTATAATTATTTATAACAAGTCTGTCTGTTGGTTTTACGCCTTTGCTGTTTTGTCTGTAAATATCAGATAAATTATAATTTAAGGCAACATTATCCAATAAATCTGCATGGTTCACCCATTTGTTTGTAATACATTCTGGTGTAATATTAACTCCTCCGTTTGAGTCTTTTGCTATTTCACTCACAACAATTGGAAATCCTAAAGGAGAACCAATTGTTACAAATGTGTGTATTTTGATATCTCGGTGTAATTCACGTAAGACATCATAAGCTATAATAGATCCCATTGAATGAGCAACAAGCATTATATCATAGTTTTTATACTTATGTATAATCTTAGAGAGCCTTTGTTTTATTTGTTTTTTTGCCTTGCTGTTAAAATCATTACTTTTATTGCTCTTCCCTGAATAATACACCTCTAATTCGTAAAAATATTTTTGTATAAAAAAATCAGAAATAAACCTGTTTTTTAGTGTTTTATCCTTTTTTAAAAACACTTTATTTAAAATGTTTACTATTGATATATTAAGCTTTTGTCGATAGCTATTATCAACATTTTTAAAATTTTTAGGCGTTTTCACATACGGTTCATCCAGAAAGTATGAATTAGTTTTATCTTTCATCCAGAAATTAAGGGGCATATGATATAATATATCAGCCCAATATACGAATTCAAATGCCGGTAAATCAATATTAATTTTAGCATTTTTCAACCCTTCCCCCATAGCATTTGCCCACCATTTCTTAAGTAAATATTGTGGGGGTTTATTGCCTAACCCGTGTATCCCAATGATTACTTTTTTCATTAATTTTCTAATTGTTGTTTTAACCAACTGGCTCGGTCTGTCGTTATGGAGTCAATCCCAAAACTTAATAAAATTCTTGCTTGTTCCGGTTCATTTACTGTCCACACATATATGCTATAACCACTTTTCTTAAAAAAATCAATAAAATCTTTGTTTAAAATCTGTCCTGCCCAAATGTTGATCCCATCTAAATTATTATATTTTATTCTTTTTAAAATTTTCTTTTTGTTTATTAAAGTTAACCACCTTGGCCAGAAGTAATCCAGGTTAAGGAGCCATAACATTTTATATTCGGGCAGCATACTTTTGAGCTTGGAAATAGTTTTAAGGTTAAATGCAATAAACTCTACCTGCTTGTCTGAAACTTTAGTTTCAATTATTAAGTCAACAAGTAAAGGAATTATTTTATCGTTGTCCTTCAGTTCAATTATAAGTTTACAATTCAGAGGAATTATTTTTAACACCTCTTTTAAAGTAGGAATTTTTTCATCTTTAAAAATCAATGATTTTTTTGAACCTATGTCAACTGTTTTTAACTGTTCTAATGTAGAACGGGACACATAATATTTTTTATTTCCAATACGGCCAGTATGTCTATCATGAATAACAATTATTTCATCGTCAGATGTTTTTCGAATATCAATTTCAACTTTTCTAACTCCTTTAGACCATGCCATGGTAATAGCTGACAGTGAATTCTCCGGAGCTTCAATAGATTCACCCCTGTGCGCAATTATCATACAATTATTAATTGTTCTAATTTACATTAAAAAATTATTCCCAAGACTTTTTATGTGACTATTTAAAACTTGATTGTCTTAATTTCTTAAGTTGTGGTTATTTTAAGATATGAGATTAAAATATTTAGTGTAATTTATCGATAAATAATTTAAACATGAAAACAGTTCTAAGAAGATGGAATTCTGAAGATATACCTGAAATTGTTAAAGTACAAAAGGCAGCATATCCCAATTTTGCACAGAAAGATCTTTGTGATGAAAGAAACTATCTATATCAATTATCAGCCTTTCCGGAAGGTCAATTACTCGTAGAAAAAGAAGGAAAGATTATTGGTTATGCTACATCACTAATCGTTCAAGTTGATGATGATTCTCCATGGTATTCTTACGCTGAGATTACAGGAACTGGAACATTTAGCACACACAATCCGGCAGGCGACACGCTATATGGTGCGGATATAGCTGTACTTCCGGAATGCCGGGGTAAAGGTGTTGCTGCAAAATTATACGCTGGCAGAAAAAAAATATTGACCAGGTTCAATTTGAAAAGAATGATTGCAGGTGGAAGAATACCAGGTTATTCTGAATATGCAGGTAAGATAAGTCCTGAAGAATATATAGATAAAGTAATTCATAGTGAGTTAAAAGACATGGCCTTATCAGCTCATTTAAAAGCTGGTTATATTGTTAAAGGGGTACATCTAGATTACTTAGCTGATGAAGAAAGCCTTAATTATGCTACTTTTCTGGAGATGTCTAATCCTAAATATAATGCTCAAAGAAGAAAAATTGCAGTCTCTCCCATAAAATCTCCTACTCGAAAAATCAGGGTATGCGCTGCACAATACCAAATGCGAAAAATAAAAAGTTGGGAAGAATTTGAACAACAAACAGATTTTTTTATTCAAACTGCTAATGAATATCATTGCCATTTCTTATTATTCCCAGAACTTTTTACTGCCCAACTATTTTCTGCAATGTCCCCCGATTTAGCAACAATTGATGCTGTAAACGAATTATGTAATTATACTGGAAAGTATTTAGAATTTTTCAAAAAAAGGGCGGCGGAAACAGGTTTGTTTATAATAGCGGGATCTCAACCCGTGAAAAATGATAATGAAATTAAAAATGTTTCACATCTTTTCACCCCAACTGGTCATATATACACGCAGGATAAATTACATATAACACCCGGTGAACGTTTACACTGGGGAATAACACCAGGTAGTGGGATTAAAATATTTGATACAGGACTTGCCCGGATTGCAATACAGATATGTTATGACATTGAATTTCCTGAAATCGCAAGGCTTTTAACGCTTGCTGGAGTAGAGGTTCTTTTTGTGCCATTTAGTACAGATGAAAGAAAATCATACATGAGGGTTAGGCATACTGCCCAGGCACGTGCTGTTGAAAATATGATTTATGTTGTGATGTCTGGTAATATTGGCAACCTACCACAGGTAAAAAGCTTTTTAATTAATTACGGCCAGTCTGCTGTTTTAACCCCCAGTGATGTCGGATTTCCAATGAATGCAGTACTGGCTGAAGCTGATCCAACCAGCGAAACTGTGGTAATTGCAGATTTAAATCTTGCAGATCTTTCCCAACAAAGAGAGTTAGGTTCCGTAACTCCGTTAAAAGATATTAGAAAAGATTTATATGAGATTCGGTCAAAAATTAAAATTGAGACTATTAGAACTTCATAACATTTATTTATTTTTTAAAAACAAAATAAACAGCTAACACAAGAAAGAAAAAACCTAATAAGTGATTTAATATTAAAGTTTCGTTTTTAAATGCAATTATGGCAAAAACAGAAAAACAACAAGAGTTTTGACCTCTTGCAATACTTTTAATTCAACTAAGGAGAATGGTCCTCCATACCATTTGATACCAATTCGGTTTGCCGGTACTTAAAAAATATGCGAACAAAGCAATCTCCCAACTATAACAAATGATGGAATTTATACCTTGATTTACTAAACCTTTCAAGTTCTGAAAACTTAAGATGCCCATACCAGACTAAAGTCATAATTTTATTTAAAAGCTCCAGTAAACCAATGATTAACATTATTTTCATTTAATTAATTATTTAAAAATTAAACTTGTGACTATTTTAAAGTATAAAGTCTCAATTAAAAAAAATTAATATGTCTTTTATGAAAAATTTAAGAATAGCAATTGTATTTCTTTTTGTATTGTGGTCTTGTGAACCTAAAGCCCAGGATTTCAATCAAAGATTAAAGAAAGGTGAAACTCCTGAATTACCATTAACAATAAATTCGGATTCTGTAAAATATTTACGGAACTTAATAGATGAAAAATTACAAGTAACACTACAACAAAATCTTTTTGAAAATGAAAAATGGAAAAGATTAATTAACCAAAAGAAAATGGCTGTTGGGGTTGTTGATTTAAGAGATCCGTATAATGTAAAATATGCAAGGGTAAATGGCAATGTAATGATGTATGCAGCTAGTTTGCCCAAAATTGGTATATTGTTGGCAGTTGAAGATGCAATTGAAAAAGGTGAAATTGAAGAAACACCGGAGATACAATACAAAATGCGCCAGATGATTAGTAAATCTAGCAACACAGCTGCAACAGAGTTAATGGATTTAGTTGGCTTCGAAAAAATAGAAACGGTTTTAAAAGATCCTGTATATGACCTGTATGACGAAGATTACGGTGGAGGTCTTTGGGTAGGAAAACGCTATGCAAAAACAGGAGAAAGACGCCCTGATCCTTTACGGGGGATTAGCCATGGTGCTACAGTTACCCAGGTATGCAGGTATTACTATTTAATGGTTTATGGTAAATTGGTTAGTTTTGAAAGATCGCAGGAGATGTTATCCTATATGGACAATCCTGAATTAAACCATAAATTTGTAAATTCACTTAGAAAAATTGCCCCAAATGCACATTTATACAGAAAATCAGGAACATGGAAAAACTTTCATGCAGACTCTGTTCTTGTATGGGGCCCAGAGCGACGCTATATTCTTGTTGCGTTGATTGAAGATGAAGATGGAGAAAGAATATTAAGAAATTTAGTGATTACCGTTGATAATATGCTGAAAGAAAATGACCATTAACACTATGTTTGAATCCAGCTTGAGTAAATCTTTCAAAGGATTAATTCTAAGATTGCTCGACATTAGAAAAGGGGAATCCAGAAGGCTGGTTCTAATGCAAACTACTATTTTTCTGCTAATTGCAACTTTGTTGATAATCAAACCAACCATTAATGCCCTCTTTTTATCAGGTGTTGGCATAGACAAATTACCATTTGCCTTTATTTTAGTTGCTTTAGCTGCCGGAGTAATTACAACTTTTTATTCAAAAAAGATAAATAGAGTCCCTCTTAATAAAGTAATTCAATTTACATTAATTACATCTGTTGTCTCAATCACAATCTTTTCAGTTTTATTACGATTAAATCTAATAGATAATTGGATTTTATATGTCTTCTATGTATGGGTGGCTGTATTTGGTGTTTTATCAGCTTCACAATTTTGGATTCTGGCAAATATTGTTTTTAATGCCCGCGAAGCAAAAAGGCTTTTTGGATTAATTGGAGGGGCAGCTATAGGCGGAGGGATATTTGGGGGATATCTTACATCTGTGCTGGCACCAGTTATAGGCAGTGAAAATCTTTTGTTTGTAGGTGTTTCTTTTTTAATAATCTGCATACCATTAACCCGGAAGGTTTGGAATATCAATAAAAATGTAACATCTTCTCATTTTTTAAGAAAAAGCCGTACAGGAAAAGTTTCAGAACACCCCTTGCGATTAATAAAGAGTTCTAAACACCTAACCTATCTTGCAATAATTACAGCTTTAAGTGTATTGGCAGCAAAACTTGTTGATTATCAATTTAGTGCTATTTCGTCGCAAAAAATAACGAACGAAGATGAATTAGCCGCATTTTTTGGCTTCTGGTTTTCCAACTTTAATTTATTCTCCTTACTAATTCAACTTTTTATAACACGTAAGGTTGTAGGTATTTACGGTGTAGGTATTTCACTATTTTTTCTGCCTGTTGGTATACTAATTGGTGCCCTGGCAATTCTAATCCTGCCAGGATTATGGCCTGCCATATTAATTAAAGCTGCGGATGGTAGTTTAAAACAATCCGTAAATAAGTCTGCCATTGAATTACTTGCTTTTCCTATACCTGTAGATATAAAAAATCAAGCCAAAACTTTTATTGATGTTTTTATTGATAGTTTTGCTACCGGAATAAGTGGTTTATTGTTAATCTTTCTGGTTAACGGGTTAAATATGCCGGTAAGGTTTGTTAGTATTCTGATAATCCTTTTACTTGCAATATGGCTAAAATATATAAGAAAAGTAAGACTTGAATATATCGAGCAATTTAAAAGAAAATTAAACCTTGATAGCAATAAAGAAAAAAACAAAGAATATATTCTTGATATACAAAACAGTTCAGTATATGAAGGCCTGACTAAGGTTTTATATTATGGCAATGATAAACAGATATTGTATATCTTAAAAAATGTTGATGATTTACAACACGAAAAGCTTTTCCCTGCTATTAAACATTTGTTAAAACATGAATCTCCCGAGATTATTACAGAAGCTATTAAAAAACTTTATTTTTATAAATCTGAAAATCTTTCTGAAGAAATAAAAAAATTTCTGAAGCATGAAGTAAAATCTATAAGAGTAGCGGCTACAGAATATCTTATTGAACATTCTGGCAATAAAATTGAATTAATACAACAATATTTGGAGCAAAAGGATGAATCCCTAGTTAGGGCTGCTATTTTAGCCCTGGCCTCTGAAACAAAGGATAACCAGGAACTTAAGATTAACTCTGGTTTACTTGATTGGATTAAAAATCACATAGAAAAAATAAAAACAATTACTGCCCCTGAAAAAAATGAGACTATTGATACTGTTTTAAACGTTATTGGCCTATCAATGTCTAGTGAATTTTATAACTATATTTCAGAAGCATTAAAAAATGAAGATAGTAACGTACGTGAAAGTGCCGTATTGGCCGCCGGATTAACACTCGCCCCAACCTTTTTGCCTGATTTGTTAACAAACATCACAGATACCTCAAACAAACAAAAAACAATTGACGCATTATCTGGTTATGGTTTCAAAATTTTTGATTATTTACAGGAACAAATTGAAGAAGGAAACCTGAATATTCAAATTATTAGGCAACTACCCTCTGTTTCAGAAAAGATAGGGACACAGAATGGTGTAGACTTTTTATTTCGTTTACTTGACATTGATGATAATATTGTTAGAAATAACGCTGTCCTTGCATTAACAAAATTAAAATCTAAACATCCTCACCTTATTTTTTATAATAAACGTATTATTGAAAACATCCTGGAAGAAGCCAAATTATTTATGAATACTCTTTCTGCAATGTATATTCAACAAGAAAAAATACATGAGTTTGAAGAGAGTAGTAAAGGCCCCGTATTTGAAGCGCACAAAGGTCTGATTGTTTTATTGGAAAGAAGACTGGATGAAAATTTAACTAGGATTTTCAAATTTCTTGGTCTTAAATATCCCCCTGAAGAAATTGATACAATATACAGGGAGATAAAAAACCCTAAAGCTGAAATGCGGATAAATGCAATTGAATTTCTTGATAATTTGCTGGATACTCACCTGAAAAAACTGGTTATGCCAATCGTTGAAACTTCGTTATCAGAATCCGTAACAAAAGAATTGTTGGACAATATGGATATCAAGGTGTTGCCCCAGGAAGAATGCTTAACTTCTTTGCTAGAGGGGAAAGATGTTAAAATTAAATTATCTGTTTTATATCTTATAGGTGTTTTAAAAGATCGAAAATATATAACATTGGCAAAGAAGTATATCAATCATCCTAACGAAAAAATACGTTTATTTGCTTCCAATGCTGTTCAAGATATAATGAAGAACACAAGTATTTTCTAATTCCCTAACGGATAACCCTGTCAATTTTAGAAGCCAGTGCATTGTGGTCAACAGCTGAATTCTTTTTTAATACATTAGACATTAAAGCAACCATGTAAGTCCTTCCATCAGAATGCTCAACTATAATTACCGAATTCATATAATTATTTTTGTTGCCCATATATTTCTGACATTCATACCCTTCTTCTGGTTGGCATTGATAAAGGCTTCCTGATTTAAAATATACAGCAGCAGTATTGAGATGAGGTGAAGAGGCATACCGGATCCGTGTAGCTGTTGCATACATTAAGCGTTTTATTTCAAGGCTTGATTTTTCATCAACCATTTTGCCTCTTTCTACAGCAACAAGATATTTCATAAATCCTATTGGCGTTCCGATGCTTCCCCCTGATGACGGGACATAACTTTTTGCCCCCTGGGTGAAGAGGCTCCCTACTCGCAATTCTTCTTTTGCAATTCCTATTTCTCTTATGGGTTCATTTACAATTTCAACAGCCATTTCAGCAAGTTCTGATTTTGGTGTTGTAGCAAAATAATTATTTGCCTGTTCTTCAGTTATTTTTGGGTAATCTTTTTTAAATACATGCATAAGTATAACTTCTCGCCAAACTACACTGGCGGCTCCGTTATTACTTGCTGATATCATATGATCTGCCCATTCATATAGGTTAAATTCATCGCTCTCAACTGCAACTCTGCTTTTTAATACTTTCTTTTCAGTATCAAAAACCGGAATTGTATGCTCATCATAGTTTACCCATTTACCACCCCTAACATATTTTGTCTTCATTAATTGTTGTCTTTTTTCAAACGATTCAGGATAAATCTGTTTCAATTCATTAAACATGCCCGCCAGAACAATGAGTTTAGCTACACTTCCCGGTTGATAACCTTGGCGTTCTTTTATCTTTGCATAACGCATTGGGTGCCCTTCAGTAATGTCGAGCACGGCAATAGAGTAGCTTTCATCGAGGTTTGGAAAAAGCGCTTCAACGGATTTTTGAAATTTTGCATCAGGAACTGGTAATATTGCCAGGCTATCACCTCTAATACCTAAAAGATTCAGGTGAATATCATTAATACTTAATAAAGCACCTTCTTTAGGTAATTTTCCAACTATCTCCCCTTTTTGAACCATCTGCAGGTATAAAAGCCTTCTGATACCAGTAGTTTCGTATCCATCAATCGGGTAAGAAAATAAATTGTATGTAAAAAGTAAAACAAGTCCTAATACTAATATTCTCTTCTTTTCCATTATGTTTAGTTTAGTTTAGTTTTATAAACTTATCACTATCTAATACGGGATTAAGCGATTCCAGGTAAAGTTGCGATGCTGCATTTTTATTTTCAACAAAGGGCCTTACCTGGAAAAGCCATAATTTATCGTCTTTAAAACCAAGTTCAATATCAAAAGGTCCTTGGGTCTCAATTCCCTTCATATCTGGGAGTTCTTTTTTTAATTTATTAGTAAAACTTCTAAGTTCTGTGATATTAGCTTGATTTAATATTGGCAAGTTAAAACTTGTATATTTATTTTTAACACCTCCTGACGAAGGTAATGTTTTTAATATGGGTTCACGTGCAGGTGAGAGCATAATACTGGTGCCATTTTTATTTAATTGGTACAATTCTGCTACCTGACCGTCAACTGCACCACCAGCACCCCTGCTAAATGCCATGGTTACGTCATCTATCGAACTTGTAATTAATCCTTTGGTAATAACAACCCCGGAATAATCTACATCAACAGAAGGAATGATTAATATAGAAGGGAATACATTTTCAGGGTTAGTTAAATAACGTTGTCTCCATTTATAACTTCTTTCAGTATATGGCGAGGCCCATACTTCCCTTATCCCTTGCAGAATAGCTTCTTTTGTAAGTACATTAAACAATGTAAGGTTTAAACCTGCACCTGTAAATTCTTTTAGATCTTCCATGTTAGTATCGCTTCGCAGAAATACTGGAATATTTCCTATTTCTTTACCAAATACATGTAAAAACATTTTTTCCAAATCTCCCGAAAATTCATCTGACAAGTTGATGTCTTTAATGGCATCGGAAATAATCTTCAGCTCAGCAAGCATGAATATTTCTATATCAGCTTCAGATTTTCCTTCTGTTTTCATTTTATCTGCTGAATCAAAAACTGTATTCAAATATTCCCAATAACTCATATTTTTTCCCGGCATTTCTTGGTTTAGATGCTGCCTGAATGCGGCAAAAGGAATAACCAGTCCATTAACAACATTGCCTGGGTACATTTCTTTTAGTTGCCCCAGGTTAGCAGCTTTTGGCCCGCATATACTTCCTGATGCTGTAGCATTTACTTCGCTAAGGTCAATCACTTGTTTTGTGTCTAACTTTATTTTGTCAGTGGGGACAGTTACTTTGGTTTCTTCTCTTTTTTTTGTCTCAAACAACTGTTTTTCTATAGTCGTCATTTCATTTTCGGGTTTCATTACAATAACACCTTTTGATGAAACTGCATAAAAAACAGTTTGCCCTGCATAAGCTTTTAATTCCTCAAATGTTTGTAAGGATATCACTGCATTTGGGATACCCAGGTTTCTAGCCAGTAATTGTATGTGAGAAACCGGGTTTCCCTCACTAACAGAAACAATGCCTGATACCGGTTTTAAATCTGATGGAGGTGTGCCAAAAACATATATTTTATTTTTATCAAACTCAATTTCATCTGTATTTCCCTGAACAACTACCAGTTCTCCTTTTGAATAACCAGAATTTAACCCCCTGGAAGTGCTGATTTGTTGAAGCCCCATTATTTGATTGGTAAATGGTAAATATTGAGAAATATTCTCACCAAGATTATTTACTGCTATCCCAACCTTTAAAAGAATAGAAGATCTGACCTTCTCATCTACAAAACCAGAAGAAAGAGGCTCAAATCCATTAAATAACATTACCACTTCTTTATAAGTAGCCATAAACATACCTGTCCCCCATTCTGTGATACGTCTGCACGCATCAAATAATTGGTACAATTCGTCTTCAGATACCTCTTCTTTATTATCTGGGTTAATTCGTGTTTTTAGTTGCCCCCATTCCCAAATTTCAATATAACCGCAGCCTGTAGCTGCTATCCCTAAATTACGGATTAGATTGATTTGTTCTAAAATTGTTGTTGGGGTGTATGTTGCGGTAACTTTAAAGAGTAAATCTTCAAGAATAATTGATACATCAAAAAGTGAAAATCTCGTTTCAGCTGAATTTTGTTGTACAATTGCTGTTCTTATTTCAAACAAAGTATTTGATAATAACAGTATTTTTTCTGCATCATCTGATGTGTTTTTGTAGGATTGCTGAAAAATTTTTAATGTATTATATATTGCAATATCCCTGGGTAAAGTAGAAGTATATAAATTAATAGACTGAATATCGAAAGGTTGATAAAGTTTTTCCATTTCTTTTATTAAAAGACTGGCTTTAGAGAGCTGCTCTTCCGACATTTTACTTTTATTTTTTTCAATAAACTCTTTTACTTTTTTAACATCAGATTGATCGGGTTGCCCATGAATTTTAACCCTAATATTAGTAAAAGGAGTATATGAATCTGAAATTTCTTTTGAAAGCAACCTGACATTCTGTTTTAAATTATCATCCCCTTTATGTGGGATATCTTTTAAGGCTTCCCTAATTAAAAAGAATTGTGTCTGTACATTTATATTATCAGATAATAACCATTGAAAGAAATTTATTCCCCATTGTTCTTCATCTTCTGCTTGATAAGCTCCACGGTAAAATTGGGCTTTTCTAAGAATCCAACCATCATCAATAGCCTTGAGATATTTTTCAAGTTGATATTGTTTTAACCGCGAATAGTAATTCTCTTTATCCCAAAACTCATTGTTAGGGGTTGTAGATAAAATCTGCCCCAGGAAGATGTGGTTACTTTTTCCCAAATTTACAACTTCATCTTTGTACCTTGCTCTTTGTACACCTCCAGGTTCTGGGCACCTTTCATTAGGTAAGACAATACTTCCATCTGGGCAATACCAACGAATATCTTTATAAGGGCCACGGATATCTGATTTGTATTCTGTAATTAGTCCTGAAACTGTTTGGCTATTCTCTTGTGAACTTAAAATCAGAGGGGTAAAAAGAAATAAAATACCGGTTAATATTTTTTTCATCACATTCGGATATATAGGTGCAATTTCTGTAATATTATAAAATAAAACTTTAAAAAAAATTATTTATTTTTCTTGCAATTCGCTGATTTTATAATCTTAACAGCTGATAATTCAACAATAAAATCGTCACTTAGTAACTGCTCATTTGTTAAACTCCCTTTATCAAAACCTGATTTTTTTACGTCTCCAATTAATGACTTTTGGGATTTTATACAATATGATTGTTCTTTACTTGAGGACTTTCTTAGTGTCTTATAAAAATAATCAACAGTGAATATTGCTTCGACCTTGTATTCATTTGTGTTTTGCAATTTTAATTTCAGAATAAGTGGACTGTCTTTTTTTAAACATTTTTCATGTTTCCATTTATAATAAAATATCACCCCGGATTCTGTTGTCATTTCCTGAAACTTATTTTGCGCCTTTACATTGACAGGAACTATAAGCATCATTGTAACAATTATAATTAACTGTAAATTTCTCATTTTTTATTTTTTAAAAATGTTATTTCTTGTTTGACTCAAAAATAAAAACTGGTCACTTCATTGTGACTTTTTAAATAAAAATAGTCACAATTGATAAATGGAATTTGTTCGATTGCTTTGGTTATTTGCTTTTATTAACTTGTATATAAATTGAAAAACAAAAACAGTTATGTGTAATGATTCAAAAAGATATTCTATTTCTCTTGATTTTGAAGAGATTAAATTACCCCCATTTCAGGAAATTTTGGTTCTCGGTAAAAATTCAATCCAGGGAAAAATAGGCCTGTTTCAATCTTTTAATCTTTTACAGCCAGATAATTTTGAGTCTTTTGATGTTGAAGATGAGAAAGTCGAAGCTGTATTCATCAATAAAAGAATTCTGAGTAAAATACCACAAGAGGAAATAATTGATGTTTTAAAAACAAAAGTATTCCCTTATATTTCAGAAGGAGAATTGCTCCGTGTTAATTTTAAGGTGCATATTTCTTATGATACAATCGAAACATAAAATAATATGAGTATTGAATTCTTTATAAGAAAGGATTATGAATCCACAGCTCCTTTTACAGGTGTACAAACCATAAAACAACAGCTAATAAATAAGCTGGCCCTTGTTGTTTTTGATAAAGAGAAGTTTATTGGGGTTATAAGTATTGCAGATCTCGCAAAAAAAACTCACAACCTGGTCGTTGATAGTATTACAGAAAAGCCATCAATTCAAGTCGATTGTCCTGTTAATGATGCTCTGGAAATTATGACAGAGAAAATGATTGATGTTTTACCTGTTTGGAAAGATGATGTTTTTCTAGGATTAGTGTTTAAAAATGATTTACTCAATTACCTTAAATCCGCATCAAAAAATAGTTAAAAATCGGCAAGCCTTGAAAAATAAAATCATTCAAAGCATTGCCGATTAAAATGTTTTCACCTATTTAGGTGCAAAACATCGTAGCTGATGAAAATTACATATTCTAAAGAAAATATCAAGTCTTTTGGCGGAATAAATTTCGCTGATGAAATAATCAAGAACGCAAATCTATATAAAACTATTGACGAAAGCCTTGGCAGTAGGGGCATACGAGCAGAATACAGTTATAGTGATTTAGTCCGTTCATATTTTTTACTTGTTTTATGTGGAGGCGGGTGTGCAGAGGATATCACAGAACACTTACGCGATGAGCTCGAACAAGTAAAAGAGTTTAAGGTATGTTCTGCAGATACATTGCTGCGTATGCAAAAAGAACTGTCAACCGAAAAGGAAACATTTATATCAAAAGGGAATATTGAGCACGACTTCAATATCAACCTAAACCTTAATAGGCTTATGGTCCAGTTGTTGGTCAAGACAAAACAACTTTCTGCCAATACTGACAATTATATATTTGATTACGACAACCAGTTTATCCCCACAGGGAAATACGATTCTAAACGCAGTTATAAGAAGGACGATGGATATTTCCCGGGCATTGCAACTATAGGGAACCACCCGGTTTATATTGAAAACAGAAACGGGAACAGCAATGTAAAATACAAACAGGAACAGACACTTGAAAATGCATATGGCATTTTAAAAGAATTTGGGATAAAACCAAAGTACAGCCGTATGGACTGTGGCTCTTTCGACAAAGAAGTCCTTCCCGTGATAGAATCCAATAGCCAATACTTTTTTATCAGGGCGCAACGTTGTGCCTCTTTGTATGATGAAATAAAACAAATCGGAACATGGCAAGAAGTAGAAATAGGCTTTAAGAAATATCAAGTAGCATCAATCTGGTACGCCCCCTTTGGCCAAGAAAAAACTTACCGCTATGTAATCAGTAGGGAAAAGAACAGCGATGGACAAACAGACCTTTTTACCGGCGATGATTTTAAATACAGGGCTATTATGACCAATGAACCGCTGATGTCTGATTTGGAAGTGATCCTGTTCTACAACGATAGGGGTGAAAGCGAACGTCTGTTCGATGAAATGAACAATGACTTTTTATGGAAAAAAATGCCATTCTCTTTTCTTCATGAAAATACGGTATTCTTAATATTGATGGCAATTTGCCGAAATATGTTTCATTTCCTGACAAACTTCCTTAGTGCCAAATTAGATTTTATCAAACCAAACTTCAGATTAAAGAAGTTTATATTCCGGTTTATGGTGGTCCCTTCAAAATGGATAAAACGTGGACGACAGCATATTTTGAAGCTGTTTTCCACAAAACAATATCACCTATTGTTGCTTGATTAACAGACAAATATTTTAATAAGGCTTGGGAAAACTGCATTCATGTGTAAAAACTAAATATCTGTATATCAGGATTGTATACTAACAACGATTGGTAGCCTACATATATATAACAATAATAAAGGCTAGATACCCAAAAATTGCTTCTTGAAAATAAAATTATACCAGTAAGCTTTTATAACATACTCGAAATGCAGTAGTTTTCCCTGAAAATAATGATAAATAAGAGTTTTTTCTATTCCAAATTATTAATCTGCGGATTTAAGGAATTATTTAAAATTTCATAATCAAGAATTAGAGCTTAAGGTAAGAGAAAGAACATCTGAACTAGAGACTGCATTGCTAAAAGCCCAGGAGGGTGAAATTCTTAAGACTGCATTCCTGGCAAATCTATCGCATGAAATAAGAACTCCATTAAATGGGATTTTGGGCTTTACCGATGTTTTATCTTACTATTTAGAAGATAACAACGAACTAACCCAGTATCTTAATTTAATAAAAACATCTGGAAAACAGTTGTTAGGAATTTTGTCTGATGTATTAGTTATGTCTAAAATAGAAGCTGGTCAAATTGAACTAAAAAAAGACAATATTTATTTGGACAAATTCTTACAAGAAATTTATATTTTTTTTCTACCACAGGCAAAAATCCATGCCCTGAAACTGGTTATAGAAAAAGACAATACTCGTGAAACTTGTTGTGTAATTGCTGATGCGATAAGATTAAGACAGGTAATTGATAATCTAATTAATAATGCATTAAAATTTACTAAAGAAGGTGAAATAAAATTTGGCTATTTAATTAAAGAGGATCAAATACATTTCTTTGTTAAAGATACGGGTATTGGAATTGATCCCGAACATCATGATAAAATTTTTGAAAGGTTCCAACAAGTTGAACAAGATTACCTGAAAAACTTCAATGGAATAGGATTAGGATTAGCTATATGCAAATCATTAGTTGAAATAATGGGGGGCCGAATTGGTATAAAATCAGAAATAAATAAGGGGTCTGAATTTTATTTCAGCATTCCATATATCAAAGGCACGAACATAGAAGAGAATATTAATGAAAAAATAAATAAAAAGAAAAATGCTATTAGTAAAATATTAATAGTTGATGACGAACCAATTAATCTGATTTTACTGGAAGAGATTATTAAAACAGAATTTGGTGATGTTATTCTTACTGCAACGAATGGGAAGGAAGCTGTTAAACAGTGCCTTAATAATGAAAATATTAATCTAGTTTTGATTGACATAAAAATGCCTGTAATGAATGGTATTGAAGCCACAAAAATAATAAAAGAAAAAAGGCCCGAACTAATAATTATTGCGCAATCTGCATATAATGCGCAATCAGATAAAAAAAATGCAATCCAGGCTGGTTGTAATGATTTTATATCAAAGCCTATTCAAAAATATGATTTAGTAAATATGATCAAAAAACATATATTTTTTGAAGTAGAAATAATGTGACATCTTATATATTTTAAGTCTTAATTCAAATAAAAGAAATTGGCAATGCATAATTTAATAATGTATTTTGGTTTTTTATTTGCAGCTTACTCGGTTGTAGCTAACGATGTCATTCAAACTTTAGGAACATTTCTTACTTCTAACGCAAAAAGAAAATGGTGGATATTATGGGGCTATGCTGGAATTCTATTAACAACAGTAGTTATCGTTGGTTGGTTTTTGAATAATGGAGATGTTAGCTATGGACGGCTAAATAATATACCATTTCCTGAGAATTTCTATTGGTGGTATATTTTGCCGCCAATAATATTATTAATAGTTACCCAATTTGGTTTACCAGTAAGTACAACGTTCATGATATTAAGCGTTTTCTCTTCAAAACAAGTAATTGAAAAGATGGTGCTAAAATCAATTACAGGATACGGAGTTGCTTTTATAACCGCATTCTTAATCTACTTGTTAATTGCTAAAAAATTTGAAACGAAAGATGCCACAAGCAAAGCTTTGGCAAAAAAACAACACATGTTCTGGATATCCGCTCAATGGCTAAGCACTGGATTTTTATGGGTACAGTGGCTTATTCAGGATTTTGCAAATATATACGTCTATTTACCGCGTCAATTAAACCTTACAACCTTACTAATATCACTGGGTGTAATTTTAAGTTTATTGGCTTTTGTCTTTCAAAGAAAAGGAGGAAAGATTCAGGAAGTGGTCCGGCAAAAAACAAATTCAGCACATATCCGTTCTGCAACACTAATCGACCTAAGTTATGGTATTGTATTATTCTTTTTTACAACAATAAACCCTATACCAATGAGCACAACATGGACTTTTGTTGGGATACTTGCTGGAAGGGAATTTGCAATAAGCTATTTATTGGAAAAGCACAAGATAAAGGAAACTTACAAAAAGATTTACTCAGACCTGGCAAAAGTTAATGCCGGATTAATAATAAGTATCTTACTAGCATTACTAATTAAAACATTAAAATAATGTCAATGATAAATCAAAACCCGGCACGTCCGGGTTATTCAACAATAAGTCCGTATTTTATTGTTCAAAACAGCGATGAACAGGTACAATTTATTAAATCAGTTTTTAGTTCCGAAATATCAGAACAGGTTAAAGAAAATACAGACGGGAGAAAAGAGCTAAAAATTGGCAACACAACGCTGTTTATTCAGCCATCTGCAGAAAATTTACAGGCCAGACAAAGCACCGTTTATGTTTATGTAAAAAATATTAACGACACCTATACAAAAGCTCTCGGAAGTAATGCAAAATCTATTTTCAAACCAGTTGAGAATAAAAATGGGGATGCTGAATGTGCATTCGAAGATGTACAGGGAAACATCTGGTTCTGTGCTAAGTTTGGAAAAATATGATGTTTTTCAGTTACTATTCAAAAAAAATCCGTCAAAATATAAAAAGCTACAATGAAGCATATTTTCATATTATTGGCTATTATTTTGACCTATTCGGTAACAGAAGGAAAAGGTTCGAAAAACCATAGTAAAAATAATGTATTAGTATGTCCGGCTTCTGAGAGCCGTATTATTACCCCAGATGTTTCTGGATTATTCAATATACCCACTAAAGAAAATACGCAAAGCTTTTTTCGGCAGATATTTCCTACTCTCAGAAATGGTTTCCCTGCTAAATTACAGGCGAATACAAATGTTGATCCTGGCAGAAATAAGAAAATATCAAATTATATCATTTTTACCAGATGTCAAATAAAAAGATTGGAAGGTACAGATATAATCCATCCGTTTAATTATTTCTGGTAGTACCCTTACTTTATTTCCTGAAATGAGGGTGTCACAAAAGTATTTTTATTCCCCGGCACACCTATAAAGTTAAAGAGCACAAAATACGCAAAGTATTAGATGTTAATCTTTTATTCTTTGCTGGATTTGCAAAAAAACTTAACAATTTTCAAGTAAAATATTCTTTTCAGACCGTTCAAACAATAAATATTAACAATTAAAAAAATGAACTTAAATATTATATTAAGCTGGTCTATTACAATATTGGGCTTTGTTGGCCTGGTCGTTTTTTTTAGGATAAAAAATAAAATCAGCAATAAAAAAAATCTGGCACCATTGGCAACATTTGCCAAGAGTTACAATTCAACTATTTCAGATTATGATATATGGGACAAAACCCTAATTGGTATTGATAACAGAACAATTAACAGGTTGTTTTTTATCCGTCGTTTGCCAAACGGGGAAATACACCAGGTAATTGATATATCAGATGTTTCCGGATGTAGGATGTCTAAACTCGAACGAAAAATTAAAATTAACGATAAAATTGAAAATGTAGTAGACAAGATTGAAGTGATTCTTACTTTTAATAATAACACGCCAGATTTGGCATTAGAATTTTATAATACTGATTATGACAGATTGGTTTTAACAGGAGAATTACAACTAGCTCAAAAATGGCTAAAAACGATAAATATAATCGTAAGCAACAACCAGAATTTGAAAGTAATGAAATTAGATAAAACAAAAGCCGGCCATGTAATTGACTGGCCTATAAAAGGGAAGGATGAATTTCCAGGGCGAAAAAGGGCTTAATGGATATAACATTGGGTATAACAAACATTGTTGAAGAATATTCCCTCTAAATAGTTAAAAGTAAAAAAAGCGATTTATCTTATTTGTTTTTAATAGGTTAATATAAGGTTATTAAAAACTACCTGCTTTTTGCATGATTTTTTAAATACCTGGTAGAAATGCATTTTTTGCCTTTCTTTCTATTTTGTCTTCAGTCCCCTGCGCTAATTTTACTTTTGTTTAATTTTTAAGTGTATCCAACAGGTATAATCCAAAATATGTCAGCAAAAAAGCTATTGCCGGGGCAATAATCCAAACTACAAAAAATCGGTTAACATGTGTTTTCTTAAAAATATTTTTAGCCCCCAATTTAGCTACACCAATACCCAATATTGCCGCAACATTTACCTGAACTAAAGATGAGGGTATACCTTTAAATATAGAAGCTACAAGCAATAAGCTAGCCGAGACAAATGCAATTATAACTGCCTCAATCTTACCTAACATAATAATATCTTTACCGGTATGCTTAACAATTTTATAGCCAAACAAGGAGCTTCCTATTCCGAAATTTGGTGCCACTAAAAGTGTAGATAGAATAATTATAAGTAGGAAATTTGATTCATTAAATTTAATATTAAGCTCGTTTATTGACATTACGGCAATGGGTCCGGCTGCATTTGCAACATTATTTGCACCAATTGAGAAGGCAACATAAAGAGAAGTTGCTATAATTAATACTTTAACAACAAGGTGGTTATTCACCGAAGCTGATAAAAAAACACCTTTTTTGCGTAATGGGTTATATATATACTTCCCGGTAAAATAACATACCACATATGCAATTAAAGGTAAAACAAACCAGGCTGGTATTATTTCCAGGAAAAGTTTGTTTTGGTTAAATTCCTGAAAATAAAATGATGCAGCAGAGATTGATAGAACAGTTGCCTGGCTTGTAGATTGTGGTATACCAAGAAGGTTTGCTAAAAATAAAGAGAGGGCTATTGACAGTAATATTATGGTTGTAACTTTGAAATCCAACCTATCAGGATTAATTAGTTCAGAGCCAATTGTTAAAGCTGTAGATTTTCCTGCAATAATTGCCCCTAGAAAAACCATAATACCAAAAAGCCCTGGTATTAAGTTCCGTCTAATTACACCAGAACCAAACGCCAGGGAGAAAGAAGGTTCAGTACCACTACCTCCCATATTAATGGCAAGGAACATGGCAACTAAAAAAGGAATAAGTAAATGGTGAAAAATAGGAGAAGCCATTCAGATTTGTTTTATTTCACCATTTAATCAATTTCAAACTCTTTTTGAAGCTGCGCTTTTTTATCGGTTAAGCCAGCTATTTTTGTTGTTAAAACAGGCTCTACATTGATGAAACGCAGTTTACAACCATTTTTGTCCGATACGCCCTTTAATTCATGCAGTATGTTAAATCCTCCATTATCTATAGATTTAATTCCTTTGAGATTAATGGAAATCTCCCTGTGGGATTTTATGATTGGCATAATTTCCTTCTTGATCATATGACATTCGTTTCTTCCCAATTCCTCATTATGTCCTGTTAGAGAGGCTAAAAAATAACCTTCCCCTGTTTTTTTTATTGTTAACATTTTATTAAGATTTTATGAAGATGGTTTATTGGCCATCTACCAATTAATTATAGAACTGCTTTTTTCTTTTTACTCTCTTTAAGCAAAGTTTGTTTTTCCACTACAGGTTTTGCAATTGGCCTGTGATAATGTTTTTCATCATCAGGTTTGAAAGTTTCCTTCTTGTTATGTATAATCACCTTATTTTCCGGTTTTAACAAGTACTTGTCTCTTGGTAATCCGGATACAACGGAGGTTGCAATATTGGCAAATGTCCCCATTACCTTTCTAATACTACCTTGTTTTGCTTTCATGATAATACTTATTTTGTTTTGTATTATGACGTAAAAAATTAAAAGGGTAACTTACTTGAGAGCGATTTTTTTAGTTCCCCAAAATTATGCAATTGATAAAAACTAACCAATTGGCTCCATCAGGCTCACTCTTCAGGATTCGGTTTGTGAACAGTCAATGCTCCTGACAAATTCTTGCCTAATTTATTTTGGATTTTAAGTTTCGGCATCCCTGCTGTTTACCAGTTAGATGATAAAATATCCCGGCACTGTATGTTAGGTGCGTTTTCCGGGACAGCCTTTGGAGCCTTCCGAAACAATAAACTTATAAAGCATGGGGTATTTCATACAGGAAACCAATTATTCTTCTGATATAGTTTAAAATTTGTTACCTATTTCTTATAACTGGTCTAAATATTACTATGGGTAAACGCAACAACAATATTAACTTAGCAATGGCTTTTGTTCCCCGGATTATTTAACAAATAATTTATTTTTATAAAAATGAGCAATGTGTCTTCGTTTTTTCCAATACATGAACCCTTACTGATTTTTTTGGTATTAATAGGAATCATTTTTTTATCCCCCTTTTTGTTTCGGTTAATAAAAATTCCCGATGTCGCATCATTTATTATAATGGGCGTTATCGTTGGCCCTTATGGTTTCAATATTTTAACAAAAGATTCAAGCATCGAACTTTTGGGAACAATTGGCCTATTGTATATCATGTTTATGGCTGGTCTTGAGTTAGAACCTGAAAAATTAAGAAAAAGTCGCAAAAACAGTTTGATTTTTGGGTTAGCGACTTTCATTATTCCTTTTTTTCTTGGTATTATTGTTTCTAAACAAATTTTATTCCTCCAAAACCAGGCAATCCTATTGGTATCAATTATGTTTTCCACCCATACACTGGTAGCATATCCTATTGTAAGAAAAATTGGGGTAAATCAAGATATTTCTGTATTGACTGCTGTTGGAGGAACTATTATTACCGATACATTGGTATTAATGATACTTTCAATTGTCACACAGGATTTTCAGGATAGGAATGTAGGGATAGAGATAACAAAATTATTGTTCTTTTTCGCAATTTATACATCCTTAGTATTTTATATGTTTCCCCGTATAGCTGGTTGGTTTTTCAAAAACATTAAACGGGACAGGCCTGTCCATTATCTTTTTCTCTTGTTTATGGTATGTGTATCGTCATACACTGCGGAATTGATAGGGACAGAACCAATTATAGGTGCTTTTATAGCAGGAATAGCACTAAACAAGAGCATTCCCCGAAACTCGCTTTTGATGCACCACATAGATTTTGTCGGTAATATTCTTTTCATACCTGTTTTTTTAATAAGTATAGGAATGTTGATGAATATTAAAACACTTTTTTCAGGGACTTATCTCTGGTTTGTGGCTTTTACGCTTATATTAACAGCATTTGCAGGGAAATGGCTTGCTGCTTTTTTTTCTCAAAAAATACTGAAATTTAATAGTACTCAACGTAATCTTTTATTTGGATTAACCAGCTCGCATGCTGCTGCTACAATTGCAATAATACTTATTGGGTTTGAGAAGCACATGATTAATACTACAATATTAAATGCTACTGTTTTAATAATTTTGGTTAGTAGCCTGGCTGCTTCATTTATTACAGAGAGAGCTGGAAAAAAATTAGTTTTGAATGCCAATATCACCGCTGAGAGGATACGTATTGAGAGAATTCTTGTGCCCATTTCAAACCCTTTTACAATGGCAAATCTTATAAGTATTGCCAGTTGTTTTCAAAAAGTGAACCAGTCGGAACCGGTGTATATTATTAACATTGTTAATGAAAATAAAAGTAGCAGGGAGAATATACTTAGCATAAAAGAAACGCTGGAGAAAAATGTTGATGAATTCAATACCCTGAACGAAAACCTGAAGGTGGTAACCCGCGTTGATTTAAATATTTCAAGCGGTATTATAAGAGCGGCCAAAGAATACATGGCCTCTGATATTGTTTTTGGCTGGGGAGGAAAGACAACAGCATCTCAGCGTATTTTTGGTAATATTTTTGATCATCTAGTTAGTAGTTTACAAACATTATATGCTGTTAACATTTCAGAAAATCACACTAAATACAATAAATTTATTATCCATATTCCTTCTAATGTTGAGTATGAACCTTCGTTTACTTCAATTATCAATAAATTAAATAAATTACCTAAACCAGAAGACCTATTAATATTTAAGGTAGAAAAAGAAGAGTGTATTGCTAAACTAAAGATGCTTTTGCCTAAGAAAAATAAATATGAAATAATATTTCAGCACAAAGATTTTAATAAAGTTGATAATGAAGAAAAAACTGTTTGCATGTTTTTTCTTTTTAGAAAAGAATCGATTGCTTTCAATGCTAAAAACAATTTTACGGTTCAAAAATTAATCAATACAAATGCAGTAAACAATTTTATTGTTATTGTTCCAGGTTTCGAATAAATATTTCTGAATGTTCAATATTCTATTTTTTTCAAAAAAGACGGTCTGGAAATATCTTAAAATTTTAAAACAACAAATGTATTCTCAGGCAGTGCACGATAAATTGCCCTTAATTCTTCCACTGGCATTTTGATAGTAATAGTTGGTTGGTATTCTTGTTTCTTAAATAGCATAAAATTTCCCAGGGTTTCTAAAAATTTCTTAACCTTTAATTGTAAATGAAACTTAAACTTTGCTCTTTTGTCAAGAGAATTAACAGTTTTGTCTTGTTCAAAAATTAATTTAAAATTATAATCCAGGAAAAAAACTGCAAAAGCCGGATTTTGAATTAACGTATCTGGCTTCCATGCATTCAATGTTGCCTCAAGTGTATCTTTAGGCGCTTGACGAACAACAATGGGTTCTTTTACTATAGTTGCAGATTGCGAACCTATGGCTAACGGTTTAGAGAAAATTTCAATTTCCTGTTGTAAAGGCATTTTATCGAAGAGTTTATCTCTTTTTAATTCCCCAACCTTGGTTTGATGTATCATAACCCCCTTAATATACAGGTTTACGGTACTGTCAGATAAATTAACTACTAATTGGATTGAATCCGATTCTGATAATTTTAACAGAGCGTCCTTATATGCTTTTTCTTTAAGTAAATCTTTCATATCCGTGTGAAAATAGATACTATCTATTTTTTTAGTAAAAACTGTCCCCTCCTCAACAACTCCTGCCAACTCCTTGATTTTGTTAAGCGGGGCTATTGCAACAGTAATTAAATAAACAAATAAAAATATCCCTGCTAACCCGAACAGGACAGTTCTCCATTGCGTTTTTAGTGAGGTTCCTTTTTTGATAATGTCTTGCATTCCAATAAAATTTTAAAAAATATATACTTTAGATCCTACTTGAAGTGATTTATAAACCAATTCAAGATTTTCGTCATTTAACCTAATACACCCATGTGTAACAGGTAATCCCAAAAATCTTTGGTAAAGTGTTCCATGAATTAAATATCCGTGCCCCAGGCTTAAGGCATAATCTCCCAGGACACCATATTCAAATCGTGTATGGTCGTTGGCAGATGGTACAGGTAATCCTTCCTCAACAAAAGCCCAGTCAGGTTTTTTCCATACAGGAGAAGTGATTTTTCCTAATATCTTAAATTCTCCTTTTGGGGTTTTAAACATCCATTGTTGTTCATCCCCATTTTTTAATAAAGTATAGCTTCCCGTTGAGCATTTATCTCTTTTAATAATTTCATTCCCTTTATATAAAACAAACTCATTTGATGCACTATTAATAACCAAAAAGTAAGACTTTGGCCTTTTGGCATTTAGTTTTTTGTTTAAGGTTTCAATATCATCATTAATTTGTTTCTTCGCTGAGATTAGTTTTTCCTCATTTACTTGAGGTGACAATGTCTTAGGATATGGGATCACCCATATGATCCCCCTTACCAAAATCGGTATTACTATTATTAAAGTAGCTATAATTAAGAATTGCTTATCTAATTTTTTTAACAGAAAAAACTTCTTTAAAGCCGCTGTTTTTTTCTTAATAGATTCAATTATTAATTCTTTATTTATTGTTTTCATTCAAAATTAAATGAGAGTTCGTTTAATGATTTTGTGGAACCAACTATAGTAACCTTTGTCCCTACCGGTAAAAAATTATAAATTTCATCCATATCACTATCTTTTAAAGCGATACAACCATCAGTCCAGTCAATTCCTTTACCGCCATTCCCATGGATTTCTATCAGGTTACCAATTTTTGCATCGTGTTTAACTATTCCGTTCTTTTTGTTGAGGGTAAACCTTTTTTTATCTTCTTCATTTGGGTAATCAAGTAAAAAGGCTTTGTAGTATTTTGTTTCTCCGTTTCGTTTTTTATCAATAACCTTATAAAATCCTTCCGGGGTCGATTTGTCGCCTTGTTGCTGTTTGTCCCCTATCCAATTGCTACCCAGTTCAATATTTATTTTTTTTATGTTTTTTCCTTCATAATAAACCAATAGTTCCCGAGCAAGTTTATCAACTATAATTACGTGTATTTGATTTTTTTTTGAAATATTAACAGTCTGTTTGACCATTTCATCCCATTTAGAAAAATCCTCAAAATAATTAAGCAGTTTTTCCTGGTAATATGCATTAACATCATTAATAGACATTTCTGCTAAATCAAGTTTTGATTTGCAGGCACCATAATTTTTATTTTTATACGCAAGTAAACTTTCTGCATAAAGTAAATTACACTTTGTTAATTCGTTACGTTGTTTTTCACTCATTGGAAAGTCACCAAAATTCTTCTTAAAATTATTAATCAGCCTACCGGTTTTCTCAATTCTTAACTCAATAAGCTTTTCTGTATTTGCAATATTGTTTCTGGAGATATCTATCGCTATCTCACTAAAAAATGCAGATTGGGCTGCTAAATCAATTGCTTTCTGATAATTTCTAAAAAGTATAAATCGTTCATTCTGCCCCTCCCATTCTATCATGGCTGAATCATAATAAATTTGAGCATTCAGAAATTTTTCTTTTGCAAACATATCAGAACCTTCAAGCAATGCTTTTTTTAGGGATAGCCTGGCTATATCTATTTCTTCTTTGGGGAGTACATTTTTTTTAACTTTAATTGAAATTCCAACAATTATTAATAGTAAAACAGATAAGATTATTATTTTTTTTGATTTCATTTTGCATAAAAAAAACGGTCCCGACATAATCGGAACCGGATAAATACAAACACACTAAACTCTTCACCTAACTACTATGCCCTTTTACTACTCTTATTTGCTTTATATTTAGCAATAACATTTGATAATTCAACATTGGTAGAAGTAGCTTTTTCTTTTGCAGCTTTTGATTTTTCTAATGTTGCAATATAATCGCCTGTTTCAAGTAAACTACTAGCTTCATTTATTGAAGACTCAACAGCATCAATTTCTCCTTTAATTGCAAAAAGAGCTGCTGTTCCCTCTTTACCTTTTGGTGCTTCAAGAATTAATTGTCTATTTGTTTCAATTAAGACTTTTACCTCTGTAATTAAATTTTGTACTTCAACTTTTATTTCTTCTTTTCGTGTTTCTGTCTGTTGCAATATAATTCCTGCAAAATTTGTTACTCCTTCTAAATCTGCTTTCGTGTTTGAGTAGTTTTTAATGAATTTTGACTTCTGTGATTCAATACCAGCCATTACACCGTTCATTGAATCTTGCAATGCAACAAAATTTTCATAAACATAAACTTCAGCACCAGCCAATTTGGCTTGTTCTATAGCTGCATTTGCTGCATCAATTTCAGCCTGTGGCAATTTTGAACAGCTCGTTAACATTAAGGATGTTACTCCTAAAAATACAATACTTGCAAAAAACCTGTTTTTCATTTTTTTATAAAAATTAATTGTTTATTTTTCTTTAAATCTTTGCACAGTTAACTTATATAGAAGTTAATCCATGGTTAGGATCGTTATCTTTATTTTTTAAAATTTGATATTATGACGCGAAAAGGGAATTAGGTAACATAAAAAAATAACATATTTTTATTCCACCTTATAATCAAGATAATAACGCATAAATTTTTGGCAAGACGCTTCTTAAAATTATAATTTAAGTAGT
This sequence comes from Bacteroidales bacterium, assembly GCA_963665085.2. Taxonomy (GTDB): domain Bacteria; phylum Bacteroidota; class Bacteroidia; order Bacteroidales; family JAAAOM01. The sequence goes on from CAXXXS010000002.1 coordinate 1,182,274, forward strand.
AAATTTGAGACCTGATATATACTTCCTGTGAAAAAATTTGGTTCATATACAATACTTAAAAAAGAAAAGATTATTGTAGAATATCATTCTGGTGATATCAATATTGATGAATTTATAAATTCCAGAAAAATTATAAGCTCAGATATTAACTATAATCCTGATTATGATCTAGTCTTTGATTACAGAGATGCAAACATGCTTGTTAAAGAGCCGGATATTGATATGTTTTTAATTTTTTTTAAAAACTTTCCTCAAATTATTGGAAAAAGAAAATCGGCATATTTAACGAGTAAGCCAAACGAAGTAGTAATAACAACTCTTTTTTCTTTAGGAATAAAAGATACATACATCCATCCACAAACTTTTTCTTCCCCGGAAGGTGTTATTGATTGGGTCAACAATAAAGATTTAAATATTAATAGTTTAAGAAAGATTCTTGAAAAATTAAAAAAAGGACCTAATAATTTGTATAGTTAAAAATTGATAGGTATTATACTATAAACTAACTTTAAACATCATTTTAACGAAATGAAAAAAACACTAGAATTCATACATTTTTTAATATACAACACATGTATAAATGACTGAAAAATATTTACACCTTACGGATGACGAGATTATCCAAAAAATACGAAGTGAAAATTCTTCTAAATATTTTGAAATACTTTACAATAGATATTTTTCAAAGGTTTTGAATAAATGTTATTCCTTCGTTAAGAATAAACAAATTGCGGAAGAACTTACAGAAGATATATTTTCGAAGGTTTTCGAGAAATTACCATCATTTAAGCAGCTTTCTTCTTTTTCTTCATGGCTGTACTCGGTTACATACAATCATTGCATAGATTTTCTCAGGGATAAAAAGAAACTACACTATCCGGAATGGAACAAAGAAAATGAAATCCCAGATATAATTGATGATACTGAGGAAGTATTGGAAGATATCAATTATGATAATCTTTTAGCTATTATGGAACTTGTTCATCCTGAAGAGAAAGCTTTACTTCTAATGAAGTATAAGGATGATCTACCGATGAAACAAATTGGTTTAGCATTAAGAATTAGTGAAGATGCTGCCAAAATGCGGTTAAAAAGGGCAAGGGCAAGGGTGTTATATTTATATACCCAGAAATTTATGCGTAACTAAGATGTTACTTGTAAGTTCATAAACGTCATAAAAAGAAATTGAGATAGAATGAAAGATTTTTTAAAAAAGGTAATTGAAGGAAATGGAGTTTCTCCATCGGAAGTATGCTTGCAGGCTTTTAACGATAATTTTATGGATGCAGTTAATGTGGAATGGTTTAACAAAAAATCCTATTACGAAGCAATCTTCTATAAAAATAATCTTGAACATATTGCTTTGTTTAGTTTAAATGGGGTTTTGTTAGAATACAAACAAAACCTGCCAACTGAGTACATTCCAGAAGCAATCAAAAATCTGGCATTATCAAAAGGAGAGATAATGAGTTCTTTGCTTAACAATAAAGGTAACATGATTGAGTACGAATTAATAGTAAGAGATAAACAACGAAAAAGATATTTAATTGTAGTTACCGATATTGGTGATCTTATACTCGAAAAAATACTTTAACCAGTTTTTTAATTTAAAAATGCAAACACCTAATCAACAGAAGAAAAAAATAAATCAATTTGGTTTTGCCGGATTAATAATTACGCTGGGGATTGTCTACGGCGATATAGGAACATCTCCTCTTTATGTTGTAAAAGCTGTTTTTGGGCATCTTGACTTTTATGATAAAAAAATCATCCTTGGAGTTGCATCCTGCATATTCTGGACTTTAACCATACAAACAACTTTTAAATATATTATTATAACCTTACGTGCCAATAACAAAGGAGAAGGGGGGATTTTTGCACTATATGCTTTAATTAGAAAAAGAAATAAATGGGCTTATATTATTGCTATCATTGGTGGTAGTACATTACTTGCCGATGGCATAATAACACCATCTATAACTGTAACATCTGCAATAGAAGGCTTAAAGATTATTAACCCCGAAATACCTTCAATCCTAATTTCAATTGCAATTCTAACAATATTGTTTTTTGTTCAGCAGTTTGGAACTGAATCTATTGGCCGATCCTTTGGCCCGGTTATGTTAGTTTGGTTTATAGTTATTGGTACATTGGGGTTTTTGCAGCTTATTGTCTCGCCAATCATACTTAAAGCAATAAACCCTGTTTATGCCATCAGCCTAATTAGCACCCATCCTCAAGCTTTGCTAATTTTGGGGGCCGTGTTTTTAGCTACAACAGGTGCAGAAGCTCTTTACTCTGATTTAGGGCATTGCGGAATAAAAAATATTCAAATTTCGTGGATCTTCGTTAAAACAATGCTAATAATCAATTACTTTGGACAATGCGCATGGATATTATCAAATATAAATGAAAACACAGAAGTATTAAATCCTTTTTATGGCATTATGCCTAATTGGTTTATAATTCCAGGAATAATTTTGGCAACCCTGGCAGCTATTATTGCCAGCCAGGCATTAATTAGTGGCTCTTTTACTTTGGTGAGTGAAGCTATGTCCCTTAACCTGTGGCCAAAACTAACAATAAAATATCCAACCGTACTTAAAGGACAGTTATACGTTCCCGCAATTAATATTTTCTTATGGCTAACCAGCACAGGGGTAATTTTGCTGTTCAAAGAATCATCTGCAATGGAAGCTGCTTATGGACTTTCAATAAGTATTACCATGCTAATGACTACCATATTGCTTATTCTTTATTTAAGAAGAATTAAAGTGAATAAAGCATTTGCAGCAATTATTTCAGGGGTATTTTTATTTATTGAGGGTTTATTTTTTATTGCAAACTTTCAAAAATTTGCTCATGGGGGATGGTTCGCATTTATAATTGCCGTATTCTTTTCAATTCTAATGTACTCCTGGTATAATGGCCGCCTAATTAAAAATAAGTTGATGAGATATGTTTCCTTGAAAGAAATAGCAAATATTTTAATAAATGTAAAAAAGGATCTGACTATTCCTAAATTTGCAACCAACCTTATTTATTTGACTAAAGGGAACAAAGAATATGAGATTGAATCTACCATTGTATATTCCCTGCTTGACAAACAACCCAAAAGAGCTGATATTTACTGGTTTGTCCATATTGAAATACTTGACGAGCCATTTGTTTCGGAATATGAAGTTGTACATATTGTACCCGGTGAAATCATAAAAATCAACCTGTTTCTGGGATTTAAGGTTGAACCCAGGTTAAATCTTCTCTTTAATAAAATACGTAATGATTTATCAAAAGCAGATGAGATACAGGTAAAATCAATGTACCCATCACTAAAAGAAGTGCAGGTAACAGGTGATTGCAGATATATTTTAATCGATAGGGTCCTCACTGCTGATCATGCATTTAAATTCTGGGAAAGAATAATAATGAGCCTGAGTAATATTTTTAAGCATATTGCTATCCCTGAATCAAAATCTTACCATATTGACGCAAGTAATTTTGTTTTAGAAAAAGTTCCATTGGGAAAACCCGATAAATTAGGGGTTGAACTAAAAAGAAAAATTTCTAAATAAAGTTTACTTTTCTGTTTTTCTAAAACCTTTTAAGACAGTTATTATAAATGGTAATACTGTTATAAAAATAAGAACAAGAAATATTAATCCATAGTTATTTTTAACCCATTCTATTTCCCCAACAAAATATCCTGTCAGCAAAAACAGGACAATCCATAATACAGCCCCAATAGTTGTATTTTTAATGAAAATTTTAAAAGACATTTTTACTACACCTGCTAAAAAAGGTATATATGTTCGGATGACAGGAAAAAACCTACCTATTATAATTGCAGTCCCACCTTTCTTTCTATAAAATTCTTCTGCTTGAAGCATGTATTTTAACAGATGATTTTTTATAAAATAGTTTTTACTTATTCGAAGCTCATATCCCATAAATTTGCCCATATAATAGTTGCTTGTGTTACCAACAATTGCAGCTATAATCAAAAGGATGGTTAAAAGACGGATATCCATATCCGTAGAAGCTGCTACTACGCCTGCCGAAAATAGCAGTCCATCACCTGGTAAAAAGGGAAAAATAATCAATCCGGTTTCAAACATTATCAATAGAAACAAAATAAGGTAGGTATGGGTTAAATTTTCTGAAACCATAGCTAACAATGCATCATCAGTATGCATTATTATTTCAAATAGACGTTCAAACATATAAATTTATTGATGGATCCTTTTTTTAGGAAATACAACTGAAAGTACGATACTTGCTGATAATACGAATAAAATTACATATAGAGAATAAACTGGTTTAAATCCAAAATGTAACAACCATTCATGCATCATGAGTTTTATTCCCACGTATACAAGTAAAATTGACACTCCAACTTTCAACAAATAAAATTTCTCAACTACTTTAATAAGTAGAAAGAAAAGGGAACGTAACCCTAGTATTGCAAAAATATTTGAAAAGAAAACAATATAAGGGTCACGCGTAACAGCAAATATTGCCGGAATTGAATCTAAAGCAAATATTAAGTCTGTAAATTCTATTATTATTAAAACAATAAATAAAGGGGTAATGTAAGCCAAACCATTTTTGCGAACAAAAAATCTATTGGCAACATACCTTGGAAAAACCTTAAAACGTTTAGACAAAAATTTAACAATCGGATGGTGTTGGGGTTCGATTTTGGTTTCTGAATTGCGTTCAACATACATTTTAATCCCGACATAAATCAGGTAAACTCCAAAAACATACAACAACCACTCAAACCTGTAAATCAGGGCTGACCCGGCAAAAATAAAAATACAACGCATTACAATAGCACCGATTATCCCCCAAAAAAGAACGGGTTTGTAATCTTTTTTTTTAACAGAAAAAGCTGTGAGGATGGCCATCATTACAAATAAATTATCTACTGAGAGTGATTTTTCAATGAGGTAGCCTGAAAGGAAATTTATGGCACTGTTCTTTCTGTAAAGGAGCAGGCTATTTTCGTAGCTGCTTTCATCAAGTGAGAGAAAAGGCGAGTAATGTTGCACCACATGTTTTAAATCTTCAAACGTTTGTATCCCATGAATAAATTCTGCGTAAAATCTTAGAAACACCGCAAATCCCAGGGCCAAAGCAATCCAGATAGCACTCCAAACTGTGGCTTCTTTAACCGATACTTCATGAGATTTTTTGCCAACCAATAACAAATCCAGCAACAGAACAGCAATTATGAAAATAACAAAAACAATAAAAAATAAAACTTCACCAGACATATTTCAAATTTTACTAATTAACACTATTTTCCGGCTCTTGTTCTTCATAAATATCAGAAACGCCCCCTGATACAATAAATTTCATTACAACAGCCGGATTTATATCTATTGGCCTTACTTGATTTTTAGGAACAATAAACAGTTCTCCTGAAAAATTATAGGAATGAGGAAAATATACAGCAACCTTATCTGTTTCATCTATTTTACTTAAATCTTCTTCTGTTAGGAAGCCTAATTTTTCCAGGTTAGAAATCGGATTTACCAATACAATAACGGGTTTGTTAAACTTTCTTTCTTTACCAACAAATGCAGAGAAAAGATCATTTAGTGCCGAATAGATAAGCTTTAACAAAGGGGTTTTTTCTATTAACCGTTTAAACAAAATTTTAAACGGCTGTGCCAGAATACTACCTCCAATGATACCAACAAAAACCAGGACGAAAAAAATTACAAGAAGTCCCAAGCCGGGAATATCTGTTTTAATAAATTTCTCAAGTATATCATCCAGTAAATTATCTGTAAAACTAAAAATTAAATAGATAATATATGCTGTAATTCCAAAAGGTGCTATGTACAACAAGCCTTGTAAAAAATAATTCAATATCTTTTTCATAATACATTAAGGTTTATTTGTTCCTTAAAATCGTATAAATATAATTAGGCAGTATTTTTTGTGCAAAAATTTAATTATATCTTAAAAATAAAATACCCTGTATGAAAATAATTATTCATACAGGGCTCGAAATTTAAACAATCCTAATTTATCACATACCTAAAAATGCATAAGCAATTGTAGCAAACATAATAGCCATTATCCCAATAATAATTACTACAGCAGCAATGTTTGTTCCACCTTTTTCGTAATCATTAACCTCAATTTTTTTTATATTTTCCATATTAATTTTCTTTTTGTTATTATGACGATAATAAATAATGAGGTAACAGATTTCTACAAATTAAATTTTAGGTTCTATAATTTCAGAGAGCAAACACGTTTAATATGCCCCAAAATTTTCACTTTTATATTCTGGCCTAACTGTAATTGTTGGGATACTTGATTTATTTATTATCTGGTGTGCTGTTGAACCGATAAATTGCTCTATGGTATCTGTCTCTTGTTGAGTCATAAGAAATACCATATTAACACCAGATTCATTTACAATATTCTCAAATGTTTTCGTAATTGGTTTTTTGCTGGTTATTACTTTTATTTCACAAGTTATATTTTGTTCTAAAAATATTTCTTTGATTTTGTTAATTTTTGTGGTTAATTGCTCCTGAACTTCTTCAGAATCATTTCTGCTTAGAGTAATAATATTTACTTTAGTTTCAAAATTTTCGATAATTTCAAGTAGTCTCTCAATTTTTCCGCGGACTGGTTTATTTAAATCAAGAGGGAATAATAGATTATTTATACTTTTAGGTACTTTGCTTCCAACTAATATAACAGGTACTTGTGCATTAGTTATCATATGTCTTGAATTAGTGCCTGTTTTAAAATTATTAGTTTCTAAAGAATCAGATTTCCCCATTACTACATAGTTTATATTGGCTAAATCAATAGTATCAAGTATCGATTTATAAACTTTTCCTTTAGAAATAATTATATCAAACATTATTGACTTTTCACCGAGAACATTTTTTGTGAATTCCAATAGTTTTATCTCAGCTTCTCTTCGTATCTTTTCATATAATTCTTTAGATAAAAAATTGGATATAACTATTCCTGGATCTTCGATAACATGTAAACATGTAATTGAAGCCTTCATGCTGCCCATTAATTCAATGGCAAAAATCAATGCATTAGCTGAATGTGGGGTGAAGTTAAGTGGCACCAAAATTTTGTTCAACGTCATACTCAATTTATGTTATGACAGAATAATTTGAATCGGTCACATTTATGCCGAGTAATTCTATTTATAAATATTACTGATAGCGTATAGTGGAAAAACCTCAATATTCTGATAAGCAGAAAAATTCTCCTGTGAAATACGGATTCCTTTTTCAGAACCTTTGGCTTTTATAAATGAATTCATGCTTTGCATTGCTCCACGACTTCCCGACTTAACTTCAACCGGGATAATGGTATTTCCTTTAGCAATTACATAATCTACTTCAGCATTACTATTTCTTGCCTCCCTGTGCCAGTAATATAAGGGGTTTCTTTGGTAAGGAGAACAATATTTCATCAACTCTAAACCTACAAATATCTCAGCCAAACGCCCTTTATTTACTGTAGTAAAATCTTCAGATAATATAATTTCCCCAATATCTAAATTCAAGGTATTTAAAAGAAGTCCCGTGTCAAGTACCATCATTTTACGTTTATTTGGCACAGCTTCTGCACCCAGAGGTAAACTATTCGCTGAAGTATGGGTTACAGGGATTACTATTCCAGACAATATTAAAAGTTCAAGTGCTTCTTTTATTTGTTTCTGGTTGTCATCACTCTGGGTTTTAGAGTAAACAAACTTACTACCGGTTTGCATCACCGCAGAATTATACACATCGCGGAGTCGTTGTGCCGGAACCCTTTCTTTATATTTTGCAAAATCATCAAAATAAGAAGTTCGTAAGTCTGTCAACACTAAACTACTTTCTCGCAAATCGTTATCTGCAATATACATAGCTACTGATTCAGGCATTCCACCAACAATCATGAATTTTTTGAGATAATTTAATAGTTTATCGTGCAAAATATCTGCCAGAGGGTTAACAGGACTTGCTTTATGTTTTAATGCCAGTAATTCATTTTCATTACAGGCTGTTAAAAATTCATCGAAAGAGAAAGGGAACATAAACAAAGATCGAATCCTCCCCACTCCAAAAGAAGGAATATCTGATAATGCAAATTCTAATAACGAACCAGCTGCAATCACATGTAAGTCTGGCATTTGTTCGTAAAGATATCTTAACGACTGGATAGCCGGGATGCAAGCCTGAATTTCATCAAAAAAAAGTAAGGTTTCTCCAGGTTTCACAGGAATATTATACACAACAGATATATTCTGGACAATTTCTATAGCTGTAAGATCTCCTTTAAAAAGAGAATGAATTTTTTTATTGGACTCAAAGTTGATTTCTACATAAAAATCAAACTTTTGTCCCAAATGCCTTACAGATTGAGTTTTTCCGACTTGCCGAGCCCCACGAAGAAGAATTGGTTTTCGGTTTTTATCATTTTTCCATTTTTCAAGTTCTATATCAATTGTTCTATTAATATACATAGTAGGCTATTAGAATCATTCACTAAAATCCAAACCGAAAATAGAGTAAATTTTACAAAAAAACAAACCAAAAATAAATAGGTTTTTACTAAAATACAAACCCAAACAATCTTAATGATTTTTGCTCTATTTTGCTTATATATTACATATTATCAGTTCTTTAAATAGTTGATGATTAAGGATTTCAAATGATACTCAAACAAGCACAAATTGCTTGTGCCCTATTCGGTGCCCTCATCATGAAATTGTTCAGATAAACATACAAAAGCAAAAATGTCAAGTATTTTGCGCAAAATACTTGACATTTCTAAAATGCAATTATACATGATAACAAATTATAACTACACTAACCAGGAACAAATGACAATTGTGGGTTAAAAAAAACTTAAACAGGTTTAGTCTCTATATGATTAAGAAGTTCTGTGGTTGCAATTTGAAGATTAAATGGAAAAACATGAAGCTGTAAATTTCCATCCTTCGACTCTTGAAGTTCATAATTAAAGATGGATAAAGGTTTACAGAAATTGTCTTGTAAAGGATAAATGAGATATAAGATTATCTTCTTGGTGTTTTTTTTCGAGCCATAATATTTTTTGCCGCTTACTAACAAAACCATAAACATTAAGAGCCTTATTTTCAGGAAATTTATTTAAATATTTATCTTATACTAATACTATAAAGCCCAAATCACATCTAACTCTAAATGTGAAAAGAAATTTTTTTTGTTTACTTTTCTAAACATTAGATTATTTTTGATTAGTTTTATAATACCTTCGAAATATTTCAAATTTTTTATTAATGAAATTTTTAGCAAACCAACGGAGAGAAAAAATTATTGAGTTATTAAGAGAAGATGGTTCTGCCAAAGTGAATAACCTTGCTGCTATCTTTAAAGTGTCTGAAGTTACAATTCGTCAGGATTTAGAAAAACTGGAATCAGATGGGCTCATCATTAGAGAACATGGTGGCGCATTTCTTGAAAACGTAGGCGAGCAGGTTCGTAATTTTTCCCTGATGAACCAGGAAAATATGGACAAAAAAGAAATGATCGGAAAAAAAGCAGCAGAACTTATCGAAAACGGGGATGCTATTATTCTTGATTCCGGTTCAACAACAACAGAGATTGCAAAAAACTTAACCGGCAGAAAAAATTTAACCATTATAACAAACGCATTAAATATAGCTTTGATGCTTGGTTCTGAGCCTGGTATTGAAATTATTATGACAGGAGGAGAGTTTAAACCTCCAACACTATCGTTAACGGGACAAAAAGCTGCTGATTCTTTAGCTGATATTCATGTTGACAAACTTTTTCTTGCAACAGCAGGAATCTCGTTAAAATCAGGGTTAACTTATCCCAGTATTAGTGATTTAGTTGTAAAAAAAGCAATGATCGATGCTGCTGAGACAATATACCTTGTTGCAGACTCAACAAAAATTAGAAAACGCTCATTTGCTAGTTTAGGTGCCTTGTCTCTGATAGACTATATTATCACAGACCGCTTTATGAAAGAAGAACATAAAGAACTTTTTACTACCCATGAGATAGAATTTATTATAGCGTAGCTATTTTTTTTACTAGCTACATAAAATATTTCCTTCATATATAACTGAGCTTTTTTTTATTGGAAGTTGTTTACATATCACCTTCTGAATATTTGTGCTTTATTTATTTTCAACTTTCTTGTTGATAGTATAAATTTAATTTGCGATTATTTGTGTTTATTTTATATTTGCATTCGCATTCGTAAACAAACGAAAATATGAACACAAAAAAATATATTATTGCGATTGATCAAAGTACTTCAGCAACAAAAGTTATTTTATTTAATAAAAAGGCTGAATTAGTTGAAAGAGTTTCTATTAAGCATAATCAATATTATCCCGAGGCAGGATTTGTTGAGCATGATGCAGAAGAAATTTTTGAGAACACTGTTAAAGGTATTAATGAATTACTCGATAAAACTCAATGCAGTGAAGAAGAAATTGCAGGAATAGCAATTACCAACCAAAGAGAAACTTCAGTTATTTGGGACAAAACAACAGGGAAACCAATAGCAAATGCTGCGGTTTGGCAATGTCAAAGAGGTGTTGGGTTTTGTAATGAGTTAAAAGCTTCTGGAAAAACTGATTTGATAAAAGAAAAGACCGGATTAATCATTGATCCTTATTTCTCAGCGAGTAAATTAAGATGGATAATCGAAAATACAGAAGGTGCAAAACAAAAGAGAGATGAAGGAAAACTACTGATTGGAACGATGGATTCCTGGTTGCTCTGGAAATTATCCGGAGGTAAAGTTCATGCTACAGATTTTTCAAATGCCAGCCGAACAATGCTCTTAAACCTAAATAGTCTATCCTGGGACGATGAGTTAACAGAACTATTTTCACTTAATAAATCAATGTTTCCCGAATTAAAATACAATGACGAAGTATTTGGGTATACAGATACATCAGTTGTATTAAAAGAACCTATTCCTTTAGCTGGTCTTCTTGGAGATTCTCATGCTGCATTGTTTGGCCAAAATTGTTTTGACAAAGGAATGGCAAAAGCCACTTACGGAACAGGTTCGTCAATTATGATGAATATCGGGAAGTCTCCACTAACACCTCCAGAGGGGCTGGTTACTTCTGTCGGTTTTGGATTAAACAAGACTGTTGATTTTGTATTTGAAGGAAATATTCATTGTACGGGTGATACTATAAATTGGCTGGTAGGTGATTTGCAATTGATCGAAAGTGCAAAAGAAACTGAAGAATTAGCTAAATCAGTAGAAGATAACAATGGTGTTTATTTTGTTCCTGCTTTTGTAGGACTGGGTGCGCCATACTGGGATAATAGCGCGAGAGCCGCTATCTCAGGAATGTCTAGAAATACCAAAAAAGCACATGTCGTGCGGGCTGCATTAGAAAGTATTTCTTACCAGATTAAAGATGTTATAGATCTAATGATATCAAAATCTGGAATTGAACTTAAAGTAGTTAATGTTGACGGAGGCCCAACAAGAAACAATTTTTTGATGCAATTTCAATCAGATATACTTGGAAGGACCATTGTAAGAACAGATATTGAAGAAATTTCTGCATTGGGCACAGCTTTTATGGCAGGGTTGGCAACAGGTTTCTGGAAAGATCTTGACGAAATCTCCCAGTTAAGAGTTGTAGACAGGACATTCGACAATCAGATGAATGAAGAAAATAGAAATACATTATATGCAGCATGGAAAACTGCTGTAAAACGAGTAAGACTTTCATAACAAATTTAAACATTCTAATAAGATGGAAAAAAATAAACAAACATTCGGTGTAATCATTGCTACGCGTAATATTTTTAATTTTGAATTAGCTGTAAGTGCTAGAAAACAAGTTTTAGAGAAACTTGATAAATTAGGGTTTGGCACAGTTATTCTACCAGCTGATGAAACTCCAACTGGAAATGTTGAAGGATATGAAGATGCTGTTAAATGCGCAAAGTATTTTAAACAACATGCTGATAAGATTGAAGGTATCGTTGTAGTCCTACCAAATTTTGGTGATGAGCTTGGTGTAGTTAATACAATTGATATGGCAAAACTTGACGTTCCAGTTTTAGTTGTTGCTGTTGATGATGAAAACGACAAAGTAGATGTTAAGAGCCGTAGAGATGCATTCTGCGGAAAATTATCTGTATGTAACAACTTCTACCAATACGGAATTAAATATACTGATACAACTTACCATACATACTCACTGGATTGTCAGGAATTTGTTAACGATATCTACAAATTTGCTGGTATTTGCCGTGTAGTTAAAGGATTTAAAGGATTACGCCTGGGAGCTATTGGAACAAGGCCAATCGGGTTCCAAACAATGCGTGTAAGCGAAAAATTATTACAAAAGTCAGGAATTACAGTTGTTCCGGTTGATATGTCTGAGATTTTAGCTGCTGCCGAAAAAATTGATGAAAATGCAAAAGAGGTTACTGAAAAAGTAGCGGCAATTCAAGATTATGGAACTTGTAATATCTTACATAAATCACAAATAACTAAACAAGCTCGTTTTGGTTTGGCTGTTGAAAATTGGATAGCAGATAATAATATTGATATTTCTGCTTTACAATGTTGGGAATCAATAGAGAAAAATTATGGTTGTGCCGCCTGTGTTACCATGAGCATGATGGGTGAAAAATTAATGCCATCAGCATGTGAAGTTGATATCGCTGGTTCTGTTGGCATGTATGCATTAGCGCTTGCAGCACAAAAACCTTCAGCATTGCTTGACTGGAATAACAATTTTGCAGAAGAAAGAAATAAAGTGGTTTTAACACACTGTAGTAATTATCCAAAATCATTCTTTGAAAACGAAGTTGAAATAGGTAGTCTTGATGTTCTGGGTACTGTGTTAGGACAAAAAGACACATTTGGTGCAGTAAAAGGAAAAGTTGCCCCTGGAGATATGACTTATTTTAGAATATCAACAGATGATACAAAAGGAATAATTAAATGTTATCTGGGAGAAGGTGCTATTACCGATGATCCTTACGGAATGGATGGTGGTATTGCAGTTTGTGAGATTCCACAATTACAGAATCTAATGAAATATATGTGCAAAAATGGTTTTGAGCATCATGTTGGAATGGTAAGAGGCCATGTAGCTGATATTCTTGAAGAAGCAATAGGAAATTACTTAGGTTGGGAAGTATACAGACACGAGTAGTTTGATTTACTTTGAAGCTCATCATTAAACATTTTATGTTACATATTTTTAAAAATTAATATCATGGTACTAGTACATAATTATGGCTTAGCTGTATTTTTCTTTCTAATAACAATGACCTGCTGGGGATCCTGGGCTAACACTCAGAAATTAGCAGCAAAAAATTGGCGTTATGAGTTGTATTATTGGGATGTAGTTCTGGGATTATTACTGTTCTCATTATTAGCAGCCTTTACTCTAGGTAGTTTAGGTAATGAACCAGGAGGCAGGACTTTTTTAGAAGATATAAAACAGGCCGATTTAAGAAGTATTGGTTTTGGTATGCTTGGAGGTGTTATCTGGAACATGGGTAACCTCTTGTTAGTTGCAGCCATTGCAGTTGCCGGTCTTGCTGTAGGTTTTCCAATTGGAGGTGGAATTGCCTGGTTAGGAGGAACAATTATTGGTTTCGTAATTGAAATTGCAACAAAAGGAGAAAGCAGCAGTAATCCTGTATTCTTATTTACAGGTATGGCTCTTGCAATTGCGGCCATTTATTTAAGTATGGTTTCTTATAAGCGGTTAACAGCACATAGTAAAAAAGCCAGCTTCAAAGGAATTTTTCTGGCTGTTCTTGCTGGTTTATTTATTGCTCCATTTTATACAATTACAATGTATGGTATGGATCCAGCATTTGGTTTAAGCGGAACAGGTACGTTAACACCTTATACAGGAGCTGTGTTTTTTGCTCTCGGAGCATTCTTAAGTACATTTATTTTCAATCCTTTCTTTATGGCAAGACCTATTGAAGGAGAGCCGGTAAAAATAAGTGCTTATTTCAAAGGAAGTTTCGGATCGCACATCTGGGGAATTTTAGGTGGTTCTATCTGGATGCTTGGTATGGTTGTAAGTTTTATGGCCTCAAGCGAAGGTACAACTATTGCTTATGCGTTAAGTAATGCTGCACCAGTTGTTGCTATATTGTGGGGTGTGTTTATCTGGAAAGAATTTAAAGATGCACCAAAAGGAACAAATAAAATAATTACAGCGATGTTCTTTTTGTTCCTTATTGGTTTGATACTGATTACACTATCAAATTCGTAAAATTTTATAATTATTAAATATATGAGTTCAAAGAAGGAGTTAGAGCAGATAGCAATAGAAGTAAGAAAAAAACTTCTTCAAAACATTGTGAAAGCCGGAGGCGGGCATACCGGGGGCTCCATGTCCTCGGTTGATATTCTTGTAAGCCTTTATTTTGAGGTGATGAATATCGACCCAAAAAATCCCAAAATGGAAAATCGGGATCGTTTTATCATGAGTAAAGGTCATTCTGTTGAAAGCTACCATGCGGTTCTTTCAAAAAGAGGGTTCTTTAGCGAAGAAGTTCTTGATACCTATGGGGATTTCAACTCTTTACTTGCCGGACACCCAACAAGAAAAGTTCCTGGAGTAGAAGTAAATTCAGGAGCTTTGGGACATGGTTTGTCCATTGGTGTTGGCCTTGCAATTGCAGCCAAACGTTCGGAAAATCCTTTCAATGTATATGTTTTGATGGGGGATGGTGAACATGGTGAAGGTTCAATAATGGAAGCAGCTGCTGCTGCCGGACATTATAAACTGGATAACCTGGTAGCTATTATTGATAGAAATAAATTACAAATCAGCGGTTACACAGAGGATGTGTTAAGTATCGAAAATCTTGATGCAAAATACACGGCTTGTGGCTGGGAAGTAATTAGTTGTGATGGAAATGATATGGGAGAGCTTGTTTCTGTATTTAAATCCTGCCCTGCAAAAAGTGGTAAACCTACCTTTATTATTGCAAATACAATAAAAGGAAAAGGTGTATCCTTTATGGAAGGAAAGGCTGCATGGCATCATAAAGTGCCTAATGCAGAAGAATTAGAACAAGCAATAAAAGAGTTAAACTTAAACTTAGAGAACTAATGGGTGTAATTCCGTGTAGAAAGGCTATTACAAATACGCTATTATCAGAAGGAAAAAAAAATAAAAACATTTTTGTTGTTACATCTGACGCCCGTGGTAGTGTAACATTAGACGAATTTGCTAATGAATTGCCGGAACAATTTGTTGAAGTTGGTATTGCAGAACAAAATGCTGTAGGGGTTGGTGCAGGTCTTGCATTAGCAGGAAAAAATGTTTTTGTTTGTGGCCCGGCTTGTTTTTATTCTGCCAGAAGTCTTGAACAAGTTAAAGTTGATGTTGCTTATTCAAAAACTAACGTAAAAATTATTGGAGTTAGTGGAGGAGTAAGTTACGGGGCATTAGGTTCAACTCATCATAGTTTACATGATGTTGCTGTTATGCGAACATTTCCAGGACTAAATGTTTATCTGCCATGTGACAGGTTTCAATCTGAGTTTTTAGCAAAGTATTTATGTGAAAACGAAGAGAGTTCTTATGTTAGGGTAGGTAGAAATGCTGTTCCTGATGTGTATGATGAAAATGAGGTTTTTGAACCAGGCAAAGCAAAAGTTATAAAAGAAGGGAAAGATATTGCAATTATTGCCGCAGGAGAGACCGTTTATCATGCTCTTCAGGCTTCTAAAAAATTAGAGGCAGAAGGTGCTACCGTAACAGTTATTGATGTGTTCTCTTTAAAACCATTTGATGAAGAAACAGTTTTAAATGCAATAAAAAATATAGATAAGGTTTTAACTGTTGAGGAACACAGCATATATGGTGGACTTGGTTCAATTGTGGCAGAATTAACAGCACAAAATTCACCAAAGAAATTAAAAATTCTAGGTATCCCTAACGAGAATACAGTCCATGGAAAACCTTTGGAGATATTTAATTATTATGGATTAGACGCTGATGGAATTTATAAAAGTGCTAAAGATCTATTAGGTTGAAATAGCAGGGGTTCTTTTCAACGTTTGAATTTAGTGTTTGATTAAATAAGAGTGAGATGAGAGCAAATTAATCTAGTCATCTATTATATATTTAAAAAAAAGAGTGCTTTCATTTTTGAGTGTGATTGACTAGATAAGTAGATTTTTTTGAATAGGGCATAGAAATATGCCCTTTTTGATTATTATTTAAACCACTTGTCGGAAGGAACAGATATATGCTTTAGCCCGGAATAGATTTACTGATGTATAATCCAATTTAATAGATAGGGCTTATATAACCTGTTTAATCCGAGCATAATGGAGAGGTGGCAGACTCAATTGTTATGAAGGTGAAATTTGATAACTTTACTATTAGCCCCGATGGGCAAAGGGAAAGAATGGATGATTAAATATAAATATGAACACTTTATTCCTAAAAATTTTCTTTTCTATATTTGTGTGACTAAGGCTTGAATAATTCTTATGAATATTTCAGATATTGATTTGTGGATGTTTTTTGTTAGGGGGGATAGGGATTCCTTTAAGCAGTTATTTGTTAAATATTATCGGAGTCTGTGCGTCGTGTCTGAGAAATATGTTAATAGTTCAATCGTTGCCGAGGATATTGTTCAGGATGTTTTCTATTCGCTCTTAAAAAACAGGGAAAATTTAACACTTTCACATTCCC
Source organism: Bacteroidales bacterium (assembly GCA_963665085.2). Lineage (GTDB taxonomy): Bacteria > Bacteroidota > Bacteroidia > Bacteroidales > JAAAOM01. The sequence continues at coordinate 1,198,997 of CAXXXS010000002.1, forward strand.
CAAAAGCATTTTTATGTCGTTCAGTAATAAATGCCTCCATAAACTATCAAAAAAAATACAACAAAGAACAAGTTTCCGAAACATTACCAGAGCTAGAAGATGATATCAACCCTGATGATATTTTGGTAACTGAGGAAATGTATAAGGTAATTTCAGATAGTATTTCTTCGCTCCCGGAACAATGCAAAAAAGTTTTTAGATTAAATCGCTTTGAAGGACTTAAACATAAAGAAATAGCTGAGAAATTAGATATTTCAATAAAAACAGTTAAAAATCATATTGGCAAAGCCCTTAGGATTATTCGAAGCGATATTGAGTCGTATAACGCACTTTCAAGGAAATAATCAGAATTTTATTTGCCTAAGAAAATATCTTTTATTTACTTAACCAGCCAAACATGAAAGTTTTGTGTTGCGTTTCAAAATAAAATGAAATAAAAAAGCAAAAAAAACGAAAAAATACAGTAGGCCTTTTTTTATTTTAAATTGTCTTATATTATAGAGAGAATAAGAATGAGGATAAGGATAACAGAAAAAGAATGGGGAGCGATTGTTGCAATGCTTGGAAATGAAGCAACTGCAGAAGACAAAGAACAGTTTCAAATCTGGCTTTCAAACAATCCAAACCATAATGCATACTACAAAGAACTAAAAAAAGATTGGACTCTATTGGAAACATTTAAATCATATAAAAAATATAACACAAAAGGAGCGTGGAAAGAAATTGAGAAAAAAGCGGGAGATGAACTCAAACAATTAAACGCGTTCTCACTTTATAATAAACGTTCCAAAGTATATGAAATTTTAAAAATTGCAGCATCATTTCTTGCTGCATTTGGTTTATCCTGGTTTGTTTGGCGCTCTTTGCCAGAAAAGAAAGCTTTGCCAGAGATGTCTGTTTTTCAGGTTGTAGTCCCTAAAGGTGAAAAATCGCAATTTATACTATCGGATGGAACAAAAGTTTGGTTAAACTCAGATAGTAGATTATCCTATACAAATAATTTTGGAGAAACAGACAGGCATATAACCCTTACCGGAGAAGCTTATTTTGAAGTAGCTAAAGATAAATCAAAACCTTTCATAATAGAAACTCCCGGATTTGATGTTAAGGTAACCGGAACCTCATTTAATTTGAATACTTACAAAGAAGAAGAGATAAATAGTTTAACCCTGCATACAGGAGAAGTTTTTATTAATCGAAAAGGAAAAGAATTTAAAGTTTTGCCAGGAGAGAAATTCCTTTTGAACCAGGAAACACAAGTTTTAAAAATAGTAAATGCCAATTTGGAAGAATCCGCATTATGGAAAGAAGGCTACATCGTTATAAACGACATGAACCTGGAAGAAATAAAAAAACTATTGGAAAGGAAGTATAATATCCATATTGTTATTACCAAAGAAAACTATAAAACTATTAAATATACAGGGACATTTAAACCCTATGAAACACTGAGGGATGTGTTGGAACTAATTCGTTCTGCATCACCTTTTAAATTTAATTACCAGATAAATACAGAGAAGAATGTCGTGACAATTGAATAAAAATTAAGCGGAAAATGTTTGCCCCATTTCCCGCTTATACTATGTATTAATTAATTAAAATTAACATTACAAATCTATGAAAAAAAACATGGAAAGTGGAGATTCTTTGTTTAAGAATCGGCTAACTAAATTATTAATGACTATGAAACTGATATTTTTTTTAATGACGGTTTTAGTGTTGCAGACTTCTGCAAGTGTATATTCTCAGGAGAAATTGAGAATAAATTTTGAACAAGCTACTATCAAAGAAATTATGAATGAGATAGAGGATCATTCAGAAATGACATTCTTTTATAGTGGAGATGTATTGGATGTAAATCAGACTTTATCTCTTGAAAGTTCAAGTATTACCATTGATGATATACTTGAATATGTTGGAGAAGAAACAGGCCTTTCTTTTACTGTGATTAGAGATCAAATTCTTGTAACAAAATCAAAAGATAATAAGATTAAAATCCTTAAACAAGAGATTGAAGTGAAGGGTAAAGTAATTGATTCTGACGGGAATCCATTACCTGGGGTGAATGTTGTTGAAAAAGGGACAACAAATGGTACTGTAACAAACCTTGATGGTGAATATACGATAGCTGTTAGCTCACCATCAGCAACTTTAAGTTTTTCTTTTGTGGGATTTATCACAGAGGATATAGAGGTAGGAAACAGAACTACGATTGATCTTACTTTGGTTGAGGATATTCAATCTTTAGAAGAAGTTGTTGTAATTGGATATGGTGTACAGAAAAAAAGCAATGTTACCGGTGCTATCTCATCTGTTAAGTCTGAAGATCTTGAAAACAGGAGTATTACTTCAGTTGATGGAGGTCTTCAAGGAAAAACAGCAGGAGTTCAAATTGTTACTACTTCTGGGGCACCTGGTGCAGAAACTTCTGTGCGTATCCGTGGATACAGTTCAAATTCAAGCTCTACACCTCTTTATATTGTTGATGGTCTGCGTACTACCAATATTTCCTATTTAGATCCTTCTGATATTGAGTCTATGGAGATTCTTAAAGATGCTGCATCTGCTGCAATTTATGGGGCACAAGCAGGTAATGGTGTAATTCTTATAACCACAAAAAAAGCATCACAAGGCACTCTTCGTATCGACTATAATATGCAAACTTCCATTCAACAGGTTGCCCGTATTCCTGAAGTGCTTAATGCAGAGGAATATATCCAATACGCTGTTAACGAAGGTAATTTGGTTTCTCAATCACGTATTGACCAATATTATGACGGAACTACTGATACCGACTGGGCTGATGTGGCTTTCGAAAACGGTACCATGCAGCGTCACAGTCTAAGTTTTCAAGGGGCAAATGAAAAGAGTTCGATCTATGGTTCTTTTTCTTACTTAACCAATGATGGACCTATTATTGGCGATCAGGATAAATACAATCGTCTTACAGGTTCTGTTAACGCTGAGTACAAAATTAAACCTTGGATCAAATTTTCTTCAAATAACAATTTTGCCAATTTTAACACCAACCGAGTTCGTTCTGGTGGAATGTATTCTATGTTGGGTTCTGTTATTCAAATGGATCCGCTTACCCCGGTTATCTATTCAAAAGATGATGTACCTGCTCATATGCAGGCTCTTTTAGATGCTGGGCATATATTACTTACAGATGATAATGGCGACTATTACTCCATGTCACCATTCCAGGAATCCAATAACATAAATCCATACATTATGAGGGATGGTTACCAGCAACAAAGTGAAGGTTTTAACCTCCGTGGTGTATCAAGTATTGATATAAATCCCTGGAAAAATGTTACCTATACCTCTCGTTTAGGGTATGATTATTTAAGTTCTACTTCCTATGCCCTACAGTGGCCTTATTCAGCAAATACAGATACCAACTATGACTACGTAAGCATTGAGGCTAGCAATAACGATAAAAAATATTGGCAGTGGGAGAATTTTATAAACTATAATCAGTCTTTTAACAAGCATACTGTAGGGGCAATGGCAGGTATGTCTTATTCAGAAAAGACTACTTTCGGGATTACTGGTACGGTGAGTGGAACTAGTTCTTCCAACATTGGTATAACTAAACTAGACCGCAATTATGCCTATTTTGCCAGTGCTACAGGTACAGCAACAAAAGAATTAGAGGGAGGTGAAAAACGCGTTTATGCGGAGTTGGCATACTTTGGTCGTTTATCTTACGATTACGATAACAAATACTTCCTTCAGGGATCGTACCGTGCTGATGCAGCCGACCTTTCCATTCTTCCTTTAGATAAAAGATGGGGGTATTTCCCAGCAGTTTCTGCAGGGTGGACCATCTCACATGAAGACTTCTTTGTGAACACAAACTTAAGTAATTATATTTCTAACCTTAAATTACGTGCAAGCTGGGGGCAGAATGGTTCTATATCCGGACTTGGAGACTATATGTATGCTGCCACCATTACATCGGATGAAATGTATCCTTTCACAAATTCAGATTACCAGGTTGCGTCAAGCCCATCCTCTACAGGGAATTATGGACTTCAATGGGAAACTTCTGAACAACTAGATTTTGGTTTAGACCTTCGCATGTTAAATGACAGGTTGGCCTTTAGTATGGACTGGTACAAGAAAGAAACCAAAGATCTTATCATGAGTGATGTAAACTCATCAGCTGTTGTAGGAAATACAATTTCTCCTCTCAACGCTGGTAATGTAGTTAATAAAGGTTTTGAATTTGACCTTAGCTGGAGGGATAATATTGGAGACTTCTCTTATGGCATTAGCGGAAACCTTGCTACACTTAAAAATGAAGTTACTTATATTTATCCAACCCTTAGCCGTGTTGAAGGAGAAAGTGGTGGATCAGGTGTAACATGCTATTTTGAAAAAGGACATCCTATTTGGTACATGAGAGGATATGAATATTTAGGCGTGGATCCTGCTGATGGGTCTCCTATTTTTAATGATATAAGTGGAGATGGAGTTATTAATGATGCCGATAAAACAGAGATAGGTTCAGCTATCCCAGATTTCACTTACGGTCTTACCCTTAACTTAGGCTATAAAGGATTTGACCTTATTGTTTTCGCAAATGGCAGCTACGGAAACGACATTTGTTATGCCGTTCCCCGTTCTACCCGTATTCAGGCAAATACATTGAAGTATTTCTACGATAGACGCTGGACAACTCCTGGACAGGATGCAGAATATATTGCAGCTTCACTTCCTGATTATGCCAACTATGTTCAAAGTTCTGCTCTTATTTTTGATGGTTCCTACTTTAAAATCAAACAAGTTCAGCTTGGCTACACTGTTCCTAAAACTCTTTTGGAAAGAACTAAAATTTTTAATAGTGCAAGAGTTTATGTATCACTTGACGATTTCTTTATGTTTACAGATTATCCCGGATTTGATCCAGATGTATCAATGAGTGGGGATGGTCTTGGACTTGATTATGGTCAGTATCCTACTACAAGACGGGCAACTTTCGGTATTAACTTATCATTCTAATTCTTAATTTGTAAAAAAAATGAAAAATAGATATATATCATTGATTCTTATTGTTGTAGGTGTCTTCTCTTTTTTCTCATGTGAAGATAATCTCAACATAGAACAACATAGCGTTTCATCCATTGACTCATACTATCAAACCGATGATGAGACTGAAGAAGGAATTGCTTCATGCTATACAGCATTAAGGACCGTTCACTTAGGTTTTACTTCTTTGCAGCGTGTAGAGAACTTACTCTCTGACGATGTCTGGACCGGCGGAGGAAACCACTATGATGGCAACAGTTATATGTTGGGCGACTTCACTTTTGATGCCGCTTACAGTTCTATAAGCTCTCTTTATACCTACTTATATGAGCTCGTTTACCGAACCAATGTAGTTCTTGAAAATGTAACAGGTGATAGTGACGTAATGAAAAGAGCTGTTGCTGAAGCTAAAGTTTTTAGGGCTTATGCTTATTTCTATCTTACTACATTATGGGGAACTCCTCCACTTGTTGATCATACACTAGTTGAAAGCGAATATATGCAGGCTAATAGTACTACAGCTGAGCTTTGGGCTTTTGTAGAACAAGACCTTACTGATGCTATTAATAGTGGTGATCTTACACAGAAATCCAGCATTGATGAAACTACATATCGTGTAACTAAACAGTTTGCCCAAGCTCTTTTAGGAAAAACATATATTTTCCAAAAGAAATATTCTGATGCTGCAAGTATGCTTGATAATGTTATTGATGCTGAACTTTACGATCTTAATGCTGATTTGAGTAATATAGGAACACCGTTAGGAATTATGACTGAAGAATCTATATTTGAGGTTAACCAAATTAATGACATATCTCAGAATGCAACCAATAACAGTTATAGATGGACTTCTATGGGGCTTAGAGGGGAAAAATACAGCTATACCGAAGCAAATATCTTTGCTTCGGCTACATGGGGATATGAAGTTCCTACAAAGGATTTATATGATGCATTTGTTTCTGTAGAAGGAGTTGACGGTTATCGTCTTAATAATAATATTAAAACGCGCCAACAAATGATCGATGAATTTGGAGTAAATAATATTTTGGAGATTACCGATAATGAAGGCTACTATTGTTATAAATACAGAATCCTCAAAGATATATGGGCAAGTTATTTCTATGCAAATAATACCAGGGTAATGAAATACAATGAAGTACTCCTTCTTGCTGCAGAAGCTCATTTACAAAATAACGATGCAACAAAGGCTACTGAGTATATCAACCTGATACGTACCCGCGCACAGGCTCCTACCATTTCAGGGACTGTAACCATGGATCAAATTAAAACAGAATCGCGTCTCGAACTCTGCTGGGAAGGACAACGTTATGAAAACCTCATTCGCTGGGGGGATGCGGCAACGATTCTTGCTACGAAAGGACAACAGAACCCAGCCCTCCAAACAGACGGAAGTGTAACATGGGCATCTTATAACAAGGCGGATGAGTGTGGTTTTCAGGTTGGAAAACATGAACTTCTTCCTTTCCCTGATGACGAAATGAGTGTCAACCCAAATATGGTTCAAAACCCTGGTTGGTAGCATATTAAATATCAACCAATACTGGATTATTATAATAAAGTAAATTATATTATTAGTATTAGCAGCTAAAATTCCAGGTTGGTTGATTGAAAAAAAGAGGATGTTTAAAGAGTTATAAATTAGTATATACAGGGCAATACAATTAACTCTTTAAGCAACCTCTTTTAATAAGAATAGTGTAAGTTCTTAGACGATGATTAATGCAGTGTGGAAAATGAAATTTTAGATTGTGTTCTTGCTTAAAATTGGCAGATGAAAATTTTTTGTGAAAAATAGAAAAGAACACTTTTAAAGGATGAAGCTTTGTAACAGTAGCTTGTTGTCAAGTAATATATCCTTCAGAATGACAAGAAAAACTCAAATAAATAATTATTAACTAATTAAAATCAAATGAAAAGACTTAATAAATATGTATGGATAAGTTTTGTCACTTTGTTCATTGTTTCAACTGCTTTTGCATCTGTTCAACCAAAACATCGTATGATTGTGCTTACAGACATTGAAGCCGATCCAGATGATTCTCAAACTCTGGTTCGTTTATTACTTTATTCTAACCAAATAGATATTAAAGGCTTAGTAGCAACTACATCAATACACCAAAAGGAAAGAGTAGCCCCTGAAACAATACATAAAATTCTTGATGCCTATGACAAAGTTCAACCCAATTTATTAAAACATGAAGAAGGTTTTCCAGCTGCAGATAAATTGCATAGCCTGGTAAAACAAGGTTTACCTGTTTTTGGAATGCAGGGTGTCGGAGAAGGTAAAGATTCTGAAGGTTCTGATTGGATAATCAAAGTACTGGAAGAAGATGATGAAAGGCCTCTTTGGATTTCTGTTTGGGGAGGTTCGAATACACTAGCTCAGGCTTTATGGAAAATAAAAGAAACAAAAACAAAAAAAGAAGCTAACCGCTTAATTAAAAAGTTAAGAGTATACACAATATCTGATCAGGATGATACGGGTATTTGGATGCGAAATAACTTTTCCGATTTATTTTATATTGTGAGTGTCGGAAGTTATATGAACGCAACCTGGAATGCAATTAATTCAAAAATTGCAGGTATTGACAACAATGAAATCAGTAATGAGTGGTTGGCTAAAAATATACAACAAGGACATGGCGCTTTAGGTGCAGAATATCCTGATGTTGCTTATGGTATGGAGGGTGATACTCCTTCATGGCTTAATTTAATTATAAATGGATTAAATAATCCAGAACATCCCAATTGGGGCGGCTGGGGAGGCCGTTATGAATTATATATCCCAGAACCTTTAAAAGAACCTATAATTCCGGTATTTATTGGAGGGGCTAAATATGAACCCGAGAATCGTCCAATCTGGACCAATGCAGATGATACGTATACACCCAGAATTCCAAATCAATTTGGACGCGCAATTCGAAAAGATACCTTAACTGTTACAAATAATAAAGTGACTTTATGGCGTTGGCGAAATGATTTTCAAAATGATTTTGCAGCAAGAATGGATTGGTGCACAATGTCTTATGAAGAAACAAATCACCCTCCTGTTCCAGCTTTAGGTACTCCAGATGAATTTACAGTTAAATCAGGTGAGACATTTAGCCTGGATGCCAGTGGTACAACAGATCCCGATGGTGACAACGTATCATATTGGTGGTTTCAGTACCAGGAAGTTGGTTCATATAATAAACCAGTAAGTTTTGGCCCTTTATCTGAAAATCTATACAATGTGCATACCATTGTCGCACCTGAAGTTGATAAAACAGAAACCGTACATTTTATTCTTAAAGTTACAGATAAGGGAACACCAGCACTATCAAGATATAAACGAGTAATCGTAACAATTATACCAAATTAGATGAAAGCTAGACTTAAAATAGATCTACTTACAAAATCTGCATTTTGAGCAGGAATAGATAATTTAATAAATAACTAAAAAGAACTAATGAAAAAGAATATAGCAACAGTTTTATTTCTAATGTTTGTCATATTTTGCGTTGTCAACGCACAGCAGCAACAAATTAAAATTGTTTCTCCTGAGGTATTAAACGATAATTCTGTAATATTTCGATTAAATGCCCCTGATGCAAGAACAGTAAAATTAGGGGGAACTATGAACCCTAATTATACACAATTAGAAATGACAAAGAACCAGGAAGGTATTTTTGAAATAAAAATCGGTCCGTTAAAACCTGATATGTATGTATATACATTTAATGTTGATGGTGTAACCTGCATTGATCCTAGTAATAATGTTGTTGTTCGTGATGGTTCCCATATTGAAAACCGTTTAATGGTTCCAGGAGAATTAACAGATTTATATGACGTGAAAGATGTCCCTCACGGACAATTAACTTCAGTTTGGTATCCTTCTCCAACAATGAAAATGACCAGAAGAATGTTTGTTTACACTCCTCCCGGATATGAAAATTCTTCAAAAAAATACCCTGTTCTTTACTTACTACATGGAGGAGGAGGCGATGAAGAAGCCTGGATTAGCAGGGGACGTGCAAATTATATAATGGATAACCTGATTGCCCAGGGAAAAGCAGAACCAATGATAGTTGTTATTCCCAATGGTTCTATTGCCCAGGAAGCAGCACCTAATGAAAGGCCTCTAACTTCAAATACTCAAACGACAACTGCTTTGGATATGAATTCAATGTTTTCGGGTTCGTATGAGAAAAGCATAGTTAATGACATAATTCCTTTTATTGAAAAGAATTACAGGGTCAAAACGGATGCAAATAACAGGGCATTGGCTGGACTTTCAATGGGTGGCCTTCATGTAACAAACACATTTATGGCTAATCCCGATATGTTTGGGTATATTAATGTGATGAGCTCAGGTTGGTTTATCGATAACAAAGAGATGTATGAAAAAGGTGATAAACGTTTAGCAGAAATAGCACCAACATTGAACAAAACAGTTAAATATTTGAGATTTACACAAGGTGGACCAGAAGATATTGCTTATAACAATGGGAAAGAAATGTTGAAAGTTTTCGATAAACACAAAATAAAATATGAATTCAGTGAAATGCCTGGTGGGCATTCCTGGAATGTATGGAGGAAAGATTTAAAGGATTTTGCACCTGAATTATTTAAATAATACTACCAAGATTAGAAAGATGAGACACATTTATGTTTTAAGTTTTCTGGCTCTACTATTTTTCCAGGTTAATGGTCAGCAAAAAACAGAAAAAATTATTTCACCTGAAATATTGAATGATAACTCAGTAATATTTCGTTTAAATGCTCCCGATGCAAAATCAGTTAAATTGGGTGGAACTATGAATCCTGATTATACTCCTTTGGATATGAAAAAAAATGAATCAGGAGTTTTTGAATTAAAAATAGGCCCAATTGCCCCGGATATGTACACATATACGTTTGTTGTTGATGGCGTTAAAACCATCGATCCTTCAAATAATATAGTTGTACGTGATGGCTCTTATATCGAAAGCCGCTTGATGATTCCGGGTAAACTAACCGATTTATATGACGTGAAAGATGTTCCGCATGGAAATGTGTCAGCTGTATGGTATCCTGCAAAAACATTAGGAATGACCCGAAGATGTCTTATCTATACACCTCCTGGATATAATAATACGAATGAATCGTACCCCGTATTATATTTACTTCATGGTGCCGGAGGCGATGAAGAAGCCTGGATAAGTCGTGGCCGTGCGAATTATATCTTAGACAACCTAATTGCCCAGGGAAAAGCAAAACCAATGATTATTGTTATTCCAAACGGAAATGGAGGTGCTACCTCTGCCCCGGGAGAAACATCATTGTCTTTAAGGGCAGGGCAAGACAGGGAAGTATTGGCTTCACCAAATGCTATGGTAGGTGAAAAAATACCGGATTGCCTTGTTAACGATCTAATTCCTTTTGTTGAAGCTAATTTTCGGGTAAAAGCGAATAGTGAGAATCGTGCCCTTGCCGGATTGTCTATGGGTGGCTATCAGACTCAGAAAACATCAAACCTTTTTCCTGATGAATTTGATTACATCGGGGTAATGAGCATGGGATTGTATTCAATGTTTGGAGATTACGATAAAGAGAAACATATCGCTCAATTAAAAGCAATTGAAAAATCAAATCCTAAGTTATATTGGATTGGATGCGGTAAAACAGATTTTTTATACCAAAGTGTGTTGGATCTTAAAGCACTTTATGATGAAATTGATTTTAAATATACCTATCGCGAAAGCGAAGGGGGGCATACATGGAATAATTGGAGGCTTTATCTGTCAGAATTGGCACCAAAGCTTTTTAAATAAATATTAGTTAGAAGTATTAGTTAGTAGTTAGTTGAAGGTGATGGTGTACCAGTTGTCTGGTACACTAAACCTTCCTTTTAAAAGTATCAATAATTAAAATTATGAAGCAAAAAGAGAAGAAAAAAAACATCGCCAGCTTATTTTTAATGTTGATAGTCCTTCTTTTAGTGAACGGTAAAACGAAAGCTCAATGCAATGATGATTTTTTATGGTATGATTTTTCATTACCCATAGAGGAACGTATCGAGTCATTAATTAAATCAATGACGCTTGAAGAAAAAATCACCCAGTTGATTGATGAAAACAAAGAAATATCAAGGTTAAATGTCCCTCGATACGGGTGGTGGAATGAGGCATTACATGGAGTAGCAAGAACAGGTCGTGCAACAGTATTTCCTCAAGCTATTGGCCTTGCTGCTACTTTTGATGATCAATTGGTTAAAAATATTGCTTCTGCTATTGGAGACGAAGGCAGGGCAAAATTTAATATTGCTGTTGCAAATAATAACAGGAGTCGTTTTTCAGGTCTAACCTATTGGTCTCCAAATGTAAATATATTCAGGGATCCACGTTGGGGAAGAGGACAGGAAACTTATGGAGAAGATCCATATTTGACTTCTAGAATAGGAGTTGCTTTTGTAAAAGGATTACAAGGTGATGATCCAAAATATCTTAAAGCAGCTGCTTGTGCTAAACATTTTGTTGTTCACTCAGGGCCAGAGGCAGTCAGGCACGAGTTTAATGCACAGGTATCAACAAAAGATCTCTGGGAAACCTATATGCCTGCTTTCAAGGCCTTAGTTACAGAAGCCAATGTTGAAGGAGTTATGGGAGCATACAACCGGACAAATGGAGAATCCTGTTGTGCCAGCCCGTATCTTATGACAAAAGTTTTGCGGGAAAAATGGGGATTTGACGGGTATTTTGTTTCAGATTGTGGAGCGGTTCAAGATATTTATGTCGGACATGGTTTGGCAAATACCGTAGAAGAAGCTTCAGCAATGGCTATAAAAGCAGGCATGAACCTTAATTGTGGAACTTCCTTTAATAGTCTGAATGATGCTATTAATAAAAGATTACTTACAGAAGCTGATATTGATAAAGCTTTGTCCCAACTTTTAAAAACAAAGTTTCGTCTCGGTTATTTTGATCCGATAGAGGATAATCCTTATTCAAAGATAAATCCAGATGTTGTTGGTAGCGAGGAACATGTTCAATTAACCCTGGAAGCAGCTAGAAAATCCATAGTTCTTGTTAAGAATAAAAATAATGTGTTACCTCTTAGAAAAGATTTACGAACACTTTTTGTTACAGGACCGCAAGCAGCAAATGAAGAAGCTCTTATAGGTAATTACTATGGCGTATCTGGCAATACAGTTAATTTTCTTGATGGAATAGTTAACAGGGTAAGTGTCGGTACTAGTGTTAATTATAATATGGGACAATTACCTTTTCAAGAGAATGCTAATCCCATTGATTGGACAACAGATAAAGCAGCAGGGGCAGAAGCTTGCATTGCTGTTATGGGACTAAACGGAACCTGGGAAGGTGAAGAAGGAGGAGCTATTGCTTCCCCCAATAAAGGAGATCTTATCGATGCAAGATTGCCAGAAGCTCAAATTGAGTTTTTGAAAACAATAAGGGCTAAAGGAAATAATCCTTTAATAGTTGTACTTACCGGAGGTTTGCCTCTGATTATTCCAGAGATACTAGAAATGGCAGATGCGGTAATCTATGCCTTTTATCCGGGCGAACAAGGAGGTAATGCCCTCGCGGACATAATTTTTGGTGATATCTCGCCCTCAGGAAGAATGCCATTTACCGTACCAAAAACAGTTGACGATCTCCCACCATATGAAGACTATGCCTTAGCTGGTAGGACTTATCGTTACATGTTAAAAGAACCATTGATACCCTTCGGATTTGGATTAGGTTATTCTGAGGTTGAGTATCAGGAGAATTCACTTGAAAAGGTTGAAGATAATATTGTTGTTAAAGTTAACATAACCAATATAGGAGATAATAAAATTGAGGAAGTATCACAACTCTACATTTCTTCCCCATTAGCAGGTAACGGACAACCTTTTTATTCCTTGAAAGATTTTTCTAGGATTTCTCTTGAACCAGGCGAAACAAAAACTATCGATTTTAAACTGGATAAAGAAAAATTTGAATTGTATAATGCAGATGGAGAGACGTTTTTACCTAAAGGTGACTATAAAATATATGTAGGCGGCAGTGTTCCTTCTGAACGTAGTGTAGAATTGGGAGCTTCAAAACCAGTGGTTTTTAATGTTAACTATAAACTATTGAAATAGAATGACTATTTAAATTTTAAACAGTCTTTTAGATCATAAAGAAAAATATTAGGCAGTAATCCATTGGGGTTAATGCCATAAATAAAGAAGTCTAATATTAATGAGAAAACTATTCTTATTGACAGGTATAATTTTACCTGAAGGAGGGATTGTTGTCTGTTTTAAGCATAATCGATGTTTTTTTGATAGAGATAAAATAAAATCAGAACAATAATAAAACCTCTATAGATACGAAAAATTAATTGTCAAAATTATGAAGCAAAAAGAACACGAAAAAAACTCGAAACGAATAACTGCTCTGTTTAAAGGGTATATTTTACGTATAGTAGCAGTTCTATTATTATTTCAAACGAGTTGCTCAAATGAAAATAAAAATCAGGAACTATCAAAACCACGTGTAGTGGTAACATGCGATCCAGAACTTGATGATTTAAATTCGTTAATCCGATTCTTACTTTTTAGTACAGATTTTCAGGTTGAAGGATTAATTTATGCCAGTAGTCAATATCACTGGAAAGGAGATGGTAAAGGTACAAAATGGTTTGTGCCAGGCAGGGAATATACAAGAAATGGATTAAATTTTGGCCCAATGGAATCCTGGCGCTGGGCAGAGGATGAAAGATTTATCCACGATGCAGTAGAGTCATATGAAGAAGTTTATCCTAACCTCAAAATTCATAATCCAGATTATCCAACACCTGAGTATTTAAAATCAAAAATCAAATTTGGAAATATTGAGTTTGATGGAGATATATCAAAAGATACAGAGGGATCAGATTTAATCAAATCATTAATGCTTGATGATGTACCAGGATCTTTATTTATTACAGCGTGGGGTGGTGGAAGTACAATAGCCAGAGCGTTAAAATCTATACAAGATGCATATGAAAATACTCCGGAATGGGAGAATATCAGACAAAAGATTAATAATAAAGTAAAACTAAGTTTGTCTGGCGATCAGGATGATACTTACGCAAACTACGTTAAGCCTAACTGGCCAGAGATAGAAGTATTACAGCCAAGAGGTGGAAATATTGGGCTTGCCTATAATGTTCAGGCATCTGTTAAACCTGAGTATGCACATTATTATGATACAGAATGGGTTGAAGAAAATATCTCCAGTAAAGGTCCATTAGGAGAAATGTTCCGCGTTTGGGGAGATGGAAAACAAATGGTTGAAGGTGATATCTTTGATTATTTTGGTTTTTCAAGCGATGAATTTACCAATGAAGAATTAATTGATAAGGGATATGTTGTTTGGACCCCACTTCATAAAAAAGGCTCTTGGTTGGCAGAAGGTGATACCTATACTTTTCTGAACTTTCTAGGTAATGGTTTACGGGCATATGAAGATTCAAATTATGGAGGCTGGGCTGGTCGTAAAAAAGAAAGTCAGATGCCTGTGGATTATACTGCTATAATGAATGATTCTGTAGCAAGGGCAGAATTTATGAGAAAAAGCAGAGAGACTGATTATCCGGATTTTATTCCAGCAGCTCAAAACGGTTTGGCTGCACGTTTTCATTGGTCGGTAACCCCTAATTACGAAGAGGCAAACCATAATCCCGTAATAAATGGAGCATTGAGTATTTCTGGTCAACCGGGAGAGGAAGTTAAACTTGATGCAAAAGTAACCGATCCTGATGGTGATGAAGTTTCTGTCAGATGGATACAGTTTAATGCAAACAGTTATCAGGGAGTAGTAAATGCGAAAGAACCAACATCTGTTTCGACATCTGTTGTTGTTCCAAATGATGCTGAACCCGGGCAAAACATTCATATGATTCTTGAAGCTGTGGATAACGGTATTCCGGCACTAACAAAATATCACAGGGTAATTATTGAAGTTATTTAAAGAAATTATTAATTAAACTCTAATCAATAAAAGAATGAAAAAGTTAAATGTTTTATTTTTCGTATTAATATGTTTTGTTTTTACAAAACTTGAAGCACAACAAAACCTTTTTGGTGGGCAGGATATTGAATCTGCTGTTGTAAATGAGGACAATACTGTAACCTTCCGTTTTATTGCTCCAAATGCAAAAAAAGTGTCAGTTGCTGGTGATTTTGCTGAAAAAGCCGAAGATAATCCAGTTGGGGGAGTAGTAGGTACAGGTTTAATTCCTATGACCAAAGATAAAGATGGCGTATGGACATTAACAACAAAACCTCTTGAATCTGAATTATATATGTATTTATTTGATGTAGACGGTGTTGCTACTACAGATCCAAACAATCCATATGTTTATCGTGATTATGCTATCGTTAGTAATATTTTTCTTGTAGGTAATGGTCAGGCAGATCTTTATAAAGTACAGGATGTGCCTCATGGTTCCCTAACTCACCGTTGGTATAATTCAAAAGGATTAGGAATGGATCGTCGTATTAATATCTATACTCCTCCGGGATACGAAAACAGCAATAAAAAATATCCTGTTCTTTATCTGTTACATGGATTTGGTGGAGATGAAGATGAGTGGGTAAATTTTGGAAGGGCAACACAGATTTTAGATAATCTTATCGCACAAGGTAAAGCAGAGCCAATGATAGTTGCTATGACTAATGGTCATACAGCCATGGAAGCTGCTCCTGGAGAAAGCAGTATGGGGTTTTATAAGCCGGGAAGAGAAAAAGACAGAGCTGATGTAGCAGGTGCGTTTGTTGAAAATTTTAAGGATGTAATTTCTTTTGTTGAAAGTAATTACCGTATTGTACCAGATAAAGCTCATCGGGCAATAGCTGGACTTTCAATGGGCGGAGGCCATGCAATAAATATTTCAAGGACTTACGAAAACACATTTGATTATATAGGAGTATTTTCATCTGCTTCCAGTGGAGAAGAAGAGTTTGATGCTAGTTTAAAGAAACAATTTGATAACGGCTTAGAATTATACTGGATAGGTATAGGTAGAGAAGATTTTCTCTTAGAAAAAAACAAGGAATTTAGGGCAAGATTAGATAAAATGGGATTAAAATATACCTACATGGAAACAGATTATGGCCATGTATGGAAGTGTTGGAGAATTTATCTGGGAGAGTTTGTTCCTCTTTTATTTAAATAAGATAAAATTCTCGCTGGAATTTATAAACCGCAGTGGACACAGAGGTAACGCAGAGAAGAGGCTATCAATAAATGAAAAAATCTTCTCTGTGTTACTTAGAGCATTCTCCGTGAAACTCTGTGTTATAGTTCTTTGAATTGTAACTTTAAAACAAACTTTTTAGATGACTTTTCCATTCGTGGTTTTATAAATGCACTACCGGATTTTAGTATTATAACATAAATAGAACTTAAAATATTTTATTATGAAGAGATTGATAATGTTTTTGTGCTTATGTATAGGAATATATACGATTAATATTGAAGCACAACAAAATTTGTTTGGTGGTCAGGATATTGAGTCAGCAGTAGTTAATGGCGATAATTCAGTGACCTTTAGATTTATCGCACCAGATGCAAAAAGTGTATCTGTCGCTGGCGATTTCGTGGAAGAAAAAGAAGAAGATCCAATAGGAGGAATGGTTGCTTCAGGGGCTTTATCAATGAAAAAAGACAAAGATGGTGTTTGGACTTTAACAACCAAGCCATTGGCATCGGAGTTATACAGTTATTTATTTCTGGTTGATGGAGTAGCAACTACTGATCCAAATAATCCTTATATATTCCGTGATTTTGCAACAATCACCAATGTATTTGTTGTTGGAAACGGACAAGGTGATTTATACAAAGTAAATGCTGTCCCTCATGGTTCTATGTCTCATCGTTGGTACGAATCTAAAAGCCTCGGTATGGATCGTCGTATCAATATTTATACACCTCCTGGCTACGAAAGCAGTAAAGATAAATATCCTACACTCTATCTATTACATGGATATGGCGGAGATGAAGATGAATGGGCTATTTTTGGAAGAACTGCTCAAATTTTGGATAACCTGATTGCCCTGGGAAAAGCTAAGCCGATGATAGTTGTAATGCCTAATGGACATATTGACATGGAAGCAGCTCCAGGTGAAAGTAGTTTAGGGTTTACAAAACCTAAACATTCAACAGACTATCCAATAAGTGATGGAACTTTTGAATCTAATTTTAAAGAGATAACAGATTTTGTAGAAAGTAATTATCGGGCTATTCCGGATAAAGCGCACCGTGCTATAGCAGGATTATCAATGGGAGGTTTTCATGCTATTCATATTTCAGCAATCTATAAAAATATGTTTGACTATGTAGGGGTTTTTTCTTCTGCGCATAATGTTATACAGAATGATGGCAAAGGTGTATTCTCAGAATTTGATACTTCATTGAAAAAGCAAAAGGAAAATGGATTGAAACTATACTGGGTTGGTATAGGTAAAGATGATTTTCTTTATAAACAAAACATCGAATTCAGGGCAAAATTAGATGAGGTTGGCATGAAGTATACTTATTTAGAAACCGGAGGCGGCCATATCTGGAAATGTTGGCGAATTTATCTAAGTGATTTTGCACCACTTTTATTTTAAAATAAGAATTAAAGAATAATATTATGAAAAATAGAGTTACTAATTTTTTACGATTAACTTCATTTTTTTCGGTTTTAAAGAAAACAGTTTTTGGTTTAGCCATTGTTGTCTCTTTTACAAATTGTAAAAACCAAACATCTGTTAAACCTGTTGAAGAAGTAAAACCCCGGACAATTGTAACATGCGACCCAGAGTTGGATGATAACAATTCAATGATTCGATTTATCCTTCATGCAACAGATTTTCAGATTGATGGATTAGTTTATACAAGCAGCCGTTTTCACTGGAAAGGAGATGGGAAAGGAACTACTCAATTGGTTGAAGGAAGCGAATATGATCAACTAGGATTAGGGCCTCAAACTTCGTGGAGATGGTCTCCAGACGAACGATTCATAGATGATATTCTGGATGCTTACGAGGAGTGTTATGATAACCTCAAGG
The DNA here is from genome assembly GCA_963665085.2 of Bacteroidales bacterium. GTDB lineage: Bacteria > Bacteroidota > Bacteroidia > Bacteroidales > JAAAOM01. The sequence goes on from CAXXXS010000002.1 coordinate 1,217,106, forward strand.
TACACGATTCTGGATATCCTACTCCTGAGTATTTAAGATCGGTAACTGTATATGGTAATTGTGATTTTGAGGGAGATTATTCTGCAGATACCGATGGTTCCAATCTAATTAAGAAGAATATTCTTGATGAAAAAGCTGGACCACTCTTTCTACAGGCATGGGGAGGATCATCCTCAATTGCAGCTGCACTCAGATCCATAGAAGATGATTTTAAAAGCACTTCTCAATGGGAGGAAATCTACAAAAAAGTATGCGATAAGATTGTTCTTTGCCTTTCTGGCGACCAGGACAATGCATACAATACTTATATAGCAGTTAATTGGCCGGATGCTTATGTGCAGAATATACGTGGGGGTATGGGCAGGTTTGACAACAGCTCTTACGCATACCTTACTTCGCCGGAATGGACCGCTGAAAACATGCGTATTGGGCCAATTGGTTCCTTGGTTAGATGCTGGGGAGATGGAAAGCAGATGGTTCCTGGCGATGTTATGGATGTAATAGGGCCCTTCAAGGGCGAATCTGTCCCTGAACTTGCAAAAATGAGATACATCATGTGGACAAATCCGCAGTCTATTGGTACTCTCTATGGCGACGGTGACAGTGGTTGTTTTTTTAATCTCATTGGAAACGGATTACGTGCATGGCTAGATCCTACCTGGGGTGGCTGGGCTGGTCGATGGGATCCTAAGTCAGGTTCTCCAAGATCAGGACATCCTTCATATATGTCTACAGACATTATTGCTATGCATAACAGGGTAGTAGAAGCCGCCAAGGATGGTAAAGCTGTTGATTTATTAGCTATGTATGGTTTCGGTGGAGGAAATATGGAAGAAGATCATACATTCCCAAATATGAATCCTGAAAGAAATCTTTCAGAGGCAGCACGCATGAAATGGTCGGTAACACCAAATTATGAAGATGCGAACCATTATCCGGTTCTAACAGGTCCATTAAGCATCAGTGCAAAGCCCGGGAAAAAAGTTCAAATTAATGGCACAGCTTCTGATCCAGATGGCAACCAACTTGAAATTAAATGGTGGTACTTCCCTGTTGGGACTTATGAGGGTAATGCTCTTAATGTAGATAGTCCGGCAACTGCTCAGACTACATTTACAGTACCTGAAGATGCTAAGACGGGTGATACTATTCATTTTGTACTTCAGGCAATTGATAATGGTACGCCTACTCTTACCAAATACCTGAGAACTGTAATTACAGTTTTATAACCTAACAATACATTAAAATGAAAAAATTTTTTTTATCTTATTTAAAGAATACAGCCATTGGATTAGCTGTTATTCTATCTTTAACAAACTGCAAAAATCAAACATCAACTGTAACTGAAGAAGTAGTTAAACCACGGGTTGTTGTTACCTGCGATCCGGAACTGGATGATAGCAATTCATTAATTCGGTTTTTGCTTTATAGTACTGATTATGATGTTGAAGGACTGATTTATGCAAGTAGCCAGGTTCATTGGAAGGGTGATGGTTTAGGTACAAAAGTGTTTGAAGAAGGCAGGGAATATGCAAGACTTGGGCTTGGACCTCAGGAATCCTGGAGATGGCCTGAAGATGAGCATTTTATACATGATGTCGTTGATGCATATGAGAAGGTATATCCGAATTTGAAAGCTCATGCTTCAGGCTACCCTACGCCGGAATACCTGAAATCGATCATTAAATGGGGAAATGTTGAATTTGAGGGTGATATTTCTAAAGACACTGAAGGTTCTGATCTAATTAAGTCTTTAATGCTTGATGAGCAGCCCGGTCCACTTTTTATTACTGCATGGGGAGGCCCCAGTACGATAGCTCGTGCTTTTAAATCTATTCAGGAAGCTTATGAAGACACACCTGAATGGGAGAATATAAAAGAAAAAGTAAAAGAGAAAGTTATTTTAATTCTTTCGGGAACACAGGATCAATCATATGCTAACTATATCAAACCAAATTGGCCGGAAGTTGAAACTATTGTGACAAGTTTCTCAGGCATCGGTCTTGGTTATATGGCTCAGCGGATGGCTAAACCAGAAAATCTGTTTTATTATGAACCCGAATGGACAGAGGAAAACATCTCAAGCAAAGGACCATTTGGGGAGTTATACCGTGTTTGGGGAGACGGGAAACAAATGGTTAAGGGAGATATGACCGACTATTTCTGGTTATCTGGATATACAGCTGATGAACTTCGTGAAATGGGTTATTATGTTTGGGCACCGGTTCAACCAAAAGGTTCTTTCATCTCTGAAGGTGATACACCTACGTTTCTTGATTTATTAAATAATGGCCTTCGGGCATGGGAGGATGTTAGTTATGGAGGCTGGTCCGGAAGCAAGAAAAGAGAATCTCAATCAGTTGAGAATATGCCTATTGCCAACGATTCTGTTAGAAGACCTCCCGCAGATGGTAATGGAGGTATGCCTGATTTTTCGACTATGGATATGTCATCATTTATGGGACAATCTTCAAGTTCTGATTACCCTGATTTTGTGCCAGCGGTTCAAAATGATTTTGCAGTTCGCCTAAAGTGGTCTTTAACACCTAACTACGAAGATGCAAATCACAATCCTGTAATTGAAGGCCCGTCAGCTATTTCTGCAAAACCGGGTGAAACAGTTACTATTAAAACAGAGGTAAGCGATCCCGATGGTGATAATGTTTCTGTAACCTGGCACCAATTTATTGTTGAGCCTTACGAAGGAAAAGTTTCTGCAGATAGTCCAAATTTAACTACAACAACCGTAGTTATACCTGAAGATGCACAACCTGGAGATAAAATACATATGGTACTTGAAGCTGTTGATAACGGTATCTTAGCTTTAACACGCTATCATAGAGTTATTATATCCGTTGTCTGAGAATGTATTCAATAACCTGAAGACAATATGTTAAAATTTTTAAGTCTGATTTTTATTCTTGCCGTTTGTTTATTTGGAACAAACAGTATGTTGAATGCTCAGGAAAAACCACGCGTTTTTGTGCTTACTGATATAGAAAACGAACCAGACGACGCTATGTCGATGGTTCGCTTTTTAGTGTATTCCAATCAATATGATATTGAAGGGATTGCTGCTACAACTTCAATCCATCAGCAAAGCAGAATAGCTCCTGAACGGATTCTAAGGATTGTTAACGCATACGATAAAGTCAGGGACAACCTTGAAAAAAACGAACCTGGATTTCCTACAGGCGACTTTGTACGTTCCAAAATAACAGATGGACTACCTGAATATGGGATGAATGCTGTTGGTGCAGGAAAAGACTCCCCGGCTTCGGAACAATTGATCAAGTCAGTTGATGAAGAAGATTCCCGGCCTTTGTGGGTAACGGTTTGGGGTGGTCCTAATGTTTTGGCACAGGCACTTTGGAAAGTCAGACAAACCCGTTCAGAAAAAGAAGTAGATAAATTTGTTTCGAAGCTTCGGGTGTATACAATTTCTGATCAGGATGACAGTGGTCCCTGGATAAGAAAAGAATTCCCTGAGTTGTTTTATATTGTTAGCCCGGGATTTCATGATGGTGGTGCGTACCACCATGCCACATGGAGTGGTATCAGCGGAGATAATTTCCATGCTCGTTGTGATGGAGCTGATTTTACTCTTGTTACAAATGAATGGTTGAATTATAATATTCGTAGAAAAGGACCACTTGGAGCAGAATATCCTTTCTGGGAGTTTTTAATGGAAGGGGACACACCTTCATTTTTGAATCTAATCAATAATGGGTTAAGTGATTCAGAGCATCCCGATTGGGGGGGATGGGGTGGCCGTTATGAATTATATATTCCCAGAACACAGAAATGGTTCCTTTATCCTGAATCCCACCCGATTTGGACAGATGCAGAGGATGAAGTCATGGGAGTTGATGGCAGATGGCATGATGGCAATCACGAAACAATCTGGCGATGGAGAGAAGCGTATCAAAATGATTTTGCTGCAAGAATGGACTGGACAATTCAATCTCCTGAAAAATCTAATCATCCGCCGATACCGGAAATTGATGGAGAAATGTATATAACGGCAACAAAAGGAGAACGAATTGATCTCAGTGCTGTTGGATCAACTGATCCGGACGGGGATGCTCTTTCTTATCACTGGTTTTGTTATAAAGAAGCAGGTACATTTACAATTGCATCAGGTTTTACAGGAGAACCTATCCAGATAAAGAATTCAGATCTGCAGCAAGCTTGGTTTGAAATACCTAAATATGGATTTATGCCTCCTGGTACCGGAACAATTCACATAATTTTAGCAGTTACAGATCACGGTAGTCCCCGGTTGACAAGATATAAAAGAATAATAATAACAGTTATCTAAAGAATAATAATATGAAAAAAAGAAAACCAAAATTTTTTCAGTTAAGTTTATTATCATCGGTTTTGAAGAATGCATTCATAGGTATAGTTGTTGTCCTGTTTTTAACAAACTGCAGAAATCAAACATCAACAGTGACTAAGGAAATAGTTAAACCACGTGTTATTGTAACATGTGACCCTGAACTTGATGATAACAACTCATTGATTCGTTTTTTACTTTTTAGTACTGACTTTGATGTCGAAGGATTAATCTATGCAAGTAGCCAATTTCACTGGAAAGGAGACGGAAAAGGAACTACCCAGTATATTCCCGGAAGAGAATATTCCTCAGATGAAAGAGATTTGGGACCTCAAACTTCATGGAGATGGGCTGAAGATGAGCGTTTTATCGACGATTTGGTTGAGGCGTATGAGTCTGTTTATCAGAATCTAAAGGTACATAATTCAGATTATCCTTCGCCTGAGGAACTCAAGTCAAAAATATATGTAGGTAATGTTGAGTTTGAAGGTGATATCTCTCATGATACTCCCGGCTCTGACAGGATAAAACAAATACTTCTTGACGATGATCTCAGACCTGTTTACATTCAGGTATGGGGTGGCCCAAGCACAGCTTCAAGGGCTCTTAAATCAATCGAAGAGGAGTATAAAAATACTCCCGAATGGGAAAGTATTAAAGCAAAAGTATCAGCAAAGGCTAAATTTTGTCTCTCAGGCCAGCAAGACATGTCATATAAAGAATATGTACAATCAAACTGGCCTGATGTTGAGTCAATCATGCTTAATGCAGGAGTCATTAGCCTGGGGTATATGGCAAAACGTGCCGTCGCCAATACTAATGATACCATCTATTTTTCGCCAGAATGGACTTTAGAAAATATTAAAAGCAGAGGAGTTTTTGGTGAACATTATCGTGTTTGGGGCGATGGCAGGCAAATGGCTCCAGGCGATTTTACTGACTACTTTGGTCAAAAAGGATATACTGCAGAAGAACTTCGTGAGATGGGGTATTGGGTTTGGACACCACCACAATCTGAAGGTAATTTTATTAGCGAAGGAGATACACCAATGTTCCTTAACCTTATCAATAATGGACTACGTGCTTACTTAAGCCAGGAGTTTGGCGGATGGGCAGGGCGCAGGAAAGAACTTTCTGATGAAGAAAAAACGGCCGGATTCACTGCACCATATGCTATGAGAAGCATAAAAGATGATGTCCTTCCTGATTTTTTACCTGCTGTACAAAATAACTTTGCAGCACGTATTAATTGGTCAGTCACTTCTAAGTATGAAGATGCAAATCACGAGCCTGTTATTGAGGGACCTCTTCAAATGGAAGTAGCTGCGGGTAGTACTGTAGAACTTAAAGTAAATGTTTCGGATCCGGATAATGACCAGGTTTCCCTAAATTGGATGCAATTCAAAGTAGGGAGTTACAAAGGTGATGTTTCTTTTGCCAGTACCTCAGAAGCATCTACAACTATAACTATTCCGTCCGATGCAATTATTGGAGATACTATCCATTTAATTCTTACGGCTACTGACAACCAATCACCTTCAATGACAAAGTATCACAGAATCATCTTAAAAATTATTTAAATGAAAAAAACAATTAATTTTATTTTAGTAACACTTGCGCTTTCCTTGAACATGAATGCGCAGAAAGTATCTGAACAAGATCCTGCAGCTCATAAAGCAAGAGTATTTCCTATGCCTGTAGAACATTTATATTTCTATAGCGAAATTCTACAGACCGATAAAAATTTCACAGTATACTTGCCTAAAAGTTATAAAACCGATACCGATCGTAAGTACCCGGTGGTTTATATGCTTCATGGTGCCAATGAGAACGATTGGGAGTGGGCAAATATACCCACAGCCATGATTAATGAAGTCATTACAAAGTCTACCGCAGACGGAATGGCTTGTGAAGTAATAATGGTATGCCCTAACGCAACAGAGGGTACTATGGGGTATTTCAATCGTGAAGGCTGGAACTACGAAGATTATTTTTTCAAGGAATTAATGCCTTTCATAGAATCTCACTACCGGATTATTGCTGATAAAGGACATAGGGCTATCGGAGGACTTTCAATGGGTGGCGGAGGTTCTTTTATGTATGGAATTACTCATCCTGAAATGTTCAGCAGCGTATATGCTATAAGTGGGGCAGTTCCTTCAACCCTTAATTCAACAGAAGGGGAAACAAGTCCTTTTAGCAGACAATTTAATATTGATGAGCTGTCTAAAGCCCAAATAGAAGAAATTAAAACAGTAGATTTTGTTCTGGATTGTGGTGATGACGATTTTCTTTTTGATGCTAATGTAGCGTGCTATCAGGCAATGAAAAAGGCTGGGCTAACCTGCGAATTCCGTTCCCGTAATGGGGCACATGCTTCTTATTACTGGTATGATGGCCTAGGATATGCCCTTAAATGGTTTACCCGTCATTTTTCTGAGCAGTGTAAATAATCAGATTATTATATCAGACTATTCTGTTATTCTCTTAACAGAATAGTCTGGGTATAAAATCCATTTATATGGATATCGGTTGTCATATTTTGAAAAACTGGCGAATATATCTTAGCGAACTTATTCCTCTTATACCTTAATAGAAACTAAGAATATTACTAAACATGAAAAACCTAACATTTTTAATATACTTGTTTGTAGCAATTTTTGCTATAAATGCTCAAGCACAACAAAACCTGTTCGGTGGACAGAATATTGAATCGGCAATAGTTAATAACGATAATTCTGTAACCTTCAGATTTATTGCACCAGATGCAAAAAATGTTTCTGTTGCTGGTGATTTTGCTGAAAAACCAGAATCTAATCCGGTAGGTGGAGTCGTCGGTACGGGTTTAATTCCTATGGCCAAAGAAGAAAAGGGTGTGTGGACTTTAACAACCAAGCCTCTCTCTTCTGAATTGTACATGTATTTATTTGTGGTAGATGGTGTTGCAACTACGGATCCCAATAATCCTTATGTATACCGGGATTTCGCAACCGTAAGCAATGTTTTTATTGTAGGAAACGGGCAAGCAGATCAGTATAAAGTAAATAATGTACCACATGGTTCACTAACGCATTGTTGGTATACATCAAAAAGTTTAAAAACAGATCGCCGTATCAATATTTATACACCTCCGGGTTACGAAAATTCAGATAAAAAATACCCGGTGTTATACCTATTACATGGTGGTGGTGGCGATGAGGATGAGTGGGTTACTTTCGGAAGGGCTACTCAAATATTGGACAACCTGATCAGCCAGGGAAAAGCAGTTCCAATGATTGTTGTAATGCCAAATGGACACTCAGCAATGGAAGCTGCACCTGGGGAGAGTAGCTTGGGTTTTTATAAACCTGTGCGTACTGAAGACACCCCCGGTGTATTTGAAGAAAATTTTATAGAGATAATTGATTTTGTTGAAAACAATTATAGAGCCATACCAGATAAAGCTCATCGAGCAATAGCCGGTTTATCTAAAGGAGGTTTTCATACCATGCATATCTCCCGATATTACGAAAACACTTTTGATTATATAGGTATATTTTCATCTGCTGTTCTGGATAAGGATGATACTTCCGGGAAATTTTATTCAAATATCGACTCCTCACTAAAAAAGCAAAAGGAAAATGGATTAAAACTATATTGGGTTGGTATAGGTAAAGATGATTTTCTCTATAATGCTAATAAGGAATTCATGGAGAAATTGGATGAATTAGAGATGGAATATACTTATGTTGAAACGGATGGTGGCCATGTTTGGAAAAATTGGCGAATTTATCTCAGTGAATTTACACCTCTCTTGTTTAAAGAGTAATTGATCAGATTACAAATTAGGTGCGAAATATTAATTATAAAATTTAAATACAATGCGATTTCTCTCTTTGTTAATAATAGCAATTCTATTTCAGCAGGTAAATGCTCAGGGGCCTACCAAGAAAATAATTTCTCCAGAAATTATGGATGATAATTCAGTTATTTTTCGGCTTTATGCGCCAGATGCTAAATCTGTTAAGCTGTCAGGTACTATGCTGTCAGGTTTTGGTGGAGTGGAAATGGAAAAGAATGATTCAGGTATCTTTGAAATAAGAATAGAGCCCATTGAGACGGATATGTATACATACATGTTTAGAGTTGATGGCGTAAAAACAGTTGATCCTTCAAATAATGTAACTGTTCGTGACGGATCATACATTGAAAGCAGATTGATGCTCCCTGGTGAACAGACTAAATTATATGATGTGCAAAATGTTCCTCATGGAAAGGTTGCAGCAGTTTGGTATCCATCGAAATTATTAGGAATGACCAGAAGATGTATGATATATACTCCTCCTGGTTATGATAGTTCTTCAGATTCTTACCCGGTTTTATATTTATTACACGGAAGCGGTGGTGATGAAGAAGCTTGGATTAGCCGTGGTCGTGCCAACTATATTCTTGATAATTTAATTGCCCAGGATAAAGTAAAACCGATGATTGTTGTTTTTACAAATGGTAATGCAACTGAAACTTCAGCACCGGGAGAAACACCTTTATCATTAAAATTACAAAAGAATGAAAAAACTAAGGCATCAGCAGAAGTAATGGATCCTACATTATTTCCACAGAGCTTGGTTAAAGATGTGGTTCCATTTATTGAGACAAACTATCGTATAATTGCCAATAAAGACAATCGTGCTATTGCTGGTTTATCCATGGGAGGAGCTCATACTATTATGGCCAGTAATCCTAATCCCGGTGTATTTGGTTATATTGGGGTGTTCAGTTCAGGCCCTCGAGAAAAGTATCGTGTAGAATATGATGATACTTTCAAAACACAATTGGCCTCTCTTAAGGGTACAGTCAATTTATATTACTTGGGTTGCGGGGTTGATGATGGCGCTAAATCAGGCACAGATAATCTTGAAACATCTCTTAAGGGAAATGGATTTAACTATAAATACAGCAAGACTCCCGGTGGCCATACATGGAATAATTGGCGAATTTATCTCAGTGAGTTTACTCCACTTTTATTTAAATAAAACTGAATATTATGAAAACAAAAAAAAACAAATCCAGATGTAAATTTTTTTGGATCCTTTCTCTTATTTTGAAGAATATATTCCTGATGTTTTTTTTAACTATTGCTTTTTCTGGTTGTAAGAGCCAGATAAAAGTCAAGGAACAGGAAAAACCTCGTATAATAGTCACATGTGATCCGGAGGAGGATGATCAGAATTCGCTTATCCGTTTTTTGCTTTACAGTACCGATTTTAAAATTGATGGGCTTATTTATAACGAAAGTGAGCATCATTGGAAGGGGGATGGAAAAGGCACCAAGAGATTGCCTAACCCCGGACAGACTACACGTGTTGGTGTAGAGAGAGAGCTAGTAGAGAGTTGGCGTTGGCCCGAAAATGAAGATTTTATTCATGAAACAGTTGAAGATTACGAGAAAGTGTATTCAAACCTAAAGATGCATAATCCGGATTATCCTACGCCTGAATACCTAAAATCAGTTATTCGTTGGGGAAATGTTGAGTTTGAAGGTGATATTTCTAAGGATACGCCTGGTTCAGATTTAATTAAAGAAGCAATTCTTGATGATGTGCCTGGTACTCTTTTTATTACAGCATGGGGCGGAAATAGCTCAATTGCACGGGCACTTAAGTCTATTGAGGAAGAATATTCAAATACTCCTGAGTGGGAAAATATATATAAAAAAGTTTCTGAGAAAGTTGTTTTATGCCTTTCAGGTGATCAGGACGGTTGTTATGCCAATTATACTGGCCCTAATTGGCCTGATATTCAAAGATTACAAAATAGCGGGGGAAATATTAGTCTTGCATACAATTCCGTAGCAAATGTAAAACCAGAGTATGCATTTTATTACGAACCTGAATGGACGGGGGAGAATATCTCAGGTAAAGGTCCATTAGGTTCACGTTACCGTGTTTGGGGCGATGGTTATCAATGGATTAAGAATGATCATTTCGGCTATTATTTTTATTCAGGTTTAACAGAAGAAGAACTAAAAAAAATGGGATACATTGTATGGACGCCAATACATCCTAAAGGAGCCTTTTTGGGAGAAGGTGATACTGGCACAATACTTAATTTCATTAATAACGGTCTAAGAGCCTGGGAAAATCAAACCTGGGGTGGTTGGGCAGGCCGTAAAAACTTAAATGAAAAACCTGTTGATTTTGCTGCATTAATGGCTGATTCTGCTGCTATGGCAGAATTTATGAGACAAAGAAGGCATTCTTCAACAGATTTTCCTGATTTTTTACCAGCAGCACAAAATGGGTTTGCAGCCCGTTTACAATGGTCTGTAACACCAAATTATGAAGATGCCAATCACGATCCTGTAATTGAAGGAATTTCGACTATTTCAGCAAAACCGGGAGAAACAGTTACAATTAAAACAAAAGTCTCTGATTCTGATGGCGATAATGTTTCTGTAAAATGGCATCAATTTGTAGTAGATCCTTTCGAAGGAAAAGTTTCTGTCGATAATCCAGATTCTCCGATAACAACATTGGTTATTCCTGAAAATGCACAATCCGGAGATAATATTCATATAGTCTTGGAAGGTGTTGATAATGGTTCTCCTGCTTTAACAAGATACCACCGTGTAATTATTTCTATACGATAATAACTTAATAAATAATTCTAAATACAATTAAATGAAAAACGTAATTATAACAATAACCTTATCTATGCTTGTATCATGGGGAGCATTTGCTCAAACAAAAGCAACGTCTCCCTATATGACTACAAGTACCGAAAAGATTGATAAGAGTTTACAGAGCCGTATTCTTATTACTACAGATTTGGAGGCGGATGACATGAATGGCGTACTTTTGAGCCTGATGTATGCCGATCAATATGACCTTGCCGGTATCGTCTGGACGGCAGGTATGTATCATTTCCAAGGCGACGGCGGTCAGCATACGCTTGGCCAGATCACCCCGAATTACAGATGTAACGCTCAACATTGTGAACATCGAGTGAAGACTGCAGCCGATCTTACGGAGTATCGTCCGGTGGACCCGACTTGGCTAGGTCGTATTATGGATTATTACGAAGCCGATTATCAATTGATGAGCAAAAATAATCCGAATTACCCGACACCTGAATATCTTAGGAGTATCACTAAAGTTGGCAATATCGAATTCGAAGGTGATTACCGCAACGAGACTGAAGGATCTAATTTTATAGTAGATTGTATAATGGATGATGATATGCGTCCTCTTTACATCCAGCATTGGGGCGGAATCAATACAACAGTTCGTGCGTTGTATACTATCTATGAGAAGTATCACGGCACACCGGAGTGGGAAAAGGTTCTTACAAAAGTTACCTCTAAGATCCGTATTGGTGGTAGCGGCGAAGACAATTGCCGAACAGACAGTAAGATTGACGAGATGTTCCCAGGCTTGCAGAATGGTGGCTACGGAGGGGGCTTCTTCAGTTACGGTTCCTTTTTTGCTGCGAGTTACAACTCTGATATGCGTGCTGATGAAGAACTCCAGCCTTATCTTCATGCTGATTTCATCCTGGATGCATACAAAGAAGGGCATGGCAAATTACCTGAGGAGATTTGGCTGATGGGCGAAGGCCGTGCCATTTATGGCGAACCAATTATCTATAACTACGGTCTTATAACTTATATGGATTGGGCAAAATCGGCCGAACAAGGATGGGGACCCGAAAGTATGTTGGAAAGGAAACGTGCTGACTTTAAACCTTACGATTGGAGCATCTGCCAATTCGGTTGTGCTTCTTTCATTAATATTGGACTACGTCCGGATGTCAAAAACAGAAGCAACCATTTCTTAGGAGCGACTCCGGAAGATGCCAAAGAAAGCAACCACTACACGATTGTAATGTGGGAAGAATTAGCAGCACGCGCAGACTGGGCTATCTATGAACCACAGGACTGCAACCATGCCCCAATTGTGACGGCCGATAAATTAGATTTCGTTGCCAATCCAGGCCAGAAAGTTTCACTTTCCGGCAGCGCGAAAGATCCAGACGGAGATAAACTTACTGTAAAATGGTGGGTTCCTGCCTTTTCTTGCACCTACAAGGAGGGCAAGGCAAAAGGTCTCACTGTTTCTTCCGAGAACGGCTGGAAAACTGAATTTACAATCCCTACTGACGCGAAAGCGGGCGACAAATTTGTTGTGAACCTGGAACAATGCCAATCGCCCGATGACCCGTTTTGCACAATATGTAATAACGGTATCATAATGAGTTTGGGTTAATAATGCTGAACATCTTACAGAACTTTATGTACAGGTCATCATAAAAGTTACGAATCAATTTATTAAATATTTAATAGAATAAAACAGAAATGAAAAAACATATTTATTTAACACCACTACTGCTTCTTTTTGTCAGTAGTGCAGTTTATGCTCAGTTTTTCATCGGAGGAAAAGTTGAATACAAAACAATGCCAAGCAAGATATTGAATGAAGATCGAGAATACGCTATCTTTCTTCCGTTAGGTTACGAAGAGAATACAAATAAATCTTACCCTGTTTTGTATTTATTACACGGAGGAGGAGCAAGTCACAAAGAATGGCCGGAAGAAGGAAATTTAGTTCAGGTAGCTAGTCAGTTAATCGATTCAAAAGAAGCTTGCGAGATGATTATTGTTTGCCCGGAGGCTAACAAAACTTTTATGAATTATTTTAATAATCCGGAATGGAGATATCAGGATTATTTCTTTCAGGAGATGATTCCATATATCGAATCGAACTACCGGGTTATTGCAGATAAAAAACATCGTGCTATTGCCGGGCTTTCAATGGGAGGCGGAGGTACTGTTGTATATGCTTATAGTCATCCAGAATTATTTTGTGCAGCCTATGAAATGAGTGGTTATTTATACAGGCAGGATTTATCTTCCTTTGTCGGAGAAAGTAATCCGACCTTGGAAAAGATGCAGCAACTTGTTGAGGAGAATAATTGTGTTAAGCTAATTAAGAATGCTGATGCTAAGAAGGTTGAGGCTCTGAAAACTGTTAACTGGTTTATAGATTGTGGAGATGATGATTTTACATTTGTTCCAAATATGGAGTTTGTACTTGCTATGAATGAAAAACAAATTCCTTATGAGTTAAGGGTACGTAATGGGGGGCATATATGGGAATATTGGCATTCGGCATTATACATTGCATTGCCTTTTATAAGCGATTGTTTTCGCGAGTAGAATATCTAAATAGTGAGTTCGGGGAATTATTTACCCGAACTTATTACAATTTTCAAAAATCAATTCTTACTTAAAAATTTTTATTGAAGTACCCTATTACATCAATAAAAATGAGATACATTCTTTGTAGCCTAATTTTATGATATGAGAAAATCGACAAAACGACTTTACATCCTTTCAAGCTTGATGATTATGGTGTTTTTCTGGCTTGAGTCAACGGCTCAAATCACTTCAGGTATTAAATCGCCTGTTGTACATAACGATAACAGTATTACATTTTTTTTAAATGCTCCTGATGCCAATTCTGTGGAATTGATGTTTGGCTCAGAAATTAGCAGAAAACCATTTGCAAAAAATAAAGACGGAATTTGGCAGGTTACCATTGGGCCTGTTAAACCAGATTTACATAGTTACGCTTTTTTTGTTGACGGGGTCAGGATCATTGATCCACTTAACCCAAAAATAGAGAGTGCATCGTCTATGCCATATAATCTTCTGGACATTCCCGGGGATCCTCCTCGTTTTTTTGAGATTCAGGATGTGCCTCATGGGGTTGTCCATATACTAAATTATTATTCAACTACACAGGAAGTGTACCGTAAAGTGTATGTGTATGCACCTCCGGGTTATGACAAAAATTCGGATTTAAAGTATCCCGTACTCTATTTACGACATGGCGGTGGAGGTAATGAGGCTTCATGGTTCAATCAGGGAAGTACTCCAAACATTATGGATAATTTGTTGGAACAAGGAAAAGCTACTCCAATGATTATTGTAATGACCAATGGACAATTGGTAAAAGAAATTGAAGGCGGGGCATATAGCAGGGAAGGGATAACAATAATGGCTAATGAATTATTCAACGATGTTATACCCCTTATAGAAAAAGAATATAATGCTTATACTGACCAGGCACACAGAGCTATCACAGGACTTTCAATGGGAGGAGGACAGTCGTTCTATATAGGGCTTCGAAATATCGATAAGTTCGACTGGGTTGGTTCTTTTAGTACCGGGATATTTGGTGGAATTCCAGGATACGAATTTGAGGCAGAAAAAGAAATTCCCGGTATTTTCACTCGTTCCGATGACTTTAACAAAGAGTTAAAATTATTATATATTTCAGTTGGTGAGCAGGATCAAAGAATTGAATACACAAAAAAAGTGGTTGATCAGTTTAAAGCTAATAACCTAAAAGTAACGTATGAAACTTTCGAAGGTTCTCATGAATGGAAAGCCTGGCGAAGTTCACTACTGAATTTTCTTCAACTGATATTTAAATAAATCATAAACAGATGAAAAAATCAATTCTTATTTTAACTGTACTTTTTTTCTCAATAAGTGCATACACCCAGATTAATGAAATAAAGATCGTATCACCTGAAATTAATGGGACTTCCGTAACTTTTCGTTATAAAGCCCCAAAAGCAATTAAAGTTGTTTTAGATGGGGATTTCCTCCCGAAAAAAGAAGTTGTAACTCAATTTGGAAAAGGACTTGAACCAATTCCAGTTGAAATGACAGAGGGGGAAGGAGGTATTTGGGAATATACCGTAGAAAATATTGCTTCTGATTTTTATACCTATTCATTTACTGTTGATGGGTTGAAAACACTTGACCCAAATAATCTTCAAATTGTAAGAGATGGACTGGATTTCTTCAATATGGTCATTGTACCGGGAGTAAAGAGCAATATTTACCTTGAAGCTCCCGAGAAAAAAGGAACACTCTCTAAAGTTTGGTATCCATCCCCTGCCTTTAGTACAGAAAGAAGGATGTTTGTTTATACTCCTTACGGATACGGAGAATCTAATAAGAAATATCCGGTTCTATATCTGCATCATGGTGGTGGTGGTGACGAAAATGAATGGTCGATGTGGGGACGTGTTTGCCAGATTATGGACAACCTTATTGCCGAGGGAAAGGCAGAACCAATGATTATTGTTATGCCCAACGAACATCCAAACCAGGTAGCATCACGTGATGTAGTAGAACCTAAAATAGAGTCTAAAACCTTGTTTGAAATGGATATTAATTCGGATGAACTTCATTCCGGTGGGCCATATGCAAAAAGCTTAATTGAAGATATTATCCCTTATATCGAGTCTCATTATAATGTTATAAAAAAACGCAGTGGCCGCGCAATTGCAGGACTTTCAATGGGTGGCGTAATTACGCTGTATACAACTGCCCGTTACCCGGAAACCTTCGATTATATAGGTGTATTTAGCATGGGTTTTACTCCGGGAAGAGATGCAATTAAAGAACTCACACCAATAAAAGAAGCAGGATATAAATTATATTGGGTAGGCTGCGGCGAATCAGATATGGCTTATGGCAATGCCGAACGTCTTCTTAAAGGATTAAATGACTTGAATATGAAATATACATATTATGATCAGCTAGGCGGTCATGTCTGGGATACCTGGAGAATTTGTATTAGGGAATTTGCTCCATTATTATTTAAATAAATCTATAGAACTATCCTAAAAGCTTTTGATGTAAACAATTAAATCCTTGAAAGGCCTGTATTTGTGATAGTTCAAATCTAAACTGTGTAAATTATTAAAAAATGAAATACTTATATTTAAGCAAAAAATTACTTTACTTAATTTTCATATTTATATGGGCTCATAATTCTTATGCCCAACAAGCATTAAACTTAATTTCTCCTCAAATTTTACCAGACAACCGTGTTACAATAAGTTTGTATGCTCCTATGGCTACGGATGTTCAATTGGTTGGAGGTTGGATGTCAAATCCATTCATCGGCGAAAAAATGAACAAAGGTGATAATGGAGTCTGGACTTATACAACGGCAGCCCTTAAAGAAGATATGTACTTATATAGTTCCTGCCCAGAAATCTGAAGTTGTTTGATATTCAATGTGTTATTGTTGATAACTAAGTTAAATCTTTACGGGGTTTTAGTTGCTTAATTTAATTAAAATACAGATATTCAACTTATTAATTAATTTAGATTCGAGTATTTCGAGGCTACTTTTCAAACAGGTTAGAATATGAGAAAAAGATTCGAGCAAGAAATTACCATTGGGCGACTATTAATTCAGGACACAATAATTCCAACAAAAAAACGCAGTGGGGCATTACCAGGTTTATGTGCAGCGCTAAAAGAAATATTTATCAGTCCAAAATGGAACGAAAGAGTGTTTCAGGTGCTTGAGGATAAAATACTTTCAAGCAACAATAACATGGGGCGTCCTGGAATGAACCTTTGGCAAATATTTGTCCTTTCACAAGTCCGTCTTTGTCAAAATATTAGCTATGATGACCTGCATCATATTGCAAATTATGACAGTATGGTACGTCAGATTCTAGGTGTTGAAAGCGAGTTTGGCGCAGGGAAACAAGAGTTTGGTTACCAGAGCATTATTGATAATGTTGGGCTTTTGACCAATGAAACAGTACAAGAGCTTAATACTATTATCGTAGAATTTGGACACGAAGTGTTTAAAAAAAAAGAGGTGGCAGCATTGTGCTTAAAAACTGATAGTTTTGTTGTAGAGAGCAATGTTCATTTCCCAACCGACTATAATCTACTGTGGGACAGCGCCAGGAAAAGTATCGACATGGTTACCAAGTTACAGGATAAGCACAACCTACCGGGATGGCGAAAAATAAAAAACTGGCGCAGCGACTTAAAAAATAAAATGCGGGCGTTAGGAAGGGCCAGTGCATCCGGAGGCAAAGGAAAAACTGATCGTATTAAGGAGTGCGCAAAAAATTACCTTGCTAAAGCTAAAGCCCTGTATGCAAAAATTGAAAAAGAGAAGGGGAACTTCCCCCAGGCCGATATAATCGATACTATAATATTTATGGAGCTTGAACGGTTTATGGAGTTACTGCAAAAACACATAAGCTTGGTTGAGAGACGAATAATAAAAGGGGAAGAAATCCCACATGAAGAAAAGATGTTCTCCATCTTCGAGCAGTATACCGAATGGGTTACCAAAGGGAAAATGCGCCCTAATGTTGAATTGGGTAAGAAAGTTGCCATTACTACTGACCAGTTTAACTTAATTGTCGATTACCATATTATGGATCACGAATCTGACTCAGAAATAGTTTCTGGGTTGGCGGAACGCATATTAACTAGTTACCAGGTAAAAAGCTGGAGCTTCGACAAAGGTTTTTGGAACAAAACAAATAAAAACCTATTATCAGAGAGTGTTGAAACACTGGTTCTTCCTAAAAAAGGAAAATGTAACAAACAAGAATACGAACAAGAACACCAACCTAAATTTATTCGTAACCGAAATAAACACAGCGCAGTTGAATCAAATATTAACGAACTGGAGCACAGAGGCTTAGATCGCTGTCCCGACAAGGGCTATGGGCATTTTAAAAGGTACATTGGCTTAGCCGTTTGTTCCTTCAATCTGAAAAAAATTGGGGAGCACATAATTTCCCAACAACGACAGAAAATTGAAGATGCCCAAGTCAAGCAAGCTGCTTAATAAAACCGCATAAACATCTATTAATCTGCATTTAACAGGATACTTATGCGCTCTTACGAGCAAAAATATGCCTTTTCCGGTTGGTAGCTAACATTTTTCACAATAAATCTATATTTTTTGATACTGAAGAATATTTTGTGTGAAAGAAGCTATCAAAATAAATTCCCAATTTGGGATTTTTTAGGCGACAATCTCAAAAAAAGCTACTTTTCTTGCCGGCACTATATACATTCAAGGTAAATGGGGTTACAACGCTTGATCCCAATAATATTAAAGTTGGAAGAGACGGAACAAGATACAGTAGCTACTTTGTGATAGAAGGGAAATCTACAGAATCATTTGTTATGAATGATGTTCCTCATGGTACTGTTTCCAAGATATGGTATGACTCACCTGAATTTAATATGCAACGAAGAATGTATGTATATACTCCTGCTGGTTACGAACAAAGTACAGGTAAGTATCCTGTTCTTTATTTGTTACATGGAACAGGTGGTGATGAAGATGCCTGGAATTCAATAGGTTTGGCTGTAAATATAATGGATAACCTTATCGCAGAAGGCAAAGCTAAACCAATGATTGTTGTTATGACAAATGGTAATTATAACCAAAATGTATCACCTTCAGAAAATCCTCCATTTAATGAAAATTTCAGGGTAAATTATGATGAAAATGCAGGAAGATTTGAAAAAAGCCTGGTGGAAGACATTATTCCTTTTATTGATAGCAATTACCGAACATATACTAATCGTGAGAACCGTGCTGTAGCAGGATTATCTATGGGGGGTGGTCAGGCAACATATGCAGGGTTTACTTACAACGATAAATTTGCATGGATTGGTTCATTCAGTGGCGCATTCGTTGTTTGGCCGAATGTACGTCCTGCTCCCGGCGTAAACGATATTAATATGGATGCAGTAGAAAATATCGTCTTCCCAAACCTGGACGCATCAATTAACCCCAAAATGAAACTTATTTATTTGGCAATAGGGACAGAGGACCCACTAATTGAGCCTCAAAGGAAATTCAAAAATTGGTTAAAAGAAAAAGATATTCAATTTAAAGACATTGAGACACCCGGATATGCCCATGTATGGCCCTTGTGGAGATTTAATCTTATAGAATTTTCGTCTTTATTATTCAAATAAATTTCAAAGAAAAATGAAAACAGCTTTTACAGGTAAAATCCTTATCAAATCATTGATGCTATATGCAGGAATATTATTCTGTGGTATTAATAATTATGCACAGCAAAATGCTACCAGCAAAATACCACAGGTTGTGTCGCCAGAAATTGCGGATAACAACAAAGTTACATTTAACGTTTACTCACCTGAAGCCAACTCGGTTGCAGTAAATGGCAGTTGGGATACTCAAAAAGATATTCAACTTAAAAAGAATAGTGAAGGTGTGTGGTCTGTAACAATTGGCCCACTTGAATCTATAATGTACCATTATAATTTCATTATTGACGGAATAAGGGCTATAGATCCTGCAAATCCAAAAGTTACACGTGATGGAACGAAATACCTGAGTACAATGATTGTTCCAGGGAATGAATCAAAAGTTTATGAAGCAAACGATACTCCTCACGGGTCGGTTCATAAAGTATGGTATAACTCACCTACATTAGGATTAAATCGTCGCATGACTGTATATACACCTCCTGGATATGAAGACAGCAACGAAAAATATCCTGTGTTGTACCTGCTACATGGCGGTGGGGGCGACGAAGAATCCTGGACTTTATCGGGTCGTGCTAATTATGTGCTGGATAATTTAATTGCCGAAGGGAAAGCTAAGCCAATGATTGTGGTAATGGCAAATGGAAAAGAACTACAAAAAGTATCGGTAAACGAATGGCCAACAAACACAGTAATTGTCGATAATGGTCCGGTAATAGGTGATGAAACAGAAGAAGAAGTTGTTAATCGTACAACTTTGTACCCCAACAGTCTTGTTAATGATATTATTCCTTATATTGAAAAACATTACCGTGTAATAGCGAATAGCGAAAACCGTGCGATAGCTGGTTTATCAATGGGATCTATGCAAACCCAGATAACTGCAATGACTAACCCCGGGTTGTTCCAATATATAGGATGCTTTAGTCTTGGTATTCATTTTAACGATCAGTTTAAAATCGTATCGAATCGTATCTTAATACCCGCCTATGACAAATACCTTGAAACTATGGAAAACAGGCTGTTTTATATAGGTTGTGGTAATGAAGACTTTTGCTATGAGGGGGTTCAAACACTCCGTAAAAAACTTGAAGAACATAATTTTAAATATGTGTACACAGAGACAGGTGGCGGGCATACATGGCCAAATTGGAGAATATACCTTGCGGATTATGTTCCAAGATTATTTCAATAGAAGCAAAAGACTTTAATTCTGCAAAAAATGGTGATTTTTACATGTGTCAATTAGAATAATTATAAATTAATACCCTGTCTTTTACTATTCAGACAGGGTATTTTTTTAAAACTTTTTTGGAGAATTAGTAATTATTTTCATCCTTTTTGAGGAATGATTAAGCCTCTGAATCATAATAATGGAATTACCTCAGAGGCTTTAAAGCAATAAAACATTGACTAACAATAATCTAAAGATTATTATGAATTCTCTAAATATTTTTTGTTTAATTTATTCATTTACTGTTAGTGACAGGCTGTTTAGGTTATCCGAAGAATTTCCTACCATAATTTTAAATGTACCAGGCTCAACAACATAGTTCATGTCAATATTCCAAAAAGCAAGCATAGACTTATTAATCTCGAAGCTTACATCTTTGCTTTCACCCGGATCAAGCGAAATGCGTTTAAACCCCTTTAATTCTTTAACAGGCCGGGTTACGGAACTTACTTCATCACGAATATAGAGCTGCACAATCTCGTCTCCTTCAACTTTACCTGTATTGGTTACAGTAACAGTTACAATAGAACTATCTTCTTTTTTAATTGTAGCTTTTGATAATTTAGGTTCAGAATATGAAAACGTTGTATAACTCAAACCATAACCAAAAGGATAAAGTGGTTCTTTATCCATTGAAATATAATTTGTGAATTGAGCACTTGGTTTATGGTTGTAATACAAGGGCAATTGGCCAACAGATTTTGGAAAAGTAATAGTTAATTTAGCAGAAGGATTAACGTCACCAAAAATTACATCTGCAGCAGCTGTTCCACTTTCCTGCCCCATATACCAACCTTCAATTACAGCATTTGCCGACTCATCTAATTTAGTAATTGATAAAGGACGGCCATTTTGTAAGTAGACAATCACTGGTTTTCCTAAAGTTAGCAAACTATCGGCTAACTCTTGTTGATTTGATATTAGATCTAATGTCACATTATCACCTAGATGCTGAGGTCCAAAAACTTCACGGCAAATCTGTTCGTTTTCTCCAATAGCCAAGATAATAACATCTGCAGTTTTAGCAATTTCTTTTGCTTCATTTATCAGTTTTAAGTTGTCTTCACGAGTTGGAAGTATAATATCATTAACCATCCAATTGTGCCGGGCATCATCTTTCCAATTTTCTGTAATCTTAACACCTTGTGCTGTTACAACTTCCACGCCTTTGCCAACCTTTGCCTGAATTCCTTCGAGTAAGCTGGTTGCATAATATGGTGCGCCAGGGTAACCTCCAAAAGAGTGTGAATCAGCTCCGGGACCTATAACTGCAATTTTTTTGATCGATTTTTTATCTAAAGGTAAAACGCCATCATTTTTTAACAATACAATAGATTGTTGAGCTGCTTTTAAAGCAATTTCTTTTGACGATTTTAATTTACTAATAGCAACAGCTTTTTTTTCATTAACAAAAGGATTTTCAAAAAGCCCCAGGTCAAATTTCAATTTCAATACCTGATAAACAGCGGAATCAATCTCTGCTGCACTGATTGCTCCATTATTTATCAATTTAGGCAATTCTTTAAAGCACATTCCACTTGGAAGTTCAATTTGCACACCCGCATTAAAAGCAAGTTCTGCTGCTTGTAAATTATTTTCTGCAATAGCATGAGGGTTTATTAATTGACTAATTCCAGCATAATCAGATACGATGATACCATCAAACCCAAATTGATCTCTTAAAACATCTTTTAGCAACCATTTGTTACCATGCGAGGGAACACCATCAATTTCGTTGTAGGAAGGCATAACCGCTATTGGAGATGCTTCGGCAATTGTATTTCTAAAAGGAGCAAAATGGGATTCAAACAATATTCGTGTTGAAACATTGGCCGGTGCTTTGTTTATTCCACCTTCGGCCTGACCATGGCCACTAAAATGCTTTAATGTTGCTGCTACATGATTTTCATCAATCACTCCATTTGAGGAACCTTGAAAACCACGAACGGCTGCAATTCCCATTTGACTGCAAATATATGGATCCTCTCCAAAAGTTTCATCGGTACGCCCCCAACGAGGATCCCGGTTCATGTCGATTACCGGTGAAAGTACCAGCCCGGTTCCTCTTGAGCGCATTTCGCGGGCAATTATATCGTAAATCTGTTCAACTAATTCAGGATTCCAAGAACAGGCAATACCAATGGCTTGAGGAAAAACCGTCGATTCCGGACGCATTAGGCCGTGTAAACCTTCATCGACAAATATTGCCGGAATACCCAGTCGTGTTTTTTCCAATAGATATTTTTGAATGGTGTTTCTTTCCTCAACGGTTTGTGCAATGGGAGCAAAAGCGGGTTGTACTGAATTTATTCCTTGTTTGAAAATTTGATCTAATTTTTCCTGGCTCAAATTTCCATTCTGATCATAGGAAAAATTGGTTAGCCATGAAGACATTAACTGTGCAACTTTTTCTTCAACATTCATCCGATTAAGCAGATCTTTTGCTCTCTCCTCGGATGTGAAAGATGAATTCTTATATAGAGGTACGTCATTTACTTGACTACTTGCTACAAACGGATATATTAAAAGAATGAATAATAAATTTTTCATTTTGGATATTTAAGATTCGACATATTCATATATCGATAGTTCTGAAAGGTTTTCAGAACTATCGATTAAGATTTTAACAATTACCAACCAGGATTTTGAACAAGGTTACTATTTATATTAACTTCTTGTTCTGGAAATGGAAGCAATTCATGTTTCCCTGCTTTGAATCCATATACATCATTTGAATAACCATAAGTTACAATATGTGCTTCTTCATCATCCAAGCCTTCAAAAACTGGAATCTGTCCCCATTGATTACCTAATGCTTCTTCTGCATCTCCCCAACGAATTAAATCTTGGTAACGAACACCCTCAAAGCAAAGCTCTAAGCGTTTTTCTGTTTTTATGTCTTCTAAAGATACTGATGTCAGATTTAATGTAAACTAAATGCTGCAAATTTTAAATCACCAAAAAGAAGGTTTAACCATTATTTTTACTCTTTCAAGTAGAATTTATTATTGCTAGTAAGTTAGATAGATACGTGTATCTACTTATACATATTAATTCAAACAAGGTAATCATATTCGTATGATTATCCAATTTTTATAAAAAAATCAAAAATCTTTACTTGAGAATTGAAATCGCATCTTCAAAATGCTAAAGCTCTTATTTTGAACAAATAGGCAACAATCTGGAAATATCGTTCTAGAACTTCCAAACTTAAAAAAGCAATGCATTAAGTCTTACAACACTAACACAAAATCAATATATTTCTACAGATCTTTATTTAACCATCGTAATAATTCCGGCATAATTTTTTCACAATAAGACATAGCTTCATGATATATTTTATGTGTTTTTTGAGGATTTTTTTCAATACGATTGACAGCTAGTTTTTGCTGGGGATAAATTACAAAGGCTTTTCTATCACGCTCTAATTCTTTTAATTTAGTGAGAGATTCATTATATCTCTTCGCCCTTTTTTTTAACATTTCATAGACCTTCGGATATTTTTTATAGCTTAGTTTTAATAATCGTCTTAATTTTAATTCAGACTTTACAAATCCTTTGGGACGGGTTAAAATTACTACAACCCTATCAGAACCATGAGATAGTGCATATTCAAAAGGAATGGAATCTGCTAATCCCCCATCCAAATATTTCTCCCCTTTATAATCAACTATTGGTGCTAGCAATGGTAATGAGCCGCTCGCTATTAATAAAGTATTAATGTCCTTCTTATCTAACCCATTTAGTTTAAAGAACTCTGCTTTTCCAGTATTACAATTGCTTGCCCCGGCAAAAAAATCACAAGAATACTTTAGTGATTCATAGTTGTATGGTAAAATTTTTTGAGCTATTTCTTCATAGATAAAATCCCATGAAAAATAAGAACCAGTCTGCAATAAATTTCTTATACCACAATAACGCTTATCTCCTATAAATTGATTTACTTTTAAATTTCGCCCGGATTGTTTAGAAACATAAGATGCTCCATACGATGCCCCTGCTGAAACGCCATAGACTGAGTCAAAAACAACCTGATTGTTAAGAAAAGCTTCCAGGATTCCAGCTGTAAACATCCCTCTAAATCCACCTCCTTCAAGTATTAATGCAGTCTTTTTTTTCATTAACGTTTCTTATTTTGGCCTAGTTAAATATCTCCTTTATAAAAAGTAAATGCTTCCGTTGTATCTCCTAATGGCTAATTAAATTAAATTAAATAATTTAAATGAGAATTCTCTCTTTTATCAATAACCTTACTTCCGCAACAAATATTTAGCAAAAACTAGCAAAGTTTTTATAAATAAGACCTGCAAGTGAATGCAGGTCTCGAAAATTTTCACCTATTTAGGTGTGTGACTAAAATTTTCGATTCAAATGTAACGCCATTTGGTGGTATCCACCTAATACATAAGCAACTTTTTGCACATGGCGCAATTGATTTTATTGATAATCAACTTGGTGCAAGAGTAAAAACAATAGGCTATAATTACTCTGATTTATTATTGAGCCGGATATATACCGCTTTTTGTGGCGGCAATGCCACAGAAGATGTAAATTATCTTAAAGAGAACACATTAAAGAACCTTAAAGGGATTTCAACACCTTCTGCCGATACAATCCTTCGAGGCGACAAAGAACTCTCTGTGCCATGCGAGTACATAGAAACAGCCCCGGGCATAACAAATAAAATCAATGTCAATACCAGGATGAATAATCTTTTGGTTGACAGTGCCCTAGAATTCAAGCAGCTTGACCCTAACGCCAAGGGGCTGGTTTATGATTTTGACCACCAGTTTATAGCTGCCGACAAATACGATGCGGAATATAGCTACAAAAACAAAAAGGGATATTTCCCTGGGGTAGCTACTATCTCAAACATACCGGTTTATATCGAGGGACGAAATGGTAACTGCAATGTTAAAGCGGCACAGCTATCAACTCATAAAAGGGCATTAAAGCTATTAGCGGATAAAGGGGTAAAGCCTCGCTATGCCCGTATGGACTGCGGCTCATATATAAAAGAAGTTACAGACTATTTTCACGGAGAAAATATTTTATTTTCAATAAGAGCTTCAAATTCAGAAACCTTGTTGACAATGGCTGCCGATACCGAGGATTGGAAACCTTGCACCATTAATTTCCAGGACATGGAAGTGAACAGTTTCAAATATCGATTTGGGAAATTCGAGCACCGTATTGTCGCTTACCGCATGCCAAACAAAACCGGGCAAAGATCGGTTTTTACAAACGATGCTAAAAACTACCTGTTCATTATTACCAATGATTGGGATATTTCTGAAAAAGAAGCAATAATATTTTACAACAAACGTGGCGACAGTGAACGGGTTTTCGATATACAAAACAACGATTTCAATTGGGACTCAATGCCTCACAGCTTCCTTGAAGAGAATACTGTCTTTCTGATAATAATGGCTGTTGCTCATATTATCTATAAATGGCTGCTAAATATTTTTGCTGGAGTTATTCAAGGGCTGACCAAAACATCGAGACTTAAAAAATTTATTTTTCGTTTTGTCGCTATTGTTGCAAAGTTCACACGCAGCGGACGAAGAACCGTTGTACATTTGGCAACAATCAACCAAAAGTTGATACAAATATCCAATTCATCTTAATAGAAAAACTTATTGGTTTTTCAGGCTCTCCCTCAATAGCCTTAATAAAGTGGGTAAGGGAAACTGTGTCTGATAACTTGAAAACTGCTATATTTTTAAGTTGCGAAACCAATTGTTTCGCGTAATTAGCGTAATTCGTGGATAAACAAAAGTTTTGCGGATTTTAGGAATAATTTTATTTCTCTCATACTATCATTTTTAAATTTGTATCGATAGAAATAAAAGAAAACATGATAAATTTGGGTAAAATAATTAAAAACAAATAACTTAGGCGCAAGAAATACTATTGAATATTAACAACAAAATGGTTCATCTGTTGATAGCACAAACCTAAAAAAACATTAAAATACAATAAGACAGTAAAAAAAAAGGTTATAGCCCAATTCTATTAGGATTAATTTTTAAATTTTAAACAACTCTATGAAAAATACTAAAACAATTCTAAACTTTTTGATGGGATTATTAATTTTTTCCTGTTCAAATCCACAAATAAAAGAAACAGATCATGGAATTATCCTGGAGATAAAACAAAAAAAGAAGCTAGATACACGGAAAATTTGTATCGATATTTTAAGTGACGATATAGTCCATGTGTCTGCTACACCAGAAAAGGAATTCGTAAAAGACTCCAGTCTTATCATTTTACCACAGCGTAACAGCGTTGAATATACAATTGATGATTTTGGGGATTCAATTTTACTAAAAACGAAAAAACTAAATATCCTTATTTCAAAGCAGGATGGTCAGGTAATCTTTAAGAACAAAAAAAATGAGATTATTCTATCAGAAAAGGAAAACGGTGGAAGGGAATTCACTCCCATTATTGTAGAAGGAACAAAAGGATATACTATACAACAGATGTTTGAATCACCTTCTGATGAAGCATTTTATGGATTAGGGCAACACCAGTCTGATGAATTCAATTATAAGGACAAAAGTGAAGAGCTTTTTCAATATAACACTAAAGTTTCTGTACCGTTTGTAGTTTCGAATAAAAATTATGGTCTTTTATGGGATAGTTATTCTTTAAGTCGATTTGGTGATAGTCGACCTTATATGCAATTGAACAAAGCCTTTAAATTATACAATAAAGAAAGTATTAACGGAGGATTAACAGGGACATATGAATCTGGAGTTGATGATATCGAAACAATCGTACGACAAGAAGATTCATTGTTTTTTGAAGACATCAAGGCAATTAAAGGATTACCAAAAGATTTTTCCCTAAAAAAAGCATCAGTTCTTTATGAAGGTGAAATTGAAGCGCCTAATGATGGTGAATATAAATTCATTCTTTATTATGCAGGTTATGTAAAAGTTTTTTTAGGTAATGAATTAGTTGTACCAGAACGTTGGAGAACAGCGTGGAATCCTAACACCTACAAATTCACAAAACAACTTAAAAAAGGAGAAAAGATACCTCTTCGCGTTGAGTGGAAACCAGACGGAGACATATCATATATTGGACTTCGAACATTACCTCCTAAAACGTCTGATGAGAAAGACACTCAGGTATGGTGGAGTGAGATGAACAAGAACCTGGATTATTATTTTATACATGGAGAATCTTATGATGAGATAATAAAAGGGTATCGAAACCTAACAGGAAAATCACAGGTAATGCCCAAATGGGCAATGGGTTTTTGGCAAAGTAGAGAACGTTACAAAACCCAGGAAGAAATACTTACTACATTAAAAGAATTCCGTAATCAACAAATCCCAATCGATAATATTGTGCTCGATTGGAATCATTGGCAAGAAGATGCCTGGGGAAGCCATGAATTCGATACTGCCCGATTTCCATCGCCCAAAACAATGGTTGACTCTATTCATGCATTAAATGGAAAAATAATGATTTCTGTTTGGCCAAAATTTTATATAACAACTGAACATTATAAGGAATTTGATAAAAATGGCTGGATGTATCAACGTGCTGTTGAAGATAGTATCCGGGATTGGGTTGGCCCAGGGTATGTAGGCTCTTTTTATGATGCATATTCTCCTGAAGCCCGTAAACTTTTTTGGGACCAAATACGAGAACATTACTACACGTTAGGTATTGATGCCTGGTGGATGGATGCCAGTGAACCAAATATTCTTGATTGTACAGATATGGAATATCGAAAAGCACTTTGTGGACCAACGGCATTAGGCCCCTCTACCGAATATTTTAATACGTATGCATTAATGAATGCAGAAGCAATCTATAATGGACAACGTGATGTAGCCCCAAACAAACGTGTTTTTCTTTTAACTCGTTCTGGCTTTGCCGGACTTCAAAGTTATTCTACGGCTACCTGGAGTGGCGATATTGGAACCCGATGGGAAGATATGAAAGCACAGATATCAGCTGGGCTAAATTTTTCTTTGAGCGGTATCCCGTATTGGACAATGGATATTGGTGGTTTTTGTGTTGAGGATAGATACGTAAATGGTCAGATAGAATTTAATAATAAAGGAATTGAAAATAACGATTTGGAAGAATGGCGAGAGTTAAATACACGATGGTATCAATTTGGTACTTTTGTCCCTTTATTCCGCTCACATGGCCAGTATCCATATCGTGAGCCATGGAATATTGCATCGAAAGGACATCCGGCTTATGAATCAATTACCTATTACATAAACTTACGATACAGGTTAATGCCATATATTTATACGATGGCGGGCATGACATATTTTAATGATTATACCATCATGAGGGCTTTAGTTATGGACTTTTCAAATGATGAAAAAGTTACAGATGTTAGCGATCAGTATATGTTTGGTCCTTCTATCATGATATGTCCGGTATATAACTATAAAGAAAGAAAACGAGAGGTATATTTCCCAAAAGAAAACAATTGGTATGATTTATACAGTGGCAAATATTTTCAAGGTGGCATAAAACAAACAATTGCTGCTCCCTATGAACAAATTCCTTTATTTATAAAAGAAGGCGCGATTATACCTATTGGTCCGGATATTCAATACACACAAGAGAAACCTGCTGACCCCCTTATCTTATACGTGTATAAAGGGAAAGATGGAATTTTTAATCTTTATGAAGATGAGGGAAGTAATTATAATTATGAGCAAGGTGCCTTTTCAATTATTCCTTTTATTTATAATGATAACGAAGAATCTTTAACAATAGGAAATAGAAAAGGCGAATTTGAAGGGATGCTGAAAAACAGGACTTTCATAATTAAAATAGTTTCAAAAGAAAATCCTGAACCCTTAAACTTTATTGCGAAGGGTATAGTTATCAACTATAATGGGGAAGAACAAACAATTGAGCTTAAATAATAAAAAATACAATTTCTTTATTTAAGTCAGGTCAATATAAGTAAATGCAATTAGATTTATATTTACTGAACAAACCTTTTTTGTAGGTTGCTAGTAATGATGATAAAGGTAAAAACGTTTCTGCCGAATGTAGGAAAGAAAATTGAGGTTAAAGAACAATCTAGTTTCTTTCTTTAGTTTTCTATTCCTAATTAGGCCTAACAACCATAATCCCCGAAGCTTTTTTACTACCTAAAAGATAGTCTACCAGTGTGCCTTCCGAAAGCAACACTTTCTCGCCAGCAGAAGAAGCGTGTAAAATATGAATTCTGCCTTCTACGCGTGTTAAAAGAACGACATGCTGGATATCCATTCCTTCGATATGTGTGGTTACACCAGCTATATCGCCATCCATTAGTTTATCTTCTACCTCTGCAATTTTATCTTCAGGAATATAATACATTTCCCTCGTATTGATTTCATTTTCCTGTTCTTGAATAATAGGTACCAGACTACTATCTTTAAGTTGCTTATAACTATCTGGATGCGTACTCATAAAATTAACCTCTAACTTATACGGAATCTCTATAATTTCTTTAGATGCATTCTTTACCAGCTGTTTTTTTTCGTTGGTATAAATCCAATCACTAAAATAATGTAAGCGTGATGTATAATTTTCTATTTCCCCATCTCTGTATCTGATATATTTTAATTCTCTTGTAAATTGGTCAAATCCAGGATTATCACTTTTTATAGTACGAGCAATAGCCAAACAATTTTCCGCAAAAGTTGTACAGTCTAGTTCACGTAGATTTACAACCAACTGTTCAGGTTCAAGTTCCAGGGTTTGGGCTACATAAGGTGTTTCTTTAAAATAACTACCTACTTCTATTATTAAATCTCCAATTGGTGCATCTTTTTTATCTGAAAACTTATTAAGTATTTCATTTAAAATTTCTTTATCTTTCTGAGAAACAATTAAGAAAACAGTCTCTTGTCCCTCTGCTTCTTTTTCCTTTCCGTTTGATGTAGTGTTTGAACAGCTAAAAATAAGAACAAGAACAACCAGAAATGAGATTAACTTTTTCATATTTACTAATAGTTTAGAAAAAACCCTTCTTATTTACCCCAAAATTATAATTATTGCACCTTTGCATTTGTTATAATTTAAGGCTTGGATATTCGTTTAATTAAATCCTATGGGTTAAAAATATAAAAGAAATTGGTTTTATAAAACAGGGTAGCCCTTTTTGTTTAGCACGAAAATTTTTATCCTTCATATTCATAAAAATTAATTCATAACATTTTTATAATTTTACATTGCCCAAAATCAAATAAAATTATGAAAACATTAAACTCTATCTTGCTAATTTTCCTTTGTCAACTTGCAATTGGACAAAATAAACACGACATCAAAATTACGTCTGAAGATCTCAATAAGGTAGGCACCTCTATTTCTGCATCTGAAATTGGAGAACCCGTAAGTTCTGTAAAACTTTATACGCCACGTTGGATAGAAGCAAAAGAATCAATGCCGGCTTATGCCGTTGTAGAAGGTTCAATTATGCCTGTTGATCCGGAAGGATGGCCCATAAATTTCCGCGTATTACTCCCTGAGACATGGTCAAAACACTCAATGCAACAAGGTGGTGGCGGCATCAATGGTATTATTACAGTAAGAGAGGGAGATAATCCAATGGTAAAAAAAGGATTTGCGATTTATGGAAGTGATTCTGGTCATCAGGCTGGGGAAATGGGATTTCCGGGAGCACCGAAAATCGAACATCTGGCAACAGGTCCTACAATGGGCGATGAATGGGCCCTTAATGAAGAAGCTATTCGTAACCTCGGATACATGCAAATGAAAAAAACACATGATGCTGCCATGGTAATTCTAAAAAGAATCTATGGAGCAGAACCCGAATTCAATTATTATGTTGGAAACTCACAGGGAGGACGAGAAGCGTTAACAGTAGCACAACGATATCCGGAAGATTATAATGGCATTATTTCTAATGTCCCAATAGTAAATTTCTCTACATTAATGCTGGGTCCCATTTTAATCCGAATACAGGAAATCCCTGAAGAGAATTGGGTTCCTACAGAAAAAACAGAAGCAATCACAAGAGAAATTTTGAGACAAACAGATAACCTGGATGGATTATCTGATGGAATTATTAATAATTATATTGCTGCCCGAGATATCTTTAATGTGAATGATGGCAAAGGCACCGACGATCCTTGGAGTGAAATGCGTAAATCCGGAGTATTAACCGATGGACAGATTGAAACCCTTGAGTTATCCTATAGCAATTATATTTTCGCAAATCCTCTTGCTAACGGAGTAAAATCATTTGGAATGTGGGTCCCATGTATTGATCCCAGCGGATTTGGAATGATTACAGATACCCGCTATAATGGCCAGGAAGGTGCTGAACCAAATGCTCTCATGTACACTTCTCTCGGTATTTTAGGTGTAACAGCTTTTCTGATACAGGATCTTTCTGCAAATCCATTAAGTTATATTGAAGGGGGGAAATGGGAAAACCGACGTCAGCAACTATCAAAATGGCTGGACAGTACAGATCCAGATCTTTCTGCTTTTTACAACCGCGGAGGAAAAATAATATTTACAATAGGAACAGCAGACAATGTTGCATCTTCTGGTTCTCAAATTGATTATTACCAATCACTAATTGATGAAATGGGACAAAACAAACTGGATGAATTTGCCCGTTTATATGTTGTACCGAACGGAAATCACGGTTTAAGTGGGAAAAGCTATACTGAAAATGGTGATGGAAAACAGATTGACGTTAAAAACCTACCAGCACCGGATCATTACCAAAAAATTGATATGTTAATTGATTGGGTTGAAAACGATAATCCTCCAGCTAAGCCCCTGGCTATTGACACAAAAGGAGAAATCAGCAAAAAACTTGAAGGAGAAGGTTACATGATGTGTTCATTTCCAAATTATGCAAAATACAAAGGAGGAGCTGAGAACAATATTTCTTCATATGAAAGTACAGCTCCTTAATCGTATAATTCTATTCATGGCTACTTCTATGCTGATAATGCACGTAACTTATTTTACCCCTCCTCTTAAAGTCCTCCTGTGAGGAGGATTTAGGAGGTCATTTTAATAAATAAATTTTAACAACCAAACTCTCTATGCCGTACAAAGAATAAAAGTTTCTAAAAATACACTTTGTGGTTCTCTGTATTACAATCTTTAAGAACTGTAACACAGAGTCTCACAAAGGACACACAGAGTTTCACAGAGAAAAAAATAGAACTCCTATGTCTTTACATCTTCTTTCTTGTTCAATAATTAGAAGTTAATTAATTCCTGAACATTAGGTTGATCTTTTAACATATCCCATTTTCGAAGCAAATACTCTGACAACGATAAATCATAGGAGGCAAATCTTGCAAATCCTTTTACATCCGGAGATTTAATTTCATAGATGTTTTTCACTACATCAAAAACTTCTTGATTTTTTACATTTGCAGCATCAATACTATTTAGTGTAAAAGCTCTATCCATTATACCATAAGACTCCATATCAGACAAAATTCGCACATAGGTTTTTATAGCGGTATCCTCTTCTCCCATTCGATATAAAGTTTCCGCTGCTAATACTGCAACAGAAATCGATTCATCATTGGCGGCAACCTTCAATTTTTCTATTGCCTCTTGTGCAATTTCCTTATGAATCAACAAACCAACTACTCCCCAATAACGGATGGCACTGTTCTCACTTTCCATGTTATTTATATAAGCCTCAATATCTCCTTCTGGTGTTGTAGCTAATTGTGCTGCTGCCAATAATTCATCAAACGGACATGCCTCGGAACGCATATAATCATACATCGATTTTTCTCCCGAAAATTTTTCATAGTCGGATTCTGGAACTAAACCTACATCCCGAATCTCTTTCATCCAGTTTGTCTCTACATCACGCATTTCTGAAAGTAAATCAGCATAAGCCGGATCATCAACCAGGTTATTAATTTCCCAGGGATCGTTTTCAGTATCATACAATTCTTCTAGCGGTTTCTCCATAAAAAACCGACTCTGAACTTCATTCGTCTTTCCGGCTTTAAATGCATCTTCCCATGCCTGGGCTGAAGGTGCAAGGAATAAAAACGACAAATGCTGCATACTAATTCTGAAAGGCATATAATTTTTTATATATCGATACTTACCATTTGTTACAGCACGTACCATATCATAACGTTCATCCATTCGTTGACGAGTCATAAAAACATAATCGGGTGCCTCAGCTGTTTTTTCTCCCAGGAAAGCATCTCCTTGTAAATAATCCGGTATGGGTGCTCCTGTTATACTTAAAAGAGTCGGAACAAGATCAACAAAACTCACTAACCGCTCTACTTTCATTCCCGGTTTTTCTGCCGGATATAAATGCTTGTATTTTTCAGGAATACTTATGATAAAAGGAACTCTGGTTCCTGTATCATAAACATAGCGTTTACTGCGCGCCAACACACCGCCATGATCACCATAGTATACTACAATGGTATTTTCCTTTAACCCACTTTCTTCAAGTTGCTTTAACAACGCTCCTACCTGACCATCCATCTTTTCATGCAAATCATAATATTGAGCCCAATCATGTCGAATCTCAGGCAAATCCGGATGGTAAGGTGGAATTTCAATCTTTTCCGGATCATGACCTAACTCTTCTGTTGGAGTTTGCATAAAAATTCTGCTTTCATGCGTAGTCATCAGATTAAATACAGCAAAAAATGGCTGTCCTTCTCCCCTATTCATATAGGTAGCTGAATCACTACATTCATCCCAAATAATATTATAATCACCCTTATAATTATAATCTGTTTTAGAGTTATTGGTACAGTAATATCCCAGCTCCCTCAGGTATTCTGGATAAAGTTTCACATCATCTGACTTTGCATATGTACTTCTCATCTGCTCATTACCGTTTGATGCTGCATATACACCTGAAATAATCGTATTCCTGGCAGGCGCACATACAGGAGAATTTGCAAATGCATTTGTATACCTGAAACCTTCAGTTGCTAATTTGTCTAAATTTGGTGTTGTTGCCATTTCATTGCCATAACAACCCAGAAAATAAGCACTGTTGTCTTCACTGGTAATCCAAAGAATATTAGGTAATTCTTCGGGGGTTTTCTTACATCCCCCAAAAGATATCGTTGAAGCAACGATAGTACCGATAGCTAAATACCGGCTATTTTTAATTGATTTCATAAGAAATAGTTTTTAATTAGTTTGTTAATTGCACACAATTTAGGTATTTTTCAATTGATGCTGAACAATATTTTCTTTTTAGCACAATCATTTACTTAGTTATTCTGCAACCGTCCTGTATCTTTTTATTATATTTTATCTCGTTATGAAGCCCATGCATTTATTAACTAATTACTAATCAAAAACCTAACCCAATTTTAGGTTGAAATAGACATAAAAACATGTTAAAGTTTGGAGTTATAGTATATTTTACCAAACACATTTTAACCAGCCATAAAAAATTATGGTTATTTCATATACTTCTATTCTTATTTATAAATATTGCTAATTCTCAGGAAGATAATTTAAGTTTTAAACGGTATACAATTGACGATGGACTTTCTCAAAGTCGGGTCTATGATATTAATCTTAAAATACCATGGGTCTGTTGATGGAAAAATCACGTAACATCCCATTCTTGTTTTTTCTACAAATGAGAAAATTGTTTTTATACCTTAAGCTGCTCACCCTCGCTTTTTGCGATTATAACAGCACCGCAAGAATCACTCCATACATTTGTTGCTGTTCTGAACATATCAAGAATTCTATCTACAGGCAAGATAATTGCAATGGCTTCAAGCGGTAAACCTATCGCTGAAAAAACTATTGTCATTGTTACTAAACTAGCCATGGGTACAGCAGCCGTGCCTATAGATGCTAACAATGCTGTAAGAACCATAATAAACTGCTCTGTAAATGTTAACTCAATTCCATAAAGCTGAGCAATAAATCCTGCTACAGCAAGCTCGTATAAAGCAGTCCCATCCATATTTATTGTTGCTCCTAAAGGAAGTGTAAAGCTGCTAATTTTATTAGATACTCCTGAGTTATTTTCAACAGCTTCCATTGTAAGTGGTAATGTTGCATTTGAAGAAGCAGTAGAGAACGCAGTTAATAATGGCGTTACCATTGCTTTAATATGTTTAATCGGATTTATCTTCCCAACAAATTTTAATATCAATGGTAATGAAACAAATACATGAATTAACAATCCTGCAATTACAACAATCATGAAAATACCCAGTCGTTGAAACAATTCTAAGATATTCTTTTGTTGAGCGACAACTTCAGCAACAAAACCGAAAATTCCAATTGGCGCAAAGCGAATGATAAACAAAGTTATTTTCATCATTACCTCAAAGGCTGCTGAGAAAAAATCAGTAAGTAATTTCCTGTGAGTATCATTTACACGTGTAATAAAGAATCCAAATAAAATTGCAAAGAAGATAATCGATAGCATATCTCCGCTTGTAAAAGCGCTGAAAATATTTGTTGGTATTATCTCTATCAAAGTCTCTGAAATTGGTTTTTTCACTAACTCAAGTTGCTCAGTTGCATTACTTAGTGTAATAGTTGCGCCAACACCCGGTTTAATAATATTTACAAAAAATAATCCTGTTAGGATAGCAATCAAACTAGTTGATAGATAATAAACAATTGTTTTTACCCCTATCCGACCCAAACTACCTGATTCTCCGATGTTTGTAACACCGGTTATCAACGATGTAAGAACCAGCGGGACAACAATCATCTTTAATGCCCTAATGAAAATTGTTCCCATCCAACTAACATAGGGTGTTAAATCTTTAAAAAAAATTCCAAATAAAACTGCTAAAATAAGTGCTATTAAAATCTGCCAATGCAACTCAATTCTTTTCATAATACCCTCTCAAGAATAATTTCTACAATTAAGGCCTATAAAGTACTATATCTTTTTAGAATAATCCAAGCCATATTCTTCTTGATTTTTGTTACTTTTAGAGCAAACGTTTTTTCATTCATGAAACTAGCTGAAATTGACAATAAAAAAGCTTTTTCGC
Source organism: Bacteroidales bacterium (assembly GCA_963665085.2). Classification (GTDB taxonomy): domain Bacteria; phylum Bacteroidota; class Bacteroidia; order Bacteroidales; family JAAAOM01. Next base: position 1,253,546 of record CAXXXS010000002.1, read on the forward strand.
TTGAAGTAACTGGATTGATACAAGGTGTTGGTTTTCGGCCATTTGTATACAATCTGGCTAAGTTATTTCAACTTAATGGTAAAGTTAGAAATACAAACATGAATGTTGAAATTATTATTGAAGGAGAAAAATCACAGGCTGAAAAATTTATTTTAGAATTAAAAGCAAAACAACCTGTAGCTGCTGATATTAAAAATATTTCAGTTAAAGAAATAGCTATAAACAACTATACTGATTTTGAAATACAAACAAGCCAAAATCTTTCTGATAACATAACACAGGTAAGTCCTGACATTGCTGTCTGTGATAAATGTTTGGATGATTTAAGAAATCAATCTCATCGCATCTCCTACCCTTTCGTAAATTGTACTAATTGTGGACCTCGTTTCACAATAATTAAAAGCCTTCCGTACGATCGTCCAAACACAACAATGGATGTATTTGAGATGTGTGAAACATGCTCTGAGGAATACCATAAAATAACAGATCGCCGATTTCATGCCCAACCTATTTCCTGTAATTCTTGCGGTCCTAAATACAGACTACTGGAAGATAAAAATGTGTTTTTAGAATTCGATAAAATTCTTGAAAAGACAAAAATAATTCTTAACAATGAAGGTGTTATTGCTATCAAAGGCATGGGTGGTTTTCATTTAATGTGTAATGCAAAAAGTGAGAAAGCCGTAAACAAAACCAGAAAAATAAAGAAAAGAGATAAAAAACCATTTGCTGTCTTATTTAAAGATCTTAATTGCATCAAAGCATATTGTAACGTTAATAAGGAAGAAACTGAATTATTAACTTCCAGGAAACGTCCAGTAGTTATCCTTGATTCTTTTAACAATTTAGCTCAAGGAATTTCAGAAGAGTTAAATACAATTGGGGCTTTACTCCCCTATATGCCAATGCATCATTTGCTGTTCGAGGATTTAGATACAAATGCATTGGTTTTAACAAGTGCGAACCTATCTGGTAATCCAATTCTAATTGACAATAATATTACAGCAGAACTACTTATTAAAGAAGTTGATGCAATACTTGATTACGACAGGGATATTCATAACAGAACTGACGATTCGGTTTGTCAAACAGCAGGAAATGAACAACAGATTTTACGCCGCTCAAGAGGTTTTGCTCCTCAACCCATTTATGTTGATTTTCCAGTAGAAGGTATTTTTGCTTCCGGTGCAGAATTAGTTAATTGTTTCTGTATTGGCAAAGGAAATCAGGCCATTTTAAGCCAGCATATCGGCGATCTAAAAAACTACGAAACATATCAGTTTTACGAAGAAACATTTAATAGATTTCAATCCTTATTCAAATTTAAACCTCAACTGGTTGTTCATGATTTACATCCGGATTATCTCTCAACCCGTTTTGCGCTGGAATTACCACTAAAACAAATTGCTGTTCAGCATCATCATGCTCACATTGCCGCTGTAATGACAGAACATAATATCAATGAAAAGGTTATTGGAGTCTGTCTTGACGGAACCGGCTATGGAACAGACGAAAAAATCTGGGGTGGCGAATTTTTCACTTGTGATTTTATTGATTGCTACCGCAAATCTCATTTTGAATATATTGATCTTCCTGGAGGAGATAAAGCTACAGAAGAGCCCTGGCGAATGGCTGCTTCTTATTTAAAGGAAATATATGGTAACGATTGGATTAATCTGGATATTCCTTTGGTAAAAGAATTAAAAGTCGAAATTCCACAATTCAGTATTTTTTCAAAGATATTATCTGTAAGGAATCACATAAAAACTTCCAGTGCCGGTCGATTATTCGATGCAGTAGCGGCATTAACCGGAATATGCAAATATTCTGCTTTTCATTCCCAGGCTCCTATGTTACTACAGAATTCTGCAACCATAGATGTAAAAGAAATCTATAATTTTAAGACTGGTGAGAGTTTATCTTTTTTACCCGCCATTGAAGAAATCATTCATGATATTCAAAATAAAACGGATATACATATTATTGCTTCCCGTTTTCACAATACAATCGCAGAAGCTATATCTGAACAAGTAACAATTATTCATAATAGCTCCGGAATCAACAAAGTTGTACTTTCCGGAGGATGCTTTCAAAATAAAATTTTATACATCAAACTAAAATCCAAATTACAGAATAAAGGATTTCAAATTTATAGTGGCAATAACATCCCTGTAAATGATGGAGGAATTGCCCTTGGGCAACTTGCAATAGCAGCTCATAAATTAAACAACGGATTAATTAACTAAACTTATTTACTATGTGTTTGAGTGTTCCTGTAAAAATAATTAGACTAGAAGAAGAAAGAGCAATCGGAACCTTAGGCGGTGCCGAAATTAAGATATCGCTCGATCTTGTTGACGATGTTAATGTAAATGATTATGTACTGGTTCATACCGGTTTTGCCATAGAAAAAATAAGCGAAGAAGAAGCGATTGAGACTATGGCTTTACTTGAAAAACTAAAAGAAGACTAATTCATCCCTTATGAAGTATATTGATGAATACCGTGATAAAGCCCTCGTTAAAAAACTAATATCAGAAATCCAAAAAATTTCCAGGACACCGGTAAAATTTATGGAAGTATGTGGTGGACATACAATGGCTATTCACAAATTTGGAATACGTAGCCTGTTACCTGACAACATTAAACTCGTATCCGGACCAGGCTGTCCTGTCTGTGTATCGGATATACGTTATATCGACAAAGCAATTGCATATTCAAAAAAAGACAATATCATTATAGCTACTTTTGGAGACTTAATTCGTGTGCCGGGAAGCAATTCATCACTTGACAAGGAAAAGGCATCGGGTGCAGATATCCGAATTGTCTATTCTCCTTTAGATGCTGTTGAAATGGCAAAGAACAATCCTGACAAACAAATAGTATTCTTAGGAATAGGATTTGAAACAACAGCTCCGGGAACAGCATCAGCAATTCTACATGCAAAACAGGAAAATCTGTCTAATTTTCTTGTTCTGAGTTCACACAAAGTTATGCCTCCTGCCATGCAGGCCTTAATCGACGATAATGTTCAAATAAATGGTTATATAGCTCCCGGACATGTAAGTACAATTACCGGCTCCAACATTTACAACTTTATTGTAGAAAAATACAACATTCCAGTTGTTGTTACAGGATTTGAACCAACAGATATGTTACATGCAATTTTAATGCTTGTAAACCAGGTTGAGTTGAATAATCCACAGGTTGAGATACAATATAAAAGAGCTGTAAAACAAGAAGGAAATATTAAAGCTCAAAAAATATTAGCAACTGTTTTTGAGTTAAGTGATGAATGGTGGCGGGGTCTTGGCACTTTACCTAAAAGTGGATTAAAAATACGACAAGAATTCGAAGCCTTTGATGCTGAAAAACAAATCCAAATTTTAATTGATGAACCTAAAGAACCCAAAGGGTGTATTTGTGGTGAGATTTTAAAAGGAATTAAGGAACCTGCCGACTGTAAACTGTTTTCAAAAGTTTGCAAACCTGAATCACCTGTTGGGGCTTGCATGGTTTCTAATGAAGGCTCTTGTCATGCCGCATTTAAATACAGAAGCTTTAAAGTATAAAATATGAATCATAACCAAATATTACTAGGCCACGGAAGTGGAGGTAAATTAACCCACGAACTTATAAAAAAACTTTTCTTCAAGCATTTCCCCAATCCAATTCAAAATAAGGATACAGACGCTGCTTCAATAACATTTGAAAATGGAAATATTGGATTCACAACTGACTCTTTTGTTGTTGATCCCTTGGAATTTCCGGGCGGAAACATCGGTCACCTGGCGGTTTCTGGCACTGTGAACGATCTCGCTGTTTCTGGTTTTATTCCTAAATATTTATCTGCTGGTTTCATTATTGAAGAAGGATTACCTTTTTCTATTCTTGAAACAGTTGTAAAATCAATGGCCGAAGAAGCTAACAAAGCAGGTGTTTATATTGTAACAGGAGACACAAAGGTAGTTGACAGGGGTAAATGCGATAAATTGTTTATCAATACTTCAGGAGTTGGAATTGCACACCCCAATTCTTCATGCCTAAAAAATGAAATCTTACCAGGAGACAAAATTATTATAAATGGATTTATTGCCGAGCACGGCATGGCTGTGATGACAAAAAGGGAAGGCATGGCTGTTACGGATATTAAGTCAGATGTTGCCCCCCTAAATGGATTAATAAAAGAAGTACTGGATAACAACATCGAAATTAAGTTTATGCGCGATGCTACACGAGGCGGAGTAGCTACTGTTCTTAGCGAAATTGTCCTGGATAAAAAATTTGGTGTTTTGATAGATGAAGAATCCATTCCCATAAATGAAAATGTTAAAGGAATTTGTGAAATATTAGGGTTCGATCCTCTTTATGTTGCTAATGAAGGAAAAGTTGTAATGATTGTTACAAACCAAGATTCTGATAAACTTCTAAATATACTCAAAAAACACACTTTAGGAAATAGCAGTAAAATAATTGGCGAGGTAACAGATAAAAATAAGGGTTTTGCTTTGATGGAGACTTTAATTGGCGGGCAACGAATTATTGATATGTTAGCAGGTGAACAACTTCCCCGTATTTGTTAGGATTCTAATTAGAAGAAGTTTTATTGGCAAACTTATATTTCTCAATTATTGGTAATAAAATATTAAGGTCGATAGGTTTTGATACATGTTCATCACAACCGGCGTCCATTGCTTTTTTCCTGTCGTTTTCCATAGCATAAGCAGTTAAAGCAATAATCGGTAAATCTGGTTTAAATTCTTTTATTCTCCTTGTAGCATCATAACCATTCATTACCGGCATTTTAATATCCATCAGTATTAAATTAATTGCATCATTCTCTTTACAAATATCTATTGCTTCCTGACCATTTAATGCCCGTATAATATTTAATTCAACTCTTTTCAGGATTTCCTCGACATACAAAAAATTTATATCCTCATCTTCTGCAACAAGAATTGTTAAATCTTGATTGAAAGTAATATTATCTTTTGCTATTATTTTTTCCTTTTCTTTCTTTTTTACAACTTTATAGGGAAGTGTAAAGAAAAAAGTAGATCCCTTGCCTTTAACGGACTCTACCCAAATATCCCCCCCCAATAAATTTACTAGCTGCTTTGAGATGGTTAAGCCTAATCCTGTCCCTCCATATTCTCTTGTTAGATCAAGATCTTCCTGCCGAAACCTTTCAAATATTTTAGATAGATGCGTTTCTGTGATACCAATACCTGAATCTTCAACAAAGAATTGCATCTTATCATCGCTTAATTGATACCCAAATTTTATAGAACCTTGATTTGTAAACTTAAAAGCATTATTTAAGAGGTTAGTTAATACCTGTTTTAATCTTGTTATATCTGTTCGTATTACACTATCTTCCTCCGGTAATGTTAAGCTATATGTAAACAACAAATTAGGTTTCTTAATTTTATAGAATTCATACAAATCTTCTATCAACTGATTTACAGAAACGTCTTCATATTTTAATTTAAGATCATCTGTTTCAATTAAAGAAATGTCCAGAATATCATTTACAATAGTTAAAAGTTGTTGGCTACTATCAATTACAATCTTAGCATAATGTGCCTTTCTTTCATCAGACAACCCCTGATCCATTAGCATTTCTGAGAAACCAATAATCCCATTCATCGGTGTCCGTATCTCATGACTCATATTAGCTAAAAACGCAGATTTTAAACGATCACTCTCTTCTGCCTTTTCTTTTGCTTCTTCAAGCTCTGTATTAATTTCACTGATATGCTCAAAGCTTTCTCTTAACTCCTCATTCAAAGCCAGATATTCTTCGTTTTTTGCTTTAATTTCTTCTTCTGCCCTCTTTTTCTGAGTAATATCCTGTATAAAACACTCCAAAAAATCTTCTTTCTTTCCTTTCTGTTTAGATGCATTAATTGATACATCTATCAATTCTCCATCTTTCTTCTTAAATTGAGACTCAAAGCCTATTATAGATTTTTTATTTTGAAGCTCTTCTATAAGTTTCTCTAAATCATCAGGAGTCGCGAACAAACTTTCTGCTATATTTTCAATTAAAAGAAAACTTTCTTGTGATTCATAGCCACATATAGTAACAATTGCAGGATTTGCAACCAATATCTTTCCTTGTAAGTTAATTTGAAGAATTCCACTCAATGCATCGGAGAATATTCTCTGAAACTTGTTTCGCTCTTCCTCAAGCTCTTTTATTTTCTTTTGAAGTTCCGGATAATAACTTTTACGTGAAGAAAACTTACCTAATCCAATAATACTATGTAGCCGTTCATCACTTTCGTGATTAGCATTTGAATTACTATCTCCTAAATCATTGTTATTAAAAACCATAAACTAAATATAGTCAAATCTTCTTACATTGCTTCTTCAAAGATTACTTCAAGATCTCTTTTTGATGCTTTTTTGGGATTCGTCAACATGCATGCGTCTTTTATCGCTTTTCCTGATAATTCAGGAATCTCAGAAGAGCTCACCCCCTTCTGCTTAAGTTGTTTTGTTATACCTGCCCCTACCTTAAATTCCGCAACAGTTTTTAAAATACCTTTCTTTATCTCATTATTATTTAATCCTCTTATATCGATCCCGATTATTTCTGCAATTACTTTATATCTCTCGGGGATAACATCATAGTTGTAATTTATTACGTGATCCAATAACATCGCATTACATTCGCCATGGGCTAAATCTAAAAATCCACCTAAACTATGCGACATTGCATGAACAGCTCCTAAACTGGCATTTGAGAAAGCCAGCCCGGCTTTCATACTTCCCAGCATTAACTTTTCCCGTAATTCAACATTATTTATGTCCTTAAGCAAAGCTGGCAGGTTTTGCCATACTAGTTTCATTCCCTCTATGGCATACATATCAGTAAGCGGACCACTTCCAATAGAAACAAATGCTTCAATAGCATGCACAAAGGCATCAATACCTGTACATGCTGTTAAATAAGGATCCATGGTTATTGTTGTTTCCGGATCAATAAGTGCAACATCAGGAACAATAGCCTTACTAACAATGGCAATTTTCACAAAATCATCTCTGTTTGAAATAATGCAAAACTGAGATACATCCGAAGAACTCCCTGCTGTTGTCGGGATAAATATAAATGGAGGTACTGGTGAGTTTATCTTATCGACGCCCTCAAAATTAACTATATTCAGATTTTTGTTAGAACTAACAATGCCAATTCCTTTCGCACAATCCATAGGACTGCCCCCTCCAACAGAGATTATAATATCACATCCTTCCCTGTTAAATATTTCTGCTCCTTCCATTACTTCTGTCGCCCTTGGATTTGGCGTTACATTAGAAAAAACCTGATAAGCAATTCCTACTTCATCAAGGCTCTCAATAACATCTTGCAACCAACCTGCCTCAATTACTTCCTTATCGGTAACTATCAATGCTTTTGAAGCCCCATACTGCATAGCATATCTTCCCGCTAGTTTTCTTGCTTCAACACCAAATATAATCTCGGGAGTAACAAATTTTCGTAACCCTTTTACTTGTGACATTTCACCCTTTTTGTTTGTTCTTCAATTAAAATCTTGGTACGAATTATTTTGTGTAAGGTTAAGTTCAATGTAATTTACTAAAAAAATAAGTAAAAAAAAGCCATTTATCGTATTTTTTTTACGTAAAAGCCTGATTAATAAACCTATTTAACAACAAAATTATTTACCCTACTTAATATTTCCTTATTTAAAATCCATGAAAAGTTTCTTAATTTTGTAAACGTTTAACAATCAAAAAACTATAAAAATTTAATTATTTCTGTAGTTGTTAATAACTTTTTTGATTCAAATAAGTAAATTAGTTAGATTTATCAATGTTTCAGGTTATTAATATATGTTACGAGAAAGATGATAAAATATATATTTATAATATTTAATGTGCTTGGAATTATCCTCATTGATAACTTTATAGGGCAAAGGGTTACAGTATCCGTTAATGCACCTATGGAAGTACAGGCAGGAGAAGAATTTCGGGTACAGGTCACAATAAATAAAGGAGAGCTTTCAAGTTTTGCCAGGTTTCAACAAAAACTACCGGCAGGACTAAAAGCTATAGAAGTTAATTCTGCCAGTGCCGTAGATTTCTCTTTTGAAGAAAACAGGGTAAGAATTATCTGGCTGAGATTACCCGAGGATGAAGAATTTACTTTCTCCTACAGGGTAAGAGTTGATGAAAGACTTAAAGGTAGTTTCAATCTTGAAGGTACCTTTTCTTATATTGAGAACAATGAAAGAAAATCTGAAGATCTTGATCCTACTTTCCTTGCTATTAATCCATCTCCCAATATTAGTCCGGAACTACTTGTTGACATCTCTGAATTTGAAGAAAAAGTAATTCCTGATTTAACAAATACTGAAGCTCCTGGAATTATATGTATCAGACAGAAACCTGATATCTCAAATTCTTCAGCAATACAAGTTAACTTATTAGTTAACAAAAACGACTTCAAACAGTTTGCAAAAATTGAGGAACAAATCCCTGAGGGATATACCGCAATAAGCAACGAAACACAAGATGCTATTTTTTCTTTTAAAGATCAGGTTGCCAAATTTATATGGAGAAATTTACCTTCAAACCCCCACTTTTTGGTATCGTACACCTTAGTTCCTTCTGAAGGGGCAGTACTTGAAGATTTAGCTAATATTAGCGGACAATTTTCTTATTTCGAAAACGAAAAAACACAGATCATAAACATCTCTGAAAGAACTGTTGATTTCAACTCAATGACAGAAGATGAAGTACTTGCATTTATACAACAGGAAACCGGAGGGAAATTATTTGCCGACAACTCAAATTCTGTTTCAATACCTGATGTTATAAACGAAGAAAAAACAGCTACAACAACTCAAACAAACACAACTCAACAAAATAATAGTACCGGGAACCGTACACAAACAGAAATAAAAACGAACAATCAAACTCAAACAGTAAATAAACCTAAAGAAACAAAAACAAATGTTATTGCTGGTGACAGAAATTTTGTCCTTCAACCAGAAGAAGGAATTTATTATAGGGTGCAACTTGCTGCCGGACATAAGCCTGTAGACATAAAAAGCTATTTCAAAAAATCAAAAATCGACAAAGAGATAAAACGTGAGTTTCACGAAGGATGGCATAAATATTCTGTTGGTTCTTTTGATGTTTATAAGGATGCACGCGATTACCGGGTACATATCTGGAACACAACAGAAATAAATGATGCTTTTGTTTCTGCTTACAACAATGGTTTAAGAATTACTGTTCAGGAAGCATTAATGATTGCAAATCAAAAATGGTATAAATGACAACTTGGATAAAATATATCATAGCTGGTTTTCTATTTTTAGGTATCTCATCACTTGCATTCTCCCAAGATGAAGAATTCTGGGAAGAATACCTGCAAGAAGAAGTAGAAGTTGAGAACCCCGTATATAAACCTGTTATTGGTTTTGGCACAGGCTTTCTAACATTTCTTGGTGATGTTAGAAACGATTATATGAGCCCTCTAAATGGACAATTAGGTTACAAAGTAAATATTGCCACTTTTGTTGATAATTGGGATCCGCACCTATTAAGAGCAAACTTTTTCTTTATCTCCGGAAAACTATCCGGTTATCGTTATTCTGTAGATGATTATAATCACGCTCTTAACTTCCAATCAGACATTTTTAATTTTGGGCTAAACCTGAATTATAATTTCAAAAACTTTTATAAGAAGGAGCGAAAAATGTATCCTTTTGTTTCGGTTGGACTTGAAACATTTTTGTTTGACTCAAAAACTGACTTAGTTAGAAATATTAATGGAGAAGACATTTATTATCAATACTGGTCAGACGGAACAATAAGGGATATTCCTGAAGAAGAAAAGAACATTCGGGAAAGTAAAATTATCAGTCGGGATTACGAATACGAAACAAATTTTGAGGAAAATATTTTTGACAAAGACCTGCCAGCCCAAAATTATTCATTTGCAATTCCTGTAGATTTTGGTGTTGACTTCTCAATATCTACAAGAGCCACATTGCGTATTGGAACTTCCTTTCATTTTACTTTTACTGATTTCCTTGATAACCTTAGTGGAACCTACAACGAATACAATGGGCAAAACTATGGTGGCGATCTAAAAAATGACATTTTTAGTTTTACATACGCAACAATACATCTCGATTTATTCTCTGATGATAAAGTTATTATGCAAAACAGGTTATTAGCCATGATTGAAAGTGATCCAACATTCATGACCGATGAAGATTACGATATGGTCCTTGATATTTCCGATCAATGCATGGGAACTCCTTTTGGAGTGGAAGTTGACACACTTGGCTGTCCTCTTGATGGTGACAGAGACGGAATTCCCGATTACCTTGATCTGGAAGCGAATACACCTAACGGGGCTTTTGTTGATGATAACGGAGTAACTCTAACAGACGATCAGATAATAGCAAACTTAAATAGTTCTGATGCTGTTAGCAGGGATGAAGTTGCTCTAATCTTAATAAACTATTCAAACCGTTCGAGTTATAAAAGAGGGCCTGTAGAAGTACCTGTTAGATTTCGTACTGTAGATCGGGATAGTGATGGATACATTTCTTTTGAAGAAGTGCTGGATGCTATTGACAGTTTCTTTGATATGGATTCTGATTTATCAACGCAGGAAATCTATGAGCTGAATGATTTCTTCTTTTCTCAATGACGATATTGATATTAAGTAAAATTTGAATGAAAATTAAACTTTCGTCAATCGATCATACTGACGCTTTAAGTCTTTCTTTTTAATATCCTCTCGTTTATCGAACTGTTTTTTACCGCGGGCTAATGCAACTTCAAGTTTAGCCCAACCTCTATCTGTTAGAAAAAGTCGGGTTGCTACAATGGTTATACCGGCATCTTTCGATTTACGTTCGAGTTTATATAACTCCTTCTTGGTAAGAAGTAATTTTCTTTCCTGGAGTGGATCATGGTTATTGTAAGTACCGTAATCATATTCGGCAATATGCATTCCTTTCACCCACAATTCACCTTCGCGGAAATAACAATATGCATCAACAAGATTGACTTTACCTCCCCGGATTGACTTTATTTCTGTGCCTGTTAATTTAATCCCGGCAACATATTTTTCAAGCAGTTCGAAATTGAAACCTGCTTTCTTATTTTTTATGTTTATTTTCTTTTCCATCTTTACAATCAACAAAGTTAAACGTTTCTGCATATTTATAAAATGGATAACAACAAGCTTATTGTAATATTAGGTCCAACAGCAAGTGGAAAAACTTCAATTGCAGCAAATATAGCATATCAATTTAACGGTGAAGTTATCAGTGCTGACTCCAGACAAATATACAGAGGCATGGATTTGGGCACCGGAAAAGATTATGAAGATTACGCTGTAAAAGGTAAACAAATCCCTTATCACCTTATTGATATCAAAGAAGCTGGCGAGAAATACAATGTTTTTGAATTTCAATCTGACTTTTTAGATGCTTATAATAAGATAATAGCAAAAAATAAGCTGCCTATTCTATGCGGAGGTACCGGAATGTATATTGATGCTGTGACAAAAGGCTATAAGCTTTATCCGGTTCCACCAAACTCAGAATTAAGAGAAAATCTTGAAAAGAAATCGCTTGAAGAACTCACTTCAATATTAGTATCAAAAAAACAACTTCACAATACTTCTGATATCGACACAAAAAAACGAGCCATCCGAGGAATTGAAATTGCAGACTTCTACGAATCCCACCCGGAGATACAAACCGAATATCCAACATTTGACGTATTATACTGCGGAATAAAATACCAACGAACAAAAGAAAGAGAAAACATCACCGAAAGGTTAGCACAACGTTTAGACAGTGGATTAATTGAAGAAGCTAAGAAACTACTGGATAAAGGACTAACATATGACGACCTAATATATTACGGACTTGAGTACAAATTTTTATCGCTTTTTATAAAAGGTGAATTAACGTATGACGAAATGTTTACTAAGTTAAACACAGCCATTCATCAATTTGCAAAACGCCAGCGTACCTGGTTCCGAAAAATGGAAAAAGAAGGGGTAAATATACATTGGATAGAAGGAGAACGTAGTTTTGAAGAAAAAATGAAACAATTAACTAATATAATCTCATCTTTTATTTAAAAAAAATACTTACATCATATTTTTTATTTCTTAACTATACATTTTTTTTGTTAAATTACAATATGTAATATAACTAAATTACAATTCATTACGTATTCTTTTTAAACAAAAAATAAATTACACATGAAATCATTCTACTTATTCTCACTTTTAAACATCTTCGTTTTAACTGCATTTTCAACAGAAAGTGATTTAAAGTTTGGTAAAATCTCAGAATCTGATTTTGAAGTAACAAGTTTTGAAGGCGATACTTCGTACAGCGCTATAATCCTGTGCGACATAGGAAAAACATTTTTTACATATGATGCCACAAAAGGTTTCAGGGTTAATTATACAAGACATAAAAGAATTAAAATCTTAAAAAACGAAGGATATAACTATGCTACTGTTTCACTCTCTCTATACAACAATAATTCTGGGAAAGAAGCAGTAACAAACCTCAAAGGATATACTTATTACCTCGAAAACAACAAGATAGAAAAAGTAAAACTTAAATCAGATTCAAAATTTAGTGAAGAAAAAAATGACAATATCGATATTGTTAAATTTTCTATGCCTGAAGTAAAAGAAGGTTGTATTATTGAATACGAATACAATATAGTTTCCGATTTCTATTGGTCATTAAAAGAGTGGTATTTTCAATCTGATGTACCAACACTTTACAGTGAATGCTCTACATCCATTCCTGAATTCTATATCTACAAAAAATTCATGCAGGGCTACCAAATCTATAATAGAAACGAATCGGGCACAGAGCCGGGAAGCATTACTTTACAATCAAAATCCAGAACAGGAGGTGGTGGTTTTGCTCCCTCTCAAACTTCTTTTCAAACCGAAAATATAAAATATATCAACAACACAAATATGTGGATAATGGAGAATGTTCCGGCATTTAAACCAGAACCATACATGCCTACCGAACATGATTATATATCAAAAATAATATTCGAAATTGACCACACAGATTTTATTAGGGTTGGTGGTGAATACAAGAGTCACACACAATCGTGGGAAGCCATTACAAATAAGATGATAATGGATGATAATTTTGGTGCCCAGTTAAACAGAAGAGGAGTAGTTAAGGATGAAGTTGAACAAATAACTAGTGATTTAACAACAACAGAAGAAAAAATGATAGCCACATACAACTATGTAAAAAACAATATGAAATGGAATAATAAAAATGGCTATTATACAACAACTACTTTAAGACAAGCTTTCAACGACAGAAGTGGAAGTGTTGCAGATATAAATATGTTGCTGACTTTAATGCTAAATGAAGCAGATATTGAGGCTCATCCTGTTTTGCTTAGCACGAGGGCCAATGGAAGATTAAATTTTGAATATCCAACGCTTAGCCAAATGAATTACGTAATAAGTTGCGCGACCATAGATGGACAAAGATTTCTACTGGATGCAACTGACGAAAACAGACCCTATAATCTACTCCCTAAAAGATGTCTAAATGGAAAAGGCAAAATTATTTCTAAGGATATGTTATCCGAATGGGTCGAGTTAAAAAATGAACCGGCCTTTAAAAAAGGAGTGGCAGCAGTCTTAAGTTTAAACGAAAGCAACAGTTTGGTTGCTTCTGTCAGAACAAGCAATAGTAATTTAGCCGGATTTGATGAAAGAGAAAGAATAATCTCAGAGGGAGAAGAAAAATACATTGAAAATTATGAAAACAGCTTCCCGTCTTGGGAATTTGAAGAAATTAAAATTGACAATATTAAAGACTTATCATCCGACTTAAAAAAATCATTCAATGTAAGTATAGATGACTGTGTTGAGGAAGCAGGAGATATGTTATTTTTCGCACCTATTTTTATAGAAAGATGGGATGAAAACCCATTTAAAAATGATACTCGCGAATATCCAATTGACTTTGTTCAACCAATACAAGAAATATTTTCAATTACATTCCAGGTGCCTGAAAATTACACTATTGATGAATTACCCGAGTCAATGAAACTTACATTACCAAATAATGATGCCTTGTTCCATTATTTTATAAACCAAACAGGCAATTCTGTTCAACTGGTTTGCAGGCTATATATTAACAAAACTTTGTATGTTTCAACTGAATACAAACTCTTACAAGAATTTTTCACGAATGTTGTAGCTAAACAATCAGAAAAAATAATTCTCAAAAAAATCTAAAAAGAGCCTGAATGAAAAAAGAATTACTCCTGGTATTATTAATAATTTCTAGTTTTTTTTTATGTGTTAAAGGTAATGGTTTACCTTCTTCTAAAGACAAACCAGAATATGCTGTCAGCAATATTTCCGAAGAATTGTTAAACAAAGCTATTGCGGTTGTACGTGAAGATATTGTAAGCCTGGAGATAGAATCAAAACAAAAATCGTATCATAAAGGACTTGTAGCAACAACAATTTTGACTCCACAAGCAGATTATTTATGTTACAATTATCTGTACTATGGAAAATTTAGACAAATAAAAAATTTCACGGGGGCTCTCTATGATAAAAATGGAACATTAATTCAGAAAATAAAAAAATCTGACATCTCTGATGAAAGCGCGACAAGTTATGGCACACTCTTTTCAGATAGCAGAGTTCAATATGCTGGATTTAAAAGTCAGGATTATCCTTTTACTGTTGAATTTGAATACGAAATTGAAATGGACGGTTCTCTTTATTATCCTTCAAACACATTCCAGAGTTCTGCCGATATTTCTGTTGAAAAATCAACATTTGAAGTAATTACACCCAAAGATTATGAAATCAGGATTAAAGAATGCAACTTAAGTAACGCTGCACAAGTAAGTTTAATAGAAGAAAAATCACATTATAGTTGGGAAGAAAAAAATCTTCCAGTATACGAAAGAGAACCCTTTTCTCCTCCTTATTACGAGGTTATGCCAATGGTTTTTATTGCTCCTACAGATTTTATTATGGAGGGCTATGAAGGTAATATGGAGACATGGGAAGGATTTGGCTCGTGGTTGTTTCAATTAAATGAAGGCAGACAAGTGCTACCTGAAGAAACTGTTACTTTGATAAAAAAACTTGTCGAAAATTGCAAAACCCCAACAGAAAAAATAGAAACAATTTATAATTATCTACAAACGAATACAAGATATATAAGCATACAGGTTGGCATTGGTGGTTGGCAACCTTTTGAAGCTTCTTTAGTTGACAAATACAAATATGGTGACTGTAAAGCATTGGTAAACTACACAAAAGCATTATTAAATATTGTTGACATCAATTCATTTTATACTTTGGTTAAAGCCGGCGCAGATACTTCGCCAATCATGGATGATTTCCCTTCTAATCAATTTAATCATGTCATTTTATGTGTTCCCGTTGAAAATGACACCTTATGGTTGGAATGCACAAGCCAAACTATTCCTTTTGGGTACCTTGGTGATTTTACTGATGACAGAGAAGTCCTACTTGTAACACCAGAGGGTGGTAAGATTACTCATACAACAACCTATACAGGTAAAACCAATCAACTACAAAGAAAAGGCAATGTTGAAATATACGAATCAGGAGATGCAACGGCGGATATAAACACTGTCTATAAAGGAATTCAATATGAAACAATAGGAAATATAATTGACAGAGACTTTGGATCTCAGAAAAAAGCATTATACAACAGGATTGATATTCCAAGTTTCGAGATAAAAAGTTTCTCATTACAGGTTGAAAAAAAACAAATACCAACAGGAGAAGAAAATTTCAATCTTCAACTCTCAAAATACGCTACTATAAGTGGCAAACGTATATTCTTTATCCCAAATGTTCTAAACAGGAATAGTTATATACCTAAAAAACTTGAAAAAAGAGAACATGATATTATGGTTAAAATGGCTTATGAAGATTGTGACTCTATTTTCTTCAAAATCCCGGAAGGGTATGAGATAGAATATCTTCCGGAAGATATTTCTATCAGAAATGAGTTTGGACGTTATTCAATAGAATTAAAAGTGATTAACAACGAAATATTATACATTAGAAATCACACAATGAATCATGGCAGATATCCAAAAGAAAGTTATACAGCCTTTAGAGAATTCTTAAAAGAGATTTCGGGTTATGACAAAAAAAAGGTTATTCTTTCTAAAGAAACATAGAATCTTTACATAATCCCAAAAAAATTACTGGAGATAAGAACAATAATGATTAATAAAGAAACGGCATTAAAGACAGAAAATGTAATATTAAATTTATCCCTGTCTTTTTTAACTTTTCTTCGAATTAGTATCCCCAGGTTAGGAATTAATGTTATCATTAGAAAAATAGCCAGATAAAACTTTAACCATTTCTCTGATATATCCTGACTGTTAATTTTATTTTCCGGATTAAATATCAGAACAAAAATAAATATCATGTAAACAGCCAGGTAAATAAGATAGGACAGTTTTAAAGCCAATGTAGATATTTTTCTTTTCCGGTGCAATTTAAATGGCTTTAAGGAAGTCCAGGCTGTAATAAATACGATTAGAAATACTGTTATGTATATAAAACCGTAGAAAGTATTAACGTAGTTAGCCATCCCTCAGAGAAATTTAATAGTTTGTTAAATTTAATTAAAGTTCTCCATACTGTAAATGTTTTAAACTATTAATTATCGAAAAAATACCATAAAAAAAGAGGCTGTCCAATAAGTAACTCTGACAGGTTTTAACAATTAATTGATTTTAACCTGTCAGAGTTCAAAGAACCTGACAGAGTTTACAATTAAATGACTTTTTGGACAGCTTCTTTTTTTCTCTGCTTAATTTTAATTTTTGATAATCCTTATATTTCTAACGACACCTGTATTTGTACTCATTCTCAGGTTATAAATACCGTTATTTATGGATTTATTTCTCCAAACAACCTCATAGTTTCCTTCATATTTATATTCCTGAACAATAACATCAACGAGTCTGCCAAGTTCGTCATATACTTCAATGGTTACATCTGAAGGTCGATCAATGTTATACCTAATCCTCATCTCTTCATTAAATGGATTAGGATACACAAGTAGACTATAACTTTCATCAAACAATTCTTCAATATCCGTAGCCAACTGAACATCAACTTCATCACAATATGTATTTGACATTCCTGTTATAGGATCAGATACAGTGAAACATACTTCATAGGTACCTGACTCTGTATAAACATTTGTTGGTGTTAACGAAGTAGAATCAGTATTTCCATCACCAAAGTCCCATGCAAAATTGCTAGAGTTTCCACTAGAGACTCCCACAAAATCTACGGGTTTGCCAGTTCCTTTTAAACTCAAAGAATCAACCTGGTAACCAAATCCGGCTACAATACCAGTTGCTGACTCTGATACATTTACTAACGCAAATGTTAAGCTGGCACATCCAGTTATAGTATCTCCGGAAACTAACTTAACCCTGTAATATCCTGCATCAGCATAGGTATGAGATGGATCCTGCTCATTTGAACTAATACCATCACCAAAGTCCCAAATCCACCTATTTGGATTACCTGCCGATAAATCTGTAAATTCTACAGTTTTAGAAGTTGAATCTACCGTGTAAATAAAATCAGCAAAACAACTATTGTATTCTTCCGTTGAAACCTGAATGAACTTACAGATTGTATTTGAAATTCCACTTCCATTAATAACTGTCAAACAAACATTGTAATAACCTCCGGATTCATAAGTATATTCAGGATCTTGTTCTGTAGATGTTGTACCGTCGCCAAAATTCCATAAATAGGCAAGATTCTCACCTAAAGACTGATCAACAAACTTAACTGTTTGGCTATTTTCATCTATGCTAGCATAAAAATCTGCCTGACAATCTAATCCTTGTGCTCCAATTAATATAGTTTCTTCAGCTTTTGACATACAATCGTCGCTTGCCGTTACTAGACTTACGGTATAGTAACCAGGTGCCGGATAGAAATGTACAGGATTTTCAAGCACTGATTGATATCCGTCTCCAAAGAACCAACGGAATCTATCAATATTTCCAATTGAATTGTTTTCGAAGTAAGCTACATTTTGTAAAGAATCGATAAACACCTCGAAATCAGCTTCACAACTCACCTCTCCTACCTGGATAGGAACAACAACATAATCAGAACAATTTCCAGTACTGTTGTTAACTGCAAGAGCAACCTGATACAATCCCGAATTCTGGTATTTCTTAACAGGATTTTCTTCATTTGAAGAACTATGATCCCCAAAGTACCAATAGAAATCGGCAATATCGCCTCTTGATGAATTTGCAAACTTAACTGTTAAACTATCTGGATCAACCTCATAATCAAACAGGGCCTTACATTCTACAGTACCTACCTGAATAAGTTCGAAATGCGTATCATTACATCCTGAAATTGTATCCCTGGCGCCCAGTTTTACAAGATAAAATCCAGGATCCGTATACATATGGTATGGATTTGAATTTTGTGACGTAGTACCATCATCAAAGTTCCAAAACCATTTATTTGCTGTACCCTTCGTATTATTAATAAACTTAATAAGATTATCTTCTTGATCGATTACATAGCTAAAATCTGCAGTAAGGTTACATTCTTCCGTTCCTACAATTACGTTTTTACACACTTTCGATTTCAAACCATTATCTTCATCAACAGCTATTAAACAAACTTCGTAAGATTTTGGAACCTGGTAGTAATGCTTAATTTTCAAAGAATCCGCAGCCATTTTTCCATCGCCGAATGTCCAATATCGGGATGTAACATTTCCTGTAGATTTATCGGTAAATGTTACAATATCTGTTAATTGATTAACAAAATAGCCAAAGTCTGCATTAACAGAAACAATGGTTGTGTTTGCATCCTGAATTATTACTTTCTCACAAATTTCGCCACCACAGTTTTTACTATCGTTGTATGCCTGAAGACAAACATCATAAACACCTTCTTCCCCAAAAACATGTTTTGGGGTTTTAAGGTTTGAAAATGTTCCGTCTCCAAAGTCCCAATAATACTCGGTAAAGTCTTGTCCCGAAACTTCATCAAAGGTCACTTCAAAAGTAGTATTTTGAATAAAATAACTCATTTCCGGTGTACAATCTGTAGTTCCTGTACTATCAGCTATTACAATATCTACACAGTAATCGCTATAACAATCAAGAACTGTATCATTTATTGCAAGACAAACAGAATATACCTCGCCGACAGCAAATTGATGTACCGGCTCAAACTGTCCTGAAAAATAACCATCGCCAAAGTCCCAATAATATTCAAGATTTAAACCAACGGATTCATTATAGAAATCCACTGAGTAATCATCGTTTATTACAAATGTATATTTTGCCTGACAATCTACTTGTCCAACAATTATTGTTTTACAAATTGACTGCTGACATCCATTTATTGTATCAAACACAGTCGCGCATACCTTATACTCTCCTGGTTTTGAATAAGTATGCGTAACATCTTTATCAGACAAAACAGTACCGTCGCCAAATTGCCAGAACCCACCTGTAATGTTATCACTGACATCGGCAATAAAGCTTACCGTTAAATCTTCTACTTCATAACTAAATTCAACAAAACAGTCTACAGAATCCTGATAACCGACAAAAATTCGTTTTGTAATTATGTTATCACAATTAGAAGACTCTGAATACATTCGAAGCGTGACATCGTAATAACCTGGTTGATCGTAATAATGAAGTGGATTCTGTACGGCAGAGAATTCATTATCACCAAAATTCCAGAACCATTCTGTTGCTGAAGGTGAAACATCTTCAAACTGAACTGAATTAGCATCAACATCAATCATAAATTCAAAGTCTGCGTAACAATCAACATTACCAATAATAAAATCCTGGCATGTATAATCTGCACAACCTGACAATGAATCGTAAACTGTTAAACAAACGCTATATGCACCTGAATTTGCAAAAACTTTAACCGGATTCGGTTTCAAAGAAATTGTTCCATCACTGAATTCCCATTTATATTTTGTAGGTAAAGTACCTGTTACAGATTCAAAGAAACGAACAGTATCTCCATTGATTTTGAAATTAAATTCAGCACTCATGTCACAACCATCATCTGATTTATTAACATAAATACTTTGTTCTGCATATGAAGTTCCGCATCCATTGGTTACTTCCAATGTTACCTGGTAAGAACCACCATCTTCGAAAATATGTGATGGTTCTTTAACCGTAGAGCTGGTTCCATCACCAAATTCCCAATAATATGTATTCGGATCGGAATTATCGTCGCCCCATTGTTCTATATAAAAATACACAGCCTCATCAGTGTCAATATTATAATCAGACAAATAGAAATATGCTTCTGGTAAATTGTGACGGCCTATTTCAACAGGAGTAAATACTGTATCTTCTCTTCCGCAAGCATTTTTAACAACCACAAAGGCATTATAATGTCCTGAATCCTGGTAGGCATGATATGCAATTTGCTCAGTACTTGTTTCTCCATCTCCAAAATACCATTGATATTCAATTCCTCCTGCTACCATAAATTTAACAGGATCACCAGGGCAACCACTGACATCATAATAATCGTCATATTCCATACTAACAAACGCATGTTGATTTAGGGCTGTATCTCTGTTATAACATGCATCAACGCCTATAAAATATAGTGTATCATTTGATTGTGAAAATATATACGTACCTGGTCCTGTGCAATCCCCAGAATAATCAACAAATTCAATTGTGTCTGCATTTAAATAGCTATATTCTCCACTTGATAAATAATATGCCCCTGAAGAGTATTGATCGGCTGCAACATATAGATTATAATACATTATTCCGTCATAATCATCTTCCCAAAAATCAAGGAATAGTTTTTGACCGGCTCCTAGATCAGACGCATAATATCCATCAAGTTTTACAGCGTCACAATCGCCAGTAAACTCAGGAAGCACTAAGGTATTTGTTATTTCTGTATCTCCTCCTGGAATTAATTCAAATGATGAGATAGGATTATAAAATTCATCCATCGGCATTGTATATGCATTTGGTTCTATGGATGCTGCTTTTGTTGTGTCGCAATACCATGCAACTGCAATGGTTACTTCTGGTTCCATAGCACTAAAAGGTACATAAGCAACGGCAGTATCTCCAATAACAATATCATCTGCTTGTAATACAACAACACCACTAGGTGGACCAACTTCTTCATCATCGCTCATAAGATCAACCATTCCATACCAGAAATAGACATAGAAATAATCATTCATATCAGAGGTCCAGTAAGGCCATTGTATTGGAATACTAAATTTATGATCGGTTGCCTCATTCATCATGCTCCAATCATCCGGATCTTTATCATAATCATTTACAGTAGAGTTACTCACATAATACGATGGTTTTATAGTATTATCTGTTCCTACATGGATGGTTCCGGATAAAGTATCTGTATTATTACAAACATTTTCTACAACAAACTGGAATTCATAATCACCTACATCGGCGTAAATATGCCTGTCTAATGTATAAAAATCAGTATTTTCTAATTCTGCAATGTCTAAGCTTTGATTCCCATCTCCAAACAAAATATCATATGTATTGTAATTTTTTGTTTGTTCAAAATCTTCATCCCAGAAATAAACCATCTCTCCCGGACAGATATATCTTGGCGACGCAGAAAGACTGGCTTTGGGTTTAATACTACTATCAACAACTATTGTTCTTGTACTAGAGTAACCTTCACCCATACACTTATTCATTGCCCTCAGATAAACGTGGTATACATCTACTTCATTAAATACTTTAGTCGCATCATAACCTTCAATTTCATCTCCATCACTGAAAATCCATAAATATGATAAATCACTATTTCCTGTATTATTTCTAAATACTAACTCTTCTCCAGGACAAATCCAGATAGTATCTTCATAGTCATATTCATCTTTGTCTTCAATTTTAAAACTTATATTATCGTAGACTGTCTCGTAAGTATAATCAATGCTTAATGGTTTTGAAACAGTATCAGAATATCCACAACCATTTGTAAGAATATGAGTCACCATATAATCTCCGGTATCAGCATATGCCACCATTGGATTAACTACCTGTTTTACAACACCATTTCCTAAATCCCAAATATGTGTCCCTTCTGAGTTAGACTGAAATGTAATCATCTCTCCAGGACAAGCATAGTCCGGCCAATAATAGAAATCAGCTCCAGCTGTTAAATCTCCATTTATATTTATGAGGACTGAATCTACCCCCGCATTTCCACATACATTTTCTGCAATTAATTTCACATAATACTGACCGAGTTCTTTAAATGCATGCATTGGACCCGGATTATAGGATACTTCTCCATCTCCAAAAATCCAGTTATAAGAACTATAGTTTCCAGATGTTTTAAACTTAACTACATCTCCCGGACAATGATAGTCACCATTTTCCGTGTAAACAATAACGTCTGGAACAGCCGTTGAACTTACACTTATATCTTGAATTACTGAATCTACACCACAATAACTTGAAACAATCAATTTTACTGAATAAGTTCCCTCGTCACTAAATTGATGATTTATTCCATTTCCATTTACAACAGGCGAATTATCTCCAAAGTTCCAATATGCATTATATTCACCTTCCCCAGACCAATCAAAACCAAACGTAATTTCTTCTCCAGGACAAGCTAAATTACCCGAAGACATCCAAAAAACCTGTGGATTTCCTGAAACATCAATATTTTCCATGTATTCTCCAACACTATAACCGTTAATGTCGAATACCTCAAGTCCTATATAGTGATACCCAACGCTAAGCGTATCTACAAACGAAGTATCACTAGAACTCGCAGTTTCACCATCCACAGTCCAGTTGTAGGAAACAGGGCCTTCTACGTTTCCATCAATGTAACTGCCATTCGTGAAAGTAACTGCTAAGGGACCACAACCATAGGTGTTATTCGCATAGAAATAAATATTGCTTTGCGTAAAGGCTAGCAATGATGTAAAAATCAAAAAAAATAAGATTGTAAATTTTCTCATAATGGTGCTTTTTTTGGTGTTGAAATATAATTTTCTGTGTTTTAAAAAAAGTAGCATGAATTTACGAAGAAATGAAAGGTAGATCTTTCAAGAATGAGTGATATTAATCACTCTATTTTGTTGATAATAATCACCGGAGAAACAAACACACAAACAACTAAAAATCAAACTCTAAAACCTATCACAAGCACATCATCTATTTGCCTGTAATTACCTTTCCATGAAGTAAAATTTTGTTCTAATAATTCTTTTTGCTCACTCATGGTTTTATCGCTAATTGAGCTTAATAGTTCCTTTAATCTTTTAATTAAAAATTTCTTTTTGGATTTTCCTCCGAATTGATCGGCATACCCATCAGAAAAGATATAAAATGCATCACCTTCCTGGATTTCCACAACATTATTTTTGAATTCTTTAGCTCCCTGCCTAAAAATTCCAATTGGCATCTTATCTCCTGGAAGAACGGTAATCTCTTTGTTTCTTACAACAACAAGAGGATTAAAAGCACCTGCGAACTGTAACTTCGAATTATCTTTATCTACTACACAAAGGGCTATATCCATGCCATCCTGGCTTTCTCCTTCTCTTCCTGTTTGATGTAGTGATGTTACAACACGTATTCGTAATTCATTAAGAATCTCATTAGCTTTTAGTTCTTTGCTTGAATTAACAATTTCATTAAGAAAAGCAACCCCCAACATACTCATAAAAGCTCCGGGAACTCCATGCCCCGTACAATCAACCGCCGCAATAACGGTTTGGCTGTCTTTTTTTGTTGTCCAGTAAAAATCTCCGCTTACAATGTCTTTGGGTTTAAACAAAAGAAAACATTCTGAAAACTCACCATGAAAATTTTCATAAGGAGGCAACAATGCAGTCTGAATTTTTGAAGCATATTTTATACTATCTGTAATCGCTCTCTTCTGTTCATAAATCTGATCCCTTTGATTTTTTATTTCAAGGTTTTGTTCTCTTAATAATGCATTTGCCTTTTTCTTCTCTCTAAACTGTTTATAAAGCAAGGCTGAAAACAAAAGAATTAAAACAAAACCAAGTCCGATAGATAAGATTAATATCTTTTGTCGTTTGTTTTCAAGATTCTTTTGAGCAATTTCTGCTTTCTGTAATTCTATTTCCTGCTCTTTCTCTTTTGTTTCGTATTTGGTCTGTAATTCTGCAATCTGCTCTAAATAATCTTCTCTAAAAACCGTGTCCTTAAGCTCAGAATAATACTCAAAATATTCGAGTGACTTCTTATAATTACCAGTCTTCTTATATATGTCTGAATAAATTGCATAAAAATCAATTAAATCATTTTTAATTCCCAGCTCATTTGCCAACTCATATCCTTTATCGAGATTAAAAAGAGCCTTATTAAAATCTTTCATCTCAATATATGTTTTTGCCAAAGACTGATAATTCAATGCCAGGTTGAGTTTATCATTTAATGTAACATATATTTCTTCTGCTTCTTTTAGATTATTAATGGCCTGTTTATATTCATTTTTAATTATGTTAATATCAACAAGATTGTGCAAAGCATTTGCAATGCCTGGTAAATGATTTAGCGATCTAAAAAGAGTAAGGCTCTCCAAAATCTTTTTTTGAGCTTCATCATACTGTTTAAGCTCTTTAAGTACAAAACCAATATTATTTGTCAGGTAAGCTACCCTGATAGTATCGCCCAGTTCCTGAAACAAATCCATCCCCTGGTTATAATAATCCAACGCTTTTTCATAATCAACGCCATAATCATAATATACATTACCTATATTGCTTAATGATTTTGCTATATTTTCTTTATCACCAAGGTCTTCCTGTATCTCAAGTGCCTGTTGATAATATTGTATCGCAGTTTTAAAATCTCCCCACTGACGATAAATAACCCCAATATTATTAAGCATGAGGGCTTCATCACTCTTTTGTCCAGATTGTTGGGCTATCTCTAAGGATTTTTTCCAATTATTTAATGCCTCTGCATAACTGGACTGATGATAAAATACCAATCCTAATTTTTGATATCCCTGTATCAGTAGGCTGTCATTTTCCAATTTTATTGATAGGTCGATTGATTTTAAGGCCGAAGCCTCTGCTTCTTCCCAATTACTTTCGTCTATATAAATTGATGTGAGATTGTTTAGTAATTCAATTTTTTTTATCTCTGAGGAGTTATTAAAAATAGTCTTTAAACTATCTGCATTATCCTGACTAAAAAGATTAAACGAAAAAAAAAGAAAAGTAACAACAAAGAATCTCATAATATAAAATATACTATTTGCATACTTTATTAAAAATAGGAAATTAAAGTCAAAAAAAGAACATTGTGTATGAACTATTTAGAATGCTATTTATTCAAAAAGGGACATTCGAACAAATAAAAAAAGACTGTTCAAAAAGTAAACCTGACAGTTTTCAGTAATTTATTTACTAACAACCAAATGACTTTTTGAACAGTCCCAATCTGAAAAAATGATATTTTATAAATGTATCACCTCGCCATAAGCTGCTGCTGCTGCTTCCATCACAGCTTCAGACATAGTTGGGTGAGGATGAACAGATTTTATAATCTCCATACCTGTTGTTTCAAGATTTCTTGCAGCAACAATTTCGGCAATCATCTCTGTTACATTAGCGCCTATCATATGTGCGCCAATTAACTCACCATACTTATTGTCAAATATTAATTTAACAAAACCATCTTTTGCCCCTGCAGAACTCGCTTTACCAGAAGCAGAAAAGGGGAATTTCCCAACTTTAATATCTAATCCAGCTTCTTTAGCTTTCTTTTCTGTTATTCCAACAGAAGCAACTTCTGGAGTTGTATATGTACATCCAGGGATGTTATCATAATTAATAGGATTAGGATGATGCCCACAGAACTTCTCAACACATGTTATCGCTTCTGCAGATGCTACATGTGCCAATGCCTGTCCATGTACAATATCTCCAATTGCATAAACTCCTTCTACATTTGTTCTATAGAACTCATCAACCTTAACTTTGCCATTCTCGAGTTCAACTCCAACCTCTTCTAATCCTATACCTTCAAGATTAGGAGAAATACCTACAGCAGATAGAACGATTTCTGCTTCATGGTTTTCAACACCTTTTTTCGTTTTTATTTCAACCTTGCAGATATCACCTTCAACTTTAACACTTTCTACTGTAGAAGAAGTTAAAACTTTCATCCCCGTTTTTTTGAAAGAACGTTCTAATTGTTTTGAAACTTCCTCATCCTCAACAGGTACAATATTTGGCATAAATTCCACCAGGGTAACTTGTGTTCCCATCGTCTGATAGAAATTTGCAAACTCACTGCCAATTGCTCCAGAACCAACAACAATCATTGATTCAGGAAGCTTCTTAAGTGTTAACGCTTTTCTATAACCAATAATTTTTTCGCCGTCTTGTTTTAGATTTGGGAGCTCTCTGGATCTAGCCCCTGTTGCCAAAATAATATGATCTGCTGTATATTTTTCAGATTTTCCTTCGACTAAAACTTCAACAGTCTTATTATCAACAATTTTCCCGAATCCTTTCAGATGATCAATCTTATTTTTTTTGAATAAAAACTGGACCCCCTTACTCATTCCTTCAGCAACACCACGGCTTCTTTCCACTACTTTTGTAAAATCAGCTGTTGCTTCACCTTTTATCTCAATTCCATACTCTGCAGCATGTTTAACATAATCATATACTTGTGCACTTTTAAGCAGTGATTTGGTAGGAATACATCCCCAGTTCAAGCATATACCGCCAATTTCAGCCATTTCTACAACGCCAACTTTTTTACCTAGTTGCGATGCCCGAATTGCTGCGACATAACCTCCGGGGCCACTTCCTATTACTATAACATCATATTTCATTATATATTTATTTAATAGTTAATAACGAATAAACATTCCGATAAACAAAAGTAGATGAATTTTTGTTGAATTTTTTTTAATTGATATTTGCAAAACCTTTATTTGATGCCCTAGCCAAAGTAGAAAAAATTCTTCTATTATAACAATTTTATGTTATCTGATTTGTTTTAATATTAAATTTAGACAATTAAGTCTGTATCCAATACAGTTAAGACAATGAATCTAAAAAAAGACTTTTTTTATTATTTACTTTACTCTATTCGTTTCTCTAATTGTTCAAGAAAATTCGTATGAAACTATTAAAATATAGCGCATTCATTATTTTGCTAACTGCTTTTCAAATAACATACAGCCAGGAAGAAAGGCCAAAAGTAGGCCTTGTTTTAAGTGGTGGTGGAGCTAAAGGTTTAGCCCATGTTGGTGTTTTAAAAGTGATTGACGAACTTGGAATTCCTATTGATTATGTTGGGGGAACATCTATGGGAAGTATTGTCGGCGGATTGTATGCAATTGGATATGATGCAAAAACACTTGAAGAAATTATCCTTCTGCAGGATTGGAACTACTTACTGGCAGATGAGATTACAAAAAAAAATATGTCTGTTGATGAAAAACAGGAACAGGCTAGGTATTTTATCTCTTTTCCCGTTCAAAAATTTAAAGTTAACTTACCAAGTGGGCTTCGTACCGGACAAAACGTATCAATGTTACTATCAAGGCTGGCTTTACCTGTTCATCACATTGATGATTTCAACCAGTTTAAACGCCCGTTTATCTGCGTTGCCACAGATATGGAATCTGGGGATTATGTTGTACTAAATAAAGGTTATCTGCCTGATGCAGTTCGAGCAAGCATGGCAATACCGAGTGTTTTTACTCCTATTGTTATCGATGACAAATTATTAGTTGATGGTGGTTTAGTTAACAATTTTCCTGCTGAAGAGGTGAAAAAAATGGGCGCCGACATATTAATAGGAGTAAACCTGGGGTACAAAATGCACGATAAAACCAATCTAAATTCACTTGCAGGTATTCTGGAACAAGCTTTATTTTTTCAATCGAATGAGAAATACATCGCTTCCCGCAAAGTTTGTGATATTCTTATTGAACCTGATGTTGGAGAAAATGATGCAACAAGTTTCTCAAATGCAGCTGAACTAATTGAACAAGGAGAAAAAGCTGCAAGGGACATTTATCCTCAACTCAAAGAACTGGCAGAAAAACTAAAAAAATACGATTATACCCCTCCTCCAAGTCCTATTTTAAAAATTGATTCTGTTTTTGTTTCATCGCTGGAAATCCAGGGATTAAATAAAGTTTCTAAAAAATTTCTTTTGGGAAAATTACGTTTAACCATCCCTGGTTCAATAACTATTGAAGAACTTGAATCCGGCATAGAAAGAGTATATGGAACTTTATTTTTCGATATGGTTACCTACAAACTGGAACCTGCTGGAAACAGTGTTAAACTTATTATAAGAGTCGTAGAAAAAACCACAAACCTTTTCAGGGTTGGAGCACATTATGACAGTGATTTTAATGCCAGTCTATTATTAAATACGACATTTAGAAATGCTTTAATAAAAGGTTCTAAATTTAATCTCGACTTCCAGCTTGGTGAATATCCCCGATTCAAAGGAGCATATTTGATAAACACAGGATGGAAACCACGGGAAAACCTATTCCTATCACCCGACTACCAACTTGGGTGGTTACCTGATATTGGTGTAAGCATGGAGGCAAACAAATTTAAAATTTATAACTATGTTGAAGGGAAAAAATCTGCCAGTTATTTATACTATCAAAATCAACTCAGTTTATTTATACAGAGTGGCCTTACCAATTCCTTGCTCTTCTCTGCAGGTGCCAGGCTCGAACACTCCCGAATTGTTGGAGAAATAATTTCCAGTGGTATAGATATACCGGAATCGCGAAACAGATTCCTGAATTTTTACAGCTCATTGAAAATTGATTCCTATGATCGCGATGTTTACCCTCACAGTGGAGTAAAATTAAATCTAAAAGGAGAATACATTAAAGATATTGGCATGGGTGAATTTAAATACGGAAATTTCACCAGATTATCCATGACGTCAAGCCATGCTATACGATTAGCACCCAAAGGAACCCTTATCATTAATTACAATGCCGGGATAACTTTTAAAGATTCTATTCCTGTTGATTACAATTTTTTTGTTGGTGGTTTAAACCACATCAATTTCAACAACAGTGTATTTCAATTCGCTGGTTTGGAATTTCTTGAAAAATCGAATCAAAATGCTATGATGTTGGGATTAAATCTTCAGCTGGAACCCTTTCGCGATAACTTTATCATTATAAGAGCTAATGCGGCTAAAATAACTTCAACATATGAGGACTTTTTTAATGACAAAGGAATTATTAAAGGACTTGGCCTTACCTATGGATACAACAGCTTTTTTGGTCCCATTGAATTTAGCGTTAGTAAAGGAATAAATGATATGCCATGGTCTAGTTTTATCAATATTGGATATTGGTTTTAATCTTTTCAAATTAGAACCTACTTTAAATATCCATTTAAAAGTTCTTTTGCAGCAATAAAAGAACTAATTCTATCTTCGAGGACCATTTTCTCTAACTCTGTCAATTTATCAAGTATCAATTTATTTTGATAAAAATTATCTTTCAATCCTTGGTTGATTGTTTCATACATCCAGTATTTTGCCTGCTGGCTTCTTTTCTGATTAAAGAAACCATTTCCTTTTGTGTGTTCAACATAAGAATTAATTACTTCCCATATATTTTCCAATCCTACTTTTTCTAATGAAGATGCTGTTAATACTTTGGGAGACCATTTTGATTCTGGAAGTGGAAATAAATGAAGTGCATTCTCATATTCCCGTTTTGCCTGTTCTGCTTTAATTTTATTCGCGCCATCTGCTTTTGTAATAACAATAGCATCGGCCATTTCCATGATACCTCGCTTAATTCCCTGCAATTCGTCGCCAGCACCAGCAAGCATCAGGAGAAGAAAAAAATCAACCATAGAATGCACAGCAGTTTCTGATTGCCCCACTCCTACTGTCTCAATAAAAATCCTGTCAAAACCAGCTGCCTCACATAAAACAATACTTTCTCTTGTTTTTCTTGCTACCCCGCCTAGAGAGCCTGCAGAAGGGGAAGGTCGAATAAATGCATCTTTATCAACCGATAAATCTTCCATTCTTGTTTTATCTCCAAGAATACTTCCTTTTGTCCTTTCGCTACTTGGATCAATTGCCAACACCGCAAGTTTATGTCCTGTAGATGTTATTTTTTTTCCTATTGCTTCAATAAAAGTACTTTTTCCAACTCCAGGGACCCCGGTTATTCCAATCCGAATTGATTCTCCTGCAAAAGGCAAACACTTCTCAATAATCTGTTGGGCTACCTCCTGGTGTTCTGGCAATGAACTTTCTACTAACGTAATTGCCTGACTTAATACCGATCTATCTCCTTTTCTAATCCCTTCAACAAAATCCTGTACAGAATATTTTTTTCTCTTTAGCTTCCTGAAATTTTTTATCGCATTTGCATTTACAGAAGGCGGTTGAGGAACTCCGTCATTAACTTGTAGTGCACTTTTAAATTTCTCTTCCATGAGAACAAAGTTAAATTAGTTATTAGAAAAAAATGAATAATATTTTAAACAACATATAAACCAGAAAAGGATTTCTTATGTTTTGCAGTATATAAGCTGCAAATTAATTATTCTTTCTTCCTATCTTTGTCAAACTGTAAGTAGAAATAAAAAGTAGAATATGGCAATTGTAAGATTTACAGCTTTACAGGAAGCTTACTCAAATAAACCGATACCTGTTACTCCCCCGTCAAAACTTACCTCTGATTATTTTGGCGAGAATGTTTTTGACAACAAAAAAATGGAAAAGTACCTTTCCAAAGAAGCTTTCGTGCATGTAATGGAAGCTATTGAACAAGGCACAAAGATAGACAGAAAAGTAGCCGACCAGGTAGCAACCGGAATGAAAGCCTGGGCAATGGAAAAAGGTGCAACACACTATACTCACTGGTTTCAACCTCTAACAGAAGGAACGGCAGAAAAACATGATGCTTTTCTTGAGTATGACAATTATGGTGGCGTTATCGAAACTTTTTCAGGTCAATTACTGGCACAGCAAGAACCAGATGCATCAAGCTTCCCTAGTGGCGGTATCAGAAATACATTTGAAGCAAGAGGGTACACTGCATGGGATCCAACTTCTCCTGCATTTATTATTGGCAGGACACTTAGTATTCCTACTATTTTTGTTTCTTATACCGGTGAAGCACTTGACCATAAAACCCCTTTATTAAAAGCACTTAATTTAATAGACAAAGCCGCTGTTGATGTTTGCCAATATTTTGATAAATACGTTTCTAAAGTATATGCAACTTTGGGGTGTGAGCAAGAATACTTTCTTGTTGATGAAGCCCTCTTTAATGCTCGCCCTGATTTATTATTAAGTGGCAGAACTCTTATGGGACATGCTTCAGCTAAAGATCAGCAGTTGGAGGATCATTACTTTAGTGCAATCCCTGAACGTACAACTGCTTTTATGCAAGATCTTGAAATAGAAGCATACAAGCTTGGAATCCCCTTAAAAACAAGACATAATGAGGTAGCCCCTAACCAATATGAATGTGCCCCAATTTTCGAAGAATGCAATCTGGCTGTCGATCACAACACCCTCATCATGGACTTAATGAAACGTGTAGCAAGAAGGCATTCATTCAGGGCAATTCATCATGAAAAACCATTTAAAAACATTAATGGTTCTGGAAAACACAATAACTGGTCGTTAATGACAGATACCGGAATAAATCTATTATCTCCGGGACGCAACCCAAAAACGAACCTTCAGTTTCTTACTTTCCTAGTAAATACAGTAAAAGCAGTTCACAACCATGCTGATTTACTAAGAGCAAGTGTTGTATCTGCAGGAAACTCTCATCGACTTGGGGCAAACGAAGCCCCTCCTTCAATAATGAGCGTTTTTGTTGGTAGTCAATTGTCAGATATCCTTGAGGAGATTGAACAAAAAGTAACTTCAAGGAAAATGACTCCAGATGAAAAAACAGAACTAAAACTAAATATTGGAAAGATTCCACAGATTTTACTGGACAATACAGATAGAAACCGTACATCTCCTTTTGCATTTACGGGAAACAAATTCGAGTTTCGTGCTGTTGGTTCTTCAACAAATTCCGCTGCCCCAATGATTGCATTAAACTCAGCTGTTGCAGAACAGCTTATCCAGTTTAAAAAAGATGTTGATGCAATTATTTCTAAAGGGGTGAAAAAAGATGAAGCTGTGTTCCAGGTTTTAAGGAGATATATTATCGATTCAAAGCCTATTCGTTTTGAAGGAAACAGCTACGGAGAAGAATGGGTTAAAGAAGCAGAAAAACGAGGACTTTCAAATATCACAAGTGTTCCATTGGCTTTAGATGCTTATTTATCTGAATCATCAAAAAAGATGTTTTCTAAAACAAATGTCCTTTCTGAAAGAGAATTAGAGGCTAGAACCACAGTAAGGTTGGATATCTACACAAAACAAATCCAGATTGAAGCCAGAATACTTGGTGATTTAGCTTTAAACCACATTGCCCCTACGGCAATAAGGTATCAAACTGAATTATTAGAAAATGTAAAAAAACTCAAAGAAGTATTTAGTGATGCTGAATACAAAGAATTAGTTGGTTCCCGATTAGAGCTAATAAAAACAATTTCTAAGCATACTTCAACTATCAAATTGAAAGTAAATGAAATGATAGAAGCCAGAAAAGTCGCAAATAAGATTGATGATGCGAAAGAAAAGGCTATAAAATATTCAAAAGATGTATATCCTTATCTGGATGAAATACGCTACCACATAGATAAATTAGAATTAATAGTAGATGACGAATATTGGCCACTTCCTAAGTACAGGGAATTATTATTTATCCAATAGAATCACCTTAAAAAAAATGAAATAAAAAAGGGAAGGCATTAAGAACCTTCCCTTTTTATTTGATTCGCTAAAACTATAATTAAACTTTTGCTGATTTAACAGTTTTGATAATTCTAGCAGCAACTTTATATGGATCTGCATTTGAAGCAGGTCTTCTGTCTTCTAAACGACCTTTCCAACCATTTTCAACAGTACCAACAGGGATACGGATTGAAGCACCACGGTCAGAAACTCCATAAGAGAATTGGTCAATTCTAGCAGTTTCGTGCCTCCCAGTTAAACGTTGCTCGTTGTCAGCACCGTAAACAGCGATATGCTCAGGAACAAATTTACCGAACTCATCACAAATAGCATTGAAAACTTTTTCATCTCCACAAGTTCTCATTAAACCATTAGAAAAGTTTGCGTGCATACCAGAACCATTCCAGTCGCCTTTTACTGGTTTCGGGTGAAGGTTAATACGTACACCGAATTTTTCTCCAATTTTTTCGCAAATATAACGAGCAACCCAAGTTTGATCACCAGCTTCTTTAGCTCCTTTTGCAAATATTTGGTATTCCCATTGACCTTTCATTACTTCTGCATTAATACCTTCGATATTTAATCCAGCAGCAATACAAGCATCTAGGTGCTCTTCTACAATATTTCTTCCAACGTTAAATTCAGCACCAACTGAACAGTAGAAAGGACCTTGTGGAGGAGGGAAATATCCTGCAGCTGGGAATCCAAGTGGAGTATGATGCTCTAAATCCCATAATGTATATTCTTGCTCAAATCCAAACCAGAAATCTTCATCATCATCATCAATTGTAGCCCTTCCGTTTGATGGATGAGGAGTTCCGTCTGCATATAATACCTCAGTCATTACAAGGTATCCATCTTTTCTTGTAGGATCCGGACATACAAAAACTGGCTTTAATAAACAATCAGATGAACCGCCTTCTGCTTGTTCTGTAGAAGAACCATCGAAAGACCACATTGGGGCATCTTCAAGTTTTCCACTGTAATCGCTAACAACTAGTGTTTTGCTTCTCATGGTCTGGGTTGGCTTGTAACCATCCAGCCAAATGTACTCAAGTTTCGATTTGCTCATAATACTTATAGTTTTAAGAATTTATTCTAAAATTTTCTGCAATTATAATAATTTTTTATCTTAAAATTACATTTTAACAAAAAATCATAAATAAAAATTACACATTTCATTAAAATCAAGTGTTTTTTTTACAATATTCCTATAATCCAACAACAATAGATTCTACTCCAGCAACACATCCACTGATTTTCAAAAATTTAATAAGGTTTCACTTTATAATCGACAAAAAAAATCAACAAAAAAAGCCAAATCAATTTATGATTTGGCTTATATCGTTTTTAAAAAATATTTAGTTCTAATTTGATGCTAAGTCATCAACATTACCTTTTACCCAAAGTACTTTTTTAAAGTTTGAAGGATCGTTTGTGATAACAGTTACTGTTTTATTTTGTTTACCTTTTTTACCCCTGGAGTTAAAAGTAACTTTTAATGTAGTAGATTCTCCAGGAGCAATCACATTTTTTGTTGGATTTGCAGCGGTACATCCACATGACGCAGTAACTTTTCTAATAATAAGATCGGATTTCCCTTCGTTTTTAATCTCAAAATCATGTTCAACAGTTTCTCCTTGCTTAATATTACCAAATTCGAAATTTGTTTCACTAAATAAAACTTTGGGCGCATTTTTGATATCCTCTGGTGTTAACTTAGAAAAATCTTCCTGAATATTTGCAGAGATTGCTAAACGATTGTTATAAAGATTTCCATCTGTACTAAATACTACCCAATTATTTACGCTACCCCAATCATCAATTTTAGAAGCATCAAAAGTTGCTTTAATAATACCTTTTTCTTCTGGTTTAAGAGTAGCTGGCTCTACTTCAATTTTAATATGATCAGGAACACCCTTAAATAGAACAGTTATATCTTTATCTGTTGGATTTACAATTTCTAAAGTCTCAGATTTTGTTTCTTCTGGTTCAATACTGGCAAAATAAACATTTCTTCTCATTAATCTGATATCACCCATTTTGTACCGATAAATCTCTTCGAGCGTTTTTTCGCCTTCTAAAACGTTTCCAGTAATATGCAAAACGGTATTTGTTGTATTACCATTCGTTGTTACAGCAATTGATTTATTGAAAGGTCCTTTCCTGCCCTGAGGATTAAATTTTGTTTCAATAAAACCATTAGCTCCGGGCAATACCGGCTCTTTGCTCCATTTTGGTGAAGTACAACCACATGATGGTTTAACATTGTTTATTATCAAAGGCTCATTACCAGTATTAGTAAATTCAAATTTAAAAGCAACCTCTCCTCCATTCTCCTTAATCTCTCCAAAATCATGGGTTTCTGTACTGAAAGAAATATTTGCCCCTTTTTGTTGAGCATTTGAAAGCATAAAAATCGCATTAATCATAACGATTATAAGTCCTAATCGTCTCATAACATTTTATTTTTTTGGTTTTACAATCTAATTTATTTAATAAATATATACAAAGTTATATTTTTTCAACTTCAAAATACATAAAAATAATAACCTACTAATAAACATGCAACTATAAAATGTATTGAACAAATAAAGCTATATTTTGGTTCTTTTCAACAGGAATAGCTATTTTTATCTCCAAATATTTCAACGTGTGAAATCAATATTTCGTTACATAACATACATATTATTTCTCATTGTGTTTATGGGCTTACATGCTAATGCCCAATTTTATAATGGTCATCAAATGACTTTTGGTAAAAACAGGGTACAATACAACGACTTTTATTGGCAGTATTATCGTTTTGACCGTTTTGATACTTATTTCAACCAAGATGGGCGTGAATTAGCTGAATACACCGCAGATGTTGTTGAAAAGGAATTGGTAAGGATTGAAAGTTTATTTGACTACGCCCTGGAGCAAAGAATTATTTTTCTTGTTTACAACAAACTCTCTGATTTTAGACAAAGTAACATTGGCCTTATTACCGGAAAAGAAGATTACAATGTTGGTGGTGTTACCCAAATCAACAAAAATAAAGTATTTCTATATTTTGAAGGTGATTTTGAAAAATTCAGAGAGCAAATTGCAGCAGCTATAACACGGGTTGTTATTAATGAGATGCTTTATGGAAATGCTATTCGTGAGAATGTAACAAACTCAACACTTATCTCGCTTCCTGAATGGTATATAGAAGGGCTTATTTCGTATGTTTCTAAAGACTGGAACATTGAAATTGAGGACAGGGTTAAAGACGGAATCCTAACAGAGAAATACAAAAAATTCAGTCGATTGGAAGGAGATGATGCTGTATATGCCGGTCATTCTTTTTGGCGATACATCGGCCAAACCTATGGCGAATCTGTTATTCCCAATATTTTATATTTAACCCGAATCAATAAAAACACAAACTATGGGTTTCTGTATGTATTGGGTTTAAGCATTAAAGAACTTTCATATGATTGGCTGGGCTATTACATCAATCTTTATGCAGAAGACGGGGCAAGGACTTTCCCTGAAGAAGGCCGAATCATGAAAAAAACCAAAAAGAAGAGAGTTTACCAGCAGGTAAAAGTAAGTCCAACAGGAACCTACATTGCTTTTGTTACGAATGAAGATGGCCAGTATAGAATTTACCTTTATAACACTCAAACAGAGAAATACAAACAGATTCTTAAAAGAGAACATAAACTTGAACAAATAACAGATTATTCTTATCCGATCCTGGCATGGCACCCATCAGGAAGAATCTTAAGCTTTATAACAGAAGAAGAAGGAGGTATCGATCTTTACTACTACACTCCTTACAATAAAGAACTTACAAAAAGAAATTTTCTTTACTTTGATAAAATACTGGATTATTCATTTAATGATGATGGAACTCAAATGGTATTATCCGCAGTACAAAATGGGCAAACCGATATTTTTGTCCATACGCTGGCTTCTTCTACCAATGAAAAATTAACAAATGATATAGCTGATGATTTCCATCCAAAATTTATTGATAATTCCGAAAAAATAATTTTTAGTTCAAATCGATTGGGAGATACAATTTTCATTGATAATCCCAGCCCTTTAACAAAAACATCGCACGAACTGTACATCTATAATTACAAGTCAAAATCAAATGTATTAATGCGTCTTGACGATTTTGATTATGTAAACAAATATCAACCTACTGAAGTAGATAAAAACAAATTCGTGTACATAAGCGATTATAATGGGATTCGTAATCGTTATGTTTCAAA
The DNA here is from genome assembly GCA_963665085.2 of Bacteroidales bacterium. Taxonomy (GTDB): domain Bacteria; phylum Bacteroidota; class Bacteroidia; order Bacteroidales; family JAAAOM01. Next base: position 1,290,754 of record CAXXXS010000002.1, read on the forward strand.
ATTTGACAGCATCATTAGTTTTGTAGACACAACTATGCATTACAGATATACAACAAAAAGTTACCCTGTAACCAACTATTCTCGAAATATTATTGATTATGATTACAATGAAAACGCAGATGTTTTAGCTGAAGTTCTATACAAAGATGGCCGATATCATCTTTTCAAACATGATTTTGATCCTGAATTAGAAATCCCCGCAAATGAAATCAAAGTAACAAGTTATAAAACAAAACAAAAGAAAGAACTTGCCCGAAACGATAGTATAAAACAAACAAAAAAACAAACCATTGCCATTCAAAGTATTGAAGACAATAAACTAATCTTAAATAATCCCGAAAAAAATACTTCTTTTGATACAATCCAACTGGATAGATATCCTATTGATATTGCAAATTATGTATTTGAACGGGAAAAGATTAATTATTACAACGAAAAACTTAAAGAACAGAATTACAATATAAATTTCACGCTGGATAGTGCTATTTTAGAAGAGAACAAACCAAAAGTAAGAATTTATATGCCTGCGTTTTATCCTAACCAATTGGTTAACCAGATTGATTTTAGTTTTTTAAATGAATCATACCAGGCATTTACAGGAGGCGCCGTTTATTTTAACCCTGGATTCAACATGCTTTTTAAATTAGGCACTTACGACCTTTTTGAAGATTACAAAATTACTGGCGGATACAGATTCTCTGGCGATTTTGATGCAAATGAATATCTTGTTAGTTTTGAAAATCTTAAGAAAAGACTTGACAAACAATTTATCTTTCATAGACAAGCCTTTAAAAATTACCTCGATGATGGAAGCGATTATCCGTACTATATAAAAACACACACTCATCAACTTCTGGGTGTATTAAGATATCCTTTCAGTCAGGTTGCTGCAATAAAAGGGACATTATCTATCAGGCATGATCAAGTTACGTATCTGGCAAACCCGTCGAAAATACAATCTCTTGACAAACCAGAATCTCATAAAGTTTGGTTGGGTGTTAAAACAGAGTATATTTTTGATAATACACGAACTTTAGGTAAAAACCTATACTCCGGGACACGATACAAACTTTTTACCGAAGCTTACAAACAAGTAAATCTAAAAAGAGATGATTTATTTGTTATGGGTATGGATTTCAGGAACTATGTCCGCATTCACAGAAATTTAATTTGGGCAAGTAGAATTGCTGCAAGTACTTCCTTTGGAAGCTCAAGGCTTGTATATTATCTTGGTGGTGTTGATAACTGGACAAACCTATCAACCAGGACACCTACATTTATTCCATTATCTGAAATACCTATAGACGAGACTCAGAATTATGTTTATCAAACAGTTGCAACCAACATGAGAGGATTCTCTCAAAACATCAGAAATGGAAATAACTTTGCCCTGATAAATAATGAAATCAGATGGCCTATCATAAAATACCTTGTAAACCATCCTATGAGTTCGGCATTCCTTGAAAATTTCCAGGTTGTTGGGTTCTTTGATATTGGTAGTGCATGGAAAGGCCTCACTCCATATTCTGGCAAAAACGCATATGACAACAGGGTATATGAAACTGGCCCAATTAAAATAACTGTTGATGCAAACCGGGATCCTATAGTTGCCGGATACGGATTTGGACTAAGGACACAACTCCTTGGTTATTTTATGCGCTTTGATTGGGCTTGGGGTATTGAAAATCAAACAATTCTCCCAATGGTATTTTATTTTTCACTTAGCTTAGATTTTTAATGACAGTTAACGACATTTTACTACTTCTTGTAGTTGGGATAGCTGCAGGATTTATTGCAGGAGGACTTGGTGTTGGCGGAGGTATTATTCTTGTTCCCGCCCTTGTATTTATTTTTGGTTTCTCACAGCATGAGGCGCAAGGGACAAGTCTCGGCGTTCTTGTTTTTCCTGTTATGATACTTTCTGTAATTACATATCACAAAAAAGGATTTGTAAACTTTAAGTACGTTTTAATATTACTGCTTGCCTTTGTTATTGGCAATTACCTTGGTTCTTTAATATCTGTAAATTTACCGGCAAAAACATTAAAAAAAGCTTTTGGCATATTAATGTTAATTGCCGGAACAAAAATGATTTTAGGAAAATAATTTAGATGGAACTACAAAATAAAGTACACGATCTTGTTGATAAATATATAAACGAGGTAACAAGCATTAGACGGCATCTCCATGAAAACCCAGAGTTATCATTCCAGGAATATGAAACATCAAAATTTATTCAACAGAAACTTAAAGAATATAATATTCCATTTAAATCAGGTATTGCAAAGACTGGGATCCTAGCAACAATAGAAGGAAAAAATCCCGCAAAAAAAATCATTGCCCTTCGTGGTGACATGGATGCATTACCGATAAAAGAAAATACGAACCTGGAATTTCAATCCAAAAACGAAGGTATAATGCATGCTTGTGGACATGATGTACATACTTCTTCTGTTCTTGGTGTCGCCCTTATCCTAAAAGAATTAGCTCCTGAGTTTGAAGGAACAGTTCATATTATTTTTCAACCTGGAGAAGAAAAACTTCCCGGAGGGGCAAAATTAATGCTTGAAGAGAATCTTTTTGAAAATAAAGAACCCGAAGTTATTATAGGACAACATGTACAGCCAAACATTGAAGCTGGAAAAGTTGGTTTTCGTAGTGGTATGTATATGGCTTCGGCAGATGAAATCTACATAACCGTGAAAGGTAAAGGTGGACATGCTGCAATGCCTCATCAGTTGGTTGATCCAATAGTAATTACCTCGCATATTATTGTTGCCCTGCAGCAATTAGTAAGCAGAAATTCAGATGTAACAATTCCTACTGTTCTGTCATTTGGAAAAATTCAAGGAGATGGAGCTACAAATGTAATACCATCAGAAGTTAAAGTTGAAGGCACTTTCCGTACGATGAACGAAACCTGGCGTGATGACGCACACAAAAAAATTAAAAAAATAACAGAATCCATTGCAGAAGGAATGGGGGGAAGCTGCGATTGCAATATAATGAAAGGATATCCTTTCCTCGTAAACGACAAAAAAACTACAGATTTAGCTTCTTCACTGGCAAAAGAATTTTTAGGCCATGAAAACGTTATTGAGCTTGATTTACGGATGACAGCGGAAGATTTTGCCTATTTCTCACAAAAATATCCTACTACATTTTACCGTCTTGGAGTCCAGGATAATAACAATTCCAATCCTTCACCTTTACATTCTTCAACCTTTATGGTAGACGAAAATGCCTTAAAAACAAGTTTGGGAACGATGACTTGGATTGCATTGGGATTTTTGAGACTGTCTAAAAAACAACCCGCGTAAAGTCTATCGGTTATCACGTTATCAGCCGATTTTGAATCTTTCAACATTGGAAAACCAAACAAAATAAAATTAAACACAAAATGTTCTACTAATTATATCTTGTTTTTAGAAATCCAATATGGAGACTATCATGTGGCTTCAACTAAATCATTTTTATTTGGTCACCCTCTAAAGTTATGTATTGTTTCATGAGGTTAGCCGTTAAACATGAATGGACGGGTAAGAATAAAATGATGTCTCCAATATTTATGGAACCTAAATCTTTTGAACCAATTTTTACAATTCCATGCTCTTGTGAAAGCGAGTCCAGAAATAAGGGATTGCTGTCAGGTTTCCAACCTGTTTCATTTTTCTGTGCTGTTTTCCCAAAAATAGATTTTTCATTTATCATAACAGATTCTTTGGAAAAGTGAACTGCACCTCCGTGAATTACTATTTCATTTCGGATTTTATATTTTCCAACAACCGGACAAGCCATCGCAATAGCAATATCATCTTCTGTACAGGAGCCATTTGTTGCCTGAAATAAATCATAGAAAACAAAGTTTCCGGGAGTTATCTCATCAATCCCACTAAAAGTTGATTGGAGACTACAATTTGGAGTATCTCCATATAAAACCCGAGGCAAATATTTAGCAAAAACAGTTTTTAAGTTACTTAAATCCTTAGTGGCTTTATTGTGAATTTTATTTATCTCATCACGTGAGTTTGTTTTGTATGAATGCCCCGCATGACAATAAAAGCCAGAAAAATCAAGCTTTTTAATTTGTTGAGAATGCTTAATAACATTCTCAACCGCAATAATATTTTCTGCAGGTATTCCGGTTCTGCCATAGCCTGTATCAATATCAATATAAAAATTAACCGTATTATTTAAAAAAGATAAAGCAATTAATGTTTCAATGTTATCAATTAGTATGGAAATTTTACTTTTTGAGGATAATTCATTTAATCTGTTTATCTCTCTTATATTGAATGGAAAAGCAACAAGAATATCATTCCAACCGGCCTTAGTAAAAGATTCAGCCATATCAAAAGATGAAACAGTAATTTTAGTAACATTGAAATCACGGTACCAATTACCAATTTCTATAGACTGGTGTGTTTTAAAATGAGGGCGAAAACCAATACCGGATTCTTTCGCTTTGTAGGCCATTTTTTTGATGTTTAGCAGGTATTTGTTTTTGTCGAGCAACAGAGTCGGTTTTGTTATATTATTTAGTATTTCCAACATCATTAAAACGATTTTTTATAAAAATATACAAATGTATTAGAACCTTAAATACATTAAAAAATGGGGATTACCACTTTGTCCAAAAAGAAGGAGTAAAGATTAATAAAAAAGTATAAATCTCAAGCCTTCCAATAATCATAACAATTGAAAGAATTATTTTAACGGTATCTGAAAAATGCGAGAAATTACTCATTGGCCCAACCTTTCCGATTCCCGGTCCAATTCCTGCCATGCAAGTAGCAACAGAACTAAAAGCTGTTTTTGCATCTATCCTCAGGAACATTAAAAGAATACCGCATATTAAAAATATAAAACTGTAAATAGCAACAAAACTCAGGATAGACTTTGTCATTTCATCGGTAAACACTTTACCATTAAATTTTATGGTGATGATTGCGTTTGGTGAGATTAATTGATTTATATGCTTACTAATGTTTTTAAATAGGATTAAGTGCCGGGTCATTTTAATCCCACCAGCAGTTGAGCCGGTGCAACCACCTAAAAACATTGAAAAAAAGATAATCAAATAAGTAAATGTTGGCCACAACAGATAATCAGATGTGGCAAAACCGGTACAGGTGATAATAGAAATGAGCTGAAAAAAGCTATCGCGGAACGAAGCCTCAAAATTTCTTCCTGTAGTTTTGTACAACGAGAATGTTAAAATTAAGCCAAGAAAGATAATAACGAAAAGATAAAATTTTAACTCTTCATCTTTCTTTATTTTGCTAAACTGACGGGTCAATAAATAATAATGAATCACGAAATTAGTTCCTGCCAACAGCATAAATACCATTATTACATATTGAATGTAAGGAGAATAGCTTGCAATACTATCATTCTGAGTTGAAAAACCACCTGTTGCAACAGTTCCAAAAGAATGGCAAATACTGTCAAATAGGTTCATCCCTCCCAGCATTAGAAATATTGTTTCAAGGAATGTGAGTAAAAGATAAATAGCCAGTAATCGTTTTCCAACAGAATGAATCCGTGGGCGGATTTTTTCCTGTAACGAAGATTCGAGAGAAAATAGATGATACCCTCCAATACGTAAGGCAGGCATTACAATAATTACTAACACAACAATACCAATCCCACCTATCCAGTGTGTTAAACTTCGCCAAAAAAGAATAGACTTAGGTAATGATTCTATATCATTTAAAATAGAAGAACCTGTTGTTGTGAACCCTGAAACTGACTCAAAAAACGCATCAACAAATGATGGTATTGCACCTGACAAAAAATAAGGAAAGCACCCAAACAAACTTATCAAAACCCATGTTGATGAAACAATTAAATAAGCTTCATTCTTTAAATTGGTTACATCTTTTTGTTCTTGATTAAGAGAAAAGATATGAAACAAAATACCAAACAATAAAACAATTGCTAAGGAAGATAGAAATGGTGTAACATTCTCTTTGTATAAAAATGCAATCCCTGCGGTGAGTAACATTCCGGAAGCTATTATAAACAGGTTCCGGCTTATCACCTTCATTACAATTTTTAAATTAATAAGATTGTTCATTTCTTATCTCTTTCTATAATATCGTTCTTCCAAATTTTCTGCATTGCATTGACACCTTTTCTGTGTTCTGAAAGGGTGTCAATGCTAAAAATTAATTGATCTAAGTTTTAATATTTATTTCTGGAGCATATCCAGAATAATCTTTAAGATAATAATAGCAGACATTATTCCTGCTACAAATAGCCACATGCCATACTTTTCTAAAAAACTTTGTTTTTGATTCTCAGTATTTAATTCACCTTTATTTTCCATATCATTAGAAATTAAAAATTAACTGTCTGTTTTCTTGTTTCGCAAAAAAAATGTAAAGTATAAATGATAAGACCTAATATTATTCAGGCTTATTATTTCGCTACAAAAAGCGCAGATAGAATGGTTCAAGAAAAAGAAACAGGAGGGGAACTATCTGTTCCAAAGGTTATTAAATTAGAGAAATAATGTGCATTTTTAAAAAAAGGAGTAAACAGTTCTACTATAAACTCAGTATCTATTTCTAAAAAAGTACAATTAATTAGAAACTCGTTAAACTCGGTATCTTCATCAAGAGCAATAAATTCAGGAATATCAAATTGAGAAGTTTGATTTGAATTTACCTGGCTAATTGTTATATCATTCCATAACTGTGCCCTATCAAAATCTATTAATGTAGATTTATCATTCTGCGCAGACAGATAACTAACTATTAATAAAGAAAATGCAAGCAGAAATCTCATAAAAAAAAGTAAGGTGCAAATTTATGTACAATATTTTAATAACAAAATTCTGTTTGACCAATAATAATATTACTTTTGTCGACTGAATTAATATTAACATTATAGCATGGATACACACCCGTGTCATAGTAAACATAAATTTTTAACCCGTCTGTAAAGGAGGTTTACTACAAATTGCCTCTTTACAGTTGTAAATATTGGAGGCAAGGTTATGCTAAAAATTTTTAAAAGCTTCGGGGGATATATTGAAATCCCAAATATTGAAAAAGGATGTTGGATCAATATGGCCAATCCTACGGAGGAAGAAAAAAACCAATTATCATCACGATTTAAAATGCCCCAGGAAATTATCCAGGATATTCTTGATGCCGATGAACGTCCAAGGTTAGAATATGATGATGACTGGTCTTTAATAATTTTTCGAATACCTATTTCAAATCCAAATAATGGCGTACCTTTTTACACAGTGCCTTTGGGTATTTTTATAACAGAAAAGTATACGATAACCCTATGTTCTGTTATAAATGATATTTTACCTCTCGAAACGCCGGCTTTATATAACAATAAACAATTAGTTACAGATGTTTTAAACTTTATTTTAAAATTATATCTGCGTTCTACGAAAATGTATATGCAGTACCTGAAACAAATAAACCAGCAGGCTTCATTAATAGAACAGGATCTTGAGAAATCTGTCCACAATAAGGAGCTGAACAAGCTTTTAAAAATGGAAAAATGCCTGGTTTATTTTATTACTTCACTTAAAGCAAATGAAATGGTTTTGCTTAAGCTGAGAAATTCGAAAAAAAACTCGCTAAGTGAAGAAAATGAAGACTTGCTTGAAGATGTAATTATTGAAAATAAACAGGCCCAGGATATGGCCCAGATTTATTCAGATATTCAAAGTGGGACTATGGATGTTTTTGCCTCTGTAATATCAAATAACCTGAATGGTGTTATGAAACAATTGACATCCATTTCGATTATATTAATGATTCCGACATTAATTGCTAGTTTATACGGGATGAATGTCCCCAACTTTCTTGAAGGCAGCAGATGGGCTTTCCCTGTTGTTGTAGGTATCTCTGCCTTAATGTCTCTGGCTGGGGTGTTAATGTTTAGAAAAAGAGAATGGTTTTAAACAATATTCGCGAGATTTTGCAGGGCAAAAGTGATAATCTCATGAAACAGTCAATCATAAAATATGGCACTTAAGCCTGCAACTCCCGCGAAGGGCACTACTACTTACTGGACAACTTTAATATTTATTTTTCGCCTAAATCGTCTTCTAATTTTGCATCAGGTGGCAAATAATTAGAATATTTGTTTTCATGTCATTACTTTTTTATGAATTCAAAACATTTTTATTTTTAACACCAAGCATTAGTTCTAGAAGTTCTTCATAAGGATATACAAAATGTCTCATCATGTAGAAATTATCTCCAGGCAACCAAACATCAACACTTTTCAAAATCTCATAGGATTCTTTATTAAAATCGTACCAACTAAAATTTTGAATGTACGTTGGTTTGGAATATTGGTGCATCTCAGAAATAACAACGGTAAGGCATTTACCTTTAATAAATAGCCTGTAATTTTTTACATCAATATTTTTAACATTAAGCCTAAGGACAAAATAATCTGTACTTCGTTTAAAACTTATTAATTTAACTAATTCATTACTTTCCCTGTTTATATAAGGCAATATTGTTTTATCATAAGGTCTAACTCTTGTTCTCATCTTTTTATATTTTAATAATGAATAAAATGGCAAAAACTGCCTGGAAATTTTTATTGCCGCCTACATTGCCTGATTAATATAACAGACAAAAAGCAGCTACCCTGGTGAGTTAAGAACAAGAAGGAGGAGGTAAATCCAAAGTCAGTAGGTTTAATTCTTCTTTATGGCTTAAAGAAAATTTTGCTGTATAAAACCTAAAGGTTTCAACATTCTTTTTATGTTTTTCAAGCTTAGGCTCAATTGCATCAAAACTCAAACTAACAGGATCTTCTTCAGAAAGGAGGACATCATTATTTATATCATAATGAAAATCCTTGGAAATATTTGTCCCTTCAATTCTATCTTGAAGAGTTGCCTCTCCGTCTGAAGTAGCAAAACTTATTAATGCAAACCATATAATATAAGCCCAAATCATTCTTCTAATATTGAGTACTAAATTATTCTATAGAACAATTAAAGTCAAGTTAATATTATTGAAAGCATGTTAAATATTGTTAAAAGAGCAATACGAAGAATAACTCATATCCTTGTATGCATTCGAAAAAAGGGCTAAATTTCCACCTTTAAATGTAAACCCTTTTATATGAAACGATTATTTCTATTTCTCGTTCCTTTTTTGATGTTCGCCTGTACAAATAAGGAACCTAATAACAAGGCAATAATTTGCGGTAAGATTACAGATCCAAGCAGTGATTATTTTATTGTTACTTTAAATGAAAAAAGTGACACCGCAAAGATCCTGGAAGATGGTACATTCTATATGAAAATAGATATTGAAGAACCACATTATGGAACTATAAGAAGTGGCGAATATTCCAATATTTTTCTAAGCCCTGGCGACAGTATTTTTGTTGAGTTAGACACAAAAGAGTTTGATGAGACCATTACTTATTCTGGTATCGGCGCAGAAATAAGTAATTACCTGGCTAAAAAGTTGTTGGTAGAATCTGAATTTACTTCTTCACCAAGTGAATTACTGTTGATGCAAAAAAAGACGCCTGGGAAAAAGCAATCGTAACACATGAATTATCTGGCAATCTACTTTATGCTGGTTCAAACAACATTATCCGAGATGAATATATGGTTTACAGTATTCCTCGATTTGTTTTAATTGATCCGGAAGGAAATTTTGTTGACTCAAATGCACCGAGACCTTCTTCAGATGAAATACGAAGTTTATTTACAAAACTTTTATAATATTCAAAACCCTGTCTTGTACGCTACAGACAGGGTTTTGATTCTTTAATAACCTACAGCGGCACCATCTGGGCTCCGCGAATCGGAAGCGCCTACTAATATTCCCTCTTTGTTTTTAATAACTATCCCCATTAAATTACCCATTGCACCAACAGGTTGCATCCCATGCCCCATCTTTTCCAAAATTATTTTTGTGTCAGGTGATAACAAGTTTTTCTCATAACTGGTAACATCTGGTAACCACTGGTGATGTATTTTCATTGCCTCAATTGCATCATCTATCTCCATGTCATAATCCAAAACGCAGATTATTGTTTGAAAGACAGTATTAATTATTGTTCTTCCACCCGGACTACCAATTACCAGGTAAGGTTTGCCGTCTTTTGCAATAATTGTAGGGGTCATACTAGAAAGCATTCTTTTCTCAGGTTTAATTCGATTAGGGGCAGTTCCTATTAATCCCGTATTAGAAGTATAGTCAGGTATCGGATTAAAATCTCCCATTTCATTATTAAACAAAAAGCCTAACTTGGAAGAGCCCATGCCAGAGCCATAACTATGTTCCAGCGTATAAGTCATAGAAACTGCATTTCCGTGCCCATCAACAACAGAAAAATGTGTAGTATTTTCTCCGTCATAAATTTGGCCAAACTTGGAAGAATCGCTCTTTGATGCATGTTGCATGTCAATTCTTTCATACCTGTTTTTTGCCCTTTCTTTAGACATTAACTCATTAATAGGCATATCTAAATTAAAATCAGGATCTCCCAAAAATTGGGCCCTGTCAGAAAAGGCCCTTCTCATAACTTCTGTTAAAAGGTGAACATAGGCAGCTGAATTAAATTCAATAGAATCCAGATTTGCTAATTCCATCATGTTCATCATTTCCAGAAGCGTAACACCTCCGGAGCTGGGGGGTGGCATCGAATAAACTTCGTAGTCTCGATAAGAAGATTTTACAGGTATTCTTTCAACAGCAGTATATTTTTCTAAATCCTGTTGGGTTATAATTCCCCCATTATTTTTCATAAAAGTTGCTATTTCTTCTGCTACTTCTCCTTTGTAAAACCCATCACGTCCATGATCCCTGATTTTTGTTAAAGTATTGGCCAAGGCAGGTTGTTTCCAGTTCTCTCCAAATTTTGTTATCTCTCCTTTTTCATTCTTAAAATAATCTTTCAAGAACTGAATATCACTATGAGAATTAAAAAATATTTCTGCCTGATATAAAGCCCAGGTAAAAGGGAAACCATTTTGTGCTAAATCAATTGCCGGCTGTACCAGCTCTTTCCAGGGTAATTTTCCATATTTCTGATGTGCCATATAAAGTCCCGCCACTGTACCAGGTACCCCAACAGATTTAAGGCCTATATGATTCATGGTTGATTGCCTGCCATTTAGATCTTTGCCTCCAATTAATTTCCCGTTTTCATCAAGAAACATATCTTCTGATGCTAGAAGTGGCGCTTTTTCCCGAAAATCTATTGTAGTACAAAATCCTGTTGAGTCCATAAATACAATGAATCCACCTCCTCCGATATTACCTGCAGTAGGATATGTTACGGCAAGAGCAAAAGCTGTAGCTACAGACGCATCAATTGCATTTCCCCCTTGTTTAAGAATCTCAACTCCAATGTTAGAGGCTATTTCACTACTTGATGCCACTATTCCATTCTTCGCATATGTCTGTGCATTGAGGTAATGGGATTCAGACATTGAGAAGAAAAGTACAAGGAATATTATTAGGTGTTTCATTCTATGTTTCTTGAAATAATTAATTGTAATTCAAAAGATTCGAATACTATCTTTTGAGAATTTCCTGTCAATTGTATTTTTATGCGGGAGTTGATGATTTGAATATATAACAAAAGGAACCGCTAATCTTTTATTCTTTTTACGATCCCTTGTGTTATGTAATTTTGTATTTATCTGTTATTTATCTGGTAAACCAAAATTTTCAACAACAAAATCAATGTCTTTATCTCCTCGTCCACTTAAGTTAACCAGAATTGATTTTTGAGGCTGTTCTTTTGCTAATTTAAGGGCATAAGCAACAGCATGAGCACTTTCTAGAGCAGGGATGATTCCTTCTAAACGGCTTAATTCGTAGAAAGCATCAATTGTTTCTTCATCATTTATAATGTCGTAGTGAACAGACTTTAAGTCTTTTAACATGCTATGTTCCGGACCTACGCCAGGATAATCTAATCCGCTGGCTACAGAATATACAGGAGCAGGTTCTCCATTTTCATCTTGCAGTGTGTAACATTTAAAACCGTGAATAATTCCAGGAGTCCCAAAAGTCATTGTTGCTGCATGGCCCCCTATTTCCAAAGAGCGGCCTGCTGGCTCAATGCCATGAAGTTGACATTCTTCGTCATCAAGAAATGCTGTAAATATTCCCATAGCATTACTTCCCCCTCCAACGCAAGCTACAACGTTATCTGGTAATTCTCCTGTCATATCAAGAAACTGTTCACGAGCTTCTATTCCTACTACTCGCTGAAAATCCCGAACCATCATTGGAAATGGATGTGGGCCAACTACAGAACCTATACAGTAGATTGTATTTATTGGATCTTTAAGATATGCTTCAAAAGCTGAATCAACAGCTTCTTTCAAAGTTTTTAATCCATGAGAAACAGGAATAACTTCGGCACCTAAAATTTGCATTCGAACAACATTTGGGTGTTCTTTTGCAATATCAACCTCTCCCATATGTATTTCGCATTCAAGACCAAAATAAGCAGCTGCTGTAGCAAGGGCTACACCATGTTGACCAGCACCTGTCTCAGCAATCAATTTTTTCTTTCCTAAATGTTTTGCAAGAAGTGCTTCTCCCATACAGTGATTAAGCTTATGTGCCCCTGAATGGTTTAAATCTTCACGCTTAAGATATATCCTTCCACCATATTTTTCAGACATACGGGCACAATAATACACCGGAGTTGGCCTTCCCTGGTAATGTTTTCTAATACTACGCAATTCTTGTATAAAGTTGTGGGATTTACTTATAGTGTGGTATGCATCGGTTATTTTTTTCATTTCAACCTCTAGCGCTGGTGGTATAAAGGCTCCTCCATATTCCTCAAAGAAACCTTCACTATTCGGGTACTTTTTAAAATAATTACTCATAATACTATATTTTATAAATTTTTTTGATTAAGTTTTATTTATGGCTGCTAAATGTAGCTATTTTTTCTTTGTCTGGTTCATTAAGAAATGATTCGTAAAGTTTTTTTCAAAATAAAATTTATTCTTAATCATATAGTGCATAAGTATCTGGCTAATTCTTATTACAGTTCAAGATAGAAACAGCATAAACATATTTTACTGGAAACAATACTTATTTGAGCTCTTGATTATAAATGTGCGTTAATCCATTTCAAAATATCCTTATAGACTTCATCTTTTATATCTTCGTTTAGAACCTCATGTCTAAACCCCGGGTATAGTTTTATATTAATATTTTGAAAATTTGCTTTTTTCAGTTCTTTATATGTTTGTTTTACACCTTTACCAAAATTTCCAATGATATCATTTTCTCCACTGATAAATAGAAATGGCAACGTTTTGGGAATATCTTTCATCCATCCTTTTCCTGTAGCTTTGGCGTAAAGAGAAAATAACGTATAAAATCCATTATTCGTAAAATCAAATCCACATAATTCATCTTCAATATAAGCTTTTCTGTTTGCAAGATTAACACTCAGCCAATTCAGCCCTACATCATTCTTATCTTTTGAAAATTTTCTGTTGTTTACCTTGTTGAAGATCTTGTTAAAAGCAGTACGATAATGGGGATAGAACTTATTTAGCAATGAAAAATAACCTCTAATCAATTTACCCCCAATTAGTCTTCCCCCTGTACCTACGATAATTGCGCCATCAAAACTATTGCCTGCTTGTTGGAGCAAACATCTAACAATAAATGACCCCATAGAATGGCCCAATATAAAATGTGGAACTGCTGGATATAAGGAATTAATATATTCCGCCATTGATCGTGCGTCATTCACAACTTTTTTATCAGGACTTTTTAGTTGAAAAAAACCTAAATTATCTTTTTCTTTTACTGATTTTCCATGACCTATATGATCATAAGTTAAAACAGCAATCCCATGGTTTGCCAGAAATTCTGCAAAAAAAGAATATCTCCCACTGTGTTCCTGCATTCCATGCAAAACTAAAATAGTAGCTCTTATCTCCCGGTTGTCCGGATATATTAATGTATAAAAAAGAGGTTGAAAATTAATTTCTTCATTCCCGATTGGTCTTAAGTCCGATTGATGTATTATCATTTAATTATTGTTAGAAGAACGCTGAAAATTACAAAATAATTAATAGTATTTATCATTGAATTCTATTCATAATATTCTGAGATTGTGTAATAGATAGAAATTAAGTATTAAACATAAAATTTAAGCTGCTTTTTACCTTTCCGTTAGTCATTCTTTTCGCCGATTTTGTCATTACATTAAATTTTTCAGTCACAAAAAACAAACATATTTTAAAGTATTTAGTATTACTTTACAGAATAAATTGTTACTATAATATATGGAAAAGTGTGATAAAATTTCGAAGTGTCCTATCTATAAAAATGTTTTAAACGAGGATGAAGGATTAATAAGTACATACAAAAGATTGTACTGTGAGGCAGGAGAGGTTAATATAAAGAAATGTAAACGCTATCAGGTTTCCCAGGTGTTAGGTTCTTGTCCCCCCAATATATTACCAAATTCAAACAGAAGTATTGAGGAGATTGCAGAAATGATAAAAGAGATGGAGGCGAATAAAAAGTAGCCCCTAATCTTGCAGGATAAAAAGAGGCTGTAAAAAAGTCAATTATTGAAAACATCTTGACGCTCGATAAAAAGATTAACTGTTCATCAGTGTCTCATCGAGTTAAGTCAAGAATATTTTCGGTAAAGATAGACTTATTTACAGTCTTTTTTTTATAATATATTAAGCGTTATGAACATGTATATCCATTTGAGGGAATGGGATATTAAGTCCTTCTTTAGCGAATGTATTATATACTTTTTCGTTTAAATCAAAGTATACCCCCCAATAATCCGGGGCCATAACCCATGCACGGACAACAAAATTTACAGAACTATCTCCCAGTTCATTAAGGGCAACAAATACTTCCGGATCATTTAGTACCCTGGAATCTTCCTCGCATAGAGCTTTTAATATTTGTTTTGCTTTTTCAACATTATCGCCATAGCCAATTCCAAAAGTCCAGTCTACACGTCGTTTAGGTTCTGTAGAGAAATTTGTCATCGAAGAGGTAGATAAACCTCCATTTGGGATAATAATGGTTTTGTTATCAGGAGTTTTCAAAATAGTATTGAATATTTGTATTTCCTTGACAATTCCCATATGTCCCTGTGCATCGATAAAATCTCCCACTTTAAATGGTTTAAAAATTAAGATCATTACGCCACCTGCAAAATTTTGTAATGATCCTGACAAAGCCATACCTACAGCCAAACCGGCTGCACCCAGTATCGCAATAAAAGAAGTCATCTCAATACCTACCATTCCAAGAACACTAATTACTAATAGTGTTTTTAAAAGGGCCCCAGCAATACTTTTTAAGAATGGTTTTAAAGAATCATCTGTTTTGCTTTTGTTTAGCATCTTTGTAAAGGCATTTACAAGCCCTTTAATTACCCATGAGCCAATTATCCATACAGCAATTGCACCTAACAGTTTAGGCCCATACTCTACGGCAATGCCGACAAGTTGTTCAATGATTGTGTTCATATCCATTTTGATAAAAATTAAGTTGGTTAATAATTATTAGAATTTATAAGAAAAGCCTATCCCTAATACCTCTTTAAATTGAACTCTATCTTTAATCTCACTCTCTTCTATGATATCATCTTTGTTTTCATCTTTCCCAATTTTTGTGTCATAATCATATAGAAGATTAGTAAATAAAGTTGCTGAAATATATTTATTTACTTTCATGGAGATTAAAACTTCCCAGTTTATATCTACTTTGCCAGGGTTATCGAAGTAATTGGAAAACAAATCAATTTTTGACTGAGCTGTAATATTCTCCATTAAATCAATTTTATAAGAAAATCTTGCATATCCCCCAAATTCAATTCTCACTTTTTCTCCAGGATCAACACCAAATGCTCCTTGAGCTGACAAAGAATCATCATTTACTATTGTAATTTTTGATGTTATTGGCGCAATATAGGCTGAAAAATTATCAGTGGGCTTATAATCAAAACCAACAGATCCAAGTAAATATCCTGGTGCAAGAAGTTTAGAAATCACAGTTGAATCATCAGGATAGTTGTAACCTTTATCCATTTGCGTTTTAAAATTAAATAAAACAGCATAATACCAATTGTTTACAGCCTGCCTGCCAAATTTTGAGGTAAAATCAACTTTATCGTCTGATTTTCTCCAATTGTCATAAGATTCTTGTTTAATTGAACCATAAGCAAGATCCAGATAATTTTCCCATGTACCTTTTCCTTTTTTATAATTTGCATAGAGACTTAAAAGTCCATTGGCTGCAACAGAATTCTCACCTCCGGCAGACCAATTTGTTAATGATGACTGAGAAAGATTAATGTTGATCGAACCTCCTTTTTTCCAACCATCAATAGTATCTTTTGATGTAGCCCTAATTTTTTTCTCTGCTTCAGTGACCTGGGCATTTACAACGAACGAGATACTTGTTATAAAAAATAGAAATGTTAAAAAATATTTGTTTTTCATTTTAAGGGTTAATTATAAATTGATTGAAAATGATTTATTTACATTGAATAATAAGGCTTCATTTGTGATTGTAACGATTCCAAAATTACGGTTTTATAACAAGTATGGGTAATTATTGTTCAGAAAAAAAATAAAAAAAAGACTAAGGAACTTGAGGGATGGAAAAATAAACGTGTTCCTTAGTCTTTAACAAATTTGTAGTTTAGTCTAATAGCACATTTCGCGTGTCTAAAAATTCAATTGTATTGTTTTGTCATTATCCATAGTCCTAATTTCAATTTCAGTCTCAATATCATAATAATTTTTTAATGTTGATAAATCAAAACATACTATATTTTCTAAGTATGTTTCACACAGATCCCCCTTAGCATCATGGGAAAGCCAGAAAATAGGTTTTGGCAGTGGAGGTGTTGCACAAGTTATAGGGTACATTAGAAGTTTATATACATGATCTGTACATCCACCTGAGTGACGAATTGATATATATAATGTATTATCTTCTATGTAGGCTGTATCCATTTCAAGAGCATCGTTCGCATAATCGTCTAATGATCCATACAGGGAAATAGTCGTATAGGAGGGACATGTTTCACTTTCTACTTTATATATTTTTACTGTTTCACCAACCATACAAGCTGAAGACACTCCGTCTATTTCTTTATACCAGATTATAACTTCTTGCCCATCATAAAACTGAACATTCGGCAATACTTCTATTGGTTCTAACTTATCGCCATTTTCAAGTATAATAATCCATCCACAACCGTCTAATCCTGTATAATCCATCACAACACCATTAATTTCAGAATTGATCCCATCTAATTTATCTAGGTATTGAATGTATAATTGAACAAAATAATTTTCTTTTATTATTTCATTACCATCAGGATATGGTTCTACAGAAACAAGATTAAAATATAAATTATCGAGCACAACCTCAGATGGCATTTGTTCACTCCCATGTGTATTGATGTAAAAAATACCCTCACTCAATCCATCAAAATAGATCAGTTTTACTTTTGCATTACCTTCCCAAAAGCATTCTACATTTGTTGCACATCTTGATTCTTCTACATCATCAAATTTTATCCAGCTTTTTCCATCCTGCAAATAAATTTTCTCGTTAAAATGAATTGTAAGCGTATCTCCTTCGGCACTTTTTAGTAGGACTTCTTTTGTGCCATTACCAGATGTTTTTTCTTTTTCGCAAGAAATTAATGCTAAACTAAATACGATGACAATAAGAATTATTTTTTTCATGGTTAAATAATTTTAGTATAAATTATTCCTCAATTACAGGTTTTTCAACTTTACCAATAAACAGTAAGCTATTGCTCGAATTCTCCTGGATAATAAATAAAAAAGGTTTGT
The DNA here is from genome assembly GCA_963665085.2 of Bacteroidales bacterium. GTDB lineage: Bacteria > Bacteroidota > Bacteroidia > Bacteroidales > JAAAOM01. Next base: position 1,308,602 of record CAXXXS010000002.1, read on the forward strand.
TAACCTGGAAATAAAACAAATCTTTTTGTTCACTTCCACCTACTGAAGTATATTCAAATTCAATTGCTGTAACAGCAGCAGCTTCAGTGCCTTCTTCGTTTACCTCAACAAATGATTTATGAATAACTTTTGATATTTCAATTGCTAAATCAGATATCGCCGAAAAATCTGCGTCTGCAAATGGTTTACTCATTCCAAGTGTGATTAAATCTTTTTTTAATTCTCTGTCGTAACTAAATTTTAGTTTTGGAAACTCAACATAAACATCCTTGTTATAAGCAAACTGATTGTTATAATTACCCCAACCATTTTCTTTCAACTCATCAATAAGGTCTCCTGTTGTAACATTTGTATTTGGCAATAACACATACATGGAGAAGGCTCCGTCACCATATGGAAGCTCTGCTCCTCTGAAAAAATCATTTTCAGTATATTTTATTTTAGCTTCTTGTTTCATATACAATACATTATCTAACACATTGCCGTTTTCCTGGTAGAAAGCACCTTCTTCAGTCTGTTCCTTATCAAACTCATACTTCCAGGTACCGTTAAAATAAATCGCATTTATTAAGTACATAACAACGTCTGCTCCAATCTCATCAATGATTTTATCGATCTTATCATTTGTTTTCGTTTTTACCCATTCGTTAATTATGTCGGCTGCTTCATCACTTCTAAAATCTAAAGTGTTTACTTCTGCATCAAAATATGTTTTGTTAACATCAATAAAATCTTGTTTAACAGGAAACCCATCGTCACTCCAGATAGAATTTGCAACATCCATTACAACCTTATCATCAAGCTCTTTCAACAAACTAATAATTGACTTAAAGTTTTCATTAATTTCATCTTTTGACAAATCATCAAAATGAAAAACCTGTGCAATTTCGTCGTAGGTATCTCCTTCAGCTCCATTTAAGGCCATGCCAAAAGCAAAAGATATACTAAGGGGCGAAATAAAAAGATTTTCGTCTGCCTCAGAATCCTTATTTATTACATCTAGTAATTCAATTCCAAATTGATTACTGTTTTCAAGAAGAACCTCTCCGGATTTAGTAAGTTTTAGTTCAGGGATATTATTCTCTGAGTTTTCTTTTTCACAAGAAAAAAAGAAAACAATTATAATTGCGGTAATTATTTTACTTAATACTTTCATAATTAAAATATTTGTGTTTGGCTTTAAGATGAGATCAATATTAAAATGGTTGCGTAAAATAAGAAATAAATCTTTACGCAACCTTTTCTGAGGAATACACATCAAATAGGATGAATAAGAAAAAGAAGGATGGAAAAAAGGAACAATCACTTGGCTATCAATTTAATTTAAAATAAGGTGTAATTTTGATAAAAAAAAAAGGATAGCTAATTGATAACCAATTTAGAAGAAATAATAAAAGGCTGTGTTGCAGAAAAAGCGGAAGCACAGAATGCACTTTACAAGCATTATTCTGCAAAAATGTATGCAATATGCCTACGTTATTCTGGTAATGAAGATGATGCTAAAGATATTTTACAAGAAGGATTTATAAAGATATTTCAAAAAATAACACAATATAAAGGTAGCGGCTCTTTTGAAGGTTGGATGAGGAAAATAATTGTAAATACTGCTTTGCTAAAGTACAGAGATAAATACTTTTTGTACACTACATCTGATGATGAAAGTTATATAACGTTAGAACATAATGAAAATGCTTTAGATTCATTGTCAGCACAGGATTTATTGTCCATTATAAAACAACTGTCCCCTCAATATAGAACGGTATTTAACTTATTTGCCATAGAAGGATATAGTCATAAAGAAATAAGTGAATTACTCAATATTTCAGAGGGCACATCAAAATCAAATCTTGCCAGGGCAAGAGGAATCTTACAACAAAAGATAAAAAAGATGTTTCAGATAGCGAGACAAATTAGTTGATGTATGAAGAAGAATGAAAACAATATTGAAAATCTGTTCAAAGAGGGCCTCTATAATTATGAGATTTCCCCTCCGGAAGAGGTTTGGGATGGCATCAGCAACCAATTAAAAAAGAAAAAATCCAGAAAGCTAATAATTCTCTGGTATCGCATTGCTGCAGGAATGACTATCTTTCTTACCAGTGTTTGGTTTATAACTCATATTGTCTTTAATGAAAAAAACATAAATAAAACAAACGAAATTAGTGAACAAATAATAAAAGAGGAAATAGCAACACCTAAATACTCAAACAAAAATAATAGTACGTCAGAATTTCAGAAAACAGATAATCAAAACAAGAATTTAGGTTCGGCCAAACAACAAACGATAGAAGCTTCGAATAAAAGTAAACAGAAAGAGGATTTAACAAAAAACAACGAAACTATCAATCATCGAAGAAATTTCTCTCAAATATTTAAGGTTAAAACTCAGGAAGAACAATTTGAACCGACAGTCAATTTTGAACCAGCAGACCCAATAATTCCTTCAGAAGAATTAGCGATGATGAATATTGTCCTGGACTCTAAAAAACCAGAAGAAGGACAAGTTATATATGATATTATTGAGCTAAATGTAGCCACTATAAAACCTGTTGTAGAGAATAAATGGAAATTGGGCGGGTATTATGCCCCGCTCTATAGTTATCGTATTGTAGAGCTGGAAAACGAATCTCAAACATCCAATACTGTAATGAACAATTCGGAGGAGGGGCAGTACACTTATTCAGGAGGGTTCTCAATAAATTACAACATAACAAAACGACTTTCCATTGGAACCGGCCTGTCTGTAGTAAATCATAGTTATAAAGTTTCAAATGTTGCATCCATCTCTTCTTCATTTGATAATCTCACCTATGCATCTGATTTGTATTTAGATGCAAAAAGCGCTCAAACATATTCAGTGAATAACTCCATAGGAGAGATTGAACAAACAGGGGAATCATCGGTATATCTTAGCGTCAATGAATCTGCTGTAGGTGAATCTTTTGCAGGTATTAGTTATAATTATGCATTGCCAGCCGAGGATAAAGAAATAACCCAATCTTTTGATTACATGGAAATACCTCTTTTCTTACGCTTTAAAATTATTGATAGGAAAGTTGGGCTTAACTTTGTTAGTGGGGTAAGTTCTTATTTTCTTGTAAACAATAAAGTAACAATTAAGTCAGAATCTCAAGCCGATATTACTGGTAAAACGGTAGAAATAAAAACTTCAAATCTAAGTGGTTCTTTAGGACTTGGGGTAAGTTATTCTTTTAATAAAAAGTTTACATTTAACATGGAGCCTTTATTTAAAATATTTTTAAATTCAATAAACACGTCAAATTCTATTAATGCTTACCCTTATACCTTCGGAATTTACTCCGGAGTGTTGTACAATTTTTAATCTCAATAGGTTTAATTCCACACTCCTTGGAGCGATAGAACAAAATATTTATGCCTTTTTGATACCCCGTCCGCTTTCTGTGTAGTAGTCCATTTAAACCTTATAAGACATTATGTTGTATTGCAGCACATTAAAAGACAATAACATCTTTTAATATTGTGTTTATTTTATAACAGGCTATAGTTAAACAAAACAAAGGCGTTCTTTTATTTAGAATTTATTTAGACTAAACTACAAATCTAACGTTATAAACTTAATAATCATAGATATTTACGCAACAACTATTATTTAAAATAATTTAAAAAACAGACAAAATCAAAATATATCAATTTGCTTCATGTTTAATTAATACATACATTTGTTAAACAGAAATGAATGTGATTTAAACCTTAAAAAATTAGTGCCATGACATCTTTAGAATTTAACTACCAGTTGACAAGATTAGAGGGAAACCTGCAAAGATTTGCGTTAAGTTTAACTCAGAATATGGAAGATTCAAAAGATCTCCTTCAAGAAACATTTATGAAAGCCATTGCTTACAGGGATAAATTTGTTGATCATACAAATCTTAAAGCATGGACTTTTACCATAATGAAAAATACGTTCATAAATAACTATCGAAAAGCTGTAAAAGCAAATACAACTTTTGATAATACGGATGACCTTTATTATTTAAACCTCAATAAAGAATCGGGGATAGAAACACCTGATTCAACATATGCAACCAAAGAAATTCAAATTGCAATTAATGATTTAGAAGACGAATTTCGAGTTCCGTTCTTAATGCATGTTAAAGGTTATAAATACAAAGAAATAGCAGATAAACTAGATCTTAAAATCGGAACTGTAAAAAGTAGAATTTTCTTTACCCGAAAAAAATTAATGGAAGCTTTGAAAGACTATCAATAGTCTTTCTTCTTTTTCTACAACGAATCAAATTACATATATTTTATTAACCACAATAAAATGTGGAATGGAAGGGATACATCATGAAATTAAATGGAAATCCAGTAGAAGAAATTGAAATACTAAACGAGAAATATTTAAAAAATACTGACTTTATTGGGGACAATCATATTGCCACAAGCCTAGATACCCCTATGCGTCCAGATGCATTTTTAACTACCGATGAAGAAAAAATAGAGAAAATAAGTTACCATTTTAGGAAAATAATGGACACCCTTGGGCTCGATCTTACTGATGATAGTTTGCAAGGCACGCCTAACCGAGTGGCTAAAATGTATGTAAAAGAAATATTTAGTGGGCTCAATCCAAAGAATAAACCTTCATACAAACTGTTCGAGAATAAATATAAATACAATGAGATGCTTGTTGAGAAAAATATTAGTTTTTACTCAAATTGTGAGCATCATTTTGTTCCCATTATCGGTAAGGCTCATGTTGCTTATATTTCCAACGGTGATGTAATTGGGCTGTCAAAAATTAACAGGATTGTACAATATTTTGCAAAGAGGCCTCAAGTTCAAGAAAGACTTACAGTTCAAATTGCTGAAGAGTTGAAAAAAGTTTTAGGGACAGACGATGTAGCTATTGTTATTGAAGCAAAACATTTATGTGTTTCAATGAGAGGTGTTCAGGATGATACAAGCTCTACAACAACATCTCATTACAGCGGAAAATTCAAAGAAACAAAAGTGAAAACTGAATTTTTAACGTATATAAAAAACTAAAAAGCTAGACGTTTTTCTTTTTTGCAGTTATAATTACACTCTCTGTGTGATAATATCCAGTTCCGTTGGTTGTATTACCGGAGACAATGGGAATAACAGAAATTACTTCATACCCTTCTTCAAATAATTCATTACTTTGCAGATTAATTTCTTTGGCTAAATCATCAGCATCAACAACCATTTCGTCGTTAGTTTCTTTGTTTGTCCAATATGTTGAACGGGTATGGATTGCTATTGTTTTATAAATTTCGGCCATCATTTAAAACTTTGTTTGAATAATTCTTTTTATATCAACTAATATTGCTTCTTTATTGCTATCATATTCCTTGATTACCTCAAGTTTCATTTCCTTTTCATTACTATCGACCAATTTTAAAAGTTTAAATTCAGGGATGGCATCAATAAGTTCAACGAAAATTTGCTTGTCTGTTAGATTTTCATAGCCCCCAATCCCGTCATATCTTAAAATCTCGTATAGAGTACTTTCATTAATTTGTAAAATATAATTCATTAACTGATTAGCAAGAAAATCTTTAACTTTGCGTTTTGGAAGTAAGATAGTGTCCATATTGTTTTATATTTGATTAAATTTAATAAATATTATATTATTTTTCAAATAAATAGTCTTATTGAAAAAGATACAAATAAAGAATTATCAATTAAAATTTTATGAATTCTTTATTCCTTCTTAATTTAGCCAACGAATTTTTATCAGAAGAATATGGGTTCAGAAAAACGTTATCAACAAAGAGGTGTTTCCTCACAAAAAGAAGATGTTCATAAGGCCGTTGCACATATTGACAAAGGCTTATATTCAAATGCTTTTTGTAAAATTTTACCAGACATTATCAGTGGAGACGCCGATTATTGCAATATTATGCATGCTGATGGGGCGGGGACAAAATCTTCGCTTGCATATTTGTACTGGAGAGAGACAGGGGATTTAAATGTTTGGAAAGGAATTGCACAGGATGCACTAATAATGAACCTCGACGATTTACTCTGCGTTGGAGCAACCAGCAACATACTTGTTTCATCAACAATTGGCAGAAATAAATTAAATATTCCGGGTGATGTACTTTACTCTATAATCAAAGGGACTGAGGATTTAACAAAAGAACTAAGAGAGCTGGGAATAAATATTTATCTTACCGGAGGTGAAACAGCAGATGTTGGAGACTTAGTAAGAACTATTATTGTTGATTCTACAGTTGTATGCAGAATGCCCAGGAAGGATATTGTCCTGGTAAATCCACAACCCGGAGATGTCATAGTTGGCTTATCTTCATCTGGAACTGCCACGTATGAAGAATCTTATAATGGTGGAATGGGAAGCAACGGGCTTACTTCTGCCAGGCATGATGTATTTGCCCACTACCTAGCAGAGAAATACCCAGAATCTTACGACAATGAAATTCCTAAGGATTTAGTGTATACCGGAAATTATAAACTTACGCAGAAAATTGAGGAACTGGGTATTGATGCTGGTAAGTTAGTATTGTCACCAACCCGAACATATGCACCTATTATAAAAAAGATTCTCGATAGTTATCGCTCCCAAATTAATGGTATGGTGCATTGCTCCGGAGGAGCTCAAACAAAAGTTCTCCATTTTGCTGGCAATGTCCATATTATAAAAGACAATTTATTTGATACCCCCCCGCTTTTTAGAATAATTCAAGAACAATCCGGAACAGACTGGGAAGAGATGTACGAAGTATTTAATATGGGGCATCGATTTGAATTATATGTACCACAGGAAATTGCAGAAGGAATTATTCAAATCTCAGAAAGTTTTAAGGTAGACGCAAAAATTATTGGTAGGGTTGAAGAGTCAGACAAAAAGAGACTCACGATAAAGTCAGAATACGGAGAGTTTGTTTATTAATTATCTACCAACATTTTTACTATCTTTGTGCGATTTTTTTTAGAGAAAATTTAAGGGATTGCTATGGCAAATACAATGATATTAGAGAAATTAGAAGGTGTTAGGCTTCGTTTCGAAGAAGTTGGTCAGCTTATCACTGATCCTGATGTTATTTCTGACATGAAACGATATGTCAAACTCAATAAAGAATACAAAGATCTTGAACCTCTTGTTGAGGCATATAAAGAATACAAAAATATAACAAACAACATTATCTCTTCTAAAGAGATTCTTGACACCGAAAAAGATGAAGAATTACGGGATATGGCAAAAATGGAGCTCGAAGAACTCAACGAACGCCTTCCTGGTTTAGAAGAAGAAATCAAATTGTTATTAATACCTAAAGATCCGGAGGACTCTAAAAATGCTGTTCTTGAAATCCGAGCGGGAACAGGTGGGGACGAAGCGAGTATATTTGCAGGGGATCTTTACAGAATGTACATTAAGTTTATTGAAGAAAAAGGCTGGAGACATGAAACAACAAGTACTACTGAAGGTACTGTTGGTGGGTTCAAGGAAATAATAATGAATGTAACCGGCGAAGGTGTTTATGGCATTCTTAAATACGAATCCGGTGTACATAGGGTACAACGTGTCCCACAAACAGAAACACAAGGAAGGGTCCATACTTCTGCTGCAACTGTTGCCGTGTTGCCAGAAGCAGACGAAGTTGATATTGTTCTTAGACAAGAAGATATTAAGCGGGATGAATATTGTTCCTCAGGCCCTGGTGGACAGTCCGTAAACACAACATATTCAGCAATTCGGCTTACGCATATTCCTACAGGGGTTGTAGTTACTTGTCAGGATCAAAAATCAAAGCTTAAAAATCTCGACAAAGCTATGGCTGAGTTAAGAACAAGACTTTACAATCTCGAATATCAGAAACACATGGATGAGATTGCTTCTAAGAGGAAGACCCTTGTTTCTACAGGAGACCGTTCAGCAAAAATCCGCACATACAATTACCCACAAGGAAGGGTTACTGATCATCGTATCAACTTAACACTATACAATTTAAGTGCTATAATAAATGGAGATATCCAGGAAATTATAGATAAACTGCAAATGACGGAAAACGCTGAAAGATTAAAAGAAAGCGAATTAATATAATTTTATTCTCGTGGAAAGACAAAAGTTAGTTGAGCAGATAAAAAAGAAAAAAAGTTTTTTATGTGTTGGATTGGATACAGATATTGAAAAAATTCCTTCATTTCTTAAAGACACTGCAGATCCCGTTTTTGAATTCAACAAAACAATTATCGACCAAACGCATGATCTTGCTATAGCCTATAAACCCAACCTTGCATTTTATGAATCACTCGGATTGGAAGGTTGGAAAAGTCTTGAGAAAACAATTCAATATATAAATACTTCGTATCCTGATATTTTTACAATTGCAGATGCAAAACGTGGAGATATTGGAAATACATCAAAAATGTATGCAAAAGCATTTTTTGAAAACCTTAACTTTGATTCTGTTACAGTAGCTCCTTATATGGGAGAGGACTCAGTATCTCCTTTTCTGGATTATTCTAATAAATGGGTTATTTTACTTGCTCTTACTTCAAATAAAGGAGCTTTTGATTTTCAATTTCATGAAAATAATGTAGGATTAAACCTTTTTCAGAAAGTAATTACGAAATCGAGTGCATGGGGAACCACAGAAAATCTTATGTATGTTGTAGGTGCAACAAAAGCAAATATGTTGTCTGAGATAAGAAAATTAATTCCAGAACATTTTCTACTTGTTCCTGGCGTTGGGGCACAGGGTGGTAGTCTTAAGGAAGTGTCTGAAGCTGGATTAAACAACGATTGTGGCTTGATTGTAAATGCATCCCGTTCGATAATCTATGCTGATAATTCAGAACGATTTGGTGAAGCTGCAAGAGAAAGTGCACTTGAAGTTCAGAAAGAAATGGAAGAACAACTTTCTCTAAGAAATATTATTTAAAAAAAGTTTATATGGCTGGAATAATGGAAAATTAGAATAATGTTTTGATAATAAATACGAAGCTTCTTTCCAATATTCCACTTTCCAAAAAAACACAAACAAGTCTGTTTTTATTACCATAATCCCATAATTTTCATATTTTTATGGTCTTATGGAAGAATCATTTCTACACTTTGTCTGGAAATACAAATTATATTTTCAGGACAACTTAAAAACAACAGACAACGAACCATTAGAAATCCGAAGTACAGGAACCCACAATTATGATTCCGGCCCTGATTTCTCTAATGCAAGGATTAAAATTGAAAATACCATATGGGCTGGGAATGTCGAAATTCATCTGCGTTCTTCAGATTGGAACCGTCATAAACATTTTAATGATGATGCATACCAAAATGTAATTTTACACGTGGTTTATGAACACGATAAACCTATTTACAGAAAAAATGGCACAATTATTCCTGTTTTGAAACTTGAATTTGATAAATCAATTTTTGAGAGATATACATACCTGCAAATAGCAAAAGAATCTATAGGTTGTTCAATATTCATTCATAATGTTGATTCTTTCTTTGTTAACAACTGGATAGACAGGCTTGGAATTGAAAGAATTGAAAGAAAATCAAAGGAAATAAAATATCGCTGGGAAAGAAACAATAAAGATCTTGAACAAACTTTTTACGAGCAAATAGCCATTAGTTTTGGGTTGAAAGTAAATGCTGCCCCCTTTGAACAATTAACTAAAAACCTTTCTCTAAAAACACTCATGCATCATTGCGATTCTGTTTTTCAATTAGAAGCATTACTGTTTGGTTGTGCCGGATTCCTGGAAGAAAATCCATGTAGTGATTATCAGCAAAAATTAACTGTTGAATACAATCATTTAAAAAATAAATATGGATTAAAACCTCTCGAAAAGCATCAATGGAAATTTATGTTGATGCGCCCAGGAAATTTCCCAACAATAAGAATTGCCCAATTCGCTTCTGTTATCAATAATTACGATGTGCTTTTCTCAAAAATTATAAATACAACAGGGAAGAATAATTTCGAAGAAGAGTTTCTTGTTACAACATCTTTATTTTGGGACACGCATTATACTTTTGAGAAGACTTCTCCCAATCGTAAAAAAAAGGTTGGAAAACAAACATTAAAAAATATAGTTATTAATTCAATCGCACCTTTCTTGTTTTTTTACGGTGATATTAAAAATCAGCAGATCTACAAAGACAAAGCTGTTGAACTAATCCAGAATATTCCTTTTGAATCGAACCATATTGTTAAAAACTGGGAAAAGGCAGGTGTAAAACCTAAAAATGCATTTGAATCTCAGGCTTTAATCCAATTATTCAATGAATACTGCAAGCCGAGAAAATGCATCAACTGTCAAATAGGAAATTATATCCTGTCTAAGCTTCAGTCCTGAGAAACTCCTATTGCAAGTTTACTTTGAATAATGTATTTTTAATAAGGGAGAAAAAACAATGGTATATAGAAAATACGATACATTCCGAAAAGCTATCATCGCAATGGGGGCATTGCTTGGAATTATTGTTACTGGAAATATCGGGTATATATTATTAGAAGATTATACGTTTACAGAAGCATTTTTTATGACCATCATAACTATTGCAACTGTAGGTTTTAAAGAAGTTCATCCTCTTTCTGATGCAGGTATTTGGTTTACCTCTTTTTTGATAATCTTTAGTTTTGGTATTTTTGCTTATTCGGTTTCAACTTTTACACATTATGTTGTCGATGGAGTATTTCATAACTATTTTAAAAGCAGTAGAGTGAGAAGAAAAATAAGACATCTGAACAACCATATACTCGTGTGTGGTTATGGTAGAAACGGCCGTCAGGCTGTAAGTGAATTACTTGCACATAAGGAACAAGTAGTTGTTATTGAAAAAGATATAGAAACCCTTGAGGAAATTGTTCAGATTCCTGATTTACTTTACATACAGGGAGATGCAACAAATGACGATGTGCTAGATCAATGTGGAGTTGAAAATGCAAAAGCATTAATTTCCACATTACCTGTTGATGCCGATAATTTATTTGTTGTCCTTTCTGCAAAAGAGAGAAATCCAAATCTTGTAATTATTAGTCGCGCTTCAGAAGAACACTCTGACAGTAAATTAAAACGTGCCGGTGCTACCAATATAATTATGCCCGATAAAATAGGCGGACAACGCATGGCTAAATTAGTGACACAACCTGATGTTGTTGAATTTTTAGAGTATATTATGCTGCAAAGCTCAGAAAATGTTGCCATAGAAGAAATAAGCTGCTATGACATGGCTGATCATTTTGAAGGAAAATCAATCAGGGAACTTGAAAAGTTAAACGAGTCAGGAGCAAATATCATAGGTTTAAAAAGAGGGGATAAATCATTTGTAATTAACCCTCTGCCTGAAATTTCGTTAAGTTCAAGAGATAAAATATTTGCCTTAGGAACAACAAACCAGATAGAAAGGCTTAGAAAGATCCTTGTTCATGGAAATCAATAAAATAATTACACATTTTTTACTGTTTAATGTTGTGAAATATAAAAAATTAAATAATTTTGCACCTCTTTTTAATTAGAAAGATAAAATATTTAAGATATTATGTATTTAACAGCAGAAAAGAAACAAGAAATATTCAAGACACATGGCAAATCTGAAACTGACACAGGGTCAGCAGAAGGACAGATTGCTATCTTTACAACCAGAATAAACCATTTAACTCAACACTTAAAGGAAAACAAAAAAGATTTTAGTACTCAGCGAGCGCTCCTTAGGCTTGTAGGTAAACGAAGACAACTTCTTGATTATCTCAAAAGAAAAGATATTGAGCGTTACAGGTCAATCCTGAAAGCGCTGGAACTAAGAAAATAATTACAATAAAAGAAAGGCAATTAAAATTAATTGCCTTTTTTTGTATAAAAGAGGGTGTAATTCCTTCTTTAGAGATATATTTATAAAAAAATTTCAATTTTATGTATAATGCTATTCAAAAAACCATCGAACTCGATGATAATAGAAAAATAGAAATAGAAACTGGTAAACTCGCTAAACAAGCAGATGGTTCTGTAGTAGTTAAAATGGGAAAAACCATGTTGCTGGCTACAGTTGTATCAGCAAAAGAAGCAAAGGAGGATGTTGATTTTATGCCTTTGCAGGTAGAGTACAAAGAAAAATTTGCTGCCATTGGCCGATTTCCTGGAGGTTTCCTTAAGAGGGAATCGAGACCTGGCGATTACGAAATATTAATTTCAAGATTGGTTGACAGGGCTTTACGTCCACTTTTTCCTGAAGATTTCCATGCGGAAACCTTTGTAACAATCAACCTTATCTCTGCAGACAAGGATATTATTCCTGACGCATTAGCTGGCCTCGCAGCTTCAGCTGCTTTGGCTGTTTCCGACATCCCTTTTAACGGCCCAATCTCTGAGGTTAGAGTTGGCCGTGTTGATGGAAAATTTGTAATAAATCCCACTTTCTCTGAATTAGCAAAATCAGATATTGACATTATCGTTGGCGCTACTGCAGATAATATTATGATGGTTGAAGGTGAAATGGAAGAAGTTTCTGAAGACGAAATGTTAGAAGCTATTAAATTCGCTCACGAAGAGATAAAAAGACACTGTGCTATTCAGTTAGAACTTATGGAAGCGGCAGGAAAAACCATAAAAAGGGAATATTGCCATGAAGTAAATGATGAGGATTTAAAAAAAGACGTTTGGGACAAAACATATCAAAAAGCATACGAGGCTGCAAAAAGCAACAAAGCCAAGCATGAGCGTCAAGAAGCTTTTGAGTCGATTGTAGCAGAATACATTGAAAATTACGAGGTTTCTGAAGAAGAGGAAGTTCCAGAATCTTTAATTAAACGTTACTATCACGATGTTGAAAAAGAAGCAGTTCGTCGTTTAGTGCTTGACGAAGAAGTAAGGTTAGATGGACGTAAAACTACTGAAATCAGGCCTATCTGGTGCGAAATCGATTATTTGCCCGCTGCTCATGGTTCTGCTATTTTTACAAGAGGTGAAACACAATCTCTTACAACTGTTACCTTAGGTACCAAACTCGATGAAAAAATTATTGATGAAGTATTAATACAAGGTACAGAAAAATTTGTATTGCATTATAATTTCCCTCCTTTCTCAACCGGAGATGCAAAAGCGAGCAGGGGATTAAGCAGACGTGAAATTGGTCATGGTAATTTAGCTCACAGGGCATTAAAAAGAATGGTTCCTAAAGATATACCATATGCTGTAAGGGTTGTTTCTGATATTCTTGAGTCAAATGGTTCATCATCAATGGCAACTGTTTGTGCTGGAACGCTTGCACTTATGGATTCTGGTATTAAAATAAAAAAACCAGTTTCTGGTATTGCCATGGGATTAATCACCGATAAAGATTCTGATAAATATGCTATTTTATCTGATATTCTTGGTGATGAAGACCACTTAGGAGATATGGACTTTAAAGTTGCCGGAACAAAAGATGGTATTACTGCAACACAGATGGATATCAAGGTTGATGGTCTTTCTTATGAAGTTCTTAAAAAAGCTTTACAGCAAGCAAATGAGGGAAGAATGCATATTCTGGGTAAAATAACAGATACGATTTCTGAACCTAGAGAAGATTTAAAACCTCATGCTCCAAGAATCGAACAGATATTGATTCCAAAAGAGATGATTGGTGCTGTTATTGGCCCTGGTGGAAAAATAATTCAGGATATTCAGCAAACATCCGGTGCAATAGTAACAATTGAAGAAGTTGGCGACAAAGGAGTTGTTAATGTATCTGCTGCTGATAAAACAGCAATTGATATTGCAATGGGAAGGATCAAATCAATTATCGCCGTACCGGAAGTTGGTGAAATTTATAAAGGTAAAGTTAAATCAATTGTTGATTTTGGTGCCTTTATCGAAATTATGCCTAATACAGATGGCTTATTACATGTTTCTGAGATTGAATGGAACCGGGTTAATAATGTAAAAGACGTATTAACTGAAGGCCAGATAGTAGAAGTTAAGCTTATTGATGTTGATTCAAAAAGCGGAAAACTTAAACTTTCAAGAAAAGTTCTGTTACCAAAACCTGAAGGTTATGAAGAAAGACCAAGAAGAGAAAACAGAGAAAATAGAGACAGAAATAATAACAGAGATAGAGGAAACAACAGAGATCGTAATTTTAACAGGGATAGGGACAGAAACTAATCTATCTCTCAAAAAATATCCATAAATAAATCCGGAATGATTCCGGATTTATTTTTTTATCCCCACTGAACAATCCGTGAAGATTATTGTATTTTTGGAATAAACTTTTATTAGTCTTATTATTATGAAAAAAAGTATTCTTCACCTGATTGGAATTCTTATTTTTATTTCTTGTACTCAAACTCCAAAGATGACTTATCCGGAAACAAAAAAGACAGATACTGTAGATGTTTATTTTGGGGCAGAAGTTCCAGATCCTTATCGTTGGTTAGAAGACGATAATTCGGAAGAAACAAAAGAATGGGTAAAAGCCCAAAATGATGTAACCTTTAAATATCTGCAAAAAATCCCATTTAGGGATAAAATAAAAAGCCGGTTAGAGACTCTTTGGAATTATCCAAGAATGTCATCATTAACAAAAAGGGGGAAATATTACATATACAGCAAGAACGATGGTTTGCAGAATCAATCGGTAGTATATTACACCGAAAATCCTGATAAAGAAGGAAAGGTATTATTAGATCCAAATACTCTAAGCGAAGATGGTACTGTTGCACTAAGTGGTGCCTCACTTTCAAAAGATAGTCGGTATCTTGCTTACAGTATAGCCAGAGGTGGCTCTGACTGGAACGAAATATATGTTCTCAATGTAGAAACCGGAAAGACCATGAAAGACCATATCGAATGGGTGAAATTCTCTGGGATTTCGTGGTACAACGATGGATTTTTCTATTGCCGGTTACCAGAACCCAAGGAGGGGGATGCATTAAAAGGTGAAAGTAAAAATTCAATGGTTTATTACCATAAGGTTGGGACTGCTGCATCTGAAGATATTCTTATTCATAAAGACGATTTGCATCCAGACTGGCTATTTAATGCTGAAGTTACAGATGACAAACAATGGCTTTTACTAAGTATTACAGAATCTACAACAGGGAATGCGCTTTATGCAATTCCGATGGAAGATGTATTTAAACCGACAAAAAGCATTCTGAAACTAATCGATAATTTCAGTAAAGATTATCTATACATCACTTCTATCGATGGTAAATTAATAATACATACAAACAACAATGCCCCAAAGTACAAAGTTGTTTCCATTGATCCCAAAAATCCGTCGTCTTCAAACTGGATAGATTTTATAGAGGAAAAAGAAAGTGTTTTGGAAGGGTTATCCTTTGTTGGGCAGAAATTCTTTTTATCATATTTAAAAGATGCGCGTTCATTAATAGAAATTTACTCAAAAGAGGGTGTATACGAAAAAGAATTAGGACTCCCGTTTATTGGTTCTGTTAGTGGGTTTGGAGGTGAAAAAAATGATGAAATAACATTCTATACATTAACTTCATTTGTTTCTCCAGGAACAGTTTACAAATACAATATTAAAGAGGGAATTTCAGAAATATTTTATAAGCCTGAAATAGATTTTGATACGGAAAATTATGAGGTAAAACAAGAATTTTATCCGTCTAAGGACGGAACTGAAATTCCGATGTTTATAGTACATAAAAAGGGGCTTGACCTAAATGGAAAAAATCCTACCCTTTTGTATGGTTATGGTGGCTTTAATATTAGCCTAACTCCAACCTTTAGTGTTACACGTCTTATATGGTTAGAAAACAATGGCGTTTTTGCAATGGCAAATTTACGCGGAGGTGGTGAATATGGTGAAGAATGGCATGAGGCAGGAACAAAACTTAATAAACAAAATGTATTTGATGATTTTATCTCGGCTGGAGAATATCTTATTGAAAAAAAATATACAAGTAGTGATTTTCTTACCATAATGGGTGGTTCAAACGGAGGGTTACTTGTTGGAGCTGTAGCAAACCAACGCCCTGACCTCTTTAAAGTAGCATTACCGGCTGTTGGTGTTATGGATATGCTCCGTTATCATAAATTTACTATCGGTCGATTCTGGGCTGCTGATTATGGTACAAGTGAAGACAGCAAAGAAATGTTCGAATATCTTTATGGATATTCACCTTTACACACCATAAAAACAAATACTGAATATCCTGCCATTTTAGTAACAACAGCAGATCATGATGACCGGGTAGTGCCTGCTCATTCGTTTAAATATATTTCTACATTGCAGGAAAAGTATCAGGGAAATAATCCTGTTTTAATACGTATTGACGTTAAAGCCGGACATGGTGCAGGAAAATCAACTTCTAAAGTTATCGATGAGTATGCTGATGTCTGGGGATTTGCATTTTACAATATGGGGATAGAACCAAAATAATTAAATTTAAATAGCGTATAATGGACGCATATAAAGGCTTTGCTGCATTATTTTGTTGATTTTAAAATTTTGTGCATCTAAAAAATGTATTAAAGTTTTTTAAGTTTTTGTTAATTTATTTACTTTCGGGCTTTTAAAAATGACAGGAAAGGAAGATATATTAATATCAAAAGGTATTCAAAATGGCGATAAAGTTATATTTCAAAAGCTTTATGAGCGTCATTATTACAGATTGTTACTTTACGCAAAAAGTTACGTTCAAGATGACTCTATTGCTGAAGATATTACTCAGGATATCTTTTTTACACTTTGGGAAAAAAGAAATGATATTATAATTAAAAACTCCATCTCCTCCTATTTATTTAGGGCCGTACATAATAAATGTATCCAACATCTTAGGCATCAAAAAATTAAAGAAGGATTTGAGAAATACCACGAACTCAAATTAAAAGAAGCCAACCTATTGTACTATAAATGGAATGATTCCAATGTGTCTTTTGGGGAATTTGATGAAATTGAAAATATCATATCAAAAACTATTGATTCTTTTCCTGACAAGACAAGAGAGATATTTAATCTAAGTAGAAAAAAGGATCTCCAAAACAAAGAAATAAGCGAGAAACTTAACATTGATATAAAAACCGTAGAATACCATATATCCAAGGCTTTAAAGTCTTTTAAAAATGCACTAAAAGACTTTTTATAATCTCATGTATTTATTACAAATAAAAAAAATCTTAAAAAATGTTAATATTTTTTTAGGGTTAGATAATTATTAAGCGTCTATAGAATCAATAGCAAAATATGAACAACTTAGATATATCACTAAATACTCTTTATAAATACTTCTCCGGACAGTGTTCTGAGGAAGAAATTGCAGCTATACTAACTTGGCTGGAGCAAGACTCTTTGAATAAAACGGAATTTATTAATGCAAAAAAACTTTTTATTGAAACAACAAATTCTATATCAAATTCAGAAGAAAAAAGTATAAATGCATTTAAAAAACTTGAACAAAAAATTGAAGCAGAACAAATAAAAAAGAAACAGAATTCCTCAAAGGTTTCTTTAACACTTTTCTATAAATATGCCGCTGTTTTTGTCCTGTTTTTAGGATTAACGGTTACCGCATACATCATTGGAAAGTCGCAAAAAAATGTTTTTAACAACAATGAACTTTACATTGTAGATGTTCCCTATGGCGGAAAATCAAACATCACCCTTCCAGACGGTAGTACAGTTCATCTGAACGCAGGAAGCAAATTAAAATACAGCAAAAATTTTGGTGTTAATTCCCGGGAATTATACCTGGAGGGAGAAGGTCTGTTTGAAGTTGAAAAACATAAATTCCCAATGACTGTGCATACTTCGCATATTGATATTAATGTACTTGGTACCGTTTTTAATATCAAATCTTACAGTGAGGAAGAAAACATTGAGACTACACTTCTAAGAGGATCTATACGAGTTGAAACTCCAAATGAAGAAAATAACAATCCGATTTATCTCAAACCCAACGAGATGCTTGTTTTTAACAAAAAAAATTCGGAAATTGCAGTGAATGAAAAATTAAAGAATACTTCTGACCAACAATCTAATAACCCAAGAAAAGAAGATAATCAACTTAAAAAAATTTATAAGATAACCTCTAATGTAGACGTTAATGCTTCTATTGCATGGAAAGATGGAAAATATGTGTTTACAGGAGAGACGCTTGCTGAATTAGCAAAAATTTTAGAAAGAAAATTTGATATTAATTTTTCTTTTGAAAATGATGAAATGAAAAGTTTAACATATTCAGGAACTATTGGAGATTACCCGATTGAACAGGTGCTGGAAGCCCTTAGTTTAACCTCTCCGGTGGTGTATGATATAAAGGAAAAGAATGTTTTCCTGGCTTTAAATAAAGAAAAAATGAAAACTTACCATGTATTAATGAATAACTAGCTTATGTGTAACCTATTAAAGTGTTTTTTGCCTATGATGTGAAAGTATATTAGTAAAGTGTGATCTAGAAAAAAATAGGGAGATGTTTGCACCACCTCCCTAAAAAGTAATTAAGTAAAGTTTAACTAAAATTAAAATCAAAATTATGAATTTAATATGGGATAATTATATTCTTTTTAAAAAGAAGCTTGCAAAAATCTTACTATTTATGAAATTTTTTATAATTACGTCACTGATTTCAGTGCTACAAGTGTCTGCTAGCGTTTATTCTCAAGGTAATATTTTTAGCATCAATGAAGAAAATATTACTATGCGTGAATTATTTAATGAAATAGAAAAAAATAGCAACTATTCTTTTTTCTATAACGATAAATTCAGCATCCTTGATAAATCTGTTAACGTTAGATATTGGAACAGAAACATCAACCAAGTGCTTGATGATTTATTAGAAAACACCAATCTTAATTACAGAATTCTTGAGAACAAAATGATTGTTATTGTTCCAAATTCTGAGTTAGAAAACCAACAAATTATTGTTAAAGGTAAAGTTGTAGACGCAAGCGGAAGCGCATTACCAGGTGTTAACATTGTTGAAAAAGGAACAACAAATGGTGTTGTAACGAACTTAGATGGAGAATTCACAATCAGTGTAGGTTCAGCTAATTCTGTTTTAGCATTTTCATTTATTGGTTTCTTAACTGAAGAAGTTGAGGTTGGAACTCAAACAAGTATTAACATCACATTGGTAGAAGATATCTTAGCCCTTGATGAAGTTGTTGTTACTGCGTTAGGTATCAAGAGAGAAGAAAAAACGCTTACTTATTCTAACCAAACAGTTGATGCTGATGAATTAGTGAAAACCAGGGATGTAAACTTCATGAGCAGTTTATCTGGTAAAGCAGCTGGTATTGAAATTAAGAAAAGTAGTTCTGGAGCTGGTGGATCAACCCGTGTTGTATTAAGAGGCAGTAAATCATTAAGCACAGATAGTGAACCACTTTATGTAATTGATGGTATCCCTATGGTAAATAACAAAGGTGGACAGCCAGGAATGTGGGGAGGAACTGACCAGGGTGATGGTATTTCACAGCTTAATCCGGATGATATTGAAAGTATTAACATCTTAAAAGGTTCTAACGCTGCTGCTTTATATGGTAGCCAGGGAGCAAATGGTGTTGTATTGATTACCACAAAAAGCGGCAAAGAAGGAAAAGCAAAAGTAACAATAAACTCAGGTGTTACATTTGAAAACGTTATGGCTATGCCAGAGCTTCAATATAAGTATGGAAGCGAAGGTGGAGCTCAGGAAAGCTGGTCTTACAACGCAGGAAATTATGATGATACATTTGTTGAAGATTTCTTCCAGACTGGTTATAACATCATCAATAATGTTACTATAAGTGGTGGCACAGAAAGGACCCAGGCTTATTTCTCTTATGGAAATACTAAAGCTCATGGTATTGTACCAACAAATAAATACGATAAAAACAACGTTACTTTCAAGCAATCAACAAAATTATTTAACGATAAGGTTACAGTAAGTTCTAACGTTATGTTAGCTCAGGAAGAGACTAAAAACAGGATTGCTGCTGGTTATTATTTAAACCCATTAACAGGTTTATATTTCTTTCCACGTAATTTAGATTTTGATTCTTACAAAGATAACTACGAGGTTTTTGATACAGATCGTAACTTAATGTGGCAAAACTGGCACGTTGAAGATCACTTACAGTCTAACCCATACTGGATTTTGAACAAAGAGCCTAGAACAGACTTAACAAAACGTGTTATCAGTAATGCTACCATTAACTGGGATATCACTGAGAAATTAAGCTTCTCTGTGAGAGGAAATTATGACTACGCAATTAAATCGTACGAACAAAAGCACTATGCTGGTTCAAATACAACCAACACGCATGAAAACGGACGTTGGTATTTCGAGAAATACAACGATGAAATGATCTATGGTGATGGTATCTTAAAATACAACGATACATTTGGTGCGGTTACATTAAATGCTATTGCAGGTGCCAGCTACCAAAAAACAATTTTTGGTGAAGGTATTTCTGTAGATACAGGTACAGATGGATTAATTTATCCTAATGAATTCTACTTCCAAAATATACCAACTAATGTAATGGTATCATCAACATTAGATAGCAGGTTAATCAAACAAGCTGTATTTGCAAATGCTACTGTTGGAGTTAAAGACATGATTTTCTTAGATGTTTCTGGACGAAATGACTGGTCTTCTTCTTTAGCTGGTACAGGTAACGATTCTTATTTCTACCCTGCATTTGGTTTAACCGGCTTATTAAGCGAAATGTTTAACCTTCCAAGTTTTATTGCATTCTCAAAGGTGAGGGCATCTTATACAATTGTTGGTAATGAAATTCCTTATAACATGGTAAATCCACAGAATACAATTAATTCTACAGGTGGGGTATCAAGAAATACAGAAAAACCATTTACCAATTTAAAACCAGAAATGCTTCGCTCTTTAGAAATTGGTACAGACTGGAGATTCTTTGATGGAAGATTTGGGTTCGATTTCACGTATTACAACATTAACAGCCAGGATCAATTTATTGAGCTTGATGCTCCATCTGGTTCAGGATATACAACTTACTATGTAAATGCCGGTGAGATTGTAAACAAAGGTGTTGAAATTACTGTGGATGCAATGCCTGTTAAAACAAATAAATTAGCATGGAGAACTTCATTTAACTATTCAAGAAACCAAAATGAAGTAATTGAGTTACATCCAGACCTGTCTGAACCAGTTTATCTTTCAAGTTCAGAAGGTTACCAGGTAAAAATCTATTCAGGTGGTGCATTAAATGACCTTTATGTTTACCGGTTTAAAAGAGATGATGAAGGCAGAATTATTGTTGACGCAGATGGAACACCACAAAAGAACACAAGTGAAACTGAATATATTGGAAGCCTTGATCCAAGATGGAGCTTAGGTTGGAACAACAACCTAACATTTGGTCGTTTTGACTTTAGTTTCCTTATCAGTGGTAAATTCGGAGGAAAAGTTGTTAGTCAAACAGAGGCAATGTTAGACGGATATGGTGTTAGTTTACGAACTGCTGAGGCTCGTGATAACGGTGGCGTTTCTGTAAATGCTGCAACAGAAGATGGTACTGCTGTTACTACTGTTGATCCTCAAACATGGTATACAACAACTGGTAACAGAAATGGCATTAAAGAAGCATACACATATAGCAGAACCAATGTTAGGTTAAGCCAGGTTTCTTTGGCATACAATTTTGACTTATCAAAATTAGAGTGGCCAATTGAAAATGCTGCTGTTTCTCTTGTAGGTCAGAATATGTTCTTCTTCTATAAGAAAGCTCCTTATGATCCTGAACTTACTATGAGTACAAACAGGACTTATCAGTCTCTGGATAACTTCAACCTTCCAGCAACGAGAACTATTGGTTTTAATGTTAAATTAACCTTTTAAATAATAGAAAGATGAAGAAGTTAATATATTTATATACTACAATATTTTTGTTAATTTTCGGTGCTTGTACTGATAAATTTGAAGAGACAAACACGAATCCATATGAGATTTCAGATGTGTCACTTCAACAAGATTTTAATATGGTTGGAGCTTATTTCCCAACAATGTTAAGCAATGTTTTTGGCCATCAAATTGAACACAACCTGGTTCACGAATCATTTATTCGTCACCTTGCTACCCCAACACCTTTCGTAAGTGGTGTAAACAATACGACCTATTATATTACTTGGAATACATATTGGGATCGTATTTACAACAACATAATGGCACCAGCTCGTCAGGTAATCCAAATTGCTGAAGCT
The DNA here is from genome assembly GCA_963665085.2 of Bacteroidales bacterium. GTDB lineage: Bacteria > Bacteroidota > Bacteroidia > Bacteroidales > JAAAOM01. The sequence continues at coordinate 1,330,755 of CAXXXS010000002.1, forward strand.
GATGGTTATGATGTATTTGTTTCCTGGGCAAAACTTTTAAGAATTTTGGGAACTTCAAGATTAACTGCTTATCATGGCCCACTTATCTATACAAACTATGGTTCATCTGAACAAGATATTTTGTATGATAGTGAAGAAACATTATATACTACATGGTTTTCTGAATTAGATGAAATCCTTACTGTTTTTAAAGCAAACAAAGATTATGTTGGTATGGCTAACTTTGATGCTACTTATGACGGAGATGTAGAATCATGGATTAGATTTACTAACAGTTTACGTTTACGTTTAGCAATGCGTTTGGTAAATATCGCTCCAGATTTAGCAAAAACTCAAGGAGAAAAAGCTATCAATGATGAAGATGGTTTAATTATGACTAATGATGAAAACATGTACATCTCATTGTATGGTGGTTCATTCAATCCTGCTACAATTTGTTTCTCATGGAATGATACCCGTATGAGTGCAACCATGGAATCTATTCTTATTGGATACAAAGACGGACGTATTGAGAAATATTTTGAACCAGTTGAGGATGCTTCATTAGTAACTGATCACCCAGACTATCCTTACAAAGGAATCAGAAATGGTGCTTTATTAGTTGCAAAAGCAGACAGAACAGATTATTCAACCATTAGCACAGACTTTAAAACAGTTGAAAGTCGTCGTTTATTTGCAGCTTGTGAAACAAACTTTATGTTAGCTGAAGCTGCTTTACGTGGTTGGGATGTTGATGAAACAGCTCAGACTTACTATGAAGAAGGTGTTAGATTATCTTTTGCAGAATGGGGAGCAAGTGGAGTAGATGAGTATCTTCTTGATGATACAAGTACTCCTCTTGATTATGATGATCCAAGAGCAGAAGGAGCTGTAAACGACTTCGTAAGCCGCATTGAAATCTCTGTAGCTTGGGATGAAGCTGCTGATAATGAAGTAAAACTTGAAAGAATCATGACTCAAAAGTGGATTGCAGGATATATGAATACTGTAGAGACTTGGGTTGATCACAGAAGAACTGGTTATCCAAAACTTCCTTACAACTACAAAAACGATAGTAATGCAGATTGGGGTATCATAGCAGCAGATGACTTCATAAAAAGAATGCCATTTGTTACAGACGAACGTGACAATAACCCTGTTGGAGTTGCAGATGCTACTGAAAAATTAGGTGGAGCAGATTTAATCAGCACTCGCCTATGGTGGGATGTTGAAGGTTCAAACTTCTAAGATAAAAAATATTAGCTATACATATGTGTAGTTGATTTAGCAGTGTGTAATAGTAATGAAAAGCCGTCCAAAAATTTGGACGGCTTTTCTATTTTTATGCCTTTTAATATTTTTATATTGTTGGATTCATTTATAATGACCCCCTAAATCCTCCTGATAGGAGAACTTGAAGAGGGGCTAGAAAAATAATAGTTATTATTATTTAAGAGGTATACTAAATCTTAATATGATATAAAGAAATAATCCATTTTTGGGTTAGTATTTACTACCCAGAGAACTAAAAACAAAAGATTAAAGTAGTTGGGCATAGTTTTTACTATGTCCTATCTTTTGGGGTAGCATTTGCTACCATAATATAGCTCAAGACTCTGGCTTATGCTTGTTTTATTATTAAAGAATGCAAGTCGTTTAGTTAAGGTACCAACGCTGTCAGCAGCTACGCACGCTGACAGGTTTAAATCACATATCGACCTGTCTGCGTTTTTAAACCTGTCAGCGTCAATTGCAGAATCGTTAACTAAACGATTGATTTAAATACTCTAAATTATTGCCCCTAAAAAACCACTTTGGTTAATCTAAAAAATCATCACGGTGATTTTGAAAAACGATCAGCATCATTTTGAAAAATCACCATGGTGATTTTTTAAAACCACCGTGGTGGTTTTTTAAAAACTACTAACTGTTTATAAATCAAACCACTCAAACAGGCCTAAACCTTATGTTTTTATTATTAGGATTGTAACATGGCTCAAGAACCCTGGATTATTTCAATATATAAGGGCACAAACGAAATGCTTGGTCTATACGGAGCTATACCGGGGGTTTTACCTTATATCTAATAAACTTCCAGGTTAGATATTGTTAAACAACCTCTTGATTCGTTAAAATTAATTTTAAGCTTGTTTGTTTTTACCGGAGAAACAGCAAGTATCTTTTTATAACCTATTGTTGTTGAAGAGCCAATGTTTTTCCATTCTCCGTCTACCATAGCTTCAACAGAAAACTTCTTAACGCGTTGACCAAGTTTTATGTATTCTTGTAGCATTACATAATTAACCTCTACCTCATTCTTTAAATCCAGTTCAATAGAAGCAGAAGTTACTTCATCGTCAGTGGCCCAGTATGTTTCTTTATCCCCGTCAAGGATTAAGTTTGCCCCATATAATTTTGATTTCCCCCTAACATTTGTTGCCGTTGTATTTGCCCCTTCTGCCAGGTTATTATAAAATGTTTCATCAAGCATTTTCTTCCATTCGGTAAGTGCTTTTACATCATTCTCATGAATTAAACCTCTTGTATCTGGAGGTATGTTTAGTATTAAATTAGCACCCCTCCCAACAGAAGTTAAATAAATTTCAAAAAGCTTTTCCGGAGTTTTCACCTGATCATCTTCCGCTTTATGATAGAACCAACCCGAACGAATAGATACATCTACTTCAGCAGGAATCCAATCCTTCCCTCCTTCTGTTCCTGTATTCAACAAATCACTAATTCCTGGTTTGCCCGCAAATAAAGTATCATTATCAATGGTATACCAGTTTGTTTCGTTTACAAACCCACGTTCATTTCCACACCAACGAATATCAGGACCTGCATCACTAAAAAATATAATTTGTGGTTCCATCCCACGAACCATTTCCAGTGTTGTTGGCCAGTCGTAATAAACTTGTTTGTCTATCTTCCGCATTTCATTTGCACCTCCATAATAACCATCTCCTCCATTAGCACCATCAAACCACATTTCGAAAATGGGAGAATGTTGTTCAAACAATTCTTTTAACTGGTTACGATAATATTCGATGTATTCTGGTTCTCCGTATTTAGAATGGTTCCTATCCCATGGGGACAGGTATATTCCAAATTTAAGCCCATACTTATCACAGGCATCTTTTACTTCTTTTACAACATCCCCTTTTCCATCTTTATAAGGGCTATTCTTTACAGAATGTTCGGTATATTTACTTGGCCACAAACAAAACCCATCGTGATGTTTACAGGTTAAAATTATTCCTTTCAATCCTGATTCCTTAATAACACGGGCCCATTGTTCCGCATCCAGGTTGGTAGGATTAAATACTTCCGGGCTTTCGTTTCCAAATCCCCACTCTAAATCAGTAAATGTATTTGTTGTGAAATGTATAAATGCATATTGTTCCATTTCGTGCCAGGCCAACTGCTTCTCTGTCGGAACAGGGTAAACAGGCTCCGGCGGCAGCACTTCTTTGACGCAGCTGGTCAATACAACAAAAGAAAATAAAACAATGATTACTAGCAAGTTTAAGGATATTGTTTTTTTCATAGTTATAATAATACTTTTTATTAAAAGGAATAAAATAACCTAATAATAAAAGATTAAGCAATAGAAATTTTGTTCTTTTTTATGTACTTTTTCTATGCGGCCCAGAAAACTTCTGTACTTAATTATCTAATTCGGGAAGACTGGAAATAACTAACTTTAAACCAGAAGATTTAGGTTCCTAAAATTCATAGTTGTTAACTCCCAGTATTTCCCTTATTTCTTTTCCAATTTATTACTTAAATAACGGATCTAAACCAATTGTACCTACCAAGTCTTTAAGATATTTAGAAGATTCTATATACGTTAAGGTTTCCTGCGCATGTACCAGCCTTTCTTTTATACCCATTTCTTCTACTAAAAGCTTGTTATCAGGATTTTTCAGGAAAGCCTCCAGATAACCAATTTGTTTCTTATAATATGCAATATCTTTCTCTTGCTTTAACTTCAACCGCTCTTTATACCAATCGCTTTTGATAACATTATCTCTTTTGAAGGATTTTCTAAGCTCAGGATCACTAATATCTTTGCCTTCATAATTACCATATGCCATTATGTGAAGCAGAATTTTTAACGGTGGAATTGCAGCATTAACACTTCCATCTTCAAAATATGGTAAAGCAACTTTTTGCATTGCTTCAACAATATTGTTAATTCCATCCACATAATCATCCATTCCCTGCAATTCGGGTTTAAGCATTCGTTCGTTAAATACTGCCAATGGCTCGTCAAAAAGACGGTTCATACAACGAAAAGCAAAATTCTCTGTGATTCGATAGCCTAATCGGCTCGCTAGAACTTTCTGGCCTTTATGTTCAAAATCCTCAAGTTTCTCAAGGCAATTATTCTCGATTAATACCTTTGGATCCCTATCAGCAGGTTCAAGCCTTGCCCATATTTCAGGAATTAATATACTTATATCGTGATCAAAACGATTCTCTGAACCAATATAACCAGCAGCAGAACTAAATCCCTGGTATTCTGTAAGGATATATGAAAGAAGGGCATTGTTCAAATCCGTTGTTGGAACCAGCATATTGAATGGGCCTTTGGTAAGTGCCCCTTCAGAACCTGCCCCTGTTGTTGATGGGGATTTTCCTGTAATGCTGCAAATAAAGTCCATAAATAGTTCAGGCAATTCCTGGTAATGAATTGGGTTATAAACACTCAACGGCCTGATTCCAGCTTTTTTATCTACAGGATTATTTCTTCTCCCTGGTAATACTGCATTAACCGGATGATAAACCTCGTCTTCCGGTTTAATTTTTCTATGTAAGCGTACCCCTACCTCAGCGAGATAAGAATCTATTGTTTCTTCTTTAAAAATATTCTTTTGAAGATAGCGGGGATTCTTCGTCGGTTCTCCATCAACTATCCGTGTATGGGATGGTACCACAAAATATTCTTCTTGCTCACTATCTACAATTTCAGATAAAAAGCTTTTAACAGGCTCTGTATATTTCTCAAAACTAATTGCGTTCTCACCAAGTTCTATGGCATTCTCTAATTTTAATGGCTCATAATTTGTCAGGAAAGTATTGCTTTGAACAATGTCAAATTCCGCATCTTTATCATACCCCCTGATTACTGCCTCATCAGGCCTTTGAAACAAATAACTCTCACAATTAGCAACCAGTTTAACACTTGGGTTTACATATTGCTTATTTAAATTCTTGAGTTTGTCTGCTGGTAATGTTATTGTTGCAGAAATATCATCCTCAGTCTGTATCTTTAGGCTAGGAATAAAATCGGAACGTAATTTATGGATATACCATCTATTTTCCTGGTTAAAACCAACCCTTACATAACTTGCAACAACAGGCTTGTGTTTATACCTCAACACATTACCGGGCCTTCCATTTACAATCTCGACATTGAAATATTCTTTCCAGTTTACATCCTTATCTGTATCGCCCCTATAATGTCTTTTTACATATAATGCCAGTGTACGTATATGTTCTGGAATTTCCTGAAGGAACTTGTTATATTCATCGTTGTATTGATCGGATGGGGTTAGTAATTTAACAGCTGAACCTAATGTTCTTTCAGGACTTAAAAATGAACGTGACGGTGCAGCATCAGGACGAATATTTTTCCAACGGTGTGAATAATCATATTGGATTATCTTATCTACCTGTTTTTCATCTTCTTCTAAATCGTGGACATAGAAATTTCCATATTTAATGGCATTCTGCATTGATTTAGAGATTTCTGATTTCCCTCCTCCTGATACAGTACTTGGCTTATGACAAAAAATACCTTCCGGTGCAGTATCAATAATACGCCAAAGAGAATCATTGGGATGTTTAACTAATTGAAATTTATGTCCTGTTGGATGTACAAATATTTTTTGAGGCGATAATTTTAGACTTACCTCATTACCCTCATATTCCCAGCTAACAGAACTCTTATCAATATCTATATCTGCATATTCCGGGATATAAACAACATCGGGATACTTCGTGTCAATTGCATAGTTACCGGGTTGCAGGGCTATTTTATCCTTTAATAGCTTCTTCACATTCTCAAATGTATAACCAGCAGAAAATTTTTTCGTAAAGTTTCTTCCGAATACCTTATCACTCATATTACCTCTTGGAAATGCAATAGCCCCGCCTGCATGTTCTTCCTCAACCAGTCCATAAAGGTTGGCCGAATAACTAATCTGGGTTTTTATTTCTTTTTTAGAATAGCCGTAATAATTATCGGCAATTAAAGTGATAACTACTCCCCTATCATCCCGGCAGGTTAATTTAAATGCCCCTCCATCATTATACAATTCATTTGCATCTTTCCAACACATACCATCCCGTTTTTGTCGTTCGGTTGCATCATCAAAATGAGGAAGGCCAATATCTTTTTTCTTTAATTTGGTGAGTTGAGGGGCTAATACTATACACCCTGTATGGCCTGTCCAATGCTCAACATCCAAACCAGCATCATTCTGTGCCAGGTTATGATCGCCGGCATTACCAAATATGGTTTCCACAAAATCGAGGTTACTTACCAGGTTTCCAGGTGCAAAAAACCGAATTTCCATGCTTTTCTGGCTCATAACCCCAGGTACTTCCGGACAAACAACCGGACGAAGCAATAAAGAAACAAAAACCCTTGCTTTATCTTTCTGGTTGGATGTAAACGGAAGAAGTTTTATATCTTCCGGTGCATTAAATGCGGCATTTAACATATGGGCAAATGTAATCTTTGGAACTTCTTTTTTATCTAACGGAACAGGAAGTCCTCCACGTACAATATGAAAAGTCCCTTTTGTTGTTCGTTTATCATTTGCCGGATTATTTAAAACCCCCTGTTTTAATCGGTATGATTTTAACAGCTCACTCTCGAACTCATTTGCATTAGGCGGAAGACTGAGCTCACGGGCCATGCCCTTCTGGTTTAGGACCAACGTATTATTTGGTAAACGATAGGGTTTATTAAATTCAACTTCCTTTAGATAATCATCAATAAAATTTTGTATCCGGGTATCTGCAGGAGATAAATGATGAGTCAACAATCGCGACTTTTCACGAAAGCTATTAATTAATCCCTCTGTCAAGTCCTGAAACTTATCATTCGAATATTTTGTTTTTGCATCAGAATCATCTCGAAAGATAGGCTGCCCCAACGACGCTAATTGCAGGTTGATATATTGGATCATGTCCCGCCTGTCCTTCTTATTTTTTTTCAATGTTTTGTTATAAGCTTTCGAATTATCCATTTTGTACTTTGTATTTAATTAAAGCAATTCTAATTTCAAATAAGTTAATAAATTATTAATAATCAATCAATAATATTAATCACAATAATAAATCATAAACTCTGTTTCTAAATAAAATAAACCACTTAATCAACAAAATTTATGATAGAAAGTTCTCTCAAATAAATATTCAACCTCTTAATCTACAAAAGCATGTTAGTAAAAAAAATAATGCTTATTGTTTAACAAGAACAATATTTTATTTAAGAATAAGAACAATGAAATTCTAAAAAATAATATATTAGAAAAATATATACGCTACTTTTATTTCAATAGTATAAGTATAGAAACAATTTATGTAAAACTTATTAAACAAATAATAATATTTCATTATGAAATTTGAAATAATTAAAAAACATGTAGGCATCTTCAGTATTATATTTCTGATTATCAATGGATGTTCATCTGGTAAAAAAAATAATGCTATTGAAACATCGGGTAATCCAATTATTGAGGATTGGTATGCCGATCCGGAAGGAGCTGTTTTCGATAATGAATTTTGGGTATTTCCCACCTATTCCAGTGTTTATGAAAAACAGGTTTTTTTCGACGCATTCTCGTCAAATGATTTAGTAACATGGAAAAAACACACTCATGTGTTAGACACTTCAATTATTAAATGGGCACACAAAGCAATGTGGGCACCTGCGATAATAGAAAAAGACAGTAAATATTTTTTGTTCTTTTCTGCCAATGATCTACAAAGGCCGGGAGGCCCTATGTGGGATGAAAGTGATCCCTCAAGTCATGAAGGAGGTATTGGTATAGCTGTTGCGGATTCTCCTGGCGGTCCATATGAAGATTATCTGGGTAAACCTCTAATCTCAGACTTTTATAATGATGCTCAACCTATTGACCAATTCGTTTATAAAGATTCGGATGAAACTTACTATATGTTTTATGGCGGATGGCAAAAATGTAACCTGGTTAAACTTAATGATGACTTTACAGGCTTTATCCCTTGGGAAGATGGTTCTGTTTTTAAAGATATCACCCCGGAAGGATATGTTGAAGGTCCTGTCTTATTTTACCGAAATGGAAAATATTATTTTATGTGGTCTGAAGGAGGTTGGGGAGATAGTTCCTACCGTGTAGCTTACGCAATGGCCGATAAGATAACCGATAAATTTGAACGTATTGGAACTATTCTTCAGTCTGACGAGGACATTGCAACAGGAGCTGGACATAATTCTGTGATTAACATACCGGATACTGATAAATGGTATATTGTTTATCATAGACGCCCCGTTCCTAACGAAGGAAGAGATCACCGGGTAACGTGTATTGATAAATTAGAATTCAACGAAGATGGCACAATAAAACAAGTAAAAATGACCTTTAAGGGAGTTGAAGCTGTAAGTATTAAATAAAATTTTTCAAAGAATATGTGGTGCTTTTGAGATATTGTTTGAGAATAAACGGTAATTCAAAAGTACCGCATTAATTTATCAGGTATAATTCCATAAAATTTAGGTGATGTACAATCTCTCTTAAAACAAGTATAATTGCAATATCTTCTCTATTTACAACCATATTATTTCTAGATAGTGGTTCTCCCATTACAATAGAAGCATACTTACCAAATATATCCTCAATATTTCGTTGAGTATATATACTTTTTACTTCACCATTTTTATTAAAAAATTCAATAAGGGATTTATCTACGGACACAAGTTTTTCCCCGTTATTTATGAGTTCTTTTTTACTCATTAACTCATCTTCAATGTAGTTTATAGCGTATTCTATTTCTACTTCATTTGGGATATCTTGCTTAAAATAAGCTCCTGAAATAAACTCATAGCCTATTTTTAAAGCAATCTCTTTCACTAAAGACTTTTCCTTATAATAAAAAAATCTCACTTTATCTTTTTCTATTGTAACCACTCTAACATTTCCAAGATGTTCTTCCCCTAAATAATCCCAATTTATTTCCATTCCTCTATTAACAATATTCTAAAAATGGTAACATGCAGTAAGTATTTTTGTTGTTCTTAATCCTTAAAAAAGAGACGCACCTTATTACTGTTTAAAAATAAAAATTTGCTTCCCATTTATTGCTTTGATTTATGAGTATTAAGACTGTGTAGAAACCTTCATAATCTTTATAAGCATAACTATGTAATTTCTCCTCCAATTCAAATAACAATTCATTTAAATAAATAATAGTCAAATTAAGATTCGAGTGTGTTAATTAGCATTCTTTCGTTAAGATAATATTTCAATAACCATTTATTTATTTAACTTAGAGATAATTAAACTTAATCACGTTATTTTTTAAACAAAAAAAAGTTTTTATTAGGATGAAGAAAGATCAAGATAAAACAAAAGAGGAACTTTTAGAAGAGATTAAAATCCTAAAATCACAGAATGAAGAATTAAGAAAAAACAGTGAATTATTTCAAATCATGGCTAAAAATGCCACTGACCTGATTTCTTTATCTTCTTTTGATCTAAAAGCAGAATACCTTTATGTAAGCCCTTCTACGACAAGAATTCTTGGATATCCCCCAGAAGAGCTACTAGGTAAATCATTTCTTGACTTTGTTCATCCAAATGATAAAGCTTTTATTTTAAACCTTTTAGAAAAATACTTAACAAAAATAAAAGCAGGTAAACCAGATGTTTCTGAAACAATTGAATTTCAATACTTAAATAAATCAGGCGAATATCAACATTTGCAAAGTCACGTTATTTCATATAACTCAAATCTTCTTTCCATAACCAGGGATATTACAGAGCAAAAACAAGCAGAGCTTAAGTTAAAGGAAAGTCAACGACGACTTGAACTTGCTATCGATGTAAGCCAGGCGGGTATTTTCGCACATGAATTTATCGACAAAAAAGATATTTATATCAGCGAACGTTGGGCAGAGATATTAGGTTATAAAAGAGAAGAACTTCCTGGTGTAGACAAACTTTTGCCTTGGTTTATCGACCATATTCATAAAAATGATATTCCTTCTTTTTTGACTAATATAGAAAATATAAAGGCAGGTAAATCAGACAAGGCTGATATTACAATAAAACTAAAGAAAAAGACAGAAGAATGGATATATGTTAATTTACAGGTTCGGACTATTGATTGGGATAACAAAGGAATGCCCAGATATTTAACAGGGATAATGCTTGATATCACTGACCGAAAAATCACAGAAGAAAAACTGATTGAAAATGAAAATCTATTATCAGAATCGGGAAAAATGGCAAATATCAGTGGCTGGGAATTGGATCCACATACACTAAAATTTACAATTTCAGATAATTTATATGATATCATTGAGATTCCTTCCGTAGAAAAAATGTCTCTAGAAGATATATTCAATTTAATACACCCAGAAGATCTAAAACTATCACAATCTGTTTGGCAAGATGCAATGAGAGGCAAACCATTTGATTTCCAACTTCGAATTACAACGATTAAAAACAAGATAAAATGGTTACGCAATAAGGGAATGAGTGAATCCAAAAATGGCGAAATTGTAAAAATAAAAGGTGTAATCCAGGATATCACAGACATTAAATCAATAGAAAATAAACTATTAAAAGTAAACAAAAAACTTAACCATTATAAAAGCAATCTTGAAAAACAAGTAGAGGAACGTACGCAAGAATTAACTTTATATTTAAAAGCACTGGAAAGCACTTCGGCTTCTATCGTTATTACCGACAAAAATGGTATTATAGAATTCGTTAACAAAACCTTTACTGAAATTACTGGGTATTCTTTTGACGAAGCAGTAGGGCAAACCTCCCGATTCCTTGAATCGGACTTATATCCAAAAAGTTATTACAAAAAACTTAAAGATACTTTAAAGAAAGGGCTCCCCTGGAAAGATGAACTACAAATCAAAAGGAAAAATGGCGAAATATATTGGGAATCGTCAATCATTTCTCCATTAAAAAACAAAAATAATGAAATAACACACTTCATTACAGTTAAAGAAGATATAACTCAAAAAAGAAAAGATAAAGAAAAGCTTGAATATGCTAATTTCCTTTCAAACACAGCACTTAAACTTTCTAACGCGGGCTATTGGTTTTTTGATTATATAAATCACCCGACCAAAATTTTTGGAAATACTAAAACTTTTGAATTATTCGGGATAGAGCTACCTGCCGGCACAGATAGCATACATGTAGATACCTGGATGGAAGGATTATATAACGCAAACAAACAAAAAGGTGAAGAAGAGTACAATGCTCTAATTAGAGCCATTAAAAATCGCAATATTCCCTACGAACGAACTTATTCTTTTAAACGACTAATTGACGGGAAAATCGTTTGGCTTAAAGTAATAGGAAAAAAACAATATAATAAGGAAGGAAAACTGTTAAAAATACATGGATTTTTACAGGATATAACAGAGCAGGTAAATAAAGAAAATGAAATTATTGAATCTAAAGAAAGGTTACAAGCATTGTTCGACAACATGACTACAGCTTTACATATAAGCGAGATTATTTTGGATGAAAATGGGAAAGCAGTAGATTTCAAAATTGTAAGTTGTAATAATGCCTATAAAAAACTTGACACATATTTTTCCGACGCTAATATTGGAAGAAAATTTAGCGAGCTTTATGATGTTTCAAAAATTAATTTGGATTTTTTTCACAACGTAGTTAAAACCAAAGTTCCGGTTGAAACAGAAATCTATGCAGAATATCTAAAAAAGCATATTAAAATGAAGGTTTTTTCTAATAGAAAAGGCCAATTTGTGACCTTATTTGATGATATTTCTGAAAGAAAAAAACAGGAACAAGAAATCATAGAATCTCATGAAAGACTGCAATCTTTATTTGACAATATGATAACAGGCTTTACAGAAAATAAAATCATATTAGACGATAACGGTACTCCTATTGATTTTAAAATATTAAACATAAACCGTGCGTTCAAAAAGTTAAGTGTTTGGCCAAATGAAATTGTCGGGAAAAGATACTCAGAAATTGCAAATACACTTCCAAGCGGATTTGCTACTTATGCTGAAGTTGCCCTTACTGGTTCTCCAGCTATTTTCCAGAATTATTCTAACCATTTAAAAAAACATTTAAGGCAGATTGTTTTCTCGAATAAGAAATATCATTTTGCTGTCTTATTTGAAGACATCACTCAGAGAGTAAAACATGATGAGATACTTCAGTCCAGCGAAAAACGATTCCGTAATCTTTTCGAAAATACACCGGTTGCGTATCTTTCTCTTGATTTAAAAGGTAATTATATCGATGTAAACAACTGGTATGTTGATCTACTGGGATATACAAAGGATGAACATATAGGAAAGTCCTTTGGCGATATCTGGATAAAACCGGACAAACGTTTTTTTTCGAATAAGATTACCGATTTAATAAAAAAAAGAAATTATTCAATTGAGCTAGAACTACGTAAAAAGGATGGGACAAATTTAATTGTAATGCTAGAATCTCGCATACAGTTCAATGAAAAAGATGAGGCTAAAATAATTCACTGTATTTTAGTGAATATCCATGAACGCAAGCAACAGGAAATAAAGCTCATGCAAGAAGAACAAAATTTCCGAAACCTCTTTGAGCAAAACATAAATGCAATTTTTATTCTAAAAATAACAGATGGATTAATCATTGAGTGTAATAGAAAAGGAATAGAAATGTTTGAAGGTAAATCCAAAAATGATTTTATTGGTAAATCCCCTCTGATTATTTCACCAAAAACACAACCTAATGGAAAGGATTCATATGAATGGGCCAGGCATCATATTAAAAATGCCCTTGAAGAAGGAGAATGCCATTGTGAGTTTTTGTTTAAAGCTTTGGACGGAAGGCTCTTTGAGAGCGAATTAACAATGTCTGTCACTAATTATAACGAACAAGTATGTATCCTGGCAATTATCGAAGATGTTTCAGAACGGAAAGCCCTGGAAGAAAAGCTAAAAGAAAACGAACTACGATTGCAACTCTCTGTTGAGGGAAGTAATATCGGAATATGGGACTGGGATATCCCAGCTAATAATGTATATTTTTCAAAGCAATACTATAAAATGATCGGTTATGAAGAAGGTGAAATACCTACAACAGGGAAAGATATAGAAAAAAGGATCCATCCAGACGACAGGAAGCCTCTTGTAGAATTAATTTACAACCTGATAGATAACAAAATCAAAAATTATCAGATTGAATATCGGATATTATGCAAAAACGGGACATTCAAATGGGTCCTTAACAAAGGAAAAATAGTTAGTTGGAACCCAAAAGGTGAACCCCAAAGGGTTATTGGAACATATACAGATATCGATTACATCAAAAAAATGCAAATTGAATTGCAGCAAGAAACCAAAATGCGCCAAATCTTATCTGAAATTTCTTTAAAATATATCAATATAGGCATAAACGATCTGGATAAAGCTATTAATAAAGCACTTGAAAAAATAGGGCGTTATGTTGATTCTGATAAAGTTTATATTTTTGATTACAACAAAGAACTAACTACGTGTAGCAATACATACGAATGGTGCAATGAAGGAATTATTCCCAGCATTAAAGAATTACAAGAAATACACGTTGCCCAAATTGCCCCAGAATGGGTAGAAACCCATAAGCAAAATAAAATAATCAATTATTCTAAAATAGAGAAAATTGAAAACAAAAAGCTGAAAAATATATTTGTGGATCATGAAATTAAAAGCCTATTAACCGTCCCAATGATTAGCAATACGCGACTAATAGGATTTATAGGCTTTAATGCAGTTAGAGAACATCACACCTTTTTACCCCATGAAATAGAATTATTAAAACTATTTTCACAAATACTAATAAACATTAATAACCGCAGGAACTTCGAAAATCAATTAATTTTAGAGAAAGAACGTGCTGAATCTGCTAACAGGGCAAAAAGTTCTTTCCTGGCAAATATGAGCCATGAAATCAGAACACCGATGAATGCCATTATAGGCTTTTCTGAAATATTATCAAAAAAAGTAAATGATGAAACACTGGAAAATTATATTAAATCCATTCATTCAAGTAGTATCACTCTCTTAAAACTCATTAATGACGTACTTGATTTATCTAAAATAGAAGCAGGAAAACTGGAACTAAAATATGATCCTGTTGATATTAGAATTATATTTGATGAACTCTATTCATTATTTAATTACAAAGCAAAAGAAAAAGGTCTCAAGCTTAATATTCATGTTTCTAAAAAAATACCCAAAGGCTTATCTCTCGATGAACTTCGTTTAAATCAAGTATTAATTAATATCATTAGTAATGCTTTAAAATTTACTCAAAAAGGCTATGTTAAAGTTCTCGTTGATGCAAAAAATATTTCAAAAGAAACAGTAGACCTGGTTATTAAAATAATTGATTCAGGTATTGGTGTCCCAAAAGAAAAATTAGAATTAATATTTGAAGATTTCAAACAACAGGATGATTCAATTTCGAGACAATTTGGAGGAACAGGACTTGGACTAAGTATTTCAAAAAGAATTATCAATTTATTTAATGGAGAACTACAAGTTGACAGCGAAGTTGGTAAAGGCAGTTCTTTTATAATAGATTTACCCGGAATTAAAATAGCAGAAGACAAGTTATTTCAAAATAAGGATGCAGTATTCCCTAAGGATATTAAATTTCCAAATAAAAAAATTCTTGTAGTAGATGACATAAAAAGTAATCGAGCTTTACTTATATGCCATTTAGAGTTACTAGGTTTTGATGTTTATGAAGCTGATGATGGAATCTCAGGTTTTAAAAAGGCTCTAGAAATAAAACCTGAATTAATATTTATGGATATAAGGATGCCTGGCGAAGATGGAAATGAAGTTACCAAACGTCTAAAAGCAAATAAAGAAACGAGCGATATCCCGGTAATAGCCTGTACTGCTTCAGTATTAGAAACTCCTGAAAAATTGTTGGAGTTGGATAATTTTTCAGGATTGCTAAAAAAACCAATCTTAATAAATGAATTAGTTAATACGCTTGTTGGATTTTTCCAGTGGAAGAAAGCCGAAGAAATAGCATTACAAGAAAATGAATTCAAATTAAATACAGATGAAATTGCAACCTTTGTAAAAAACACATCTGAAATATGGGAACAGTTAAAGAAAAGAAAAACCGTAAAGGGACAAAAACTCCTTGCTGAAACAATAATACAAACAGCAAAAAAACTGGAAAATAAAAATTTAGAAAATTACGGCAACAAATTTAAAAAAGCTGTGTTGTCATTTAATCTTGAGAAAGTGGATACTATCTTGAAAGAATTATCAATATATTTTGATTAACTTATTTAGTTGTCTTGCGTAAGACAATCAATAACACTGAAGAACATGAATAGATTGTTAATAGTTGATGATAATCCCAAAAACATTCAATTACTAGGTAATATTCTTAGTGAAAATAATTATGAAGTTGAATATGCATTAAATGGTAAGGATGCTTTAAACGCACTACAGTCTGATGATTTTGACCTGATTCTAATGGACATCATGATGCCGGAAATGGATGGTTTTGAAGCCTGTAAAAGAATAAAACAACTGGATAATAAGAAAGACATCCCATTAATTTTTCTTACGGCAATCAATGAATCTGAAAGTATCTCACATGGATTTGAACTTGGGGGAGTTGATTATTTAACAAAACCATTTAACACCAACGAATTACTCGCCAGAATTAACACACATATTTCGTTAAAGAAAAGTAAAGATGAAATAAATAATTTAAATCAATATTTAGAAAAAAAGGTAAAAAGGAGAACTGAAAAATTAGTTGTTTTAAACGAAAAGCTAGAACAAGCATATAAGGATCTTGCTGTTCTCGATCAATCAAAAAATGATTTTTTAAATATTATCAGTCACGAAATAAGAACTCCTTTAAATGGGATATTAGGATTTACAAATTTTATAAAAGAAAATGTAAAAGATGAATCAATTGTTAACATAATCAACTTGCTGAATAATTCATGTAAAAGGTTAGAAGATTTCTCCTACCTGGCACTTGATATTTCTAAACTAAATTCATTGGGCTCTAAAAAAATGTTTTTTGCCCCTTTTGATATTAGTGAAATAATAAAGGATGTCGCTAAGTCATTTCAGGACGATATCAAGACAAAGAATCTATCGTTGGATTTAAACCTAGATACAGCTCATTTAAAAATTGATATTAACTACCTTTCAAAGTGCATAGAAACAATTTTATACAATGCCCAAAAGCATTCTCCAGAAAATGGCAGAATTTCAGTAGCAGGAAATCTCCTGAATGACAATTATTTAATTAAAATCAAGGATGAAGGTACTGGATTTCCAAAAATTCTAATTGAAAAAGGAATAAAAGCATTTATAACGGAGCATATAGATAATAATCCTGGTCTTGAACTTTATTACTGTAAACTTATTATTGAAAACCATAAAGGAACAATTAACCTAAAAAACCAAAACGGAGCCTTAGTGGAGATTCAGTTACCTGTAAATCAATAAGCATATAATTAAAGATTCCTTTAAAACGCATATCCTAAAGAGAGATAAACACCATCTGGCGATGCTAATCCAGTTCTAAAAACAAGTCCACCTCTTAGTTTCTGAAAACGATATCCGACTGTAGCTGCAGGATAAAAATCTCTATAATCATCTCTGGAAGGTTCTGGCTCATATCCTTGAGTATTGCTTTTTGCTATGTCATAACCTTGACTATCAAACAAAGAAACTACTCCAACACCTAATTCAAGATGTGATTTTTTACGTCCCCCTAACCATCGAAACGACACATCTGTAGATCTACCGTTTTCTGCCCAGGCTGCATATCCACCAAATCCAACATGCAGATAATATCGACTAAAAATATTTGCATCTTTTGTTTTTATCAATCGTTCATAATTCGCGTTCGTAGTAAACCATAAAACAAGATTTCCTACGCTTCCATAAAGCACATTCTTTGGCTCCTCTGTATTTACTTCCTGAGCTTGAACATGCATAGTAAATCCAATAATAAAAATTAATACAAATACTTTTTCCATTCTTAGATATATTTCGCTATAAATCTATAAATACAAAACCAAATAGTTAATCTAAAACTACATTTAGCAGCACAAAGATAATTGTGTTAACTATTATACATATTAATGCTTATTTTTAAATCACTATCGAAATAATAATTAGACAATAAAGAGGCTTCATATGCTTTTAAAGCACAGAAGCCTCATTAGACAAAAATCTCCAAGTAAAAGATATTAACTCTTAATTTATTCTATTCAACATCCCACGTTGCAGAATCATTTCCGTCAGTGGTCTTAATTTCTATTAAGTTTTTGCCGGGAGATAGCTTTACATTTTTCCAGATAATAGTTGCATAATCATCTGCATTTAATTTCCCAACTAGTTTACCGTTTATAAAAAGTTTAGCTGATGAAGCTGTTGTAAAAGCAACAACATCTGTAATATCTTCTTTTCTATCAGTATAACTTTTCGAACATAAGTGAGTTGTTTTTTCGTTCTTATTCCAATTTGCTTTGTAAAGATAGAATGCGTCTTTTCTTATTTTACGATCGTAAGTAACTAATCCTTTGTCATTTTGATGCGGAGTATCACCTTCCTGCCTGAAATTAGAACCAAAATCAAACATATTCCAAACAAATGAACCCCAAATAAAGTCGCGCTCGTCAATCATTTTTATATGGCTAATATGATAAGCCGTTTGCTTTTCTATAGGATGCCAGGGCCCTCTTGCTGTTAGCATAGGATTTTCTTCTGCTACATATTGAGAGACATGTTGATTGATGCTGGCACCAGCCCCGTATTCGCTAAGGCCTAATTTTGCATTGGGGTAAGTAGCATGGAATTCATCGTAAAACGGACCAAAATCCTCAAACTGATCATAATACCAGCCAAAATATTTATTCCATGCAATAGCATCTGTTAAATGGTTAAAACTTCCTTCCTGATCATTAGCAACGACAGTTAACCTCGAAGGATCAAGTTTATGAGCTAACTGATCCAGTTCAGCTGTAATGGCATCATGTCCTTTATGAACTTCATTAAATAATCCCCAAAAACAGATTGATGGATGATTATAGTTTTGAATAATTAATTCTGTTAATTGCTCTTTTAGGTTCTCATTAAAACCATCGGAGTTAATATAAATACTAACAAAAGGAATTTCTTCCCAAACAATATATCCTTTACGATCAGCTTCCTGAAACATAAATTTTGCTTGAGGATAGTGAGCCAGGCGCAAGGCATTTACCCCCATTTCTTCAAAAAAAGCATAATCTGCTAAATGATTTTCTTTTGTAAGTGCTGATGCAATACCTGCCCAATCCTGATGCCGGCAAACCCCTCTTAGTTTGAGATGTTTTCCATTGAGAAAAAAGCCCTTGTTCGAATCTACATAAAAAGAACGGATACCTAAATTTTCTTCTATTCGATCTACCTCTTTGCCATTGCGTTTTAAAACTGTAATTGTTTTATATAAATAAGGATCTTCAACACCATTCCATAAATGAGGATTTTCAATTCCGACATTACAAATTACCTTGTCTTGATTGATATAAGGATTTGTCTGTGTTGAAACAACATTATTATTTTTATCAAGGATAGAGAATTCAACTTCACAATTCGTATAATCAGTTTTTGTTGACAGATAAATCTCTGCACGTAGTTCTGCCCTCTCTTCTGATACATATTGTTGATGAAGGAATACCCCTGTTGAACTATAATATAATGGTGAAATACAAGCATCATCTTCAGTTATAATTAACCAGACATCCCGGTATAATCCCCCATACATATTAAAATCCCCGCCCTGTGGGGCAACATCAAAACGCGAAGAATTATTACATAATACATTAATAATATTCTCTTCTCCGTATTTTACAACATCAGTAATCTCATAGGTGAAGGCATTATATGAACCTTTATGTTCACCCATATGTTTTGAATTAACAAAAACATTAGATACAGAGCCCGCTCCATCGAATTTAATGAAGAGACGTTTCCCTTTGTATTCTTTTGGTATATCTAAAACTTTGCTATAAGAACCATCTCCCCTACGATATCCGTCTTCAGACATAAAATCTGTACTGTTCCATGTATGAGGCAGATTAACTGTATCTGGTTTAACCCTGAAAAATCCCCACCCAAGTCCACTAGGGATTTGAATCCCATTTATAAAACTCCAATTATCATTAAGTGATATTATATCCCTTGCATAAATTTTCGGAAGGGAGAAAATTGTCAGCAAATAAAAGCTTAAAAGAAAATATAGTTTGTTATTCCTCATTTTCCAACTATTAATTATTTTAAATTTTAATTTATCATTCAATGTCGTTTAGTTAAGGTACCAACGCTGTCAGGAGCTACGCACACTGACAGGTTTAAATCACAGTATATCGACCTGACAACGTTTTTAAACCTGACAGCGTCAATTATAGAATCGTTAACTAAACGACCATTGATTTCT
This sequence comes from Bacteroidales bacterium, assembly GCA_963665085.2. Classification (GTDB taxonomy): domain Bacteria; phylum Bacteroidota; class Bacteroidia; order Bacteroidales; family JAAAOM01. The sequence continues at coordinate 1,350,458 of CAXXXS010000002.1, forward strand.
CATTATTATTACCACCCCTCATGTTGCGATATTTCACTATTTACGTTAAGTTCTTCCTGGGGAATTGGTAAGAACCTGTGTTTTTCCTGAAATCCATCGCCACCTGTTTCGTACCAACTGATGTTATATCCGTCAGTATTTGAAAATTGTTGGTTTGCGTTATCACTGCCATCAGCTAAACCGTAAAGTGATGGTACCTGCTTTCCTTTATCAGCAAATGTCTGTTGGGCTATTCCCCATCTAACTAAGTCAGGATAACGTGTAAACTCATAACATAATTCTAGTCGTTTTTCTTTTTGAACATCCTCAAGTGTATAATTCCCTGGAATATTTGAAATACCTGCACGCGTTTTTACAAGGTTCATATATTCATCAACTTTAGCCTGTGAACCGCCATGTATTGGCAATTCTGCTTCTGCAGCCAACAATAAAACTTCAGAGTAACGGAATAATACTAAATTCATTTTATATAAAAATAAAGCAAGTCTTTCAGAAGCTTGTGGCATTATTTTCTTTTGAAAATATCCAGCATTCCCGTAAACGCTATTTCCATCTGCAATCTGTAACGGCATTTCATTTAATTGTTTATATGAAATCATTACCTGGTTCAACCGGTAACCGTCTTCTCCTTCCATCTCAACAAATGCATTATATAATTCACGGGTAGGATTAAGGAATCCGTAAGCTTCAGTAGCACACTCAGTGAGGCCTGCATTTTGAGTTGCTAATAATTGATCGGATTTAAACCGATCTTTACGCCACCCCATTCTTCCATGATAATAAACAATTGCAATGTTCTGTGGATCGGATAATCGATTAGTTTCAAACATACTTTCCGTTGAATATCGTCCATCATAATGAAATTGATCCAAGTATTCACCTTCATACAATGCATATTTCTGCGAAGAAATTACTTCATCCAAAACTTGTCTTGCTTCAGCCCATTTATCAATATTCAAAAATGTGCTCTCATAAATATAGGCTTTCCCAAGAATAGCTTGAGCGAATTGTTTACTAACATTTACTAGTTTAGAGTCTACATTATCCTTCTCTAACAGAGCATCAGATTCTATAGCATCTGTTAAATCTAGTTCTATCTGAGCATAAATTTCAGATAGTGTTGAAGAAGGGCGGGCAAAGTCTTCGGTAAGTTCTTCTACGATAAGAGGAACCTCACCATAGTAAGAAGCTAATCGAAGATAGGTAAAGGCGCGAAGGACTTTCGCTTCTGCGATACATCTTTTTTGTATATCACTTGCAGTAGTCTCATCAGTACGGTCTATTAATATATTACATCGATATATTGTTGAGTAATATAATTTAAATAAACTACTTACTCTACCATTGTTAGCATTATGCCTAAACTCATTCATTTCTTCAAGGTTGACATCATTGCCACGAGCTCCCCCCCCGGGATATACATCATCAGAAAGACTACAAGTAACAAAAAGATCATCATTTACCCAGGAAGTTTCAATGAGATAATAAATGCCAGCCAATCCTTCAAGACATTGATCATCTGTTTTATAAAAATTATCAACTTCCCTAACTCCGTGTTGTGCAATATCGAGTTGATCCTCGCAAGAAGATAGCCCTATAAATAATAGGACTATACTCATTATTTTAATAAAATTATTTTTCATTTTTTTATAATTAAAGTGTTAGAATGATACATTAATTCCGAAAACTGCATTTTTAGGACTTGGATATGAACCAATATCTACGCCTAGCCCTATTGTAGAACTGCTTGATGTTTCAGGATCTAATCCAGGATATTTGGTAAACAAAAAGAAATTATCCAACGAAGTATAAAGTCTTAAGCTGGATATTTTTAGTTTAGTCAACCAATTTTCCGGAACGTTATAACCTAATTGTATCTGTTTTACTTTAAAATAAGAACCATCAAAAACAACTGCACTACTTTGCCAATAGTAACTTTCCTGGTAGTCCATTCGTGCGTACTCAGCATTCGGGTTTTCACTTGTCCATGCATCTGTATAATATACAGCTAAACGGTTAGTCTGTGGGCGATCTGTTTTTGTTAAACCAGAAAATACATCATTTCCTTGGGTACCTTGTCCAAATATCGTCAGGTCAAAGTTTTTATACGATAGATTCACGGTTAAGCCATAAGTTACGTCTGGTATACCAGAACCTATCTTAGTAAGATCGGCTGATGATGGGGACTCTGTTAAAGAGCCATCTGCAGATACATACATAGGGTTTCCTGTTGCCGGATCAATATGCTCTACTTCATACCCTATATAATACCATACAGGAAAACCTTTTTCAAAAGCCGTGACTGTTGTACGATTGTATTCAAAACCTGATATACGGTCAATACTCGGATCCAGATACGTAACTACATTTTTCAGTGTAGCCATATTTGCTGATACACTATAGCTAAATTCACCAATCTTATCTCTCCAACCTAAATTAAATTCAAAACCTTTATTTTCTACATTACCAGCATTTATTGGAGAAACTGTATTTCCAACAGTAAGCGTAGGGGTCGTACCTGACACTATCAAATCTTTTGTTTTCTTAACATAATAATCAGTATTGAAATTTAATCGGTTATTAAACATAAAAAGATCAATACCTATGTTAGTTTGTTCAGAGGTTTCCCACTTTAAGTTTGGATTGCCTGTAGAGGTTGGAACTGATCCTGCAACATATTCAGAATTATTTGCATCAAAAGAATAGGCACCAACATTAGCAATAACTTTAGAATATGCAAAACTACTGAGTCCTGCAGTAGAACCATTCTGTCCCCAACTAGCCCTAAGTTTTAAGCTTGATATGGCATTGTTATCTTTTGGAAACCATTCTTCATTAGAGATTGTCCAACCTAAAGATACCGCAGGGAAATACCCCCATCGTTTAGCATCAGGTAATATGGAAAGATCGGCGGCATCTGCACGCATACTTGCCTGCAACATATATTTGTTTGCGTAATCATATGTTAAACGACCATAAGAAGATAATTTCCTGTTTATAATTTCATCACCTTCATTAATTAATCCTGTAGCATCTGTATTTAAATAACTTGGGTAAGCAAATAATTCATCATCATATTGCAACCCCATACCACCGGCTGTTACATAATTTAGAGTATTTGAAGAGAATGAAGAACCTGCCATGAAAACAAAATTATGTTGTCCTAAATTGAGCGTGTAATTAGCAAAGTTTTCCCATTGGTAATATTGAGAACTCTGTACAGTAGATTCAACAGTAGGACTATCCTGATTTTTTGTTGCTGTTGCATAATACGCTGATTGATACGCTGAAGAATTATTGGAACCGAGACGATAACCAAAACGTGATGTTACAACTAATCCATTTATTGGTTTTAAGTTCAAGGCTGTATTTCCCTGTATAAAATGATCCCAGCTTTTTGTTGAACCACTATATAAAAGGATATTTGGATTTATATCATCTGCACCTGCCAGGTAGTTCGATATAGAGAAATAGTCTCCATTTTCATCTTGTACCAGTTTATAACCATTATCAACCAAAGATTGCATCCAGCTGGGTAAATTATCAGCTTTATATATATTGGGAGTTAATGGATCTAGTGAAAGAACAGGACGAATAGCTGAAATGTATGGTGAGTTTTCTGCTACCTGATGACGAACGTTATAAGTGATAATATTGCTTGAAGTAAAATTCAGCCATTTTTTTATGTTATAATCAACATTCATATTCCCTGAAATCCTATTGTAAGTATCTTCATTTCCGGAAACAATACCATCGTTTTTTGTGTAATTTAAAGACGCATACATTGAACCTTTTTCTGTAGCATTTTGGAAACTAATACTGTGCTGCTGCATAGGAGAAGACTCAAAAAGAACATCATACCAGTCTGTTTCGGTTCCATCCCAGTCATCAAATTTTGTCTGATCTATTGCATTGCTGGCAACCATATACCCCATATATTGCTGGGCATTCATAACTTCAGCTTTTTTTAGATATGATTGAATTACATGCTGAAATTTGTAAGATATTTTACCTTCGCCGGACTTACCTTTTTTTGTTGTCACTAATATTACCCCATTACCAGCTTCTGCCCCATAAATAGCTGCAGAGGCAGCATCTTTTAATATCTCGATTGATTCAATAATATTGGGGTCTATGTTAGAAATACTATTCACCCGCAATCCGTCCACTACATAAAGAGGATCTGAAGTTGTATTAGAAGAATACCCCCTGATACGTATACTTGATTCTGCCCCGGGAGCTGCCGAGGTTGTAACAAGTTGCACACCCGAAGCTTTACCCTGGATTGCCTGATTCATATCGGCAACTGTTCGATTATCAATATCTGAAACATCAACAGATGAAATAGAGCCAGTTAGATTGGATTTTTTCTGAACCCCATAACCAATAACCACAACTTCATCCAACTCTTTAATATCAGGTATAAGTGAAATATTTATTTCAGTTCTGTCTCCTGGAATTATCTCCTCAGGTAGATATCCTATTGATGAAAAGACAATAACAACATCTTCAGATGGAATCTCCAGGCTGTAATTACCATCCAAATTCGTTACTGTTCCTGTAGTAGTACCCTTTACAACAATATTTACTCCAATAAGAGGTAAATTATTCTCGTCGGTAACGTTACCGGAAATTGTTATTTGTTGTTGTTTTGTAAAACTTCTTCCTACATCCCCCAAAATTTTCTTTTTCTTAAGGATTATGTACCTATCAAATATTTCATAAGAAATATCTGAGTCCATAAAAATCTTTGATAATACATTTTCTAAGGATCCTCTATCAACATTTATTGTAACCTCTTTTAAAGGATCGATTTCCTTATTATCGTAAAAAAACCTAAATTCTGATATTTCTTCAACCTCATTAAAAAAATCTGAAAGGGTAACTTTTTCTAAGTTAAGCGACAAATTATTCGTCTGGGAATAACTTGAAGCTGAAACCTGAACTGCAACCAAGAATAGTATTAAACTTGCCTTCATAATTTGTAATAGTTTTGTTAGAAAGGGATCGTTAAAGCCCTTATGAATTCTCTTTTTTTTCATAAATTTGAAATGTTTAAAGTTAAGTAATTAAGCTATCCAGCTTTTTATTTAATCTAAAATGTGGAAACATGACAGTGTTTCCTTTACAGATGGGAAATGTTGAGAGCATTTCCCGTTTTTTTTATTTTTCTCTCACATAGGCAAAAATTAGTTTAAAGATTTAACATAAATTGTTTTTCTAATAATTCTATATTCAAATGGACTACCTGATGCTCTTTTAAATACTTCCATCATGGAATAAATATTATCATCAATATTTATGACTCCCGTAAACGAACGATTTTTTATTTTTTCATCTTCAAAAATTATTTCAACTCCATATATTCGTTCTATCTTTTTTGATAAATCTAAGAATGACTCATTTTCAAATTTATAAGCCCCTTCTTGCCAATAGCTAAAAAAACCATCTTGTATTTTTGATTGTTTTATTGCACCCGATGTTTTATCCAGCACAATACTTTGTAATGGTTGTAATGTATATGTATTAAACTCATTGCTAGCTTTATTCTTTCTAACATCAAATTGAACTTTTCCAGAAACCAGGTCGATTCTAATTTCATTATCATCCGGATAAGAAATTGCAGAAAATTCTGTGCCCAGAACTTTTATCCTATGATCTTCCACGTTGACAATGAAAGGTCTTTTTTTATTATGTGAAACAGTAAAGTAAGCTTCTCCTTGAAGTTGAACTGTTCTTTCCTTTTTATTAAATTTTTCAGGATACTGTAATTTAGAACCATTTGTCAACCAAGCTTTACTACCATCAGGAAGTTGAATTAAAGTCCTGTTTCCTTTAGGTACAGAAATTTCATTCCAAGTTGTCTTTCTATCGGCTAATATTGTAGAATTTATAAAGTATCCTCCTAATAAAACAATAAGAATTATTGCAGCATATCTCAGGATAAAATTTGGAGTAAATGTTCTTTTACTCTTTTTTATCTTAGCTTTCACAGCATTATACCCCATTTCAACTAAATTCGGATCAATATCTTTTCCGCGCTGTAATAAAGACCAGGTATTTTTATATTGGATGTATTTTCGCCTGTTTTCATCCGATTCATTTATCCAGTCTATTAGTTCCGGTGAATGAAAGTTAGACTGACTTTTTAAAATCTCATCTATTATGTTTTCAGATTCCATTTAAATTCTTTCTGTATGTATAATGATTGAGCAGCTAAATACCCTATATTGAAAAGTAAAGATTTTTTTTTGCTAAATTCCAAATCAATTACAAACTCTTATCTATTAAGAGTTATTAAATAAATAACTAAAGGAAGATAATCTTTTAATGCTGATTTAAAAACTTTAATAGCACGGGTAACATTAGCTTCAACAGCTTTTACTGTAATATTTAATTCCTCTGCAATCTTTTGATTTTTTTTTCCTTCAAAACGGCTAAGAGTGAATACTTCCCTACATCTTGGAGGAAGTTCTGCTAAAGTTTTTTCTATAATATCTTCAATTTCCTGAAATGCTACAACAGATGTATTCAACTGTTCTAATGCAGAGCTATAGATTTGATTATGAGTTATTAATTTAGTCTCTTCTGCATATTTCTTTTTAACTTTTTCATGACGAAGATGCATCAGGCAATTATTTTTCACACTTGTATATAAAAAACTTTGAAGTTGAGGTTCACTAATTATAGAAGGATTCTTTTCCCAAAAAGAAACAAATGCTTCCTGTACTAGTCCCATTGCCTCTTCTGATGGCACATATTCTTTAGCAAAAGAAACTAACCGAGGGTAATATATATTAAAAAGGACTTCAAAAGCTCCTTCATTTTTTTTATTTAATAATTCTAATAGTTCGTTAGTTAGTGAATCCATTCTTAAAATGACTTACCATTCCAAAAATAACAATTTAACGTTAATTATTATTTTTAGCATTTAATTATCAGAAAACAACTATTAATTGAGCTATGATTTTTTATATCTTTAAGCTAGAGATAATAATGCTATACTCTGTTAGACAAAAAATAAATCTATTGAATATTTATTTTTGCTAAGACTAATAAAATGATTAAAAAAACAAACTTAATACTGTATATAAAACAAATCTTTTTTCTGCCGTTAATCTTTCTTTTTTTTCCTTTATCAGGACAAAAAGAAAATTCAGAACCATTACCTGATACTTCTTTAATTAACAAATGGCTAGAAATTGGCAATATTAACAACAATCCGGACTCTGCTCTATTTTATTATCACAAAGCTTATCACCTGGCAGACAGCATACACAACATAATTAAAGCTGCATTAAGCCTGAAATATATCGGCACTTCCTATTTTTATAAATCAGATTATCAGAACGCTTCTAAATATTGGCAACAATCATACGATTCATTCAACTCCATTAACGATAGTAGTGGAATGGCTGCTACCATGGGAAACCTGGGAATTATTTATGATTACCTTGGAGATTTTGAACAATCTATTGAAAAATACACTCAAGCTTTATCTATCTACGAAAAAATTGGGGACTCTACAGGTATGGCCCGAAACATTAATTACATAGGGATAATTTACGAGTACCAGGGCAATTACACCAAAGCACTGGAATATTATTTACGTGCTTTAACAATCAATGAGGAAATTGGGAATAAAAATAATGTAGCTAGTAACCTGAGCAATATTGCCATTGTCTATAAATCTCAGAACCAGTTGAACAAAGCACTGGAATATCACCAAAAGGCTTTGGCAATCAACAAGGAAATTGATAATACAAAGGGTATAGCCACTAATTATACCAATATGGGCATTATTTACACCCAGAAAAAATCCTATAAAAAAGCACTCGAATATCTAAACGAAGCACTAACTCTAAATGAATTAATTGGAAATAAAAGAATAACTGCCAGTATCCAAACAAATATTGGAGTTGTATATGAATATTTAGGAAACTATAATTCTGCTATAGACTATTATAAGAAAGCAAAGGCTATAAATAAAGAACTAAATGACAAAAGAAGTGTGACAATCTGTTTAATAAATCTCTCGTCGGTTTACAATAAGCTAAAATACTATAACAAAGCACTTTCAGAGGTAAAAGAAGGACTTCGCCTTTCTCAAGAAATCGGAGACCTTGACTTACAACGAAATGCTTATCAACATTTAGCGGATTCGTATGAAGGATTAGGTAATTACAAACAAGCCTTGCTTTACAAAGATTTATGGATAACTCTTAACGACAGTATCTATAACCAGGAAAAAACAAAAGCTATTGCTGATCTACAAATTCAGTACGAAACAGAAAAAAAGGATCAGGAGATAGAATCGCTGCAAAAAGACAATGAAATTCAAGAATTACAACTTAACGAGAAAGATGCCCGCAATAAAGCACAAAGGTGGCTTTTTATAGCCATTGCGCTAGTGCTCCTGGCGATTATTCTTATTATATGGTTTATTTACAGCAATTACCGAAAACAGCAAACCATCAACCAACAGAAGCTTAATTATCAAAAAGTGCTTACAGAGCAGAAATTATTACGATCGCAGATGAACCCCCATTTTATTTACAACTCTTTAAATTCTATACAATCCTTTATTTCATCAAACCAATCGTATGAAGCTGAAAAATACCTGGCCCAGTTTGCCAAACTAATCCGGGGAATATTAGAAAACTCGCGAACCGATCTTATTAGTCTTGAGAAAGAAATTGAAGTACTGACACTTTACCTGAACCTTGAACAGCTCAGGTTTGAAAACAGGTTTTCTTACAGCATTCATGTTGATGATGAAATAGAACAGGATTTTATATCAATTCCGCCCATGCTGGTACAACCTTTTATTGAAAATGCTATATTGCATGGGTTTAAGAACAAGAACAAAGGAGAGATCAACATTCATTTTAACGAAAAAGAAGATTTTTTAATTTGTATAATCGATGACAATGGTATTGGCAGAGGAGCTGCTTCTTTATCTGGCTCAGAAAAGAAACACAAGTCTCTGGCTACTAGTATAACGAAAGAAAGGTTAGATGCTCTCTCTACTGAATATCAAAAACCGGCTTTCTTTACCATTGAAGACAAAACAGAAAACGACACAGAAAAACCATTGGGTACAAGAGTAATTATTCAAATTCCCATTATTGAAAATTAACAATCAGAATATGCAGACAGTAATAATTGATGACGAAGCAAAAGGCCGGAAAACCATAAAAAATTTTATTGATAAATATGCACCAAACCTAACAGTAGTAGGAGAAGCTGATTGTGTTGAAAATGGTATTGAACTGATTGAATCGAAACAACCCGAATTGGTTTTCCTTGACATACAAATGCCGGATGGAAGTGGGTTTGATTTGCTTGGCAGGGTTTCATTCACCGATTTTAAACTAATCTTCTGCACTTCGTACGACCAATATGCCGTAAAAGCTTTTCGCTTCAGTGCCATTGACTACTTATTAAAACCGTTGGATCCGGATATCTTTATGGCTGCCATACGAAAAATAACAGACGAGAAGAATAACCAAATTAAAGAAAAAATTGAAGTCCTAAATACAAACAAAAACAACTTTAGCCGTATCGCACTTCACTCATTAGATGGTATCAACCTGGTAAATATCGATGATATTATCAGGTGCGAATCAGATGTTAATTACACTAAATTTATTGTTAAAGATCAACCCAATATTCTTGTTTCAAAAACATTAAAAGAATTCGATAGTATTCTCACTGAACATGGATTTATTCGGATCCACAAATCTTTTCTTGTTAATATTAACCATATATGTAAATACATAAAAGGCGAAGGCGGTTGGGTAATCATGTCTGATGATGCCCAAATAATGGTATCTCGAAGAAAAAAAGAACAATTACTACAAGCCCTTTCTAACGTATAAGTAAATATTTAAATTAATATGGCTTTTTTCTTTTCATGATTGGCAGACCATTCGAAAATTTCACGCACCCCTCATCAAACTTGTATTCAATTATTTAAATTATTTGTTGAATTTTATAGAATTCTTAAAAAAAGAAAAATTTTTATCTAAAAAACGAAGGATTCAGAATTTCTCCCGACTAATAAGTGAAATTTAAAGAAATGACGCTTTCGGACAAAGAATTAATTAAAAAGATAAAAAAAGGAAATCAAAGTGCTTTTAAAGAGCTGTATGTTAAATATTCTGATTTGCTATATACTTTTATTTCACATCAACTTAAAAATAATAAAGAAACAGCATCAGACATTTGGCAGGAGACATGGAGCGTTGTTATTACAAATATTTCTGAATTTAAACATAAAAGCAGTGTTTTTACCTGGCTTTGTGCAATAGCAAAAAATAAAATTTCAGATTTCTACAGGTATTCAGAAAAAGAAGAAAGATTAAAAAATGATAACACTTTTTATATTGATTTAGATTATGAATCAATAGACATAGTTAACAATCAGACTCAAACAATTGTAATAATAGTTTTAGCAGAATTAAAAGAAAAGTACAGCTCCTTACTTATTGCAAGATATTTCGAGAATAAAAGCATTGAAGAAATCTCACAAACCATTAAAAAATCTTATAAAGCAACTGAGTCGATGTTATCCAGGGCCCGTGAAGCTTTCAAAAAAAATTACAAAAAAATAATGAACAGCAATTATGAACAATAAAAAATTATATACCGAAGAAAACATCAAAAAACTGATTAATTCCAGTTTAGAAAATAAAAATCAGTTAGACACAAGACATAAAAAAGTTGTTTTGGAAATGTTGTTACAAGAATTAACAACACAAAAGAAAAAATCTTATTCTAACCCGGTGAGTATTATTTGGCTTTCCATGATTTGGCTCATAATTACCTTCTTTGTTTTTTGTGAATTCAACAATTCACAATTTATAATAACACTAATAAAAGCAGCTCTAGGGATAAGCATTCTTTTTATTCCAATTTCAAGTATAATTCTTATTATCTTAAAACTAAAGACAAATGGAAACAAAACGATTTAACAAATTGCCCTGGATTACTCTAATTTCAGGAATAATTATGGTAATCCTGATAGCCATTGCTTTTGTATTCAAATCAACAAGGAATATTGAAAATCCCCAAAACAGAAATATCACCCTTGAGGAATTAAGACAAATATCAATAGACAATAAGGAAGATATTTTTAGTAAATCGTTTCATGATTATGTAAATAATACTTTGAATAGTTCTATAATTAGCACAAAATGGTTAATTAGTAACAAAGGCATTTTTCTTTATGCAAATGGAGCAACAGCGGCAAGTACTCCGGTAAATTCCAGCATATACAGTTCAATTGACAAACAAAGTCTCGGATTACTTAATGCAGTTGATGAAAATTTGGATTCTTTTCAGAAAACAATTTTATATGCAGCAGCTGCAATAAGAAAAGAAGGTGAACATAATGATATATACGGACATATAGTTCTACCATTAAAAACCAGTTCAAATGAACCAGCTGGCTTTATAGGGGTATCTTATGAATTGGATTATTCTGACCAGACATTCCAAGGGTATATAATTATCAGTTTTGCCCTGCTTATTTGCTTTCTTATCTACTGGCTATCATTACCCGTATGGGTTTATTTTGATTCGCGAAACAAAAACGATAAATATATCTTATGGACAGTTTTTGTGTTATTCGGAAACATTCCTGCCTATATCGCTTATCTTCTTTCAAAAAACAATAAATAAATAAACATTATGACTACCACAGTATTAGTAAAAAATGAAAAAACACATGTAATTTTAAGTGTTATTGCTGAATTAATTATAATAGGATTTCTGGGTGTACTCTTATTATGGATTTCAAATAATTATATCTTTCAACACCCTTCAAAACCTACTTTTAGAATTATTGGCTCTGTCGCCCAAATTCTTATATTGCTATTATTTTTATTAATTAAATCACCCTCTGTAAAAGATATTGGATTATCATGGCAAACCATCAATTCAAAATATCGAATCTATTATATTATCGGATTATCGTTGATATGCATATTATTAATCTCCGGATGCTTTTTCATGCCCGCTTACGCTATCACTATGAACATACGATTTGGAATTATGGCTCCTATATTTGAAGAAATAATCTTTCGCGGATATATTTGGCATCGATTAAAACAGAAGCAATTTGATGATATAAGTATAATTCTTATTACAGCTCTGTTCTTTGGATTATTCCATTTAGCCGGATATTATGAAATCAACTATGTAACAAATCTATTTAGTGAAGCACCATCCATTCAACAAATCATGCGCAGTAAAGTATTAGCAAATATAGGTTATGGATTTTTTCTTGGTTTTCTCAGATATAAATCGAAAAATCTTTACTTACCACTTATTGTGCATTCTATCGGAAATATAATTGGACATTAGTCTTTAACAATAAATAAAATACCATAAAGCAGCCTCAATTTCGTTGTATTCTTTTTCTGAGAATACAACGTTTTTTGAATATAATATCTTCTTTCAATATAAATCATTTTCTTTCCATTCTCGTTAAATAAACAATCACTACCGTTTTTCTTCTTTTCTCCACCGATAAATAATTCTTAGTATACAAAGTAAATTCTTCATACGTAGTCTGGTTATGCGTTACAAGTATTAAATTAAAAAAATAGCCATGAAGAAAAATTTACTCTCCGCATTCTTTCTTTCCATATTATGTTTTTTCACAATAAAAGCACAAGTCTCACAAGAAGAATTTGATGCCTTGGTAGACCTTTACAATGCAACTGACGGCGATAACTGGACAGACAACAGTAACTGGGACATCAACGCTACACCCGATGATGTTACCAGCGATTGGTATGGATTATCGGTTCATAGCGATGGATATATAACATCTGTCAACCTAATGAACAATAATCTAACAGGTACAATTCCGGAGAGCATTACCGATTTGTACCATTTGTCTGCCTTGGATTTATATAACAACAACCTTTCAGGCCCCTTACCTGAGAATATTTTTGTTTTTTCCCGTTATCTCCAACGTATATACCTCCAAAATAACCAGTTAAGCGGGTCAATTCCTACCCGGATTTATAATGTATCTCAGTTCAGACTATTAAGCCTGGGAAGCAACAATTTAACCGGTACTATTCCAAAAGAATTAGGTGTTCTCAGGTATATTACCAATATTGACTTATACGATAATAATCTAAGCGGTGAAATTCCGCCCGAACTTGGTAATATTTCAACTCTAACCTGTTTGAAATTATATGGTAATCAACTTACAGGATCCATTCCTTCAGAATTGGGTGCTTTAAGTAACTTATATATGCTTTATCTGCATGATAATCAACTCTCAGGATATATTCCAAGCGAATTCCAGGCATTAACCGCCCTTACATATTTCAGAATATATGGTAACCAGCTAACTGGTATACCCAATTTAACAGCATTGCCATTGACTCTTTTCTGGATAGAAAATAATGAGTTCACTTTTGCCGACCTGGAAACCAATATCAGTAAATTATCCGGTGTACATATTTCACCACAGGCCAAAGTGGGCGAAGAAGAATATTCTTATATTGAAATAGGAGCAAATAAAACATTAAGTGTTTCGGTAGATGGAAGCCACAACACATATCAATGGTATAAAGATGATGTTGCTATTTCCGGAGCGACCTCATCAAGTTACAGCATCAGTAATTTCCAGTTGGCAGACGAAGGTGTATATCATTGTAAGATAAAAAACACTGTTGTAACCGCATTAACAATAGAATCGAACTATGTTGGTCTTTCTAATACGACCACCCCAATTATTGTCGAACAGCCAGAAACCATCTCAGGCATCTGCCCGGATGAAACAGCTACTTTTAGTATTGAACAACGTTATGGCGTTTCGTACCAGTGGCAGAAGAAAAGCCCTACAGGAAGCTGGGTAAATATAAGCACCGAAACCGATTGGACCGGAGCAACCACAAACTCAATAAGCTCTGTTAAAGCAGACATACAATATCTTGATGGCTATTCGTACCGCTGTGTTGTGACAAACCCTAATGGTTCAGCAACAAGTATTGCTGTTGAGATAAATATTGACGAAATAAATCCAACTCTTGAAGTACAAGACTTCACGCTTTATCTCGACTCATATGGTAACGCAACCTTAGCTGCATCCGATGTGGTTACAAGTGCCAGTGATAATTGCTCTGTTGTAGATACAACATTAAGCCAGACTACTTTTGACTGTTCAAACAGGTCTGAGTCTGTATCTGTTAACGTAACTCTATCCGATGCAAATGGAAATGAAACAACAAAACAAGTTTCTATTACAGTTCTCGACACTATCAGTCCAATTCTGTATGTGAAAGATGCTACTTTGTACCTTGATGAAAACGGAAGTGCTACTTTGTCAAATTCAGATATAGGGAACGGAAGTGCAGATAATTGCCAAACAGCGTATGCAATATTGAGTCAAAAAGATTTTGATTGTAGTCATCTGGATACACCGGTTGCTGTAAATCTTTCACTTTTCGATATATCAGGAAATTCAACAACAAAACAAGCGTATGTTACCGTTTTAGATACGGTCAAACCAAATCTGGTAGTAGAAGATATTACATTGCAACTTGATGAAACTGGAAATGCAAGTTTATCGAAAACCGATGTTGTTACATCTGCAACCGATAATTGCTCTTTAGCAGATACGACATTAAGTCAAACAGAATTTAGTTGTTCCGATATTGGCACTCCGGTTATCGTTAATATAACACTTACAGATGGTTCAGGAAATGAAACTATTAAACAGGTTACTGTAACTATTGAAGATAATATTGCTCCCGAATTAAGTGTTCAGGATTTAACTTTACAACTCGATGCAAATGGAGAAGCTTCAATAACCGTTGCTGATGTTGTTACAAGCGCCAGCGACAACTGTTCTCTGGCAGACACAACCTTAAGCCAGACTGTTTTCGATTGTTCGGATATAGGAACTCCTGTAACTGTTGATGTTACACTTCAGGATGCATCTGGAAATGAAGTTACCGAACAAGTGACAATAACTATTGATGATAATGTACCACCAGTTCTCAGTTTACAGGATTACACAGTCCAACTTGATGATAATGGAAATGCATCTTTATCTGCCTCTGATGTTATTATCATTGCCAGTGATAACTGTTCATTGTCCGATACTGCAATAAGCCAGACAACTTTCGACTGTTCTGATGTTGACTCTCCTGTTGTAATTGAAATAACCCTTACTGATGCGATTGGAAATGAAGTTACTGAACAGGCTACTATAACAATTGCAGATAATATTGCACCGGTTTTAAGTGTTCAGGATGTTACCCTTCAGCTTGATGAATCTGATAATGCAACACTTCTAATCACAGATGTAGTGACAGGTGCAACTGACAATTGTTCGCTGGCTGATACTTCGTTGGGCCAATCAACATTTAGCAGCTCAGACGTAGGGGTTCAAACAATCGATATAATTCTTACAGATGTTTCAGGTAACCAAGTAACAGAACAAATTAATGTTACCGTAAATGCCAGCACAACAGGAATTGATACTGATTTTGCCAGAGGTTCAATCGCTATCTATCCGAATCCTGCCAAAGAATCCATTCAAATATCCAGGAACGGAATTACAATAGAATCCATTTCTATTATTGATTACTCCGGCAGGGTTGTTTTACACGAACAAGGTAAAACGATGGACGATAAAATTGATATCAGCAACCTGAAACCAGAAATTTACATTGTAAAAATAAAAACCGATAGTACGTATAAAACATACAAACTAATAAAAGAATAAAAAACACCCATTTCCCAAGCTGATTCGCTCAATGGTCAACAAGCAAAACTTGCTTGGCTGTTGGGCGATTAGATTTATAACAAAGACTAAAAATAAGTAAATACAGGATTAATAAGACAAAATTTATATTCATTAAATAAAGAATCTCTGCCGTTTTTTTCCTCTCTTCTACCGATAAATAAATTCATATTTCAAGAGTAAGCCCTTTTTTGTAGTATCAATAAATTAAAAGATAAAAATGCATGTATAAAAATAAACTTATCAAAGAATAAAATGCCCATTCCTTAGACTGATTCGTTCAATAGCCAACAAATAGGAATCTGTTTGTCTATTAGATGATTGAGCTACAAAAATAATTCATCAAGAAACCTTTAAAAAAAATAATATGAATAAAAAACTTATACTTTTTACATGGATACTGTTAAATGCATTCATAGCAGATTTTGCACAAAGTTGGATACAAATTGGTCAAAACATTAACGGCCAAAAGTTCAGTGAATATTTTGGAAACTCTGTAAGTATAAACGGTGACGGAACAATAATCGCCACAGGTTCTCAAGATGCTAATTCAAGAACAGGACTGGTTCGAATTTATAAAAATCAGTCTGGAGATTGGACTCAAATAGGAGACGATATTAACGGAGAAGCTTCAAGTGATTACTCAGGTTGCACAATAAGTTTGAATAGCCCGGGAAATATTGTTGCGATAGGCGCAAATTACAATAATGACAATGGGGTAAGCTCAGGACATGTAAGGGTTTATGAAAACCAGGATGGCTCATGGATTCAGATAGGCCAGGACATTGATGGAGATTCGGCTTATGATATATCTGGTTATTCCGTAAGTCTAAGTAACGATGGTACAATACTGGCCATTGGTTCCCCGGGAAGCCTCAACAACATACCTGCAACCGGACATGTAAGTGTTTATAAATATCTGGATGGGAACTGGGTACAAATCGGGGAAAACATTAACGGGCAAATAAACTATGAACATTCCGGATACTCTGTTAGTCTTAATGGAGATGGAACTATTGTCGCTATTGGAGGAAATCAGGGATCCGGAGCTAAGGATGTTTCACGGGTATATCAAAACCAGGATGGTTCCTGGCAACAAATAGGACAAAATATTAACGCTGTAAATTATTACGATGAAACCGGTTATTCAATAAGTTTGAGCGACGACGGTTATACCGTTGCCATTGGTGCTCCGGGTAATAATACCTATACCGGGCAGGCTCGTGTCTATCACTTCCAGGAAGATGCATGGTCGCAAGTAGGAGATTTTATCGACGGTGTTGCAGAATATGATAATTTTGGTCGTTCTGTTAGCTTAAATTCAGATGGAACTATAGTTGCAATTGGTTCCTCTAACAATGGAGATTATCCTAATTCTTATGGGTATGTTCATATTTTTCAAAATCAGGGTGGTAATTGGATTCAATTAAGTAATAGTATAGCTGGTGAAACTGCATCAGACTGGGCTTATTATTCTGTATGCCTAAGTTCCGATGGAGAGACTGTTGCTATTGGTGCTCCCTGCAATGGTGGAGCTTTTTCTCGTGCCGGTCAAGTACGTGCCTTTAAATACATGGAGCCGCCAATAAACAGTCAACCCACAAATCAAGAAAATTTATGTATAAACAGCAATACAACTTTCAATGTAATAGGAATTAATGACGCCAACTATCAATGGCAAATAAGCACGGACAGTGCTAAAACTTTTAGTGATTTACCCAACGAAGGATCATATTCAAATACAAACACATCAACGTTAATAATAGTTGGAGTTTCAGCTGAGATGAAAGACTATTACTACCGATGTATTGCACAATATGATTACATAAACTTTTATAGCGACACAGTAGCTCTAACAATAGAGACAGAAGCTCCGACAATTAATTTACCTGAGAACACATCGGTATCGGCAGACGAAACAAATTTTTATACTGTTGATGGAGTAGAATTTGACCCTATATCCATTGATGATGATTGCGGGATTTTAAGCATCACCAATAACTTTAATAATTCTTCTACGCTGGATGGAGCAAAAATACCGGTCGGCACAGAAATCATTACCTGGACAGCTATTGATAACTCAGGCAATATTACTTCCCTGAATTTCTCTGTGGAAGTTAGTTCTACTACCGGTATTCAACCAGAAAAAAACAGCAGGATAACAATATACCCGAATCCTGTTTCCAGTGTTTTGAATATACAATTCGAAGAAAATAATCAGAATAGTATGACCTTGTATACTCTGACTGGAGAAATCTTATTCTCTAAAGAGACTAACAAATCAAGCGAACAGATAGACGTTGTTAATTTGAAAAAAGGCATCTACATTCTCCAGGTAATTTCAAAAGGAGAAAATTATTTTAGTAAAATTGTTAAAGAATAAAACACTATCAGAATCAAACTCAGTCAGGTTCTCTGAACTCTGACTGGTTTTCTTTTAGAAATTAACAAAACCCGACAGAGTCTTTAGACCTGTCGGAGTTTCTTTTTGTTACCACATTTTGAAATATTATCTTGCTTCTATTTTCTCAAGTATTTTCCAGATTTGATACAATCCCCGGGGCACATGAAAACAACCTTTCCATTTCCCCCCTTTCAAGGGCAAAAGAACTTCTCCCTGCCTGTTCAGATAGCCAAACCATTCAGGAAATTCATTGTCTTTAAAATGCGCCCATGTATAATCGTGTACCTTCTCAAACCACTGCAAACATTCTTTTGAGCCTGTAAAATGATATCCTTTAATCATTGAAATAAGGGTTTCCAGATGCACCCACCACAGTTTCTGATCCCATTCTAATTGTTGGGTTGGATGTCCCAATCGATCCAGAAAATAAAAAATTCCTCCGTGTTTTTTGTCCCAACCATATTCCACCATCTGAACAGATATTTTTACGGCTTTCTTTACTAGTTCAGGGCGATTTAACCGCACGCCCAGATCCATAATAAACCACATGGCTTCTATAGCATGACCAGGATTAACCAATCTCCCGTCAAACGTATCAGACAACGATCCATCAGACATCACATTCTCTACCACAATCCCTAAATTAGGTTTGTAAAAAACATCCATCACTTCATGGATACATTCCTCCATGGTTTGTTGCAGGAAATCCGGTTCAAGCAGATGTTCAATCTCCAGTGCGAGATTACATAGAATCATAGGCAGTGCAAAATTCTTCAGATCGCGTGTTCCGGGATAACTCTTGTTCCATTTTCCTTTCGGATTATTCACTTTTGACAGAATAATATCAAATGTCTTTTTTGCAATCTCTGCATATCCTGAATCTCCTGTAGCCTTGCTTAACTGGCCAAAAGCCATGGTGGCAAAAGTATAGGAGAAAATATTATAAGGTTCTATCAGGGGTTTTCCTTGTTGGGTTATGGAGAAATACCAGTTCAGGTTCCCGTCATGTCCAAACTTTTTTAGAAATTCACCTCCCTGAACGGCACAGTCCAGCCAATCCGGATTTTTATCTACTTCGTTATAAAGCATAGAAAAAAGCCAGACTTCCCGTCCTTGAAGCCATATAAATTTATCTGTATCAAAAACTTCCCCTCTCCTATCTAAACATGTAAAATATCCGCCATATTCAGAATCTATTGATTTTTTGAGCCAGAAAGGGATTATATTGTTTAAAAGCTCATTTTTATAAAGTGTAGCTAATGCTTTAAAATCCATATTATTTTTTTTGAAATAAAACCTAAAAAAACCGTTATGAGTTTCTTCCTTTTTCAATCCACATCTTCTCTATCTCTTCCAATGATTTTCCGGTTGTTTCAGGAAGTAACTTCCACACGATCAACAAATAAGGCACACACATAACAGCAAAAAGAATAAAAGTACCCGCCGGCGACAAGTGGTTAAGCATCCAGGGAGTTAATTGCCCGATAAGGTATGTTCCAATCCACAAAGACAGTCCAGCTATAGACATCGCTGCACCACGAACTTTAACCGGGTACATTTCAGAAAGCAAAACAAAAATTACTGCACTGATAGAAACGGCACAGAAGAAAATATAGAGCAAGAAAAAAACCAATAAAAAGACAGATGAAGCTCCCAACTGTTCGCCGAATGTAAAATACAATGCAATAAGAATTAAAGTAATAATCATTCCTGAGACTCCCCAATAAACTAAACTCTTTCTGCCTACTTTATCAATTATTACAAGGGCCAACACGGTTGTAAGCATGTTAACCAAACCAATCATAACCTGGTAAAACAAAGAATCTCCATCGGATAAACCAGTCTCCTTAAAAATCGTTGGACCATAATACAAAACAGCATTTACTCCCATAAACTGTCCAAGAATAGCCAATGCCACACCAATAAAAAGAGCCAATCGAAAGCCTGGTTGCAACAACAACCTCCAGTCAGATTTTACCTCCCCAAAAATCAAGTCTTTTATATTTTTAATCTGAACGGGTACTTCTACTGATGAAAAAATATGGGATAAAATACCATGCGCTTTTTCTTCTTTTCCTGTAGCGACCAACCAACGCGGGCTCTCCGGAATAAGAAAAAGAATTAAAAAGAATAAAATGGCAGGAAACGATTCCATTCCCAACATCCCTCTCCATGATTCATGCGTAAATATTTTATCATGTAAACCTGTTGCTAAACCAACTTCTGATGCCGATTGAGAGTAAGATAAAATTCCAAAATTAATAAGATAGGCTCCCAGAAAACCAACTGTAATGGCCAGTTGATATAAAGAGACCAGTGTCCCCCGATATTTGGGTATAGATATTTCTGCAATATAAAGAGGCGAGATTACAGAGGCCACTCCAATTCCAACACCACCTACAATTCGAAATATTACTAACATGGAAATATCGGTTGCAAACATACACCCCATGGCCGAACTTAGAAAAAGCAATGAAGAAATAAGCAGGACTATTTTTCGTCCAAAACGATCGCTTAAAGGGCCTGCAAAAATTACCCCTATTATAGAACCGACTAATGCGCACCCAACATACCATCCTGTTCCGATTTCATCCAAGCTGAATTGTGTGGTCACCTGGTCAACTGTTCCTGAGATTACGGCTGTGTCGTAACCAAAAAGAAATCCACCTAAGGAAGCTACAAATGCAAGCCAGGCAACATATCGTAATTGTTTTCTATTTGTATCCATGGTTAGCTAATGTTAAAATACTCCTTGTATCGATCGTATAAATGACCGGCCTGCAAATACGCAGACTGAGGACTTAAAAAATGCGAGAATTCAAAGGTTATGGCTTTATCATATCCTGCTCTTTTTGCGGCTTCCAGTTTCAGGCGTAGTTTATCAAACTTAATCGGGAAAAACTTTATTGGCATATCGCGATCAAAAGTTTCGGCATTGGTCCAACATTGCATTCCATATTTATCGGCTAGTTTTTTATTTACCGTAAAAAAGGCATCCAGTTCATCGTAATCAATATGCCCATCCTGGAACGCACAGGCATCCACAACATCATGGATCCCATCAAAAATTTCGTTCCATTCCCGCTCATGTTCTTTCACAGAAACAGCATTTTCCTTTATCAGGCTGCTCCCAGCAGCTTCAACAGCCTTCTTGCCATCAATCCAGGGAGAGATAAAAGTTGGCAAACCACCAGAAACATCTTTACACTGTTTTCCCATATCGTGAAAAGCACCTATTACACCTTTGGTTTTTCTACTTATCTCTCCACTTATATACCATCCCCCAAAGCTTTTATATTTGCTTCCGTAATTTTGCCACACCTCATCAATTACATATTTGTTATCTTCCACTTCCCAGCTAAGATCGCCTGTGTCCCAGTATTTACCAGAATCGTACAAACCAAAATAAAACTTCATATTGTAATTATCTGCCAAACGCAAAAACATATCCAGCAAATCAACAGAAGGCTTATAGCAACCTTTTTGCAACAGGTATTTTGAAGGGTAAGTGATGAATTTACGATAACCTGAACGAATCATAATCACGGTATCAATCCCTATCGCTTTCATATGCGCAAAATCTGCATCCCATTCCTTCTCTCCCCAGTTCTGATGAGGAATATCGTGTGAAATCTCATCGAGAAATGTTCCACTTAATTTTAACGCATTTCCTGCAGGGACAATTAGATTATTACTCAAATTCTTCCCCTCTTCAGTTACTAAGCCTGATTCACTTTCACAACCCGTAGCTGAAGCTACCATCATTGAACTTAATCCTGCGAATGTCGCATTCTTGAGGAATTTTCGGCGATTATCACGTTTCATAACTCTTTATGTTTTACTATTCTATTTTTTAAAATCAGATAAGATCGTATTTCTTAAAGACCAACGCTGCTGCACCAATGCTACCGGCATCAAAAGTAAATTCAGAGTTAACAACATCACAGTCTCTTAAAGGATCTTTCAATCCTGTTGTATAAAGCGCTGTTTTAACAGAATTCCTAAAAAAATCATCAATCCTGGCGTATTTACCAGAGATAATAATTATCTCCGGATTTAAAAGATTGATAATATTTCCAAGGGCAAGTCCCAATTTTTCTCCTTGCTTCTGCAGAAGAGTAATGGCTAGCACATCTCCATTTGTGGCTGCATCAATTATTTCTTCGTAATGAACTGAGCTATCTCTATGTTCCAGCAATAATGATTTTTCTCCTCTAACCACAGCTTCATTTAAGAATACTTCCAGCGCTTTTCCTGAGACTTCTGTATCAAGACAACCTCGTTTCCCACAGATACATAACCGGTTCTTATTACCCACAAACTGCATGTGTCCGAATTCACCAGCAAAACCAGATTCTCCTGTAATAATTCTTTTGTTTGCTATCAGGGTCATTCCCACACCACTACTAATATTCACAATTAAAGCATTGGTAATATTTTTTGCTTTTCCAACAACGAACTCATAAAGGCCAACTACGCGGGTATCATTCTCTACAATTACCGGAAATCCAAGCTCTTTTGAGACATATGAGGCAAAGGAAACATCATCAAACTCAAAAAAATTATAGGTCTTTCCAAGTGAACTATTAACACGACCGGTTAAACCTATACCAATACCAATAATATTTTCATTGGAAAGTTTTGATGAAACAATTGCATCTTTAATAAACTTACACACTTCATTGCGACAAGCTTCTGTATTTTCCAGTTTAAATTCTGAATCCTGAAACTTATATTTTATTTGTAAATCGATACTTACAATACTGATCTGAATTTTTCCCAGTAATATCTCTACCCCAATGCTATAGAACTGTTCTCGTTTAATGGCATAAACTATCGGTTTTCTTCCACTATCCGTAGTTATTTTTCCTTCTTCAACAACCAGATTTTGTGCTTTTAATTCGCCAATTAATCGGGTAACTGTTGGGACACTAAGTTTAACATTCTCTGCTATAATCGGAATTGTGAGCGAAACTTCTGCTTTTGACAGGCATCGAATAATTTTTAATCCCTGTTTTATTCTACGGCTTTCGTTATCCGCTGAGAAATCTTTATTTATTAACCACTTTTTTATCATTATCCCAAATAAAAATCAGGATAAAAATAATAATTATTACAAATAACAAGTCAATTAATAAAAAATTTTATTAATTGACTTGTTATATTAAAACAGAATATCTAATCAAAAATTTTCACCATATCAATCCTAATTTAGCTTATTACAATATCAGCAAACAAAAAATATTTTATCTAACGCTAATTTAAATCAGAAAAAAACATGTTATTTTTAGCACATTTGAATAATGTATAGTTAAGAAACCTTTCTATACAATAAACTAAGACTAAGTATTACAATGGAAATACATGTAACCAAAGGAAACGGGGATATAGTGCTTTTTAATTCTGATAAATTGAAACAGGCATTGCAATCTTCAGGTGCAGGGACAGAAGAACAAGAAAAAATAGTACAATTAGTACAAAAAAACCTTTACGAAGGTATTTCCACCAGCAAAATTTACCGTTTGGCATTCGATCTTTTAAAAAAGGAATCATACCGGATGGCTGGCCGTTATAAATTAAAGAATGCAATAATGGAACTGGGCCCTACTGGTTATCCTTTTGAACATTTTGTTGGACGAATTTTTGAATCTATGGGATACGAAGTTGAAACAGGAATTATCGTTCAAGGAAAATGTGTACAACATGAAGTTGATGTTGTTGCTCGCAAACCCGGAGAGATGCTGATGATTGAATGCAAATTCCACAGTAATAATAGTACAAAAAGCAGTGTTCAAGTTCCTCTATACATCAATTCTCGCTTTCAGGATGTGAAAGCTGCCTGGGAGAAACAATATGGTAATAATTTAATTTATAGGGGTGGTGTAGTTACGAATACCCGATTCAGCGAAGATGCTGAAAAATACGGAACCTGTGTAGGATTACAAATGATTTCATGGGATTTTCCAGAAAACGACGGACTTAAATCGCGGATAGACAGAGCAAGGCTCCATCCACTTACTTCAATGATTTCTCTTACTAAACCCCAGAAACAACAGTTATTGGAAAAAGGAATTGTTTTATGCAGAGAATTGGAAGAAAATAAGATTCTTCTGCAGGAAATGGGAATTTCAGAACACAAAACAGCAAGAATTCTTCGTGAAGCTAAAAACCTAATTAAAAGCTAAATTCGAGAACATTTTTATTGAAATACAGATTTTTTTAACACCCGCATAACACATTAATCACCACTAAAATAACACACCGAACGGATATAGGATCGCAAGAATTTTATTTGATAAAGATGCAACTTTTCACTCCTTATTTTGTCCTATTGAAACATGTAATTATTCTATTCGGTAGATTTTTAAACTATTAAAATTATTTAAGTAGTACTTTCAACTAATTTTAAAAAATAAAAAGTACCAAAAAAGGCAATAAATTTAAAATTGCCAGACTATAATAATACAATTAAAAATTTTCATGCCACAACTGATTAAGAACATGAAAGGATATTTAAATGGGAACAACAGCAAGAAAAAATTTTTCAAATAATATTGATTTAAATAATTTTAAATCCATTAATCTAGAAGAAATGAATAAAGCTGCCTTTATGAGGCGGATAGATCAGAAATTTCTTCTAAACCGCAATCAATTGGAGAATATGATTTCTGAGTTAGAAAAATCATATTATATCCTGGAAATTAACAATACCTTAAATCATAATTATTCAACTTTATACTTTGACACACCTGATCTCGATATGTATTTGAATCATCATAATGAAAGGAAAAACAGGTATAAAATACGTCAAAGAATGTACAATAGTTCTGGAAATATATTTTTAGAAATTAAGCATAAGAACAACAAAGGCTTCACAAATAAAACCCGAACTGAAATTGATAAAATACAGGATCATATTCCATATAAGCTATTTCAATTTATAACAGAAAACACACCATATCCGCCCTTTCTTCTAAAGCCTACAATAAAAAATGAGTTTAACCGCTTTACGTTAACAAATAGATCCCGGAACCAAAGAATAACTATTGATACCGATATAATATTTACTTCTAACAGAAAAGAATTAATCCTTGAAAAAATTGCTGTCCTCGAAGTAAAATCTGATAAAAGCGCCATAGATAGAAGAATCTTCGATCTCCTTAAAGAACAAAAGATAAAACCCAGTGGCATGAGTAAATATAGTATCGGACTAGCGATGATACAGAAAACCCTAAAACAAAACCTCTTTAAAGAAAAAATTCTTCAGATAGATAAAATTCAGCATTTGAGCTAAAAGCCTGGAGAAGAAAAATGATTCACAATTAAAATTTACAAAATGACAAGTATTTTAAACAATAGTTTTAATATGGATGCTCCCAGTCAACAGGAATTCTTAACTCTCCTAGTTAGATTTGGACTTCATATAATCTTTATTTTAATCATCGTAAAAAATCTATATTATAAATCGAGTAAACGCAAAGATTATTTCTTTACATATCTTCTTATAAGCACCACGATTTTCTTGCTTTGCTCGGTATTAGGCAAGGTAAACCTGGAGCTTGGAGTAGCCCTGGGCTTATTTGCTGTTTTTGGTATATTACGATACAGGACAAACCAAATACCGATAAGAGAAATGACTTATCTGTTTATTGTAATTGGGATGGCAGTAATAAATGCCATGGGAAGCAATACACTTTCATTTTATGAAATCTTATTTGCAAATGGCAGCCTGATATTTTTTACATGGATCCTGGAACGCGTTTGGAAAGTAAGTCATATATCAAGAAAGGTAGTTTTGTATGATAAGATTGACTTAATTACACCAAATCACAATGAGGAACTAAAACAAGATCTCAGAGAACGCTTAGGTTTAAATATACTCAGAGTAGAAGTTGGCAAAGTTGATTTTTTAAAAGATTCCGCAAGATTAATAGTCTTTTATGAACCGGAAAACAATCGGACCAACATGGCTGATGATATTGATAATTATCCATACGAAAATGATGAAGATTAGAAAATTATTCTTTATCGTCCTGTTATCCTTCTGTCAAATTTTAGGATTTTCTCAGGAGAATGATAGCACGAAAGAATTATACCGGTTAAGGACAAGGCTCGATGTTTCTTATCTGTTCGGAGGACAATTATACAATGATAATTTCATCTATAATCCGGGCTACAACATTCAATTTACAAATAGTCTCCAGTTACACAAAGATTTTGAAGTAGGAATTGGCACCGGCTACACATCTTTGGTTAACGAAAGATTTGTTCCCATTTATATTGAAACGTTGGGTTATAAAAAAAACAAAAAAAATTCTCCGTTTATAAAATTTCAGGTTGGGTATTCATTTGGCTGGAATAACAATACTTCTTCATTACAGAATTATAAAATGAAAGGAGGCATTTATTTTAATGCAGGAGTTGGAAGAAAAATCGAGTTAAATGAACGTTATTCTGTTCTTTTTCATTGGGGATATTGCCATCAGTTCGCAAGTTTAGAATACAACATATTTGAAGGCAGGGAATATTCAGAATCAGTAAGTTTTGATATGCTTCAAATAACCTTTGGATTAATAAAGCATTAAACACAAATTGATCCTGTAACTTTTATCTAAACGAAAAGATTTTTTGTCTGCTACAAAATGAATTATTTCTGTTAAATCAGGATAACATGAAAAATTATATACTTAAAATATACATCCTATTTTTACTATTAAACAACATATCAAGCACATCTGCCCAAAGTCTCTTAATAAATGAGGTGCAATACACAAATAGAGAAACGATAAAAGATGCTGATAATGATTCACCAGATTGGATTGAAATTATAAATGCTTGTAACACGGATATCAATTTAAAGGGATTTAAACTAACAGACGATACAACAGAGACAAGTTTATGGACTTTTCCAGAATACATTTTAAAACCAGATTCTGTAGTATTGGTTTTCGCTTCTGGCAAGAATAGAAAAACAAGTCCCGAATTGCATACCGATTTTAAAATAGCTGTAATGAAAGATCCTGTTTACCTCATCAATAAAAATAATTCAATTATAGATGTATTTGTTCCTTCCTGCGTTCCCCCTGATAAATCTGCTGGAAGATACCCGGACAAAACAGGAACATTTAAAATTTTAACACCGTCTCCCGGAAAATCGAATAACACAGCTAAAGTAATTGAAATAAATTACCAAAAAGATACGCTAACAGTAGACTTAAACAGTGGTTTTTTTTCCAGTTCAACTAATATCCACTTATCAAACCAAAATTCCCAGAATAAAATATATTACTCATTAGATGGCGACGAACCGAATGATGAAGCATCGATATATAACAATGAAATTTTACTTGAGGATATTAATACTCGGGAAAATAAGTTGGCAAATAAGGTTAAATCGAATTACGAGTGTGGTGATTTAATCTCTAAAGCAAACGTACTTCGAGCCATTGTTTTAAGTGAAGGCTGTCCGGCAAGCAATGAAATAATCAACACATATTTCATCAATAAATCAGGTAAAACAAATTACGAAGTTCCTGTAGTATCAATCGTAACCGATGAAGATAATCTCTTTGACAAAGAAACGGGGATTTACGTATCAGGCAACCACAACAATTATAACCAACACGGAAAAAAATGGGAAAAAGAAATTGCAATCGAAATCTTTACACCTGATGGCACACAGATAATCGATCAAAATGCAGGAATGAGAATCCACGGAAGAGGTTCTCGTTCGGCAGGTCAAAAATCGCTACGTCTTTATGCCCGGAGTGAATATGGTAAAGATTATTTTAATTATCCTTTCTTTGATGAAAAACCTTCTATTGAACATTTCAAAACCTTACTTCTTCGTTCAACCAGAGAATGGTCGGGCACAATTTTCAAAGACGAATTATGCCAGGTTCTCGTGCAAGGTACCCAAATTGATTACACAGCAACCCAAACCTGTGTGGTTTTTATCAATGGCGAATATTGGGGAATTTACAGCTTACGCGAACGTCAGGATGAATATTATGTGGAAAATAATTACAACATTTCCCCTGCAAATATTGATGTTATTGGATACAATAAATCAACTTATCAGGTTGAATCTGGCACAAAAGAGGCATATGAACTATTACTACAAAACATGGCTTCTTTAGAGCCTACAAGTGACGAATTCTACACCTTCGCAAATAAAAGCTTTGATCTGGAAAACATAATGGATTTTTATATTGCCCAGCTTTACCTGGCAAACGTAGATTTTCCTGACAACAACAATGAATTATGGAGATTTCAGGCTGATACCTCAAAATGGCGTTTTTTCTTTTTTGATTTAGACGGAGCTATGGTTAAAACAGGGTACAACCACTTATCAGAGTACAATAATTTAATCGACAACCTCCAGAGATATCCTGATTTCTCAACTCTAATTTTTCGAACATTGTTACAAAATCCAACATTCAAGAATGAATTTAATGCTCGTTTTTTTCAGCACATGAATACAACTTTCTCTCCAGATAGGGTAATATCCAAAATTGATGAATATGAAACATTATACAAAACACTTGCCCCGGAACAAATCTACAGATGGGGAAATCCCTCAGATTACAATAAATGGGTAAACAATGTTGAAATGCTTAAGTTATTTGCAATACAACGCCCATCAGTAATGACAGAACAATTAATGAATAACTTTGGAGTTCCCTTCTCATTATACCCAAATCCGACACAAGATTATATTAATATAAATCTATTTGAAGAGTCTTCTAATATAGTTGTGAAAATGTTTGCAACAAATGGCACCAAGGTATATGAAAATTCATTCTTTGACAATGAATTAATTTCATTTCAACCCAATTTAAAAGCTGGGCTTTATCTCTTACAAGTTAAAATTGGAGCGTTTATATATAACGAAAAAATAATTATCCAATGAAAGGAAAAAACTCAATCTCCATCATCAAAGCTTATTGGAAATGTTATAATTTTTTATGTCTCTTTTTTAAAAAATTCTTTAAAATAACCAGGAACAAACATCGTTTTTATGTTGTATTTATTTCATTTCTATATGCAACAATATTAACAACTAATGCACAAGAAATTCGTCTTGGTATGGAATATACAAAAGACATTATACCAAAACTTGAATTAACAGGGAACTTAGAATTACGAAATTCTTTCAACTATAAAAATTACTATTATCCTGTGCTGCAAATAGGAACCAGCTATGACATCTTTAAAAATATTTCATTGGGAGGTTCGGTTCGTTATTCGCTCATTCCAGAACAAGAAAAATCCAACAATGAATTCTCTTTTGAAGATTTAGATGAAAAAATAAGGTATACAGCCGAACTCAAAATAAAATCTGAAAGATTCAAAAACGATATAAAATTTAACAATCGAATAAGATATCAGTACTCGACAAAAAATGGAGAAAGGACTCACACATATCTACGATACAAAATTGGAATTGATTATAAAATCAATAAAAAAACAGAGCCTTACGTTTCTTTAGAGCCATACCTAAACATAGAAGATTGTACTATTCAAAATATCAGACTTAACATTGGTAACGAATTCGAAGCCTTTAACAGAGACTTTGATATCTATTTAATGGTTGAAGGAAAGATTAAGAAACAGATCTTATCAACATTTCATGCAATTGGTTTTACTTTTAAATTTTAGTAAAAGAACCATGATAATGTTACTTTAATCATCATAGATGAAACAAGAATCTAATAAAATTTATCCTTTATTTTATTTCGAAATTTAGATACTCTATTCTTTGGATTTATAATTACAACTGGTACTAACTGTCGTAATATGCGTCCACTCTTACTACCCTTTAATCTTAGTGAAAGCTTATACTTTATCATTGCCGGGATGATTAAACTAATTACCAACCCAACAGCTATTAAAATTTGTACCGACTTAGATAAAGTAGTACTTAAATCTCCTGCCCTCTCCATTAAATAGACAATAAAAATATGAAATGCAAATACTTCTATCGAATATCTACCTAGAAATGCTAAATAATTTGTTTTTTTTACATCCAAAAATTTTGAGATGCCCCCAACTAAGTATAGTATTATAAGAAAGCTTATAATACGTATAGCACTTAAATGTTTTCTATCATGTAAAAGGTTATAAACAAAATCCCAATCTTTTTCCTGTCCTACTTGACGAATAACAATTATTGAAACTGCTATAATAAATATAGCTATCCATCTACCTTTCGTATATTTGACAATTTGCTCTGCCATATTTTTTTTATACCCTAAAAATAATCCTATAACAAACAGAAATTGCCATGCAAATAGATTAAATACCCCTAAATTAATATCTAAAGCATATTGTCCTCCATCATACCTAGTTTGTAGATACGGAATTTGAAATATCGCCCAAATAAAAAAGCTTATTCCTAAAATTGTTTTCGTATAACCTCTGCTAAATCCTAATAACACGATAGGACTAAAAACCAAAAACACAATATAGAAGGGTAATATATCAAAATAATGAGGTTGATACAAAAGAAAAACAAATTCCAATATTTTTTTTGGACTATGATACATTGCTGTAATATCTGATGGAATAGGCTGTTTATCAAACAACATCATAAATAAAAGATCGATAAAGATGATAACAACGAGGATACCAAAATGATATTTATAAAGCACCCATATTCTTTTATAGGATTTTTCAAACAAATATTTTGGTTTGTCTAAATATCTTGAATATACGAGACCAAATACGTACCCCGAAAGAAATACAAAGCCTATAGCGGCTCCAAAAAATCCAATTGGACTAAACGTTGCTCGAAAAGTGTATAGAGAAGTATGATCTAAAGTCATAACTACCAACATCAGCCCCCTTAGTGTATCTATAAAATAATCTCTTTTTTTACTAACGTGCATTTTAGAATCATTTTTATGTAA
This sequence comes from Bacteroidales bacterium, assembly GCA_963665085.2. Lineage (GTDB taxonomy): Bacteria > Bacteroidota > Bacteroidia > Bacteroidales > JAAAOM01. Next base: position 1,381,548 of record CAXXXS010000002.1, read on the forward strand.
TTTTGAATGTAACTATGTAATACTTTTATAAATACATAAACATACACTCAAAAACATAATTAAGCACAATAACTATTTATATGAACAATTATTGCCCAAAACTATAGTTTTCATGTCATAATAAAACATAAAATTTGACCAAGAGCTATATATAATCCAGTAAATTGTTCTTGATTACTACTACTGGATACTTTTTAATTAATTACACGCACTCATTCTTTATTATGTATTTATCTATGCCATTTCTTATCAACCCATCCTCCTAATTTTAGTCTTAACCACAAAAAATGATCACTCTGTTTATATTACTTGCAATCTTCTAAATAAAAAATAACCTTTACAACTTAGAAACAACGTTCAAATAAAAAAATCTACAACATGACGCTTCCTGAATTTCAAATATTTGTAAAGCCTGTTGGTTCTCTATGCAACTTAGCCTGTGAATACTGCTATTATTTAGAGAAAAGCAATTTATATACAAATAGTCTAAAGTCAACTATGACTTCGGATATTCTAAAGAAATATATAATTCAACACATAGAAGCAAGTCAATCTGATATCATAAGTTTTTCATGGCATGGTGGTGAACCCATGTTAGCTGGCATTGAGTTTTATCGAAAAGTTGTTGAAATTCAAAAACGGAACCTCCCATCTGGCAAAAAGATATTAAATGGCCTGCAAACAAACGGAACACTTATTAATAGCGAATGGTGTGAATTTTTCTCATCAGAAAATTTTACTATAGGAATAAGCTTAGATGGCCCGGAAAAATTCCACAATACATTTCGGTTAACAAAAAATGCTGTTCCTACTTTTCAGAAAGTATTAAATGGATTTGACCAATTAGTTTTACATGGAATCGACCCAGAGATTTTATGTGTAGTAAATGCAGAAAACAGTCTTTACCCGCTTGAAGTGTATCAGTTTTTTCAAGAATTAGGCGCAACTTATATTACATTCATCCCCTTGGTTGAAAGACTAGGTGCAGAATCAATAGAAGTCAGTAAGAACTCTGTTAAACCCCTTGACTTTGGCAATTTCCTTTGCACCATTTTTGATGAATGGGTTCAACACGACATTGGAAAAATAAAAGTCCAGATATTTGAAGAAGCGTTAAGAACAGCATTTAATCAAGAGCATGCATTATGTATTTTTAAAGAAAAATGTGGAATGGTCCCAATTATTGAACATAATGGAGATCTTTATTCCTGCGACCATTATGTTCAACCGGAATATTTAATTGGAAATATTAATTCCAATACAATATCTCATTTATTGAATGATAAAAAACAACTCTCCTTTGGCAGAGATAAACAAAATAAGCTACCCACCTATTGCATGGAATGTAATGTTAAAGCAATGTGCAACGGAGAATGTCCAAAAAACAGGTTTATAACCTCTCCTCGAAATGAGGAGGGATTAAATTACCTATGCGAGGGATATAAAAAATTCTTCCATCACTGCACTCCAATAGTTAATGCTATAAGAACAGCCTGGGAGCAAGAAAACAAAAAATAAATCAAGTCAGTTTATCTTTAAAAAACTCTACTGTCCGTCCCCATGCCAGCTTAGCTGCTTCTTCATGATAACGATCTGGATTAGAATCATTGTTAAAAGCATGCCCAGCTCCTTTATATATATAAATCTGGTATTCTTTCCCTGATTCTTTTAATGCTTTTTCAAAAGCCTCAATCCCGGCATTTATTCTCTCATCATTTTCTCCATAATGGGCAAGAACCGGAGCCTTAATCTTAGGCACATCGTTAGAATCTGGTTGTGTTCCATAATAAGGTACTGCTGCATCAAGATCCGAACAGTTTACGGCAACCTGATTTGTCATTCCCCCTCCCCAGCAAAATCCTGTACAACCGACCTTACCATTAGTAAGAGGATGCGTTTTTAGATATTTCACTGCAGCAACAAAATTTTGTGTAGTTTCTTCAGTATCCAATCCTCTGATTTTTGCTATTGCAGCATTTAAATCTTCTCCTTCTGATTCCTCTGTATCCAATACAGAAAGAGCATCGGGAGCAATAGATAGAAATCCCTCTTTTGCAAATCTTTTTGCTACATCTTCAATATGAGGATTTAATCCAAATATCTCATGAATAACAATCACTGCTGGATATTTACTTTTTTTTTCGGGACGAGCCAAAAAAGCACTTACATCAGTTTTCAGACCTTTATAAGTAATATATTCAGTAACTAATCCTTCTTCACTTTCCCGAGGTACCTCTGCCTTAACATAATTGTTTTCCAAAATTGGTAACATGGTTAAAGCTGCTGCTGTACTTCCCGTGTAAAGGGCTAGTTTCCGTAAGAAATCCCGGCGTGTGGTTTTTCCTTGTTTGTAATCAGAATAGAGGTGAGTAATTTTTTCGTTCATTTTAAGATAGTTTTGAGGTTATTCTATTTATAATGAAGCAATTTAAGAAAAAAAAAGGCAAACCAATAACGATTATCTTATTGAATTATACTTCAACAAAAATAATTTCCGGGCAATCAATAATATTAAAGCATCTAATTCTAAAAAAAATAAATCGAAACAAAAGACAATATTAACCGTATTCAGTATGTTTAATTAAACCTGATGGTACCGTTATTAATTTTTAACAGATAAAAATTTAAACTTATTGCTATTCTAAATGAGTGGCTTTGTTCTGTACTTTATAAAAACATATGCACATTGGCAATTAGAATTAATAAGAACCCATAGCGTTAACCACAAATGAAATTTTAAAAATAGACAATCAATAAATTAATGCTAATTAATAAATTTCTTATGATGAAACATTTTACCCTTAAATTAAAAATTTTAAGTTTTTTTTTAATCTCAATCTTTCAATTAAATGCCCAATCCTGGACAAAACTAGGTGCTGACATTGACGGTGAATCTGCAAATGATTTATCTGGCTTTTCTTTAGACATGAACACAGATGGTAACATTGTTGTGATTGGATCAAACTCACTTTCTACTTATATGGGAGAGGCACAAGTTTTTGAATATGACGGTTCAAGCTGGAACCAACTTGGTTCAAACATACCAGGGGTTAATCTGAATTTATCGGTAGCCATAAATGGTGACGGAACAATTATTGCTATTGGAGCACCTCAAGATAACAGCAATGGAAAATCTGTGGGTGGTAGTGCGAAGGTTTATAGCTACAATGGCACAAATTGGGTACAACTGGGAAACACCTTATATGGAACAGTCAATTACGATAGCTATGGCACAGACGTTAGTCTTAGTTCTGATGGAGACTACCTGGCTGTATCCGGTGTCACAACAGTATATGGCGCCACCATTCCAAACCATGTAGAAATATATCATTTCAATGGAACAGACTGGGTTCAGGTAGGTAGCTCGCTCATCGGAGAAGCCTTAGTTGACTGGTTTGGCTATTCTATTGATTTAAACACAGACGGCTCTACCATCGCAATCGGGGGTAAATATAACGACGGAAACGGAGCAGATTCAGGCCATACCCGGGTATATTCTTATAATGGAACAGACTGGACACAAGTAGGTGCTGATATTGATGGTGAAGCTGCAGGTGATCTTTCTGGTTGTTCAGTAAGTATAAATTCAGACGGAACAATAATAGCAATTGGAGCCTTGAGAAACGATGGCAATGGCGATACATCTGGTCATACAAGGATTTTCTCTTTTAATGGCACATCATGGGTGCAACTTGGGAACGATATTGATGGAGAAACTGCCGGAGATTTTTCAGGTGCCTCAGTAAGCCTTAGTGCAGATGGAAATATTGTTTGTATTGGAGCTGAATTTAACCAACACAACAATCCATACCCTGTAAAATCCGGCCATGCCCGTATTTTTAGCTTTGATAGAACAGATTGGGTGCAAAAAGGTAATGATATTGATGGAGAGGCATACAACGATCATGCAGGATATAAAGTTGCATTAAGTTCTGATGGGACAATAACAGCAATATCAGCTCCCTATAATGATGGAAATGGAACAGACGCAGGGCATGTAAGAGTTTACACCTGCGAAAATTACAGTACTATTGATGTAATGTCTTGCGAAACCGAATATATTTCCCCAAGTGGCGAGACATGGACAACAGCAGGGACATACACAGATATTATCCCCAACAGCATGGGCTGTGACAGTGTTATCACAATCAATTTAACTTTTAATGAAAAAACCACATCAACAATTACTGTAAGCGAATGCGACACATATACTTCGCCCAGCGGTGAAACATGGACAACATCCGGGACTTACGAGGATATAATCCCGAATAGTGTTGGGTGCGACAGCATCATAACAATTAATCTAACCATCAATAAATCTTACGATTTACAGGAAGAAGAGACAATCTGCGCCGGAGATTCCTATACTTTCCCTGATGGCACAACCCAGAACAATATAACATCAGAAGTAGTGCATACAAGCAACCTGACAACAATTGCCGGATGTGATTCAATTATTGAAACCACTGTTCATTTTAACCCTTCGTATCACTTGACAAAAGAAGATGAAATATGTTCAGGCGAATCTTATACATTCCCAGACGGGACAACTCAAAATAATTTAACCGATGATGTTACACACACAAGTAATCTGACAACCAATACAGGCTGTGATTCAGTTATTGTAACTACAGTTTATGTTAACCCTGTATATCATTTAACAGAAAAATTCAGTATTTGCACAGGCGAATCTTACACATTTCCTGATGGTACAACTCAGAATAATATAACTTCTCAAGTTATTCACACAAGCAACCTGGCAACAAAAGCAGGCTGCGATTCAATTATTGTAACTACGATTAATATTAATCCAAAATATAACTTAACAGAAGAAGCAACAATCTGTTCAGGTGAATCTTATACCTTCCCGGATGGTACAACACAGGATGATATTACTTCTGATGTTGAGCATACGAACAACCTTTTAACAGAGGCCGGATGCGATTCAATCATTGTAACCACAGTACATGTAAATCCAACATATCACCTAACAGAAGAAGCATCAATCTGTTCTGGCGAATCTTATACTTTCCCGGACGGGACAACGCAGGACAACATCACTTCTGAGATTTCTCACACCAGTAATTTCTTAACTGAAGCTGGTTGCGATTCTATTATTGTAACTACAATCTATGTTAACCCTGTATATCATTTAGAAAAGGATGTTAATGTTTGTACCGGCTCATCCTACACATTCCCTGATGGAACAACAGAAGACAACTTAACGTCAGTAGTAACACATACCAGTAACTTACAAACAGCATCTGGTTGTGATTCAATTATTGTGACCACAGTATTTGTTAACGATTTCTTCGATATAAAAGAACAAGTAAGCATCTGTTCCGGAGGGGCTTATACATTCCCTGATGGAACAACTCAGGATAACATCACTAATGAAATGGTATACACAAGCAATCTTCAAACAAGCGGAGGATGTGATTCAATCATCAAGACTACAGTAATTGTCAACCCAACATATTATTTAACTGTGGATACAACAATATGTTCTGGTGAATCTTACACTTTCCCAGACGGGACAAATCAGAAAAATATTACTGATGATATTAATTATACCAGTAATTTGCAAACAGCTTCTGGATGCGACTCTGTTATAACAACCCGGATTAGTGTTCACTCTTTTGATTTAACAGTTACTGTAAATGATATTATTTTAACAGCAAATGAGAATGGATGCAGCTACCAATGGCTTGATTGTAATAAAAACAACAGTGTTATTACAGGAGCAACTTCCCAGGAATTTGAGGCTGAGTCAACCGGTACTTATTCTGTAATTCTTTCTAATGATGTATGTATTGACACTACAATATGTTATGAAGCAGTTTTAACTGGCATTTCTGAAATATCACAAGCTAATAAAATCAAAATCTATCCAAATCCGTCAAATGGAATGTTCTCAATTTATGGTGACAACATTCAACATATTGAGATTTTAGGTTTTGATGGAAAAGCAATAAAAGAAATAGAGGTTACAAACGAGAAAGTAATTTCGATTGATTTAAGTACATATGCTAAAGGCATCTATTTAATTGTTACCCATACTCAAACAGAAAAAATTATCGAGAAAATAATTGTTGAATAACAAACTATCATTTTCTTGTAAAATGTAATAAAAGAAAAAGAGGCTTCTCTTGCTTTACAGCATAGAAGCCTCTTATCATAAACACGACTTACTGGAATTTCGTGTTCGCTTAAAACTTAAGTTTATCTGAAATTTTTAGTAATTCTTCTTTGCTAAGATCCGGAATTGCTCCTATAACAACGTACATGTCATAGTTTGCATATTCAACAATTAAAGCTGTTCCATCCTCATCTTCAACCTCTCCATAATAACATTTGTGCCCATTATGCGAAAATGCCACAAAACCATCATGTTCTCCTTCTTCTGCATTTTGACGAGATTCTGCAACAATCATCAGACTATTAAATCCTTTCAAAAATGTTGATGCATGTATGCCGTCCATTGAATTTGTTCCCCGGCAACTGTAACCCGGATAAGAAAATCCAGCGATAACATTTTTGAATTTCTCGTATGGATATTTTACAGGAACGGTAACATCTTCGTAATCATCCTCATCTTCATAGTCTCCCATTGCGCTCCAATAATTTTGACTTGCAGCAGTTAGATCTTCGTAATCATATCCTGATGGGGCAGTAAATTTTGATGATGGAACCGATGCATTGGGTTTAAATTCGGTAAACATCTCATTATTTGCTATCCCCAATATTTTTGCTTCACTTTTCAATATTAATCCTTTATGCGCCCATGATTTGGAACCCATTAGCGTAAAAACCTCGCATTTATAACCATTCAGAACTTCTGTCCCTACTTTTTGGCCACCCAATTGAGTTAACACTTCATTCGAAAACTCTTCCTGTTCTTGTTCTGTCATCCCATTGGCAAAATCCTGTGCGTCCTGATAAAAGGGAATTGTTCCTGTACTGCCTGAATTATCAGTATAATCAACAACCCAATATTTATCTTTAACCAAGATTGTTAACATATCTTTTTCTTCTGTACTTTTCATGCCAAACATTTTTGTTGTTGTTGTGGATTTTTCATGTTCAGCAGATTTCTGACCGTAATCGTCCCACCAAATCTCCTTTGTCCCAACAGTATTTCCTGTTAATTGAAGTTTTAGGTAACCCGACTTAATCGCATATTTTTTCGCTTCTTGTGCATAGCCAGATAATGTTAAACAAATAATAAAAATTCCGATTAGACCCTTTTTCATTTCTTTTAAATTTCTGATTTATATAGTATTTCTGTTATTTTCCCTTTCTCATTTGTTTTGACAACAAATCCTTCTTCTTCACCAAAAGACTCATCACGAACAAATATCCAGTTGCTTTCTTTTTTATAAAATTTGATTTTATCTTTCTCAAAGGTTCCGGGAGGATAAATTGCATTAATTGCATCCTGAAACATGACAGCCTGGACATCTGAGTTAAGGATAAACCCTGGATTAACAGCCTGCATCAATTCCTCTTTTTCCTTTAAAACTTTGTAACCATCGTTAGCAGAACAAACCACAAACGAAGACTGTAAATACGAATATTCATCAAATTTTATAGTCTCTGTTATATTGTAAAATTTTCCTGTAAAAACCTGTGGCAAAACAGTTGATGTGATCATTTGCTCCTCATACGTTGTCCTTGAATCATAATATTCTTGGATAGCTTTAAGATCTTCATCACTTACTGTTTGAGGCTTCTTTGTAACGGGTGTTTTTATATTATACACAGAAACTACACCCTTTGCTTTTGCAATAAGAAAATCGTCATTGGCATCAAGAATAGAAGAAATCTCATGAAAATTTGCTAACTGGTTGTATGTTTTTGCCAGGTTAGCCCGCGTAGCAATAGAAAAGCCAGAAAGAGGGAAACCACTTGTATTATATTCATCAACCATCCAGTTATATTCGTCATTTGTAAGATTAAAACCAGGCAACGAATTTTCTTCCTCATTGGTCGATATCCGCATACTTGAGTTGAATGTCCCAAGTTTTGGAGTAAGTTTTCTTTCTAGATCCATAAAATATACAGCCGCTTCATCCCCATCCAGTTCTGAAATATTTACTACAACAAAACCATTATGAGAAGGTGCTGCACAGAGCATACGTATGTTTTCATCATCAACAAATCCCTCGAACTTTTTTGTTTCTGTATTAAAAATATCGGGCTGCTGAAACATTTTTGTTGTAAAAACAAGCAGGTTATCAACTACCTCAACAGATTTAACATCCTGTTTCTCTTCATTCTCCTTGTAAATGAGCTCCAGTTTATCTTGCTTAGGTGAGAATGAATAAATTGCATCAAACAAGGAATTTCCTGTTTCGGGTTGTTTACGAATGGTAAAAAGGTAAAGCAACCCTGTTTTTTGACTAAAAACAATATTGCTAACAGGATTTTCCGGCAACCTGCTTTTATAGCTAATATTCTCTTTACCGTCTTCCAGGTTACGGAGTACAAGTTTAGGCAAACCACCCAAATCTTCAATTGCACACATTACCGGCTCATTATCTATCAGACATACAGCTCCACATTCCTCAATGGAGAAAACCGGGTAATTCTTTTGTGCATTTGCAAATAAACACGCATAAATTGCAAATAGTATTGTTAATATACTTCTCATAATTCTATGTTATCTGATTTTTCTATTTCTATAATCATTCCTTCTCCATCGGTAATAACTACATAACCCTGTTTTTCACCAAACCATTCGTTTTGAACAAAAATCCACCTGTTGTCCTGTTCAACGATTTCCTGTTTACTACTTCCCATCACATCAAAAAGAAGATTTAATACTTTCTGAAAATCTTCTGATGCTTTATCACCATCAAGTTTGAAGTCTTTTTTTATGCTTGGAATAAATTCTTTGGGTTCATAAAGTTCTTGCATCCCATTTCCTGTTTTCATTAAAACAGTTTCTGTAAATCCACCATTATTTTCGTAAAGCTTTGTACGTTTTACTTTGAAAAAACTGGCATTTAAAACTTTCTCTAAGGCAGATGATTTTATCTGATCTACATCAATCTCAACCTGGCTTTTCACAAAAGCATCAAGGTCTTTATTTTCTTTTTCCTGTGCGCTGGCATTTCCCATAAAAGATAATAGCACCAGTGCAAAAACAAATGTTTTTAGTTTCATATATTATTTATTTAGTCTTTTGTCCAGATACGGGTATTCAGATTCATCTCATGAATTATGGTTTCTATTAAACCAAAGAGTTGGAACATTTCTTCAACATCAGAGAAATTCACTCCTGATTTTTTAATTCGAGGCTCAAACAAACCTTTCTTGAATTCTACAGCACAATAAACACGCTCGCCGATAAACGAGAAGCTCATCTTTAGTTTATAATTCTGTCTGATACTAACCATTGCTTCCATCATGGTTGGAGTTAGGATATATCGTGCTTCCTGCTGATTTGAACTATACACTACAAATTCCTTCTCAAAAGCAGGATTTTCAAGTTTAACAAGTTCTCCCCGATTACTCATTTTTTGTAGTTTCTGACCTAACTTACCAAAAAGTCTTTCGGCTGTATCCGGCAAAACAAATGTTGTTCCCTGGATATGCTTATTAAAATTTGCATGAAAAAATAATCCTTGAAAAATAGTATGCCATTCTTCTTTTCTTTTTCCGTCTTCTGTAGTTACAGTTTTGTATTGAGCTTTTAATTCAGAGAACTCAAAATCTGTCTTTTCGATCTGACCAGAGATATAATCATCCCCTTTGCACCTGTGTGGCGTTTTTTTAAACAACTTACTTGCCACAAAATCAGTGGAACTAATATGTTTATCTGAATTATAGTTGTACTCCGGATTTATAAGATTTACAATCTTAGAAACAACCTCTTTCTTAAATACTTTACGATATCTATAATAAATAACAAGACCTTTACCAAAAAGAAAGAGGATAGCTATTACAGATATTGCACCAACAACAAATCGGATGAAACCCTCCGGTAGTAAATTAAAAAACACAAACAAAAAAATAATTAATGCTGTTCCTGAACGCCATAATAGTTTTATAGCTTTTCGTTGTTTTTCGATTCCTTCTAATTGAGGTCGTAAATCTGCCTCATATAACTGTTTTAATTCTTCGATTGATTTCATTTTCAAATAAATCTATATGGATATAACCTAAAAGAAGAGAGAGAAAAATCAACTATTTAAAATAGATTTTTCACATCCACATTCTGACGCTCAACCTCAGGGATAACAAACACTTGTTTCACTTTCATATTCATCATTCCAGCTAAAATATTACGTGGGAATGTTTGGATACCATTGTTATAGTCTGTAATAACTGCATTGTAGGTACGACGAGCAGCAGAGATTTGTGATTCAACTTCATTTAATGTTCTTTGAAGGTTCATGAAATTATCGCTTGCCTTAAGAGCCGGGTAGTTCTCTACAGAAACCATAATGCTTTTCATTGCTGAAGAAATTTCATTGTCGAGTGCAACTTTTTCATCATTGCTTAACGTCCCGTCTGTAGCTTTAGAACGCATTTGCGTTACTTTCTCCAGAATTTCTTTTTCATGGCTGGCGTACTGCTTAACGGTTGCTACCAGGTTAGGAATAAGATCGTAACGTTTTTTCAGTTGAACGTCCATGCCCCCAAAAGCATTATCCACTTCATTACGTCTACGGATAAGCCCATTATACATTGAAATGGCTATAATTAGCAATAATACCGCAGCAATAATAATAACAAGAGTTGTTGTATTCATAATTCTTATTTTTTAGTTTTTATTATCGAACATGTTAATAATTTTACCTAAGCCGGTTTTCTCTTCTTCTGAAAGCTCCCCGTTGCTTCCGCTCTTTGACTTATCTAATAGATCCTGGGCTGTATCTTTCATTTCACCAACAGAATATCCAATATCCTTTATTCTCCCCCTAAATCTCTTAATCCCTCTAAATACCATAAAAACAGCAAGGCCTAATACAGCTAATGGAAAAAGAGTAGACAATATTTTGGGAATTCCTTTTATTTCATTTGACTTTTTAGCACTATAATCCACATAAGTACCATCATCTTTTTGTGCCTGGATAGCTTCTTCCCTTAAGGCATTAATACTATCAATTGCAGCTTGTTCTTTGGCTTCTTCTTCTTTCATTGCCATTAATTCCTCTTCATCAAAACCATATTTCTCAAAATCAATTTCGCTAATACTATGCTCCAATTGTTCAAACACATTATCTAAAGCGATTGCCTGTGATGCTGTGAGATTTTGTTTTAACAAATCTCCGCTCTCCCTTATCTTTTCAACTTTATGTGATGCCTTAGCCATTTTCAAACCTGCTTTCATCATTATTAAAGTTTGTTTTTTTGATAGTTCTGAAGTACTATCAATATCTTTTCCTCCTGTCATTTCAAATAATTCACCTGTAGAAGCTTTAATTTTTGTAATCTCAGATGTCATATCATTAATTAAAGCAACAGCTTCTTTATTTCCTTGCAATTCAGTAGGAATATCCACTTTAATACCTTTATTAGAATTGTTTATGCAAGAAGTGCTTATTAGTAAGCTTAAAATAAATAGTGTAATTTTATTTATCATGTTATATTTTTTATTATTCAGCATCAAAAGTATTTATTAAGCTTTCCATATTATTTGCAAACATGAAAACGTATCTATAGAATTTGAATTCGTTTTAGTTTTTCCAGAAAACGTAAAATTTCCTTTTCTTTCCTTGAACTAACCGGCACCAAAGCCCCGTTAGTTAGTTGTAAATTTTTATTTGTTAATTTATTATAACTCTCAATGTAATGAGAATTAACTAAAAAAGACCTATGTGTCCTGAGAAAAATATTAGTATCAAGCCTTTCCAAAACTTTCTTAAATGTCATTGGTACTTTAATAGCTTTTCCATTGAGTAAATAAAAAATAGTTTTAGCATTCAGCCCCTGACAATACATGACATCATCATTTCGTATCAGGTAATAATATTCTTTGGTTGATAGCACAATTTTATTTAAATATCTATGCATGGGCTATGGTTAATGATTAACATTATAATGCAAATCTAAAACCATGCACAGTTATATAATAACATGTATTTGAATCTGTTGAAATAAAATTTGAAATCGTTGTCTTATATAGAATTATTGTTTTTGGAGTTTTTGATTTTATTACAATTCATCCATCTTATCCATTATCAACTGCTTACGCCTTGTTGAGATAGGAATCTCCGCTCCCGTCTCCATAACAATGGCACCTCCATCTGCTTTATCAATTTTAGTTATATGGTTAAGATTAACCAGGTATGATTGATGAGGCCTTAAAAAATTGTATTCTTCTAACAATTCAGCATATTCTTTCATGCTTTTAGAAACAATAATTTCTTTTTTATCTTTCAGAAAGAATGATGTATAACTATTATCACTCTTACAATACATTACATCATCAATGTTAACTATATGGATAATGTCTGAAGTTCTTAAAACCATTTTTTTAGACTTGGAACCATTCTGATAATGTTCCATAAAATTATCGGTCTGTGCATTAACCTCTTCCATTTCAATTCTATCCAATGCCATTTGAATTGCATTGCAAAACTCATATTCATTTACGGGTTTAAGGATGTAGTCTATTGCACTAAATTTAATTGCTTTAATAGCATACTGGTTATAAGCGGTTATAAAAACAGGTTTAAATGTATAAGGCTTACATTTCTGGAGAACCTGAAAAATGTTTCCATCTTCTAATTCAATATCAAGGAGAACGAGCTGGGGAGAAGTTTCTTTTATCACCTTGATTGCCCCTTCAACTGTTTTTGCAGTCCCTACGATCTCAATATTTGGAAAATTTTCTTTAAGTAACAACTCATTTGTCTCGCAGAGTTGTTGTTCGTCTTCTATAATTGCAGCTCTTATCATGAATTAACCGGTAATGTAATTTTTATTAAAGTACCTTTCCCTCCTTCTTCAATCTTACGTCTATCTACGACTTCGAAAAGAATTTGTTTTTTAAATTTCTTCTCAAGAAGCATTTTTCTTTCCTTAAAAATTTTCATTGCCATAGATACATGTTTTTTATCGACCTCAACCTTTTTATTATCAACCCCTTTCCCGTTATCAGAAACTTCGATACAAAGATTATCGTCGCATTCTTTTATTTTTATAATTAACTCACCTTTATAATCAATTGAGTTAAATCCGTGTTTAATCGCATTTTCAACAAAAGGTTGGATAAACATAGGTGGGACATTGATAAACTCAATATCCAAATCATCGTTATAATCAAATCTATATTCAAACAAATTCATTGTTCGCATCTGTTCCAATTCCAGAAAATTCCGAAGGGTCTTTATTTCTTCTGACAACGAAACTGTTTCCCGTGAAGAATTATTAAGGATAGAGCGTGTTAGCGAAGCAAAATTATTAAGATAACCCGCCGCCTTTTTAGGTTCGTTTTTATACATATAATTTTGAATGCTTCCCAGTGCATTGAAAAGAAAATGTGGGTTCATCTGTGAACGAAGAAGCTGCTGTTTTAACGTTTCCTGTTGCAACACATTCTGCTTTCTTTTCTTTATATAAAACAAAATAATGGCAAACACAGCCATTAACAACGTTACTGATATTGATATAAAAATAACAATCCTTTGCTTTTTTAGCTGATTTTCTTTTGTTAAAAGTTCAATATGCTGTTGCTTTTCCTTTGTCTCATACTTAGTTTCAAGCTCAGCAATATTATTTCTTATATCAATTGATGAGATTGAATCCTTTATTGCATAATACTCTTCCTGATATTCATAAGCTTCCTTATAATTTCCACGTGATTTTTGATACGACGCTATAAAATTTAAGCCTGCTCCCAATTCTTTTAACAAATCACATTTTTTTGCCCTCTCAACAGATTGATTTGCATAATACATCACTGAATCGTGAACACCTTTTTCATCAAACAAATCAGCTATATAAAGTAATTCCTCTGAAACCCCCATACAATCTTCTGATAACTCAGATAACCTTAGTGATTGCCTGTGATAAACAATAGAGCTATCCAGTTCTCCAATATCATGAAAAATACCAGCAAGATTTCCCAGCCCAACAGCAACGCCCCTATTCCATTCAATTTGTTTAGAATACATTATTACATGTCTATAACAAACGATACTACTGTCCGGCAGCCCCCTGTCATCGTAAATATCTCCTAATTCATTATAAAAAATTGCCCATTCACTGGACTCTACATTTTCTCGTTGGGTTAGTACTTTTTTGGCAAAAGAAATATAACGATCCTGTTGTTCATATTCATCAAGTAAACCATACAAAACTGATAATTTCATATAATTATTGAATATACGGGGATGCCCTGTACCTCTCCTTAACTCAAGCGATTTTAACTGACAATCTACTGCATTTGAGTAATTTCCGATATCTTTATAAACCAATCCTAAATTTTCTAAAGCATTTGCTAAAGCAACAGAATCTTTAATCTGAGTATTAAGAAATATTACTTTCTTAAAATACTCTTCTGCCTGTTGATTATTTCCTTTATAGCAATTTGATATCCCCAAGCAGTTATAAGCCTCAGCAATTCTTACACTATCATTTTCTTTTTCTGATAACTCCAGGGCTTGAAAAACGAATTCTTCGTATTTATCCCAATCGCCCCAATTTTCGTACACATCAACAAGATCAAACAAAATATCAATCTTCTCTTTATTCGATGAAGCTTTATCGAATAAGACAGTAAGGCTATCTATATAACTTTCTCCATCCTGCGAAAAAAGAGGCTGAAATAGCAACTGAATAAAAACTAAGCCAAATAATAGTACAAACTTTTGCACATAACTTCTAAAAGGTCCTTTGTTTTCCTCTTGAAAATTATAACTCATGGACAAATAAATAAAGTACTTTGTTAAACGTTCCAGAAGATGGAAACAATTCTAAATCGAACTATACAATGATAATAATAAAAAGATAGTACGAGAAAAAAATATTACCAGTAAGGAAATTGTATTCCCGAACATTCTATTTTATTTGATTAAAAAAAATTGAGTTACTTTTTGAAAAATAATATAGACAGCCTCCAAATAAAAAAAACAAAAATGCAGACCAAAAATGATCTGCACTCTGCTTACTACTAACTAAAACCAATCGGGATTTTATAAGTGTCAAAAATACGTTAACCTTGTTTTTATTACTAAAAAAGTTTTCAAGATTTAATCAACATTATCGTGTAAATATGAATTACCTGGCCTTGGCCTTATTCTTACATCGTAATTTTCATCTTCTGATAATGAATATTTTGAGATATTATCTTCGGTTGAATAATTATTATTTCTTATATGAACTTTTTTTCTAACATAAGCTGGTTCGTTTTCTAAATCTTCAATATTCTCTCGATCATCTTTAATATTATAACCCGCTTCTTTAAATTTATTTTGTGAAGCTCGTTTTAAGATAGTTGATTTATCATTGTTTTGATTAATAACAGAGAATAAATCAGGTTCTTTTTCCATCGACCTTTTATCCCTTACAATAAATTCATCGCCGTTTTCATTCGTTGGAAAATCGAATTCAAATTCATAGCGTTTCTCCTCTCGTTCTGTTTCTTCTGTTTTATCATGAACTTCAAATACAGGTTCTACCTTTGGTTTCTCCTGGTTTATTGTTGATTCCTCTTCTAAAACTATATTATCTTTTTTAGGCTTATTTCTCATGTACAATTCAGGAATTGTATTATTAGCCTTAAACCCGGTTGCAATAATTGTAATATTTAATTTCTTGCCCAAAGACTCATCCATACCATTACCCCAGATAAGATCTGCATCATCACCCGATGCATCCTGTACAAAATCAGTTATCATTCCAATCTCGTCCATTGTAATTTCATCTGTTCCAGAAGTGATATTCAACAATATATTTTTAGCCCCTCTAATATCATTATTGTTCAATAATGGTGAGCTTAATGCTTCTTTTATACCTCGCATAGCCCTGTCTTCCCCTTCTGCAGTTGCAGACCCCATAATTGCAACACCACTATTTTGCATTACGGTTTCAACATCAGCAAAGTCAACATTGATATATCCGGGAACGGTAATAATTTCGGCAATACCTTTCGCTGCAATTGCCAATACATCATCTGCTTTGGCAAAAGCCTCTGAAACCCTTAAATCTCCATAGATTTCACGTATTTTTTCATTGTTTACCACAAGCAATGAATCTACATGTTTTTCGAGTTCAGAAATACCTTCCAGTGCCTGGTTTATTCTTCTTTTTCCTTCATTCCTAAACGGGATAGTAACAATAGCAACCGTTAAAATTCCAAGTTCTTTAGCTACTTCTGCAATCACAGGTGCAGCTCCGGTTCCGGTTCCACCACCCATTCCTGCTGTGATAAAAACCATCTTTGTATTACACTTAAGAATTTCTTCAATCTCTTTGATACTCTCCACTGCTGCCTGTCTTCCGACCTCGGGTTTGTTGCCTGCCCCCCTGCCTTCTGTTGATGATTCCCCCAGTTGTATTTTTACTGTAACCGGACTTTTTGCCAATGCCTGGGCATCCGTATTACACACAACAAAGTTTACATCCTTGATTCCATGATGATACATATGGTTTACAGCGTTTCCGCCACCACCTCCAACACCAATTACTTTAATGATTGAAGATTTTTCTACTGGTAATTCAAAATTCATTAATTCTTCAGTCATAACATTTTTTTTTGAGGGTTTCTTTTTTATTATTCATTTAGCATCAAACAAACCAGCTTCGAAAACAACGAAGGCTTGAATGAATTATTGTTACATATGCGCGTCGTCTTCTTCAAATATATTCGTTATTGTCTTTTTTAATGTATCGATAATACGATTACGCTGTTTTGTCTTTTCCTTTATCTCCATCTCAGTCTGTTCAATCTGCTCTTCTACAAATTGCTCAACAACAGGATCTTGTTCCTCTTCTTCTTGTTCCCATGAAGTTTCTTTATACTCGAACCCTTTTTGTATCAGACCAACTGCTGTGGAATACATCGGGTGATTTACCTCTGCTTTATGCTCGCTTGCCAGGTACTCATTTGGATATCCGATCCTAACATCGAGGCCAGCTTTAAACTTAACAAGCTGAGGTAAATGTTTTAATAGTGCACCACCACCGGTTATTACTATTCCGGCACTTAGTTTATCAAAATAATTAGAATTCTCAATCTCGAAAACTACTGCATCAATAATTTCTTCCATTCTTGATTGGATAATATATGCCAGGTTCCTAAAACTAATTTCTTTAGGCTCCCTACCGCTTATACCGGGTATTGTAACAACCTTATCATCAGGGGCTAGATCGCCCAGGGCTGAACCAAACTGCACTTTTAATGCTTCTGCCTGACGCTGTAAGATAGCACAGCCTTCTTTGATATCTGTAGTAACAACATTGCCACCAAAAGGAATAACCGCTGTATGCCTGATCACATCATCATAATAAACAGCTACATCTGTTGTACCACCTCCTATATCAACCAATGCTACCCCTGCTTCTTTCTCATCTGCAGTTAGTACCGCCTCTGCTGAAGCTAAAGGTTCTAAAATAAGATCGTTAACACCAAGTCCTACCCTATTTATACACTTTTCTATATTTCGTGCAGACGCTATCTGTCCTATTACAATATGGAAATTTGCCTCCAGACGTTTTCCTGACATTCCAACAGGATTTTTAACCCCTGTCTCATTGTCAACAATAAAATTTTGTGGCAAAACATGGATTATCTCTTCTCCAATATCTATTGGAATTTTATACATATCATCAATCAGGCGGATGATATCTTCTTTTGTTATTTCATCTTCGTAAGAATCGCGATTTATATATCCACGGTTCCGCATACTTTTAATGTGTTGACCTGCAATTCCTACAAACACATCTTTTAGCTTAACACCGGATTGTTGTTCAATATCATCAACTGTTTTTCGAATTGCAGTAACAGTCTCTTCGATATTAAGTACAACACCTCTTTTAACTCCTTTTGATGGTGTTTTACTAATCCCAAGAATCTCTAGTTTACCTCTTTCGTTTCTTTTTCCAACAATGGCTACAATCTTAGTTGTCCCGATGTCAATTGCGGCAATAAATTCGTTATTCATACTCATTGTTTTTATCTTTTAGTGCAAACTACCTGGTTGCTATATTTTAAATTAATTTGATCGTAATTATTCCAGCCTTCTTTGCTCAGTCCTTTTAAATAAAGGGCCTTGAGCTTTCGCAGCTTGTATTCAAAATTGTCCATATCCCCCAAAACGATAATATGCGCCCCTACACGTGGGATAAGTTCGTACTCTTTGCTGCTATTAAGATAGAGCTGCTCAAACTGGGATTTCCAGAACTCATCCTGCATAATATATTTTGAGAACAGATAAATTTCTTTTAACCGCTGTAATGATGAATTTGACTCATGATTATCATTCTCCACCACATTTATTTTCTTATTTCTATTTTCGGCAACAGGAATATTTCCATTGGCAACTATTACATGGGCAGTATATTGATGAGATAGTGGAAGTATGTATCCATCGCTATCAATGTAATAGCTATTATTTCTTGCATCAATAACTCTTACAATCGGTTTTCTCTGCTTTAGATCTATTGTAAGTGTACCATCTATTGTTTTATAACATTCAACATCTTTTACAGCAGGGAATTTATTTACCATATCCTCTAGCTGATTTGTATTTACTTCTTTTAATGGATAACCTCTTACTTTTAAATTTTGATTTTCTATAAACCCCAGAATATCTTGTTCTACAATAAATTTATTTTCGAGGCTGTCAGCAATATTTACTTTTATTGAATTACACATTGCAAGCTTATCTTTTTTACTGATAAAGCTCAATGCAAGAATCATATAGATTAAAATTCCTACCCAGGATACTATGACTTTAATTTTTTTCATCTAGTATTTTTCCTCCAAGAATTTTTTAATTGGTTCACACAACGTGTCAATATTTCCTGCACCAATGGTGAGTAAAACATCTAGTTCTCTTTCTGATATATAGCTTACTAAGTTCTCTTTTTCTACAATCGTTTTATTTTCATTTTTGATCTTGCTTAATAACATCTCACTATCAATTCCAGGAATTGGTTCTTCCCTGGCCGGATAAATTGGCAATAAAATTATGTCATCAAGTATTTCAAGGCTTTGTGCAAAACCATCAGCAAAGTCTCTTGTTCGGGTAAAAAGATGCGGCTGGAAGATACCGGTAATTTTCCGTTCAGGGTATAACGCTTTAACCGATCGCATTAATGCATTGATCTCTTCCGGATGATGTGCATAATCGTCAATATAAACGATGTCATTATCTTTAAAAACTACCTCGAACCTACGTTTTATCCCTTTAAATGCAACCAGTGCTTTTTTCAATTCTTCCTCAGAAACACCTAATTCTAAAGCCATAGCAGATGCAGCAACAGCATTTTCAATATTCACTAATCCGGGGATACCTAACTTAATGTTCTGAATAACTCCTTTGGGTGTCTTCAAATTAAAAGTCGGATTAGAATCATTTGTCAGAATTTCGTCAACAAAATAATCTGCTTCCTTATTATCCAGGCTATAAGTTAATTTATTTGCATTCCTGGGCAGTAGATCCAAATTATGTTTTGCAATAACTAATCCGTCTTTTTTTACTTTATCAGCAAACTCTTTAAAAGCAGCATCAATACCTTCTTTTGTCCCATAAATATCAAGGTGATCGGCATCCATTGCTGTTACTATCGCATAACTAAGATGAAGTCTTAAAAACGAACGATCAAATTCATCTGCTTCAGCAACCATCATATCAGAATCACTAAGCAGCAAATTCGAATTGTAATTATTGGAAATACCGCCAAGAAAAGCATTACATCCAATTTTTGATTGATACAGAATATGCGACAGCATAGTAGAAACAGTGGTTTTCCCATGTGTTCCGGCTACACCTACAGATTTATGTAATTTTGATATCTCACCAAGAATTTCAGAACGTTTAAATATGCTGTAATTCTTTTCTTTAAAATAATTAAGCTGTTTATGATTTTTAGGAATTGCAGGAGTGTAAATTACCAACGACTCCTCCGGCTTATTCTTAACCATCTGAGGAATTATCTCAATCGTATCTTCATAATTGATATTCATCCCTTCGGTCTCTAGCTTTTGAGTAAGCACAGTAGAAGTACGGTCATAACCCGATACGGCTTTACCAAGATGTTTAAAGTATCTTGCCAGAGCACTCATACCGATACCACCGATACCAACAAAATAAACGTTATGTGCTTTACTAATATCCACTATCCTATCAATTTAAATACCTCATCAGCAATTACATTTGCAGAATCAGGCATTGCCAGTTTTTTAATATTTGTTGCTAATTCTTCTCTTTTCTTATTTTCTCCCATCAGTTTTAATACTTCAGAAATCAATTTTTCTTTTGCTTCATTGTCTTTTACCAATACTGCGGCTGTTTCATCAACTAATGCCATGGCATTTTTTGTTTGATGATCTTCTGCCACATTAGGTGAAGGAACCAAAATAACCGGTTTTCCAACCAGACATAATTCCGAGATAGTTCCTGCCCCTGCCCTTGATATTATTGTATCAGCTAAAACATACGCTAAATCCATTCGGTTAATAAATGCATTAACCAGAACATTTTTTATATTTTTTTCTTCAACAGCTTGTTTTGCTTCTTCGTAGTATATCTTACCTGTCTGCCAAATAAACCATGTATTACTTTCTGCCAATTTATCCAGACTATTTAAAATTGATTGATTGATAGTCCTGGCCCCCAGGCTTCCCCCTAATGATAAAATTACTTTTGCATCTTCAGGAATACCAAAATAAGCTGCTGCTGCTTTTTTATCGGCTTGTGATGATAAAATATCTTTTCGTACAGGATTACCTGTAAGCAATATTTTTTCAGGAGGGAAAAATTTATCCATATTTTTATATGCCACACAAATCTTTGAAGCTTTTTGTGCGAGCAATTTATTTGTTACCCCTGCGTAAGAATTCTGTTCCTGTAGCAATGTTGGTACATTTTGACGGTTTGCCGCTTTTAAAAGTGGCCCGCTGGCATAACCTCCTACACCGACAGCAACATCGGGTTTAAAACTTTTTATGATTCGTTTTGCTTTTATAAGGCTCGATATCAATTTAAAAATTAATACTACATTCTTAAAAGTCAACTTACGCTGTATCCCTGTTATTGGAAGACCAATAATCTGATAACCAGCAGCAGGAACCTTCTCCATCTCCATTTTGCCCAATGCCCCCACAAAAAGGATTTCCGTTTCCGGCTCCTTTTCTTTTACAGCATTAGCAATGGAAATAGCAGGAAAGATATGTCCTCCTGTGCCGCCACCACTTATTATTATTTTAGTCTTCTTCTTGTTCATCTTCTTCAACAGTTGATGTTTCATTTATTAATGTTGTCCTACTTACGCTCAATATTATTCCCAGTGATGTACTGGTAAATAATAGCGAAGATCCTCCCATACTTACAAGAGGTAAAGTCTGACCTGTTACAGGCAACAAATTAACAGCTACCGCCATATTAATCATGGCCTGAAAGACTATCATGAGAGTCAATCCCACCGATAAAAATGCCGGAAAAGTACGTTCACTTTTTCGCACAATTACCCCGGCCCGATAGAGTAAATACAAATACATAAACAAAAGTATGATAGCCCCAAGTAACCCGTATTCTTCAGCTACAATTGCATAAATAAAATCTGAATAAGGATGAGGTAAAAAGTAACGCTGGGTACTGTTTCCCGGACCTTTTCCTTTGATTCCCCCGGTAGCAATTGCAATTTTTGCCTGTACTGCCTGGTAATTATCCTCACTATCGCCAGACATATAACTTTCAACCCTTGTTTTCCAAGTTTGTATCCTACCTTCTTTACCAATTGCCAAAGCAATGGAAATAAATAATGCAACTGCAACAATACCAACGCCCATTAATGCAAGCAGGTATCTAACTTTTACCCTGCCAATAAAAAGCAACATCATGCAGGTTGCAAATAAAATGGCAGCAGTTGAAAAGTTTGCAGGTAAAATAAGAAGGCAAACAACAATTATTGGTATAATCATTGGGACAAAACCTGTTTTAAAGTCCCGTATTTTATCCTGCTTCTGTGATAATGTTCGTGCTATATACATTATCAGGGCAATCTTTGCTAAATCAGATGTTTGGAATGTCAAGCCAATAACAGGGATTCTCAACCATCTATCAGCTTCGTTTAATGTAACACCAAGGAGCAATGTCACTAAAAGCAACGGCACTGTTACATATAAAAATATTTGAGATAACCCAAAGAAATATCTATAAGGAATACGATGAACAAAGTAAATAATACCTAAACCTGCCAACAATAAGATAGCGTGTTTCATGATATGCTTTGTAGTGTATCCTTCCCTGGTAAATGCTAACGTTCCAGTAGAGCTGTAAACAGCAAGCAGGGAAAATATGGAAAGCAAAAAAATTGCAATCCAGATTATTTTATCTCCTTTTAAATATTTCCCAAAAACGTTATTCATTTACTGATGTCTATTAATATATTCAATTTTACTTTTTATGACCCCCTAAATCCCCCTCAAAGTGGGACTTTTGTCACATCTCCGATTTTACTTTTAATATTTTTATTCTTTTTATTTTAATTATCATACCCTAAAGAATTTACTCCCCAGCTTGAAGTCCTCCTTTGAGGTCATTACTATAAGGCATCTTCTTTTTCACATTTTAGCAAACTCTTAATTACTAGAAATTTTAAAGTTCCCTAACACATTCTTTAAATTGTCTTCCCCTGTCCTCATAATCTTCAAACAGGTCGAAGCTTGCACATGCCGGAGACAGCAATACTGTATCACCGTCATGAGACAAATAATAAGCAGAACGAACAGCATCTCGCATGTTATCAACTTCAACAATATCATCAATAATATTCCCAAAAGCTTTTTTAATTTTAGAGTTATCTTTTCCCAGACAAACTATTGCTTTAACTTTATCTTTTACTAATTCTTCAAGAGCTGCATAATCATTTCCTTTATCAATTCCACCAGCAATCCAAACAACTTTACTAGTCATTGTATCCAAAGCATACCAAGTAGAATTTACATTTGTTGCTTTAGAATCATTTATGAAATTAATTCCGTGTACTTTAAATAAATTTTCAAGTCGATGTTCTACACCTTTAAAGCTACTAAGACTTTCACGTATCACACTTTTTCTGATTCTAAGAACGTTTCCTGCAATACCGGCAGCCATTGAATTGTAAATGTTATGATTTCCTTTTAAAGAAAGCTCTTCCAATGACATGCTAAAATCAACATCATCAAACTCAACACGCATGCTTCCATCTTCAACAAAAGCGCCCTCTCGTTTCTTTTCTTTTATGCTAAATCCAAGTTGACGTGCTTTAGTAACAATATTTTCCAGGTGTCTAATTGTTATCTCATCATCACTACAGAAAATAAAATACTCATCTTCACTAAGATTCTGAAGGATACGCATTTTAGAATTTACATATTGCTGTAGATTATAATCGTACCTGTCAAGATGATCGGCTGTAATGTTTAGCAAAATTGCAATATCAGGACGAAACTCATAGGTATGATCCAACTGAAAACTACTAACTTCTAAAACATAATAATCGTAGTTTTCTTTTGCTACCTGCATAGCAAAACTTTGTCCGATGTTTCCGGCAATACCAGTATTTAGTCCTGCCTTCCTCATCATGTGATATATTAATGATGTAGTTGTCGTTTTTCCATTGCTTCCTGTAACACAAACAATCTTTGCATTTGTATAGCGTGATGCAAATTCAATTTCAGAGATAATTGGAATTTTTTTCTTCACAATCTTTTTCATTATCTCTACATTATCTGGAATACCAGGACTTTTAATTATTTCATCGCAATTCAAGATCTGATATTCGGTGTGGTTATTTTCTTCATAAGGGATACTATGCTCATCAAGAATTTTTTTATAGCGATCGTTAATATGTCCAATGTCAGACACAAACACATCAATGTTTTGTTTTTTTGCGAGAACCGCAGCTCCCGCCCCACTTTCTCCAGCACCAAGTATTACAATCTTTTTGCTCATGTTCTTAACGAATTTTTAGGGTTACAATTGAAATTATAGCTAGTAAAAGCCCGACAATCCAAAAACGTGTTACGATTTTAGATTCGGGATAATTTAGTTTTTGATAGTGATGATGTAAAGGTGCCATTTTAAATATGCGTCGGCCCTCACCAAATTTCTTTTTTGTGTATTTGAAATAACCTACCTGCAGTACTACTGATAAGCTCTCAACTAAGAAGATCCCACATAAAATCGGAATCATTAATTCTTTTCTAATTAAAATGGAAAATACAGCAATAATACCGCCCAAAGCAAGGCTTCCTGTATCGCCCATAAAAACCTGTGCCGGGTAGGAATTATACCACAAGAAGCCTACTGTTGCCCCAATAAATGCACTCATATATATAACAAGCTCACTTAGATTGGGGATGTACATAATATTCAGGTAATCCGAATAAATCATATTACCAGAAACATATGCCAGGATACCCAGGGTAGCCCCAATTATTGCCGATGTGCCCGTTGCCAGGCCATCAAGCCCATCGGTTAGGTTAGCTCCGTTTGAAACAAGTGTTACAATAAAAATCACGGCTAAAATGATAACAATCCAAGCCCAATCCTTGGATTTATCACCTAAAAACCATAAAATTTTAGCATAATCAAACTCATTATTTTTAAAGAAAGGAATGGTAACTTTTGTTGATTTTACATCCCTGGTCTTTATAACCTTTTTTAGACTACCATCTTCTTGCCGAACAACCTCTGTTTGAGGTTCTCCATTAGGATTAAGAACTGTTTCGCGAACTACAATCCCATCGCTAAAATATAATGTAAGCCCAACAATTAATCCTACTAAAATCTGAGCTGCAACTTTATATTTACCTGTTAATCCTTCTTTATTCTTCTTAAATACTTTAATATAATCGTCCAGAAATCCTATTCCACCTAAGATTACTGTTGTTATAAGCATGAGGATAATGTACACGTTTGTAAAATCGCTAAACAAAAGAGCTGGAATTACGATAGAAGCCAGAATTATTACACCGCCCATCGTAGGTGTTCCTTTTTTCTGCATTTGACCTTCGAGTCCAAGGTCGCGGATAGTTTCCCCAATTTGTTTAAACTGAAGATAATTTATAATACGTTTTCCGAAAATCATGGAGATTACCAAAGAAGTAATAATCGCCATTGCAGAACGAAAAGAAATATAATTAAAAACTCCTGCGCCCGGCACATCCAATTGGTCTAAATATCTAAATAAATAATATAACATCCGTTTCTATTTGTTATTTAAGAATTCAGTTAATACTTCTTTATCATCAAAATGATGTCTCTCTCCTTTTATTTCCTGATAAGTTTCATGGCCTTTACCAGCAACCAATACTACATCATTGTCTGTAGCTAAATAAACAGCTGTTTTAATAGCTTCTTTCCTGTTGGTAATTGATAATACATGATTAACACCTTTCACCCCTTTTTGCATATCTGCAATAATATCATCCGGATTTTCATTTCGCGGATTATCTGAAGTGAGTATTACAGTATCGCTATAATCAGCAGCTATCTTGGCCATTTCAGGCCGTTTTTCCTTATCCCTGTTACCACCTGCACCAACTACAGTAATAACTTTTTGATTATCTGCCTTAATTTGCTTTATTGTTTGAAGCACATTTAGTAATGCATCCGGAGTATGGGCATAATCTACAATGGCTGTTTTACCCTCCTTAGAACGCATTGGCTGAAAACGTCCATTTACAGTAAAAAGCTTGCTTATTTCCTGAAGTGCTTCATCTTCTGAAACCCCGAGCATAATTGCCGCGCCATAAACAGCTAATACATTATAAACATTAAACAATCCGATTAACTGAATCCAAAGTTCTTTACCATCGAGCTGAATTAGGGTTCCTTCAAAATGAGGTTCCAATATCTTGGCTTTAAAATCTGCCATACGACTAACACTGTACTTTTTTATTACAGCATTCGTATTTTGAACCATTACGGCCCCATTTTTATCATCAGCATTGACCAAAGCAAATGCAGTGCTTTTTAATGAATCAAAAAAAGCCTTTTTAACATTGATATATTCTGAAAAAGTTTTGTGATAATCCAGATGATCATGTGTAATATTTGTGAAGATACCTCCAGCAAAATCAAGCCCTTCAATTCTATCCTGATGGATTGCATGAGAACTAACTTCCATAAAACAATAATCCACTCCGGCATCAACCATATCGTTGAGTAACTTATTAAGTTGAACAGGATCGGGAGTTGTATGAGTAGCCCCAATTTTTTCCTCGTGAATATAATTTTCGATGGTAGATAATAATCCTACTTTGTATCCCAGGTTTTTAAACATTTGATAGAGAAGGGTGGCGATGGTAGTTTTACCATTTGTTCCTGTAACGCCAACCAACTTCATTTTTTCAGAAGGCCTCATATAAAAATTTGAAGCTGCCATTCCAAGCGCTTTTGCTGAATTTGCAGCTTGTATATAAGTTATTCCTTCTGTTAATTCTTCTTGTTCATCCTGATAAACAATTGCAACGGCCCCGGACTTAATAGCTTGTAGAATATATTTATGCCCGTCTGTTTGAGTACCATTGACAGCAAAGAATACCGTTCCCGGGCACACTTTGCGTGAATCAAATTGTACATCAATAATCTCGATATCTAACGAGCCTGTTGATTTTACAATCTCTATATCCTTTAATATGTCTGTTAACTTCTTCAATTTTTTTTACATATAACTCATTTCGAGTGTAATCGTTTTATTATTTCCTATTGATGTTCCCGGATCCAGTGATTGTTTAACGACTTTTCCCCTCCCTTTGACCTCTACTGATAAACCAGCATTTTCAAGAAGAAAAACAGCATCTTTCATCCCCATCTCAACTACATTTGGCACCAGTTTATCTTTTACAATTTCATTTTTATATCGAATCGAATTATTTTCTTTTTTCGTTGTCACCCAATCAGAATAAATATCATTTTCTATTGTAGAGCAGCCTATTTGATTAAGAACATAATCAAGCTCTTTTTTGTAACCATGTTTAGAGTAAGGTGCATCAGAAGGAGACACATTTTCTGCAAGGATGGTATTATGCAATGTGTAATCTGTTGCATACACTTTATTTGCAATCTCCTGAAATACAGGGCCAGCAACCTGGTTCCCGTAATACACATCACTTGATGGCGCATTAACAACAACAATGCATGAATATTTGGGGTTATCAGCAGGGAAATAACCAACAAAAGATGCCTGGTGACTTACTTTTGAATCAACTTTATAACCATATTTATCATTTGCTATCTGAGCTGTACCTGTTTTGCCCGCAATTTTAAAATGCTCACTTTTTAAATTGGTTGCCGTTCCTTCTTCAACAACTCCCTCAAGCATTTTTTTTGCTTTTTTAATTGTTGAACCAGAACAAATAGATGAGTATAATACTTCTGTAGGAAATTCTTTTAACACCCTATCGTTATATTTAATTTCTTTCACAAAACGAGGTTTCATCATTTTTCCACCATTGGCGATGGCATTGTAGAAAGTAAGAATCTGTAATGGGGTCTGGCGCACTTCATATCCATGAGAAATCATTGGCAACGAGATACCAGACCAGTATTTATCATCAGGATACTTAATTTCCGGTGTTCCTTCTCCTTTAATCCCAACATCAAGCTTCTGGTTGAGCCTCATGCTATATAGCCTGTCGATAAATTGTTCTTCTTTACCTTTGTAATACTTATCGATAATAAGTGACATTCCAACATTGGAAGAATGTTCAATTACTCCTTGAACAGTTAGTTTGCCATATCCACCATTCTTTACATCCCTGATTGTTTTATCATAAAATCTCACCCAGCCATCTCTTGTGTCAATAGTATCATCAATATCGATATAGCCATCTTCCAAAGCAGCCATGATTACTGGTAATTTAAATGTAGAACCTGGCTCTGTACTCTCCCCAATCGCGTAATTATAATCTTCTTTATAGTTTCCATTTTTATCGCGAACCAGGTTAACAATAGCTTTTACATCACCTGTCCCAACCTCCATTAACACAGCACAACCATGATGTGCTTCATGTATTGACAATTGTTTTTCTAATGCTGAATTTGCTACATCTTGTATATTTATATCTATTGTTGTAACAATATCGTTCCCGTTTTCAGGATCAATCTCGTTTTTCTCACCAACAGGTATCCAAGTGCCTCCAGATACTTTGCGCCTTAATTGTTTTCCTTTCACCCCTTTTAACTCGCTATCAAAAGCCCCTTCTAACCCAACAACGTTACCATAATCACCATTCATTGTGTAGCCGATCGTCCGCTTTGCTAACTCACCATGTGGTTGTTTGCGTTTGTTTACCTGTTCATAGATGACCCCACTTTTATATCGTCCTAAACGATATAAAGGAAATTTCTTTACTTCTTTTATCTGGGCGTAGGTAACATTTCTCTTAACAAGGTAACCTCGTTTTCCTTGCTTTCTTGCTTGTATTAGTTCTTTCTTATATTGTTCCTTTGATTTACCACCAAAAAATTTTGAAAGACAAATGGATAAAGAATCGACATTATCATTAAATATTTCATCGGTAAATGCATCACTTTTAAAATCCATACGGATATTAAAAAAAGGAACACTACTCGCCAACAATCTGCCATCTGATGCATATATATTTCCGCGACTTGGATCAATATCAAATAACTTAAGAGAACTGGCTTGTTTTTCCCAGTTACCCCTATCTAAAGCCTGAAGCCAAAAAACCTTACCTATTATGGTAAGACCAAAGAGGAACATAACCAGATAAATCAGGCTAACCCTCCACATTATGTCTTTTTTAAGGCTTTTCACTCGAAATCTTTTTTCTTAATTACTATTTTTTTAGGAGGAGCAGTTGACTCTTCCAATCCTAATCCTTTATCGTTAATTGTTTTTAAAACTTCAGATTGTTTGCTGTTATACATTAAGTCTGAAGCAATGGTAATTTCTTCTGAACGGAGTTCTTTAATTGTGTCCTGCAATGCAACACTCTTTCTTAATATCTTCTCATCCTGGTATTGATTTGCTGTATAAAGTATCGCCAGAAATGCCAGAAAAAGAACAAATGGAATTTGCTTCAAAACCTTTTCCCTGGTTAAAAAAGTACCATCAATTAAATCTTTAAGAAGACTTCCTTTTTTTGGTTCCTTTTTTACTTTCTTTTCAGGCTTAAATTCAATATGTTGATCTTTCTCCATCATAGCTTTTCAGCGATTCTTAGTTTAGCACTTCTTGCCCTAGGGTTTTTTTCTATTTCTTCATCACATGGAAGAATTGGTTTTCTATTGACAGCCAGGAAAGGTGATTTTACATTTCCATAAAAGTCTTTTTCAATTTCTCCTTCTTTATTTCCTGAACGAATAAAATTTTTCACTATTCGATCTTCCAGTGAATGATAACTTATCACAACCAACCTGCCTTGAGGATTTAAAAACCCCTGAACAGATTCCAGTAAACTTTCCAGCGTCTCTAATTCCTTGTTTACCTCTATCCTTAATGATTGAAAAACCATTGCCAGATACCTGTTTTCAATTTTCTGTGGCACACAAGGTTTAATAACATCCAGAAACTGCTGGGTAGTAACTATTTTATTTTCTTGTCTTGCCTCTATTATCTTTCTGGCAAGAAAATCCGCATTTTTTATTTCGCCATATACCTTAAAAATCTTCTTTAAATCATCCTTTGAATAGGTATTAACGATTTCTTTTGCTGACAATTCAGAAGATTGATTCATACGCATATCGAGCTCCCCCTCGAAACGAAAAGAAAACCCCCGCTCAGGACTGTCAAAATGATGAGACGACACTCCCAAGTCTGCTAATAAACCATCAATATTTTGAATCCCCAGATACATTAAAAAATGCTTTAAATATTTAAAATTGTGTCTTACGAAAATTAAACGTTCGTCATTTACTATATTGAGGGCTGCATTTTCATCCTGGTCAAATGCTATTAATTTACCTTTATCCAGGCGTTTCAAAATCTCTTTTGAATGCCCTCCACCACCAAATGTTACATCAACATAAATCCCATTTGGTTTTATTTGCAATCCATCAATACACTCTTTTAAAAGAACCGGTTGGTGGTATTCACTCATTCAGCCTCCTTTTTTTTACCACCCATTATTTTTTTTGACAACGCTTTAAAAGCTGCACTATCACTACCAACATCCTCGTAATTCTCTTTTGACCAAATCTCTATTTTATCAAACTGACCTGCGAGAACTACCTCTTTATCAGCATCAATTAAATCCAGCAAACGTCTTGGAATAAGAATACGGTTATTCGAATCGAGCGACACTTCAGCTGTGCCTTTAAAGTATTCCCGTAAAAAACGGGCATCTTCCTCATCAAATGGATTTGTTTGATCTTTGATGTACTTGCTTTTCCTAACCCACTCTGACATAGGATATAACCCAAGGCATTTAGTATAGATGTCTTTCTGAATCACAAATCGATCATCTTCTCCAGGATCCATCTGTTTCTTAAAAACAGAAGGCATCAAGAGCCTGCCTTTTGAATCGAGTTTACAATTATGATCTCCTATGAAATTTGACATCTTTTTTACGCGCGCTTAATTAATGAACAAAAATATAACATTTTTCCCCACTAATTACCACTAATTACCACTTTTTGCCTTTTTGTTGATAACTTTCTACACATCGCGTAAAATTCTCATTAAAATCGCTCAACAATCAGGCTATCAATCCCCCAGCGGACAAGTCACCCGGGATTATTTCAAAATAATTTTGGATAAAGCCTCCAGGAGATTCTTTTGAATGATCTTATCCACAGCACATAAAAAAATTGGTTTTTTTTTAATTTTATCAGCGCAAAAATTTCGTCATGAAAGATAAGGTTGATATAAAAAAAGTCTTTTACAACAAAAATCCTAAACTTGCCCGAATAATCCCAGGTTTTATCTATAATTATTTTAAAAAAATAATTCACGAAAACGACATTAATGAATTTCTTGAGAAACATGGAGACAAAGTTGGGATTGATTTTGTAAGAGCTGGAATTGAAGATTTCAATATAAATCTCACAACAGAAGGAGAAGAAAATATACCCAACAAAGGTCGTTTCATCTTCGCATCAAACCACCCTCTTGGAGGCTTTGATGCATTTCTAATAATGAATACCGTTCATAAACACTTCAAAGAATTTAGGTTTCTTGTAAATGACATATTAATGAATATCAGAAATTTGGCTGTTTTGTTTTTACCTATAAACAAACACGGCCAACAAGGAATGGACGCTGTAAAAAAAATTAATGATGCATACGAATCAGATATGCAAATTTTAACTTTCCCTGCTGGATTGGTATCCCGAAAAATAAAAGGCAAAATTGTTGATCTCGAATGGAAAAAAAGTTTTATTTCAAAGGCTGTCAAATTAAAAAGAGATATTATCCCTGTGCATGTTAGTGGAAAGAACAGTAATTTTTTCTACCGCTTATCCAAATTAAGAAAATTTTTTGGCATTAAGGCCAATATCGAAATGCTTTACCTCGTTAATGAAACCTACATGCATAAAAACGAACATATAACTGTAAAATTTGGAAAACCTATCCCTTATACAACATTTGACAAAACAAAATCATATGCAGAATGGGCATTTTGGGTAAAACAAAAAGCTTACAAATTAAACAATCAACAAATTGACGCCTAATGATTCTTGACAACAAAAGCTCAATTATACGAATTAAACAATCAGGTCTAATTTACACCTTACTATTTGTAGTTTTTATTATGGTTCTTTTGTATATAAAAAAAGATCCATTTATCAACCTTGGCTTTTCTAAAACAATTGTAACAATTATTTCATCAACGCTTTACGCATATTTTATTGTTTCACGTTATATAAAGAATTACAATTATTTTGCTTTTCAGGAAACCGAACAAAAATTAATCTTCAGATATTATTCGTTGCGCCCGTTTAACAAAACAAGAAAAACAATTGAAATTGAAAAAGACAAATTTGCTGGTTGCCGAATCGCTTATTCAAAAATGAAAGTGAAACAGCATTTAATCCTTTACAAAAAATCAGCTGAAGGACTTAGGCAATATCCTAAAATAAGTGTAAGCGCTGTAAGCAAAAAAAACTTATTGACACTTACTAAAATTCTAAATAAATTTATTCAGGAATAAACTATATACGTTTTACATCTGATATAAAACAGTATGCCCTTTTTGCTCTTTTGAAATGGTGTTGAATAAATTATCAAGAAAAAAATTATCCTGAAGCACAGTTTTCACAGGCTTCATTTCTGATGACAACTCATCCTCTATCCCGACGATTGTTTCTTCTTTGCCGAAAACTATTAACGATATATAATCGGGCAATGTTGACCGAAGTTTTCTTATAACATGCAGGTTATCATCCCTCCCCTTTTCTTTGTCAATCTCATAAACAACAATCCGGGGTTCCTTAACTAGTTCAGGCATTGCTGAACTCACATCACTAAATAATTCAATATCTGCTTCTTCATCCCCTATGAAAACATACTCTATTGTATTAAGAATTACTTTAGAATGTAGTATAAAAAATATATTATTCTCTTTCATTTTACCAGATAATTAAGACGACACAAAAATGTTAGATAAAATGTTTTCTACCAAAATTATTCCATAATACATCTTTTATCTTTGATTAAAATTTAAGTAGCGATTTTAAAAATATTTTAAAGAAAAAAAAAGGGCAGTCCATTCATTCTTGAACTACCCTAATTAACTTTATCTTACAATTACTCTTTATTTAAAACTTATTGAAAGTTCACTTATCTCTTTTGGATTATAGGGCGTTAATTCCAATATTCTTCCCTCCACCTCATCAAACTCGCTACCTGGAGATACTTCACCCTGGATAAAACCATCCGTGTTAAAAAATCCTGGTGCCCCTGTATTAAATAAATATGCATCAACTGTTTCTTTATCTATCGTTGGCCACACACTATAAATCTGATTTGTAAATACCTGTTTGATGGAATATTGTTCGAGCAAAACAGTTCTACTTGTTGCATCAAGTGTGCTTGGTGGCAAACCAACTTCAGCAACAGCAACATCTGTATTCTCATCTCCTGATGCTACAAAAGCCCAGTTAAAACCAACATCTCCATTAAAAAATTTAGCATTTGGGTGATTCGTATTTCCGAATACATCAACGATATCACCTTTTTTACCTGCAAACATTTTTAACGCACTAACAGAATAAGGATTTACCAATGGATCTTCAACAGGTAAGCCTACAATCTGAACAATCATCTGAGCATCGTAACCATTTTCTCCCAATTCACTATAATCAATTCTAAAAATTGCATCTCCAGAGTCTAATTCATCGTCCCTGTTTATGTTGTATGGCTTAAGAATAGCAACGCCCTTAATACCGTCTCCCCTGTTTTCATCCCAGAATACCTGGATTGCAACCCCACCATCTGAATTTGATTCAGACATAGCATCTGTTATTGTTAGTTCATGATCCCAAAGAATTGTCTCAAACAGAACTTCATCTTTTACTACAAGGTTCTTAACCCTTGCATCTTCATCACTTGTATAAGAAAGTGACATTGGTTTGTTTATTCCATAAACTGAAATTGTAAGAATTATCCCTTCAACAATTTCTGCTGCTTCTTCACCAATCCAAATAAATGTATTTAAATGCTCATAAATATTATTCCCCTGCAATGTATCAACTGTAGCACTCCGCACCGCATAATTTTTTGCGGCACTACTATTATGGCTGATTGCATCGGGAATATCTACTTTGAAACTTTGAGGAAGGATACTCTGTTCCTGATTTTTTTCGAAGTTGTCTTCACAACTAAACATAAAAAATGAAAGGACTAAAACTAAAATCGCTGAAATTACATTACTCTTTTTCATAACTATTTTCTTTAAAGTGTTAATTTTCATATCCAAAGTCTTTTGCAAATTTCTTTTTCAATTATATCACACAATTTTTTAGTTTTACCCTATAGAAAATTTGAATTAATTTTTGTTTTCACATTAACACACTGATAATCAAAATAAAAAAAATGAAAACTATTTTATCACAACTATCCACACAAAAAGGGGAGCGATCTGGTGAATCGAATAAAATGGTCGCCCAGGAATGCATAAAGAGTCCCGAGCTACTTAATGAAATTAATACCGGATTACTTGAAAAGGATAGAAAACTAGTAGCGGATTGTGCCGAAGTCATGACCTTGGTATCAGAAAAATCACCGGAACTTGTTGCTCCTTTTTTTGAAAACCTGGCTACACTGATAAAACACAAAGACAACCGTGTACGTTGGGAGGCCACACACACTCTCGCACAAATAACCACAAATGTTCCTGATTATATCCAGCACATCATCCCCGAGATCGAGTCAATAATTGAAACTGACAAAAGTGTAATCGTACGGGACTATTGCTCGTTAATTTTTGCAAATTATGCATCGATAAACAGAGAGAGAGCTTTAGAAATATTTCCAAAATTGAAATTAACTCTTCAACAATGGGGGGAGAGGCATGCAAAACAAGCTTTTATGGGACTAATGCACGTTTGCAGTCTTGCCCCTGAACTTAATAATGAAATTAACAAGATTGCTGAAGAATATATCAACACTAAGAAGAAGACAGTTCAAAGCATTGCCCGAAAATTATTAAAGAAAACAGAATAGGGCCTAATTCCAATAACCCAACAATTTTCCTTCCCTGCCATAAACAGGATCGGTAACAGGTAATGGTACATTGGAAATATTTTCATCTGCTTTAGGGCGTTCATTTGATGTTCCGTAATTCATATCCCATTTTTGCCCTGCAGGATATGCGCCTACAATTTTAAAATCCATGCTCTGGTTGATATTTCTGTGAGCAACTCCGGCTGGAATTATAACTATGTCTCCTGCAAAAGCTTTTAAATTTCTGCCATTTTCTCCTCCAAACTGAATCTCGACCCAACCCTTTGAGACACCCAGAACTTTGTGTGCGGTACTGTGATAATGATATTCCCTATAAAGCCCGCTTTCCCATGAATTACCCCACCTGTTCATGTTAAATATATCCTGAATAACAGAACCTGGATCTTCATCAGGGAGATTAATAGCGCTTTTCATTAATACAACGGGCAAACTATCATTATTAGGAAACTTATCATTCTCTTCAATAATAAATTGAGAAATTACAGGTTCCGGATTTATAAACATAACCAATTCTTTCCGTTTATTTGTCAGGAAATCAGTATTAAAACCCGAAAATATAATAAATGTGATTGTAAGGATAACTAGTTTTTTCATGGCCTAAGGGTTTACAAATAGGCCACAAATTTACAACCATAAAAATGAAAAATCAAGGAAAACCCTAAAAGATAATAATAAAAAATTTTAAAGACCTTACAAAAACCTCACAAAATCTATATTTAGCAAAAAATTTTAATGGAATATTTATAGAAATTGAAAAGAACGAATGCTTTTCCATCATAATTTTAATAAAATCAACATTCAATCTTCAAAATCGAAAAAACACGATATTTTCTATCACTAACGTATCAATGTCGTTTTAATTTTGTTAAAAAAAATTCAATTTGACACCATAAAATTCAATGAGAACATAGAATTCATCCATTACAACAATAAAAACTTAAAATCAATGTTTTATTTTCACATGTAAATTCAACCGTTATGATAAAATCTACTCTATTAAAAATTGCTTTTCTAACATTAATTTCTTTTATTTTATTTAGTTGCGAAAAAAATAATGATGGAAGCATTTCTAAAAACTACTACCCTGACTTTGAATTCGAGGAACCGGAAGTTTCTGGGAATACTTTCTACATAGATCCGTCAAACGGTTCTATGGAAGGCGACGGCAGTAAAGAGAATCCGTGGAGAACCCTTCAGGAAGTACTCGAAGCAAATCTAATTCAACACTACAAACACACTGAATCATACAATGCTGAATCTGAATTAATACTAGTAAATGAAGATGCCCCTGTTAAAGGAGGTGATAAGCTAATTCTTAAAGAAGGATATCATGGTCATGTTAACCTTCAAACCTTTATGTTTAAGGATTGGTTAACTATAGCCGGAGCCGAGAATGAAAAAGCTGTTTTATCTCAATTTAAAATAACAGGTACTTTCAAAAATATATACTTAAAAGACTTTTACATCATAAAGGATTCGTATCAAGGAACGGATGACTATTGGATCGCAGATGAGATAAACCACAATAGTGGTTCCTGTTTATACCTTGCTTCCAATGATTTCTGGGGCAAAGGGAGCCAGGTAAAAATTAATGGGTTGACTGTAAAAACAACCGAAGATGCTTCTGGATGGACAAAAGAAGATTGGGTAGAAAAAGCTGCCACCGGCATTGGATTACGTTCTGTTAAATATGTTGAAGCCATTAATTGTAACATCGAAAATATTCGACATGGAATTACCGTTGAATATTTCTCAGACAACAGCAAAGTTGTAAATAACAGCATCAAAAACTTCAGTGGGGATGGAAGCCGCATAATAAGCAACGATGTACTCTTTGCCTACAACACAATTACCGGTTGCTTAAAAGTTGATGATAACCACGATGACGGAATACAAAGTTACTCCAGGGGCGAAGACAATTCTCCCGGAACCGGCACCCTCTCTAATGTTACAATCCGCGGAAACCTTATTATTGGTATTGTAGACAAAGACAATCCATTAGCAGGTTCGCCACAGGGAATCGGGTGTTTTGATGGTTTTTTTGATAACTGGATTGTTGAAAACAATGTCGTGATTTCGAACACCTATCATGGAATCTCTTTTTACGGCATGTTTAACAGTAAAATCCTTAACAACACAGTTATAGACCAGGTTCCCGGAGATGATGTATGCCCATGGATTAAAATAACCAATCACAAAAATGGCACTCCCAGTTATAACTGCATTGTTGCAAACAACATTGTTTCGTCTTCCGTTAGCATAGTAGGAAATAATATAGAAGAAAACAGCAACTATGTTTTTGGAAAGAGAAATTACGATTCCATTTACCAAGCCTTTGTAAATCCTGACGAGAATAATTTCCATCTGATTAATAATGACTTTACAAAACAGAATATCATTGACCTCGGGACTTATTTTAACGGGCTTATATCTTCAGATGCAGATAAGGATCTTATGTCAAGAGACGAAACTCCGGATATTGGGGCGTATGAGTTTGTGGAGTAGGTGGGCTTTCATAAACTCCAAAGCATAGCGCAAGACTCTGCCTTGTGCTTACTTGAATTTCATACAGCACAAGCAGCATGCTTGCGCTACAAAGATTTTTAACTTATTTATTTTGAAAGCTTAAATTTCTTCTCAACAACATCATAAATCAAATCCACTGTCCCATCAACTCCTAAAAAAGAAGAGTTTACACATAAGTGGTAAGACTCTGCAGCCCCCCATGTTTTTCCGCTAAAATAATCATAATAACTTGCCCGCTGTTTATCAGCTTTATGGATGAGAGAACGACTTTTGCTTTCTGATAAATTATGCATTTCTGAAATGGTTTTTATACGATCATTTAAATCTGCATATACAAAAATATTTATCAGGTCATTTTTTTTAGAAAGAATATAATCGGCACATCGACCTACAAATACAGCCGATTCTTTTTCAGCCAGTTCGCGGATAATTTCTGCCTGTATATTAAACAACGTCTCATTGCTCAGATAGCCATTGGCATATACCTCATCAATCGGTGAATTGCGTAAGCCAAATAAACCTCCAATTAAGCTATGACTTGTTTTTTCATCAGCCCGTTCAAAAAACTCTTTACCCAAACCACTATCCTCTGATGCAATGTGTATTATTTCTTTATCATAGAATGCAATATTGAGTTTTTCCGCCAACATTTGACCAATAGAATGACCCTTGCTTCCAAACTGGCGACCAATTGTTATAAAATATTTTTCTGCCATAATCCTTGTTATATTAAGTGAAATTATGCGGTTTTTTTAAATTTCCTAAACTGTTGAATCAATAAAAACGCAGAGAACAAACTGGACATAATATCAGCTACCGGCATACTATACCAAACTCCTTTTAATCCAAAGAATCGAGGGAATATAAATAAAAAAGGCAAAAGAAAAATAACCTGACGTGTTAAGGATAGAAAGATTGCTTTTTTTGGCATACCAATACTTTGAAAAAAATTTGATGTTACTATTTGAAAGCCTATAATCGGGAAAAATATAACTACAATACGCATCCCGTCAACAACAAAATTTGTAAGATCGATATCTTTTGTAAACATCCTTGCTACTGCTTTAGGAAAAAATTCTCCGGTAACAAAACCTAAAGTGGTAACAATTGTAGCCAGA
Source organism: Bacteroidales bacterium (assembly GCA_963665085.2). Lineage (GTDB taxonomy): Bacteria > Bacteroidota > Bacteroidia > Bacteroidales > JAAAOM01. The sequence goes on from CAXXXS010000002.1 coordinate 1,420,013, forward strand.
AGAATTGTATGTTTTAAAACAAGTGTAACCCTTTCATATAACTTAGCTCCATAATTGTAACCAGCAATTGGCTGCATTCCTTGATTTAATCCAATAACAACCATTACAAAAAGAAATGCAACACGATTAATAATTCCATAAGCACCAACTGCCAAATCACCTCCATATTTTATCAAACTTTGATTTAATACAATGATAATAATACTAGCTGCAGCATTCATCATAAACGGAGATAATCCAATAGCTAGAGAATCTGCAACAATCTTTTTCTTTAACCTATAAATACCTTTCTGTAGATGTATAAAACTATCCTTGTTACTAAAAATTTTTATTTGCAATATGAGCATTAATCCCTGAGACACAACGGTAGCAACAGCAGCTCCCTGAATTCCCCAATCCAACACATAGATAAAAATAGGTGTAAGAATCGCATTAATTATAACTGTGAAAATTGTAGCGTACATTGCCACCTGAGGTTTCCCGATTGAACGCAATAATGCATTTAATCCGAGATAGATATGAGTAACTACATTGCCTAATGAGATTACAACCATATAGCTATATGCATAAGGTAAAGTTTCTTCACTTGCTCCAAAAAACAAAAGAATAGGATCTAAAAACACCAACACAAGTATGGTATATCCAATGCCCAAAATTAAATTAAGCATGAAAACGTTACCCAAAATATGATTGGCAGAATCATAATCTTTTTGCCCTAATCGTAATGACATTAATGTTGATGCACCAACACCAACCAATGAGCCAAAAGCAGCAGCAAGGTTCATTAAAGGAAATGTAATGGCTAAGCCAGATATTGCTAATGGACCAACGCCATGGCCAATAAATATGCTATCTGTTATATTATACAACGAAGAAGCTGTCATTGCAATTACAGAAGGTATCGCATATTGAATTAGCAACTTCCACACATTTTCGGTACCTAATGTAAGAGGGGATCCTTTTTTCATAGTCAACTGTTAATTTAAAAAATAGCTACTATTATCTCACCTGTTCTATTTAGAACCTATAAATTATGAATTCCTTAATTGTTCCGCAAACTTTTGAAGGAAATTAAATCAAGAGCAGATGTAAAATAATAGAGCTGGCAAAGGTAATATTTCAATCCAGATTTTAAACTTGTAATTTTGCTTGTCTTGAAAAATATTTAAAATTACAATTGTTAAAAATATTCTCCGTCTGATTGATTCGTTGTTTTGAACAAGTTTAGAAAATAACTGTTCTATGTGCTAAATAACAAATAAAGACAAAAAATAATGGCAAAAATTACATTAAAAGGTAATCCGTTAAATACAGTTGGAGAACTTCCAAAAGTAGGAGATAAAGCTCCTGATTTTACATTAACGGGATCTGATTTAAGTGATGTTAGTTTATCTGACTACAAAGGAAAGAAAGTAATACTAAATAGTGCCGGCAAGAAAAGTAGCTTTTTTTGAGATTGTCGCCTAAAAAATCCCAAATTGGGAATTTATTTTGATAGCTTCTTTCACACAAAATATTCTTCAGTATCAAAAAATATAGATTTATTGTGAAAAATGTTAGCTACCAACCGGAAAAGGCATATTTTTGCTCGTAAGAGCGCATAAGTATCCTGTTAAATGCAGATTAATAGATGTTTATGCGGTTTTATTAAGCAGCTTGCTTGACTTGGGCATCTTCAATTTTCTGTCGTTGTTGGGAAATTATGTGCTCCCCAATTTTTTTCAGATTGAAGGAACAAACGGCTAAGCCAATGTACCTTTTAAAATGCCCATAGCCCTTGTCGGGACAGCGATCTAAGCCTCTGTGCTCCAGTTCGTTAATATTTGATTCAACTGCGCTGTGTTTATTTCGGTTACGAATAAATTTAGGTTGGTGTTCTTGTTCGTATTCTTGTTTGTTACATTTTCCTTTTTTAGGAAGAACCAGTGTTTCAACACTCTCTGATAATAGGTTTTTATTTGTTTTGTTCCAAAAACCTTTGTCGAAGCTCCAGCTTTTTACCTGGTAACTAGTTAATATGCGTTCCGCCAACCCAGAAACTATTTCTGAGTCAGATTCGTGATCCATAATATGGTAATCGACAATTAAGTTAAACTGGTCAGTAGTAATGGCAACTTTCTTACCCAATTCAACATTAGGGCGCATTTTCCCTTTGGTAACCCATTCGGTATACTGCTCGAAGATGGAGAACATCTTTTCTTCATGTGGGATTTCTTCCCCTTTTATTATTCGTCTCTCAACCAAGCTTATGTGTTTTTGCAGTAACTCCATAAACCGTTCAAGCTCCATAAATATTATAGTATCGATTATATCGGCCTGGGGGAAGTTCCCCTTCTCTTTTTCAATTTTTGCATACAGGGCTTTAGCTTTAGCAAGGTAATTTTTTGCGCACTCCTTAATACGATCAGTTTTTCCTTTGCCTCCGGATGCACTGGCCCTTCCTAACGCCCGCATTTTATTTTTTAAGTCGCTGCGCCAGTTTTTTATTTTTCGCCATCCCGGTAGGTTGTGCTTATCCTGTAACTTGGTAACCATGTCGATACTTTTCCTGGCGCTGTCCCACAGTAGATTATAGTCGGTTGGGAAATGAACATTGCTCTCTACAACAAAACTATCAGTTTTTAAGCACAATGCTGCCACCTCTTTTTTTTTAAACACTTCGTGTCCAAATTCTACGATAATAGTATTAAGCTCTTGTACTGTTTCATTGGTCAAAAGCCCAACATTATCAATAATGCTCTGGTAACCAAACTCTTGTTTCCCTGCGCCAAACTCGCTTTCAACACCTAGAATCTGACGTACCATACTGTCATAATTTGCAATATGATGCAGGTCATCATAGCTAATATTTTGACAAAGACGGACTTGTGAAAGGACAAATATTTGCCAAAGGTTCATTCCAGGACGCCCCATGTTATTGTTGCTTGAAAGTATTTTATCCTCAAGCACCTGAAACACTCTTTCGTTCCATTTTGGACTGATAAATATTTCTTTTAGCGCTGCACATAAACCTGGTAATGCCCCACTGCGTTTTTTTGTTGGAATTATTGTGTCCTGAATTAATAGTCGCCCAATGGTAATTTCTTGCTCGAATCTTTTTCTCATATTCTAACCTGTTTGAAAAGTAGCCTCGAAATACTCGAATCTAAATTAATTAATAAGTTGAATATCTGTATTTTAATTAAATTAAGCAACTAAAACCCCGTAAAGATTTAACTTAGTTATCAACAATAACACATTGAATATCAAACAACTTCAGATTTCTGGGCAGGAACTAAATATCTTCCCAAGCCTGGATACAAGTGTTTGTGCAACTTCCGTAAGAACTTTTAACAAAGAAGCTGTTAGCCTGGACAATACTGTTGTACTATCCATTTCCAGGGATTTACCATTTGCCCATGGTCGTTTTTGTTCTACTGAAGGCATTGACAAAGCAATTCCTGCCAGCGAATTTAAAAATGACAATTTTGGAAAAGCTTATGGAGTAAGAATTATTGATGGCCCAATGGAAGGACTTTTCGCTCGTTCTGTAGTTGTTCTGGATGAAAAAGGTTCTGTGAAATATACTGAACTTGTCCCGGAAATAACCCAGGAACCAAATTATCAAAAGGCTTTAGACGCAATTTAATTAATAAAAATGAATATTTTTAATTAGTTAAACTTGAAAATTATTTTAAACAATTAATTTTCAATACAATAACTACAAAAGACAGTACTCAAATTTACCAGCTTTTTGTTTATTTTATCAATTATCTGGTAGAAAAACATTTATTCTTTTTGCCTCAAGCCGGCAAGGGCTTTTCCTTTTTCCTCTGATGAAAAAGGAAACAAAAAATCATAAAAATCGGAGCCTCGCCCACAGGCCACGACCAACCCAATATCATCCGATTTTTGGCCAACGCACTTTGGCAACCTGATTAAATTGGCAGTAACATTTTAATACAAATATTTTGGACTTTTCACGTTCGACTAATTATAACCTTGTCAGGTTCTACGAACTCTGACAGGTTATAAGTCAAAAGATTAATAAAACTCATCTGAATTGTAAGGTCTGTTAATTAGTTTTTGAACAGACTCTCTTTTTCAGATAATACTTTTTCTGTTACTAGCTCTGAAGCAGCATTTTTTGTTCTGAAATAAGAGACAAAAAAAAGTACTAGTAGTACAAGTGTTCCCAAAGCACCTATTAAATAAGATATACCTTTATCGAGTTGAAATCCTTCCGGTGCTATTAGAATATAGCTCACAACAATAAAACTCATAAAAAGCGAAGGAATCAATAAGAACACAAATCCCCTGTTTGTTTTCATCATATAAACTGTGGCTGTCCAGAGTACTATAACGGATAATGTTTGGTTTGCCCAGCCAAAATATCGCCATACAATACCAAAATCAATTTTAGTTAGTGCAATACCAATAACAAATAAGGGTATTGTAATCATTAATCTCTTTACAAGTTTATCTTGTTTAATGTTGAAAGAATCAGAGATTGTTAACCGTGCACTTCTAAAAGCAGTATCTCCTGATGTAATTGGAGCTGCAACAACACCTACAATTGCTAACATACCTCCTATTTTACCAAGTAAAGTATTGCAGATTTCATTTACAGCCCATGCCGCATTATGACCTTCAACTGCCATTGTATCTCCCAATTCTCTTACTCCTCCAAAAAAAGACATTGCAGCAGCTGCCCAAATCAGAGCAACAACTCCCTCTGCTATCATTGCACCAAAAAATATCTTCTTCCCATCTTTTTCATTCTCAAGGCATCTTGCCATTAATGGAGATTGAGTTGAATGAAAACCAGAAATTGCTCCACAAGCTATCGTAATAAACAGCAAAGGAAAAACCGGAAATTTTGAGGGCTCACTATGCATGTTGGTTATGTTATGAAAAGTCAGGTTTGGCACAGGCAAACCATTAAATAAGATCATAACAAATATACCAACTGCCATGATAAGTAGCGTCAATCCAAATACAGGATAAATCTTTCCAATTAACTTATCAATAGGAATAAGAGTTGCCAGAAAATAATATGCAAAAATTGCAATGATGAGTATTGGGACATCAATCCCTGCTATTGGAGAAAGAATACTTGCCGGACCTTTTACAAAAACAACACCAACCAGAACAAGAAGGAATACGGCAAAAATCCGCATAAAATTTTTAACTCCAATTCCCAGATATTGACCTACGATTTCCGGTATACTTGCACCTTTATGACGAATGGATAACATCCCTGAAAAATAATCGTGTACTCCACCGGCAAAAATTGCCCCAAACACAATCCACAAAAAGGCTACAGGTCCCCATAATGCTCCAGCTATCGCTCCAAAAATTGGCCCTAAGCCAGCAATATTTAAAAATTGAATAAGAAAAATCTTACCATTCTTCATGGGCATAAAGTCTACCCCATCATTTTCTGTTATAGCTGGTGTCTTACGTTCCGGGTCTGAACCAAATTTTCTATCTAGCCATGAGCCATAAACAAAATACCCTATTACCAATGCTCCAATTGAAATTAAAAATGTGATCATTTTTTTGTTAGTCTTTAGTTAATCGAGCGCAAAGATATATTTTAACATTTATTTTCCTTATTCCATTAGTGTACCACCAAGATTATAATTCTGATGGTTTGGCAAATTAGGATTACCAATTCCTTTCCTCATAAAATCCTCCAAATCGGAGAAAAAACTCTGATAAACACCTCTTGGCTCAACACCTTTTTCCTTACAGATAGATGCGGCCATTCCGATAACTTCTCCCATCATTCCTCCGGTACGCATCAATCTAACTGTTCCAAGCGCAACATGTGACACACTAATATCTCTTCCTGCCATCATTAAATTATTAATGTTTTTAGAATACAAACATCGATATGGAATAGGATAAGGATAAATCTTAATATGTTTAGCAATTGATCTGAATTCTCCGTTCGGAAATAATTCTGAGTTCTTCGGATCTTTGTAATGTAAATCAATTGTCCATGTTGTAGGTGCAGTGCCATCATCATAAACATTTGGAGTTGTCAGATCGAGTTCGGTAAGGATGTGATCACCAACAAGCCTTCTGGATTCTCTCTTACCACCAATATATGCTACCCATTTTAATTTTTCATTAGCAAATTCCTCTTTTGATTCTGAATGATTCTTTATGTACGACCAATTAGAATAAACGACCAGCATTCCGTAATCACGTATCTTTTCAAACTCATTTATCATATCAATACCCATACCTGTCTCCCAATCCCAGTCTCCCCGGGTAATTGCATGGCATTTCTCTTCACTCATTGGTATACCCCATTCTATATCCGGGAAAGAACTAGGCTCTTCCAGCTTTTCAGAAAACCATTGAACAGACACTCCCATGGTTAAATTATCTGCCTCTTCCGGAGCTGTTGGTTCATTAAAAATATCCCGGCTTTCTCGTCCTGACATATATTCTGCCCCTGCCAATGCACCAATTGCACCATCTCCGGTGCAGTCTGCAAACAAAGGTGCAACAAAACTATATTTCTTACCTGTTTCAATATTTTGGGCGATTACTTTTGTAATCTTTCCATTTTTAACCTCAACACCGTTGGCATGGCAATTTAAGAAAAGCGAAATATTCTCTTCTGCCAAAACTGCTTTCAGCTTCTTGTCATCTTCATAATAATCCTTTGGCTGTGCATTTCCACCTCTCTCTGGGCCAATTTCATTTACCAGATTACCCAAAGCAGGATAAGGATCTATATTTACCCTTGCCCCCAGATGAACACGAACTTCGGAACTGTTATTACCTCCTAAAACAGGTCGATTTTGAATCAGCGCAACTTTTACACCTAAACGGGCAGCAGAGATTGCTGCACAGGTTCCTGCCATTCCTCCACCAACGATAACAAAATCATACTCACCGGCATTCTCTGGTTTTTCCGAAATATTAAGTTGTTTATTTCTAAACTTACTAAGATCTTTTATATCGTTTGGAGGAGAGAAGTTTGCATCTCTCGTTAAAATGATGGCATCACAACGTCCACTAAATCCTGTTAGATCGTGTAAAGCCAGTGTATATTCTTTTTTTGATAAAGAGAGTTTACCACTTTTTATCCAGCTCCACTCCTCTTCTTCTGTCCCAAATACTTTATCAACGGGGTTTCCATCAATAAGTACCTGAAATTTTCCAGGAGCCTCTTTATTTGTCCAGTGAGCGACCCAATTTCGTGTTCGCACAAAGAGATAATAATCTCCAGGTTTGGGAATATTAACAGTTGTTGTTGCATCTTTTACAGGTATACCTAGTCCGTGAGCCATTAAATATGGAGAGCCCATCACATCCATAAATTGTTGATCGATAACCCAGCCTCCTTTGTCTTTAAAACTTTCAGCCTCGACTAAGATTGTCTGTGCTTTATTGTTTATCTGAAAGGATACAATTATTATAATAATCAAGAATACTTTTTTCATTTTCTTTATTTATTCAGTTTACATGATACCTTCTGAAATATCAGATTATTTTCTCATTTTTAAAGAGTTATATTGTCTACTTAACCTCATCCCAATAATTGAAGTTAGCTTTTCTTTCTTATTCATAAATCAACCAGGTTGTTGCTTTACAATCTTTATCTGAGGTAAATCTTATCCAGCGAGATTGAAATGCATCCGGGAATATATATTTAAATTCTTCGTTGGGTTTTACAGCAACCTCTTTGTATACCATCCATGAACCATGTCCTATTGGCTCCACCTCAATTCTGAAATTTACTGTCTCATTGGAATTATGAGAAATAGTTAATGATTTTTTATCGTAAAAACCAATTAAATACGGATCAGATGTCTCTCCAGCTTTTATTTGTGCATCTTTCCAGGGACCACCATGTCCAGTTGGTTTTCCCAACTCCCATAAATCATCAATTACACCTGCCCATATCTTTGCATTTCCATCTTCTGACACAAAAATATGTTCTCCATCAGCAGTAGCATTCTTTTCAACCCCTGTCATTATTAACATTCCACGGTAGGAAACGTAATCATGAATCCTAAAATTATGAGATGCTACTGGACGTATTTTTGCATACCCGTCAGCATTTTCTGCAGGTAACTCATAGAATGTTCCGTGACAATTTAACAAGTCACGTTCAGTGGCCACTTCTCTACAAATTCGCAGAAACGTAGAATTCGTTAAATCGCTGTAATTATCATCCCCCATTGGCAATCTCCATCTACGACCTAAGTCATCAACAATTAACACAGATGATTTATCAATGGTAATAACATTTTCCGGAACAGCGAACTTTTCTTCAATAAACGTAGCCATTTCAGGATTATCTTTTTTTACAAGATTCATTGCTGAATCTAATTCATAATAGCCTTTTTTCACAACAGAACTCTCTGAAAAATCTTCAACTAAGATCCCTAATACTTTCCTGTTATTCCCCAGTCCATAAAGTAAACCTCCATTGACTTCTGTCTCATTAACCGATGCTATACCACAGAATTTTTGGTTGGGTACTGTTAAACGATTATCTATATCTGAATAGGAAAAGTTTACGGTTGCTTTAGTTTCTTTATTTGTTTTAACCCTAATCCATTCTCCAATCTCATTTTCTAAAAAATCGACTTCAGCAGATTCTCCGGGTTGAACAACTACTTCTTTGAGTTGCATCCATTGGTTATTTCCCTGTTTATCAATTTCAAATAAAAATGAGGTTGACTGTTTTCCTTCGTTTTTAATCCACGCGATACGTTTTGGCCAACCAGCAAACAACATAGGCTCTGAATATTCACCTGCTTTTATTTTCTCAGATAGCCATACTGCTCCTTCTGCTGTGTTCGGACCTAAGTTATCCGGTTTATCAATGGAAGTAAACCAAAGATTTGAATTTGACTGCCCGGGACCTTCAATATTACCTTTAGCTTTTCTTTTGTTCAGGAATTCTTTTTGAGCGGAGTCGTCGCAGCCAAAAACAAGTTTATCGTTCCAACGTGTATAATCTCCAATAACTTTAAGATATGCCGAGCGTGGTCTTATTCCTGCAGAATTCCGGGCTGTGAAGCTACCTGGAAATTGCCAGAACATGCCATGCATTGTCATCAAGTAATCTGGTTGATTCTCTGTGCCAATATCCCGTATTCTTGGCCATTCAGTATTCCATCCATGAGCTCCATCATAGCTATGGCTGGCTTTAGGTAATCGATAGAAATTCCATCCTTCAGGACTTCTAACTCCTAATATCACAGATTTATGATCCCAACCTGTAGCCCAAATTGGGTCTGTATCAGGATTCTCATTCCCATAAATTCCACCAGGACCTGTTACTTCAACAAATTGATTACGTCTAACAATCTTCCAGTTTTCCCCATCCCATTCGGCTAACACACCAGACATTAGATCAAAATGTTCCAAAGCTCCAGGAGTAGCTTCACCATTGTTAGAATAAACTAGCACTCCTTGTCCTGAGTATAATCCTTTTCCATGCGCTCCGGGTAACAAATGAGCCTCTTGTGCCATTTCACCTTCTTTCTGTGTTTGATTTCCATCAACATAAAGCGTATTCACAAGCAAGCTATGCACATCTACACCATAGAAACCTTCTTCCATAGTCCCATAATAAATCTTATGTTCAGGATCTGTTAAATGACGGGCATTACCAGTGAGCCTACCAGGCATTTCAGAATAAGGTATGGTTCTAACATGTCTTTCGTCGTTTATCGCGTAGGGACCAATAAATAATTGATTACTTTCTTTATGAATCATACGGTTTGCCGGCGTTCCTCCAATACTCTCCTCCCTGATTATTTGTTGTAAATCAGGAGTAATTTCATAGAGTTTATCTGATGATCCATTTGGTAAATGAGGCCCGTAGGTTACAATCCACAACCTATCTGCCCATGAGACAACCGCGCCAGTACCACACTCGCCTTCGTTGTTATAATATGCAAGATGGGGATAGATTCCGGAAATATTAATTGGTTTTCTGGTTTCTGGTTCTGTTGAACAACTTATTAGTAAAAAAATAAATATTATCAGGGCAAATAGCTTTTTCATATTAATGATTTTAGATATTGAGAGAATCATTTTTCCTTTTTAAGAGGATCTCCTAAATCTTTTTCGAAGAGAGTATTCAAAAAACCGGCATTCTAATAGACAGGATTCTCGACTTCGCACGAATTGACTTTTTAAAATCTTCTCAGAGGCCAATCATTATATTAAAGAAATATAAAATTCTCTTTCACTTTAATTAAATTAGATAGAGACATCCTATTATGAATGTCCCTATCAACAACTATTAAAACTGCTAACTACTAATAGTTTGGATTTTGAGAGAGATTTTCATTAACTAAAATCTCTTTTGTTGGAATTGGCCATAAATATTGTTTTTTTGCATCAAATGTTCTTTGTCCAAGCAATTTGATCAAACCAGCTTCAAACATAGAAGTAAAATCTGACACTCCGTCTTCATCAACCTCTGGAGTACTTGGAAAGAACCATAGACCAGCGTTTACAACATTCGTTCTTAAAGCTTCTACATCCAGCATTCCATAATTTGGTATATTCAAAACTTTCTCTGCAATTTCCCAGCGGATAATATCCATATAACGTACCCCTTCAAAAGCAAACTCCATTCGACGTTCAATACGTAACTGCTTTCTTAATTCAGATTGATTTGTAGTTGTTACCACAGGATATTCTGTGTCAGCCTCAACATCTACCCCATAAGCTCTTGCACGAACCTGGTTTATCGCACTCAATACTGATTCATCAATATCATCCAGCTCAATTTTTGCTTCAGCATAAATAAGCAGTACATCTGCATAACGGATAATTATCTTTTCCGGATCTGTTTTATAGTCGTCAGACCAGTCCGAGTCTATTCCTTTTTTCCAAAGTAATCCGTTGTATGATGCATATTGTGCATTGCTCCTGGTATCATTGTTTTTAACATATGTGCCAGTATTAAAATTATAACAATTCAACGAATCGGGATGTGGCTGATACATAAATCCCAGATGGTTTGTTTCAAATTCAACAATTGTTTGTGTACAACGAGGATCTCTATTTTCAAAAGGATTTTGTGGATCATACAAAGAAGATTCATCTATTGGTAAACCATCAGAGCAAAGAAAAGAACATAATAAATCCCATGATGGATCTTTTGCTCCCCAGCCGCCTGAATTTCTGCTAATATAATTCTGGCAATCATTAAAATAAACATCTAAAGCTACAGAACGAGGTATTGAAAAAATAGCTTCAGATGTATTCTTGGTTGAAGAAACAAATAATTCTCCAAAGTCTGAATATAATTCATATTCATCAAGATCCATGCAATCTTGGGCTGCATCACGAGCGGTTTCATAATCTCCCATATATAAAGCAATACGGGCTTTCATTGCCAATGCGGCTCCTTGAGTCGCGCGCTTATTTTCTGAAGAACCATAACTTACAGGTAAATATGTTGCTGCAAAATCATACTCCTCATAAATAGTTTGCAGGATGATATCTTTATCTGTCCTTGCTAGTTCAAAAGCTTCATCCAGTTCAACTGTATTTGTATAAAAGACAGCATCTCCCCAATGAGAGATCAAATAAGCATATTTTGATGCCCTATTAAATTTTGCTTCTGCCTTGTATTGGTTTAGCTTATCTTCATCAATCTCATCTGTTATTTCCTCTAAATTTTCTAACAGTGCTGTTGCCCTGGCAATTGCTTTATACATTAAAAGCCAATTATCTTCAACAAATCCTGTTTCACTATTTAAAGTACCTCCTGTTATCTCATTTGTTGTTCCCCTGTATGCCCAATCATCTGTCCATTCTGTTTTATCAAGAGGCCAAAATACATCTCTATAAAGATCGTTAATGGCCATTTCAATTTCTGTTTCGTTTGAATACCAATTCTCACTAGAACCCTCAGACAGAGGGTTTAGGTTAAGTTCTGAACATCCTTGTATTAATAAAATAGCAGGAAGGATAAGTAATATTACTGTTTTTATATTTATCGTTTTCATCATAATATTCATTTTAAAATTTAACAGAAGCGCCAAAAACAAATGAAGCTGTTATAGGATAACCATCGCTTGAAACTTCCGGATCCCAACCTTCTGGGTAATTGTTGATTGATAAGAAATCAGACATACTTCCATATATCCTTACGCCTTGTAACCGGAGTTTATTTAATAGGATTTCTGGAATTGTATAACCAATAGTCAAATTTTTAACCCTAAAATATGCCCCATTAAAAAGCCAATAATCTGAGGTTGTATAATTATTTCCTGCACTTACGTATGATAGTCTGGGGTAAATAGCTGATGCATTCTGTTCATCTGTATTATATGCACTCCAATATTTACCATCAATTAATCCAGGGAAATTCCCCCAATTATCAGAATAACCTCTCACCATTCTTTGGGTTAACTGTGAATTTTGTTTACCCACACCTTGAACGACTACAGAAAAATCAAAATTTTTATATTCCAAATGAATATTACCTCCATATATGTACCTTGGCAAAGATCCTCCCAAAAGAACTCTGTCATAATCCGCTGAGATAATGCCATCAGGAACTCCATCCGGGCCACTAATGTCAACATATTTTACGTCTCCGACTGTTACAGTTGAACTCAGCGTTGCAGAATTTTCGACCTCTTCCTGAGTCTGGTATATACCATCTGAAACATAACCGTACCATTCTTCAAATTCACTGTCTTTGTAAGTAGCTTTTCCATCTTCATCGAATACTATTCCTCCTAATTCTCCCATAACAGATTTCGAATCGGAAATATTTACAGAAACAGAATAACTAAATTCTCCAATTCGGTCATTCCATCCAAGAGAAGCCTCCCATCCCTTGGTATTCATCTTACCTGTATTTTGTTGAGGATTATCAAATCCCAAATAATCAGGGATTTCGAGTTCTAATAACATATCATTAGTTGTTTTCTTGTAAACATCTCCTGTAAAACGAAGCCTGTTCTCAAAAAAGTTTGCATCTAAACCAAAATCAAAAGATTCTGTAGTTTCCCACGATATATCTCGTATAGCATAATATTGTTGGGCAGCTGACTGAGATGAGACAACAGTACTTCCGTTATAAAAAAGGGCACTACCAAATGCCATTGTTGATTGATATGGGTAATAGTTTGCATCTCCATACTGGTCTAAAATCCTTTCATTACCTAAGACGCCCCAGGAGCCTCTTAGCTTCAGAAATGATAAAACCGGAACATCACTCATAAAATCTTCCTCTGAAACTATCCAACCTGCAGAAAATGAAGGGAAAGAGCCCCATCTATAGTCTTGATCAAATCGTGAAGAAGCATCATATCTAATATTACCTTGCACAAAATACTTATTTGCATAATTATACATTATACGTCCAAAATAAGAACGATAAGCATTCTCATAAGCATTTCCTTCGCTGCCTAAATAGTTTTCGTTTGCTAAATCAAGATAAGGATACGTTGTTAATTCAAGTTGCTCACTGGAACTGTTCATTGTTTCGTAAAAAGCTTTGTAATTTTCATATCCTCCCATTAAGTTTAGGTTGTGGCCAGCAAAAGATTTTGAATAATTAGCTATTAATTGAGCCGTAACCCTATAACTATCATTGCGGATATCTTTCAGACTGGTTGTTTTTGCCCACTGTAATGTACCTACATATGTTGATGGATCATCATAATCTGTATATTCAACCTTTTTTAAGAATTCTTTTCCCTTATCATATTTAAAATCCGGAGAGATAATAGCAGATAGGGTAAATCCCTCAAACGGCTTAAAATCTAAAGCCGCTTTACCACCTACCTGATTATACCAATAGTCTTTATAGCCGCCGTATTTAATTTGGCCGTAAATATTCCCTCCGGATTTACCCTCAGCAACTAATCCATTTGACCACTCCGCAGCATAAACAGGTGCTGAAATTCGCATAGTATACATAGGATTTTCACTTGGGTTCTCTGATATTGATCTTTTTGCATAAAAATCAAGCTTCGCAGATAAATATTTATTTATTTCGATATCGTTATTAATACGGGCTGTTAACCTTTTATAGTTTTTCCCCATATAAAGTCCTCCAACATTGTCATAGGCAATAGAAGCTTTAGATCTAATAGATTCTGTACCACCTGTTATACTAAGAACATGAGTTTCTCTGGGCGCATTATTTTTCAAAATTAAATCAACCCAGTCAGTATCTGGATATAAATCAGGATTTTCAGCATGAAGTGTTGCATAATTATTAATCACATCTTCAGCATATGTTGGAAACTCGCCACCTTCTAAATTACCGTTATCATTCCATTTTAATTCATTTGCCATTTGCATATAGCGGACAGCATCGACATAACTTGCCAGTTCTGTAGGTTTTTCTATTCCATACTCAAAATTATAATTGATAGACAGTTCTCCTTTAGCAGCCCTTTTTGTTGTTACCAATATAACTCCAGCGGCAGCACGAGAACCATAAATTGAAGCAGACGCTGCGTCTTTTAATACAGAAATGCTTTCAACATCATTGGGGTTAATATCATTAATATTATCGACTGGCACCCCATCAAGAATAATTAAAGGATTATTATCGCCAAGTGTAGTAACCCCCCTTATCCTAATTGTTGAAGATGCTCCAGGGGCACTATTATCGCGGGTAACCATAACACCAGACATTGATCCCTGAAGAGCCTGGGATATCTGCGTTGCCTGTCTTGAAGTGATATCGTCTGACTTAACAGAACTAACAGCCCCTGTTAAATCAGCTTTTTTAACAGTTCCATAACCAATAACAACGACTTCTTCCAATGATTGAATGTCTTCAACCATTGTAATATCTATTTTTGTATTACCAGCAACTTCTATTTCTTCAGTCAAATATCCAACATATGAAAAGCTCAGAATAGCATCTGGAGAACTTATAGAAATAGTATATTCCCCATTATAGTCTGTTATAGTTCCATTTGTGGTTCCTTTTTCAACAACATTCACCCCAGGCAAAGGGATACCATCAACATCTATAATCTTACCTTTGACAACAATCTCCTGATCTTTTAATGATGAGGAAATTACAATAATTTTATCAATACATTTAAATGTTGAACCAGAACCATCCAAGACCTGGTCTAATACATCCTTTGCTTTACAATTGTTAAATTTAACCGTATAATGTTTTGATAAATCTAGATCATTTACTCTATAAAAAATTCTATACTCGCTCTGAGCTTCTATCTCGTTAAAAATATCAGCTAAAGTAGCTTCTTCCATTTTTAGATTAACTTTCGCATCTTGTGAATACGAAATAGCACTTATCTGAAAAGTACACAACACAAGAAAAAGGACATTTAGTTTCATAATTAGCAGTAGTTTACTGTAACATTTCCCAATAGGGAATAAAGGTTTAAGTAATTTTATCATATCTTTACATAATTAAATTAATTTATAATACCCTTCATGCTCTTTCCAGGAAACTGAAGGGAACGATCTTAATTTTCAGGAGATGTTGGTCGCATCTCCTGTTTCTATTTTTGGGGATTTCTTTGTCTTATTCTTTTTTCATAGGCACTTCATCTAGTTAGTTTTTTCAATCATGTTAATAGTTATTTGGGACGAATTATTAATGTATTCTGATTTATTTCATAATATAAAGGTGTAGTAACACTAATTACTTCCATTACTCTTTCGATGGATTCATTATATACAAACTTACCTGTATACCTGTAACTGTTTAACTTTTTATTGCTAGAATCAAACTTCACATCAACTCCAAACCACCTTTCCATTTTCAATGCTATTTCAACTAATGTCTCATCATTAAATATGAGTTTGTCATCTTTCCAGGATATTATTGGTTCTACCTCTGCTTCAATACTTTTCTTGGTTTGTAATTGATTAACTTCAATCTGTTTCCTTTCACCAGAAAAAGCGAGATCAACCAGGATCAAACTTTTCCCCTCTCTATCGAACGTAGCCTTTTCGTTAGGCTTTAACAACGTTTCCTGCAATCTCATAGTGCTTTTTGTTGGTAAAATCTTTACTGCCCCTTCTATTAAAGTTGTTTCGATAGTTTTATCGCCTTGATAGGCTTTAATATTAAATTTAGTTCCCAACACTTTAATTGTAAGCTCTGATGTTTTTACAAAAAATGGTCGTTCTTTATCTTTTGCAACTTCCAGATAAGCTTCACCTTCAAGTTCTACATCTCTTCTACCAGTAGCAAACTGTGAGGGATATCTTAAAACTGAGTTTCCATTTAGCCAAATCTTTGTGCTATCGCTAAGGGTTATCTGACTTTTTTGTCCTTTAGGAACAATAATCTCATTATAGGTAATTTGATTGTTGTCTGAATGGTAGATTATACTTTTATTCCCCAAAAAGAAAAATAAAAAAGAAAATCCTAAAAGAATTATCAAAGTTGCTGCTATTCTAATAAAAGGTGATGAGAATATATTTTTTCTTCCAAATATTTTTTTGTTGAGGTTTAGTAAAGCTTCTTCTGTTTCGTCTTCTTTGGTAGTAAGATTAGCTTCTGCAGAATCCCAAATATCTCTTATCTCAAGCAATTCTTTAAAATTATTTTCATCCTCTTTTAGAAATTTCAACAACATAACCTCCTCTTCTTGAGTAAGTTTACCGTCAAAAAACCTAACTAACAAATCCTGAAATAATTCTTTTTCTTTCATTTAATAATGCCCTTCAATTAGTATGACAACAAAAATTTATTTTACCCACCCCTGGTAGTAGAAAAAAATGTAAAATATTTTTTATGGATAAATTCAAAAACAAATAAACTAGAGTAGAGAACTTAAATATTCTTTTAAATAATCTCGCAATGTATACAGCGCTTTTGACACATGCTTCTCAACAACTTTAATACTTATATCAAGAAATTCTGCTATTTCCCTGTTCTTTAATCCAAACTTGCGACTTAAAATAATAACCCTTCGTTGTTGTTCCGGGAGTTTATCAATTGCTTGCTTAATATCTTTACTTATCTCACTCCGTATTAAGCTCTTTTTTTTGTAAATAACATGTTCGTAGTAGTATTCTTTTAAGTTATCAGCTTCTTCTTTCTCGGATATATCCGTTATTTGAACTTTCTTAGTTTTCTTAAGATAGTTAAGACATTGATTGTATACCGCAGTAAACAGGTAGGATTTTAATGAGGTTGTAATAATTATTTTTTTACGGGTCTTCCATAAATTCACAAAAACATCCTGTACTATATCTTCTGCCGCATCCGTTTCAATAACAAAACGCTTAGCATAAAGTTTCAATACCTTATGGTAAAGCTTGAATAGCTCTTCAAAAGCCTGTTTATTTTCAAGAAAATGTATATCCGAACTCATTTTGTAGCCTGAATACAGATTTTAAAACCAACAATAAATCATCCGACATTCTTCTGAATATCAGATGATTTATTACAAAAAACTGTATTTAATTTATTTTTAAGGCGTGAAATATACGAATTCCTAATTATTGGCTAATAACAAAATCAGAAGTTTTTCAACAGTTTTTTATTACTTAATACACACTTAACGCAAATTGATTTAGATTTAATCTTTCTATGAATTCATCTCTTTTATCAAGCCAATCACATTATCTCTCAACGGCTTGTATTTTTTTCGCCAAACCAGAAAACCAATAAATATTGCAAAAAGAACAGCTCCAAGAAAAGAAATCTGAGTCCTTATAAGCTCAAATCCTAATGATGAATTAAAGGATAAACTAATATCCATTAATATTACGGCCAATAATACCCATTTACCTTTAAGTCGAAATGGCTTATATCTATCTGCAGCTTTTTTTAACATCTCAAGCGTTGGTAATGAATAATCAACACTGTTATATTCTTTGTGATAAAATCGAAATATCAAAGCAAATATTAAAATAGATGAAAACATACACAGACTTGTAACAACATATTCAGGTTGAAAATCCTCAATCAGATTCATAATAGCAAGAACGAGATAAACCGGAGCTAAAATCCAATACATTATTTGAAACCTTTTACTAAGTGCAGCATACTTTTTATCTTCATTTTTAAGAGAATCAACTAAACTTGAGATATTTATATTATTTATAGAATTCTTATTCATGGCTTTTGCTTGTTAAATTTGTTTTTAATTGTTTTTTAATTCGATGGATTTTTACTTTTACATTGGGCTCTGTTATCCCAATTACATCAGCAATTTCCTTCATTGTCAGACCTTCCAGCATTAATGAAACCAAAGCTTTATCAATTACAGAAAGTAGGTTCAATTCATTTTGCAACGTATCTAACTGTTCTTCCTGAATTTTCTTTTGTTCAAGATTCTCATCGTCTGACACTAATGCTCCCAAATTCTGAGTATCTTCATTCACACTAAATTTCAGGTTTTTATACGCCCTGCCATTATAAGTAAGAGAAGTATTAACTGCCACACGGTAAATCCATGTGCTTATAGCAGAATCTCCACGAAAATTCTCCAGACTTTTCCAGATATTGACTAGTATTTCCTGGAACATATCTTTCGATCGTCTTCATTTGAGTTGTAATAAGAACATATCCGCCTTATCATGTCCTGATTTTCTTCAACCAGTTGATTGAATTTTTCTTCTTTTTTCAAACTTTTTTGAATTTTTATTTACTAGTTAGTACAAAGAAAAATGAATAGTTACATTTTCTGTGTTACTTTTTAGTCTAAAAATCTACAAAAAGCGACATTCACCCATAAAAGACTGAAAATGAACTACCCCGCCACAAGCGGACGGGGTATCAAAAAGGCATAAATATTTTGTTATATCGCTCCAAGGAGCAAGGCATTAAACTATTGAGATTAAAACAAATTAACAAAACACTATTTTTCTTATATCTCATTCAACATTATTCCTCTTTCTTGTATAAAGCAACATAATCGATAATAAAATAATTTGGCCAATTAGAATCATTATCTGGTGAAGCTTCTTTTTGCCCGTTATTTAAAACAATATACATAGCCTCATTAGGCCAATCTGGGATATCTGTACTTGGCAAGGTACGAACAATTTCTCCATCAATATACCACCGTGCATGATTTGAACACCATTGAAACCCATAAATATGCCAGGATTCACTATCGTAAATCTCATCAAAATCTTGAATAAAATAAGAACTCCACATGGTGTTTGGATATTCTCCGTAACATAAATGGCATCCCATCAAGTCTTCACCATCTTCTTCGGAATTATAGCCAAAATATTCCCACATATCCCATTCAGGTCCCCATACAAGGTCTTCGGCAATTAACCATGCAGCAGGCCATACTTTATCTCCCGAGGGAAATTTTGCTCGAATCTCTAAGTAACCTTTATTAAAAGAGACACGATGCATCGACATTACCCAACCACTTGTATAATTGTAAGTCCCTTCAGGATTTGTTCCTTGGTATAAACGTTTTTGATTTCTTAATACTAAACAACTATCCTCAATGTATGTATCTTCTTCGGTTATATAACCTGCATAGTTTGTGTTTAACAAATAGTCACCTGTTGCTCCTGGAACCAAATCGCCAGTTTCTGGATCTCTTAAAGATGCAACCACCCAGTTACTTGTATCAATTGAACTACCATAAAAATTATCTTCCCATATTTTCGTATATCCTTCAGGAATATATCCTTTATTTTCAGAATCTTTACCTGGTGCTTCTTCAACACCAGCATCATTTAGCTCTACCTTTTCATCTGATGAACAAGAATTTACAAAGACAAGAATAAATAAATAGGTGGTTACTTTTTTCATGATTAAAAACATTAGAAAGAATTTTTCTTTTCAAGAAAGTCTTTCAATTTACCATACCCCTCTTTTTGATAACCACTTGAATTACAAGCTAAACTATCAACAAACTTAATTATTTCAGCATGAGTATTCAGGCATGAATAGACTTTATTGTTATTAATCTGGGTATTTTGAGCTTTTTCCAAAGTTGAGTACGCATCAGGCGATTGAAAAAAATGATTATTTTGAATAGTTGTGTTCTTTGGCCATGCATTTCCCCAATTTGCCATGTGGATCATTTCGGATGGTATGTTTTGATTGTCTCTTTTTGGCAATACAATTATATTATTAGCAATCAGACTATTTTCAACCGGTCCAGTAATATGAAAAACAGGAGAAAACCAACCTTCCCTTTTGGTTGGATAAGGCCTTATACCATCATTAATACTAAGATTATATTCTATTACACTATTGGTTGTCCCTGAGTTAAAAGGATGCCCCAAACTATTTCCATCATTGCAGACCAATAAAAAACCACCATAATTATTGTGGCTCAAATTAAAACGAATAATAGTCCCGTTACAATTATAGTCAGAATCAAACCCCTGTCCATCCCACTTTGAACAATGTCCGCTTACTTCATTGAATTGAATAACTGTATAATCGCAGCTCCAGGGCCAAATACCTGCTGCAGCTTCTTCATGAGAAAGAATATCCGTCCCTTCTCTCATTGTATTGTATTCGATTAAAGCGCTGTCACATCCAATAGGGACTATACCATCGCCTGGAATTCGTTCAAGAAGGTTATTTCGTATTACCACCTTCTTACTAGGGTACCATCTATCTCTTGCTGCATTTCCATTAGAAATAATTCCGTTTCTTTCACAATCATGGATATAACAGTTTTCAATTAAAAGCCCGACAAAACAGGAAGGAATACTATCGCCTTCATTTTGCCAAAGAATTGCGCTTCCTCCCCCCTCAGATTTTACTAAGCTTCCGTTCACATGATGAACTTCGAGATTGTTTAAAATAATGTGATGGATGTCTCCAAAATCATATGCTTGAATCAAAACACCTGTCCGTCCGGCTTCTCGTTTATCGCCTGTATTGGTAATTTCAAGATTACTAAGCTGATAATACTCTATATTTTTTAATAAAACTGTATATTGCTTTTGTCCTCCTCCTTGTATAATAGGCTTTTCTCCAGTCCCATAATTACTAACCTGAATAATATTATTTTTTGAACCACTCCCGTGAAGCTCCATTGTTCCGGTATAGGATGTTCCTGACTTAAACAATAATTTATCGCCTGGAAGAAATTTTTGTTGGTTTACAATTTCTAGAGAAGCCCATGCTTTTTTAGGTGATAAACCGTTGTTATTATCGTTCCCTGTTAATGAATCTACATAAAAAGTTCGCCCCTCTGTATTATTCTGACAGGCAAAAAAAGTAGATGACAGGGATAATATTATTAATAATCTATACATTTTAATATGTTTTTACAATTTTACTACGTATGGTTAAATGTCTTTAACATATAAGAAGAGGCTACAAAAAGCCTCTTAGTTTGTTTATAAAAAATCATGGATAATATTTCACAGGTTATTACCACAATTCATTTTGTTCTATTTCTGAATTCGAGTCCACTTCATCCTGAGGGATTGGCCATACATAATCCTGTTCTCCGCGGGAAATACGCTGTTCATAATTAAATCCATATTTTTTAGCTTCTGCATTTATTCGTTCAACCGAATTAGACCATAATTCCCAACGGTAAAGATCGAACATTCTAAATCCTTCGAAACCTAATTCCACTCTACGTTCGTGGCGTATCAAATCCAGCAAATCGTCTGCCGAAAGCGAAGCTCCTTCTACATCTTCTACATCAGGCATTCCAACGCGACTTCTCACCTGGTTTACTAGTGATGTTACTTTGGAATAACTATACGTCCCACTTTCTACCAATGCTTCAGCCAATGACAACAATACTTCAGGATATCGACAGATATAAAAATCCTGACCACTATCCCAACTGTTAGAAACATTTGTTGGATCAAAATATTTTCTAACATAAACAGTTGAATAAGATGCTGTAGCACCCCCATAAATATCACCTGTCTCGCTCCAGGATAAACCATTCCAATCCATTCCCGGCACCCAAAGAGTCGCTTTCAGGCGAGGATCCCTGTTGAGATAACGGGCAGAATCTGGGCTCGTTGTTGTATTTATTTCATCATTTCCAAGGTATAAAGAAGACTCTGAGATAGGTAGACCGTCGGTACAATAAAAATCATCACTAAAATCCATTGTTCCGTTTATTGCTTCCAAAGGTGTATTCCAGTGAGCTCCGAACGTTGCTCCTTCTTCATTGCCCGGCCCTTCATAACGTACTGATAAGATAATCTCGTTACTTTCCTCACCTGAAGTGGAAAAAAGTGCTGAATAATCATCATAAAGAGAATAAACCCCCAAGTCAACAATTTGTTGATAGGCATCAATTGCAGTAGCCCATTCTTCGTTATAAAGCGCTATTCGCCCAAGAATTGCCAATGCAGCACCTTGGGTCATCCGCCCCAAATCTGCCGTTGTTGGAAGGTCTTCATAAGCATTTTGTAGATCAGATATAACAGAAGCAACAATTTCGGCACGTGAAGTTACTCCAACATTTGCGGTTGAGATAGTTAACGGTTCAGTCAGGTATGGAACATCATTATATGTCATTGTTAAATTGATGTACATCAAAGCACGTAAGGTTATAGCTTCTGCTTTATACAAAGCAATTGTTTCTTCATCCATATCGATATCATCAATGTAATAGATCAAAACATTGCATCGCTTAATGATCTCATAAATTGAACTCCAATAATCAGCTATTAACCACGAATTAGCAGATTGGGTTCCGTTGCAGATATCATAACCCGCCATCCAACCACTCCAGTTGAAATGCCCTCCATTATCGGTTAAAGCATCCATATTTAACTGTCCGCAAGAATAGGGATCCCCATTATAAAGATAATTGCTTTGCATTCCGTCATAGCAAGCGGCCAATGCACTCAGGGCATCAGACTCACTTTGCCAAAAGGTAGATGCAGAAATTTCACTTAATGAATCTTTTTGTAAAAAGTCATCAGAACAAGCTGTAAAAATCAAAATTCCTAATAGGAAAAATATCTTATTGGTAGTTATATATTTCATGATTTATTTCCCCTTATATTAAAAGTTAATATTAATACCTAATGAATAAGATCGAGCATTAGGCAAGACATCGCTACGCTGATCGGTGCTAGATTTTTCAGGATCCCAATTTTCAAGACCTGTAAAAGTTAGAAGGTTATAAAAAGAGGCATAAATTCTAAAATTGTCAATTCCAAATTTCTCTATACTATGTTTTAAAGTATAACCCAATTGAAGATTCTTAAGCCGTAGATATGAAGAATTTTCAAGCCAAAATGAGGAATAAGCCGAATTATAACTACCACTTCGAATAACAGGCATTGAACCATTTGGATTATCAGGACTCCAACGGTCAAGCCAACGAGATGTCAAATTCGCCATTACAGCGTCAGACTCCCAGGTATACCGATAAAATCCTGCAACGCCTTGAAAAAACATACTCACATCAAAATTCTTCCAGGAAGCACCTAAATTAAAGGAATAAGAAAACTTAGGAAAAGGATTACCAATAATCTGACGATCATCAGAGTCGATATTTCCGTCTTCATCAGTGTCTTCATATTTAATATCTCCTAATTCTGGTTCAAGCCCATTGACTGTCATCTCTAGTAATTCTTCTTCTGTTCTATAAATCCCAACAGCCTTTAATCCATAATATGAAGCGATAGAATAACCGACCTGATTTATTGTATTTGTTCCGTAAGTTGCCTCAACATCATCTCCCATTGAGATGATTTCATTTTCAACAGTAGATAAACTTGCACCAATATTCCAGTTCCAATCTCCACTGCGATCTCTATAGTTTGTACTAATATCCCAACCACGGTTACGAACTTCTCCTACATTTTGATATGGGGCATCCAGTGCTCCTAAATAAATACCAGGCATAGTAACCTGCATTAATATATCGGAAGTTAATTTGTTATACCAATCAATTGTAAAAGAGAGTTTATTATCAAAAAATGACCAATCAATTCCCAAATCGAGCATACATGTAGTTTCCCACTTTATATCTTCGTTAGCTACAGAGTTTTCAGCTATCCCAATATATTTGCTATCCCCGAAATAATAGTTATAATCAGAAGCCATTGTTGCAGTATAAGCATAGTTTCCAATTTCTTGATTTCCTAAAATTCCCCAGCTAGCTCTAATTTTCGCATAAAAATCTCGCGAAAAATCAGAAATAAATGGTTCGTTAGTAATAACCCATCCTCCAGAAAAAGAAGGAAAAACACCGTAACGGCTTCTCTTTGGCATACGCGAGGATCCATCAATCCTGGCATTTGCTTCAAATAAATATCTATCATCATAATTATAAGTAACACGCCCAAAGAAAGATTGCAAACTATATTCTTCCGAGGTTCCACTTACACTAGGGTTTTCGGTTCCTGCATCTAATTCATACAAATAATTTGTAGCAAAGTTCTCAATGTAGGAATTGGTCGTTCGGTATTTATACCCCACTAATGAATGCCCCAGTAATCCGCCCAGTGTATGCTTTCCAAAAACTCCATTATATGTTAGGAGGTTTTCATTGGTCCACATATAATTCATCCAATCATACTCATTCAAACTATTATTTCCCCCATCGGAATATATTATATCACCTTCCTGATTATATTTATCTTGTCCGTTAGGAGTAAATGTTTTAATAGTGTTAGTAAAAAAAGAATAGGATAAGCTGGTTTTAAATTCCAATCCTTCAACAAGCTCAATAGAAGCATAAGTTTTCCCGTCTAATCTATAGTCTATATCATTTTTATATCCTGTATAAGCAGCCTGTACCGGATTTTTAAATACCGACTGTGAAATAGAAGAGCCATCAACCTGCCCCCATTCTCCATTCAAATATTTTACAGGCACAGTTGGTCGAGCATACCATGAAAGATAGCGCATTATTGTTCCATCATCACCACTTAAGTCTGTTGATCCTCCTTTAGATTCTGCTTTACTCCCTGCTAAATTCACCCCAAAAGTAAACCGTTTATAAAAGCTTTCTAGGTTTGAACGAAAATTTAATCGTTCCATATTGGTATTAAGCATGATACCATCCTGTTGAGAATATCCTGTTGAGACCATATATTTTGAGGTTTTTGAACCTCCAGAAACCGTTAAATGATATTTCTGTAATGGTGCTACTTGAAACATCTCATCGGCCCAATCTGTATCAGCAAAATAATCAGGATTCGACTTATCTTTTAAATCCTGAAGCATATCTTCAGTATATACTTCATATTCTTGGGCTTCATTATACATTTTAGCCCATTCATAAGAATTAACATAATCTGGTAAAACTGTAGGCTCTTGCAAAGTATAACTCGCTGAAAAATTTATTGTAGGTTCTTTATCAACACTTCCTTTTTTTGTGTTAATTAAGACAACCCCATTAGCTGCACGAACACCATATATTGAAGCTGATGCAGCATCTTTAAGTACAGATATGGATTCAATCTCTTCTGCCGGGATACTGGCTATTTGAGAGACACTCCCTTCC
Source organism: Bacteroidales bacterium (assembly GCA_963665085.2). Classification (GTDB taxonomy): domain Bacteria; phylum Bacteroidota; class Bacteroidia; order Bacteroidales; family JAAAOM01. Next base: position 1,445,383 of record CAXXXS010000002.1, read on the forward strand.
ATTCCATCAATAATAATCATGGGATCATTCTCACCGAATGTACCAATACCGCGGATCCTTATTTCAGGATCATCATTTCCTAACTCAGCACCATTACTGGTAAGTACAACACCTGGCAAACGGCCTTGCAATAAAGTTGATGTATTTGAGACTGGAACGCTACTGATCTCTTCTGTCCGAATGGAAGCGACAGCACCAGTTAGATTTGCCTTTTTCATTGTTCCGTACCCCACAACAACGACTTCATCAAGACTTGTGATGTCCTCAATTAACGTAATATCAATTATCGTTTGTCCACTAATACCCACATCTTCAGTAAGAAACCCCACAAATGAAAAACTTAACGTAGAACTCTCTTTTGATACTCTTATTGAATATTCCCCGTTGAGATCCGTTATCGCTCCATTTGTAGTTCCTTTCTCAACAATGTTTACCCCAGGCAAGGGTTTCCCCTCTGAATCTATTACTTTTCCCTTTATTATAATTTCTTGTTGCTGAACTCCGTTTGATATAGCATTTATCTCTATTAGTTCTTTTTTCCCATCTTTCTTAATAATAATAACCTCGTTAACAACATTAAATGTTAAATCCGTTGTTTTGAGTACCTCATTTAGGATCTCGTCAATGGTAACATTTTTGAGTTTTAAACTAATCTCATTAATATCTGCGATATCTTCTGTACTGTAAAAAAAATCAAATTCTGTTTTCTCTTTAATTTCCCAAATTATATCTTCTAAACTCTTATTATTAATCTCTAAGTCAATCTTTGTAATTTGGGAATATAAATCACGGGTATTAGCCGTTAGTTGTATTGCAAAAACAATACTTAGTATCCAAGTTAGTTTTATCATTATAAGAATTTTCAATAAAATACATCCCTTAAAGGATGGCTTTACAAAACCTTTTTTCATATTTTTATAATTTAATTAGTAATACTTATTGCTAGATTAATTTTGGTAGGGAGTAGAGCAAGTATTCCCTACCTTTTTTATATATTGTATTATGGGAAATACCCAAATAATGTCCCGTAAAAACAGATTTGTCTTAGTAATTTCATTTTTACCTGTTGCTTAGTTAGACCTACTCTTTTATTAATAAAAAGCAGTTTTTCGGCATCCACTGCTATTTGTCTTTATCTAAAAAGAATTGTATTTTTATTTATATCAATTTCTATTTTTTCCGTTGCTTCGATTATTTCTAAAATCTGTTGAATGTCTTCGTAACGATTAAATTTCCCACTAAATTTGAGTTCTTTCACGTTTGAATTTTCAAATAAGATATCTGCTTCATACCACCTTGTAAGTACTTCCATAATATCTTCCAAACGTTCATTGTAAAAAATAAATTCACCTTTTGTCCAGGCAACATATAATTCTACATTAACCTTGTTTCGTTCCAGAGCCCCTGATCCAGAATTAAAGACAGACTGTTCTGATGGTTCTAGAATATGGCCTTTTAGCACACCTACACCTGGTTGGACTTTCACCCGCCCTTCTACTAGTGTAGTAATTACTTTTCCTGTTTTTCCATATGCGTTAACATTAAAGCTAGTCCCGAGAACTTCTATTTTTGATTGGGGTGTATTAACAATAAAAGGCACTCCATTCATTTTTGTTACTTCAAAATAAGCTTCTCCTGTTATTTCTACTTCTCTTATTTTGGAATCAAATTGAACAGGATAGCTTAATGTTGTCAATGAATTTAAATAAACCTTTGTGCCATCAGATAACTGCAATTTATATTCACCTCCTCTAGGAATTTTTATTGTATTATATAGGAGTTTCTCTTTTTTATCTACTGTATTTGAATAACTAATAAAATCGCCTTCTTTGTTAATTTCGGTTCCATCTGATTCTAACATGCTCTTGCTACCAAGCGAATCTAACTCAATTGATTTACCATCATTAAGTATAAGAACCGCCTTGGCTGATCCTGGATTATTATAAACTATTTCTTCACTATCAATTAAATTTGGTTTAAAAAAATAAAAAACCGCGATTGTTGTAACAATAAGAATTGTAAAGGTTGCAGCGTATCTATAAAAATTTCGAAGAAGATATTTCCGCCTTTCTTTCTTTATATTTAAACACAGTGTATCCCAATTTTTTTCTGTATCTATATTTTCATATGTTTCCCTCCACTTCACATAATTCTGCCTACTTTTTATTTTTTCGAACAACAATTCATTCTCTGGCTTCTCTTCTAACCAATAAAGAAAGTGATTATGTTCTTCAGAAGAGGCTGTATTTGTTAATTCTTTAGTAATTAATTCTACTATTTTTCTATATTGATAATAATTGTCCAACACTTAAATAATTCGTTATTTTCATATATAAAACACATTAACCGGAAATATGGGTGACAAAAAAATCTACTTTTTTTAGAGAATAATCCTATAATTATGTTTTATAAACAAGAAATAATTACCACTCAACTCTTTTATATTGCATTAACAATGATAATTTCTAATAAATTAAAATCCCTAAATAATAAAAAAGAAATACAAAAACTTTAGTTTGTCTTTTAGCTCGACACGCAATTTATTATATGAGCGTTTTTTAACAGTTTTAATAGTGTTAATAGAGACATTTAAAGTTTCTGCAATTTGTTGATTTTTTTTACCGTCAATCGATAGTTCTATAACTTCTTGTTCTAATGGAGATAATTTCTTAATAGATTTATACAACAATTGGTAAGTTTCTATTTCAATAATACTTTCGCTAAAAAATAATTGCTCGTTAAGAGTGTTGATATCAACAATAGTTTTTGCTCCTGTATCCCTGATATGATTTAGGCTCCTAGATTTTACAAATTTATATAAGTACGATTTAGCACTACTTATTGAATAAAAGTCTTTTCTTTTATCCCAAAAACAAACAAAAGCCTCTTGTACAATATCCTCACAATCTGACTTCTCTGAAAGAAACTTATGAGTAAAAGTAAAAAGAGCCGAATAGAAATCATCATAGAAACACTTAAAAGCTTTTAAGTTACCTTTTTTAATGTTATCTAATAAATGTTCTTTAGTCAGTTCCAAATCTAAATCCAAAATATTTTAACAAATATCATATTTTGATTATAAAAAACCACAATTGATATCGTTTCTATATTTAATGAGTTTAAACTTTTTTACATCAATTTTAGAAATTAATAATTAAAGTACTTAGATTCTATTTTTGTTCTAAAGAAAGTTCTATCAGCTGTATTGCAAACTCCCAGGTTTTATAACTTTTACTTTCATCGGGTAGATATGTTGAACTATAACTAAACTTATCCATTAAATCAACACCTAAATCAGCAATAAGATATTGTATAAAATCAGTTTTATCTTCTTTTAATGCCCTCAATAAATACTCCTGTTTATATGTCAGCCCATTATTGATAAGAAACTTAAAAATCTCAATATTGTTATTTAGAAATACATCATCAACGACCTTTCTAAAAGCATATTCGTCTTTAAGAGGGCTAACAGAAAAAGTGTCCTCCATCATTTTATAAACCCGGTAAAATAATTCATTGTCATTATTACCTAAGGCCCGACTGAGAACCATCCGATAGGTTTCCTCACTGCCCATTTTGTAACCTTTATCTAACAGCCATTTCAAAATATCGATATTGTAACAATAACGAATTGCATATTCATCAATTTTTAATTCTTTAATATCAACATCGTTTATTAAATCAAAAAATACTTTTGACGCTTCATTTTCCACAGCATACGAAATGGCTTCATTTAGATTGGTTGGGGCATAATAAGATACTCCTTTAAAATCTGCATAGTACATTTCTTCGGGTGAATATTTCAATAAAAACCGGACTAACTCTGGGTCATCCAATGTAATTGCCTGTGTTAATAAAGTATGTGCATTGTTACCCGTAGCATAGTGTATTATTTTCTGCTCCAGCAATTGTTTAAAAAAACCTCTTTTATCTTTCTGAATCATTAACATGGTTAATGCAGTATAACCTTTTAAATCATCTCTAAAATCAATATAGTTAAAATCTGCCCCTTTTGCAGCTAAAGCACTTACAACTTGTTGATTTCCCAGCATAAATCCCCATACAACAGGTCGATAATAATTCTGTATCCAATGCTCATCGGTATTATTTGAGAAGGATACATCAGCACCTTTGTCTAGCAATAAAAGTACCGCATCCGTATTGTTTACCCACGCTGCACATGTTATTAATCGAATATTATAAATTTCAGCATCTGGAGACAATCCTTCATTTAGTTGTTGTTCTAGTGCTTGTACATCATTATTTATAATATTTAGTAACGCCTTACGCTCAATAGACATATTCTTTGAACTTGAAAGAAAATAGGCTGCTGCTTCATAAAAACGAGAATATAAAGCTTTTGCTATATAAATGCTATCGTTATAATCTTTAACATTGGTTGCTATGTGTTGTATAATTTTCAAAGCAATCTCCCGGGTTTCCGGCGAGATATCTTCATCTTTATAGTTTTCAGGTTCTATCGTCTCTCTGATGGTATGAAAAGAATACAATCTATTCCCCAAGGTTACCGCACGAATCATTGGATCATCATAATCAACTTCAGTTAGATTTATTTTAGAATAAAAATCATGAGGCAATGATGTAATTAACTCCAGACGTTTATTTTCAATTGCTCTCCACAAAAACAATAATCTGTCTCCTACAACATTAAACTCAATATAGTTTTTATCTAAAACATGAGTTACCATTTCTAATGAGCCTTCTTTTAAAAGCTTCTTCATAAAATGATCTTTCCAAAAGCTAATTTCACCCTTGTCAATTCTTATAAATAAATCATCAAGTGTCTTAATATCATTTGTTCTGATTGCCCTGGCAAGTAACGTATCACCATTAGTAATATCCTCCGGTGATTTTTCGTAAATATCTAAACTTACATTGATGGTTTTTATTCTATCGATTAGCGGAGTTGGTTCTTCGCAATAATCACCCTCTTTTTTCTTTGGGACATAAGCGACATTTGCTCCTTTATAGATAAGCATTCGCATGGTATTATAATCTCCTTTTCTAAGTGCGAATAACAAAGGCGTTTCATATTTTTCATCTTTTGCATTGGGATCGGCTCCGTACATAAGCAGTGTTTCTGCCATGATAGAATTACCCGAGGCCATTGCTGCATAAATTGCAGGAACAGTATCTGTAGTCGAACTCCAGTAATATCCATCTTTCATTGTTGTTTCCTGGTTTGGATCTGCACCCAGTTTCAAAAATTTTATTGTTGAGGGTAGATCTCTATTTTTTATTGCATCCAGGAAACCATTGTTTATAGCATCTTCATCAAAGTTATCTGAAGCTCCATGTGTCTGCATTAAAGAGATTAGCTCATCCGGATTTTCGAAATACTTATCCTGTAGTAAAAGATAATATGCACTATACCCTTTTTTATTAGGAGTATTGGGATCGAAGCCCTTCTCAATTAGTAATTTTATTGCTTCCACATCATGTGATTCGACTGCTTTATGCAGCAATGTATTATCATCTTCATCACGATACTGTAAAAGAGTATCCTTCGTTGTAGGATTATCTAAAAAATATTCTAAGAGCCATTTATTTGTGTTACGCAAAGCATCCAGAGAAAAATCTTTCACAGGAATATCATAGTTCTCAAGAAACCATGTCCCTAACTTTTCATTATTAGAATATAACACATCCTGAAAGTAATCTTCAGCCCATAAATATGGATGATTCTTGAAAGTAGCCTTTACTTTTTCTGTTTTCCAGCAACGGATATCTGTTTCTAATTGTTCGTTAAGAAAGAGAGTTAAGCTACTTCCTAAACGCTCTAAATATTCAAGGGTAGACAAGCTTCCTGAAATATCTGCCAATGTAGCAATTTGCGCGTTTCTGGAAATTTTTGAATCAATTTCATAATACGGAGTTATTGAATAATCCGCTCCCATCTCAACCATTTTTTTTACCACTTCCGTATTACCAACATAAACTGCTACTTCAAGAGGAGAAATCCCTCTAAAAGCTGAATCAGGTGTATTCGCAGACAATCCCATATCGATTAAATATTCAACCATCTCTGGAGTTCCTGTAAGTGCCGCTAACGACAATACTGTTATATTGGGCAATTCGTTCTTTCCATAAAAATAAGGAGACATCATTTTAACTGCTTCGTCATAACGATTCTGTACTGCAAATTCAAACAATGATGTTTCCTTTGTCTCATTAAATCCATTTAGAAATAAATAACTTCCATAACTATTATCCCACACCTGGTTTTTCAATCCTGCTTTTAATGCCAGCTTCAACAAATCGTAATTAGAAAAGAGTTTAAAAACCTCATAAACATCATCTATTGATGACAGGCAATCTTCAGCAGAATATCCCTTTGATACCAACCATTCTACGGCGGTTTTATCATCAGCCGCAAAAGCAGTATGATAGAGGTAGGTTACATAATCGCTTAGGTTAACTTTATCTACCAAATACGACAATACCTTTTTATTCTTTCCTATCAAAGCCAAGGCAATACTTTCTTCTTCCACCGCCAGGTACTTATTTTCAGAACAGATTTTTGTGACAGGTTTCTCCATCCCTGAAAATAACAACAGTTCGAATAATGATAATCCATACTTATCAGTAATAAAGGGATTCTTATTCGACTCCAAATATTCCATCATAGCTTTCTCGTCACCCTTTGCTATACTTTTAAAAATATCAGGGACATTTACTTCTTTTGATGCATAAAAAGCAGCCAGCGTTTCTAACGTTCCTCCTTTTAATAAAAAATCACGGGTATCAGCATCATTCTTTTCGGGGACAAAACCATTTGCTATAAGAAAAACAGAAAGAAACGGATTTGTTTTTCTCCCAAATGTCATATATAGATAAGGTAACATTTCTGATTTTTTCAACCAATCCTGAAGTTCTTTATCAATAAATATTTGGTCTTCCTGTGCAATTAATGCTTCTGCAACATCAGAAGGTTGAAAAGCAGCTAGTTTATCCAGAACAGGAATATTTGAAAATGATACAGCTAAATATGTTAGTTGCCTTAATTTATCGCTCGTATAGTAATAAAATTCTTCCTGCTCTTCCTTTTCTTTATCATTTGGAGGATAATAATAAGGTTCCTGTTTTTTTGCTTCATGATTCAGATGCATGGGCATAAATTGATTATATAAATCAATAATGCCTTCATTGTTGTATTGTATGATTTTCTGAACTAAAAGATTATACGCTTCACGGTAAGAACGAACAATAGAAATATCCATAATAAAATCATTTTCGTCTCTTTTAATAAAATAATCTAATACATTCCTTCTATCTTCATCGTAATAAGTAGTGTCATTATATTTACTAAAAAACAAAAAACTCTCTGGTTCATCTGCGTATTCTAACCAATAATCATAACAAATACTATCGGGCTTTATTCCCTGTTCCAGCATTTTGTTAAATAAGCTGAAACTTGCCATTTCAGAAGCAAAATACAAAGAAGAAACTGGTACTAAATCACAGTCTTTTTCCGTAAGAACTGTCTGAGGAATTTTATTAGTATAATCGCTAATTAACATAGCAGGCACTTCACTTTCTGCTAGTAATGCATACTCCAATGGTGGTATTTCAGCTTTTGCAAATGATGACTCAGGAAACTCCTCCATATACCATTTAAAAAGTCTGAAATAGGCTTCTTTTGTATATTTAGGATAATCAATCATCTTATAAAATAAACTGATTTTTTCTTCCTCAGTCAGAGTTGAAAAGTGTATAACCTCCCCCTCCTGTTTTCCCCGGGAAAAATAGTCACGAATTAATTCCTGTATCCCTGGATCATCATCAAATAATTCATTTTGTGCTTTTAACTCAAACGACAGGGATACAAAACAAACTATAACTATCAATAAATAATGCATATAACCTTAACTCCGTATTTTAAAAATATTTTGTAGTATAAGAACAAAAAAACAAACTCTATATTGCTAAGAAATATTTAACCCGCATTATGCATTAGAAAATCTATTCCGAGCAGCAACTACTTCAAAATATGTCACTTTGTTTAATTTCAAAGACTCACCATAGCGGTGGCTATGCCTCCTCTTTGAAATCACATATTTTATTGTATTTGCAGCTCTCATAACGAAGTTCTAATGCATAATGCGGGTTTAAATTACTTACGACATACGGCGTTAATTCGTTATAAAAAATTACAACCAATTTTTCTATTCTATCAACTAAACTTTATTAATATTGAATACTAACAGATATACCATCCGGACTATTTTCAAAACTCATCCAATAGGTTGATGATTCCTTATCCCACTCAGTTTGAAATCCTAGTGGACTTTTATCTTGAGAATTTTTAACATCAATCTCTTTCGGTTCAGTTGGTAAATAAATTCTCATGGTATTTGTTGTATTCAAAGGACTCTTAGCTATAAAAGAGTAACTATTTTTTTCTGATATCTCATTGTATATCCTTGAGGCACTTGCAAGAACCTTTGGTTTATCTTTATTTTCTATCTTTCCAAGATCATACAACAATGCCTGTGTTCCTGGCCCTACAACTTTTGCTTCTAAAACAGGTAATTCCGGATCAAATAAATCAATAACAGGTTTATTTATTTTGAAAGGTTCTGACGAAATACTCTCATCCATTACAGAAACAATAGTATAAGGCCCTCGTTCTAAATAAAAACTATTCTTTGTTTTTAATTCACATGCATTTGCTTCTTTTTCAAATGCTTCTTTCACCAATTCCATAAAATCAGTATCCTGATCTTTTCCCATCACAAACTCCTTTGGATTTTGCCTGACAACATATACTGTTCCCTCTCCAACATCATATTTTCCTGCTGAAGCTTCCGGATTTATACCTAATACTTCAAATAAATGCTCTGATGGTTTTGAATAGTTATTTTCATTTGTATTCCACCATTCCATCACATTTTGATAGGGATCGTTATCACGTCCGCAATAAATTAAAACTCCTCCACCTTTAATCCATTCAGCAAGGTAATGATGACTTTTCTGTTCCATGGGTTTCATGTTGGAGTAACTCATAATAAGGACTTTTATATCCTTCAATGTATTAGAATATTCCAGGTTTTCAATATGAACTGTATTAACCGGAATCCCTCTTTTTATTAAAGGTAAAGTTTGCCCGTAGAAATTTGAGAATAAAGGATCGTCATAACCATCATGTTCAGGAAAACGCTGAAACATTAATGAATTACACATGAGCACACCAATCCCTTGTGAACCACTAACCTTATTTTCCGATGTAGGCATATCATTCAAGGCATTAATCATAACTTGCATTTGTGTTGAATAATACCGGGGAATTAACACTTCCTCTTCACTATCTCCCAAACGAAACGGTCGGGTATAAATACGCTCAGGCCATGGCATCACTTCATAATCCGCTGCCATTGGATATAAGATTTTTGCTGTGAAAGTAGCCTCATAATTCCTTTTATAATCCTGCCAGTTTCGTGGCCTGTCTTCTATTGGATCAGTAAGCAGAAACACTTTCCTGTTTGTTGGTGCAGTCATAGAAACTACAGCTCCATATTCCAAAAAGGCATTTTCAAAAACACGCTCTTTACTTAGTCCGTTAAAATATGTTGGAGCTCTTGAAGTACCTGTCCATACCTGCGCTATATATCCATCAATGCTGGGTAAAGAGGCAAGGCTGGCTTCTGGGCTCACAATCATCCAAGCTGAATAATTTACTAAAGAATGAGTCGGAATATATATTTTAACATCAAGTCCTTTCTGTTTTCCATATTCTTTTGCATAAGTTGAAACTTCTTCAATAGCATGAAAATACATATGATATTTTAACTTATTGGACAGGTATGTATTCTCTGGTGATTCATGTTGTGGTTTCCATGGAAATCCATAATAACTTTGCCATTCATTTTTAAAAGGCTCGCTGTATCCTGCTCTGGACCAAAACTCTGGTTCTTCCAGGTAAATGGATGATATTCCTGCATCAATAACCTTTTTCACTATCCCTTCTTTCATATATTTTATAAAAGATGCTACCGGTACGACATATGGATTCATCGGTCCATGCATTATACTGTCTCCGTCTTTTTCTACCTGGGTAACATCCATATGATTTTCACCATCCCATTCACCCAAATAATAATCCTTATATTCTCCCCATGCTATCCCGGTCATAAAGTGTGTTTGATAACCTTTTTCCTTCCAGGAATCTACACGTTCCTTAAAAGTCAGGCCTTCTTTATCTTCAGCCCCATAGATTATAGCAATATCCGCCTGAACATCTATCTCTGGCAACCATTTGCTTGTTGTCTGAAATGCTGTTTTTTCTTTTTCCTGTACCTCTTTTATTTCTGGTACAGTGCAAGAACTATAAAAAAATATAATTTGAATAAAAATAAACTGACTTAACCATTTTAATCCCATTCCTCTCATCACTTCTTATTTTTCTGTAGTAAATATTTTAATAAGGAGTCAAGTATACAAAATGACTTCTAGATAACAAAATAAGTTCTTCTTCTCAGAACATCAACCCGATATAACTAATAATTTATTTAAGATTTAAACTTTGTGATTCTTTGCGCTCTTCGTGGTTAAATAGTAAACCGCCAAGAACACAAAGAACCACTAAGTAAATTATATTTTATCTAAAATAAATTAAGTCCAATAGCTACAATAAACATATTATCCCATAAATCGGTATTGAATAAATTTATAACAAAAAAAAGCCACTGCCTGAAAACAGACAGTGGCCTACTATTTAGAAAACTACTACTAACTATTTATCTTTATTGTATTAATTGAATTTGCTTTTAACTCAGGAGAAATTATTGTTTCGTTAACTTTTATATTAACTGTTTTATTGGCTTCATCCTGGTTGGCTATTACTATTACTATTGAATTATCCGGGTTTTTAAATGCGATCAGGTCATCGTATTCTCCGCTTATTTCAATTTTCTTGGCTCCCGGCATTACATAATGACTGGCATGCTTCATCACATAATACTCAACTGAATATCTATAATCTTTTGTTGCCTTGTCAACAACAACAAGTGAGTTCTGTGCCCAGCCCCAACGGCTTATTCCGCCTTCAAAAAGTGACGTGTTCCAGTAGTCGTAAACAGACACCCCGTTGTTTAGATAATGCTTCATTAAGTCCCATGAATGCAACGCACCTGCCCAGTCATTTTTTCCATCTCCACATTCTTGCTCGGTTTGATACATCTTTAAGCCCGGGTATCTTTTGTTGATTCCGGGTAGCGCATCTTTTCCTGCCCATTGGAACCCAACGCCTTTTACATATTTTCCACTTTTCTCATCCTGTAAAATAGTGTCTACTAATGCTTCTGCGGCACGTTCCATGGTTCCAAAATAAATTTCCACGCCTCTTTCTTCCATCGCCGGGCCGAGGTACGAACCAATAAAATTAGAAAGTCCTTTGGCTGTCCAGCAACAACTTGGAAATACCTGTGCTGAATTAAATTCATTCTGTGGCATCACCATCGATATATTGATACCTTCTTTTTTATATCCATCAATAAATTTCTGGAAATAAAGGGCATATGCTTCCAGGTATTCATCTTCCTGGATAAACATATCGGTGCCTTCCTGCCCTTGTCTTTTAGGGTCTGCTGGTAAATCATTCTGGTATATAGGATTTGCTGCATTGGCCATAAATCCTACAGCTGGCATTTCTGGTTCTCCCTGTGCCCTTCTTTGTTCCATCATTCGGTTTACCATCTCTGCCATTCCCGCTGATGACCTACTGGCATAATGTTTATTGTATTTCATCCATGAGGGAGGGCTCCATGGGGAGGCCCATAACTTTACATCCGGATTGTATTCCTTCGCATTTTTGATAAATGGAATTAATGTTTCTTTATCATTATCAATAGAAAAATTCTCCATTGCAAAGTCGCCATCGGTCTCGTTATAGGAGTACCAGTTCCGTGCAAAATCATTGGCTGCTACTGGCATCCTGCAAACAGTGAAATTAGCCCCTACCCCCGGGGCAAATAATTCCTTCATTATACTCTCCCTGTCTTCCTCCGACAGCTCGCTTAATGAAGTCCAGCCTAATTCGTTAAAACAGGCCCCAAACCCTTCGATGGTCTGTTGCTCCTTATCAAGTAACAATTCCACATCCGGACTGGTTGCCGGACCAACTAAATCCTGTGAGACAACCCTTTCCCAATGATTGGCCTCTGTTGTGCTGACCCATTCTGTTTCCAGGGGCTTTTCACAACCGACCAAAGAAGCTATTATCAGGGATAAAAGTGCTAGTTTTTTCATATTTATTCTTTTATTATTAAACATTTGATTTCTTACTTATTATTCTATCTCACTGGAGATATCTTTATTTCCCGCTTAAACATCGTTGGGCTAACCCGGTAACTTGCAAATACACCTCTTGCTGAACATCCAACTCCCGTGGTTGCATAATCCAGGTTAAAGGTAATGCCATCCTGTTTCTGCAACTGATAGGTATAGATTGACTTTGTAAGGTTATCGGTTGAATAAGGATATGCGTTAAAATTAAATAACTCATTTACTTTAAACTCAAGTCCTTTACCCTCATCATCAAGCATCTTAACCCACCGGTTATCCGTTCTTAACCCATAATCGCTTGGTTTTAGATATGGGACATACATGTCATCTACTGTTGTATTATAAATATCTACTTTATATCCACTCTTTCTTCCGGGATAGTTCTCCTGTGGACCGCGGCCATACCACTCTACTTTATCAAGACTTTTATCAAGGGTAAAACTCAATCCAAATCGTGGAAAGTATAAAGGAAGCTTTGTCCCCTGTGGCTTCGAGGTATGTTCTATGGTTATCTCACCATCTCCATCTATGATATAGGTGTACATGTTTTCCAGTCCGTTAAACTGCGCTCCTGTAATATATTGGTCTAAAGCGCCCTCTGTTAACTCACCAAACAAGGTTATCTGCCTGATATTAATATATACTTTTCCTTCTGCTTCAGTAACTTTTGTATAAATCGGGTAATACGTTTGTTTGTCTATCCCTGTTGAATAAAATTCTGTTACGATATAGGTCCCAAAACCATCTTTCCAGTTTGAACTCATGGCTGACCTTGAACCCCAGCTATCAATATCATTTGCCATTGGGGCACGCCATACGCTAACTAACAAAGGTGATTTCAGCATCTCTTTACCATCGATTATCATGGAAGCCAATGCCCCAATATTCTTATCGAATGTATATTCAAATCCTTCCCCGGTTACTTGAACTGTTTCTTCTGACTGGGTAAAAGCAGCGCTGCCCGGTGCATTTTTTGTCTCTTCAATATTCTTTTTCCAGGGAAGTTCTAACTGGTTCCATGCTACTTCATGGCCGGCCTTTGCCCACAGCTTGTCTTCTTTTAATGTTGAACTGATTGTAATCCTATATTCTACCCCTTCTTTTAATCCCGGTTTTGTATAGGGTATATTGAAAATCTTTTTCTCCAGTGGGTTTACCTGTAAGGTTAGTTCTCCTTCTTGCAGGACATCTCCGTCTGCTTCCAAAAACCAGCGGGTGTTATATTGCGCCGCATCGGTAAAATGGTTGCGGTTCCATACTTCTACCAACCCTGTTTTTGAATCCAACATTTTAACCTCTAATGGCTGGACGACCTTTTTCATCTCCCACATCTCTGGCTGGACTTCCCTGTTGCCCCAGATATGTCCATAGTTCCTGGCCCCTGCACCATAACTCAAAAATGTGCCCTGGCCGGTTTCTTTTTCAAAATCAAGCCACAATGCTGCTTCTTCTGGTTTAAAGCTTCCTGGCATTACTGCTTCTGCAAAAATCCCTACATTATCGAGCATCGCATCACACATATACCCGGGTGTCTCTGAACCATCTATCTCTGAATCTCTTCCTAAACTTATGGTAAAGGGAAAATTCTTTATCTTTCCACTGGCCTCTTTACTGCCTTTCTTTTCATTATCAAGATAAAGCTGCATCTGTTTTCCATCATACACCGCTGTTAGCTGGTGCCAGTTGTTCTCCCAGTTATCGGGTAACCCTATACGTAAGGTGTATTTTCCTCCGGAATTGCCCCTGCCCATATATAAACTCATCATATCTAAACCACGGCCACTATTGGGACTAACATCGGTATAGATATAAAACTCCAATGAATCCCGGCCATCCTGGACAATACCAAACTGGTTGGAGCCTTTGGTGATAAACTGTCCGCCACTGGCATTTAGCTTTCGTGGAAAAACATCCATCGTTATGGTTAATTTATCGCCTGCTATCTCTAAAGCATCATCCCTGTAAATCTCTACCCACTGGTCGTGGCCATTCAGGTTAACAGCTTTTCCTGTTTTCCCCTCTACCAGTTTTATGTTGTTGCCCATTAAATGGGACGGCACTTTGTTGGGGGATAGGTCTTCTAATTCTCTAATCTTTTCAGTTATGCCAGGGCTTACAAAATCCCAGATGGCCCCTCCCATCGTCCGCGAATGGGAATAAATAGCATTCCAGTAATCTTCTAATCCGCCCCCGGCATTGCCTGCTACCGATAAATATTCATCCATAAAAGACGGGCGGATATCGGTCTCGTTGATACCCAGTCCGACACGCATATCCAACTCAAGGGGCGTGGGGTAGCGTGGCCCGATAATCTCCTCTGCCGGGTGTGAGAATGAATTCCCCCCGTACATCCAGTATCGCGTCTGGTCATAAATCCTTCCTTCTTTTATTACCTCGTTGATATTCATCCCTTCCCCACTCTCATTTCCCGCACTCCAAAATAAAATACAGGGATGGTTCCTGTCCCTTAAGACCATCTGGCGGGTACGTTCCCTATACATATCGGTAAACTCCGGAAGGTCACATACATTCTCTGTTGCATGGGACTCTACTCCTGCCTCATCTATTACAAACAGTCCGTATTCATCTGCTAAATCTAAATATTCGTTTACCGGTGGATAATGCGACGTACGCACCGCATTAAAGTTAAACTGCTTTAGTATCTCAAAATCTTTCCGGATAATTTCTTCTGTCATGGCATGCCCCAAATCGGCATGCTGCATGTGTGAGTTTGTTGCGTTTACTTTGATGGCTACCCCGTTCAACAAAAATGTATCGCCATCTATCAACGTTTCTTTAAACCCAATTCGTTGTTCTGCTATATCCTGGAGTTTCTCTCCTTCTGACAACAGCTCCATCTTTAACGTATAAAGATTGGGGGTTTCGGATGTCCATTTTAACGGGTTGGTTATCTTTTTCTTTAGTTCTATTTGTTTTTTACCGGCTGCATCCATTTTAAAGGGTTCGCTTTTCATCTCGGCTACCAGTTTATTGTCTGCATCATACAAGGATGCCTTCACTGAGAATGAGGAAGCTGCTGCAGGTGCTGTATATTTTTTTACATCTACTTTTATCGATAAGTCTGCATCGGTATAGGTATCATCTAAATCTGTTACTACATACCAATCGAACAAGCGGACATCGGGTGATGCATAGATATTAACATCATCGAAGATGCCTGCAAACCGCCAGTAATCCTGTCCTTCCAGGTAATAGCCATCGCTGTATTTTACTACAAAAACGGCCAGGGTATTAGTCCCTTTTTTTAGGTATTTGGTGATGTTATATTCTGCCGGTTCCTGTCCGCCTTCATTGTAGCCTACTTCCTGCCCGTTTACCCATACAAAGGAGGCTGAAGCGGTTTTTTCCATACGCAAAAATACCTGGTCGCCTTCCCATGATGATGGAACTGCAAAGGTCTTTCGATAGGCGCCGGTTGGGTTGTACTCGCGGGGGACATGGGGAAGCTCTACTGCAAATACATCTTGTTTTTGGGGCGGGCCCCAGAAACTTTTTTTAATAATGGGGAAAGGGGCATTGACATTCCTGAATATCCTATCGCCATAGCCCTGCATCTCCCAATTGGATGGCACCTCAATGGTTCCCCATCCTTTATCATTAAATTTGCTTGTATAAAAATCTGTGGGGACGCCCTCAGGGGTTTCACTATAGTAAAATTTCCAGTCGCCATTCAAGGACATGGAATTCTCTGGTAAAAAGTAAGCCCGGCCTTCTTCCTGACCTTGTTCGAATACTGAAGTATTTTCGATGTAATAGTAGATATTATCTAAGAAATTCTTTGGCTGAGCAAAAAGAAATCCGGGTACAATTACAAAACAAAAAAATAATATAGTTCTCATAAGTTTCAATTTTTAGTAGTAATTCTAGAACTTTATTTGGCGCAATTAAATCTTAAATAGTTCTTTTTATGTGTTTTATTAATATTTGGAATTCATTTTTAAAATATAGTCTTGGCTCAGCTCTTCTACATTTTTCAGATATAATGTAATTTAAACAGAATAAAAAAAAACCTAAATCCCCCTAAAAGGGTGACTTGTCCTACCTTAGACATAACAATTTAGTCTTCACTGCAGCCATTCTTGAAGTCCTCCTGTTAGAAGGATTTAGGAGGTAATCCATCAATATAAATTTTGTATTATCATATCTTATTTTATTTAAAAGCGGAGGAAAAAAGAGTTTATTCGATTCTCCTCCGACTATAAAAATAATACTAATACCCTGTATTTTGAACAATATTCTGATTCACACTAATTTCAGTATCAGGGAAAGGTAGAACCCAGTTTCTTTCTTTAAAACCAGCATCTGCAAAACTATAATATGTTCCATCTCCTCTAGGAATTTCTTTTCCCTGGTCTGCTAATACAGTTGCAGCATCTCCCCAACGGATTAAGTCCTGATAACGTGTAAATTCGAAAGCCAACTCTAATCTACGCTCTGTTTTAATATCATCGAATAAATCATCACCTGTTGATGTAAGATCTGCAAGTTGAGCCCTTTCTCTAACCAAATTTACATATTCCAAAGCTTTATTATCATTTGGAGAAGAAGCTCTGTTATATGCTTCTGCTGCCATCAGTAAAACATCTGCATAACGAGTAATGCGATAGTTTAATCCACCTACTGTATGGTAAACTTCACCAGGTGTTTCTGCCACCCATGCACCATGCTTAAGACGGACTAATCCATAAGAACCATAAGGTAAATTACCTTCGACCCTGAAAGAACCTCCATATTCATTAATTAGCTCATCTTCACTCATCAAAGTAGCTTTACGACGAACTTCGTCACCTGCTGCAACATATGCATCATAAAGTCCTTGTCTTGGCTCAACCCATCCCCATGCTGTTTCAGAAATACCACTTGTTCCTGCGCTAAAATAAGGAGTACGAGGGCCACAATAAGCTATTATCCATGTACTTTCTCCTATAGCAGACAAATCTGAAATATAAGATATTTCAAAAAGTGACTCAACACCAAATTCAGAAGAAGCCCTTGTTATTGTAGAGAAATCAGGATTTAATGAATATTCATTGCTTTCGATAACATCTTCAAACTGATCAATTGCTTCATCATATTTTTCCTGGTACAAATAAGCTTTACCTAACCAGGCTTGTGCTGTTCCTTTTGAAACACGACTAGCATCTGCACTTGCACTTTTTACAGGTAATACAGCAATAGCTTCCGATAAATCTTTTTCTATTTGAGCCCAAAGTTCAGCTTCTGTGGAATTAGGCTGAGAATATTCATCTGAATTTAAAGGTTCTGTTACTAAAGGAGGAGTTCCCCACAATGTAACCAATTCAAAATAAGCGTATGCACGTAATGCTTTTGCTTCTGCAACTGCAACTTTTTTGATATCTGTATCAGGCTCAGTAACATTACTAATCAATAGATTAGCGGTATAAACAATTTGATAATATTTCGTAAACATTGTTTCTATAATATTATTACTCGCATCAAATGTAAACTCATCCAATTCTTCACCATTTGAATTGTCACCACGGCCACCGCCGCCTGCAAGAGCATCATCAGAGAGTACTAATTTAAACTGAAAACTAGAAACATTCTCACTCTGGACTTTATCATAAATTCCATATAGTCCTTCTAAGACCTCATCGTCTGTTGAATAAAAACCATCCAGGGTTGTTACCCCCATTTGCTCTGTATCTAAAAAGTCAGAACAACTTGATATAAGAAAAACGCTTGCTATAAATAGTAACTTATATATTTGAATTATATGTTTCATTGTATTTTTAAGTTAAAAGGTTAAAAATTTAAAGATATTCCGTAAAGAACCTTTCTCGAAATAGGGAAATAACCACGGTCAACACCAATACTGTAGTTATTTGTACTAGCAGCCTCTGGGTCCATTCCTGGATAATCTGTAAATGAAAAATAATCATCCAATGAAACATAAAGTCTAGCTTTTCCAACATGAAGTTTCTGACTAACAGTCTCAGGAAGTGTATATCCTAACTGAATCTGTTTAATTTTCAAGAATGAACCGTCGAAAACCATTTGATCGCTCCACCAATATTCTGAACTTACATCAGCAGCAGGGCGTTCTGCATTTACATTAGTAGGAGTCCATCTATCTTCATAGAAAATAGCTAGTTTATTAGTTGTTGGACGATCTGTTCTAATCATACCCATCAAAATATCATTACCTGATTGACCTTGCATAAATACAGTAAAGTCAAATGCTTTATATTGGAGGTTAATATTAACACCATACATAATATCAGGAATAGCGCTACCAATATTGGTAAAGTCACTTGTTGTAATTTCACCATCTCCATTTATATCAACAATATTGATATCTCCAGTAGTTGGATCAATACCATCTGTTTTGTAACCTCGGAAATACCAAACCGGCATACCTTTTTCAAAAGCTGTACAAGTCCATCTGTTTACTGTAGCTCCATCAATTCGACTTATACTAGGATCTAGATAAGTTACTTTATTGTTAAGAGTAGATAAGTTAGCACTGATGCTATAATTAAGCTCTCCAATACTATTTCTTAAGCTTAAATCAAATTCAAGACCGCTGTTTTCAACATTTCCACCATTAATAGGAGATGCATCATTTCCTGCTTCTAAAGGAGGAGTATTTTCTGTTATAAGATCTTTTGTAGTCTTTTTATAATAATCTGCAGTTAAAGTAAGACGTCCTTCAAAAAATCTAAAATCTAAACCAATATCAAATTGTTCACTGGTTTCCCATGTTAACAATTGATTACCTAAAACACTAGGATATGAAGCACCTGCATATGTACCATCAGCTAATGGATATGAAAATGGTGCATTAATATAAGACCATGACACGGTGCTAAGTACATCACCTGAAGAAGCGATTGTTGAAGCATAACTATAATTACCTAAGTTAGAAAGGCTACCATTTTGTCCCCAACTACCTCTAAGTTTTAAGTAAGAAAGGACATTATTATCTGGGAAGAAATCTTCACTACTGATTACCCAACCAGCTGATACTGATGGGAAAGTTCCCCAACGATTGTCTTTAGGTAGAATAGAAAGACCTGCTGCATCGCGACGAACAGTTGCCTGGAAAAGATATTTATCAGAGAAATCATAATTAATTCGCGTAAAGAAAGACAATTTATTATCAACTATAGTATTACCCCCAACTGTTGAATTTGATTGAGTTGCTACATAATCAAGATTTGCATAAGATTCCTGATCTTTTAAAAGAGGATATCCTGCAGCAGTTATCGTTTTAAGTTCATTGCTTGATATTGCTGTTCCAGCCATAAGCGTAAAACTGTGATTTCCTATTGATTTTATGTAAGAAGCATAATTTTCCCATTGCCAGTAAGTCATATTTGCATTTGTTTCTGATACACTTGAACTACTGTTTAACATCTCAGCACTATAATAGTATTCAGGTTTATAAATATGAGCATTGCTTGAATAATAGTTTAGTCCCAATTTTGATGTAAAAGTAAAACCATCAAAGGGAGTAATATCAGCATATATATTACCCATTAATTTACTTATTGTAGTTTCTGTTTGTGATTGGAGATTCTGAACAAAAGGATTAATTGTTTCTCCTTCAACATACTCTGATATACCATAGTAATTACCATCTTCTGATTGCATTAATGGTTGACCAGCATCAATTAATGCTTGTACCCTGTCTGGAATTGTACCTGTATATTCAACCGGAGTAAGTGGGTCAAGTAAAACAGCATTTGAAATAACTCCCCTGTATTCATCATCTTCGTTAAACGAATTCATCACAGAACGAGAAAGTTGCATACTACTTCCAAATTTTAACCATTTGTTCATCTGCTGGCTTCCATTAAACATTCCCGAGAAACGTTTATATTTATCTTGATCACCTGCTACAATACCTTCCTGAGCTAAATATGAAATAGAGCCCAGGTAAGTAGTAGTTTCTGTTCCTCCAGAAAAACTAATATTATGCTTTTGCATGGGTGATGGTTCAAATGATTCATCAATCCATTTCGTGTCTATACCTTCGGAATTATCGATACCAATTATAGCTCCGGATTCTTCCATATAACCAATATACTGTTCAGCATTCATCACTTCTGGAGTTCTTCCTAAACTTTGAATGGTATATTGAAAATCATAATTTATTGTAGTTTTTCCTGCAGAACCTTTTTTGGTAGTAATTAAAACAACACCATTACCACCTTCTGCACCATAAATAGCAGCAGATGCCCCATCTTTTAAAACCTCCATACTTTCAATATTAGAAGGTTCAAGGCCACTAATATCATCGGTACGTAGTCCATCAACAATATAAAGCGGATCTGAATCTCCGTTTGAACTATAACCGCGGATACGGATTTTCATGCTCGCTCCTGGTGCACCAGATGAAGAAACAACGTGAACACCTGATGCCCTACCTTGAAGTACTTCCTGAATTCTTGTATTTGAACTATTCTCAATATCATCAGCTTTTACTGAAGAAATTGCCCCTGTTACTACACTCTTCTTTTGAACACCATAACCAACCACTACAACCTCATCCAATGATTGAATATCTTCAACCAAACTAATATTTATTGTTGTTTGACCTGAGACAACTGCATCTTCGGTTAAATATCCAACAAAAGAGAAGCTTAAAACAGACTCAGCAGAACCTACTGAAATGGTATATTCTCCATCAAGATTGGTTACTGTTCCATTTGTAGTTCCTTTCTCAACAATATTCACACCAGGTAAGGGAGTACCATCAACATCGCTAACAACACCACTTACTGTTATTTCCTGGCTTGAAGACTCCTTCAACAAAACAATAACATTATCAATTATTGAATAACGAATGTTTGAACCAATAAGGGCTATATCAAGTACTTTCTCTACATTTTGTTCTTTGATATCAAGGTTAATCGGCATTTTTGAATTCACATGATCATCCTTGTAAAAAATTGTGTAATCCGTTTGAGACTCAATAACTTTTAGTACATCTGACAAACTTCCGTTTTTTATATTCACATCTATCGACTGTGAATACGTGCTAGCAGTTAGTTGTAACGTTGCCAGGAAAAGAATAACCGTACTTATTTTCATAATCTTTAATAGTTTTAAACAAGCAAACCATACAGTTTTCCTGCATTGAAATTTTTTTTTCATATTTTTGTAATTAATAGTTTTTGAATAGCTGCACAGCCGCTACATTGTGCAGCAATTATTTAAACACGTGGAGGGGAGGCTAGACTAAGCTTCCCTTTTTTATTAAAGTTTTAGTTCTTTATTATATCTTATATCATAGGCGTTAATCTTTTTTGTTTAATGCATCGTCAAATAATCTGCACTAAACTGGTTAGTAAATAGTTTCTATTTTAGTTTACCTCATTTTCCTGTTATAGTAATTGTATTATTTTCAATCTTATATGCAATTGGTGTTGTAGCTTTTATTATATCTAAAACCATAGTAATAGGTTCATTATGAATAAATTTACCGGTATACGTTTCATTTATTACACTTCCAATATCCTTAAGAATAATTTTAAAACCATACCATCTCTCTAATTTTGTAGCGATGTCAATTAAATTCTCTGAATTAAAAATTAGCACCTGATCCTTCCATGAAATTATCGACTCAAGAAGCCATTCACTATTTTTATCTGAATCCAATACATCTTCATCAGCTACTACCTTATGAATAGTCATTTCACTTTCTTTTGCCCTAAAATCAGCTTTTTCTAAAGGTTTTAAATAGAATACCTTTTCTGAAACAGTTTGCCTGTTTTGTGATAATTTCACTGAACCTTCAACTAATGTTGTCTCTACTATATCTTCTTCAGGATAACTTTTTAGATTAAACGAAGTTCCCAGAACTTCAATATCTAACTTATCTGTTTCTACAATGAATGGTTTTTCTTTATTTTTTGCAACATTAAAATACCCTTCTCCTTCTAATTTCACTATTCTTTCCGTTCTATTAAAAACTGTAGGGTATATTAATTTACTTCCTGAGTTCAACCAAATTTCTGTGCCATCAGCTAAAATAACATGGCTTTTTTCGCCTAATGGAACTATTATCTGATTTGCTGAAATTTCTTCTGCAATACTTTCTGACTTTACCAGATTATAAGGCAATACATTGGTTTTTAGTAATACCGCTGCAATAGCAAAGAAAATAACTAAAACCGCTGCGATTTTCATCCACAGATAAGCAGTTGACTGAATATGAGATCGACTTTTATCAGAAAATGAAGTATTCTGCATTTCATGAAAATCAATATTTTTATTCAGTCCCTTGAGCTCATATCTGGCTTTATTAAAAGGCAATTGTTTTTTTCCGCTTTCAAGGAAAAGAATTAGCTCTTTTGCTTTCTCAATTTCGTCCTTATCTTCTGGATGCTCATTCATATATTCTCCCCAATACTTAATAGCATCAGTATCTTTATCTAAAGCATATGCTAAAAATGAGTCATTCTCAAAAAGGCTATTTATATCTTCAATTCTTTCCACAAAATTTGTTTTACATTTATTAATACAAGGTAAGTTGGAATATATACTCGTTTTTTCTGAAAAAAATTATAAAATTTCTCTCAGCTTACTTATTGCCTGATGCAATCTGTTTCTAACAGACTGGCTATTAATCTCTAACATCTCAGAAATTTGTTCTATATCAAATCCTTCAAAATAACGCAGGTATATAATTTCACGTTGTCGGGTTGTTAAATTATTAACTGCATCCAATAATTTTTCTGAACGTTCTGAATTTTCCTGTTGTGAGATTAAAAAGTCTTCATGAGAAAACACAGTTTGAAAATCAGCTTCGGAAGGTTCCTGTGTTTCTTTTATCTTATTGAATACTGTGAGGTTATAATATAAGTTTCTTCTAAATGAAAAATACAGATAGGGTTTGATAAACTGCAGATCGCGTAAATTATTTCTCTTTAGCCATAATTTCAAGAAAAAATCCTGAATACTATCTTTCACAAGACTACTATTCCCTGTAAGCTTTAATCCATAACTATAAAGTCCATCATAGTAGGTCTCGAAAATCTTGTTTAAAGCTTTTCTATTACCTTTTTTAAAATTTTTCCAGAGTATCTTTTCGTCTAAAGACATCTATAGCAGTTAGTAATTATGTGAAATATTCGACAATTCTAATTCTATTCCAAAAAAAATTGAAGATGCAAAAATGCATTAATTTTTGAAATTCCTTAAAAAAACAATCAATTTTGTGAACCAAATGCCTTAAGTGTTAATTCATAAAAACTGTTATTCTTCAATTATTAAAACACCCCAAGGCTCAATATCAATTTTATCTTCTTCCTTAATTTTATTCCCGGAAATTAATTCAATCCCAGATTTATAAGGATAGACAATTTTATTCTTCTCTGAAGAATAATTATAGTAATAATGTATTGTTTTATCTTTTTCATTTTTACCTGATTTTGTAATTAATGGCCAATGCAACTGTTGAGCCGGAGTGATTAAATCAGCGCGCTCTAAAGCCTGCATTAAAATCTTTTCCTGTATTAAATCGGAAACCATAGTTCCTTCATACAACAAAGTTCCTTTCCCAAAATTATTGATAGTAATTGCCGGATATTCTTTAAAATACTTATGATTGTAGAAAGCAAGAGGTTTTGCTGTTTCCGGAATAATGTATTCAGCCCAGGTATTAACCTTATTTTGATCTTCTGAAACCTGGAATGGATTATCTTTTAATGACAATTCTTTGAAGTTAGTGAATTCCTGGTAATAAAAACCACATGCTTCCCTGAGTGGCCCTGGAGCGACAACCGGACGCACCATTGAATTTTCATCGCTAAAACCACTTTTGAATTGAAGAATTACATGGCCTCCATTTTTTACATAATCACTTATTTTTTGTAATAATTCATCACTTGCAACATAAAGACTAGGAATAATTACTAAATCATATTTTTCAAATGCCGGATTCTGAGGAAAAATAAAATCAACACCTACATTATTCTGATATAATATCTTGTAAAACTGTGCAACCAGGTTATTCCTGTAGAAATCGTTATTTGCTTCAGACCATGCACTTATTCCTTGATTAAAGGGCATAAAGTTAAGAGCATCATTGGAGTCATGGCTAAAAAGAATTGCTACTTTATTTGTTTTCTTTAAGTTAACCAGGTGTTTCCCTATTCGTTGAAGTTCATGAGCTGTCTTTGATACTTCATTATACACCCTGTTTTTCTCCAGATCGTGAGACAATACACCTTTCCAATAAATTTCCTGTCCATAATGAATGGAATGCCAATGCCAGTATTCAACCATGTTAGCCCCTGATCCCAGATGAGCGTAAACATTTTGTCGCATTTGTCCCGGGTAAGGTGGCTGCTGAATCGAAGAATTCCAGCCTATGGTCTGTGCATTTGTTTCCGTAATCAGGTAGTTCTTATTTTTAACAGAACGGAAATAATCTCCTGCAAAAGCAATCTCGTTTCCGGTAAGATCATCCTGTTGTCCATGATAAACATTAACAGCCATCATATCCATAAGCTTTGCACTTTCATGTTGATCAATATCCTGTACTGCAGGCATAAAACATTGCATAATAAACTGGTCATCCCTTTTATATTCTTTTACAATTGACGATTGCCATGTTAAAAAATCAGCAACCGCTTTCCTGTTAAAACGCTCCCACTCGAGTTTATATCCCGTGTTCGTTATACCATCTCGCGGAGCAAGTTCTTCCCAGCTATTTATGGTCATTCCCCAGTAATTTAATCCCCATACTTTATTGAGATTTTCAGGAGTTCTATATTTCTTTTTTAAATAGTTAACGAAACCAACGTAGAAATCATAATTATTCACATTCCGGGAAGTTGTCTCATTATCCACCTGGTAACCAATAATCCCGGGATGCTGGGCATAATGCTCCATCATTTTTCTGATTATCCTTTCCGAATAAAAAAGATAGGTAGGATTAGTAATATCCATATTTTGGCGGATTCCATAATATGCTTCACTTCCATTCATGTAATCAAGGAGTACTTCCGGGTGTTTATGCCAAAGCCATGCCGGGATTGAATATGTAGGCGTTCCTAAAATCACTTTTATCCCAGCCTCATGCATCTTATCAATTATTCGATCCATCCACTCAAATTCAAATTCTCCTTCACGAGGTTCAAACAGACTCCAGGTAGATTCACCTACACGGACAACGGAGATTCCCGCTTCTTTCATTAATGCTATATCCTTATCAAGTCTTTCATATGGCATATATTCGTGGTAATAGGCAACGCCATAAAGGATATTCTCAAATTTTTCAGGTTGAGCAAATAAATTATAACTCAGAAAAAATAGAAGTAAAAAAAGAACTTGTTTTTTAATCATGTTTTCAGATATTTCGTTAGAGACTGTTTAAGATTATTTTTTTATTCAACAGCTTCAATCCCATTAACAGTAGGGATAACCTCAATTATATTTCCTTCAGAATCAAATTCCAGTTTATCAATACAAGTCTCACGATGAAAGCCTGCCGGTCTTCCCATTGTAATTCCTTTTGGACGTGTAAATCTATGATAAACAATATACCACTCATTTCGACCCGGAATCTGAATTGCAGAGTTATGCCCAGTTGCATAAATTTCCTGGCTTGGATCTCCTTTTATTACAATATTATCTTCAGGAATTGTAAGTTTTCCAAGTGGAGTTTTTGATGTTCCATAACGGACTTTGTAATTCGGGCTTCGTGTATCATCTTCTGACCACATGAAATAATAAGTTCCATCACGATAAATTACATACGTTCCTTCCCTGAATGTTTCGTCGGGAGTCATAAGCAACATGGTTTCTTTTTTAATTGAAGTCATGTTTTCGTTTAACTCTGCGCCAACCATGTAACCATTACCCCAGTACAAATAACTTTTTCCTGTTTTTGGATCGGTAAAAACATCCGGATCGATTTCCTGCCCATCGGTAATTCCTTCTGGTTTGAAATCTATCAACGGTTTTCCACTATCAACAAAAGGACCGGTTGGATTATCTGCAACGGCAACACCAATTCTTTGTGCCGCAGTAAAATAATAGAAATACTTGTATTCTCCGTTTATCTTCTTCTCTACAATGCAAGGAGCCCATGCATTTCTGTCTGTCCAGGAAACATCTTTTTTCAAATCAAGGATAATACCTTCATCAGTCCAATCCACTAAGTTATCTGATGAAAAGACTTTAAAATAGTAGCCAGACCAATCCATAAATCCATCGCTGGTTGGATAGATATAATATTTCCCTGTTTTTTCTGCGTAGAGAATTTCCGGATCTGCATAATATCCTTCCAATACAGGATTATGATCTTCTGAGGCCTCTACAGAATATTTCACATCGCCTTTCCCTTCAATCGTAAACGTATATTCTATCGCACCCTTGGAAAAATCCTGAACTCCCTGGGGTTTTACTGTTGTTCCGGGATAAGACTCAAACTTTGGATCCAGCGAAGAAATATTTACACCCCATTTAACAGGCAGATGGATTGTTTTTGTTTCTCCATCAATATAAACGTTTAATTTTTTTAATTGATCAGACGTAGCTTTAACCAAAATATCTTCTTCAGAACCAAACGCTGCAATTAATGCTTTTAATTCTTTTTCTGTAACAGGCATAACTGTTCCATGGCGAGGATGAAAGTTCATATCTACTTCCTCATCAATAACAATAAAGTTTTGTAGATCTGTACTTTTTGTAAACTGATACCGACCACTTGTGTACATGTCGTACATTAAGATCCACTCTTCAGAATTATTAAGTTTAAAGATACCGGATCCTTCTACCGGACGAGTTTCTTTATCGACCCTTTCTGCGCTTACCAATTCGTATCCTTCTGTTAATTTATCGGATACAGCCAGTTTAATACCAGGCTCCCCGTCTTCTGCCTTGTGGAACAGGTGGTATTTTCCATCTTTGTAAATAATATCTCCATCAATACAGGCTTTATTGTTACTCCACTCCGGTGGATAATAAAGTTGTTTTGGGGCACTTTCCAGTTTAGTAAAACTTTCGTCAGCATACGCATAATATATCTTATCCGGATCTTCGCCTTGCTTCATAGAAAAATAAATCATGTACTTTCCTGTTTCTTTATCGTAAATGGTTTGCGGAGCCCAAACACGATAAACATCACCATATTCATCCGGGAAAGTTTCAGGAATATTAACAACTGTAGATTCCCAATGGATAAGGTCTGTCGATTTCATCAGGATCATTGCGTAGTTCTCCCACCCCATTTCCGGAACATATAAATCTGTTGCAACCATATAAAAGGTATTTCCATCTTCACATCTTAGAATATGAGGATCCCTAACTCCTCCTGTAGAGCTAATTTCTTTGGAACCGATTACAGGTTTATTGTTGTTCAATGCCCTGAAACTATATCCATCCTGACTTACAGCAAAACAGATTGCTTCTTCTCCGGGTTCACTACCTAAAAAATAGGTAAAAAGGTAAGCACTTAATTCATCTTCTGACTTATTGCTTGTGCTGCACCCGGAAAAAACCAGAGACGCTGCAAAAACAAATAATGCTATCAGGAAGTAATCCCTCTTCAATAATTTATCCTTTACCATCATTACTTTTTTATTACTTAATTTTTGATTTATTCCTCAATTTTCACTCTACACACATAAAAAGAATTACTTAATGCAGAAAGCACAAAACCATTTTCTCCAGAAGTAATTGAATAACTCTCCGGAACATTATTTATTGGGCTTTCAAATGTATTTACATCGCTCAGATTATTTGAATGCAAAAAAGTAATCTTTACCTCATTTGCATTAAGTTGCTTTTTTAGTCCAGTTAAATTTATTTCTATTTTATGCGCTAAACTATCTGTATTAACAATTTTCACAATGACGTCTGAGGTTTCTTTATCAAACGCTGCACTTGAATATAATCCATTTTTACCGGTTATCTTTTCTCCATTTGATGATATATTCAAAATATTAGTCCCTGAATTAGTAGCATACATTTTTTGCACATAATAATTTGGAGTACACACAACTGAGAGGTTATCAAACCAAATCATATCGGGTTTCCACTGCCATGCATTTACATTTGCAAAAAGAGGTGCATACGTTGCCAGGTGAACAACATCTGCATTCCTCTCTAATCCGGTCATAAAAGCAGCTTCGGCTAGTGCAGCCTCCATGTTATTATCTCTATTTTCGGCATGAGCAGCATACTCTCCTGCAAATACCTTTGGCCCTTTCCTATCGTAACTATCATAACGTTCTGCATTTTTCAGGAACCATTCAGGACTTCTATAATAATGTTCATCAACAAGATCAACTTTTAATTTTTTCATTTCAGGCCACAGATACTTGAATTGTTCTCCCTCTGGTGTAGGTCCTGCACCGCCAATTATTTTAATATCCGGATATTTTTCACGTATGGGTTTAATAAATTGCACCAAACGCTCAACGTATAAACTTGCCCATTGCTCATTTCCTATAGCAATCATCTTCAAATTGAATGGTTCCGGATGCCCCATCTCAGCCCTTACCTTGCCCCAGGTTGATGTAACCGGACCATTGGCAAATTCAATTAAATCAAGTGCATCCTGAATGTATGGTTCTAAACTATCTACTGCAACACATTCTGTACTCTCGTATTGACAAGCCAATCCACAACTTAAAACCGGAAGCGGTTCTGCACCTAAATCCTCGCTTAAAAGGAAATATTCATAAAAGCCTAATCCATAGGTTTGATAGTAATCGGGGTAGAATCGATAATCAAATGTATAGTTCCACCGGTTTATATTTAGCGGTCTGTTTTCAACTGACCCCACACTGTTTTTCCACTGATAGCGGGTTTCCAATGTGTTTCCTTCAACAATACATCCTCCAGGAAATCTCAGAACACCGGGATTTAATTCATAAAGTGCTTCAACAAGGTCTTTTCTTAATCCATTTTCTCTATTTTTCCATGTTTCAACGGGGAAGAGTGATATGTGATCAAGATCGACTTTACCTTCTGTTTGCAGGAAGAACCGAACTTTACCATTGGCATCTGTCTCTGAAACTTTTATGACACAAGAATATTTCTCCCAGGAATCTTTATTAACAATAATCTCTCCATCACCAATAGCACTATTATCTGAATTTAGAAGCTCTACCCTGAACTTTTTTTCTTTCCCATCTAATGCTCTTGCGAAGAATGAAAAGATATATTCGTCCTGTTCAACAAGCCCAATTCCGGTAAAACCATAATTCTCGAGACCTGTATATGTTCTTAATCCCCTTTCGTTAAGTCTCACATAAGTAGGATTTCTGTCAAAACAAGGATCTTCATCCAATACTTGTACATCGCCATAAGGAGTCCATCCAACGAAGGGATGCTCAAACTCAAAAGAACGGTTTTTAATTAATTCTGCATAAACACCTCCATCTGCACCGAAGTTAATGTCTTCAAAAAAAACTCCATACATGTCTGGCTGAATCTCAGCACCAACATTCTTAACATCAACATTAAACTCTTCCTGTGCAAATAGAGAAACACTAAAGACAACAAGGATAAAAACTATTTTTATTTTTTTCATAATTAATTAGATAGTAGTTTACAATATTATTCCTTACTTTCTTTAAGCCAGACATCCATCTTATTTGCTCCCCTGTTATTCCACACATAATATGGAATTGCTATAAAATTCTCTGTCTCGTTTTCTCCTGAAGCTTTGAGAACTTCAATCCCTGCTAAAAGCTCCGGATTAAAATCAGACTCAAACGTTGTTTTTTTAGAAACTGTTATTTTTTCGATATCCGGATTATCAAATTCTTCAACACAATAAACAATAGGTCCGCGTTCAAGGGCTACTTTTCCTCTATCATCCTCAACCAATTCGTTCGCTTTTACTTTTCTTACTTGCATTGGAATTGAAAGAGTTAGACTGTCTCCATTTTGCCATTCCCTCGAAATTACCGCATAGCCTTTCTCAATGGTATAATTAATATTCTCATTATTTATTGATATTGTAGGTTTCTCTTCAAGTTGTTCTGAATAAAAATACAAATCACCTGGTAGAGGTTGATTAACAGACCATCCCGGGATTCTGATTTTCACAGCAAAGGTTGATTTCTCTTTCGGTGAAACAACAATATTTATAGTTCCATCCCATGGATATTCTGTTTTTTGTTCAACAGCAACCGTTGTATTCTGAAGTTCAATATCTGTCTTACTTTGAATAAAAAGATTTACATACAGCTCATTATCCTTCTGTGCATAAATATATCCAGGAACTGAAGGCATAAACCTACACATATTACTCGGGCAGCAGGAACAATCAAACCAGGGTTGTCGCTCTAAAGTATTTCGATTAAAATGATACTGCATATCACAACTCAGAGGATTGGGATAGAAAAAATTCTTTCCATCTAAGGCAACTCCTGAAATAACTCCATTATACAGAGTTCTTTCCAAAACATCAATGTATTTTGAGTCTCCATGCAATAAAAACATCCTGTAATTCCAATAGACGTTTGCAATGGCAGCACACGTTTCATTGTACGATGTTAGATTAGGCAGAACATAATTCTCATCAAATGCTTCCCCATCATGAGTAGCTCCAATACCACCGGTTATGTATATTTTTTTTGTTACTACATTATCCCAGATTTTGTCTACAGCATTGGTATAGGCTTCATCATTAAAAAGAGCAGCAATATCTGTCATCCCTGCATACATATATGCTGCACGTACCGCATGACCAACTGCTTCATCCTGTTCAACAACAGGTACGTGATCCTGGCTATAAGCTCCCCTGATTTCACGTTTTGTGCTATCGCCCCGATAATCTAAAAAATGACGTGCTAAATCCAAATACTCTTGCTTTTCTGTAATCAGATAAAGTTTTATCAAACCTGTTTCAACAATCTGGTGACCCGGTACATCCGGGTTTTTATCTGGCCCAAAAACTGAAACTAATAGATCTGCATTTTTGGTTGCGATATCAAGAAAATTGGTTTTACCAGTTGCAATATAATGAGCTGCTGCTGCTTCATACATGTGTCCGGCATTATATAATTCATGACTCCAGGAAAGCCCCTCCCAACGATCTCCAGGAGGACACCATTCTGCAGGAGAATGAGTTGGATCAATAGTTTTCCAAGTAGTGAGATAACCGTCTTCTTCCTGTCCGATTGCAATAATATTAATTAACGAATCAACATAAGCATCGAGTTTTGGATCGGGCACTGTTGTCATTGAATATGATGCACCTTCAATAATTTTATAAACGTCTGTATCATCAAAAGGCATCTCCCCTTTAACCGGCCCTTCCATTTTTCCACCTGCAATAAGAAAGTTATCCAGTCTACCCATCTCTTCACATTTTTGAAAAGAAGCAGGAATAGTAACTATTCTATTGGTTTCAATTTTAGGTAACCAGAAATTATCGTTTATATGAACATGATTAAACGATATTCCGGTAATAGGATAAGCATTTGTTTTTGTCTCTTGTTTTTCATTTTCTTTTATAGAATTGCACGAATTCAATAAAATTAAAGGAGTAGCAAAAAATAGTAGTAGTAGTTTCATAGTATTTTAATTTAGGATTATCACATCATTCTATTTTAAATCTTAATAATGAAAATGAATATGGGGACATCTCATAATTGTTTAAATCAGAAACAGGTATTGTTTGAGAAGTTGGTTTTGCCGTTTTATCATCAGGCTTACCTTGCAGAACATTTAATTCAATCTCTGATTCTAAAGGATTTAAATTATCCAGATCGAATTTCACATTTACATTCACAGGAAGAAGGTTAACCAGTTTCACAATAACATCATTGCTATTACTGTCTTTTACAACAGAAACAGCAAACCTTTTTCTTACATCTTCCCGACTATTCGATAATTTTACTAAAGACGGTATATACTTATCCCCAGAATTCTGACCGTATAATTTTTGCACATAATAGCCTACCGTAGGTTTTACTTCGGTATTGTTAAAATAAATTAAATCAGGATTCCATTGTGTATGTTCTTCTTTTGCCAGTAACGGAGCATACGAAGACATATAAACGATATCAGCATTACGTTCTACAGCTGTTAAATAAAGCGCTTCAGAAAGTGCCGTTTCAATATTATTTGGTCTTCCTGGCAGATGCGATGCATATTCACCAAGATATACTTTTGATTTTGAACGATCGTACTTATCATAAAAATCCTGGTTATTGATGAACCATCCCGGCGATTGATAATAATGCTCGTCAACCATGGGCACTTCTAGTTCTGTTGCTAATTTCCATCCTTCCACATAATCTGAGCCGGTATAAAATGGCCCTACTGTTCCGATTCCTACATATTTTAAGCCAAATGGTTCCGGGTGACCAGCTTCTACACGTACTTTCCCCCATTTTGAATTTTTATCTCCATTTGCCCATTCAATCAGGTCGAAAATATCCTGAACGTATTCATCCATCTCACTCATTGGAATTCCACCTTGTTGACCAAAACCTCCCACACATGAGTTCTGGCAAGGAACGCCGGCTGCTAAAACAGGGACAGGCTCTGCTCCTATATCTTCACAGAACTGAAAATATTCAAAATACCCTAAACCTACCGATTGATGATAATTCCAGATATTACGTTGAGGCTTCCTGGCTTCAAGAGGTCCTACTGTATTTTTCCATTGGTAAATATTTTCTAATCCATCTCCATGAGCTACACAACCACCCGGAAATCGAATAAACCTTGGATGAATATCAGCAATTGTTTGAGCCAAATCCGCTCTTAATCCATTTTTATGACCTTTGAATGTTTTTTCAGGAAAAAGTGAAATCATATCCAAGGCATAAGTGCCTGCATTTTGAGGTAAAACTACAAGTTTTGCATTCTCTGCTGTTTTGTTTACAGTAACTTCCGCCTCGTATTTTTCCCATTCCTGAGAAAGGGATTTAGTAACTGTCTCACCAATAACCTTACCATCCTCATTAACAATCCTTATAGTAAGTTTTGATTTTGAACCATCTAAAAGCTTAGCAAAAACAGAAAAATTATATTTCTCCCCTGCTTTCACAGGTATCCCATCAAATCCCTCGTTTACAAGTCCACTTTCCCCATTTACCTCTATAACAGCGTAATGTTTATTATTTGGATGGATAGGAGAAACCGAATCAATTTCAAATCGAGTTACTTCACTATCTACACTCCAGGCTTTTTTACTATTCCATGATAAGTCCTCACCTCTTTTGTCACTCGGAGCATATTCAAATCCCCGGTTTTGGATTAGTTCTGCATATAAGCCGCCATCTGCAGCATAGTTGATGTCTTCAAAAAAGATTCCGATGAGCATATCGCTAATCTCTTTGGTTTTTGCGGGTTCTACAGAAATTGTTGCATCAACGGATTGTAAATCTTTAAACCTGACTGGATCATCAATTGTTTTTTCAGCCATTTCCTGATCCTGAAATAAATTCCATTCATGCCATTTAATCAGGCCTTCAATTATTTCCCAGGATACTTTATTTATGTTGCCAGTTTGTTGCTCTCCATTAATCAAAACCTCTGCTCGTAATTGCATTCTATCCTTTTCTGATGCTTTTACATAAGGAGTATAATTCTTAAAATCTTTTGTTGTTGTTTTAAATATTCCTTTTTCCGAACCGGAATCACTTATCCAGGTAATGATATACTCATTTAACTCTCTATCAAATGCAGCTTCCAAAAGCTGACAATTCGCATTATGTATTACTTCAGGATAAGACTGAGGTTTCCAGTTATAAAAATTTTTGGTAGCAGCATGAGCAAATTGACCAACTTCGTTGTTTAGAGTCCAGATACAATGCCATATCCCTTTATTATCTTTGATTAAAACCGGAGAAATCATTTTTTTTTGTGTTCCCCAACGTCCAAAATCACTAAAAAGAAAACACCATTCAGGTCCAATTGCAAACCAATTTTCTTTATCAATACTCCAGGCATAATGTAATCCGGCGGTGTTATTTTGTTTAGATGTTGTATAGGAAAATAAATATGCAGAATCGGGCTCGTTAGCAAAAATTAATTTGGTTTGAAGTAGAATAAGTATGGAAAATAAAAAGAATACCTTCTTCATTGTAAATTAATTTGTTATTTGAAATTATTCAATTGTATATAAGTTATTTTCCTTATTTTCTTTTTGGCACCGCCCAAAAAGAAACAAAAAATCCTCCACGGTTTAAAAATTCCGCCAGTCCTTGTCGCACAATCCATCGCTAACAAAGGCTGTACTGTCGGCATTTCGCACAAACCGTGGATAGCCAACGCACAAGACAAAGTTTCAGTAAAATCATTATTAGAATTCCAGCTATATAGTGTATGGAAATATTTCCCACAAAGAAGCATCAGTGGATAGCCGTCCACGGGTGTGTGAAGTATGCGGGATTGTCTCAATAATATATTTTTAAATATTTTAAAACGTATGCTATTACCCGTCGTGACTTTTTTTATTACTTTTTTGTGTGGTTGACAAAAAAGTAAAAGACTAAAAAATAACAAGTAGATTATAAAAATAGTAATATGAAAGTTTAGATTATTCATTTCTAATTCAAAGCCTCTTAATCTTTACTTATCTATTGAATCAACTTAAACAACCCTGATGAATGCCCGGATAAGGCATGCGAAAACACTCCTTCAAAATCTCCCAGTTCATTCCCTTTCCATAATTCAATAACTGTACAACTTCCATCAATTCCAAGCTCTGAAAGTTCAACAGAAATTTCTAAAGGTGTAGTCTCATCTGAGATATTGAAAAGAGCAAGGTATACTTCTCCTGTATTTAAATTTTTAGAGGTAATAGCAACCTTTTCCTCATCCTGAAAAAGTTGTTTTACTTCAGAACTTTCACTGTGCATTTTAAGGACTTCCTCGTTTGTAAGTAATGACAGTGTAAAATCATCATTACTTGGTAAATCACCGCCAAAAAATAAAGGAGACCTAAAAATCGTAAATAATGTCATCAAAGTATATTGTTCATCTTCTGTAAGACGAGTCAAACGATCTTCTCCTCTCTCTCCTCGAATAGAAATTCTACCCAAAGGAATCATATCACAATCAGGCCATGTACCATCTCCAATATATGAATACCAAGGTTCACTTGTTCTAAAAAGATTGGTAATATGATCCCATCGATCCCAAACATCATTTACCATTCTCCACATATTTGCATGATTACTTACATGTTCTGCTGCATCAAATGGAGTTGCTCCGGGTGAAGTACTCAGAACAATTGGTCTTCCGCATCCATCAATCGCTTTACGAATCATGTTTATTTCATCTTTGTGATAAATAGGTGCAGATAAATCGTCAATCTTAATAAAATCAACACCCCAATCAGCATACATCTCAAATATTGAATTATAATATTCCTGTGCGCCCGGTTTTTCTGCAACAATTGTATAATTATCTTTTAACCATTCACATTGTTCCTCAGTAGAATAAATCTGGTCGGCTGTTATTCCATTAGTCCCTTTTACCGGCAACTTATTTTCAACCGCAACTTTTGGAATTCCTCGCATGATATGAATACCAAACTTCAAACCTTTATCATGTAAGTATTTTGCCAAATCCCTGAACCCATTACCTTTTGCAGCTGAAGGAAAACGATTAACGGCTGGTTGGTATCGACCAAATTCATCTAAAACATATCGGGGATCTGTTTGATTATATCCACCAGCTTTATCATTTTCAACAAACCAACGAATATCTACAACAATATACTCCCAACCAAATTTCTTTAGATATTCTGCCATATAATCAGCATTTGCCTTCACTTCCTCCTCTGTAACAGTTGGCCCATAACAGTCCCAACTATTCCAACCCATTGGAGGAGTTTCCGCCCATGTTTTAAATTCTCCTTCGCTAAATGTTGTTGATTTTTCTGACTGGGTACAGCTAACAAATAATAATGTGGTAATAACTAGAAAATAGAAATTTAGTCTTTTCATAGTAGTTAAATTTGTTCGAAGTTAAGAAATTATGATTAAGTGTGCAATATACACTTATAAATTTAAGTTGATTATTTTCTTAATCATTTAGATTAAAAAAATGATCATTGGGCATATTAGCAGGGAATTTTTTGTTATCATTTCTGACTATAATAAAAAAAGCCACTAGTAAAAATTACCAGTGGCTTTTCGTATTCCAGATTAAACTCATTTAACTTTTAGAACCTGTAAATCAGATTTTCCCTTATTCTAATTTGCAGATTACAGGGATGATAATAATTAA
This sequence comes from Bacteroidales bacterium, assembly GCA_963665085.2. Classification (GTDB taxonomy): domain Bacteria; phylum Bacteroidota; class Bacteroidia; order Bacteroidales; family JAAAOM01. Next base: position 1,481,893 of record CAXXXS010000002.1, read on the forward strand.
CACATACATTTTTAAAATAAACTTATGAGTTTCGTAATAAAAAGACGCCATCTTTTTTTAATAACCTGGATTTTGTTTTAACGTAAATTCTCCTTCTTTTAAACTCTTGTCTATCGCATCTCTTGGTATTGGTAAGAAACCATCTGTTTCTTCATAAGAGTTTCCACCTAAATAATCGAATCTTTCTTCTTCTGCTGCAATAAAGTCATTAAAAATTTCTTCTCCTTTACCAAACCGAACTACATCATAGAATCGATGTCCTTCTGTTCCTAGTTCAAGAGTACGTTCAAATAGAATGGCATCCAATGCTGAGCTTTGAGCCTGGAATGGATCATTTGCACCACCATTTGGATATGTTCCGATATTGTAATTTGCAGCATTGGTTACACCATCAGATTCTTTTACCCAATGGTCCGGACTGCTGGAATTATCAACCATACGTTGACGAACCTGGTTAACATAGCTTCTTGCATTGTCTAAGCTACCAACCCTGGCCTCAACTTCAGCCGCCATTAATAATACATCTGCAAAACGTATAATATTTACATTGATAGCATTCCGCAAATTATACTCTGTACTTGTATAGGTACCATTCTCATCATTATACACATAATGTTTTTTGGTAATGTATGGACCACCATGCGCCTGATCGCGAATCCATGCTTTACCAGGCATATCACCATAATCAAGAAATGGGATACCTCTACGCCCAATTGTCCAGTCAAGACGTGGATCAACAGGAGAATCGTCTTCAGTAAAGTCAGCAGCACTTTCCAATCCGTAGTCATCGATCAGTCTTGTAGGGTTGGTATCATACATATCTAAATAAGGTAAACCATTAGCATCAACCCTGAAGTGGTCGGCATACCAAGGAGTAGGCTGATAGAAACCCCAGCCTCTACCCCAACCAGGGCCGGTTCCGATCTGGGTTCCTGTCCAGGTTGCTTCCTGGTCTCCATTTGGAGCTGCATAAAAACCTGTACCACTTGTACCATCAACAGCTGATTGTTGAACAGAAAATACTGATTCCTTGTTATTCTCAGTTGCAGCATTAAAATTATCATGATAATTTGCCATCAAACCATACTTTTCATTACTACATGTTACACCATTGTTGATAACATTTGTAAGTAATGTCAATGCTTCTGAATAACCACTTGAATATTCTCCCTCATTGGCCCTGTAAATTAATGTTTTTGCATAATAGGCAGCTGCTGCCCAGCTATTAGGCCTACCCAAATCAGATTGAGTTGCAGGTAAATTATCCTTCGCATACTCAAAATCAGCAGCTATTCCTGGCCATGCATTTGCATAATCGCCACTTTCTTCATAATTAGAAACCCTGATATCTTCAGCAGTCTCATCAATGTAAGGAATATTACCAAAAGCACGTTTTAACATAAAATGATAATGGCCACGTAAGAACCTGGCTTCAGCTGTAATTTGAGCCCTTTCGTCTGCTGACAAGTCTTCTTCTGAGACTTTTTCTAATACGATAAGAACCTGATTACAACGGTAAACAGCATCGTAATAGTTTTCCCAGAAACCTTCAATATAACTGTTCCCTGTTGTAACGTTGTATTGAGAAAATTCAAGCATCGCTGGCTGGTCCCCTGCTGTTGAGCCTTTAAATGCTTCTCCCCCATGAATAACAGCAAACAAAGCTCCCTGTGGGGCTGTATTCATTCCAAATTCACCATTCAGCTCTGTATAAGCACCTATTAAAAGTTGTTTTACACCATCTCCTGTTGCAAGTATATTATCACTATATGCACCTACAGGAAATTGTTCCAAAAAATCTTCCTCGCATGACATAAAAATACCGAGAAAACTTATTGTAATTATAGATATTGCTAATCGTATTGTTTTCATATCAAAATCTTTTTTTATAATTAAACTAGTTAGTTGTTAAAACCCAAGATTTATTCCCACAAGAAATTGTTTAGGAGTTGGAGTAATATTATTAACAACTCCCATACTCAGGTCAGCTATTGAATCATCGTCTTCAACATATGACTGAAGGCTACTATCTGGATCCAAACCGCTGAAATTAGTAATTGTAAACAGGTTCTGTGCCTGCACATAAATCCTCAGTTTTCTCACTTTAATTTTGTTTAACATACTCTGTGGGAGCGTATATCCCAATTGTAAATTTTTAAGTCTTACATAGCTTGCATCTTCAACAAAATAATCCGTAGCATACTTATTAGAATAACTATCATTAACGTCCAATTTTGGCAGTAATGCTCCTGTATGATCCGGTGTCCATGAATCATAAAGCATGCGTGCACTTCGATTATACTGAAAAGTCATGAAATCAGTATTATATCTGCTATAATTGAAAATCTCCCCCCCTTTATTCCAGAATAAAAATGCGCCTAAATCAAATCCTTTATATTGAAGAGATGCATTTACCCCAATTTGGAAATCAGGATGTGGAGAACCAATGAATGTCCTGTCATAGTCGTTAATTACCTGATCAGGAACGCCATCCGGACCGCTAACATCTTTAATTCTCCAACGCCCTACTGCTGCTGGCAACCATGTGTTTTCATATCCAGCATTTGCATAATCCGTAACCTCTTGTTCTGAATTAAAGAAGCCATCTGTTTGATAACCATAAAACATTGATACCGGGTATCCTGCTTTTGTAAGTGTTACATTACCTAAACGAGTGCTTCCTCCAGTAATAGTAGCTTCAGGATTATCAAGAACTTGTGTAACTTCGTTTGTATACGTTGTGAAATTAGCAGACACTTCATATCGCAAATCCCTGGTAATTGTCCCTCTGTTTGTAACAGAAAAATCAATACCTGTATTTTTCATGTTTCCAACATTAACATAAGGTTGTGTAGCATTAGAACCTGTTGTTGGCGCCTGATTTTGAACCAATAAATCCTGAACCTCCTTAACAAAATAGTCGAAGTTAAGCATCAGCTTTCCTTCCCTGATAGTTGCATCGAAACCAATGTTTGTTGTAATACCTTTCTCCCATTTTGCATCCGGGTTTCCAATATGGTCAAGGGTATAGCTGGGGCTATAACTACTATTTGAACCCGTAACCGGATATGATTGGGCATCATCAGATACGTATGTATAGTATTGATTAACATTTGTTAATCCGGTTTGATTACCAATTATACCGTAACTTGCCCTAAGTTTTAGATCTGTCAACCAACTAAGATTTTGCATAAAACTCTCTGAAGATATACGCCACCCAACACTTGCAGAAGGGAATAATGCATTGCGGTTATTTTCACCAAATTTCGAAGAGCCATCTCTCCTTAATGTAGCATTAAAAATATATTTATCAGCAAATGAATAGTCTAGTTTTCCAATTAAAGAAAACAAAGTACTACGTTCAAAGGTACCTTCATTACTTTGAGTCCCGGTTCCGGAATCCAACACAAGAAAATCCGGATCATCTTGTATACTATAGTTACTGCGTGATGCTGTAGTGCTAAAAGCCAAATCCTGAACAGATTCAGTAGCTGCAAATACTTTGACTGTATGGTTTCCGAATGTTTTATTAAAGGTTAATGAGTTCGTCCATGTATAAGAGAAAAAATTATTCCATTCCCAACTTAAGGAGTTTGTAGTTGTATTTTCATAATGTTCATAGGTTTTTTGGGTTAGATCTTTTGCATGAGATGAATAGTAGTCAATACCGAACTGAGATCGAGCGACCAAATCCTTAAGAATATTAATATCTGCATATACATTTCCTAACATACTCCAGGTCTCTGTGCCATCAAACCTGTTTCGCCATGGTTCTGTTACAGGGTTTCGCCCGGTATCACCTACAGATACGAGCCCCGGAGTTGCACTACTTGCGGGGTTACCCATAATATCATATACAGGAATTAATGGAGCGAAAGTCCATGCAGCTGAAGCGAGCTTAACATCTCTGTGTTCCCGTTTCATCACCTGCATATTCTCTCCTATCCTGATAATCTTACCTATTTTGAAATTTGAATTTGCCCTCAAACTATAGCGGGTAAAATAGCTATATCTATCGGCTGTACTTTGTTGATCAAAATAATTTAACCCCAACATAAATGTACCATTATCAGAACCACCACTTACTGATAAATTATGGTTTTGAATAGGAGCAGGATCAAATACTTCATCAAACCAATCTGTATCAGCAGACTTAACAATCTGATGCGTTGCAAAATCGTAGTTATTCGGGTCTGTTAAACTATTAAATTGTGATGGATTAGATGTACGTAAAGATTCAAGAGAAGCTCCTCCATACCTTACACCGTTTACATTAACCAGCACATATTCCGGGATTACAGGTTCCGGGCCTGAACCATATTGATCATGGCTCCAATCTGCATCACCGTATTGCCTACCAGCACCTTCCATAGCTTTCCAGTACATTTCTCCATATTCCTGTGCATTTAACAGATCTGGAAAATTACTTTTACTAAAATAATCAACCCCATAATATCCATCGTAATCAACCCTGATAGCTCCTGGTTTTCCCTGTTTTGTTGTTACAATAACAACTCCATTTGCGGCACGTGCCCCATAAACAGCTGCTGAGGCAGCGTCTTTCAGAATTTGTACAGATGCAATATCATTTGAATTGATCCTGTTAATATCACCGGCAACACCATCAATAATATAAAGAGGATCGGATCCTGTAAATGAACCAAAACCACGGATACGAACCCTTGCAGAACCACCCGGGGTTCCTGTTGAACTGATCGTTACACCAGCAACCCGGCCTTGTAACTGAGATTCCATACTTCCTGATGCTGTAGATAACATTTCTTCCGTATCAACTATTGCTACAGAACCAATAATATCTTTTTTTCGTTCAACAGTATAACCAACTACAATTACTTCATCTAATTCTTCTACATTAGAGGTTAAGGTAACGTCAATAACGGTTTGTTGCCCAACCATAAGTTCCTGCTTATTGTATCCAATATAAGAAAATTGCAGAATAGCATCTCCTGATGAAACAGTAAGTGTATACTCTCCCTCAATGTTGGTAATTGTACCATTTGTAGTTCCCTTTTCAATGATATTTACACCGGGCAACAAATTACCGTCAACGTCGGTAATTTTTCCTTTAACAACAATTTCTTGTTTTAGGAGTTTATCATCTTTTGCTGTAATAACAACTAGGTTGTCTTTCAGAACGACATAGCCGTATCCCAATTCTTTTACAACCTCCTCAAGGAAATTCTCTACAGACATATCTTTTGATAAACCAGCCAAGGATTCATTATCATCGATAAAACTTTCTCTATATGCAAACCGATAATCTGTTTGTGTTTCTATCTCTTTGAATACTTCTTTTAAAGATAAATCACCAGTCTTTAACCTAAACTGAGTATTCTGCGAGTATACACTAGCTGACAGCTGAATCAAATTAAAGAGTGAAAAAATCAGTATTAATTTCATAGTTAGCAATGTTTTGTTAAGGGATATAACAATCCCAGTTAGTTTTAATTTTCTAATTTTTTTCATAATTTCGTATTGTTAAGTTTTAGGAAAAATTCTTCTGTTAACTTGTTATTATCAGAAGACAAACTGTTTTTCTAGAATAAGAATCCGGGGAATGCGGCAAACATTTCCCGATTTTTTTTGTGTAATTTCTATGTTCCTTTCATGACTTCTTAAAGTTTAGTTAATAAATTAGTTTTTCTTAGTTTTTAGAATTACTTGATTTTTGTGGATCTCATAATCAATCTGAGAAGCAACACAGATTGCATAGATGGCTTGTTCTACCGTTTCGGTAGTAAACGTGGCAGTAAATTTTATATCTTTTAGTTCGTCGTTAGCTATTTCAATTTTAATATTATACCATCTTTCCAGATCACTAATAATATTCTTAAGTAGTTCATTTTTGAAAGTCAGTTCATTGTCCTTCCATGATATATAGGGAGCAAGATCTTTGCTTTCTATCAATTGCATGTTATCCTCTTCAACTATTTCTATTTTCTCTGCTTTTTCTACCTTAGTTTCATCCTTATTAGAGTTTACCTCTTCTGCCAACTCATAATTTTTATCATCATATATTACCAAGGTTTGATTTGGTTTAAGCGTAACAATCTTTTCGGTTTCCTTTTTACTTATACATGAAAATTTCTCAATATCTACTTTCCCTTGTTTCAGTGTTGTCTCTATCGATTCCTCATTCGGATATGCTTTAATGTTAAATGAAGTTCCCAGTACATTAACTTTATAGTCTTTTACTATAACTTCAAACGGTTTTTTTTCGTTTCTTTTGACATCAAAAAAAGCTTCTCCTGATAAAAAAACAATTCTCTTACTTTTATTCTTAAAGGTTGAAGGAAATTTTAATTTACTATCTGCATTTAGCCAAACAATTGTACCATCTTCAAGTTCTAATTTTGTTTTAGAACCTTTACTCGTAGATGCTGTCAACAAATTTTCAAATGCGCTTTTCTCATTAATAGAAAAAATAAAATACGATGCTAAAACTGCTATAGGAATAATTACAGCCGCAATCTTCATAACAGCTCGTAAGAAGCTACTAGGTTTAGAATCTAAAACGAAGGTTTTCTCTGAAAAATCTATCTGTTCACAAAGTACTTCAAATTTATCTGGTTTTGTGATTGTACTTTCTTTTGATTTAATTGCAAAAAACAACTGATTGATATCTTTTGATGCATCGACTTCTACAGCTTCATCCATGCTTGTTTGCTTGCTTATAACTTCCTCAAAAGATTTTTCTGAACCTGAATTATTTCTTTTATACTTCAGATAAAAATCTAATAAAAATTGTATCCTATTTCTTTTCTCCATAATTATCCTTACAAATTATAGACAAATAAGATTTCATTTTGTACTGGACTTTTTTGTGTTTTTTTTATTTTATCTAGAAAATTTATCTCTGGCTGATTTTAACTGAACAATTCCCTCATGCACAAAATTCCTCACAGACTGATTTTTAATCCCCATAATTTCAGCCACTTCATTGTAATTCATCTCTAATATATAATGAAGATAGATTGCTTCCTTTTGTTTTGGCGTTAATTTGTTTAGTTCTTCATTTAAAATCTTAACATTCGTATTCTGGTTTTCATTAAATATATAGATATCCTCAACTGAAGTCTCTAGGTTAAAAGTTTCTAACTCATCTAAATTTGTATTACGACATTCTCTTTTTTGATGATTTATAAATGATGTTCGTACGCAACGTAAAAGATATGCTTTGATATTTACTGGCTTAGAAATAACTTTCTTTTTCTGCCATAACTTACAATATAATTCCTGGATGATATCCTCGACTAGTTGTGGATTTTTAATAAACTTTAATCCAAACAAATACAAATCATTGTATGTAAGTCTATAGATTTTTTCAAAAGCCCATTTTTTCCCTTTTCTAAAAGCTTTCCAAATCAATTCATGATTTGAAGCAGAAAACTTCTCCCTCGTATGATAAGGTGTGTTAGGCATTCAAAGATTTAGTTAGTTCTTTCAAAAACGAAAAATACAAATAAAAAAAATAAACTAGCAATATTTACTACTATTTATCAACCGTATATTAAAAATAAACCGTTAATCTGCAATATACATTCTGTTTACTTATCAAGATTAAAATATCCTATTTTATTATAATTAGTAGTTTTTCAAAGAAAATAATCCCTTAGAAATTAGTTAGTTTTTTGGGATTATTCCCCTAATAATTGCTTCTTTAGAAATTCAAATTTCTCATCGCTGGCTGCAATTGGCATCATTTCCATATTTTCACCAATTCTCATAACCTCGTGTTTATCACTATAAGGTTCCCATACGGGTAATCCAGCCCCATTTGGATCTCCTGTCTTAACAAAATTTGCCCAATAAGATGACATAATATCTGCAACAATAGTATCTGTTTTTTCCATTGTATGGCTTACTACCATTTTCATATTATTGAACATATAAGGCACTTCAGCTGTATGAAATGCTCCGAATTCAGGATGTTCAGGCCAGGGAATAGCACGCTCAAAGAAATATTGATAGCTTTTTGTGTTTGAAGTTTTTGCCCTGTACTCCATCCATAAATAGGTATTTAATCTGCTTTGTTCCTGTCCGGCTTTTTTAACCTGAGCAGCTTTTTCTTCTTCTGTAGAATATGGATACAATGCTTTAAAGTCATCCCCCTGACTCCCCATATACCTTGTTTCATCAGCATTTGCACCACTCATAAAAGGGGTATCGTTTTGTTTTCCTTCGTTGAAGACAGTATTTCTATCATTGACCTGAAAATATCCATCAACTACTCCTCCAAAACGTCCCATTCCTGGCTGATTGGGATCCACAGCTAGAATATCTTCTGCTGACATTGCCCTTAATTCCGAAATACTTGTAGCACCCTTTGAATTTGCAAATTCGACACCCATTTCTTCAGCATCACTCAACATCCTGGCTCCCATGAGCCCGCTTGAAAAAGTAGTACCACTTTGAGTTATTGCTCCGCTGAATAAGCCTGATGCTAATGGTGATAAAATCAACGCATTTACAGAAGCGGCTCCGGCAGACTGGCCAGAAATTGTAACACGGGAAGGATCTCCCCCAAAAGCCGCAATATTGTTTTGAACCCATTTCAGTGCTGCAACCTGATCCAAGAATCCATAATTCCCGGAAGCGTTATGAGATGATTCAGCTGTGAGTTCCGGATGTGCAAGGAAACCTAATGCACCTAATCGATAATTTATCGTAATAACAATTATTCCTTTTCTTGACAATTCCTCTCCATCGTACACAGCAACAGACCCAGATCCTTCTGATAAACCACCTCCATGAATATATACCATTACAGGAAGTTTTTCCTCTTGGGTTTCAGCAGGGGTCCAGATATTTAAGAACAAACAATCTTCACTAATACTATCCTGAACCATAAACTCTTTTGTCCATGGATTTCTTGAGTATGCAAGGTGTTGCATGCAACTTGCACAAAATTCCTTGGTTTCGAGAATACCTTCCCATGGTGCTGGAGGCTGAGGTTCTTTCCATCTTAAATCTCCTACAGGAGGAGCAGCAAAAGGGATACCTTTAAATGAGGTTATTCCGCTATTTTCATTATAAACACCACTTATCAAACCATACTCTGTTTGAACTTCTTCATGAATTGATTTTTTATTTTCGTTTTTACACGAACTGAAAAATAAAAAAAATCCAATAATTAAATAAGTTAATGTAATGTTTTTCATAGGTTTTATTGTTTAGTAGTAATTCATTAATATTTAATCCTGACATTGCCCTATTCTATAACAATAGATGAATTTGTCAATTATACACAATAATAAAGATTTTATAATTCGAATCAAAGAAAAGAATTACTTAAAATCCTTCAGATTTTAACCATGTATAGAAACTGTCAATCCATTCGTCACTTGGCAGATTTTGTTTTGTCATGCCAAAGGCACCTTTCCCCTTTCCATACAAGTGAATTTCGGCTTCACCGCCTGCTCTTTTCCACGTTGTAAATAAAGCCAGGCAACCTGCCGCCACATTCATATGATCAGATGCTGTTGCAATAAACAATGGTGGGGCTTCAGATGGCACAGCCACATCTATTAAAGAAGGACCATAAATAGTGCCCACAAAATCTGCTTTAGTTTCTTCTTTATCATTCCTGATAACAGCGTCTAGTGCAACACCTCCTCCGGCAGAAAATCCAAGAAATCCTATTTTGTCTGGATTAACACTCCACTCTTTCGCTCGTTTTCTAATTACCCGAACAGCTTCCATTGCATCATCTCCTGCGTTATTAGCAACAATAACAGAACCCGGGTCTGTTGAAGGATTTGCATTTGCCTTTTCAATTTTATTAAACTGTTCGACTGTTAATTGCATTTTCATTGGAGGCATGCTACCAGATTGAGCCATTTTCATCTCACTATTATCGAGCCGGTATTTTAGAATAAAAGCTGCTATACCTTTGCTATTTAACCATTCTGCAACTTTTGTCCCTTCATTTTCCCAGCTTAAAAAACGCAATGCACCTCCCGGGAGAATTATTACAGCAGTACCTGTCGCAATCTCAGGCTTTGGCAAATAAACTGTCATGGAAGGTTTTGTCACCCCACTAATCGCAACTATAGAACCATTATCCGAAAAACTCATTTTTTCTACAACAGTTGATTCATCCCCATCAACAGGTAAATGAGAAGTTAAAGGAATAATTTCCTGTGCGCTTATTTTGAAAAATGTAATTATCAGTGTCCCAACAATAATTGACTTTTTAAAAAAAATATTTTTCATCATAAATAATATTAACGTTGCCAGTTTCTTGGTAATGTTCTTGCCTGTATAAAGCATTCTCCTACAAATTTCATTGCATTGGGCAAACTTTTTCTCCAAAGAATCCAGTTATGTCCTCCATCAATTATTCTGACTTCAACAGGAATTTGACTTTCTTTCATTGTCAGGACCATTTCCATTTGATCCCGGTTTATCTCATCATCGCCCAGTTCAATTGCATAAATCACATCATTTCTTTTGTCTTCAGGTAAATTTTTAGCTAATGTGTATGTATCATTTTCGTACCAAATATCCGGTAGGCTTCCATCTTTTTTTAAGGGACCAAAATATTTCTCGCCCCACCATTTGCCACCGTCCCAACCCGGACGTTTTGCTCTTTCTTCCATAAACATGCCAATGCTCATTCCGTAGCAAGCCTGGAACATATCCGGGTGTTTTAGTGAATATAACAAACAACCTCTCCCTCCCATAGACAATCCTGATATTGCCCGATAACTTTTCTCTGTGCGACATCGATAAGTTGATTCTATATGAGGAATTAACTCTTCAAAGAAATAATCTTCGTACCTAAATGTTCCATCGTAATTGTTGTTATACCAATTTTGCATGCCATCCGGCATAACAATAATCATAGCAGGGGCTTCTCCAGAATTTATTGTTTTATCTGCTATAGCTGCGGCCTGTCCTTTTAATAACCAATCTTTCCAATTATCTCCTCCTCCATGCAATAAATACAAAACTGGATAATCCAAAGTTGAAGTTTCATATCCCGGTGGTAAGTAAATCGAATAATGAGTAGTTTGATTTAATATTTTACTCTCAAGCACACGATCGTTATAAGCTTTACCGTTTTGGGCAAATGATGAAATATAAATAAATAAGAATGAACTTATTATTATAAAATTTCTCATGAAAATATTTCTTTAGGGTTAAATATTAATTTTATTGTTCCTTGTAAATTTATAAAAAAAGAGCCATCATGCAACATTCACACAATGACTCTTCCATTGAAACTAACTACTAACTAATATTTTATTTATTGATTTACTGTAATGATTTCTCTCTTAAATCTCTTTAGCTCAGGAGAGCCACTATCAGTAACTTCAAGGATTATATGTATGGTCTGACCTGCTTGAGCATCCTCCGGAATAACAATAGTAACATCTTTATTATTGGCATTCTCTATTGTAATTGAATTATTATATGTACCAGCCTCAACATATTGCCACCATTTATAACTTAATTCATCTCCATCCGGATCAACTCCATCACCTTTTAACTCTAACGTCTCACCAGGCTTTGTCGTAAGATCTTCAGGTTGCCCCAGACTTACTGATGGCGCATGGTTCGCATCTTCATACTCCATTACACACCAATCTGCCCTGGCCGCAAAGTCGTTTTGCAAAACTTCAATCCATCGTACCTGGGGATATGAAGAATCTGGTTCTCCTGTCTCGGGATTTAAATCTGTAACATCACGACCATCTTCCCATCGTCTTGGATTCGTTGCTGATTGAACAAAACGTCCACCTAAACCACCATAGGTAGGATCTTCAGTTGATCGCAAACCAAAATCCATTAAAAAGAAATATGCAGGAGAATCCCCTTCTGAAATAAAATCATATTGATTCATTCTTCTTTCCTTCACATTCTCCATTTGTCCCTGGGTATGATCCCAGTCTCCTTCTATCTGACGGCCGTCTCCCCAAGTATAATAAGTCTCTAACAGCTCTCCATGGTTAAATAAAATATTTTCTTTAAACCAAGGGCCTTGCATGTATGGTTTTAATGTATTGGGTACAACCATTGGCCACATATAAGCGAAACTCCAGAACTGAGCTGAATTATAAATTACCCTAATATCCGGCCAGTTTGGCTCAACATATTTTCTGTAAGTAGCATCCTGATCAAGAACCGTATAAATGAATGTCTTTTCAGATATTTTTTTATAGATATCATTCCATTCTGTTGTGCCTTCATATTCTTCCTGAATTGATTTTAATGCCCTTGCCAGCGTATTAGTACCGCCCCAAATCTGAACATACACAGGGCCTTCTTTATCATCCAAAAGAATGTCTTTGATATAATCTGAACCTTCTGTTGGATTTGCCATATCTCCTTCAAAGTCGATATTTCCTACTCTTACAATACTTTTTAGATATTCCGGACTTGGATAACTTGCATCATGCTTCTTCAAATTTTCATATGCAAAAGCATACTTATCGATCATTTCATCCATCCAGGTTGTGCCTGGCCAACGAAGTTCATCTCTTTCTCCATATAACTCTGCTGTGTTTTCCATCTCTGATGTAAAAAGGGTTCCTTTCCCATCTCCTTTCCAATGCCATTGAGAACTGCTATAAATAAGCCCTTCTACATTAAATTCATTGAGATACATTAACATTCGTATGAATGTATCCTGATCATCAACCTCACCATCGGTGGTTACAATGGTACGGGGTTTCTGAACTTCTTCTTTTTTACTTGAGTGCGTTTCCTGTTTCGGACTTCCACAACTAAACAACAGCGTTGTTATCATTAAAATCAGAACTGCATTTTTTTTCATAGGTTATTAATTTATTTAAAAAGCATTGGTGTTAATTCTTTATAAGTACAAATCCCTGAAATCCAATTCATAAAATCCTTTACTCGTCGTGTAAATAGAGCCATTTCCTGAACTCAGACAATGGCTATCTATAAAAAAAGACTACTACTAACTATTTATCTTTATTGTATTAATTGAATTTGCTTTTAACTCAGGAGAAATTATTGTTTCGTTAACTTTTATATTAACTGTTTTATTTGTTTCATCCTGATTGGCTATTACTATAACGATTGAATTATCCGGATTTTTAAAGGCTATCAGGTCATCGTATTCTCCGCTTATTTCAATCTTCTTAGCTCCTGGCATCACATAATGACTGGCATGCTTCAATACATAATACTCAACTGAGTATCTATAATCTTTTGTTGCCTTGTCAACAACAACAAGTGAGTTCTGTGCCCAGCCCCAACGGCTTATTCCGCCTTCAAAAAGTGACGTGTTCCAGTAGTCGTAAACAGACACCCCGTTGTTTAGATAATGCTTCATTAAGTCCCATGAATGCAACGCACCTGCCCAGTCATTTTTTCCATCTCCACATTCTTGCTCGGTTTGATACATCTTTAAGCCCGGGTATCTTTTGTTGATTCCGGGTAGCGCATCTTTTCCTGCCCATTGGAACCCAACGCCTTTTACATATTTTCCACTTTTCTCATCCTGTAAAATAGTGTCTACTAATGCTTCTGCGGCACGTTCCATGGTACCAAAATAAATTTCCACGCCTCTTTCTTCCATTGCAGGGCCGAGGTACGAACCAATAAAATTAGAAAGCCCTTTGGCTGTCCAGCAACAACTTGGAAATACCTGTGCTGAATTAAATTCATTCTGTGGCATCACCATTGATATATCGATTCCTTCTTCTTTATATCCATCAATAAATTTCTGGAAATAAAGGGCATATGCTTCCAGGTATTCATCTTCCTGGATAAACATATCGGTGCCTTCCTGTCCTTGTCTTTTAGGGTCTGCTGGTAAATCATTCTGGTATATAGGATTTGCTGCATTGGCCATAAATCCCACAGCTGGCATTTCTGGTTCTCCTTGTGCCCTTCTTTGTTCCATCATTCGGTTTACCATCTCTGCCATTCCCGCTGATGACCTACTGGCATAATGTTTATTGTATTTCATCCATGAGGGAGGGCTCCATGGGGAGGCCCATAACTTTACATCCGGATTGTATTCCTTCGCGTTTTTGATAAAAGGGATTAATGTTTCTTTATCATTATCAATAGAGAAATTCTCCATTGCAAAGTCGCCATCGGTCTCGTTATAGGAGTACCAGTTTCGTGCAAAATCATTGGCTGCTACTGGCATCCTGCAAACAGTAAAATTAGCCCCTACCCCCGGGGCAAATAATTCCTTCATTATACTCTCCCTGTCTTCCTCCGACAGCTCGCTTAATGAAGTCCAGCCTAATTCGTTAAAACAGGCCCCAAACCCTTCGATGGTCTGTTGCTCCTTATCAAGTAACAATTCCACATCCGGACTGGTTGCCGGACCAACTAAATCCTGTGAGACAACCGTCTCCCAGTGATTGTTCTCTGTTGTGCTGACCCATTCTGTTTCCAAAGGCTTTTCACAACCTGCCAAAGAAGCTATTACCAGGGATAAAAGTGCTAGTTTTTTCATATTTATTCTTTTATTATTAAACATTTGATTTCTTACTTATTATTCTATCTCACTGGAGATATCTTTATTTCCCGCTTAAACATCGTTGGGCTAACCCGGTAACTTGCAAATACACCTCTTGCTGAACATCCAACTCCCGTGGTTGCATAGTCCAGGTTAAAGGTAATGCCATCCTGTTTCTGCAACTGATAGGTATAGATTGCCTTTGTTAGGTTATCGGTTGAATAAGGATAGGCGTTAAAATTAAATAACTCACTTACTTTAAACTCAAGTCCCTTACCCTCGTTATCAAGCATCTTTACCCACCGGTTATCGGTCCGTAAACCATAATCACTTGGTTTTAGATATGGAACATACATATTATCTACTGTTGTATTATAAATACCTACTTTATATCCACTCTTTCTTCCGGGATAGTTCTCCTGTGGACCGCGGCCATACCACTCTACTTCATCCAGACTTTTATCCAAAGTAAAACTCAACCCAAACCGGGGGAAGTATAAAGGAAGTTTTGTCCCCTGTGGCTTCGAGGTATGTTCTATGGTAATCTCACCATCGCCATCTATGATATAGGTGTACATATTTTCCAGTCCATTAAACTGTGCTCCTGTAATATACTGGTCTAAAGCACCCTCTGTTAACTCACCAAACAAGGTTATCTGCCTGATATTAATATATACTTTTCCTTCTGCTTCAGTAACATCTGTATAAATCGGGTAATACGTTTGTTTGTCTATCCCTGTTGAATAAAATTCTGTTACGATATAGGTCCCAAAACCATCTTTCCAGTTTGAACTCATGGCTGACCTTGAACCCCAGCTATCAATATCATTTGCCATTGGGGCACGCCATACGCTGACCAACAAAGGTGACTTTAACATCTCTTTGCCGTCGATTATCATGGAAGCAAGGGCACCAATATTCTTATCAAATGTATATTCAAATCCTTTTCCTTTTACTTGAACGGTTTCTTCTGACTGGATAAAGCTAGCACTACCCGATGCATTTTTTGTCTCTTCAACATTCTTTTCCCAGGGTAATTCCAGCTGGTTCCATGCTACTTCATGGCCGGCCTTTGCCCATATCTTGTCTTCTTTTAATGTTGAGCTGATTGTAATCCTATATTCTACCCCTTCTTTTAATTCCGGTTTTGTATAGGGTATATTGAAAATCTTTTTCTCCAGTGGGTTTACCTGTAAGGTTAGTTCTCCTTCTTGCAGGACATCTCCGTCTGCTTCTAAGAACCAACGCGTGTTATACTGCGAAGCATCGGTAAAATGGTTGCGGTTCCATACTTCTACCAACCCTGTTTTTGAATCCAACATTTTAACCTCTAATGGCTGGACGACCTTTTTCATCTCCCACATCTCTGGCTGGACTTCCCTGTTGCCCCAGATATGTCCATAGTTCCTGGCCCCTGCACCATAACTCAAAAATGTGCCCTGGCCGGTTTCTTTTTCAAAATCAAGCCACAATGCTGCTTCTTCTGGTTTAAAGCTTCCTGGCATTACTGCTTCAGCAAAGATGCCTACATTATCGAGCATCGCATCACACATGTACCCGGGGGTTTCTGAACCATCTATCTCTGAATCCCTTCCTAAACTTATAGTAAATGGAAAGTTCTTAATTTTTCCACTTGCCTCTTTACTGCCTTTCTTTTCATTATCAAGATAAAGCTGCATCTCTTTTCCATCATACACCGCTGTTAGCTGGTGCCAGGTGTTCTCCCAGTTATCGGGTAACCCAATACGTAAGGTGTATTTTCCTCCGGAATTGCCCCTGCCCATATATAAACTCATCATATCTAAACCACGGCCACTATTGGGACTAACATCGGTATAGATATAAAACTCCAATGAATCCCGGCCATCCTGGACAATACCAAACTGGTTGGAGCCTTTGGTGATAAACTGTCCGCCACTGGCATTTAGCTTTCGTGGAAAAACATCCATCGTTATGGTTAATTTATCGACTGCTATCTCTAAAGCATCATCCCTGTAAACCTCTACCCACTGGTCGTGGCCATTCAGGTTAACGGCTTTTCCTGTTTTTCCTTCTACCAGTTTTATGTTATTACCCATTAAATGGGCCGGTGCTTTGTTGGGGGATAAATCCTCTACCTTTCGTATCTTTTCTGTAAGCCCCGGGCTTACAAAATCCCAGATGGCTCCTCCCATCGTCCGCGAATGGGAATAAATAGCATTCCAGTAATCTTCTAACCCTCCACCGGCATTTCCTGCTACCGATAAATATTCATCCATAAAAGACGGGCGGATATCAGTCTCGTTGATACCCAGTCCAACACGCATATCTAGCTCCAGGGGTGTAGGATAACGTGGCCCGATAATCTCCTCTACCGGGTGTGAGAATGAATTCCCCCCGTACATCCAGTATCGCGTCTGGTCATAAATCCTTCCTTCTTTTATTACCTCGTTGATATTCATCCCTTCCCCGCTTTCATTTCCCGCACTCCAAAATAAAATACAGGGATGGTTCCTGTCCCTTAAGACCATCTGGCGGGTACGTTCCCTATACATATCGGTAAACTCCGGAAGGTCACATACATTCTCTGTTGCATGGGACTCTACTCCTGCCTCATCTATTACAAACAGTCCGTATTCATCTGCTAAATCTAAATATTCGTTTACCGGTGGATAATGCGAAGTTCGTACGGCATTAAAGTTAAACTGCTTTAGTATCTCAAAATCTTTCCGGATAATATCTTCTGTCATGGCATGCCCCAAATCGGCATGCTGCATGTGGGAGTTTGTTGCGTTTACTTTGATGGCTACCCCGTTCAACAAAAATGTATCGCCATCTATCAACGTTTCTTTAAACCCAATTCGTTGTTCTGCTATATCCTGGAGTTTCTCTCCTTCTGACAACAGCTCCATCTTTAACGTATAAAGATTGGGGGTTTCGGATGTCCATTTTAACGGGTTGGTTATCTTTTTCTTTAGTTCTATTTGTTTTTTACCAGCTGCATCCATTTTAAAGGGTTCGCTTTTCATCTCTGACACCAGTTTATTGTCTGCATCATACAAGGATGCCTTCACTGAGAATGAGGAAGCTGCTGCAGGGGCTGTATATTTTTTTACATCTACTTTTACCGATAAGTTTGCATCGGTATAAGTATCATCTAAATCGGTTACTACATACCAGTCAAACAAGCGGACATCGGGTGACGCATAGATATTAACATCATCGAAGATGCCTGCAAACCGCCAGTAATCCTGCCCTTCCAGGTAATAGCCATCGCTGTATTTTACTACAAAAACGGCCAGGGTATTGACCCCTTTTTTTAGGTATTTGGTGATGTTATATTCTGCTGGCTCCTGTCCGCCTTCATTGTAGCCTACTTCCTGCCCGTTTACCCATACAAAGGAGGCTGAAGCTGTTTTTTCCATCCGCAAAAATACCTGGTCGCCTTCCCACGATGATGGTACTGTAAAGGTCTTGCGATAGGCGCCGGTTGGATTATACTCGCGGGGGACATGGGGTAGTTCTACTGCAAATACATCTTGTTTTTGGGGTGGGCCCCAGAAACTTTTTTTAATAATGGGGAAAGGGGCATTGACATTCCTGAAAATCCTGTCGCCATAACCCTGCATCTCCCAATTGGATGGCACCTCAATGGTTCCCCAGCGTTTATCATTAAACTTGCTTGTATAAAAATCCGTGGGGATGCCCTCAGGGGTTTCACTATAGAAAAATTTCCAGTCACCATTCAAGGACATGGAATTCGCTGGTAAAAAGTAAGCTCGCCCCTCTTCCTGACCTTGTTCGAATACTGAGGTGTTTTCTATATAATAGTAGATATTATCGAGGAACTTGGTAGGTTGGGCAAATATTACAAGGGGTAACAGGAGAAAATATGTAAATAAATTAAATCGTTTCATATTGATTCTATTTTATATAAAGACTATTTAGGCTCATTAAAAAGAAAGATTTCAGTTAAAATCAATCACAGAAATAATCAGTTTGATTTGATTTTAATTAAAGTAAATGAATATGGACTAACATTAATCTTCAGATTCTTTTTATTAAGACTTGCAACACTTTCTGTAGGGATAATATTATCCGAATTCTCAAGTGTATTCATAGCCTCAAGATCAGTACTGCTTAAAACCGTTATTTGAGCGTTTGATTCTAACCTTTTTTTTGTTTTTAAAGCTATGTCCAGATCTTGTTTTGTATCACTGCTGTTTACAATTTTAAGAATTATCTCATTTTTTTCTTTATCTAATGCTGCTGATGCATAGAGACCATCACTGCCTTTCAAAGGTTCCCCATCGGTTAACATATTTAAAAGGTGTGTACCTTTATTTACAGAGTATAATTTCTGCACATAATAGCTTACTGTACCGTAAGAAGTAAGATTATCAAACCAAATAAGATCCGGCGTCCACTGCCATGCATCCACATGTGCTAAAAGGGGTGCATATGAAGCCATATAAACTACATCAGCATTTCTTTCAAGACCTGTCATAAAAGCTGCCTCAGCCAATGCACAGCCCCATGTGTTTTTATTCTCAGGGCTTGCCATTTGATGGCTGGATGCAGCAAATTCTCCAACAAATATTTTATATGTATTTCTTTCATAATCATCATAACGTGATATATTATCATAAAACCACTGAGGGCTGCTATAATAATGTTCATCTACCAAGTCTGCATTGTATTTTTTCAATTCTTTTTCTGCATAATCAAAGAAAGGCCCTGATGACATGGGACCACTTGTTGAAACGATTTTAATATCCGGATATTTCTCATTTATTGTTTTTTCAAAAATGGCATAACGTTCAAAATATTGGGCTCCCCATTGTTCATTTCCAACACCAATATATTTCATGTTAAATGGCTGTGGATGCCCCATCTCTGCCCTTATCTTCCCCCATTCTGAATTAACAGGGCCATTGGCAAATTCAATCAAATCAAGTGCATCCTGAACATAAGGATCTAAATTTTCAAGTGATACCAGCTCCCCTGTATTAAATTGACATGCCATACCACAATTTATAACGGGTAAGGGTTCTGCTCCTATATCTTCGGAAAGTAAAAAGTATTCATAAAAACCTAATCCGTAAGATTGATAATAATCTGGTGTTGCGCGTGAGTTCTCGTCATTCCATCTGTTAATGTTCAATTTTCGATCCTCAACATTCCCTATAGTTTGTTTCCATTGATATCGTTTTGAAAGGTCGCGCCCTTCTACAATACATCCTCCGGGAAACCTAAAAAATCCTGGTTTCATGTCGGCGAGTAACTGAACCAAATCAGCCCGAAGACCATTTTCTCTTTTTCCCCATGTATTAACAGGGAAAAGTGATACCATATCAAATTCGATAGTTCCTTTCCCCTCAAAAGAAAGTTTTAATTTTGATTTTGGATCTGTTTTGTCTGCTGTAACAATTGCTTCGTACTCTTTCCAATCCTTGTCTTTTAGATTTATTGTTGTTTTTCCAATTGTTTCATCATTTGAGTCTAACAATTCTACATGTATTGCTATCTCTTCAGCTTCTGGTATTGAGGCAAGTATTGAGAAACGGTATTCATCTCCTTCTTTTATACCAATGCCTCTAAATCCTGTATTTACCATACTTGATTCTCCGGAAGCCTCATCTAGCTCCATCCTGGCATAACGTTGATTATTAAATTCTTCTCCTCTATTAATAAATAAAAGGTTGGACATAAAGAAATTCTGTCCGGGGAACTCCCATCCTGTTTTCGGATTTGGAAACTCAAAGGAACGATTCTTAATGAGTTCAGCATACAAACCCCCATCTGCGGCGAAATTTATGTCCTCAAAAAACAAACCCCACATGGTTGGCTGTATTTCAAAAACAGGATTATCTACATCAACGTTAATTTTTATATCCTGACCAAAAGATATTTTAGTGAAAAATAAAACAGAGGTTAAAAGGATTAATCTATAAATGTTCGTTTTCATTATTTTTTTATTTAGAGTCATGAATCGTAAATTATTTATTTTAGTTCTTATTGGTTTCTTTAAATTTCATTTTAGCAGTTTGTAACTTTAGCTGTTCTATTGTTTGGTATATTTTTCTTTTAGTAAAAAAAGAAATAAAAATCTCAATAAAATCAACAAAATGGTTTTTATATAATCCTTCAGTCTACCAGGAATTCAGCAATTATAATATTGCTTATCCTATCATACGTTCAATACAGTAAAATGTAGCTTCTGTTTTGTTAAAGAGGGTATCCAAAAAATTTTTAGATTGTAAACTCTGTCAGGTTCTTCGAACTCTGTCAGGTTGTAACTTAAAAGCTTGACAATCCCGACAGAGTCGTTAGACCTGTCGGAGTTTTTTTTGGACACCCTCTTAAATTTATTTAACTATTTTTTAAATACTAATTATAACCTGGGTTCTGAGTAATTGTTGGTTCACCTTCAACCTGGCTATTAATAATAGTCGTTTGATCAAACGGCAGAAACTGGTCTGTTTCATCAAACGTTATATTCCTCATATAACTGGTATACTGTGATTGGAACTCTGTGTAATCATTTAACTCTTTTTCGACGTACTCTGAGCCAAAACGAATAACATCATAAAAACGACTTCCTTCAAAACCAAGTTCTAAACTACGTTCAAACAAAATAGCATCAAGCGCTTGTGATGAAGAAGCAAACGTTCCATAAAGACCAATTTGGTAATTTGCTGCAAAATCATCTCCAGCTTCGTTCATTACCCACCCTTCTGTATTCTGCATCCGGGTTCTTACCTGATCAACATAACCAGCAGCAGCTGTAAGGTTGTTGTTTACCCTTACTTCTAATTCAGCAGCCCATAACAAAACATCAGCAAAACGTATAACATGTCCATTTATAGCATTAAGTGCTGTACTTTCCTTGTTATGAACACCTTCATAGGCTTCATAGTACATCATTTTTTTATGAATGTATGGCCCATTGTAAAGACCTGTTGCATCTCTCATCCAGTCAACACCAGGCATCACACCCCAATCAAGATAAGGTATACCTCTTCTTCCGACAACCCAATCAAGTCTTGGATCTAGTGGTTTTGTTTCTGGTTCGAAAGCATCACTGCTGGCTAATCCATAATCATTTTTAACCGGCTCCGAATTAGTTGAATAATAATCCAGGTAAGGTAATCCTGTGGCAGCATCTACCCTGAATTTATCAACAAACCACTGACTTGGAGCTATATAACCCCAACCTCTACCATAACCCGGGCTACCTGTTCTTTGGAATGACATCCATACATTTTCCAGATTATAGGTGTTGTCTCCTGAGAACCAATCCCATGCTCCATCAGAATACCCGTTAACAGAAATCTGAACCTGAAAAACATTCTCTTTATTATTTTCCTGTTCCGGATCAAAATTATCATGGTATTTAGGCATTAAACCATATTTTTCTCCCTGTGCTGTTTGTCCATTATTAACAACATTCACACAAAGGTCGTAGGTTGTAGCATCATACTTTTCCTGCTCCAGTCGAATTTTAACAAGATAAGCTTTAGCAGCCCATGAATTGGCCCGGCCTGCTACAGATTGAGTGGCTGGTAGATTATCAGCTGCAAATTGCATATCTGCTTCTATATTATCCCAGATATCGACATAAGATACACCATCATTATCAACCGTATTGGGTTGTTTAACATCAAGCCCATGCGTTTCATCTATCCAGGGAACATTACCCCAAAGCCTTTTAAGCATAAAATAAAAATGTCCCCGCAAAAACCTTGCTTCAGCCAGAAGAGCATTCTTATCGTCATCAGAATAACCTTCTACCTGGGGTATTAACAATATCAGCTGGTTCGTCATACTTACTGCATTGTAATAATGCTGGAATACATTTGTAATAAAAGGCGTAGTAGAAAAAAGATTCCATTGTGCAAAGGGTTCCCAGGATGAACCATCCCCTGCTTCTGTTCCTACAAGGGCCTCACCCCCTCTTACTGTTCCAAGTAAATGAGACCATGGTGCAGAAAGCAAACCACTAAAACCATTATTAGTACCATTCAATTGGCTGTAACAACCTACTAACAATCCATAAACTCCATCCTCATCAGCAAGGACACTCTCGTCGTATGCCCCAATTGCGGGTTGTTCTAAAAACTCATCGGTACACGAGAAATTTATTGCTGTTAAAATTAGTATAAGCAGCGATGTATATATTATTCTATATTTTTTCATGATTTTTAATATTTTTTAGATTCTACATTAAAAATTAAGGCTCACACCTACAACAATTTGTTTTGGTGTTGGATTCTGCGATGAAATAACACCCATTGTTAAATCTTCGTAATCTTCATCATCTGCAACATATGAAGCATCCGGATCAACACCAGAATATGGTTTGTCCCCGCCTAATAAGGTAAACAGGTTCTGAGCCTGAACATAAATCCTCATTCCTTGCATTCCTATGCTGCTAGTCATCCTTGAAGGCAGTGTATATCCCAATTGTAGTGTCCTCATCCTAACAAATGTTACATCCTCAACATAGTAATCAAGTGCTGCATTTTTAGTTTCTGTATCTGATATGTCTAGCTTTGGCAGCAACGCACCGGTATTTTCTGTTGTCCAAGAGTCATAAAGCATTCTAGTACTTCTGTTATACTGGAATTTATTCATGTCGATATCACGACGCATCAGGTTAAAGATTTCACCACCCTGGTTCCAGAAAATGAATGTGCTTAAATCGAAATTTTTATATTCAAGAGACAGATTGATACCCACTTGAAAATCAGGGTGAGGGCTTCCGAGTTGAATCTTATCATTATCATCAATAACCTTATCCCCATTTGTGTCTTTTATCCTCCATCTTCCGATTGCAGGAGTAATAGGAGTTGAATACTCAGCAGCATATGCACTCGCCTCAGCTTCGGTTTGGAAAGTACCATCCAATTCCCATCCCCAAATGTACGAAATCGGAAATCCTTTCTCTGTACGTGTAATAACGCCCATATCAGAATCTTCTGCTCCTGCAAGGTACGAATCATCACTATCTAATACTTTATTAACAGTATTCCTGTATAGTCCAAAATTGGCATCTACATTATAAGTCAGTTCTCCAATTTTCCCCCTTACAGAACCATTAATATCTATACCTCTATTTGTCATATTACCGATGTTCACAGAAGGCTGAGTTGCACTTGATCCTGTATAAGGTGCCTGGTTTTCAACAAGAAGATCTTCTGTCTCTTTGATATAATATTCTGCTGAAAGACTATATTTACCACCTAAGAAAGTTGCATCAAATCCGATGTTGGTATTAACACTCTTTTCCCATCTTGCATCAGGATTTCCAATAGCATCCACAGAGTAACCGGGAACAATACTATTTCCTCCTCCCATAGCATAACCACTACTTGTTGCTTTAGCATAGCGGGTATATTGATTTTGTGCCAGAAGTCCACTCTGGTTTCCGATAATACCGTAGCTACCTCTAATTTTCAAATCATCCAGCCAGCTAAATTGCTGCATAAAACTTTCTTCTGAGATCCTCCATCCAAAACCAAAGGCAGGGAAAACACCGTATCGGTTATTAGCACCAAATTTGGATGATCCATCACGACGCACTGTTGCATTTATCAGGTATTTGTCAGCAAACGCATAATCCAGCCTTCCAAATATGGAAGCCAGTTGTGTCCTTGTAAAATCACCTTCATTTGATTGTGTGCCTAACCCTGTGTCAAGCATAATAAAATCCTCATTATCATTTATATCATAATCCTCACGGGCAGCAGTTACATAGTCGCTGTAATTCCTGATAGCTTCAGTTCCCAATAATACTTTCACAGAATGACTTCCAAATGTTTTTGAATAATTAAGCGTATTGGTCCATGTCCATGAAGATGCAGAACTCATTGTTCGCTCTAATGAGCTAACTGAAGTATTTTCTGCATGTTCGTATGTTTGTTGTGTTAGATCCCAAAGGTTATAATTGTTGTTATTTACACCAAAATTGGTTTTAAAAATAAGATCATTAAATAAGGTAAGTTCCGCAAATACATTCCCGAAAATATTAAACGTACTACTTTTATCAAACCTGTCGCGCCACCTGTTTCCTATTGGATTCTGGGCATTTCCCATACCTGCCACTGATCCACTAACAGGATTACCCATCTCGTCCCATACTGGTATAAGAGGGTTCATATACCTTGTCATAGTTCCTGTTCCATCACCTTTTGTTCCTGTATATGCTATTTGTAGGTTTTCACCTACTCGAAGTGACTTAAATAAATTGAATGTAGAGTTGGCACGAATGGTATACCTATTATATTTAAACCATTCATTTGATGTATCATCCTGATCATAATAACTCATACTTAATGCATAGGTTGCAGACTCTGAACCACCTGTCGCACCAAATTGAACATTTGTAATTGCTGCTGGATTAAATAACTCTTCGTACCAATCCGTGTCTGCAGATTTTACAATCTGATTTGATTCAAAATCATAATTATCCATATTGGTAAGACTTGCAAATGTTGTAGGATCTGAAGTTCTAAGTTCTTCAAGATATGTTCCTCCATAACCACCAGCTTTAACATATTCAGGAATTACTGGTGAAGAACCAGAACCATATTGTGCATGAATAGGGGCAAGTCCGGCTCCCTCATAAGATTTCCACCAATAGTCTCCATATTCCTCGGCATTCATTAAATCGGGAAAATCATTCTGGTTTACATAATTAATTCCGGTAAAAACTTTTACGTTAAACTGAGCTTTCCCGGGACGGCCTTGTTTTGTTGAAATAATAATAACTCCGGATGCCGCACGTGCACCATATACAGATGCTGAAGCCGCATCTTTTAATACCTGAACAGATTGAACATCATCCGGGTTCAAATTATTGAAAGCCACCGCATCAGCAGGAACACCATCAATAATATACAAGGGTTCAGATTCACCGAAAGAGCCAAATCCCCTAATCCTGATTTTTGATTCTCCTCCGGGCTTACCATCTGTTTGAACAAAAACACCTGATGCACGTCCCTGTAACTGGCTTCCCAATGTCGCAGAGTTTAATTTTTGCATCTCATCCGTATCCACAACGGTTACAGAACCAATAATATCTTTTTTTCTTTCTACAGAATAACCGGTTACAACGACCTCATCAAGAGATAAAATGTCTTCTGCTAAAGAAACATCAACTGTTGTTCTCCCACCAACTGCGATATCTTCAGTTAAATAGCCAATAAAAGAAAAACTTAAAACAGCATCTGGAGAACTAACCGTAATTCTATAAGCCCCTTCTAAATCTGAAACAGTACCATTTGTTGTTCCTTTTTCAACTATATTAACACCCGGCAAAGGTTCTCCATTTATATCTGCAACTACACCTGTTATTGTAATCTCTTGAGCTCCCTCAACTAACGGAGTAATTACAACAATTTTATCATCAAAAATTTTGAATTTATATTCTTCATCAGAAAAAACATAATTGAGAAATTCCGGAACGGAAAATTTCTGAGAATTCATTGTGAATTTTTTAGAGTCATCAAGATGTTCATCCAAATAAAAAAACTTATATCCCGTCTCTTTCTCTATCTTATCTAATGCTTCACGAATAGTGACATCTTTAAAATCCAGGCCTATTTCTTCGTTCTGCGAGAAGGTCTCCGCACAGATGCTTAACGTACCGATGGTTAAAAGCAAAAATATTAGTTTCATAGTTAGTAAAAATTTTAAATACACCTTTCCCACGGAAAGATTGATAATTAATTTTTCTTTCATAATTTTGTTAAATTGAAGTTTAAATAACTAGAATTATCTTTTTCTGACTTGTGAGGTCAGAATTAGGAAATTAAAATCGGGAGATATTGTGAGTATCTTCCGATTTTTTGTCTCTGCAAGCAGGATTTCTTTTTATCTCATATGTAGATCATTTAGTTAGTAATATGTTTATTAGTGTTAGCTACCTTCTATTTTTTATCTATCGTAATCTCTTTATGTTCTATTTCAAATTGGATGGGTAATGTATATTGAATAATCTTCATTACCTGTGTTATTGTTTCGTTTTCTATTGTCCCATTAAAATGATAATTTAAAATCTCAGCGTCTTTTACATTAATTTTCACTCCATACCAACGCTCTAGTCTTACAAATACTTCAAACAATTTTTCATTTCGGAATATTAATTTATTATCCTTCCATGATGTATAAAGCTCTGTATCAATATTTCTATCTATTTTAATAGGTTGAATAGGTTTTATCTCTTCTTCCTGAACTTTTGATCCTGTCTGTTTTGATTCTGTACTAAGAACAATTGTTTTATTATCTGTAGTATTATAAATAGCCCGCTGCTTTGGTTTTAAAATAATTACATCTTTTTTATTATTAACATCTTTATTTTTAAGTATAACTTCTCCTTCATCTAAAGTTGTCTCAATTGTTTTTTCTTCTGGGTATGCTTTTAAGTTAAACATTGTACCGGTTACATTTACAGTAATCTTTGATGTATTTACTCTGAAAGGAATAGCTGCATTTTTTTCAACATCAAAATAGGCTTCACCTTGAAGTTCAACAATCCTGTCTTTTTTTCCAAAGTCCGGAGAATAAAATAATTTACTGTCTGAATTTAACCAAACCTTACTCCCATCAGGCAATTTAACATACGATCTTGAACCTTTAGGGGCATTAATCTCGATTAGCTCTGCTACCTGACTGTCAGAAAAAAGATTTTCAGCATCTAAGAAATGGAACGCCAAACCGCCAAGGACAAATGAAAAAACAAAGATTGCAGCAATCTTAAACCAAAATGGAAGAATTATTTCTTTTTTGTTTTCCTGTTTGTTAATTTTCACCTTAAACTTTTCCCAGGATTGATTAATCTCATCAGATTGGACTTTATAAAATTGATTCTTCTTAACGTAATCTTTAAATTCCTGATGATTCTGTTCGGATGTGTTTATCCAATCACTCAGATCTTTCTCTTCCTTTTCCGACAGAATACCTAGTAAATAATGGTCGAACAAGTATATATTATTTTGTGTATTGTTATTCATATTTAACTTCTCTTATTAGTTATACAATTACAACACAAAATACCGCCCCCTATTTTCAAAAAAAGATTTAATTATTAAGGTCTCTCATTATTTCCAGTACAATGAGAGCATATAAGTAGTGATCTGTCAAATGAATTTTCAATTTTTGTAATGCCTTAGAATTATGCTTTTCAATGGTACGCAATGATATATTCAGCATTTCTGCAATTTCTGTATTTTTCATTCCCTTAAACCGGGAAAGGCGAAATACCTTTTGTGTTTGCTCTGGAAGACTTTGCACAACTTTTTCAATCTTATCCTGTATCTCATGGTAAATAGTTTGATGTAACGGATCATTGAAAAAATCTGCATAATAAATACTCTCAGCTTTAAGTATATTCTCTTGTTCTGAACTGTGGCTATTAATTATCTGTTGATGCTTGATTTTATTAAGACATGCATTCCTAACCAAAGTAAAAATATACGAATGAAAAGTTTCTTCTTTAATCTCTTTTCTTTTTTCCCATACCTTTAAAAAAACACCCTGAATGATATCTTCCACTTCCTCTTGATTAGAAATATATTTAGAAGCAAAAGCCATTAGGCGAGGAAAATAGGCTTTAAAAACAAATTCAAACATCTTCTCATCATTAAATAAGAACCTGCTTGTTTTATGTTTAAGATCGTGGGATGCCTTCATGATAAACAAATGTAAAAATAATTGTAAAATTATCGTAGTTTAACTCGTATTAAAAAATCTATTTAAATTCTTTGTTATTGCGAAAAACTTCCTGACAGAGTCAGGAGAAAAACCGCAATTGCGGAAAACCTCCCAACTGCGTTGGCATGAAAACCGCAGTTGCGGAAATCGTCCCAACCGTGTTGGCAAACAATCCGCAATTGCGGAAATCGCCCCAACGCAGTTGGCATACGATCCGCAGTTGCGAAAAATCGTCCCAACGCTGTTGGCAAAGATTCCGCATGTTTTTTTTATAAATTTTATTTTTTCATGTCAAAAAAAAAAATAAGGTCTGTTAGAAAACAATATAAACCTTTTGAATATCACCGTTCTTATTAACTTCAACATTAATAAAAAAACAAGAGCCACCATGCATTATTCACACGGTGACTCTTTTATTGAAACTAACTACTAACTAATATTTTATATACTTAACACATATTCTATTTATTTATTTACTGTTACAACCACCCTTTTAAACCTCTTTAATTCTGGTGAACCGCTATCTGTAACTTCAAGGATTATATGTATGGTCTGACCTGCTTGAGCATTCTCCGGAATAACAATTGAAACATTTTTATTTTCTGAATTTTCTATTGCTATTGAATTACTATACGTACCAGCCTCAACATATTGCCACCATTTATAACTTAATTCATCTCCATCCGGATCAACTCCATCACCTTTTAACTCTAACGTCTCACCAGGCTTTACCGTAAGATCTTCAGGTTGCCCCAGACCTACTGATGGCGCATGGTTCGCATCTTCATACTCCATTACACACCAATCTGCCCTGGCCGCAAAGTCGTTTTGCAAAACTTCAATCCATCGTACCTGGGGATATGAAGAATCTGGTTCTCCTGTCTCCGGATTTAAATCTGTAACATCACGACCATCTTCCCATCGTCTTGGATTCGTTGCTGATTGAACAAAACGTCCACCTAAACCACCATAGGTAGGATCTTCATTTGATCGCAAACCAAAATCCATTAAAAAGAAATATGCAGGAGAATCCCCTTCTGAAATAAAATCATATTGATTCATTCTTCTTTCCTTCACATTCTCCATTTGTCCCTGGGTATGATCCCAGTCTCCTTCTATCTGACGGCCGTCTCCCCACGTGTAATAAGTCCCTAACAACTCGCCATGGTTAAATAAAATATTTTCTTTAAACCAAGGGCCTTGCATGTATGGTTTTAATGTATTAGGTACAACCATTGGCCACATGTATGCGAAACTCCAGAACTGAGCTGAATTATAAATAACCCTTATATCCGGCCAATTTGGCTCAACGTATTTTCTGTAGGTAGCATCCTGATCAAGAACCGTATAAATGAATGTCTTTTCAGATACTTTTTTATAGATATCATCCCATTCTGATGTGCCTTCATATTCTTCCTGAATTGATTTTAATGCCCTTGCCAGCGTATTAGTACCGCCCCAAATCTGAACATACACAGGGCCTTCTTTATCATCCAAAAGAATGTCTTTGATATAATCTGAACCTTCTGTTGGATTTGCCATATCTCCTTCAAAGTCGATATTTCCTACTCTTACAATACTTTTTAGATATTCCGGACTTGGATAACTCGCATCATGTTTATTTAAATTCTCGTATACAGAAGCGTACTTATCAATCATTTCATCCATCCATGTTGTACCTGGCCAACGAAGTTCTTCCCTTTCTCCATAAAGCTTTGCCGTATTCTCCATCTCCGAGGTAAAAAGGGTCCCTTTTCCATCTCCTTTCCAATGCCATTGAGAACTGCTATAAATAAGCCCTTCTACATTAAATTCATTTAGATACATTAACATTCGTATAAATGTATCCTGATCATCAACCTCACCATCGGTGGTTACAATGGTACGGGGTTTCTGAACTTCTTCTTTTTTAATTGAATCCGTTTCCTGTGTCGGACTTCCACAACTATACAACAGCGTTGTTATCATTAAAATCAGAACTGCATTTTTTTTCATAGGTTATTAATTTATTTAAAAAGCATTGGTGTTAATTCTTTAAAATACATCCTCCATGAATTCCAGTCATGGGTACCTTTGTTCTCCCTGTAAATATAATCTATTCCTACTTCATCATAGAGTTCTCTTAACCTGACACAGGTTTCATATAAAAAATCATCTGTACCTATCCCAATCCAGTATAATTTTGGATTCGCTTCTTTCAAGGCTTTTAATTGTTTTACATGTTCTTCTTCTGTATAATCTTTAGAATTCTCCTGGCTATACGCTGAAAATAATCCCATACTCATTACCCCGATATATTTAAATTTTTCAGGATTAGCATTGGTAATATTCTGGGTTTGATAGCCCCCCATTGAAAAGCCAGCAATAGCCCTATGATCTGCATCGGCAATTACCCTGTAATTGCTTTCTATAAATGGGATAACATCATTCACAAGACTTTTCTCAAATACTTTTGATGCCATTCCACCTATCCCAGATTCCTCAACAAAATCCGACTTTCTGTTTAACGGTACAGAGGGAGTATTTGGATTTCCATTTGTTATAACAACAATCATTGGTTCTGCTTTGCCTTCTGCAATCAGGTTATCTAATATAAAATTAGCCCTTCCCCTGTTTAGCCATACTTCTTCATCTCCGCCACCTCCATGTAATAAATATAATACAGGGTAATTCTTCGTACTATTTTCATATCCTGGAGGTAAATAAATATTCATCCTTCTTGTTTCTCCAATTGTTGGAGAATTATACCATCGTGAATAAACACTTCCGTGAGGAACATCATTAGCTTCATAAACTTTTGATTCATCACCTGGCATCATTAACATATTCATTATCCAGGCCCCGTCTCTTGTTACCAGTTTTGTATTAGGATTTAACACAGGGATACCATCCAGGACAAACTCATACTCATAAAAATCAACCGGGATTGGTCCAATTTTCACTTCAAAAAGTGAATCTTTCTTTACCATTTCAACCTGAGCAGGAGCAGGCCAGGAGCCTCTTACTTCAACTTTATCTGCGTCGGGGGCCTTGATTCTAAATATTACAGAATTATCTGGTAAAATTTCTGTAGAACTATAATCAACCGGCGTTCTTTGTGCATTTGATAAATTACATATCAGAACAAGTGAAATTATTGACAATAAGTAATGTCTTTTTTTAATTAATGTAATAAATGTCCTTTTCATCAGATTAAAAAATAAAAGATTATGTAAACAATTAAAAACTGCCTTATTTAAATAAAAGTGGTACAAACTCTCCAAGATAAATTCGCCAACACTTCCATACATGGCCTCCATCTGTTTCCAAATAGGTATAATCCAATTCCATTTTATCTAATCTTGCCCTGAATTCCTTGTTTCTTTCGAAAAGAAAATCTTCTCTACCTATACCAATCCAATATAATTCCAAGCCATTATCAAATTGTTTTTTCAAGCTGGCATCAAACTCTTCTTCTCCACTGGAAGCAGAAGAAAATACTCCTATATAATCAAATGTATTTTCGTAAGTCCTTGAAATATTTATTGCATGGCCACCGCCCATTGAAAGTCCTGCTATTGCACGATGAGCTTTATCGGGAACAACACGGTAATTACTCTCAACAAACTCAATCACATCTTTAAAATTTTCAACAAAAGCACCTTCTACATCAGCTCTGTCTTTTTCTCTTCCCGGCTTATAAAATCCCATGCTGCTTTCCCCAGGAGCAGCTTCCATGGCTGTATGACCATTAGTCATAGCAACAATCATTGGTTCTGCTTTTCCCTGGGCGATAAGATTATCCAAAATCTGTGTTGCCCTTCCAAAATTTACCCATTCATCTTCATCACCACCAAATCCATGTAACAAATAAAGAACAGGATATTTTTTATTGCTGTTTTCGTATCCCGGAGGAGTATAAATATTAATACGACGCTCCATTCCTAACCCTTTTGAGTTATACCAACGGTGAGTTAGGGAACCATGAGGTACATCCTGTACTTTATAGAGATCTGCCTGACCATTACCGACAACAAAAATATTACTAACCGTAGCATAATCCCGAAAAACATATGGATTGTTTGGATCGGTTGTCGCGACACCGTCAACAACAAACAAATACATGTATAATTCTGATTCAAGAGGTTTTGTTGTTAATGTCCAAACGCCATCTTTATCTTTAATCATTGGAATTAAACCTGTACCTACTACTCCCCCAACTGGATTATCTTCAGCTTTTTCAGCAAAATCGCCAGCAACCGACACGCTCTTCGCATCGGGAGCAATAAAACGGAATGTGACAGAATTATCATTATTTACAACTGCCGACTCAATATCTTGTCCGCCAAAAAGGTTTTGTTGTGACTTTGCCTCAAAACCTACAATTATTATAAAAAGGCATATTAAATAGTATAATTTATTCTTATTCATTTTTTTTAGTTTAATTCTATTTTATATTAGTTTAACGTTTACTCTCCCTGATTGAGCCAGAGACTCAATCTTTCCCTCTCTTTCAAGAGAGGGAGAAATATCCAGTTTTGCTGGATGAAATGGTGAGAACATAATATCTTATAAATTATTCCTTTTCATCTTTTAGCCTGACTGCTAACCACAGCCAAAGTCCTCGACCATTAACAAGTAATGTCCCGTATATGGTCACCGACTCTGACGGTGGCTAATCACATTTTCACACTTAATTTAACACAACAGTAATTTATTTATCTTAGTTGAACATCCTGGGAACAAAATCTTTAAGATCTTGTCTCCACACATTCCAGGAATGCCCCCCTGGCATTTCACTGAATTCATATTTAATTTTATTCTTATCGAACACTTTTAACATCTCTTTCCCATTATTATAGGCTATATCATCTGGCCCTCCCTGAGTGAACCGGAGACATTTCACTGTTTTATTCAATGTCATTGCAATTTCGGACAAACGTTTATCACCATCTGCGTACATCTTTTCATCTGTAGTAAACCATCCTGAACTCATCACATTGATATACCCAAACATATCCGGATGGAACATAAAAGTATTTAGAACATGAAGCCCTCCCATTGATAATCCAGCTAATGCGCGGTGGTTTGCATCTTTAATAACCCTATAATTTTTTTCAACATAGGGGATTATATCATTCGCAATGCTTTCTTCATACTTTCCTGAGTACATTGACCTCATATCAATGGCCCTATCGACTTTAGCACTATACGAATTGCTTCTGTCATTTGGGGCGGCCTGCTGACCAATAGATCCATTAGGTATAACTACAATTGTTGGTTCTACCTGCCCCTGTGCTATCAAATTATCTAAAATATAATTGGCGTGTCCCTGGCTAACCCAGGCTTCTTCATCTCCACCACCACCATGCAATAGATAAAGTACCGGGTATGATTTAGTGGAATTTTCGTATTCATATGGAGTATAAACCAACATCCGACGCTGCATCCCGAAGGTTGGAGAAGGATACCAGACCGCAGTAAGCTTTCCATGAGGGACATCCTTAACATCATAAACATCTGTAAGTTTCCCGGGAATAATCAGTCGGTTCTCATAATAGGAACCGTCGCGGACAACTATATTATTGTTGGGATCCAAAGTTATAATCCCATCAACAATAAAATTGTATCCATGGTAATCCGAATCAAATGGCCCAATTGTTATCTCAAAAATTCCATCTTCATTTTTTACCATATCCAATTTGGAATGACCTGGGGTCATCGTACCTGTTAATTGAACAGATTTAGCTTCCGGGGCCCTGAGCCTGAAGACAACAGAATTATCCTGTTTAACTTCAGGGGAAACAACAGGAACTGGTTGTTCCTGAAGTTGAGGTTGTGCAATCACATAAAATTGTACAACCAGAAATAGGATTAAAAATAGAACTATATTTTTTTTCATCTTTTAATAACTAATTGGTTTGAATTTCTTTTATGTTGGCTTGATAATAAGAGGATTTTATAAAAAAAATATTAAAAAACCCTCCAGATCTTTTCGACTATAAAAGCTTTTTTCTAATTATTTACATTGTTCAGAAAAATGGCGGGTAAACCAATTTAGCGCATATCCAAGCCCATCGTACCAATAATAGGTAGCATGCGACCCGTTACGGGAACGGAATTCACAGGTAAGACCAGCTTTTTTCATTGATTGATAGCACCCTACATTGGCATCAAAAAGAAAATCGTCATCACCACAATCCAGTACAAAATCCACTGTTTTAATTTCCTCAATTTGGGCTTCAGATAAATCATCAATATTAAATTGTCTGCTGAAAGTGTTATTCTCTTCGTTGTTGCCATTAAGACTTGCAGGCACTGCCCCACTGATGGCATAAACGCTGCTGAACATTTCAGGATGAGTAATTCCGTACATAAAAGAACCGCCACCTCCCATTGAAAGTCCTCCAATTGCACGATGTCCTTTATCTGCAATTACGCGGTAGTTAGACTCTATGAATGGTATTAATTCTTTGAAAAAATAGTCTTCGTAATTCCATCCTTCTCGATTGAAGTAACCCATGGTTCCTTCTGTTGCATTGGGACATACCATTATTACTTCGCTAGCCATCCCGTCTGCTGTTGACTTTGTAATGACCTCTTGTACCATAGGCGTAGGTATGTTTGCCCATTCCCAATCGTTCTCATTTGCACCGTGGAGCATATAAACCACCGGATACTTACGTTCAGTATCGGTTTCGTAGCTTTTGGGCAGGTATACCGTAAAATTTTTATCATAATTGAGAATCTCACTGTGGAAATATAAATGTTTCACGGGAATTGGGAATACCCTGGTTTCGTGTTTTGCAGGATCTTGCTCAAATACCTGCTGTGCATTCATTTGTACTGAGAACGCAATTATTGAAATAGCAAAAATAATTTTCTTCATCTTTAATTTTTTTATTTGATTATTCGTTCTTTCTAGATAACTGTGATTATTACTCTTTTGTATCTCGTCAACGATGGTGTTCCATTGTCAACTGCTTCAAGAACCATATGTATGGTTTGCCCTGGTTGTGCATCTTCAGGAACCACAACACTGGTTGAAGGTAATGTTGGATTATCTGCTTTTACCTCTCCCTCATAGCTATTTACCTTGAACTGCATCCATCTTACAGAGACATCATTACCGTCAGGATCAGAAACTTCTGCCCTAAGGTCGACCTTTTCACCTGGTTTTGCTGAAATATCAGAAGTTCCATCGATTACCGGATCATGGTTTGCTCCTTCATAACTAGGGGTTACACTCCATTGAAAACGGGATGCCAATCCATTTTGTACAGCAGGCACGAAATCAGGAAAATCATTTGGTGTATTTCTTCGTCGAAAAAACGAAGCAAATCCATCTGGATTAGACATTATCGCTTCTAAATCTAGCGGTCCTGAACGTACAATATTCCCCAGTCTTTTTCGTCCACTCCAACCGCCATAGTTTTCATCTTCCCATGCTCGTAATCCATTGTCAATCAAATTAAGGAAAGTATGGGTATCCCCCTCAGCCAGAAATGATCCTTTGGGTTGTATTGGGGTAGAATTGACATATCCCATATCTGCAAGTTCCTCAAACGTGTAACCTGAAAAACCGAAAACATCAAATTTATCACCGGGGTACATTTGTTTACCATCACCCCAAACACGGTAAAAAGGGCCAAATGGTCCTACACTGGAAATATTTTTTTGCATCCATTCTGCGGTATAATAAATGGAATCTTTCGAAGAGACACTTCCCTGGGCACCATATCCTAATGGAATATTTGCCCCTCCCAGGCTCGAATAACCTATATCCGGCCAATTAAGTTTGGTGTAATTTTGATAGGTATCATCCTGTTCTCCTGAAGGCAGTATCATAACCTTCTCTGAAACCTTTTCTTTAATGCGTCCCCACTCTGGCGTTCCTGAATATTCTTCCTCGATAGACTTCAGCGCCCGCGCGATTGTATTCTGACCTCCCCATGCTGTAACAAACAATGTTCCCGGGACATCATCAAGCATTAATGATTTTATCAGATCAGAGCCTTCCGTATCTTTAGCCATTTCACCTTCAAACTCTATATTTCCCCATCTGATTTTAGACCTTAAATATTCAGGTGTAGGGTAATCCGGGTTATGCACTTTCAGGTTAGGGTAAACCTGTTCATAGATATCAACGGCATCATGAATAAAACGTTCCCCATTTTTCCAGCGCCAGGTCACTTGTGGGCCCCAACCAAAATATGTATTCCATTCCCTGCCCCGATGATCAAACATAGTCAATTTCCCATCACCTTTCCAATGCCACTGGCTACTGGTGTACACGATACCTTCTACTTTATAGTCTGTACTAAAAAGTAAAAAACGAACGAGAGAATTCAAATCATCGCATTCCGGATCAAGTGTAATTACAACACGGGGTTTAGCCGATTCCTGAACTGATTCCTGAACTGACTTTTGCTCTGTACAACCGGATATAGTTATTGATGCCAGCAACAGAATTATTACACCTAAATTATGGTATAAAAGAAACCTGAGCCAACTCGTTGATAGTTTTTCTTTTTTTTTCATAGTTTTTTTATTTAATAATAGAAGCAAGCTTTTTATTGATTCATTCTAAAACAAGTTACAAACAAACGTTCACGTCCATTATCCAGATTCGTTCTATTCATTCAAAATGATTATCAAAAAAACACAAAGGGGTAAACTCTTTTAAGAACATTCTCCATGAGTTTCAATATATTCTTTACCTGTATAATGAAGAAGACGTTTTTAGTTAGTTTTAATAAATTGATGTACCTGCGACACCTCTACGTTCTTGTTAAATAGAGACGAAAAATAATTCTCAACAATCTATTAGTGATAGATAAGGGTGTCCAAAAAGTTATTTGATTGCAAACTCTGTCAGGTTCTTCGTACTCTGTCAGGTTATAAATTGATTAATTGAAAAAACCTGACAGAGTCCGAGAGACCTTTCTGAGTTACTTTTTGGACATCCTCGTATCAATTTTCAGACAATCGCCTTTTTTGACATTTAATTATTAGTCATAATTAGGGTTCTGTACCAATTCTGTATTGTATGTTTCCTCAATAGGAATTGGAATAATCTCATGTGTCCCTGCAACAAATCCTTTTGCACCAAGAACTTCTGAAGCATCTCCCCATCTCACAAGATCAAACCAACGGGCACCCTCAAATACCAATTCATATTTTCTTTCTTGTTTGATATTGTCTAATGTTGCCTCAACTGCAGGTAATCCTACACGAGTCCTTACTGCATTTAGATAAGAAGCAGCTTTTGTTAAATCCCCGCCACTTCTTACGATTGCTTCGGCTTCTAATAAATATGTATCGGCCAAACGAATTACAGGTTGATTGTGAGGAAACCTTAACATATAAGAACCTCCTGATGATGTTTGAAATTCACTTGTTGCGGCCCATTTCCCAATGAAATAACCCGTATTTTGGTATCCGGGAGAATAAGTAATTCCAGGATATGTTTCAACCAGACTATCAAGATCCATTATACAAAATCCATAACGAGGATCCCCTTTCATATCCTCAGCAAATTGAGTCTCAACCGGTGTTGCGCCCCAACCACCTAAATAATCTGTATTCCCTTCCGGATCAACAAATCCACGTGGACCACTACAAGTTACCCACATATTCCCGTACATACCTGTAATTTCGTTCCAAAACTCACTAACATCCTGATTTGTATGTACAATATCAAAGATACATTCAGAATTAAATTTATTATTTGGATTAAATACTGCTTCATAATCAGACTGAAGTGAATATCCATAAATATTATCAGAACTATTTACTTCTTCCAATAAAGATATTACTTCACTTAATCTTGAGTCTTGATTTTGATATAATATTGCTTTTGCGAGAAAAGCTTTACAAGCGCCTTGTGTTATCCTTCCGCC
Source organism: Bacteroidales bacterium (assembly GCA_963665085.2). GTDB lineage: Bacteria > Bacteroidota > Bacteroidia > Bacteroidales > JAAAOM01. The sequence goes on from CAXXXS010000002.1 coordinate 1,519,939, forward strand.
TTCAGTTTCTGCAGGAACTGTTACAGGCAAATCATCCATAGCATCATTTAAATCTTTCTCGATTTGCGCCCAAACAACACTTGGTTCGACCTGGGTTTGACCCCATGCATCTTCCAAACTAATGGGTTCTAGAAAAAACACTACATTCTTGAATAACGTAACCAATTCAAAATAATAAAATGCCCTTAAAAATTTGGCTTCAGCAACATATCTTGATTTTGTATCATCGTCCAAATCTGATATTTCTCCCTCCATTTTGGCTAATAAATTATTAGCCCTTGAAACACCTAAATAGTTTTTATACCAAAAAGCTTTTGATGGCCCCTGGCTACCGGATAAAGAGAAATTATCCCAACGCCATACGAAATCGAAGTCACCTTCTCCACCGCCGCCGCCAAGACATTCGTCTGCTGCACCAGCTGCACTCATTGGTAAAATACACCAATCATTATCATGCCAGGTTAAATCCAGCGGACTATAAACTGCCACCAAGCCAGACCACACCTGATCAGCTGTTTGATAGTAGCTTGTTTCCAGGGCGCTACCTTTTGGTTCTACCTCTAAAAATCCTTCGTCACACGAACTAAAGCCTAATAAAGCAATAATTGTATATATTATATATTTTGTTTTTCTATTTTTCATCTTTCTAAATTTAAAAGTTAAGGTTTAAACCAAGCATAAATGATCTCGCCTGAGGATATGTTCCCCTATCCATACCGATATCTGTAACAGCGCCTCCAATTTCCGGATCCCAACCCCAATAATCAGTAAATGTTAATAGATTGTTTGCTCCAACATATACGCGAACTTTTTGGGCACCAATTTTTGAAGAAAGACTATTTGGCAAGGTATATCCCAATTGTACTGTTTTTACCCTAAAATATGAAGCATCGTAAAGTTGATGCGCATGAGGCCTTTCGTAATTACCATTTGTATCACCAATAGTAACCCTGCTCATCGAATTTGAAGTACCTTCTCCATGCCATCTGTCCAATATTTGAACAGGATAATTTCCTGTAGGGTAATCTACCCTGCGCACTGCATTAAATACTTTGTTTCCACCAGAACCCTGGCCAAAAACATAAAGATCAAATCCTTTGTAAGCAACAGATGCAGTAAATCCATACGACCAGGTTGGAATTGAATTTGCAATAAATGTCCGGTCATCACTGGTAATTGCACCATCGTCATCTAAATCTACCCACTTATAATCTCCAGGCTCAGCATCAGGCTGGTACATTTCGCCAGCTCCATTTACATATGCAGCAACTTCTGCTTCGTTTTGAAATACGCCATCGGTTTCAAAACCATAAAATGAGTTATAAGGATTTCCTACTGTAGTTCTTGTAATTTCATAAGCCCCTGCAAAAATTGATGCACCAGTAATAAATTCTGTTTCTCCCAAGTCAGTTACCTCATTATCAATGTGAGAAACATTACCAGCAATATCAATATTAAATTGACCGATATTTTTCTTAAATCCAAGTTCTACTTCAACTCCTTTATTATGCATACTGGCAATATTACCTGTAGCTTGTTGGATTAATCCCATATATTCAGGGGTTTGAATCGCTAAAAGCATTCCTGAGGTTTTTTTATCAAACCAATCAACAGTTAACCTGAAATTACTTAATAAATTAGCATCTACACCAATATCTAATTGAGATGTCTCTTCCCACATTAAATCAGGATTTGCTGGAGCGTCGTTGTTGTTTCCAATATGAAAACCATTTCCAAACGGATAATTTCTTCCACTACTTACAGTTGATACATATTTAAAATCGTCAATCTGATCTGTACCTGTAATACCATAAGAACCTCGTATTTTCAAGAAACTTACTACTTCATTCTCTGGCCAGAATTCTTCCTGAGAAGGAACCCAACCTACAGAGAAAGATGGGAATACCCCAAACTTATTGTTTTCACCAAATCTTGAAGAACCATCCCTTCTCATGATTGCTGTTAACAAGTATTTCTCCTGATAATTATAAATTACACGGCCATAAATTGAATTCAGCTTATGTTCAATAGCTTCTGCTCCTTCCCCAACCCGGTTGGTTGATGAGACTGAAAAATTCATCGAAGCTTCTTCAAACGTTGTTGCTGGGATATCAGAATATGTTAATGCAATAGACTTCCCGATATTATAAACATAGTTACCAGTTCCGACCATTACGGTTAAATTATGTCCGCCAAAAGATTTATTATAAGAAATGGTATTTTCTAAATTCCAACTATAATTTGTACCATTACTTCTTTCATAGCTGGTTACATCGTTTCGGCTTTGTGCATTTAAATAATAAATCGGGGTAAAAGTCTCACTGCCATCAAACTCCATGGTAAAACCAAAAGCAGAGCGTATTTTTAAATCTTTAATTGGCTCTAATTCAACAAAGAAATTAGAAATAATATTATGTTGATAATTAAAATTATCAAGTCTGTTTCTTATAGATGCCAATGGGTTTGCAAATGTCACATAATCTGATATTCCATAAGGGTTACCATTACCATCAGTTACAACATTAAAAGCATTATAAGGAGAACTATTTATAACATCAGGGTCTGTAACAATTGCAGGAGTGAGCGGATCAAGATTTGCTGCATCCGTAAGCAATCCCCCTTGTGCACTAGTGGTTGTACCTGCTAAATTTTTAATATAAGAATAACTTACAGATTCACCTGCTTTAATCCAATCGTTAAATTTAAAATCTGAATTAACCCTGAAATTAAAACGCTTGTACCTACTAATATCTGAAGCAACAATACCTTCTTGTTCATAGTAACCGAAAGAAGTAAAATATGTGTTTTTTTCACTACCTCCAACAATGCTTAATTCATGATTTTGGATCATTGCACTACGGTTAAAAAGTTCTTCCTGCCAATCTGTTCCTTCTCCGTAAGTACCGTCAGGAACCAACTGGGTTAACCCACTGTTTGCCCTTGCTTCGTTAATTATCATCGCATATTCATCACCATCCAATAAATCCACTTTATTCCAAGGAGACTGAACACCATAATATCCACTGTAATTAACATTTAAAGATCCTGCTTTTCCTCGTTTTGTAGTAATTAAAATTACACCGGCAGCAGCCCTGGCGCCATAAATAGCAGCAGAAGCCGCATCTTTTAATACTTCTATTGATTCAATATCACTTGGATTAATAAAATCAATATTAGAATTTGAAACCTCAATAGGCACCCCATCAATTACATATAACGGGTCGCTATTATTAATTGAAGTTGTTCCCCTGATACGCATTGTTGAAGCAGCTCCTGGCTCTCCAGACGAAGCCATAACAGTTAATCCGGAAGTTCTTCCCTGAAGTGCCTGTTCAACTTTGTACACAGGTTTATTTTCAAGCTCTTCTGCATTTGTTCCACTGATTGCACCGGTAACCACACTTTTTTTCTGAACACCATATCCAATTACAACAACTTCTTCCAAAGATTGGATATCCTCTACCAATGTTATATTGATTTGTGTCTGACCACCAACAACAACCTCTTCAGTTAGGTAACCTACAAAAGAAAAACTTAAAGATGCATCGGGAGAGCTAATAGAGATTGAATATTCACCATCAAGATTGGTTACTGTTCCATTGGTTGTTCCTCTCTCAATAATGTTAACTCCAGGTAACGGATTACCACCAACATCTACAATTACCCCTTTTACAACAACATCTTGCATGTTTCCATTTTTCTCAAATGGGGCAACAACAATTAAGTTGTTTTCAATTTCACGAAATGAATTACCAGATTTCTGCAAAATCATTTCTAGAACATCTTTCACCGTTGAATTATCAACAGACACAGAAACATACTGATTCTCAATAAAATCATCACTATATAGAAATTTATAATCTGTTTGTTCTTCTATTGTAGAAAGTATGTCTTTTACAGTAGCTCTCTTAAGGTCTATAGAAACCTTAGAAGTTTGAGTAAACGATACAGCATGAATCGTTAATAAATTAATAGTTAATAGTAAAAATGTTATTCTCATAGTTAGAATCAATTTACGATAACACATAAATGTGCCATCTTTACAAAAAATGGAAATAATTTTCATAATTTTGTTGAATTACAGTTAATAAAAAAATAATTAGCTGGATGCGTAAAGTGGCCGCTTTACGCATCTCTTTTTTTTGTGATGTGATGATAAATCTTTTTACGTCATGGCTTTTTAAATTTTAGTTAGTATTTGTGTTAGTTAATTCTCCCTTGTCTTAATCGTGGTTATACCATTTCTATTTAATAGTTATTATATTCTTATCAATTTCATAGTCAAAAGGTATTATTAGTCTCATAGCATTTAGTACTTGTTCCACAGTTTCTGATTCGAAGGTCCCGGTAAACCTTCTTGAATAGAATGATTTATTATCCACCTCTATTTCCACATTAAACCATCGTTCAAAACGTTTCTCCAATTCAAAAAAAGGTTCACTATCAAAAAGAAGCTTTTCATCTTTCCAAGCAGTGATTAATTCGGTATTTGTTATCTTGTTTACTTCCGGATTTTTTACAGATATTTTATTTGGCAAAAAAGAGGAGGCATCATTCTCTTTTTCTAAGCGAACAAACTCTTTGGGTTTTAAGGTAATTTTATCCCGTTCATTAAACTTTGTTTCAAATTTTCTTTTGTTGGTAAAAACATCAAGAGATCCCTTAATTAATGATGTCTGAACATCATCATCTGATTCGTAGGCCCTAACATCAAAAACAGTTCCTGTAACACGCAATGTCATCTCAGGTGTTTTCACAATAAAAGGCCTTGATGTATCAGCTTCTACCTCAAAATGAGCTTCACCAATAAGTGTAACCTCCCTTTTATTATCAACAAACAATGGAGGATAGCGCAACTCGCTTCCTGAATTTAGATGTACAATAGTCCCATCAGGTAATTGAATTTTTGAACGAGAGCCATTTTTTACAGTAACAACATTTTCATGCATTCCTAAAACAGGTTGTTCTGTTGTTATATTCTTCTTAGATAGATTATTTAGGAACCAGGAAGCAACAAATGCTAAAATAAATACAGCTGCAAATTGCAGGATTCTCTCAGTAAGATTTGTTTTCTTAGTTTGAAATAAAACACTTCTTTCTGAACTGTCTCTTTCTTCTTCAATTTTTCTCTTTAATTCAGAAAACTTGGTTAATGAGTTAAAATTACCTGTATGTTTTGAAGCCAAATCCCAGGAATGAATATAGTCTTTCATAAGAGATTCTGATTGTTGTCCTTCTTTTAAAGCATCATAGAGTTCTTTGTATTCGGAAGAACTAATGGTTTCATTTCTCAATTTGACTAATAACTCTTGTATTCTATTTTCCTGGCTCATATTTATCATTGCTATTACTGTATTATCAATATTTTATTCTTTCCGTGATTGGAAAATGATTTTTTTTCAGAAATGTAAAAAAAGTTCTTTCTACAATGAACTTAATTTCGTTCGAATATAGTTTAGAGCTGCCCTCATCTGTGTATCGACAGTATTTTCGGAGATTTCCAGTTTTTCAGAGATTTGCTTATAGGTTAATCCTTCAATCTTTCCAAGCATAAAAATTTCTTTTCTTCTGGGAGGTAACTCATCTATTATAATACTTAGGTTCTCTTTTAACTCGTTAAACTGGATGGTTTCTTCTGTAACAAATGATAAACCTGAGTTATCTTCATACAAAAGATCAAACGTTGCCCTTCCATAAACTTCCTTTCGCAAGTACGTATTTATTTTATTTCTGGAAATACCAAAAAGATATGAAGCCATAGGCTCTCCCGTTTTTAGTGATTTACGATTATTCCAGATTGCCAGAAAAACTTCCTGAACTAATTCTTCTGCATCTTCCACAACAGAAATGTAATGATTTACAAAATTATACACCTTTTTTGAGTAAAATGTATAGAGCTTCTCAAAAGCAGACATGTCTCCTTTTTTTAATTTACTGATTTGTTTTAACTCATCAAACTCTATCATTTTCTCGTATTGAAGATCTACATCAAATAACCATAAACACATTGAAACTTGTCAGCAATCTCTCTCTGTTCATTTAGGAGCACATAATTTACTAATTCAAAAATAAATACTCACAAATGAAACATCAAGCAAAACTAAATAAAAGAAAACAAAAACAAACAAAAAACAAAAGCAAGTAAAAAAAAGTCTTTTTGCTATTTTAGATTTTTCGAAGGAATACCATATACAGCAATTGCAGAAATTACTAAGGGTACTGAAAAGATTATAAATAATGTTGGAACAGAAAGTTCCATGTCTGATAATATCCCGAATAACAAAGGTCCCAAAATCGCACCAAAACGACCCGCACCAACAGCCATACCAATTCCTGTAGTTCTTATTTTAGTTTCATAAACCCTTGCTGTGGCAGGCCAATAACCATTAAATCCACCTTGCACTACTACTCCTATTAAAAAACTAACCATAAAAATCAAGGCATTACTTAATGGGATACTACCATAGGCTACCATAATCACAAAAGAGATAGCAAAGAATGTAGCAATTAATTTTTTTAAATTGAATCTTGCAGCTAACCAGCCAATACCCGTGCTACCAATAAAAGCTCCAATATTAAGAACTGTACCTACATAAGTGGATTTTTCAAATGACATTCCATAGTTATTTGCAATAGTAGGCATCCAGCTAATTAGCGTATACATTGTTAAAAATCCAAAGAAAATACCAATCCACAATCGTATAGTTGATTCCTTATATTCTTTCGTAAATAAATCAATAATCTTTGGTTTACTTACTTTTTTACGTTCTGGCAAACTATCAAGTTTTTGATGCCCCGTTCTATGCAAATAATTATTTATCTTTTTTAAAGCTCCTTTAGGTTGATGATACCAGAGATATTCAGCAGACTCAGGCATAAAGAAGATAATCATTATCAACATTAATCCTGAAATTATACCAGCGGATAGATATGCAGAACGCCAGCCAAATTCCGGAACTACCCAAGCTGTAAAAAATCCCATAAATATCGCTCCAATAGGCCAACCTGCCTGCACAAAACCAACAGCCAGATCTTTCCTTTTATTATTCGAAAATTCAGTTGCCAGAGCAGCCATCGTTGGTAATAATCCACCAACACCTAAACCGGATATTAATCGTAAAAAAAGTAATTGATTAAAAGATGTAACAAAATAAGATAATATCATACCTGCTGTCTCAACGGTAATAGCAAGGATAAATAATTTACGCCTACCTATACGGTCTGCTAATGGAGCAATAAAAAGACACCCCAATGTCATTCCGGCCAGACCAAGACTAAAAATATAGCCTTGCTCAGTAGCGGTTAAACCCCATTCACTCATAATTTCAGGTGCAGTATAAGAAACAACAAAAATATCAATGCCATCATTCATATTAAGAACAAAACACATGATAACAATTAAAACCTGAAAGACACTCATCGGACTTTCCGAAATTATTTTTCTTATCGTATTATCCGATACACCATCTGAAACGGGTACATTATTTTTCATAGTTAATTAGTTTATGCGTATTACAATTTTACTTTCTTTTCCTGTGCTGGCTAATTCTAATGCTGCTTGTAAATCCTTCAAAGGAAAGTAATTGGTTATAATAAATCCGGGAGCTATTTTCTCTGAATTAATAAGTTGAATAACCCGTTTAAAGTCAAATGGATGTTCATAGATCAATGAGAAATTTATACGGACTCCTGTTTTACATGTATCAAAGGGTATAAAAGTAGCAGGCTTTGCTGACAATCCCAGTAACACAACTTCTGCTCCGTGAGGTGCAGATTGTATTGCTATTGTTGCAGTTTTTTCAGAACCTGCACACTCGAATATTGTATAGATATTTTCCTCTTCACAAATCTTCTTTAGCTCAGAACTCCCCATCATCTCAGATGCGTCATTATTTATATCTATTGCTCCTTGTTTTATTGTTTGTCGCACTTTATCCTTAACAGGATCCGACACAAACACCCTATATCCAAGAGCTAAAGCCACGTGCGCAACAAGTAATCCAATTGCACCTAATCCAATAACTAATATCGTGTCCCCGGGTTTTGCCCCTGAACGCATTAACGCGGAATAAGCTACCGTTACAGGTTCAATAGTAACTGCATCTTCATTAGAGATTGAAGAAGGTAAAAAGTGTGCAAATTCAGCAGGAACAACAACATATTCTGCAAAACATCCATGCTCGGAAACACCAATTATTCGTTTATTTCTACATACATGACTTCGACCAGAAATGCATTCGGTACAAATCCTACAAGGAATATTCGGCTCAATAACTACACGCTCTCCTTTTCTTTGCGAACTGACCTCTTCTCCTGTTTTCTCAATAAAGCCTATACCTTCATGACCTGCAACCAATAAATTATTCGCTTCTCTCCCTTTATTGAAAAGATGCACATCTGAACCACAAATCCCCGTCATCGACAATTTGACCAGAACCTCATTTTTACCCGGTTCCGGCATATTGGACTCATTGATTTTTATAGTTTTAGGTTCTGAAATTAGAGCTTGTATCATATTCTTTTTATCGTTATAAAAATTTCTAAAGATAAAAAGATATTACAGAACATGAATTATTTTTTATTTTTCCTAAAATCCGCAGGTGAAATTCACGAACCGCTGAGTGCGCAGAGGTTTCGCAGAGAAAACTTCACCCAAATGGGTGAAGGAAAATTAACTTTATTGAGCTCTTCCTTTGTCCTCGGTTCGTGCTTATTGGCGTGATTAACATTTTTATAAAAAGACTTGCGGATTTAAGGTAATTTAAAATTGATGTACTTTTCATAAAGCTCATTATATACCTCCGTGTCTTTCGAAGGATTTATAATTTGAGGATTGTAATCAATAAAATCTCTGGCTTCTTCTGGAGACTTAAATAATCCGGCACTGGCAAAAACAAACATCGCAGCACCTAAAACCGTAGTTTCTTTTTGTTCAATAATTTCAATTGGTAAGTTACACACATCTGCACGTAGCTGATTCCACAGCATATTTTTAGAACCTCCTCCCACGCATATTATTTTTTCAGCTTTAAAATTACCAGCAACCTCTAGTGCTTCCAATCCTTCTCTCAGCCTGTAGCACAAACTTTCTAGTAAAGCCCTGTATATTTCTGATCGATGCGTGTTAATAGTCAAACCACTTATTACACCACCTGAATCATTGCCCGAATCATTATAAAAAGCAGGATTTATCTGTAGGTTATGTTGTCCTGGTTTAATCAAGCTAGCTTCTTTAATCATCAGTTCATACAATTCATCTCCTGTATACTGATTATAAAAATTCGTAGCAAACCACTCTAAAATTCCTGATGCTAACCAGTTTTGCCCGATATTAAACTTCCCTTTTTGAGCATCTTTTTCCGTTGTTAAACACTGAGTTAACTCATCATTCGTTGCCTTAAAAGCATCACTCCTGGCCATTAATATCTCCCACGTACCTGAATTTAACACAGCCTGATTAAGACTTGCCCCTGAACCAAAAATTGCAAACTGTGTATCATGTCCACCAAAAAAAACAGGTATTCCTTCCTGAATCCCACATTGCTTATGAGCCTCTTTTGTAACAGTTCCGGCCTGAGCTCCTGATGGCGCAATTTCACCAAATATTGAAGCATCAATACCAATCGTGTCACAGATTTCCGTAGAAATTTTTTCTGCTTCAATATCCAGCATCATGGATGTGCCAGACATCGTTATATCGTTTTGCATAACACCACTCAGCTTTTTAATCAATAACGATGGAAAGAACAGAAATCGATAAGCTGATTCTAAGAGTTCCGGTTTATTTTCTTTTAGCCAGATAAATTTATTAATGGTATTAAATGAATAAGGATACACTCCACTTATTGAATACAATTTTTCAAGGGGAATATAATTTCCTATCGATTCCATTATTTTTTCTGTCCGCTTGCACTGCCAGGAAATAACAGGATAAAGCATCTCTCCTGGCCTATCAACCAAAGTCCCATCTACGCCAAATGTTGTAACTGTAACACCTGCAACTCGTTCTATTTCAATTTCAGAAATAACTTCTTGAGAAGCTTCACATAAATCTGACCATATTTTGTCAATATCCCAAATAAGCCCTTCAGGATAAAATGGATCAGGATATGTTGAATTTTTGAATGACTTTGAAGCTAAAATATTTCCATCAATACCAATAGCTATAACCCGGACATTGGTTGCTCCGCAGTCAAACACAATGGCTATATCTTTTTTGTTTGACATCGTGTAATAAAATTAATTACCTAAAATCACTGAAATTTAGTTTAATAATTGAGGTTGTACAAAAAGTTAGTCTTTTAAAACGAATCCATTCCCAACTTCGCTCGAACTGACCTTGTTAATCTGTTAACTGCCACATTGAGCTAAGTCGAGATGTCTTCTATTAATTAACTAATCTATATCGTTTCATAAATACAATTAAAATCCTTTAACAAGCATTCTTTTTGCACTACTCTCTCCTCCATTTATCAAATGTAAAAGAGGCATTGGTCTGTCTTCACCCTCAATAAATCCAGAACGAGCCTGCCATGGAGCAACAGATAAAACACTTGTTAAATCCATCCAATATTGCAAAGTGGATGGTTTTAATCCCCAAATCATATGAAAATGATTTGCTGGTGCATATTGCTTGTATTCAGCCATTGTAGCATATTTGGGCACAACCCAGGTATGTGGCCATGTAACATTTGAACTATTTGCTACAAAATCAGCAAGATTTTTAGGTAGATCAACCGTTGATGCCTCATCCCAAACCATGCTAAACATACCGTTCAATTCGCTGTAGGTTAACCTTGCAGCTACACCATTAATACCTCCAGGCGAAACAAAAGCCACACTATTACCTCCTCCGGGGAAATAATACATCTCTGCAGCTGGCATACTTACTCTGCTTAAAATATCTTTTGCACTTGCACCAGGTTTTGCTGCCCAGTTAAGACTTGCTGATCCTGAATTATCACCATCAACAATACCTTTTTTAGCCCAAAGCTCATCTCCTGTAACATCAACACCTAATTCTTTTGCTTTTTTAACCAATTCATCAGGTTCCCAAACTTTTCTAAAATCCATAAATAATGGCGGATTACCCCCTGTCATCCAATTCATAAATAACATGGTAAGCACTCCCTGCATATCGGCTTCAGTTCCAAAAGGTATAGCAGCTTTCGGTCCATTGTGATCAAATGTTGAGTTGAACAACGATTCTGCCAGATCACATATAGGAAGAGGAATAGCTCGGGAATCGCTCCCCCACTCCAGCTGATTCATAAAAGCTCCACCTACTGCGTTATACTGCTCTAACAAATCCCGCATAATTAAATACATGGCTAAAGACTGATCAAGTTTCTCTGATGCATTTTCCAGGGATAAATCGACACGATCCCCCATATTCTCCATTACCCATTCGCGAAGCCTTTTTAACTCATCTTTGTCGTAAGATTCTTTTCGAAGCATATCTGCCAGGAGTTTCATATCTAAGCGGGTGACTTCTAATCCAAAAGTTTTTCTTGTTGCATTAACATGTGTCAAGGCTGTTTCCATACCCATAGAATCATGACCAAAACAAACAATACGTCTCCCTTTTAATCCAACAAAGGTTAATGCCGCATAACACCAATCGGTAAGTGCAGTTATTGTTTCTTCTTTAATTTTAGGTTTCAAACCCGTATCATCCCACGATCCAACATTTAAATGAGTTAATCGTCCAGACTGTGCAAAAGCTCCATTTACAGCATGCGCAAATACTACTCCTGGTTTTGGAGCACTGTTACCGCATGTTATATTTAAGGGCATTTCTTTGGGGAAATGCGCCATTAAACTCATTAATGTTAATTGAGGGTAAGCCCAGGAATCCGGAGTACAAATTATAACATCTACACCGGCATCCTTAAATTGACGGGCAACAATGTCAGCCTGCTGTTCTCCATCAATTAGAACCGTTGAATAAACGACATTAACAGGCTCCCCTGAAGGCATTTTTACACGAGTAGTCAACTCTTCTGCAATCATGCCAATAATATTAACTGTTCTATCTCTTGCTTCCTGATCAATTCGAGGATCGCTCGCAGCACAAACACCAAAAGTTACAACTTTATTTACACCATTAGCTAATTCGTTTGGTAACTGTAATGCTTTATTTTCCATTTTATATGTTCTTAATTCAATAATTAAACCTATTCTATAAAAACACAAAATTGGTGTAAGAACACAACAATTTAAATGTTTACAATACGTAAATTTGTGTCTATTTTAAACATCTCCCCAAATGAATACTATTTATAAAATGCCCGATAAGGGTGATCCTTCTGATGTTCTACAGCTTTTCCCCAAATATAACTTACAATTACTTTGTTGTCGATATTGGCTTTTAGAAAACTGGGAATTCAGAGAATTATCATATCCTTACTGGCGGATCTATATCAACGACCAACCCGGGGCAAGCATAAAACACAATAATACTACGGTAAATCTCTCACCAGACAAGTTTATAGTTATTGCTCCAAACACTTCCTATTCAAGTCAACTATTTGATAACGCAATTCCTGTAAGTGGATATTGCTTAAATGGCCAACGACTGAATTATGAGAATATAGAATCAGAGTCAAAATCAAAAAATACAATACAGCACCTTTTTTTACACTTTAATCTTGGAATTCCTTATGATAATATTTCTCCTGGCATATATGAATTTAGTCTAACGTCGCATTTAAAGGACAAACTAACTATTATAAAACAACATTTGATGGTTGAGAATGCTCACTTCAACTTTTATACTGTACTTACCATACATTCCCTTATCAGCGACTTATTATCTAAAATACCTGGGAATAACTGGGACTTACTCTCAAACGATTATCGCATTATTGATGTCCTCAACTTTATTGAGAATAATCTGGATAGTAACCTTTCAAATGAAATATTAGCCGAAAAGACACACTTAGCAACCAATGCTTTTACCCGATTATTTAAACAGGAAGTAGGATTTCCACCTCAGCAATATGTAAAAAAGAAAAAAATTGACAAAGCATGTGTGCTGTTACACCATTTTGATTTTTCTATAGAAAAAATTTCGAAAGACACAGGATTTGCAGACCGTTATCATTTTTCAAAAATCTTTAAACATGTAACAGGATTATCACCGGCAAAATACAGGAAGGAGTTTGTTGTAAGTTAGAAATTACGTTCGAAATTTATTTCTTTCATTTACTAAATTAACTGTTTGACTTACCAAACATTTTCCAATAAATATTGAATTAGTGTTTGGTATACCAAACACTAATTCAATTTAAATATAATTGTTTGATGTAACAATCATTTACACAAAGGCGAAGCAAACGGAAATTTTCTTTAAGAAAAAAACAGACTCTTTTATAGCAGGCATAGAAAACACCTTTTTTAGTTTTGGTTAACACTTTACATCTCGGTCTCCTCACTCCAGGATACTGAAGCAGGAAACCAAGGCATCTTGTTAATACTTTTGACATAAGTTGAATGTACTTACCTAATTTTTCATTGAGTCAACATATTTCTCTGCGGCTTCATCATTCCAGGAAATAGTAGCAGTTTTGTATTTAAAATTTGTATTAAGAAATGAAATAAAAGTAGACATTTCCTCTTTTTTTGCTGTTCCTTTACCCATTTCAACGATTAAAGCCTGCATATCGTAAATGTATTGAGAAGTAAGTTCTCCCAACTCTTTTCCTTGCCAGAAGTGTCCTCCGTAAATTCTCAATTTATTAAGATTGATATTTCTTGAAGGATTTTCAATGTATTCTATTAGTTTGTCTATTGACTCTTTATACGTATAAAAGCTCTCTTCATTGAACAACCACACACCCGTACCAGAACCAATTGCATCTCCGGTAAATACTAAATCATTATCCTTTAAAAAGAATAAAGTCGAATGAGCAGTATGTCCTGGAACTTCAGTAGTGTTAATTTCAAAGCCTCCTCCTAAATCCATTGAACCATTCAAATCAAAATAAGTAGTTCTCTTAGCTGGAAAAATATCCATCCCTTCAAATTCAGCTTTAGGAAGCCAAAATGTAACTTTCTGGTCATCAACAAATGCAGGAAGCATTCCAAGGTGATCCCCGTGTTTATGCGTAACTGTTATAAAAAATTGTTTTCCTCCAACTCTTTCATAGACAAGAGAACGTAATGACTCTGTTGCTGTAGTATCCCATTTTACATCGTTGGAAAGATCAATAAGCAAAGCTTTTTCTTTACCTACAATCAAATACATATCCGAACAATTATTCATACTTACTGCCTGTCCATCATCACCTATAACAGAACCAGGAGGATTGCTATCATTGCCGTCTTCAATGTGGTATACATTGTTTGCTATTGGCGTTACGGTGTATGGCCCAATCTGAACAGAATTAGCATTAATTCCTAAAACTGTAATAAAAAGAAAAAAAGAAAATAATCTTATCATAACATTAGTTTGTTAAAGTTTTTAAGTGTATAATCACTACTTGTCATTTTTTAATATACCCAACCTCCCTATAATATCTCTCAGCACCGGGATGTAATGGAACGCCAAAGTTACTCCAAACAGTATTAGAATCATAGGTATAAATCCGAATAAACCATTTTAATGCTGCTCTGTTTTCATCCATCGCTTTGGCCAATTCGTAAGCTACCTGATCGGGAGTATCATCCCTGGCAAATACAGCTTCCCCGGATCTCCCAAGGGTTTTTATTCTTCTATTGATCCCATTTAACATATCATTCTGCACCTCAATAAATTCAGCATCAACATTTGAAGCCTTTACTATCTCCAGAATTTCTTTTGAAGGCTCCCAGAAATACAAATCAAATTTCTCGCTTAACGTCGTCCAGTATGATGATTCAATATTGTTACTGGGAGAAGCTAAAAAACCTCCCATTATATCAAAATCCCCGTTTAACGCATCTGACATAGAAACCCTGGCATTTCCGCCCCATGCTTTGATATCATCGGGAGTTATTCCATAATGTTGTAAAATAATAGAAATACTTCCATCAGTATCAAAAATACGAACAGGTAATTGATCTTCGATTATCTGTTCTATAGTTGTAACATCAAATTCTTTTCGTGAAGCTATTAAAAAATAAAACGGATCCTCAATTTTAGCTATCAAACGAAGATTTTTATATGGGTCACCAAACTTACCACCGGCATATGCATCAGCAAGGAACGCACTGGAAGTGATACCAAAATCCACCGGGGCATTAAGACGATATATTGTTCCATCTTCAAGATTAGCCTCATCAAGCGCCGGTGGAAATTCATTATTTGCAACAATCCTGGGGCCATGAATCCGATTACAATTCCGACATATCAACACAGAGTAACCATAGGGTTCCATCGACTCCTTTACAAAATCAGCCAACTCGCCCCACGGACATCCAGCTTCGCAAGCTCCGGCTACTACGGGTCTTTTTACATCCCAACCTGTCTTTCCAACATCTATTGTTTCTTGTCCGTTTAACTGAAAAAATTCTAAGAACAATATAAGTACCATTAAGAAACCTGTAATTCTTTTAAATGACATAACAACTGGCTCAATTTATTTTCGTTTATAAAAGATTATTTAAATATACAAGAGGAAATATTATTCTCCCCTTGTATATCACAACAACTAGAACATACTTGAGCGAGGTACAGAGGTTGCTATTTCAATTAACTCTTTATCATGATGATGTCTGAGTTCTGATTCATTATCAAAAAGCATGGTAGCGCCACTTTCATCTGTATAAGGTTCCCACTGTGGCATTAAATCATTATTTGGATCACCGGTCCATGCGAAAGTTGACCAGGTTTTACTTAACTTTTCTGCTAATGCATAAGCCTCAGGCGTTCCTCCATTATATTCTTCGGTTCGCTCTATATTATTAAATACAAATGCTATTTCCATACAATGGCTTGATTTCAACATTCCATCTAAGTGTGGTGCATTCCATTTAAACACATAATTATAAACAGGAGCGCCACCACTTACGGATGATTTTAATTTTACAAAATTCATTAACATCGGACGAAACATCATATCGACACCTAACATGTCTGATGGCATGTTATAATTCGGATAAGCACTTTTAAATGCTGCAACATAAGCATCGGTTTTATCCCCATATGTCTTTTTCAAGTTTTCGATAACTGTAGCCTCATCAGCATGAAGCAGATCATTACCTCCAAATGAGCCAAACTCAACCTCATTTGAACCAATAATAACAGGGATGTCTTTAGCTAAATCTTCTGCTCCTGGATCACCAGGCTGCAACGGAATAAATTCACCATCACAAGAAGGAGACCAACCAAGACCACTAATTCCCTGGCCTGCCAATGATGCAATAGCTCGATTACCAGCTGCCAGTAACTCATCGTAAGGAACGTCTTTCAATTTACCCACTTCGCTTTTTGATAATCCCAATTCTTTTAAAACAGCCAAACCAATTTTTTGAGTTGCTGCTTTTTCTGTATACTTTCCAGCAACACCACTTTGCATAATCGCTTTATGAAATAGTCCCTTTGCTGAAGGAGTATACATCATCGTTGCAACTTTTCCACCACCACCAGACTGACCAAAAATGGTAACATTTCCTGGATCTCCTCCAAAATTTGTTATGTTATTGTGTACCCATTCCAGAGCAGCAACAACATCCATCATACCTACATTGGCAGATTTTGCGTATTTATCATCAACAGCAGATAAATCAAGAAAACCAAGAACATTCAATCGGTGATTTATAGAAACAACCACAACATCACCTGTACGGCTTAAGTTTTCACCATCATAACTTGGTAATTCGCAAGAAGAGCCGGCAGTGTAACCACCTCCGTGCAACCAAACCATTACCGGACGTTTTTTACCATCAGACAATGAAGGAGACCAAACATTTAAATTCATACAATCTTCTTCTTTCATAAACCAGAAGTTGTGTTGTTGGGCAAATTCCATTTCATCTGCCAGAATCATTGAAGCAACATTAATTGGACAAACGGGACCATATGATCTAGAGCTTCTAACACCTTCCCATGGCTCTGGCTTTTCTGGAGGCATAAATCTTTCTGCTTTTGCATAAGGAATTCCTTTAAAATTAAAAACACCTTTGTGAACATATCCAATCACATCACCAGACTCTGTAGAAGTTCGAGCCGCCTCGCTATTTGCTATCATTGGATGAGAACCAGGAGTTAAATTTGGATCAGCACTTGTAGATCCCGTACCTCCGTTTTGGCATGATGAAAGTATTATAACACCAACACCTGCAAGGAATAAAACCTTGTTTAATCTTCTTCTCATTTTTTGCATTTGTTTAAATTTAATTAATGTTTATCGTAGTTTTCAATTTAATATTATCTGACGCTGAACCGACTAAAAGAATTACCTCTCCTTTCTCTAGTTCATACTGATTTGTATTTTCATTCCAATATTGAAGTTCATCAACTTTAACCGGAATTTCTATTGTTTCTGTTTCTCCTCTCTTAACATTGATTCTTTTAAATCCTTTTAGTTCTTTTATTGGTCTGGTAACTTTCGAATCAGGATATTGTGCATATACCTGAACAACTTCGTCTCCATCAAACTCCCCAGAATTTTTTACATCAACCTGAACGTTAATAATATCACCGCTTTTGAATTTTGATTTGTTTACTTCGAGATTGCTATATTCAAAATCTGTATAACTTAGTCCATAACCAAAGGCATACAAAGGTTCTTTCTCGAAATACATGTATGTTCTTCCGTTTCGTATATTGTAATCCATCATGTATGGAAGCTGATCCAAATCTTTAGGCCAGGTTTGTACCAGTCTGCCAGCAGGATTATACTCACCAAAAACCACATTAGCGACTGCATTTCCTTGTTCTTGCGCCGCATGGGTAATATGCAATATAGCAGGGACATTTTCATTGCTCCAGTTTATTGAATAAGGAAAGCTTGAAATCAATACAACAATTGTATTTGGATTAGCTGCATAAACTTCCTTCACCAAATCTTCAGAAGGCAAATCAATTGATTGGCGATCCCTTCCTTCTCTCCCATCTCCACACTCTAGACAGGGTTTAGTTGAGAGATCATCATTAAATGCTGTTCCTAATTTTGATGGTTCTGTCCCACACATCGGATCATTTCCTATAACAACAATCGCAAGATCTGATGATTTAGCAGCTTCAACGGCTGCATTGTATTCGTTATTTTCAGCATAATTAACCTTAATATTTTGGCCTACCTTAGCTTTAATGCCGTCTAAAATACTTACTGCATAAGGAGTCGTGCCACTATAGAAGTCAAAAAGAACTTTTGAGGATTTGGGCCCAATTACTGCTATTGAACTTAATTTTTGTTTACTGAGCGGTAATAGATTGTCTTGATTTTTTAATAATACAATAGATTCTTCAGCAACTTTTAAGGCAATACCTTTATGTTTTTCTGTGTTCCATGGTTCTGGTCCGTTTTCTCCACTAATTTTAGTATATGGATTATTCTCTTTTGGATCTAACAATCCCAACTTGATGGTTGTTTTAAGCTTTCCTCTTATTGCTGCGTCAAAATCTTTTTCAGTAAGCAATCTCTTTTCAAGCCCAAGTCTTAATAACGAATCAACGTTACCGAATTCAAGATAGTTATTCATGCCCAACTTAAGAGAAGCAGCAAAAGCCTCTTCGAGTGTCTCCATGTATTTATGACCGTTTACAATCGTTGTGATAGCTCCGGCATCAGAAGTAACTATCCAGTCAGCTCCCCACTCGTTCTTCACAACATCGCGTAATACTGGGTTAACATGCATCGGAACTCCATTCCATGCATTATAAGCTGCCATATAAGAATACGCTCCTCCTTGTGTAAATCCCATCATAAAAGGTTTTGAATAATATTCGCGCATTAACCTGACATCAAAATCAGAAGAAGAACGCCCCCTTGTAGTTTCATTACTGTTTGCAAACACATGTTTTAATAAAGATGCAGCTTGCCAATAGTTCGGATCGTTTCCCTGCATTCCTTTTATATATGAAACGACCATTGTTCCTGTTAAGAATGCATCTTCACTAAAACTTTCATCGTTTCTGCCCCATCGTGGATCACGCGCAAGATCTGAAGTTGGGCCCCATAAAACAAGATTGTTCCTTTCGTATTTATCTGTTTGGGTGACATATCTGGCTTCATACCCAACAACTTCACCTGCCTTTTTTATTAAATCCGGATCCCATGTTGATCCCATTCCATAAACCTGACAAAATGATGTAGTTGGAACAATCTTCCCTCCTCCCATCAGACTTCTGATAACAGTCTGATGAATACCTTCAGCGCCACCTGCCGATGGAATTCCCAAGCGTTCCACCTTCGATGAAAGAATGTATGTTATTTTTTCGTCAAGAGTCATCAAAGAGACAATATTATCAACTCTCTTCTCCATATCCAATGAAGGATCCTGAAAAGGATATTTACTTTGTGAAGAAACTTTGGGCTCAAAAAAAATTAAAAAAGTTAAAATTAGAATAGTAGATAATCTATAGTTAGTTGATTTCATTTTACTGGTTTTAGATAGAGTTTATTTTAAAATAAGTTCTGGATAAATATTAGATTACACTTAGTTAATACAGTCATTAACAATAGCAAACCTTTCAACAACGACCCCTAAATCCCCTCAGAGGGGACTTCCGGAAATCGAAACGTTACGATTGCCCCCTTTAAGGGCATAGTCGTCAAGCTAAAAGATGTAAAGAGTAATTTAGCATAAGAGGAAAAGTGCTCTTCTTAACCCCTTATGCTGATATAATAGTAATCAAGAATAGATCCTAAATTAATTCCCTTCCTTCTTTGTCTGGATCGTTTTTAACCTCACAGACATCATTAAGAATCATTGTTTCTCCGTTCTCCGCAGTGAATTCCGGCCATTCAGGAAGTGTTTCACAATTTGGATTTCCGGTCTTCATAAACTGAAGTAAAGCATCAGACATTTTCGCTCCCAGTTTTCTTGGACGGCTACCTCCTCCTGTATGTGTAATCATCAGGTCTGTGTTATTAAACCAGAAACAAATATCAAGACAGTGGAAAGCCCTCATTCGTCCATTAAACATTGGTGGTTCCCAACCAAACCAAGCAACATATACCGGTGATCCCTGATTTAATTTTGCATTTGCAGTGCTAACAACACTTGATCGATTGCTTGAAATTAATGTCAATACTTCATAAGGAGTTGCATCAGGGAAAACTTTTGCATATGCGTCATAGATTTCAGGCGCTTTGTCTCCAAAACCTCCTCTAAATCCTGCTCTCTCTTTAAGCATTTCTTTTGCTTCATCAGCTGACATTTTCTCAAGCTCAGGCATCGTTCTAGACATTCCCCATTCATGAAAGGTTGTACATAACATCATCGGGACATCCGAAGAAACACCAGTTGCTTCAGAATAAAATGTCCCTTTTGGAATATTAACGCCATCAGCAACAGGAGCAAATCCCATACGCATTAGTCCACTGCTACCTATTTCTTCTGTTAACTTTTGACTAGCTTTATTAGCAATTAAAATATACTCTTTCCAGGGCAATTCTTGTAATTTATCTATTTCAGATGGTTTAAGCCCTGCTTCCTTCACTACATATTCTCCCAGTTTTTGGGCATATTCCTGATCCATTGCTTGTGTTGTAGAACCACTTAATGGAACTGCTTTATGAACTAATCCGGCTGATTTTGGCATAGCTGCAACAGTACAAACTTTTGCTCCACCGCCTGATTGTCCCATTATGGTTACATTACCAGGATCTCCACCAAAATTCACAATGTTTTCTTTTACCCATTCCAGAGCAGCAATCATATCAAGTGCACCAACATTACCTGAATCTTTGTATTTTTCTCCTCCTACTCCAGAAAGATCGGTAAAACCAATAGGTCCTAACCTATGATTGATGGAAACAAATACTACATCTCCTTTTTTACTTAGATTCTCTCCCATGTAACCATCTTGTTCAATTCCGTTACCATTGGTATATCCACCACCATGTAACCAAACAAGTACAGGACGTTTTTTCCCATCAGCTATCGCTGGAGTCCAAACATTAAGCTTTAAGCAATCTTCACTAACATCATCATAATTCCAATGATCAACAAAAGATGAATACGCATTAGCATAACGGTTATCCATAATCTGGGGAGCTGTATTTCCCCACCAAACTGTAGGAAGAACTTCATCCCATGGCTCTGGTTTTTGAGGAGGCATAAACCTGTTTTTACCACTTGTATCAGCACCATAAGGGATTCCCCGGAATTGATAAATATCACGAAGGATAAAACCTTTTACTTTTCCATAAACTGTCTCGGCAATAGCAATATCATCGCCAATAAATAGAATTTGTTCATCATCACTTTCAGCAGTGTTGTCACTACTCTGTGGAGCACAAGAAGCTAAAGGAAGAGTTGCAGCAAGACCAAATCCAGCTGTACCCGCACTTAGCGTTTGAAAAAAATTTCTTCTGTTTGTTTTCATGTCTTTTGTATTTAGTTAAATAATCGAGGAGTTAAATCTGTTAAATATTCTCGCCAATTTGCCCAGGTATGGCCACCGCCTGTTTCAATATACTCATATTGAAATCCATATTCATCAAGCTTTTTTCGAAGATAGATTACACTTTCATACAAAAAGTCGTCTGTCCCGCAATAAAGTCGATATAATTTATACCCACTATTTTTCAGGGTTTCAATATTTTGTTCATATTCGTTGTGCCATTTTTTTGTATCAATTCCAAATCTATCCTGCTCAAGAAGTCCCATGCTCATTACTCCGTAATAAGCAAAAAGATTAGAATATGCTAAGGCAATTCTTTGCGTTTGCAGGCCTCCCATTGATAAACCGGCTACAGCTCTGTTTTCCTGGTTGGCAATCACTCTAAAATGCTTTTCAATAAAAGGAATAACATCATTAGCAAGACTACCTTCAAAACTACCGCTTCCCATTCCTAAACTTAATCCTGTAGCTACAGGTTCTTTTGTTGGTTTTTCGGTTGGTGCAGCTTTATCGGCAGGATTTCCATTGGTCATCACAACAAGCATAGGTTTTGCTTTTCCCTGGGCTATTAAATTATCCAGAATATAATTTGCTCTTCCTAAGGATGTCCACGCATCTTCATCTCCGCCGCCGCCGTGAAGCAGATAAAGCACCGGATATTTTTCTTTACTATCCTCATATCCCGGAGGTGTATAAACATACATTCTTCGATTAATTCCCAACGTTTTTGATTCATACCAAAGTTTTGTTAATGAACCATGAGGCACATCATTCACTTCAAAGGCATCAGAACCTTTTCCCGGGATAATCAGCGTACTAGCATAACGCATTCCATCCCTCATCGCTTTTGGATTAGCAGGATCAATAGCGCTAATCCCATCAATAATGAAAGTATAATGGTACATGGATGGAGTTAAAGGTTTTGTTTTTACGCTCCAGACTCCTTCTCCATTTTTTGTCATTTCCAGTTTTTCTCCGGGAGACATCCAACTCCCATTTACAATAATACTCTTTGCTGTTTCCGAAAAAACATTAAACGTAATACTGTTATCTTTGGCAATGTCAGGGGAAATTATCTGAGGCCCTCGTTGCATCTGGATTTCCTGGGCTTTAATAGAAAAACCCGTAAGAACCAGAAAAATTAATACTAATCTTGTTTTCTTAATGTTAATCTTCATAGTTAGTGTTTTAATTATTGAAATAACCGGGGAGTATAATCTGCAAGATAATCACGCCAGTTAGCCCAGGTGTGACCTCCGCCAGTTTCATTATAAATATATTTAAAATTATTATCATCAAGCTTTTTACGAAGGATTTGAACTCCTTCATAAACAAAATCATCTGTACCGCAAGCAACATAAAAAAGCTTGTAATTTTTCTTCACTGTTTCAAGGTTCTTGTCATAAGCAGCAATCAGGGGCTTCATTATTTCTTTTAGGTTGTTATCATCTGGATGTAATCCCAGGCTAAATAATCCCATGTATTTAAATAATGTTGGATTATTCATACTTGCTATTTGTGTATGCAAACAGCCCATAGAAAGACCGGCTATGGCACGGTTGTCACTATTTGCAATTACCCTGAAATGTTTTTCTATGTAAGGAATAACATCATTAACCAGGCTATTGGGGAATTTTTCTGTTGCAATTACTAACGAATTATTTACAGGAGCAGGTTTCCTATCAGTTATAGAAGCTGTCTGATCAGGATTTCCATTGGTCATAACAACAATCATCGGTTTTGCTTTTCCCTGGGCAATTAAGTTATCCAGAATATAATTTGCCCGTCCCAGAGATGTCCATGCATCCTCATCACCACCTCCACCATGAAGCAGGTATAAAACAGGATATTTCTCTTTACTATCTTCATATCCTGCAGGAGTATAAACATACATTCTCCTGTAAAGCCCTAAAGTGGGTGAGTCATACCATACTTTCGTTACCGTTCCATGAGGAACATCATTTACTTCAAATACTTCAGAGTCTTTTCCAGGAATAATCAATGTACTTGCATAGCGTGTCCCATCTCTCATCGCTTTTGGATTTGCAGGATCGATAGCACTTATCCCATCTATAACAAAATTGTAATGGTACATTGATGGTGTTAAAGGTTTTGTTTTAACACTCCAAACTCCCTCTGCATTTTTAGTCATTTTAAGCGATTCTCCATAATTCATCCAACTTCCACTGACAGCAATACTTTGAGCATCTTCAGAAAAAATGTTAAACGTAACTGTATTATCTCCTGCAATATCAGGAGAAATAATTTGAGGTCCTTGCCGACGTTGAATTTCCTGCGCATGAAGCACAACAGCAGAAAACATCATACTTAGAAAAAATACTGCTAATTTGTTAATTTTTATTTTCATGTTTTTGATATTTAATAATAGTTATAGTAAAAAATCTTTTTCTAAAATCACCATAAACAACAAGAATCACTAAATCACTTAAATAATAATGGCGCCATTTCTTTCAAGCAAACTCTCCAAGTATCCCAGTTGTGACCACCAACTTTATCGAAATAGGTATATTCCATATCCATATCCGACAAACCATTTAACAAACGTTCTGCGTTAGCATATGCCATATCGGATTCTCCACAACCTACCCAGTATAATTTATAACCTGATTTTTTTACTGGTGTAAGCTCGGCAGTCACATCCCTGCCTGGAGTAAATCCCATACTTAAAACACCTATATAATCGAATAAGTCAGGATAACGTGCTGTTGTATACAAAGTATAAATACCTCCCATAGAAAGACCGGCAATAGCACGGGCTTCTTTTTTCTTTATCACTCTATAGTTTGACTCAACATAAGGAATTATATCTTCAACTATACTCTTCACATATGCACCACCGGAATGCAATTCTTCTGATTCCATCCCAAGCTCAAAGATTGTTGGTCCGGGAATACGTTCCATCACATCGGGAGATGCTAATTGATCCGGATTGGCATTGGGCATAACTACAATCATTGGTTCTGCTTTACCCTTTGCAATAAGATTATCCATTATCTGACAAGCCCTTCCTAGTGAAGACCATGCATCTTCGTCTCCTCCACCTCCGTGTTGAAGATATAATACCGGATATTTCTGTTTTGATTTCTCATAACCATAAGGTGTATAAACATACATTCGTCTTACTTTTCCATATGCAGGGGATGAATACCAAACTTTTGAAAGTGTACCTTTTTTCTCTGAAGCTTCAAGATATAAATTACTTTTTTCTCCCGGGATGATAAAATAATTATTCATCCTTTGCCCATCCCGTACAACCTTCAAATTTGCAGGATCCAACATCTGGATTCCATCAACAGTGAAGGTATACGCATAAAAATCAGGAGCTATATTCTCAACAGTATATTCCCATATCCCATTTTCACTTTCAATCATTTCAACAGGAGCCGGCATATTCATTTTACCAAAACTGGTCTCAATTTCTTTTACGGGTAAAAAGTCTCCATTTAGTTCTACTTTTATAGCCTTTGGTGCACGAAAACGAAAGGTTATATTCTGTCCATTTATTTCCGGTGAAATTAACTGTGGTTCCCTATTCTGAGCGAATAAGCCCAATGTTAATATTAAACTACTTATTAGTACAAATATTCTTTTCATTATCAATTGTTATTCTCTAATTATTTTCTTTAAATAAGAAAGACCCCCTAAATCCCCCTGAAAGGGTGACTTATCCTACCATCTATGCAGCAAGTTAATTTGCTACCTCTCTTGAAGGAGGGTGTCCAATAAGTAACTCTGACAGGTCTAACGACTCTGTCAGGTTTTAACAATTAATTGATTTTTAACCTGTCAGAGTTCAAAGAACCTGACAGAGTTTACAATTAAATGACTTTTTGGACAGCTTCTTTAGGTGGTCATTCCTAAAAGTTCTTATATTGTTATATTTCATTATCAACCTTAAAAAAAATTACCCTAATAACTTTCTGGCATCTCTATCCGGATCATTTTGAACTTCACAAACATCATTCAGCACCATTACTTCACCATTTTCTGTTGTATATCTGGGCCATTGAGGTAATCCGCCTCCGTTTGGATCTCCTGTCTTCATGAACTGAATTAACGTACCCGATATTTTATCTGAGAGAGCTCTGGGCCTTTTTCCTCCTCCGGTATGTGTAATCATCAAATCTGTATTATTAAACCAGAAGCAGATATCCAAACAATGAAATGCCCTCATCCGATTATCAAATAGTGGTGGCTGCCAACCGAACCAAGCCATATAAACCGGAGCTTTTTGTTTTGCCTTTGCATCTGCAAGTTCAACTGTAGATCTACGATTTGCTGTAATCAAAGCCCATATTTCAACTGGTTTTTTATCCGGAAACGCTTTAGCATATGCTTGAACAACTTCATCTGATTTTTCTCCAAAACCTCTTTCAAATCCTGCCCTATCTCTAATCTGGTCAGCAACTTCTTCTAATGTGATATTACCTAATGCCGGATTTGTTCTATCTGGTGAGAATTCCTCTGTTGTTGAACTAATTATCATAGGTATATCTTCTGCCAAAGGTGTTGGTTCAGGATAATACGGATCTGCAGGTAAAACATCTGTTCCAATTACAGGAGCAAATCCTCCCATACCTACACCAGAATTTGTCTCTTTTGCAAATTTTGCTGCAGCCTTATTTGCCAAGGTATAATATTCATCCCATGGCATTTGTTGAAGTTTTTCAATCTCACCTGCTTTAAGTCCGGCTTCTTTAAGAATATATTCTCCTAATTTTTCGCTTGATTCTTTTTCTGCCCATAACCTAATAGAACCGCTCAAAACAATGGCTTTATGAAACAATCCTTTTGCCTTAGGCATTCCTGTAACAGTTCTTACTTTAGAACCTCCTCCTGATTGCCCCATTATAGTTACATTACCAGGATCTCCCCCAAAATTCTCAATATTTGTTTTTACCCATTCTAAGGCTGCAACTAAATCAAGGACACCAACGTTTCCTGAAGAAGAAAATTTATCTCCACCAACTCCTGCCAGGTTCGTAAATCCCATAGGCCCTAAACGATGATTAACAGATACAAAAACAATATCTCCTTTTCGGCTAATATTTTCCCCATAATAACCATCCTGTTCGATACCATTCCCGGCGGTAAAACCTCCTCCATGAAACCAAACCAAAACAGGTCTTTTTTTTGTGTCAGCGATTGCCGGAGTAAAAACATTTAACCGCAGACAATCTTCACTAACGTCATCATAGTTCCAATGATCGGCAAATGATGAATAAGCATTGGCATACTTATTTTCCATGTTTTGCGGAGTTGTATTTCCCCACCAAACAGCTGGAAGAATATCATCCCATGGCTCCGGTTTTTGTGGGGGCATAAAACGATTTTTACCAGATGTATCAGCTCCATAAGGAATCCCCAGAAAATAATGAATCCCTCTTAAAATATAACCTTTTACCTTGCCATACTCCGTTTCAGCAATTGCTATATCATCTCCGACAAAAAGAATCTGTTCTTCATCATTTATATCTGCTTCACTATTACTTGCGTAGGTTGTAGATGGCAATGTGGAAGCCAGGCCAATACCTGCTGCTCCTACACCCATGGTTTGGAAAAAATTTCTTCTGTTGGTTTTCATCTATTTAGTTTTTAATGGTTAGATGGAACTTTCCATGATAAAATAATTATACTTGACTGTTAAAATCATAATTATCTTATCATAGCTATTTTAAAATTTAGAGTGTTTTATTTATATCTGTTTAATCGAAAACGTCTATTCTTATTTAAAAATCAATTGTAGAAAGTTTCTAAGAGAATGCCTCCACACTTTCCACTCGTGAGTTCCTTCAAATGTTTCGTAGGTTACATGTAGATTATTTGCTCTAAATTGAGCTACTACCGAATTTGTATATTTCACTCTTGGATCTTGCTCTCCGCATGACATGTACAATAAGCTCAAATCATCGTTAAATTCGTCTGACCGTGTTATTATTCCTGGTATTTGTATTTCAGCATCAAATTCAGAGCCTGGAATTCCTCCAAAAATCCCACTACTAAATGAACCTATCCAATCAAATTTTTCAACATTTCTAAGTCCTATATAGAAAGACTGTCCACCTCCCATCGATAACCCTGCAATTGCCTTGTTCTTAGGATCTGTTAATACACGATAATTTTTCTCAATCAAAGGCATAACATCATTAAATAGTTCATTGCCCATAATTGCAATACCTTCTTTTCCATAAGCTCCACCTTCAGTCTGGATTTCAATATTACCGTTAGTCATAACAATAATCATTGGAGTTACTTTACCCTGGGCCAAGAGATTATCCATTATTATTGGAGCACAGCCTTCGTTATACCAGGAAGTTTCATTACCTCCTCCTCCATGACGTAAATACAACACCGGATATTTTTTATTAGTCTCCTTGTTGTAAGTTGGAGGCACATAGACATAGACCTTCCTGTTAATTTTTTGTGTTGTTGAATAATAATCCAGAATATGTACAGCCCCATGGGGGACATCCTGAAGTTGATCGAATCGAGGGGGGCTGGCAGGTATATTTAAAAGATTAAAACCCGGGGCTGTTCCTCCTTGCATTTCCGGGTTTAATGGATCAATAATTCTTAATCCATCAACCATTATACCATAAGTATATAAATCCGGTTCAACAGGATCTATTGTGATGCTCCATACACCACCTTCTCCTTTTTTGAATGAACGAGGCGTCATATCCGATCCAAACATTAACTCAACTTTTGAAGCATTTTCAGCTTTTATTGAGAATGTTACGGAGTTATCCGAATTTATTACAGGAGATTTTATTTGATTGAATCCAGGCATTTGTGCATTTACAGAAAACGCACAAATACTTAGTATAACTATTAATGTAAGAAACGAGTTTCTATTCATATTCTTTTTCCTTTTATTTAAAAAGTTTCTGAGCAAAGTTCAACAAATCATGTCTCCACACATACCAGCTATGACCGCCAGACATTTCACTAAACTCATATTTAATATTATGTTTATCAAACACCTTCAGCATTTCTTTACCGTTGTTGTATGCAATATCCTCTGGGCCACCCTGAGTAAAGATTAAATACTTCACTGTTTTATTTAATGTTGATGCTATTTCTCCAAGGCGTTTATCTCCTGTCTCATACATTTCTTTATTATTGGTAAACCATCCTGAACTCATAACATTGATGTATGAAAACATATCAGGATAAGCCATAAAAGAATCCAATACTTCAAGTCCTCCCATTGATAATCCGGCAAGTGCACGGTGATTTGCATCTGTAAAAACATTATAATTTGCTTCTATGTAGGGAATAATATCATTCTTAAGATCCTCAGCAAAAACCTTTGTATCGATACCTCCATCAGGAAAAACAACAATCATTCTCTCACATTTTTTTTCTGAAAGCAGATTATCCATTATTAATCCAGCACGTCCAACATTAGGCCAGGCTATATCACTATCTCCTCCTCCATGAATAAGATATAAAACAGGTAATTTTTCTTTCCCTAGATTATATCCAGCAGGAGTCCAAACATGCATCCTGCGCATGCTTTTTGTCGTTGAAGAATAATAATAAATTGTTGATACAGCACCATGAGGAATTTCTTTACGCATAGCAAAGAACTCTTTCTCGCCATCGGGTGTTACATCAATAAGTGCAGAAGTTTCAAAAGCATTAGCAGCCTTTGGGTCATAAACCTTAACACCATCAACAATAAAATTGTAACGATATGTTCCGGTTTTAGCTTTAGGAACTATTATCGTCCATACTCCATTTTTTGCCTTTTTACTTTCCAGTTTTTGTCCCCATGGAACGATATCTCCTCCGAGAGTAACATTATTTGCTTCAGGTGCATAGATTTTAAAAACAACATCTCCATTAGCTAATACCTCTGTAGATTGAATACTATCGTTAGGCGTTGGTGTTCTGTTAAACATCTGTGCCTGAACAAAACCTGTAAATAATAGAATTAACAAAGCCTGAAACAATAGCCTCCTTTTCAAATTGCTCATAGTTTTTAGTTTTATATTTTTAAATTAATTTATTGCTTAACTGTAACTACACCTGAAGATTTTAATTTTGCTTTCTCTGATTCTGGTATTTCCCAGTTATTATCAAAATAACCCTTACTAATTACGTTATCCGGAGTGTTTTTAAAAAGAATAAAATCCGGATAGTTATCTAAAGAACTACCTTTACCTGAAAGTGTACCAATATTAAACATAGCTGTTTCTCCTTCTTTAGCAGCAGGAGGAGTCCACCAAGGTAATCCAGAATTAATTACAACATAATGGCCATTCATTGGATAAATATATACTAACCCATATTCATCTTCACCTTCCTTCAGTTGAATTGGTAACCTATCTGCATATTTCTTAATAATGCTGTTTGTTTCAGCTGTTCCAAAAAGTACGAGATTTGATGTTTCGAAATCACTTTGTCTAACACCATTATCTGCAACACTTCGAGGGAAAATCATTATACGCCCAACAAATCCCCTTTCAAAAGCCCAATCTGCCGCATAGCTTGCATCCGCCATTCTTGCCTGTAGTTCTTCCTGAGATGGTTCTCCCTGTGTGCCATAAACATAAACATGGTTATCTGTTAAAGCTTCAGATAAAGGTCCTTCAGCCCCAGGCTGTTTTGAAAATAGTCCGGGTGTAAATTTTTTATTTACCCAAGCATCGTTCTTTTTTGAAAAAGAAATAGCATCAGGAGATTTTGCAGTAAATTGTTTTCCATCAACTTTTACAGTTACTTTTGAAGAAGCATCAAACATTGGATGACTTTCAAGATTCAATGTAAATCCTAATAAGTCTGATGTTGTTACTTCGATGGTATTCTTACCTGTAAACTTAGCATCAATCGTTGCTTCTATTCCAGGAGTCAGGTTATCTAATTTTACCCAATATGATTTATTGTATTTAAATTTACTTGTTGTAAACTTAACTCTTTCAGGGAAAGGATTTTTCTCGAATTGAGAGAACCATTCAAAAATAAATCCGTCTTCATATGCATACTCCCAGCTATTATGGGCAATACCAGGATAAATAACATACTCAACATCAACACCATTAGATTCAAATTTAGCTTTCCATTTATCTGCTGTAGCCATTAATCCATCACGATCTCCAACAAAAAGATGAACAGGGAAATTTAATGCATTTCCAGCAAGATTTTCTGTTTCTTCTGGTGGTGCAGGACAAACAGGAGCAATAGCAGCCCATATATCAGGATGAGTAAGCCCTACCCATAGTGTACCGCCACCGCCCATTGAAAGACCAGTGAGATACATTCTGTTTTCATCTATCGAAAATTTACTTTTTATATCAGCCAGCATATCAAAAACATCCTGCTCAGGAATTCCCTGATATCCAGCTGTACCTCTTGCATAAGGAGCTACTACGATATAATCAACACTTTTAAGTTCCGGATAAAAACGTGTTACTTCCAAATCATTTTGAGGGGGAACAAATCCAGGTGTTCCAAACTCAGGTCCTTGTAAATTTCCTTTACCAAAAACACGTCTCAAACCTAAACGATGATTCGACATTGCTCCATGCAAAAACACAACCAATGGATATTCTTTTGTCTCATCAAAATTTTCCGGAATATAAACTGCATAGGGTTGATTTGTTTCATCAACAGAAGAGAAAAATGTAAAATCCTGAGGTCCCGATTTATACTTTTGGGCTTCAACCTTTACCGGATTTAACAGAGATAGTAGGAATAATGCGATTAAAAGAACGTTTATCTTTTTCATTGTATTTAGTTTTAGTAATCAAATTCGTTCGTTAATTGTTCTTCCAAAGTTTTGGTAAAAACTTATAGTATAAAAGATGTCTCCAGGTAACAAAATCATGGGCACCATCGCTACCAATATAAAATTCGTGTTCAATATTATTTTTTTCTAATTCTTCGTGAAACAAAACCTGGCGAGAATCTGGAGTAGTCTCATTTGTTCCGGCACCTACAAATAAATAGTCTATCTTTTTATTTAAAGATGCAGGGTCATCATATAAGCCCGGATTTAACTCCCTGGATTCTGCAGCACTTAAAATACCGATAGAACCAAAAACATCCAGATTATTCAAACCAACAATCTGAGCATGCCTTCCTCCCATTGATAATCCGGCAATAGCACGATTATGTTTATCTGCTTTAACACTATAGTTTTCTTCTACAAAAGGAATAACCTCTTTTAACATTTCATCATTAAACATAGGAAAACTCTTTTCCGTATGTTTCGGATCCATCCTGTGAACCACCTGATTATTAGGCATAGCAATTATCATAGGAAGGGCAGTTCCTTCTGCAATCATATTGTCTTCAATAAAGTTAACACGACCAAACATGCTCCATGTTGATGCTTCTTCACCTGAGCCTCCAAATAGATAAAGCACAGGATATTTTTTTGAAGGATCGTATCCGGGAGGAGTATATACAAATATTTCTCTCTCTCCACCTGTAACATCAGAATGATAAAAATGTCTTGTCACAGCTCCATGAGGAACATCCTTGGCATCGTACCAGGTTGGCCCGTCTCCGTGAACAACAACAATACTAAAACCCGGTTGATTGGCAAAACCAACAAGGGTATTTGCAGGATCAACAACACTTACTCCATCAATAACCAGTTTATAATAATAAATCTCGGGAGTCATAGGTCCTACAGTTAAAGTCCACAACCCCTCTTCTCCTTTTGAAAAAGGAACAGGTTTATCTGTTTTTAGTCCGAGTAAAATACTACCCGAGAGCAATACTTCATTTGCTTTTGGTGCTTTTACTCGAAAAGTAACAGTATGATCATCATGAACCTCTGGCGAAATAGTATTGGCCATAAATGGAGTTAACCCTTCACCAATTTTTTGGGGAGCCCAATCAAGATTAACATGAGATTGTTGAGCTTTTAATCCAAAGACACTTAAAAGAAAAAAGAATAGTGACAAATATGTTGTTTTCATTTATATTGATTTTTTTATTTTAATATTGATTTCCACATTTCTCGTTCAGCCTTAAACCTATCATTGATTATAGAACAATTACTATCAATCCTCATTGTTGGCCGCGATTTAAGGTTATAGGGCTTCCATTCTGGTTGACCATCAGCAGATGGTTTTCCTGTTTTTGCAAAATTTGTCCAGAAGGATGTCATATTTTTTGAAGCATCAAAACGATCTGGTTTTGTGCCTGCCATTCCTTCTTCAACATTATAAAATTTGAAAGGAATATCTAATGCGTGCATCGTACCAAACTCAAATTCTGTTCCTGGGATTTTTGAATTCGATTTATAACCGAAATTATATAAATAAACAGGAGCCCCTCCTTGTTGGGAT
>CAXXXS010000003.1:0-98687 GCA_963665085.2 Bacteroidales bacterium
TGCCGGGCTTTCGCATTTCTATTTTACTATAGCGACATATTATTCACAAGGTTCATTTGTAGAGGCAAACATTAATCCCGTCTCGATAATTAGCTTTTTCCTTTTTAATTTCTCATTTAATACTGAGATTATATTATCGATATGCTTATTATAGCAGTTCTCTACTTTGTATTCAATAGTTCTATCTTCCGTTTTTATTACAACATCCCAAGTAAAACCGTCAAGCATTCCAGAATTAATAAAATTTGCACTAGAGTTTTCGTAAGTTTTTGCTAATTGATTTATTCTATCAACTATTAACTCACAGTCTTTGTTTTTTATTCTTCTGGTAGCAATTAATCTAAAGGTATCACCCTGTTTACTCTTATAAGCCTTTAATTTATTTTCCTCATATTTATATTTTGCCTTTGCTCCTGTCATAACATTAACAAACAATATTTCAACTGTAATGTCATTGTCATACTGAGCTTCTGCATTTACACAAATCAATATTAGTATATAAAGTAATATTATTCTCATTATTTGGTCTGTATAAAGCTCTTAATAATATATTTTTTAGTACTGTAATTTTTAATTACATGACTCTTAAGAGCCTTGTCTGTCATAAGTTTATAACCGCTTGAACCTGTGTGCTTGTTATAATAACTTCCAAATTTGAAGCCCTCGTATTCATCCATGTAATCATACCCCACTGGGTCACTATAAGTGTTTTTAACGGGATTATGTCCATTAAAATTGAATTCACCCATTAGATATCCCATACCATGTCGTGATTCATGCACAATAGTTTGTCCTTGCTTTGCGCCAAGAAAGAATTGCGTTTCATACCTATTATTAGTTGAGTTCCATTTCGAAGCACCACCAGATTCAGCTATTGTTCCATCAGCTTTTTGTACTGGTTGAAATCCCGAGAAGTGAAACATTTCCGTGCTTGGGTCTGCCACATAATCTAGCATGCTATTTACTTGAGATATCTGCCCTAATGCATTAGCTTGTCGTTCAGCTTTTCTTTCTAATCTATTGCTACTGATATTGTTATTCCACTTATCTATTGTTTTGTCAAGTTTTTTCTGTGCATTAGCCTGCGCTTTTGATGCGTTATCTTTTGTGTCAATAAAAGCCTGTCTAGTAGCATTATTTGAGAAACTTGTATCAGCCCCGTCAGGGTCTATTAATAATATTGGATTGTTCAGACAATAATTATAAGGTGTGTGACTATAATGATTTTCAGCTAATGGGTCTACAGCATGCCAACGTGCTATTGCCGGGTCGTAAAAGCGAAACCCATAATCATACCAACTTACGCAACTTTTTTAGCAATTTCAGGACTTCTTACCACCTCCGGGCAACCTGTTCAAAGAACTTCTAATGCCCTCAAAAATAGCATCTTTTTTCTTTTAATTGAACTTTTTATTTGAAGATTCACGTTTGCAGGAAGTACCCCACATTGGTAAAATTCCACCGTCCCTGCATGCATCGCCCTTTTACCAACTCCCCGCGCCAGCCCTTCTGTTGTTTTTACCGTCATGCTTTTTGTGCCTGGCACACTTGCAGCACATTGCTTTTGTTTTTTAAGTCGATTGATTTTTAAAGGTAAAAAGCCAAAATCAAAGAGCTGCGCCAACCCTCGATAACAAAAAGACATGCCAGTAAAAACCACCCAAAGCTAAGTTACATAACGTGGCATTATAAAACACACATTTTCAGCGGTGTAAACCAAGTATTTTGATGTGTCTTATAATAACGTTATGTAAAATATCCCCACAGCCAGCACACGGCAGATGCTGTTAAAATAGAATAACTTTTAGTTGATTTATTTTTTAATGGTAAAAGTTATTTCCAGTTTAACAGCACATCATCATCAACATACATTCAGTTTTCTTTCAATTAAAAGAAAAAAGTACGGCTCTATTTTTATGATTAAAGCTTTGGTCGTGGGTGGGTTTTTGTGCGGATTTAATTATAAAAATGAGCATCCAACCGAACTACTAAATCTGATTAAATGTACTACTGCTGATTGAGGGCGGAAGGATGCAGGATTTTTGTTTTCTTTTTAATCAACTGCTTATAATATGCAACTGTGTGTCAGGAAAAAGAAGGAAAAACAGCCTTGAGCTAGCGTCGGGAAAGTGACTGCAAAAAGTGAGGCACGAACGGTTTGCGGACACTGTGCATGCGAGCCGCCTGCGAGTGGAGCAAGGTTGGTGCAAAAAGTAGACTGAGGAACGAAGGCGTTTTGCAGCTACTGTTTACAGCAAGGTTTTGGCGGAGTTTTTGACTTTTGGGTCGGGTCGTGTGTCAGCTCAAAAACTGTGACAAAACCGCAGACCGCAGCGACCAGCAGGCGAGCCTAATATTGGCAGCGGTTGGATTTTTAGCTTTTTTGTGGAGGAACGGAACAAAAGTGCTAAAAATACAAAGGAGCTGCCGTGAGGAAGAAGGAGGAACGCAAAAAGCATGACAAGCTGGAGCGAAGCGGAACCCGCAGGGATTTGCAACTCTTTTTTATACCTTAAAAATCATTTCAACTAAATAAAAAAGTGTTGCAAAGGCTTGGCATGATTTTTTGCTGACGACTGATGACGAACACCGCTTTTCCTTCTTTGTGGGGAGCAGACAAAACAGCGTTGGACTTTTTGAGGGTCGGCGTTTTGGCTGCGTGGGGTTTATTGTTTGTTCAGGGGATGGAACTTTTCCAGTTTACTTTGTAGATTATCTAAATTATTCAACTGGTATCTTTCGGTTGAACTTACATATTTATGACCTGCAAAGTATTGTACTTGTCTAAGGTTGTGGTTTTTCAGCCAGTAAGTTATCACACTTGCCCGGATTTGTTTTGGATGAAGGATTTCAGGATTTAACTTTTGGATGGCTTTAAACATGTGCAACAAGCTGTTTTTAATGTTCTCGCTTCCGTTTATGCTTATAAAGAGTTGGTTTTGTATTATTGACTTGTTGATTTTATCAGGCTTTCGGGCTGGTTTTGGTTTAGTAATTTCTTTTAATATTCTTGGTCTTATTTCGGTTAAATACTCGTGTAGTTCCAGTATTTGAAAGGGTTTTAGTTCTAATGTTCTGCTGTTTCTTCTTCTGTTACCAGGAACATATATTTTACCTTCTTTGAGTTTTAAATGGTTTGGTTCAAGTTGCTGCAGCTCTTCGGTGGTTACACCTTGATAAATTAATATTCCTAAAATAATTTTGTTCCTTTTCTCTCTGTTGGTAGTTGTTCCAAAGGATTTGTAAAGTATTTCTAGTTCCTTAATGTTGATAATATTAGAAGGTAGTTTTTGTTTGATTCCTTTTAAATGCAGATTGATAGCAGGATTAATAATATTAGGATTTGTTTGTTTTAAGTATTCATAAAAGTTTCTGATACTTCTTAGTTTGCTGTTAATGTGTTTTTTGCTCTTTCCTTCGAGTTTACAGTAATCAATAAAGTTTAATAAATCGTTGTACCGTGTATCTTTTGGCTGTAGAAGTTCATTCTCTAACCACTTTAAAAAATATCCTGCATAATTCATTTTTTGTCGGATTGTATTTTCTCCGTTTCCAAGTTCCTGCAGATAAGTTTTAAAGCCTTTTAGTTTGCTTTCTATCTCTTTATTAAAGCTGTATTCGGGTTTCTTACTCATTGGCTAAATGGGTATAGATTTGCGTACTTTCTAAACTGGCATGTCCTAAAAATTGGCTGACTTCTTCTAAAGTCATTCCCGATTGTAAAAGATGTGTGGCGATGGAGTGGCGCAAAGTATGGATTCCTATACTTCGACCATGCTCAGTACAGGTTTCCTTTTGCAGTTTGCTTGCTTCTGCTAATTTGTGAACCCTTTCTATTATTGCATTTCCGCAAAGTCGGTTTACTTGCATGCTTAAAAACAAAGCTTCTGGTTTTATATTCTTAAAGCTTAATATCTGTTGCCTGGCTACATAGATATAATTCTCTAAATCTTCTCGTATGGCTTCGGTCATGGGAACATAGCGTTCTTTGTAATTCTTTCCTTTTCGTACATAAACCCGTTTTTCTTTTAATAAAATATCACTGACATTTAAACTTACACCTTCACTTCTCCTTAATCCACAGCCATAATAAATACTTAAAATAGCCCTGTCCCGGATTCCTAAAATACTGTTGTCGCAAACTTTGTAAAAGGCTTTAATTTCGGATTGTGTGAGGATGGTTTTTGTATTGGCTTTTTCTGCTTGCAGTTCCAGTTTTATTTCAATATCGGCTTTACCTGTTTCCTGTAAGTATTTACTGAACCGCTTTAAGGCGTTGATATTGCTTATAATGTAGTTGTTTGATAAACTGCCGGATTTGGTTTTGTTCTTTCGGGTTTGTAGGTATTTATGGTAGTTGCTTATTATTTCAGGTTGCACCATTTCAAGGCTGCCGACTTCATTTGTTTTCAGATAAAAGAAAAAATCCCTTACATAATTGGTCGATGCATAAACCGTGCTTTCTGCATATCCTATGGTGTTGAGCCACTTTCTAAAACCGTCTTGTAATTGGGTGTATTTTGGGTTCATCGCTTACGATGGTTTTTAAGGGTACATATTGCATTTTCTTAAGTATAACAGTTATTCTTGTTTGCGCTTTTATTTCCAACGAGTTACAAGGATAAAAACAATGTTATTCTTCTGTTATACTAATGTTACACTTCTTGTTTTACTTCGTATCTGCTCTAAAACTTCGTTCATTACATCGGTTCCGGCTTGCAGTTTCTCATAATCGTCCCACCGGTAAATTTCATATTCAAAGCCTGTTTTGCGGTTTCCTCCTGTCTTTCTGATAAATCCCCGGCTTTCGAGTTCATACATGTAGCGGTTCACTTTCATGGGGTACATTCTCAGCCGTTCCCGGACTTCCTTTGCAAAAAAGTTTTCTTTCTTCTCCTTCTTTATCCAACGTTTCAGGCTCTCGAAGAACTCACGAACCGCCCGGGGCAGTTCATCGGATTTCGCCAACAACACATCTTTTAAAAGTATGTTTGCCCATTCTATATCTTCCAAAGTGGTTTCAATGTAGCGTTCGCCTGTTAACTTATCTGTTTTTATTTCTCGTTGGTATTGATGATAGAAAGTAATTGTTTCAATGGTTGCCAGATAATGGCTATTAGTTCTTAGTGGTTTAAAAATGTATTCAGGAAGCTTTAACAGCTCTGCATAAGGGTTTCTTACTTTGATTGGTTTTAGTACTGTTTGCATATCCTTAAAAAACTCTTTCAGTTCGTTTTCTTCTTTGCTGTTTACTTTCCCTGCCGACAATCTTCGTTGATATTCCATAATGTGTTCTTTATGTTGGTTGCTGCCATCCAAATAAATCAATAAACTACGGTTTGAGTTATCCTCATAAAGCTGTTCCCGTGTGGTTGTTCCGGCCAAGCAAATCGGGCCTTCAACATGAAGTGTAATAGTTTTTAGGTTTCCTTTGCTGTCTTTTATGGGGATGGTTTTTGATATTTTCTTTTTGCTCTGTAATTCACGCAAGGGATATAAAACATCTTGCGCCCCGTCCATGTCTTCGATTAATACCAGCTTATGTTTTAACTCTTTTCTATCAAAATAGTAAAAGGCATTTTCTGATAATATGGTAATTTCCAGTTTCTCTTGTTCTGGTATCAACTCACTTACTTTTTCCTGCAGGTAGGTTTTGCCAGTTCCGGAAGCTCCTAAACTGATTATGTGCAATGGCTGTTCTCTTAATCTCGATGTAAATATCAGGTACATTAATAATCGGTTGTTTTCTTCTCCTATCATTCCGGTTCTGCCGATGTCTTGGTTTGTACGTTCCATCAGCTTTGGGGCTTTCAGATAATTGATTGCTTTACTTTGCCTATGTTCTGTAAGTTGCCTTGATTGCGGTTTCTGCTCTTTTTGGCTTTCAATTTTACTTAATCGGTATTGTTCTATTTGGTCGGTCAGCTCTGCAATGGCTCGCTTTAAAACTGTTGTTCCGGTTTCCAGTTGCTCGCATGCTTTGTTTATGAACTTTTCTAAGTAATCGGAGTGGTACAGGTCTAAAGTGTGGCGGATGCTGTGCAATGGGTCGTTTGTATCGGTTCTGCTGATTTTTAAGGTAATGCGCAGCCTGTCGATTTGCTGTAAGTTGATGCCGCCAAGTATAATAATCTGTAGTTCTTCGGTGGTATAAGTGATAAAGTCAGGGTTTCTTGTGTTTAACTTCGCAGTTATTCTTGGTGGTTCGGGTTTCCGTTCTTCTTCTTTTTCAGTTAAAAGAAAAAGGTCTTTTCTGTTTTCCAGTAAGTGGGTAAATATTTCATTGTCGTAAGCTACTGTCAAGCTGTTCACGTCTTCGCCTTCGGGTGTTTCGACTTTACTTAGTTTTATTCCTGGCAACAGCTCGCTTAATTCTTTCTGATACTTTTCTATTGCTTCATTTCCGGCTTTGTCTCCATCAAAAAAGAAGATTATTTCTTGTAGGTACTGCAGCTCCTTTATTGCTTGTTTGTGTTCTTCTGTAAGTCCGTTTGTTCCGTAGCAGCTTAATAGTTCGTATTGGTTTGTAATCTCCTGTATTTGTAAAAGTGTTGCTGTGTCTATGATTGCTTCGGTTAATATTAACCTGGTGGTTGCTTGTTTTGGATAGCCTGGATAAAGTCCGGTTCTGTTTACCGTGTAATAATGTTTGGCGTTTTTGTTGTCGATTATCGAGCGACCGTATAAACTGGTAATTTGGTTTTGTTTGTTCTTTAATGAGAAGATTACACAGTCTTTTGCAAAAGCGGTGTAGGTTGTGCCGTTGGCATTGGGAACACTTCCATTATAAGGGATTAAAAGCCCTGCATTGATACAGGCTTCTTGTTCTTTGGCTTCCAGTTTGCCACGGTGGTGGAACTGTCCGCTATTGTAACCAAGTTCTAATAATTCGTGGCTTAGGTTTCTACTTTGTAAATATTCCTTGGGCTTCTTGGCTACGCTGCTGTTTAATCCGTTTTGGAAGTAGCTAAATATTTTGGTTAATATTTCGGTGTGGTTCTCCTTGGGTTGGCTCTTTTGTGGTTTCGGCTTTCCGTTGATTGGTTTAATATCTCCTGTTAGTTCCGTTGCTTTTAATAATCCTTTGTGCTTGCTTCCTTCTTTCAATGTGCAAAATTCTATCTGGTCGCCATTCTTGCCACAACCAAAACAGTTAAATGTATTTGTGTTTGGGTAAATCTTCATGCTTGGCTTATCATCGGCATGGAATGGACAGCTAAGCATATTGTTTCGGTTGGCTTGTAAGCCGTAATGTTTTAGTACTGTTTGGATACTTAAACGCTGCTTTATTTCTTGGATTTCCATTTTAGTAAGTTTTTTTGAAAATTCATTTTCCGATAAATCATTCACAAAACTAACTAATC
Organism: Bacteroidales bacterium; assembly: GCA_963665085.2. Classification (GTDB taxonomy): domain Bacteria; phylum Bacteroidota; class Bacteroidia; order Bacteroidales; family JAAAOM01. The sequence goes on from CAXXXS010000003.1 coordinate 7,365, forward strand.
ATTCTGATTCAAACAAGTATTAAATAAATTGTTTATGATATTTTATTCACTTATTTTTGCTAAAAGTTTAATTTTTAGCTCATAAAACTGACTTATAATGACGTTTGGAGAAAGAATAACATACGCACGGAAACAGAAAAAACTTACTCAAAATGATTTGGGTAAAACTGTTGGCACTTCTGGTGATATTATCGGAAAGTATGAAAGGAATGAAATAAAACCCTCTATTGATACGGCTGCTAAAATTGCAGAGGCTTTAAATGTTACGATTGATTATTTGGTAAAAGATGCTGAATACCAAAATATAGATGATGAGACTTTAAAAAGGATGCAGAACATTGAAAAGCTTACGCCTGAAGATAAAAGCCATGTGTACGCTATGCTTGATGCTTTCTTTGCTAAAAGCAAATTACAAAGCTTAATGATATAAAAAAACCCGGTTAATGCCGGGTTCTTTATTATCTAAATTTAAATCTATTTTATTTTAGTGGGATTTGTCCGTACTGAATCGCTATGAATCAACTCAAATTTTCCGCTACTACGTATAAGATAGTCATGGGTTATGGAATCTTTTTGAGATGTTAAAACTATGCCTTCATCTATTTCCTTTGTTTCTTCCTTAAATATACTTCGAGTAGAGATAGTTGTGTCATTCAACAAATGAAAATACTTTATAATAAACAATCCAGTTTCACTATTTTCGTTTTGGTCTATTACATCAAAGTAATCACACTCTGTCAAATAAATATAATCCAACTTCTTCGTCGAACAATCCACCGTTATCGCATAAAACTTATCATCAGAGATATTCTCCACAAGTACAAAAAGCAAAAAGACATCTTTATGAACTTCTTTTATACTATACAGGTATGCATCACCATTTATATCATCTGAATTCAAATCAAAAAGTATTTTCTTCTGAATATCTGTTAATTTCAGTTTCCCTTTAACATTTGTTTTTCTGATTTCATCAACAGAACCATAGCTATTCAACGTAGAATCAGGTAAATTTAATATTTTACAAATCTGTTTCCCACCTTCTTTAACCTCGTTTTTTACAGAAGCATTATGACATGAAACAAGAATAAATGCAATAAATAAACTAATAATGTTTCTCATAAGTCTTTATTTTATAGTCACATTAGCACCGATTGGCTTAAGATAAGTATTACCTTGCCCATATACAGTAACCGGCTTTAATGTTCCTCCATTATATACATCAGGTTTTTTATCCCATTTATACACTCCTGTTACTCTACTATCCCAATAACCCTTTCCTCCAAGGGTGATATTTGTGTATCGAGGGCCAGATTTCCCAGTTGAAGGCCGACCTCCAGAGTCAATAACCTTATAACCTGTTGTTTCTCCTTTGTCATTTCTTTTTACTTCCGCAATAATACCAATATGTCCTAAAGGTTTATCTTTCCCAGATGTACTATTATCCAAAGTAATTGCGTTACCAACTTCGGCATCATCTTTATTTTCAACTTTATCAGAGGATTCCACTATTCGACTAACTCCATTTCCTGTCTTACCTGGATAAGGGTCTGGCTCTTCTGCTTTAATCATACAACTTGAAACCATTCCAGAACAATCAGTATTTTCGCCAGGAGCACCCCTGCCTTCTGCCCAAGAATTACCTGGATTCTTTTCAACATATTCTTCAGCCATTTGCACTGCCTGAGCCCTTTGTGCTGAGTCCAAACCAAAAGGGTCAATATATTTTATGGGATTATTATAAACATAAGCATAAGGTGTGTAATCATGGTGATTATTTTCAATAGCCGGGTCAATTACCATCCACCTTGCAATAGCGGGGTCATACATCCTAGCCCCGTAATCATACCAACTTACGCAACTTTTTTAGCATTTTCAGGACTTCTTACCACCTCCGGGCAACCTGTTCAAAGAACTTCTATTGCTCTCAAAAATAGCATCTTTTTTCTTTTAATTGAACTTTTTATTTGAAGATTCATGTTTGCAGGAAGTACCCCACATTGGTAAAATTCCACCATCCCTGCAAGCATCGCCCTTTTACCAACTCCCCACGCTCGACCCTTCTGTTGTTTTTACCGTCATGCTTTTTGTGCCTGGCACACTTGCAGCACATTGCTTTTGTTTTTTAAGTCGATTGATTTTTAATGGTAAAAAGCCAAAATCAAAGAGCTGCCCCAACCCTCGATAACAAAAAGACACGCCAGTAAAAACAACCCTAAGCTATATTTACATAACGTGGCATTATAAAACACACATTTTCAGCGGTATAAATGATTGTATTTTGATGTGTCTTATAATAACGTTATGTAAAATATCCCCACAGCCAGCGCACCGCAGATGCTGTTAAAATAGAATAACTTTTAGTTGATTTATTTTTTAATGGTAAAAGTTATTTCCAGTTTAACAGCACATCATCATCAACATACATTCAGTTTATTTTCAATTAAAAGAAAAAAGTACGGCTCGATTTTTATGATTAAAGCTTTGGTCGTGGGTGGGTTTTTGTGCGGATTTAATTATAAAAATGAGCATCCAACCGAACTACAAAAGTTGATTAAATGTACTGCTGCTCATTGAGGGCGGAAGGGTGCAGGATTTTTGTTTTCTTTTTTAATCAACTGCTAATAATATGCAACTGTGTGTCAGGAGAAAGAAGGAAAAACAGCCTTGAGCTAGCGTCGGGAAAGTGGCTGCAAAAAGTGAGGCACGAACGGTTTGCGGACACTGTGCATGCGAGCCGCCTGCGAGTGGAGCAAGGTTGGTGCAAAAGGTAGACTGAGGAACGAAGGCGTTTTGCAGCTACTGTTTACAGCAAGGTTTTGGCGGAGTTTTTGACTTTTGGGTCGGGTCGTGTGTCAGCTCAAAAACTGTGACAAAACCGCAGACCGCAGCGACCAGCAGGCGAGCCTAATATTGGCAGCGGTTGGATTTTTAGCTTTTTTGTGGAGGAACGGAACAAAAGTGCTAAAAATACAAAGGAGCTGCCGTGAGGAAGAAGGAGGAACGCAAAAAGCATGACAAGCTGGAGCGAAGCGGAACCCGCAGGGATTTGCAACTCTTTTTTATACCTTAAAAATCATTTCAACTAAATAAAAAAGTGTTGCAAAGGCTTGGCATGATTTTTTGCTGACGACTGATGACGAACACCGCTTTTCCTTCTTTGTGGGGAGCAGACAAAACAGCGTTGGACTTTTTGAGGGTCGGCGTTTTGGCTGCGTGGGGTTTATTGTTTGTTCAGGGGATGGAACTTTTCCAGTTTACTTTGTAGATTATCTAAATTATTCAACTGGTATCTTTCGGTTGAACTTACATATTTATGACCTGCAAAGTATTGTACTTGTCTAAGGTTGTGGTTTTTCAGCCAGTAAGTTATCACACTTGCCCGGATTTGTTTTGGATGAAGGATTTCAGGATTTAACTTTTGGATGGCTTTAAACATGTGCAACAAGCTGTTTTTAATGTTCTCGCTTCCGTTTATGCTTATAAAGAGTTGGTTTTGTATTATTGACTTGTTGATTTTATCAGGCTTTCGGGCTGGTTTTGGTTTAGTAATTTCTTTTAATATTCTTGGTCTTATTTCGGTTAAATACTCGTGTAGTTCCAGTATTTGAAAGGGTTTTAGTTCTAATGTTCTGCTGTTTCTTCTTCTGTTACCAGGAACATATATTTTACCTTCTTTGAGTTTTAAATGGTTTGGTTCAAGTTGCTGCAGCTCTTCGGTGGTTACACCTTGATAAATTAATATTCCTAAAATAATTTTGTTCCTTTTCTCTCTGTTGGTAGTTGTTCCAAAGGATTTGTAAAGTATTTCTAGTTCCTTAATGTTGATAATATTAGAAGGTAGTTTTTGTTTGATTCCTTTTAAATGCAGATTGATAGCAGGATTAATAATATTAGGATTTGTTTGTTTTAAGTATTCATAAAAGTTTCTGATACTTCTTAGTTTGCTGTTAATGTGTTTTTTGCTCTTTCCTTCGAGTTTACAGTAATCAATAAAGTTTAATAAATCGTTGTACCGTGTATCTTTTGGCTGTAGAAGTTCATTCTCTAACCACTTTAAAAAATATCCTGCATAATTCATTTTTTGTCGGATTGTATTTTCTCCGTTTCCAAGTTCCTGCAGATAAGTTTTAAAGCCTTTTAGTTTGCTTTCTATCTCTTTATTAAAGCTGTATTCGGGTTTCTTACTCATTGGCTAAATGGGTATAGATTTGCGTACTTTCTAAACTGGCATGTCCTAAAAATTGGCTGACTTCTTCTAAAGTCATTCCCGATTGTAAAAGATGTGTGGCGATGGAGTGGCGCAAAGTATGGATTCCTATACTTCGACCATGCTCAGTACAGGTTTCCTTTTGCAGTTTGCTTGCTTCTGCTAATTTGTGAACCCTTTCTATTATTGCATTTCCGCAAAGTCGGTTTACTTGCATGCTTAAAAACAAAGCTTCTGGTTTTATATTCTTAAAGCTTAATATCTGTTGCCTGGCTACATAGATATAATTCTCTAAATCTTCTCGTATGGCTTCGGTCATGGGAACATAGCGTTCTTTGTAATTCTTTCCTTTTCGTACATAAACCCGTTTTTCTTTTAATAAAATATCACTGACATTTAAACTTACACCTTCACTTCTCCTTAATCCACAGCCATAATAAATACTTAAAATAGCCCTGTCCCGGATTCCTAAAATACTGTTGTCGCAAACTTTGTAAAAGGCTTTAATTTCGGATTGTGTGAGGATGGTTTTTGTATTGGCTTTTTCTGCTTGCAGTTCCAGTTTTATTTCAATATCGGCTTTACCTGTTTCCTGTAAGTATTTACTGAACCGCTTTAAGGCGTTGATATTGCTTATAATGTAGTTGTTTGATAAACTGCCGGATTTGGTTTTGTTCTTTCGGGTTTGTAGGTATTTATGGTAGTTGCTTATTATTTCAGGTTGCACCATTTCAAGGCTGCCGACTTCATTTGTTTTCAGATAAAAGAAAAAATCCCTTACATAATTGGTCGATGCATAAACCGTGCTTTCTGCATATCCTATGGTGTTGAGCCACTTTCTAAAACCGTCTTGTAATTGGGTGTATTTTGGGTTCATCGCTTACGATGGTTTTTAAGGGTACATATTGCATTTTCTTAAGTATAACAGTTATTCTTGTTTGCGCTTTTATTTCCAACGAGTTACAAGGATAAAAACAATGTTATTCTTCTGTTATACTAATGTTACACTTCTTGTTTTACTTCGTATCTGCTCTAAAACTTCGTTCATTACATCGGTTCCGGCTTGCAGTTTCTCATAATCGTCCCACCGGTAAATTTCATATTCAAAGCCTGTTTTGCGGTTTCCTCCTGTCTTTCTGATAAATCCCCGGCTTTCGAGTTCATACATGTAGCGGTTCACTTTCATGGGGTACATTCTCAGCCGTTCCCGGACTTCCTTTGCAAAAAAGTTTTCTTTCTTCTCCTTCTTTATCCAACGTTTCAGGCTCTCGAAGAACTCACGAACCGCCCGGGGCAGTTCATCGGATTTCGCCAACAACACATCTTTTAAAAGTATGTTTGCCCATTCTATATCTTCCAAAGTGGTTTCAATGTAGCGTTCGCCTGTTAACTTATCTGTTTTTATTTCTCGTTGGTATTGATGATAGAAAGTAATTGTTTCAATGGTTGCCAGATAATGGCTATTAGTTCTTAGTGGTTTAAAAATGTATTCAGGAAGCTTTAACAGCTCTGCATAAGGGTTTCTTACTTTGATTGGTTTTAGTACTGTTTGCATATCCTTAAAAAACTCTTTCAGTTCGTTTTCTTCTTTGCTGTTTACTTTCCCTGCCGACAATCTTCGTTGATATTCCATAATGTGTTCTTTATGTTGGTTGCTGCCATCCAAATAAATCAATAAACTACGGTTTGAGTTATCCTCATAAAGCTGTTCCCGTGTGGTTGTTCCGGCCAAGCAAATCGGGCCTTCAACATGAAGTGTAATAGTTTTTAGGTTTCCTTTGCTGTCTTTTATGGGGATGGTTTTTGATATTTTCTTTTTGCTCTGTAATTCACGCAAGGGATATAAAACATCTTGCGCCCCGTCCATGTCTTCGATTAATACCAGCTTATGTTTTAACTCTTTTCTATCAAAATAGTAAAAGGCATTTTCTGATAATATGGTAATTTCCAGTTTCTCTTGTTCTGGTATCAACTCACTTACTTTTTCCTGCAGGTAGGTTTTGCCAGTTCCGGAAGCTCCTAAACTGATTATGTGCAATGGCTGTTCTCTTAATCTCGATGTAAATATCAGGTACATTAATAATCGGTTGTTTTCTTCTCCTATCATTCCGGTTCTGCCGATGTCTTGGTTTGTACGTTCCATCAGCTTTGGGGCTTTCAGATAATTGATTGCTTTACTTTGCCTATGTTCTGTAAGTTGCCTTGATTGCGGTTTCTGCTCTTTTTGGCTTTCAATTTTACTTAATCGGTATTGTTCTATTTGGTCGGTCAGCTCTGCAATGGCTCGCTTTAAAACTGTTGTTCCGGTTTCCAGTTGCTCGCATGCTTTGTTTATGAACTTTTCTAAGTAATCGGAGTGGTACAGGTCTAAAGTGTGGCGGATGCTGTGCAATGGGTCGTTTGTATCGGTTCTGCTGATTTTTAAGGTAATGCGCAGCCTGTCGATTTGCTGTAAGTTGATGCCGCCAAGTATAATAATCTGTAGTTCTTCGGTGGTATAAGTGATAAAGTCAGGGTTTCTTGTGTTTAACTTCGCAGTTATTCTTGGTGGTTCGGGTTTCCGTTCTTCTTCTTTTTCAGTTAAAAGAAAAAGGTCTTTTCTGTTTTCCAGTAAGTGGGTAAATATTTCATTGTCGTAAGCTACTGTCAAGCTGTTCACGTCTTCGCCTTCGGGTGTTTCGACTTTACTTAGTTTTATTCCTGGCAACAGCTCGCTTAATTCTTTCTGATACTTTTCTATTGCTTCATTTCCGGCTTTGTCTCCATCAAAAAAGAAGATTATTTCTTGTAGGTACTGCAGCTCCTTTATTGCTTGTTTGTGTTCTTCTGTAAGTCCGTTTGTTCCGTAGCAGCTTAATAGTTCGTATTGGTTTGTAATCTCCTGTATTTGTAAAAGTGTTGCTGTGTCTATGATTGCTTCGGTTAATATTAACCTGGTGGTTGCTTGTTTTGGATAGCCTGGATAAAGTCCGGTTCTGTTTACCGTGTAATAATGTTTGGCGTTTTTGTTGTCGATTATCGAGCGACCGTATAAACTGGTAATTTGGTTTTGTTTGTTCTTTAATGAGAAGATTACACAGTCTTTTGCAAAAGCGGTGTAGGTTGTGCCGTTGGCATTGGGAACACTTCCATTATAAGGGATTAAAAGCCCTGCATTGATACAGGCTTCTTGTTCTTTGGCTTCCAGTTTGCCACGGTGGTGGAACTGTCCGCTATTGTAACCAAGTTCTAATAATTCGTGGCTTAGGTTTCTACTTTGTAAATATTCCTTGGGCTTCTTGGCTACGCTGCTGTTTAATCCGTTTTGGAAGTAGCTAAATATTTTGGTTAATATTTCGGTGTGGTTCTCCTTGGGTTGGCTCTTTTGTGGTTTCGGCTTTCCGTTGATTGGTTTAATATCTCCTGTTAGTTCCGTTGCTTTTAATAATCCTTTGTGCTTGCTTCCTTCTTTCAATGTGCAAAATTCTATCTGGTCGCCATTCTTGCCACAACCAAAACAGTTAAATGTATTTGTGTTTGGGTAAATCTTCATGCTTGGCTTATCATCGGCATGGAATGGACAGCTAAGCATATTGTTTCGGTTGGCTTGTAAGCCGTAATGTTTTAGTACTGTTTGGATACTTAAACGCTGCTTTATTTCTTGGATTTCCATTTTAGTAAGTTTTTTTGAAAATTCATTTTCCGATAAATCATTCACAAAACTAACTAATCATTCTGATTCAAACAAGTATTAAATAAATTGTTTATGATATTTTATTCACTTATTTTTGCTAAAAGTTTAATTTTTAGCTCATAAAACTGACTTATAATGACGTTTGGAGAAAGAATAACATACGCACGGAAACAGAAAAAACTTACTCAAAATGATTTGGGTAAAACTGTTGGCACTTCTGGTGATATTATCGGAAAGTATGAAAGGAATGAAATAAAACCCTCTATTGATACGGCTGCTAAAATTGCAGAGGCTTTAAATGTTACGATTGATTATTTGGTAAAAGATGCTGAATACCAAAATATAGATGATGAGACTTTAAAAAGGATGCAGAACATTGAAAAGCTTACGCCTGAAGATAAAAGCCATGTGTACGCTATGCTTGATGCTTTCTTTGCTAAAAGCAAATTACAAAGCTTAATGATATAAAAAAACCCGGTTAATGCCGGGTTCTTTATTATCTAAATTTAAATCTATTTTATTTTAGTGGGATTTGTCCGTACTGAATCGCTATGAATCAACTCAAATTTTCCGCTACTACGTATAAGATAGTCATGGGTTATGGAATCTTTTTGAGATGTTAAAACTATGCCTTCATCTATTTCCTTTGTTTCTTCCTTAAATATACTTCGAGTAGAGATAGTTGTGTCATTCAACAAATGAAAATACTTTATAATAAACAATCCAGTTTCACTATTTTCGTTTTGGTCTATTACATCAAAGTAATCACACTCTGTCAAATAAATATAATCCAACTTCTTCGTCGAACAATCCACCGTTATCGCATAAAACTTATCATCAGAGATATTCTCCACAAGTACAAAAAGCAAAAAGACATCTTTATGAACTTCTTTTATACTATACAGGTATGCATCACCATTTATATCATCTGAATTCAAATCAAAAAGTATTTTCTTCTGAATATCTGTTAATTTCAGTTTCCCTTTAACATTTGTTTTTCTGATTTCATCAACAGAACCATAGCTATTCAACGTAGAATCAGGTAAATTTAATATTTTACAAATCTGTTTCCCACCTTCTTTAACCTCGTTTTTTACAGAAGCATTATGACATGAAACAAGAATAAATGCAATAAATAAACTAATAATGTTTCTCATAAGTCTTTATTTTATAGTCACATTAGCACCGATTGGCTTAAGATAAGTATTACCTTGCCCATATACAGTAACCGGCTTTAATGTTCCTCCATTATATACATCAGGTTTTTTATCCCATTTATACACTCCTGTTACTCTACTATCCCAATAACCCTTTCCTCCAAGGGTGATATTTGTGTATCGAGGGCCAGATTTCCCAGTTGAAGGCCGACCTCCAGAGTCAATAACCTTATAACCTGTTGTTTCTCCTTTGTCATTTCTTTTTACTTCCGCAATAATACCAATATGTCCTAAAGGTTTATCTTTCCCAGATGTACTATTATCCAAAGTAATTGCGTTACCAACTTCGGCATCATCTTTATTTTCAACTTTATCAGAGGATTCCACTATTCGACTAACTCCATTTCCTGTCTTACCTGGATAAGGGTCTGGCTCTTCTGCTTTAATCATACAACTTGAAACCATTCCAGAACAATCAGTATTTTCGCCAGGAGCACCCCTGCCTTCTGCCCAAGAATTACCTGGATTCTTTTCAACATATTCTTCAGCCATTTGCACTGCCTGAGCCCTTTGTGCTGAGTCCAAACCAAAAGGGTCAATATATTTTATGGGATTATTATAAACATAAGCATAAGGTGTGTAATCATGGTGATTATTTTCAATAGCCGGGTCAATTACCATCCACCTTGCAATAGCGGGGTCATACATCCTAGCCCCGTAATCGTACCACCCCAAACCACCATCTGTCTGTAACTCCTTGCCATTATAAAGAAATTTGTTGGTGTCTGTATCTAAATCAAATCCTGTAAAAGACAAGCCAAAAGGATAATAATGTGCCTGCTGTAGAATTTCTTCCTGCTCTATACTGTCGTTACTGTTGTAATCACCAAACAACACCCTTGTGTTACCCAAGTGGTCTTTTATCATATACTCATGGGCAAAATATCCGTCTGATTGTTGGGATAAACGCCCCTCGTCGGTCATCATGTATTTTAACTGGCTTAACGTAGGGGAACCAACAGAGGTATCTGTCTGGTAAATAGCACTACCAACATAAAATTCTGAGTTGTCTTTTGCTGTATTTGAGTAGTATCGTTTCATATGTTTTATGCCAGCGGCATCGTAAAGATAAGTAATGGAATCATTATTTTCAAACACTATTTTGCCCGGTAGATTAAGATAGTTGTAGAAAACAGTGTCAATACCCTTGTCTTTGTCTTTTACCATGTTGCCGTTACCATCGTACATAAAGTCATCACCATCGTTGTTATCCATATAGCCATGGGCTTCTATGTTAATCTTGTCGGTAACGCTGGCTAGTTGGTTGCTGTTGTTTTTATCAACATAATCATAAGTAAGACTGTCTACCGGGCCATACGCTATTTCATCGCCAATCTTATATCCGCCGTACCTCACCAGTCCTTTTATGTTTCCATTAAGGTCGTACCCGGTTATCTCTTCGTTAAATCGGTTCTGTACTTCTTCGGGGAAACTTCCATGGTTATCGTCTGCAAAATACGATGCTTTGGTAAGACGGTTTAAGTCGTCGTAAGCAAATGTGTAGGCATGCAACGGGTAAAAACCAGTATCCGCTCCCATGCTCCACATCATTCCACTTATGTTGCCGTTGTATTGCTTTTGGTTCTCAAGGCTGTCTGTCATTTCTGAGTTATAATAAAGTTGCATGGAAAATAAATCATTTTCTTCTTTTTGTCCCGGTGTGTTAATACCAGTCATCCAGCCACGGATGTTATAATCGTAATCAACTGTCTGAGCCGCTTTGCTGTCTGTTGGGTGCAATTCCTTACTTACGAGTTCCCCCAGTTCGTTGTATTCCATGCTGGCTACTGTTATTTCTCCCTGCTCGTCTACATCTTCTTTCATGTTCAACAAGCGCCCCGCATGGTCATATTTATAGGTACGTTTAATTGTCAAATTATTACGACTGTTCAAATTATGCTCGTATACGGATTTCTCAATACCACCCCAGAAAGCATATTGGTTCGTTGTTATATCAAATTCCCCAAACTGGTTCTGTTGCTGGTTTTGTATGACGCGATAATATTTAGCATAAAAATTAACAGATATAAGGTATTTGTCGGTTCCTAACAATTTTGTTTTGATCCCAGTAACTTGCCCTTTTACTTCTTCAAGAGGAGCCCCGGTAATTCCATCTGTTTCAATATAACTATATCCTTCTTCAAAATCATAGGTATCATAATATGTGTAAGTCAACGTATCTGCGCTGCCATTTGAATATTCTATTCCTGTACGGATTGGCCGGTTAAATTTATCGTATGTCGTAAACAATTTTTCACCTTTAGCTCGTTGTACAGAGTCCTGTGAAGAAATCAACCTGTCCCGTTCGTCGTATTCCATGGTAACAGCCCCGGCACCTGGTAATTTTTTCTCTACCATTCGTTTTCGGGCATCATAACGATAGGAATAACAAAGGTTATTTAATGTTTCCTTGTCTGGATTTGAAGTGCCAATTGAACTCACTGCTTTAGGTGGCAAAACAAAACGAAGGAGGTTGAAATCATCGTAAACATAATATGTTTTTGTTTCCAGTTCTCCCTGTTTGAGTATTACCAAACCTTCTTTATCCTTGTATTCAATGGTTTTATGTCCATTCTCATCAGTGATGGTATTTTTGTATAATTCATTCGCATCGTAATGACCATCATAAACACATTTGTCATTTACTACTTTCCATTGTATAACTTCTCCTGTTGAATTTGTCTCATAAGAATAGCCTACCACTTCGCTTTCTGACCAGCCCTCTCCTGCCCCCCGTTCGCTAAGCACCCGGTTTAACGGTGAATTTTCAAATTCTATTTCTGCGAATGGCCTGGCATCTGCTTTTCGCCCTGTAAAATCCTGAGAATAAAACGCTGCTTGTTCTGTCAGTGCATCACTCCTGAACATGCCGGTTGATGAATCTACATAAGCCATGTATTTTATTTTCTCTCTCCCGAAATCATCATAATCAATTGGAACAATTACATCAGCTCCTGAAGGTGAACCTTGTACCTGGATGTTTTGACTGGGCCTGCCAAGACCATCAATATATTGTATTGCTTCTGTGATATAACTCCTTTTAAATGTATCTAATGCTTGTGAATCAGGGATAATAGTTACGGGGACACGAAAGGTTTGGGTAAAAATATAATTCATATTATTCCCATCGGTTCCTGTAAAACTTGGTGGTTGGTAATCCGGATCTTCATAATCAACAATATAAGCATCAAAATTTCCGGTTGTCTCAAAGCCTGGTAACAAAACGATGGAATACGTTGATGTAGCCTCTCCCTTGTATGCAGATTTTAATTCTTTTTCTGTTTGTCCATAACCGGTTACTGCCGTTACTACTAATAATAATCCTGGCATTGAAATACGAATAAAGTTACTGGTATTCAGTTTTCGGTATTCAGTATTCGGTGAGCGGTATTCAGTATTTAGTGAACGGTAAACAGTTCTCAATAACTCGAAACTCGAAACCCGAAACCCGAAACCAGCAACTCGCAACCTAAAACCCGAAACTATATCTTGTATTTTCTTCATCATTTTAGTTTTTTGGTTCGTTTATTCTTCTTCCCCTGCGTAATGATACTTATAGGTATTGATGATGTTTTTATCATCATCACGAGTGCATTTTAACCGACCAAAATCATCGTACTCGTAATGGGTAGTAAAACCGTTTTCATCTGTCATCGAGGTCATTCCAATGAGCGGGTCGTAGGTGTATATTGTTACCATAGCATCCAATTCGCGAAGTGTTTCCAGCATGGTTGATAATTCTTCTCCTGTTTTTTTCTGAATACTATTCAAGGATACTTTATCTTTTACTTCATCATAGGTAAGTCCTACAATCTTAGCAACAGGAAGGGTATGATTGTAACCCCAGAGATATGAAATGTAAATATCTCCTGTTTTATGAGCTTGAATGAGGTTTCCATAATCGTCATAACGGTCGTAATAGACTTTATCTTTAAATGTTTCATCCATTACCAATGTGCCTTCTGAATCTATATAGGGTTCTTCAACAGAAGTTAAAGGCTCGGTTGTTTCTATGTTGTATGATACATTAGGGACTACTAGTCCTGATTCTAATTCTTTATAGGTTGTGAAACTGCCCCCAATTATATTATCATTTCGTTTTTGTAACGTTTGAATGGGGATACCTATCATGTTTTTTTCCAACATTGCGTTTATAGCCTTGCCATCTTCACTCAAACTGGTATTGTTAATCTCATTACAATTTGCCTTGCATATATCAAAATCGAATTCTTCTCCTCTAATACACCCTCCACATTGTTTGTTTATATCTTCACTTCTTGTATAAAGGCAATCTTGAAAACATTCATCATCGGGACCACAGAGACTGAAACAAGCTTTATAATAAACATAAAAAAACCAATCATATAAAGAGTCGCAATGTGCCCCGCAGTCGAACTCTTCATAGTCACCTAAAGAAATATCAGAGGGATATGTATACCATGTAATTAAACTATCACCTTTGCTATTTATAGTTTTTTCTTTTGTTAGTTGGCAATGGTCTGGATTTTCATACTCATATTCTTTTTTTATCATAACATTACCATTATCTTCATAATCAGTAACAGTCTCCGATTTTAAATAATACCAGTTTGAATATAAAAAATAAGTAGAAACAGTATATCGACTTAAAAGCTCACTATTACTTGTTATTCCAAGACCGTCTCTATACTGATAAGTTAAACACTTAACTACAGATTGATTTCTTGTTTCTTCAAAATTGTATTCTTTTGTAATTCCTTTTAAATCTGATGATGCCCCATCTTTTGTTGTTTCACGTTCTAAGATACCTGATGCCCATCCATCGTTAGAAATAGGAGTAGGGTAAATTTCTCCTGCACCATAAAGCTTTCTCTCGCACGGACTATTCCATTCAAAATTAAATGTGTTTATTTGCCTTCCATTTTCTCCATTCTCTCCATAAAGAAGTTCCACTTGTGGATAACAAACATGGTATTGACCTTCTATATACGAACTATTTAAAGCGTTTGAACTTAGTATACCATATTTACATACACCTATATAATAACCAGTTCCATAAGCATACTCAAAATCTCTTGTAAAATTCTTATAATAAGTTGGTTCTATAATCGGACTAGTTCTTACAACCAAATAATTATATTTCTTTATTTCCGGAACACTTGTCTCATTATCATATGTTTGAATTTTACTTATTCTACATCCAGCTCTTTCTAAAGTTTCTTCACCAACAGTATAAGTATGAGAAGCTTCATATTCGAAAGTAGAATATCCTCCTGTAGGATACGTTATTTTCTGCAACATCCCTTTTTGTGAAAATAAATAATCAGAAGAGCGATTGCAATTGCGAACATCACCTGAGAAGAGGTTCTCTTTATTATTTAAGACATAATCTATTGAGACAAAATCTGTATTGAATTTACCATTAAAAAAACCTTTATGATCCTGTGCATATGAGAAACGGGGTGGTAATTCTGTAATATTGTTATAATCAAAATTGTAAGAAAAAGCATCATCTTCTTCTACATCTGAAATCTTTACCTTTTTTAAAAACATCCTAATATAATCATTATAAATTGTATTATTTTCACTCAATCCTCCATCGTAATCATGTTTACAATTAACAAATTGATAAAGCAGCTCTACTGTTTTAATTGGATTGTTATTTACATCAAAGATTTCTATAGAATCTAGCTTATATTCAGTAATATCGTCTGTTCTATCTTTAGCTATATTAAAAACTACTTTCCCAACTCCATGGTAAACAATGGAATCAAGATATGAAACTCTGTTGCTTGTTTTTACTAATCCCTCGTCAGGAGCATCATTACAACTACATGTATTTCTAGGATCGTCACCTGTAACATTTGTCACTCGCATTATTGTTCTATTTATCCCAACTCTCATTGTTTTACTTTCCGCTCTATAATAGAAAGAAACACTATCGCCTAAAGGGTGATAAATTTTGCTTAAATGCCAAGATGAATTAAATGGACTTCCTGATAATGGCCCTGATCTTTCTACGTCTTCAAAAATATAAATTGTCCCATCGGAAGCTGTTATCTTAAAATAGCCATATTCACCCGATGAATTTGTACTAATTTCAAGAGGAGATGTATATGAAACTATTTGGGCTACCCCTTCTTTATCAAAAAAGAATTTACCTGTATTGCCTAAAAAATCATAAGCGAATATATCTGGTTGTAAATCAATATCTCGCCCCCTTAAATTTGTTAAAAAAATAAGTTTTTCATCATCGGTAAGTTCATCCCAATCCGCTGTCATACGTGTACCTGGATTATCTACTTTACCATAACTAAACCTATTAATTATACCTCCAGCTGATAAACTCCAATCAAATCCAACCATAGAGGCTGATTTATTTACCTGCAAACCATTTGAACTATAATTAAGTGTTATTGGAATTTCTAGGTTCTTCCCTTTAAGATCAAAAACTGGTATACTATATTGGACCGTTCCTGTAAATAAACCAACTGGAACTGTTCCAAACCTTCCCAACTCACAAGCTTGCGGAGAGGGGGGAATTAAATCAAAAACTATATCATTCTCATTTTGCGTGTAACTACTTGTTACAATTACATAAAGAATAAAAAAAGTACTTATTACTTTCTTCATATTATATTTCAATTTAATATTTTTCACTTGTTTGGAATAATAAATTAGTTTTTAATAATTATATTTTGATGTATATGCTTTTCCTTTCACCATCACCTTACTCTCCTTCACAATCCTCCCCTTTGAGTTTGTAAGCGTAAGCACATAAATACCCGGCGAAGCGTCCATGTTTACTGATACAACAGTAACAGAACCACTGCGATAAATATCTTTGTTAAACATTCCATACCCATTTGCTGCGTTTACACGGAGACTATATTCACTGTCTTCAGCTTCGGTTATCACCACCCTAAATTCGCCATCGCTCGGGTTAGGAAATGTTACAAGTTGTAAGTTTGCATCTTCCTGGAGACTTTCTTCCTCCTCCAATTCTTTGATAAACTCTGGCAACAATGAGGCTCCATATTCATTTGCCCCCATATCGATAACATCGTTGTTGATCCTGTATCTCCCCGAGTTATCAGATGCAGGCAGATCTATATCATCCAACATGGAAAGGCCGGCATCCACACAAGGGGACATTTCGTCCAAACCGTAGTACAACGTGTCATTGGTAATGAACCTGGGATCTTCATCAAGGCTGTAAAGCGTTTCTTCTATATAAGAACCATAACCGGAGAAAACCTCAAATCCTTCACTGCCACCTTGTATATTACAGTACCAAAATGTCGGATTTGATTTTTGAAATAAATATCCCTGGTTTTCTTTTCCCGGAGCATAGTTTCCCCAAAAAATAGAATTAATAAACCTAGTGGAACTATTTTTCATGTGTACGGCTCCTCCGTTTATTTCCGCTTCGTTATTACTAATAGTGTTGTTAATCAAGGTTGATTTATCTTCTTTAAAAGCTAGTCCTGCTCCAAATTTGGCTTTGTTATCTGAGATAATATTATTAAACCAATATCCTTCCATCTTTGAGCTACTGATACCTCCTCCGGTGTTAAATGCAGTGTTATTGGTTATCAGACTATTTTTCAACATCAATTCAGAACCTGAAACATAAATACCTCCGCCCTCTGATATAGCTGTATTATTATTAATTTTACAATACTCCAATTTCGCTGTTGAATTTTTGATATACACTCCAGCTCCTAACAAAGCTGTATTTTTTGTAATATCCACATATTCCATTTTGAGGTAATGATAATCGATAACAGCAAGTGCCCCGCCAAGTGAGTTTTCAATACTGCTGCCTGTAGCATCAACATTCATGATATTACACCATGCTAATTTTGATGTGTCTGAGGTGTTTGTTGTAAGTTTTATTCCCATCCACATATTTTTCTTTTCTGTGATGGAATCCGGCACTGAAAAGATTATAGGTAGTTCCTCTGTTCCTTCTGCAACAAGTTTCCCTTTTACTGTAAGCTTATATTTTCCTGTAAACAAAACTTCTGTCCCTGCTTCTATCGCTAACTCTGAACCTGCAGGAATCTCAATATCCTGTTGCACCACATAGGGTGATTTGCTTAGTGTCCATTTGCCTTCTACCTCATTTTCTTCGATAACTGTTTGTGCGTTTACTATTGAAAAGGCAACAGATATCAAATAAATAATTGATATTGAAATGAAAGTTGGTATAAACCTCCCAGGAACAACAACCGGAGTTATTGAGGTGCGTATATTTTGTCCCAAATTATGACGCCTTGATTTATATCTTTTATTCATTTTTATTGTGTTCATTAAAAGAAGACCTTCTAAATCCTCCTCAGAGGAGGACTTTTGGCCACATCTCTGGTTATACTTTTATATCTGTTTTCTCTTTTGATTTAATCAAAACATTTAATCGTTAAATACCTAGCCCCTCTTGAAGTCCCCCTCTGAGAGGGATGTAGGGGGTCAACGAACATAAATGTATTATTCAGCTGCTGCCTCAATCTGCGTGATTCTTTCTTTGAGCGCTTCGTTTTCTTTGTTCAGTTCTATTATATATAGAGTAAGTTCCTCTACTTTTTCCAAAAGTTTCACCTGCATTTCTCCAAGGTCAACATCTTCTTTTTCCATTTCTTTTGCTGATGGCATTCCTGGTAAATGATTGTTCGTTTGAATAAATTTTTCCAGACTACTAATACTCTTTAGCTTATAGTTGTCTGCAAATACATAATCCGGCCAGTCTGCAAACAATCGCACCTTTATCTTTTCAGCAATTACATTTCCATTAACGGCAAGCATATAATCTTCAGGCAAATCTTCTGTGCCTATTGTAAGGCCTTCTTCAACATTAATATTTTGTGTTGAAATTTCATTCATAGCTAGCACACCTGAAGAACTTTCAATTGTGTTTACAGTAAGTTTTTCTGCTGAGATACTCCCTGTTATACTTGCATTTCCATTTATATACATATTATTTTGAAGACTTAGGTTTCCTGTAGAAACAATATCCCCAGTTTCAATAGAATTACTTTCTATGTGCCCGCTAAAAATACCGTTTCCTGTTACTTCCAATGCTTCTGATGGGCTATCTACCCCTATACCCAGTTTACTGCTAATAGCCAAGTTACTAAAGGTACCCTCTGTTCCTGTCAAATTTGTTGTTGAAATATCGCCTTCACAAATAATACCCTTACTGCGAATTATTCCATTTACGTGTAACGGGGACTCTGGTTGTTCTATTCCAATACCTATATTACCACTTACAAAAATATCCTGGGTTGTTAGTGTTGTTATTGCTAAAGTATTTGCAGATAACGAGTCTTCTATAAAAAGGCTGGTTGCTTTTATATTTCCATCTACCTCTAATTTTTCTGTTGGATTTTCAACCCCAATACCAATCTTTCCTAAAATAATAAGGTTATTGCCTATTTGAAGATCTGTCCCTACTTCCAAGGTATCGGCTGTAATCTTACCTTCAAATAACGAACTACCAACAACGTGGAATTTTGACTCTGGCATTATTGTCCCAATCCCTACATTTCCCCAGGGAAGGAATATATTTGTCCATTCCTTGTTGCTGTGATTCCATGGATATTTGTTATGGTCCCATGAATTGTGCGACCATTGAGAATATTTCGAAAAATACGAATTATAAAAGGTGAAATCTTTTAATGGTGTGTTGTCCCATCCACTATGATTATTATTTTGTGAAAAGGATACTGCCTGAAAAAACAACAGTATAATAGAGAAGGTCATTAATTTTCTCATGCGATTAGATTTTTGATGTGTATATTCAATGTTAGATTACGTAGTTTGCATTTATAGGGTACGTTACATATGACAATTACTTCAAAACAATTGACGAACGTTCATTTTTTAGTGACAAAAGAGAAGAAAAAAAAAAAAAAAAAAAAAACCAAACACATCATTTAGCACCAAATAAACAATATGTTTTATTTTCCTTAAATCCGCAAGTGTTTTACAAAACCGTTAATCACTCCTATGAGCATGAACTGAGGACAAAGGACGGGCTGAACAAAGATAATTTTCCTTCTCCAATTTAGGTGAAGTTTTATCTGCAAAAACACTTCTAAATCAATATCATCATCCCTGAAACAATCAACATCACATTATCGTAGTATTTCACTTTATTACTCATAAAATTAAAAACATGAAAAAAAAATTCAAAAACTCAGCAAAGCTTCCTTATCTCATTTTTATTGCAGTACTATCATTTCTTTCTTGCGAAAAAGAAAGTACAGAAAAAAACACAGAAGCCGAATTAATAAAAATAGAATTCTCTTTTGGCGAAGTAGAACTAAACACTGAAACAAAAACCGGAATACTAAGAGTTCCAGAAGGAACAGATGTTTCTTCAATGATTGCCACAATTTCAATATCAGAGGGGGCTACAGTTTATCCTCCTACTAATGTTGCACTGGATTATTCAAATCCGGTAACATTTACAGTAGTATAGATAATAGTTATTCTTATGATGGTGACTCGCCAGTAGTTGGTGATATAAAATATTATGATGTAAATGGAGATGCATATCTTAACTCCGATGATCAAGTTGAATATCAACAAATTTATTTAGAAAGCGGAGAGATAATAGACAAAACAATATATTTAACAGAAGAATAGCAGCTCTATCTAAATTAATCTGTTTCTTGGATATAATTAGATAAATAGTCCCTGTAAGAAAACTCCATTTTTTGGTTACGCTTGTTTTAAAAGTGGTCATTTACAGAAGTAAAGTCCCGAACTATCAGTTTCACATGCCTAAAAAATAAAACTATCTTTACCAGAGACAGGGTTCTAAATAAAGTTAAAGAGGCAGTCCTAAAAGTCAAATATAAAAGATATTTCGACTTCGTTTAATGTGACTATGAATGAGCAAACAAGGTCATAATAAAGTTGAGTATACTTTTATAAAAACATAGATTTTTAGGATTGCCTCTTATTTTTTATTTTTTTTTATTCCAAAAAAAAGAATTATAACAGAAATATTTTTCAACCAGCTACGTCTTGAAAACTATCTTCTGGCTAATACAAATTTATTGTTTACTTTTGCGTGAAATTTAAAAAAAATTGGTGTCTACAAAATACATATTTGTTACGGGAGGAGTTGCTTCCTCATTAGGGAAAGGAATTATCTCTGCCTCATTGGCAAAATTGCTGCAGGCAAGGGGTTACAGTGTTACAATACAAAAATTAGATCCGTACATTAATGTTGATCCGGGTACATTAAACCCGTATGAACACGGCGAATGTTATGTTACAGAGGATGGAGCAGAAACAGATCTTGATTTAGGCCATTATGAGAGATTTTTATCTATACCAACATCTCAGGCAAATAATGTAACCACCGGACGCATATATCAATCTGTAATCAACAAAGAACGTAAAGGAGATTACCTGGGAAAAACCGTACAGGTCATTCCTCATATTACAGATGAAATTAAAAGAAGGATAAAACTTTTAGGAACAAAAAACAAATATGATGTTGTTATCACCGAAATTGGCGGAACAGTTGGTGATATTGAATCTTTACCTTATGTTGAAGCTGTAAGACAATTAAAATGGGAATTGGGAGAACATAATACACTAGTAATTCATCTTACCCTTGTTCCTTATTTAAATGCTTCTGGTGAGTTAAAGACAAAACCTACCCAGCATTCTGTAAAAATGCTTTTAGAAAATGGTATCCAGCCTAATATTATTGTTTTAAGGACAGAAAAAGAATTAACAACAGATATTCGAAAAAAAGTTGCTCTTTTTTGTAACGTTAACCTAGATTCTGTTATCCAATCTATAGATGTATCAACAATCTATGAAGTGCCATTGAAGATGTACGAAGAAAAATTGGATGAAACAGTATTGAAGAAATTAGATATGGATGACTCTGTTGTTCCCGATCTAAAACACTGGAGAAACTTTGTAAAAAAAGTTAAACAACCTAAAAACAAGGTTGATATAGCTTTAGTTGGAAAATATGTGGAGTTGGCAGACTCATATAAATCAATCACTGAGGCATTTGTTCATGCAGGGGCTGTAAATGATTGTAAAGTAAATGTCGACTTTATACATTCAGAAGATGTTCTGGAAGAAAATGTTGAGAAACTTTTGAAGAATTACAAAGGTATTCTTGTTGCCCCAGGTTTTGGAGAAAGAGGAATTGAAGGAAAGATTATCGCCGCCAGATATGCCCGGGAAAATAAAATACCCTATTTTGGAATTTGTTTAGGCATGCAGTGTGCTGTTATAGAATTCGCAAGGAACGTTTTAAAACAAGAGGATGCGCACTCTACAGAAATATCAAGAAAAACGAATTATCCTGTAATTGATCTTATGGAAGATCAGAAAAGTGTTACAGAAAAAGGTGGTACCATGAGACTCGGGGCTTATCCTTGTAAAATTAAGGAAAACACAAAGGTCTTCGAAGCATATAAGAAAGTAAACATACAAGAAAGACATAGGCATCGATATGAGTTTAACAATGATTTCATTGAAGATTTTGAAAAAGCAGGATTAGTTGCTGCAGGAATAAATCCAGACTCTTGCCTGGTTGAAATTATTGAAATACCTTCTCACCCCTGGTATATTGGTGTTCAATTTCATCCTGAATATAGTAGCACAGTACAAAATCCTCACCCACTTTTTGTAAGCTTTGTAAAAGCAGCTATTGAACTTAAATAATTTTTTAGATTGAAGTATATAATTTATTATGGATAAGAATACAATTTTTGGTTTTTTATTAATCACAGCAATTCTTGTTGTCTTTTCGATTGTAAATAAACCCAGTCAGGAAGAACTAGAAACGGCTAAAAGAAGAAGAGATTCTTTAGCATTAGTTCAGCAACAGGAATACGAAAGATTAAAAAAAATTGAAGAAGAAGAAAAGTTACAAGCACTACAGACTGAACCTGTAAATGAAAATGATTCTTCTAAAATAACAGAGATAAAAGAGGAATATGGTGCTTTTTACAATACCGTTTTAGGTGAAGAAAAATTTTATACCCTGGAAAATGATTTATTAAAACTTACTATTTCAAATAAAGGTGGTAAAATTTATAGTGTAGAATTAAAAGATTATAAGACGCATGATTCTCTCCCATTAATATTATTTAATGGCGATTCAACTAAGTTTGGATTAAACTTCTTTGCACAGAGGAGATCTATTTCCACAAATGACTTATATTTTACTCCAACTGTAAGTAAAACAAATCTGTCTGCAGCAAGTAGCCCTGAAACTTTTGCGTTGCGTTTAAATGTTGATGCTGATAAATACCTTGAATACAAATATACTGTTGAGCCAGGTTCTTATATGGTAGATTTTGATATCAATGCAGTTGGTTTGGATAACGTTATTGATCAAAATATCAGGGAACTGGAACTTGACTGGGAAATGTATGTTCCTCAAAAAGAAAAAGGAAAACAAAACGAGAATATTTACACAACTATCCTTTACAAACATTATGAAGATGAAGTAGAAAGATTTAATGGACGTTCAAACAAAGAAGTTCAATCTGCTGACATTCCAACACGTTTAAAATGGATTGCATTTAAAGGTCAGTTTTTCTCTAGTGTTTTGATTGCTGATGAAAGTTTTCAGAACGCGCAAGTTCAATCAGTTAAACTTCCTGATGAAGATAAATTCTTAAAGAACTTCAGTGCGAATATAGGTATTCCTTATAACGGGACCCCTTCTTCGACGATTCCAATGAAATTCTACTTTGGCCCTAACCATTTTAATACGTTAAAACAATACGATGATCTTGACTTAAAAGAGCTGGTTAATTTAGGTGGATATTTAGGACGAATCATTAATCAATTTGTAATCATTCCAATATTTAACCTTCTTGATAATTTTATTGGAAATTATGGATTAATCATTTTAATCCTGACAATCATTATTAAACTGGTCCTTTTCCCACTTACCTTTAAATCATACCAGTCCCAGGCTAAAATGCGAGTTTTGAAGCCTCAGATAGATGAGATAAACGAACGTATACCAAAAGAAAAAGCAATGGAACGCCAACAAGCAACCATGGCTTTATACAAAAAAGTAGGAATTAACCCGATGGGTGGGTGTTTACCTATGTTATTGCAAATGCCAATATTATTTGCGATGTTCAGGTTCTTCCCGTCTTCTATTGAACTTAGGCAAGAAAGCTTCCTTTGGGCCCATGATTTATCAACCTACGATGCAATTTTGGAATGGAATAAACACATACCATTAATTAGTGATTATTATGGTAACCACATAAGTTTATTTACCTTGTTGATGACAGTTTCTACCATGTTTAGCATGAAGTTTAACAGTTCAACAACAAGTTCTGCCCAAATGCCGGGGATGCAGGGAATGATGTATATAATGCCTATTATGTTCATGTTTGTACTTAACAATTATTCTGCAGGTCTTACATATTACTATTTCCTTGCTAATATGATTACCCTTGGACAGAATGCTATTTTCAAGGCAATAATAGATGAAGATGCCATTTTAAAGAAACTTGAAGCTAAAAAGGCAAAACCTCAGAAAAAATCGAAATTTCAACAACGCTTAGAAGAAGCAGCAAAACAAAGAGGATATAAACCTCCAAAAAGATAATTGTACTAATAAAATTTAAACATAAACTCTAAGCTCTCCAGAAACAAATTTTGGGGAGCTTTTTTAAAAACTCATAAAAATGCAATTAACCAAAGGCCGTTATACCATCAATGGGGTCGATGCCCTTTCGCTATGCGAGAAATATGGTACACCAATCTATGTTTATGACACAGCTAAAATGAAAGCCCAGTATGAAAGATTAAACGCTGCATTTGATAAGGCCAAGGTTAAGATTAATTTTGCATGTAAAGCACTTTCAAACATCAATGTACTTAAGTTTTTCAACAAACTGGGTTCTGGTTTAGACGCTGTTTCAATCCAAGAAGTTGAATTAGGACTAAAAGCCGGATTTAAACCCCAGGATATTATCTACACACCTAACTGTGTTTCCTTAGAAGAGATTGAAGAAGCTGTAAAAAAGAAAGTTCGAATCAATATTGATAATATCTCTATATTAGAACAATTCGGTCATAAATACGGAAACAAAGTTCCTGTTTGTGTTAGGATTAATCCACATGTTATGGCTGGAGGAAACAGTAAAATATCCACAGGTCATATCGATTCAAAATTTGGTATTTCTGTCTATCAATTACCTCACCTTTTAAGAGTTATTGAAACCAATAACATGAAAATTGAGGGTGTTCATATGCATACCGGTTCGGATATTCTTGATGTAGAAGTATTTCTTAAAGCTGTTGAGATTCTTTTAGACACAGCTAAAAACTTCAAAGATTTGGAATATGTAGATTTTGGAAGCGGATTTAAAGTACCCTACAAACAAGATGATATCGCTACTGATGTAGAATTGTTTGGAAAGGAAATTTCAAAACTTTTCAAATCTTTTAATAAAGAATACGGAAAAGAAATAACCTTTGTATTTGAGCCTGGAAAATTCCTTGTTAGCGAAGCAGGTTTTTTCCTTGTAAAAGTTAATGTAGTAAAGCAAACAATGGCTACTGTTTTTGCCGGGGTAGATTCCGGATTGAATCACCTTATTCGTCCTATGTTTTATGATGCTTACCATCATATAATAAATATCTCAAAACCTGAAGCAAAAACCAGAATTTATACTGTAGTCGGATATATTTGCGAGACAGATACTTTTGGGTGGAATCGAAAAATTAATGAGATAGCAGAAGGTGATATCCTTGCATTTCATAATGCTGGTGCTTATTGTTTCTCTATGGCTTCTAATTATAATTCTCGTTTACGCCCAGCTGAAATATTAGTTCATGAAGGAAAAGACTATCTGATTCGTAAAGCAGATACTATTGAAGATTTGTTAAGAAATCAGGTAGAGTTGGATATATAAAACTTAAACAGTAAAAAATATAATTAGTATACTAAATAAAAAAAGCGGATTATTTATCCGCTTTTTTTATTATATAATTTCTTATTTATTAATAAGCATTGATAATGCCACCAAAATCTTCTGCTTTAAGTGCTGCACCACCAATTAATCCACCATCAACATCTGGTTTAGCAAAAATTTCTTGTGCATTTGAAGGCTTACAGCTTCCACCATAAAGGATTGAAGTATCATCAGCAACTTCTTGTCCGAATTGAGCAGCAATTGCATCTCTGATAGCTTTATGCATTTCCTGTGCCTGTTCAGAAGTAGCTGTTTTACCTGTTCCGATTGCCCAGATTGGTTCGTAAGCAATAATTAATTTTTTGAAATCTTCAACTGAAAGTTGGAAGATAGTTTCTTTTAACTGATTAATTACATAATCATTTTGAGTACCTGCTTCTCTGATTTCTAAAGCTTCACCGCAGCAGTAAATTGGAATAAGTCCATTTTCTAAAGTTAAAGCAAGTTTTTTATTTAAAATCTCACTTGTTTCCCCGTAATATTCACGTCTTTCGCTGTGACCTAAAATAACATATTCAGCACCTGTAGATTTTACCATTTCAGCAGATACTTCTCCTGTGTAAGCTCCACTTTTTTCAGCAGCACAGTTTTGTGCACTAACTTTTACATCTCCGGTAACTACTTTTACAACTTCAGTAATATGAGTAAATGGAACACCTAAAACAACAACTACTTCAGGATCTTTTTCTAAAGCACATACGGCTTTTGCTAATTCAATACCTTCTTGTACAGTAGTATTCATTTTCCAGTTTCCAGCTACAACTTTTTTTCTCATCTCTTATTTATTTGATTATTATTAATTTATTATTGAACTCATCCCTATTTGCCTTGCAAATTTAAAAATTACAACGAACTAAATTAATTCCCCATTCTTTTTTCTTTTCTAAGAATCTTACTAAAAAAAGCAACTGAAAGAAGAAATACAAAGATAAAACTATAAATGATAGCTTTCTCCTTATTCTTGCGTTGAATATCTAATGAATATGATAATAAATCTCTGTTTGATAATTCTTCAACAGTTGGGAAATTATTAAAATGCCACTTCCCTATTATTGTACCATCTTTGATCAGGACAAGTCCCGGATTAGCACGGACAATGGTTTTTAAGGTTATCTCATCCGCTGTAAAAATCTCAAAAACGGGTGATAATTCATTCTGAATAGTTTGAATTTCCTCATTGGTAGATGATGTTACACAATAAAAATTCATATCCCTGCCAAAAGCCATCAATGCTAAGTTATTTGCTTCTTCAAAAGCCTGTTTATTAGTCTTTTCAAAATTATAGGCAACCATTAAGAAGGTATATCCTTCAAACTCCAAAAATTCAGAAGTAATATCATAATCATCAAGCGATGTTAATGAAAAATCGTGAATTGGAGGCTCATACCCTTTTTTCACCAATACCGATTTGGTCTCAACCCACTTCCATGTTGTATCTTGCCAAGGGTAATTATCATCTGTAAATTCTTCCTGCACTCCATCTTTTTCATAAATCAATATCGTTTTATACTCATCGGGGATGGTACCATCGGGTATTTTCATCCCCTCAGAAATATTTGCGCCAACCCTATATGGACGAAAATCAAGAACTGGTAGTTCTTTGTAACAATAAACTGAAAACAAAATTGTAATAAGGGCAAAACTACCAGTTAAGAGCCACTCTGCAATCCCGTCGTAATTTATTTTAAACGTTTTTCTGAAAAGGAAAACCGGCACTACAAATACATCCAGGATTATATTTTTCCAAAATGTTTGCCAGTTTGTAAGAATAATTGCATCCCCGAAACAACCACAATCACTTACCGGATCAGTTAATGCTAAAACCAAAGTTAGCGGAGTAAAAAATGCCATAAATATCAAAACAAGCCAACTCGCAAAACGAATCCTAATTCCTGTAAATAAACAAAAACCGATAATTAGTTCTGCTGAGCTAAAAAATATAGCAATTGGCATAGCCAAAGGTGACATAAAATCGAGGTGGAAGGCCAGGAAATAGTCGGTAATTTTATATGTATACCCCAGAGGGTCTACTGCTTTCACAAAACCAGAAAAAAGAAATACTATTCCAACGAATACCCTGCTAATAAACAAGATTATCTGTTTCATATACAAATTAAATGTTTAAAGTTGTTTTTATTCTTTCAAAAATTAATTCAGGAGCTAACATAGCTTGATTTTCATCACTGCAAGATACAAGTTTAAAATCCTCATCCTCTTCTACCTGCCACAAGTAGATTTCTCTAACTTTTTGCTGAAACGATAAATCTGCTTCATGAATATCTGATTTTCCATTAAGATAATCACGATCTTCCCCATCCCTTTGATTCTTGAGTTTATTTTCAGTAAAAGAAAAGGGAACATCTAAAAATAAGGATACATCTGGTTTCGGAATTTGGTTATGTTCAAACTCAAAACTTTTTATCCAGTCTTTTAACTCTACCTGCTTACTTCGTTCTATAACTTTTGCACACTGAAAAGCTATATTTGAATATACATAACGATCAACAACCACAAGATGGCCTTCGTCCATCCATTCTTTAATTTGATTTTTTGCATCAGAGCGGTCTCCTGCATATATCATTGCCACAAGAAATGGATTAACCTGATCTATCTGCCCAAGTTCACCCCGAAGAAAACGGGCAACCATATCACCATAAAAAGGTGCACCTGTTCTGGGAAAATGTAAAAACTTCACATCCTGACCCTTTGTTTTCAAATAATCCGTTAAAAGTTTAATTTGTGTAGACTTTCCTGAACCGTCTAATCCTTCGAGAACTAAAAACTGCATCTGTAAATTTTAAATTTTACTGTATTTTTATCGCAAATAACATTTTAAAATGGGGAATAAAGATACTTTTTTTTCAAAAAAACAAACGATAAACTGCCGAGGAACACTTATAGATTTTAATAAACCTAAGGTAATGGGGATATTAAACATCACTCCTGACTCATTTTACGCCGGTGGAAGATACGATAATCCGGAAAATTTATTGGCAAAAGCAAAACAAATGTTGGCAGATGGAGCAGAAATATTAGATATTGGAGCTTATTCATCTCGTCCGGGAGCTGAACATATAACTGAACAGGAAGAGTTAAACCGACTTATTTCGGTTGTCGGAATCATAAGAAAAAATATACCTGATGCAATTTTATCAATCGACACGTTTCGTTCAGAAATTGCAAAAATAATGGTTAATGATTACGAAGTAGATATAATCAATGATATTTCTGGTGGCGATATGGATGACCAAATGTTTGAAACCATTGCATCGCTTAATGTTCCATACATTTTAATGCATATGAAGGGAACACCACAAAACATGCAACAATCACCAAAATATAATGATATCGTAAGAGATATTTTATTTTACTTCTCTGAAAAAATTGAAAAACTGACATTATTGGGTGTTAACGACATTATTATTGATCCTGGTTTTGGTTTTGGAAAAACTCTTGAGCACAATTATGAATTACTTTCGCGTCTTGAAGAATTTAAAATAATTGAATTACCTATGCTAATTGGTTTATCAAGAAAATCTATGATCTATAAATTACTTGAAACAACACCAGAAAATGCATTAACCGGAACCATTGCACTGAATATGGTTGCCCTACAAAAAGGAGCTGATATTTTAAGGGTACATGATGTAAAAGAAGCTAAAGAAAGTGTAACACTATTTTCAAAACTCAACAATCAAAATCATTTAAATCAATAATTTCAATTCAGAAAAAATGACACTTCAAACTCAGTTCCTTGTTTAATTGTTGAGTTTACCTTTATTTCGGCTTTATGCAACTTTATAATTTTATCGACAAGTGATAACCCTATTCCATGTCCCTTATTCTTTCTTACATTTTTTGCACGGTAGAAAGGTTCAAAAATATAGGTTATTTCATCACCGGGAATCCCTATTCCATTATCTTTAAATAACATTATTAATTGTTCCTCCTTTACAGACAAATCAACATCAATCCGGTGATTATCTGAATACTTACAACCATTATCTATAAGATTTACAAAAGCAATCTTTAATAAAGCTTCATTTCCATTAATGGTAAAATGTTGCTCATCTTTAATTGATTCATTGAAATGAAATAAGACTTCGTAATTCTTGTGATTTTTAAGCACTTCAGAGCGGGCTTCCCAAAGCACATCATCAACTCTGACATGCATAAAATTATCTGGCGTCAAATCATTTATTGCACGAGAAAGTACCAATAATCGGTTGGCCAACTGATTTAAATTCTTAATATCTTCCAACACAGAATTAAGAGTGTCTTTATATTCAGTAGTTGTTCTATCTTTTAATAAAGTAACTTCAAGTTGACCCGTAATTGCAGCTAAAGGATTTCGTAGTTCATGAGAAGAATTTGTAATAAAATCTTTTTGAATGATAACAGATTCTTCTATCCTGGAAAGCATTTTATTAAACGTAAAAGCTAACTGGGCAATCTCGTCGTTATCACTTCCCGCATGGATACGCGAACTTATATTATCGATATTAATGCTATTTACCTGATTGATAATATTTGAAATAGGTTTTAACGCCTTGGCGGCAAAAAATCTACCAATAAATAACATTATCAGCAGGTTTGTAAGAAAAACAAGAATGAGAATAATTCGTAATTTCTTTAACTTCCTAAATCCATAAATATCTTTTGCAGCTATTAAAACAATACTATTATCCTTCCCTATTTTACAAAAAATCTCATAGTCTTTTTCTTTGTACTTAAACTCTTTTCGGATATCAAACTTCTGCTTCATTGAATCTGAAAGTTTGATTGCCTGATTGATTGTATTCGTAAATATTAACTCTCCTTTTGAGTCGTAAACCAAAAAAACTTCTCTAGGTAATTTTATTGCAAAATTCTCATAACTTTCTTTGATATCATCAGGAGTAACGGTTTTGAGTTTCGTTACAAGATTTGCTTTATCAGCTAGCCGGGTAAAAAAACTATCTTTCCTTTCAGATGAAAACAAAAAATAAATTGCTATAAAAGAAACTAACATCAGAACAGCTACGATAACCGTAAACTGATATGTAATTTTTTTTTGAATTTCCATTATTTTTCTTCAAATATATACCCCATTCCTATGCGGGTATGTATAAGCTTTACATCAAAATCCTTGTCAATTTTCTTACGCAATATATTTACATATACATCCACAACATTAGTACCTGTGTCAAAATTGATATCCCACACTTTTTCTGAAATATCAATACGTGTAACCACACGACCTTTATTTAACATCAAGAACTTTAGCAGAGCAAACTCTTTAGCAGTTAATTCAATTATTTTATCTCCCCTTTTCGCTTGCTTTTTATCGATATCAAGTTCCAAGTCGGCTACTTTCAACTTATTTGAACTCTGCATAATTCCACTGGTACGCTTTGTTAAAGCCTTAATCCTCGCCAATAGCTCTTTAAATTCAAACGGCTTTACCAAATAATCGTCTGCTCCAGCATCAAATCCCTCTAATTTATCTTCTGTTGTGCCTAATGCTGTTAACATTAAGATAGCTACCTGTTGATTTTTTTCCCTAATCTTTCTACACAAATCAAAACCATTAATGTTTGGGATTATATTATCCAGTAATATAACATCAAAATGTTCCCTGAATGAAAGTTTCTCTCCCATAAAACCATCATATGCAACAGACACTTCATATCCATGTTCTTCAAGACCACTTTTCAGAAAAGCAACTACTTTAGGTTCATCTTCAATAACAAGTATTCTCATTCTATTGATGTTCTCATAGTTGAGAACAAACAAAAGTAATTCAACGCATTGATTAATTCTTCACTATGCTCTTCTTTTTCTATACTGGTAATGCAATAAAACAATTTCCAATGCCCTTCTTATTGATTCATTAATAGGAAAAAATTTTACTGAGAGTTCTGGATCAATACTAAAAAGTTTTAAATAGTAATGTGATATCAAAGGGGCAAAGCTTATTGTCTTCTCCAACTGTACTGCATTGATTTTTTCCTTAATATGTTTACAGGTAACAAGGTTGGGTAAACCATACTTATTTGCCCTAACGGAAAAACCAAACAGCCTGCATATCATTCCCCTGTTTTTATAATCCAAACAAAATCCTCTTTTATTAAAAGGTGTGTAAAATACACACCTGGAATCATTACATTGCTCAATCCTATCCAGTATCCTGGAATATTCTCCTTTTAGGTACAAGTTATGAGCAGCTGGCAGAAACTCAAGTACTGTTGCGCTTATATCTGTTTTCAAACAACAATCACCACAGCCAGAATTACATGTTAAGCCTGATTCCTTTTTAAACCTGGCTGTACTTGCATTTATAGCTGAATAAAGAGAGTTGACAGAGTTAATTTTAGTGATTAATTGCATAAAAAAAATAAGGGGGGGGGACAAGTATGAAGGAGAACCTCATCCCCCATAATATTTAACTAATTTCTAACAGTTCTTCCTTCACTATCTTTTTGTTTACAGGGACCAGGTTTATCCTTTGTTCTACAGATTCCAGAATATTTTTTAACATTCCGGCATAACTAATCCCTTTGATGTTTGACATTTTTGCAAGGTGACCATCCCAACACCATCCTGGGTTTGGATTCGCTTCCAGCAATTTGGGGTTCCCGTCTGAATCAAGACGCCAGTCAAACCGGACATAATCTCTACATTCTAAACGCTCTGCCAGTTTCAAGCTAAATTCAACGATCATCTTTTCTGTTCGATAGTCAAGGTTTGCTTCTACTGAACGCAATTTTTTAAAATAAGGAGAATCTTGCAACCATTTTGCCTCATAACCACAAATATGAGGTAATCCCTCGGGTAATTGAGAATAATCTTCTTCAATAATTGGTAAAACCTGGTATGAATCAGGAGGATTGCCAATTATTCCGATTGTGAGATCCTTTCCTGGTAAAAATTCTTCAACTAAAAGTGGCTTATCATAACCAAATTTATTTCTTGTTTTAATAATCGCACTATCTAAATCCTCTCTTGTATAGGCTACACTTTTTTGCGTTATCCCAAAACTTGAATCACCAAAGTTTGGCTTTGCAATCACAGGAAATTCAATGTTCATTTCAAAAACATTATCTTCCGGTTTAATATAAAAAGCCTCAGCTACGGGAATTCCCATCTCCTTGGCAATACCACGGATTAAAGACTTATCGTAACAATAAGACAAACATTGTGGATTTGAACCGGAATAGGGAACATTAAGCATTTCTAGTAATGCCGGAACATGTAATTCAAACCGAGGTTCATTATTAAATCCTTCATCACATAAATTAAAAACGTAGTCAATTTGCGTTTTTTGTTTCATGAGGCTCTGGATAAGCGTATCATGATTATTTACATAGGTAAATTTATAATCGGTTAATGTTGCTAAAGCAATTTTTAGTTGATCGATTGTATTAAAATCATCTTCATCGAATACCGTATCAGGCTTAATTATATCGTTTTTCTTAGGATCGCCGAGTACAACAACAACATTCTTAGGCCTGGTATTTTTCTGTTTTACAGGACTCCAGTCTTTTTTTGCTTTTGCTGTTAAAATAATTCTTCGCTCCATCATCCCTAAATCCTGGTTGCGGGACGAATCTGTTTTATACTCGTCATGAAGGCTAATATTTTCGAATCCACCATCCATGAGTACTTTAGAAATATTTTCCCTGCTATAAAGGCGTTCAGCATAAAACTGGTCTACAATAACTCCTTTTTTGGTATTGGAAACAACCTCTCTTGAAATTAACCGCTCATTATCGCTGGCCAATGATCGTTCCCTGCAAACAAAATGATGTTTATCTAACCATTCCCAACTCCTTGGACTGAAGTTATCTTTTAAAAAGTTACCATCTGCAACATCCAAAAGAAACATACCGTTAGGTTTTAACACCCGCATTACTTCTTTAAGGATTTTCACATCATCATCAACACTTTCAAAATAGCCAAAACTATTACCCAAAATCATAACCACATCAAATGTGTCTGTTGGATAATTCAATTTTCTTGCATCCCCCTCTTTGAAATTAACGTTTAATCCCTCTGAGAAGGAAGTTTGTTTCGCCTTGTTAATAAGAAAATGCGAACGGTCAAGACCATAAACGTTTCTAAACCCCCTTCTTGCAAGTTCAAGGGAATGCCTTCCCTGGCCGCATGCTAAATCAAGAATAAACATCTCTTCGTTAAGCGCTAGAATATTAGAAAACATATCCAACTCAAATGAAGTAATAGTCTTATCTTCGACTACATCCGCATCAGTCTTAAGATACATCGAATTAAAAATTCTTCGCCACCAATCAGGTTGAAGATGATCTTCGAGATTATTTACAGGTCCGAACGAGGTGTGGTTTTGTTTACCATTCTTTTTGGCTCTTGTAGAATGGCCATTTGCTTTTTTCATCTTTTGATACTAATAAATAAATTAACTATTAATTTTTGATTTAAATTCTTTTATTTTCTCACTTAATGATGGATAGACCAAGGCAAAAAGCGCGAGCAAGCCAACAAAAGACATTACTTTCATTTGTTTACTGCTAATATTGTTGTTTGTATATTTTTCTAAAATCCGCTCTCCTATTAGAATAAAAGCTACAAAAAAGAAAACAACAAGAAAAAAAATTATCATTTCTAATTAAAAATTTGGATCAAAAATGACATGAATACATTAAACCGAAATGAACGAGAAATTAAAAGGAGATTAAAAAATGATTTTCCGCGTGAAAATAAACGACAAATTGGTTTTTAATTTATTAATTACTGAAATTAGCTACACAGAAAATAAAAAATGAAAAAGCATACATTTTTAATAACAGTTATTACTTTTATTTGTATCTATGTTACTCCTGCTCAACATTTAACTACAGATACAACTGAATATTCGGATACCACCGGAACAAAAACAATTGAACTTCTAAAAAAAGCAGATTCGTTAAAAAGAGCAGACTCAATAAATATTGTCAATCTTAATAAACAACTAGAAGAACTTCGTTCTACTGAAACAATAAAAAGAAAAAAAATTGAGGAACAACTCTCTCAATTACAAACAAATGATTCTTTAAGAAAAAAAAGACTAGAAAACGAGGTAAGTCGATTAAAAAACGAAGCTGTTGGATACCCCATAATACCTTTTAAGGATACGTTATATACCATTTATACACGGATCGGTTCTCTTACTCCTTTCGAACGGGCAAAAATTATTAATGATCGACTTGAGCGCACGTATAAAAAATTCTTTCTTAAATCAGACTCTCTGATTGTCCAGGAAAACGAACAAACCGTTGATATTTATTTTAACGATCAAATTATTATAAGCTTTTCAGAACTTGATGAACTCTGGTATAACAATGATAAAAAAAGCCTTGCTGATGAATTTAACAAGAAGATTATCAATGACATTACCCGTTACAAAAAAAGCAGGAGTATTCTTTCCGTTTCTAAAGATATTGGACTTGTTCTTCTTGTAATTCTCCTGCAAATTATGCTAATAAAAGGTATAAATATTTTGTTTAGAGGTAAGATAAACCGTTTCATAAGAAAAAAAAGAGGTGACTGGTTTAAAGGAATAAGAATAAAAAACTATGAAATAATAGATCAAAATCAACAAACATCTATAGCACTCTTTTTAACAAAAATCTTACGATTTGGAATTATTGCCTTATTGCTTTATTTATCGATTCCTATTTTGTTTTCTATCTTTCCTCCTACTCAAAGAATTGCAGAGATTCTTTTTGGATATATTCTTTCCCCAATAAAAAATATTGTATCATCATTTTTCAATTACATACCTGAACTTATTACCATAGCTATAATTTTTGTAATCACCCGTTATATATTGCGATTCATAAAATTTCTTGCAAAAGAAGTTCAGGATGAAAGGCTAAAACTCCCTGGTTTTTATCCCGATTGGGCAAAACCAACATTTAATATTGTTCGTGTTTTTGTCCTTGCATTTATGTTTGTTGTAATATTTCCCTATTTGCCTGGTTCAGATTCAGCTGTTTTTAAGGGTGTTTCTGTATTCTTAGGTATTGTCTTTTCATTAGGCTCTTCTTCAGTAATAGGAAACATGATTGCCGGTTTAGTAATAACATACATGAGGCCATTCCAAATTGGGGATAGAATTAAAATTGGTGAGGTTCTGGGAGATGTTATCGAAAAAACCCCTTTTGTTACAAGACTTCGCACTCCTAAAAAAGAATTTATAACAATTCCAAATTCAAATATTCTTGCCAACAGTGTTGTTAATTACAGTACATCTAAACGCGAAGATGGTATTATCTTATACACAACTGTTACTATTGGATATGATGTTCCATGGCGAAAGGTTCATCAACTATTAATAGATGCTGCGCATAAAACAAATTTTATAAATACTAAGATTGAACCTTTTGTACTACAAACAAGCCTTGATGATTTTTTCGTTTCTTACCAATTAAACGTTCACACCAATGAACCAAAAAAACAACCTGCAATTTATTCAGAATTACACCAAAACATACAGGATAGTTTTAATGAAGCAGGTATTGAAATATTATCACCACACTACCGTGCAGGACGTGATGGAAACACAACTACAATACCCAAAGATTACAAAACAAAAGAATACAAACCACCTGGTTTTAATGCAGACAAGAATTAATTGTTTAATGGTAAATTTTAATCAGTTTTTAACATAACGTATCATTTTTTTGATGAAATTTACTGATACAATTAAAATAATTATAAAATGAAAGAAAATAAAATAACAGGAAAAAGGATAATTTATTTATCAAGATCCAGATTTTCTGGAGACAGTGATTTGGATAAATATGCGAAGACACTTGGAAAAAAAGAACTATATAAAGCATTATATGCCCCTTTGTCTAAAAATCTTTATGCTTAATTAAAATCGAACAAAAAAAGGTATCCAAAAAGTCTAGAATACTTAGACTTTTTGGATACCTTTTTTTATTTTAACATTCAGTTATATTTATTCGAACTATAACTCTTCCACAACATTTACCATTTTCCCCATTAACTTTGATATTTGAGTTGAGATCTTATCTTCAACATTGATAAATTTTATTTTACATCGTTTTGTCCTGGCCATATCAACTAGTTCTTGCAGCATCGTAAATCCTCCTCCATTTATCAATTTCACACCTTTTATATCAATGGTAATGTTTCGATGTGGCCTTACAATAGAGGTTAATTCTTTTTTTATCAAGTAACAATTAGCCCTACTTAATTCTTCCATTGGTGAATCCAGAGTGGCTAAATAATAACCTTCTCCGTTTTTTTTTATTGCTATCATACAATTAAGCTTTAATTTTATAATAAGGGAATAATACACTTTAGAATGCGACACAAAATTGACTCCTGATAATTAAAACTTTATGAACCTGAAATTAAAATGGGATTAAAAATTTTATTGCCTTCTCGTTCAAGATAGATCATAATGATTTAACAATATTTTAATTTTTTTAACTTTTCTAGGTTCAAGTAATTACTTTATTTTAGCGTGTAAATTCTATAGAATGAAAAAGCTTTCTCTTAGTCTCCCCAGACTATTCTACAACCAATTTTTCTGGCAGTCGATTTTATCTGTATTCATGATCGGAATGGCTATATTTTTTATCAGTCATGAACATGTAGAGATTTATGACATAAAAAAAAGTTTTACTACCCTCAATATCCCATATTTCCTTCTGGGAATAATTGTAACCATTCTATATATCTTATTACAAGGAGAGATGTATGTGCAAAGCTTTGGCTCTCTGAATAAAACTGTTACGTTACAACAAAGTATAATACTTTATCTCAAACGTAACCTTGTAAGTATTTTTCTTCCTGCCGGAGGATTTGCGTCTCTTGGTTTTTTCTCAAAAAATCTAGAATCCCGGGGCATAAAAAAATCCCAGGTGCACATAGCATCTTCTATTTATGGCATATGTTCATTATTATCAGTTATTGTAGTTGCTATTCCTGTTTTATATTATGCATTGCTTAAAGGACAATTAAATCGGGCAGAGCTTTTAGGTTTTATTTTTCTTCTATTTCTTAATGTCGTTTTATTTGCTGCACTAATATCACTTTCAAGGAGAGGCTGGGTATATCGATTTATGAATAATAAATTTCCACAATGGATGATAATAATAGATGATATATCTTCTCAAAAAATATCAAAAAAACATTTTCTAAGAACATTATCCATCTCTGTTATAATTGAAATTGTAGGTATTGCTCATTTATATATTGCTATGCTTGCCCTTAATCTCGATGCATCAATAGCAGCTGCTTTTATTGGATATATTGTTATGGTTATATTACTAATAGCATCTCCTTTTTTAAGAGGGCTTGGTGCAATTGAAATCTCAATCACCTATCTACTAAAACAATACGGTTTCTCTCTAAGTCAAGCGGCATCTGTCACATTACTTTTTAGGATTTTTGAGTTCTGGCTTCCCTTATTCTCGGGAGTTGCTAGTTTCTTTTCAAAAAAAGATAATATCATCCTTCGAATTTTCCCTGCAATATTCATTTTTTTACTTGGCATTGTGAATGTTATTTCTGCCATAACTCCGGCAATACCTTCTCGGCTCAAGCTCATAGAAGATTTTTTACCTATTGAATTAATCAATGCTTCCAATGGATTTGTCTTGTTATCGGGAGTGCTACTCATTCTAATTGCCGTTTTCTTACTGCAAGGTTCCAAACGGGCATGGTTTTTAGCCTTGGCTCTCACATCTCTCTCTGTTTTTGGACATCTAAGCAAAGCTATTGATTTTGAAGAAGCTATTTTTGCAATAGTAACACTTATAATTTTAATTTATACCCATGCGTCTTATAAATTAAAACCTCATCCTAAGCTTACGAGGTTAAGTCTTCGGGTTATTATTATCGGATTAGTAGCGGTATTACTTTATGGAGTTCTTGGATTTTATTTTGTAGATAAACGACACTTTGGTCAAGAATTTGAACTTACTGAATCCATTAAAACCGTATTTAAATTATTCTTCCTTTTTGACAACTCGGGGATCCACACTCAAACATCTTTTGGTAAAAACTTCATCTATTCCTTCTATGGAGCAGGAACAGCTTACATCCTATTTGTCATCTACGGTTTTTTGCGACCTTACTTTGATAAACCTTACAATTCTGAAGAAGACACATTGTTGGTAACTAAACTTGTTGAGAAATACGGAAACTCAGCTCTTGATTATTTTAAAATATATCCAGACAAATTCTTTTTTATCACTGAAAACAAACAGGCATTTATCTCATTCAAAATATCACGTTTCATGGCTATTGTTCTGGAAAATCCGGTAGCACGTAATGATGAAGATTTAAAACAAGCCATTATTGAATTTGACAAATATTGTGAAGAAAATGGATTTATCGCGATATATTACCGGGTTCCCATTGAAAGCTTACCAATATATTCGTCTTTAAACAAAAAATATTTCCCAATAGGAGAAGAAGCTATCATTGATTTAACCACATTTAAAATGGATGGTAAAAAAATGCAGCCTACAAGAAGTGCGATAAACAGGCTTACTAACGAGGGGTATACCTTTAAGGTGTACAAACCTCCTATCAAAGAAGGTATTCTACAAAAATTAGAACTTGTGTCAAATCAATGGTTAAAAGATATGGGCCAAAAAGAAATAACCTTTACACAAGGTGTTTTTGATCCTGATATCTTAAAGACACACACAATTTTCACAATAGAAGATACCGAAGAAAAAATATATGCATTCTTAAACCTGGTTCCGGTTTATACTCCGGGAATTGTCACATATGATCTTATTCGAAAAATATCTAATGCCCCAAATGGAGTGATGGATATGTTACTTTGCAAAACATTCTTATATCTTCAGGAAAAAGCATATGAAAAAGTTAACCTGGGGTTAGCTCCAATGTCTGGTATTGATGATGTAAGCCTAAAAGGCCGAACGATAAAATATGCTTATGAAAACATCCCAACCTTTGCCCATTTTAAAGGTCTACGTAAGTTTAAGGAAAAATTTTTTCCTTATTGGGAGAAAAAATACTTGATTTACAATAATGATTATCACTTATTACAAGTCCCAACTGCTCTAAAAAAAGTTTCAGAGCTTTAGTTTCACTCGTTTATCTCGTCAAAAACAGTTTTTACTAATGCTGTATAATCGTTATCAAACCTATGTTCTCCTGGTAAAACTTTAATCTTTATATTTTTATTGTGTAAACTATTTTTGATAGTATCCTCCTCATCTTCAGGAAACAAACATAAAATTTTATGATCGTGAATTGCATTTAGTTCATCAGGAATGTTATATTTTCTCTCAACCGAGTTGTTCCCCATCATATCCATTATTTTTATCTCAAAATCAGTTGAGGCATAGGGAACTAATAATATTAATGCCTTCATTTTGTCTAAGATATCTTTTGATATCCGCCTGGGGACGAAAGCAGAAACATCAGCACCAAATGAATATCCTATAAGTACAAATGAATTGCTTCTCCATTGCTCCATATAATAATTGGCCAGATACTCAATATCTGATGTAAATTCATCAGGGTTTTTTGCAGTCCAAAAATATTTTTTACTATCAAGAGCAGCGACAGAAAATTCATTCTTAACCAACTCTTTACATAACGATTCACTAAATGTATTAATACCGCCATCTCCACTAATATAGATAACAGGCATACTCCTTTCATTCCTCTCGCTAACAAATTCTGTTACCGGTAATTCGTTTATTAATGGTTTCATTTTACTCGAAAAATTAAAAAATGCGCAAACTATAAGAATATGAAGTAATATTATATATTTCATTCTTTGAAGCTTATTCCAAATTAAAACAAATTTTAAGAATATTTAGCCAGGTGATTTAAATAACATCATTGAAACATCAAAATTTATTGTATTTATAAGGTTTAAATGAACTTCTACTAGTGCAATTTATATTAAAAATAAAACTTACATTTAAGCAAAAATAGCGTTCAGATAATATGAAAAAAATATTATTTCCTTTCCAGCTTGAAGAAGATATATATAAAGAAGCATTTGTTAGTGCAGTGAAATTTGCCAGAAACATGAATGCAGAACTAATCTTACTTAATACTTTTGAAATTAATGTTGACAATAACATTACAGCTGACAAATACAATAAACTCATCCGCGAAAAATGGATTTTAGCATACAACGAGGTAACAAAATTTAATCATTACTACTTGCATCATTTTGCTAAAATACATGAAGAGCTTAACATAAAGTTTGTTCACCGCTTCTTGCATGGAAAACAATTAGAAACAATTAGAAACATTATTTCTAATGAAGACATTGATTTGATAATAATTCCTTTTTCTAAAAATACGGAACACAATAAACATCAATTTCAAATTATACATAATGATATTTTTGATGAAAGGACAACATCCATATTAGCCTTCCCTAACGGATATGAGTATAATCCGATTCTTAAAATTGTTTTTGCAACTGATTTAAAAGACCATTTTTATTACGAATTTTATTTGAATGAGATATTAAAATATGCTAAAGTTTTTAATGCTTCAATTCATTTTATTCATGTCAATGCAAATGAGTCTAATGAAGAGCATAAAAACACAAAAACATACGAAATCATATCCCAAATAGTTAAGAATAATGGTAATCATTGTTTTAAATCTATTAAAGGAAAAGAGATTGTCTCTACGTTGCAAAAGTATTCTGAGGAAAACGATATCAATATGTTATCTGTTGTAAAAACAGAGCAAAGTGTTTTGGGAGAGTTATTTCATAAAAGTATTAGCGACAAAACCATTGGAACATCAAAAATTCCAATTTTGTTTATGAAAGAAAAAAGATGAAAATTTGAAATTTAGGGCAGTAACTTCATTAGAACACTAGCTCCTGCCCTTGTTTTTTTTAAATTTGATACTAACCAACCAACTCTCTTTCTGCCTGGACCCAATCTGAAAGTTCATCACCTGGTACATTTTGTTCCATACGTTTTTGATAAATCTCTTGTGCCCGTTTTTGAATATCTTCAAACGGAACTTTTCTCTTTGCCTTTACACTTGTAGTTGTCTTTTTTGTTGCCATTTTGATTTAATTATTTATTATTTGGAAATTTTCACATCCATAAATTTAATAAATCTTCACAAAAAAAAGTAATAAATATGATTACAAACTTATATTGTTTTTCATACAAAGTTAATAGACAGAGTCTTTTCTACATATCCGTTATATCTTACCTGTTTTTTTGTTGAATAAAAACAACCTATCAAACCATCTAACATGCAATGGGCTTTTTATGAAAAATTAAAAAAATATTTGTGCCATTTTTATTTAAATAATAATCCTCAACATTAATACTTTCAGGTAAAGTAAATTCCATATTTGTATGGAGTACTTTTGTTGGCAAATCAACAGCATGAATTGGGGCTTCAAGGTTTACAAGCAGTTCATTTTCCGGATTATTGATTTCAACATCAATATAATCAGAAAATGTAGAACTGATATTTACTAAAAAAACCCTTTCTGAATCTATTTTCTCAATTTCAAAATAATCGAACTCAACTTTTCTTTCATTTGAGTTCAATAAAAAAGTATTGTTCATCTTTGTAGCTCTAAAAATAATTTGTATGCCAAAATTATTTTCAGGTAATTAAGAGAATATTAGTCCGGGATTAAAAACAGATTAAGATTCCTGTATCCTTTGTTCTCGACTTAGCTCGAACTAACCTTGTTTATCAGTTAATTGTCACTTCATCTGAATTCAAGAAGCCATTATAATTTGATTCTATTTCCAACCTTCTATTGAGATTTTTTTTGAATCTCATTTAAAATAAACCCCCATGCATCTTTAACATGTCTCTCCACAACATATGTTTGACCAGGTATAAAACGCAACGTATATTTTCCATTCAGGACTGTATGAGAAATATACATCTTCCCTGACTTATTTATATTATCAAGTAACGACTTGTTTAATGCATTAAGCCCTTCTTCTTTAATATTTCCGGGATTGTACCTAAAACACACAAGATTCAAAGTTCTTGGGGCAAGGAGTTCGAAGTCTTTATGGTCAATAATAAATTGCTCAAATAACTTCCCGTATTCAATATGGTTTCTTAACGTCTGTTGTAACCCTTCAACACCATAACTTCTAATTACAAACCAGAGTTTTAATGCACGGAAACGTCTGCCGAGTTGTATTCCCCAATCGCTATAGTTATTAACCTGTTTATCCAAATCAGATTTTAGGTATTCGGGTACCAACTGAAATGTTTTAACAAGCGTATTTTTATCTTTTACAAAAAAGGCAGAACAGTCAAAATTTGTAAACAACCACTTATGAGGATTAAACACCATACTATCTGCATTCTCCAGGCCTTTAACCATCCATCGATATTCAGGAAGCATTAACGCATTACCAGCATATGCAGCATCAACATGGAGCCATACATTATGTTTTTGGCAAACTTCAGCGATTTGTTCCAACGGATCGATTGATGTTGTACTGGTTGTTCCTATTGCTGCAACAACACATACCGGTAAAAACCCATCTTTTTTATCTTGAGTAATGGCTTTGTCCAGTTCATCAGGAATCATCTCAAAACGATTATTAACTTCAATTTTCACGAGATTTTTAAGTCCTATTCCTGCAATTTTTACTGCTTTGTCTACAGACGAATGTGTTTGAGTTGAACAGTAAACCCTCATAGGAGGAAAAGCAGAAAATCCTTCCTCATTAATCGTAAAATTAGTGGCTTTTTCCCTGGCTGTTAAAATAGCTGCTAATGTTGATGTGGAAGCTGTATCCTGTATTACACCGTTAAACTCAGAAGGTAAATCCAGCATGTCTTTTATCCAGTTCATTACTCTTTCTTCCAGTTCGGTTCCAGCAGGTGATGTTTCCCATTTCATACATTGAGCAGCCAGGGCGGATGTTAGCATTTCTCCCAGGACAGAAGGATAACTGGAATTAGCAGGAAAATAAGCAAAAAAATTAGGACTTTGCCAGTGACTAATACCGGGCAATAATGTTTCCTTAAAATCATTAAAGATAGTTGAGACTTCCTCTCCTTTTAATGGAGCCTTATCGGGTAACTGGTTATAAATTTCATTTGGTTTTACCTGCGATTTAACAGGATAGTTTTCTATGTTTTTGAAGTATTCGGTTATCCATTCGATGAATTGATGAGCCTCCTTATTGAATTGTTCAAGATTAAGCATTTTATTAATTTTTAGTGAAGAACAAAAATAGAAAGGTTGTTGTATTTTTTTTGAAATCTTTGAATAAAAATAATTCCTGCTAAGCGAAGTTTGCAACTTTGCTCATATACAAAACAGTATTTTTTGCAATCCAGCAACAGCAGTTACAAACTGCCAATAAAAATTCAACGTAGATACGCAGGACGAAAGATATGATCTAAATAACAAAATTTTTAAACGCTTCCAGGTCTTCCTGATGCTGGAAGGTTGTTCCTCATTTGTTGTTGCCTGACCTCATAAACTATAAACTCTGTCAGGTTCGTTGAACTCTGACTAGTTGTAAATCACTGGTGTGGCAAAACCCGACAGAGTCGTTAGACCTGTCGGAGTTACTTTTTGGACACTCAGACTAAGCAAAGTTTGTAGCTTCGCATATATGTACACTTTTAATTTCCTGTTTATACCTCATTTGTTGATCATCTAACCTCATTTATTTAACTTTGTACCTTGTTTAGCCACTTCAAAACATCATTTAGTAAATTCTGTGCAGTAAAAAAATAAAGTCCAAATTAAAACACACATTAAATTATTAAAATATAAACGTTAGTTTTGCGGATTGATAGATATATGTGAAAAAGTTCTTTGAATTTGAAATATATACTGCTGAATTTCATAAAAATTAACAACAATAAATTTGCAAATTTGTGATTACCATATATAAAAAGAATGTTACACACAAAAAAGTTTATGTTCGCCAAAA
This sequence comes from Bacteroidales bacterium, assembly GCA_963665085.2. Taxonomy (GTDB): domain Bacteria; phylum Bacteroidota; class Bacteroidia; order Bacteroidales; family JAAAOM01. The sequence continues at coordinate 51,368 of CAXXXS010000003.1, forward strand.
AACACTTACACAAAAAGCAAGAAATCTTATTTTTACGTATAAAATTTAACTATGTTTCAAAAAAAAATGTCCCTAAATTAAATATGAATCAAGAATAACCTTTTTAACCAAAAAATAAAATCTTAACTATGAAGAAAAATCTACTCAAAGGATTTATCCTTGCTATGATTAGTATATCTTTTGCTAATCTATATGCTCTGCCGACTGAGACTCAATACACAGGTATTGTATCAGAAATAGGGGTTTGCGATGATTGTCATGAGACAGGAAATGAAATAGGTTTTACCTTTTCTTTTTTTGGAAATGATTACACCCAATTTAGTGTCACGTCTAACGGATTGTTAATGTTTGGTGCCGGTTCTAACTCGCCAACAAACGTAGCAATTCCAACTGCAAGTACTCCTAATAACTTTATTGCCCCATTTTGGGATAATTTAAGTACGAGTGCAACTAGTGTAGTATATTATCAAACAATAGGTATTGCTCCAAACAGAAAACTTATCGTACAATGGGAAGACATGGTTTATTCTAGCGATGGATCCCCTTTTGGAACTTTTATGTGCATTTTATACGAAGGTTCTAATGAAATCCAAATGCAGTACCGTAGTATTTTTGATAAGTCTATAGCACAGTCATTAGGTAGTTCCGCAACTATTGGATTAGAAGATCTTAGTGGTTCAATCAATAGCGTTGAATATTCCTATAATACTTCTGGTGCAATTTATGAAGGTATGGCTATCCGTTGGACTCCAACACCAAGTAGTTACACCTACGATGATGAAGCTTCTTATGAAGGTGTGTTTTTAGTAGCAGATGTTAATTCGCCAGAACCTGGTACCCCTGTATTAAATTCACCTGCAAATGATGCAACAGTTGGAACTACTGTTACTTTAAAATGGGCAAATACAGATAATACAGACTCTTATTCTGTCCTTGTTTGGGATGAGGGAGAGGCATTAACTGAGGCAAATGCAGACATTTATCCTGCTGGAGCAAATTTATTTTATGCATTATCTGGTTTAACAGCAGATGCTACTTACAAATGGGCTGTTGTTGCATCAAATAGCACTGATGAAACTTTATCTGAGTTAAGAAAATTCACAACAAATCCTACACCTCCACTGGCTGCTGTACCAGACGCAGTATGGGTGAAGGAAGGTGATGACATAATTATTACTTTAAATTATACAGGTGGAGATGAATCAGACAAGACGTGTTGGATTACAAATCTGCCAGATAAAGGTAATTTATTCCAATATAATGACGGAGCAAAAGGAGCAGCAATTACAACTGTACCAACCGAAGTTACAGATGCTAATTTCAGGGTAATTTATTCTGCTGATGAAGGGACAGGCAATGGAGCCGGTAATTTCAACTTTGAGTTCGTAGAAGAATTGGATAGTGATGGAGCTACCCAAACAATAAATGTAACACCTGTAACCGCTCCAATTCTACTCGGCATAAGTTTCACTAGCAGTACCATAGAAATGCGATTTGATGAAGAAATGGCAGATGTGAGTGGAGAAGCATCAAACTTTTCTGCCTCATTAAATGCTAGCGGCAATACCATTTCATCTGTTGAGTTAAAAAATGGAGATCCATATACTATTGTTGCAAATGTTGGAAGCACTCAAAGCACATCTGATGACATCTTGATATCTTATAGCCCTGGTGGCGTAACCTCAGAAGCAGGAGGAATTTTAGCTGCATTTACAGATGTAGAAGTAACTTTAGAAGCTCAGTCAATAAGCTTCTCTCCTATTCCTTCAAAATCATATGGCGATGATAATTTTCTTCTTAGCGCATCAGCTTCGCCTTCAGGCTCAAGTATTACATTTACTAGTTCTAATACATCAATCGTAAATATATCGGGTAGCAATGCAACAATCAACAATGCAGGAACTGTTACAATAACAGCATTCCAGTCTGGAAATGATGATTACGATTATGCACAATCTATTCAAACAATAACCATTGCAAAAGCAATCCCGGAAGTTACTGAACTTCCTTCTGCCTCAGATATTGTTGAGGCTGATACAATTTATGAATCCTCATTATCCGGAGGTGCTGCAATGTTTGATGGCAATACAGTTAACGGAAATTTCGAATTTGTATATACAGATTCCATCCCGCCTGCCGGGGATTACCATACAACAATAATTTTTGTGCCTGAAAATGAAAATTTTGCTAAAGTTACTTTGGTTGTCCCAATCAATGTTTTAGTTGATACTGATGGAGATGGGGTACCAAATATTACAGATGATGATGATGATGATGATGAGGTTTTGGATGTTGATGACGCATTCCCTTTAGACCCTAATGAAGATACAGACACTGACAATGATGGAATTGGTAACAATGCCGATGATGATGATGATGATGATGATGTTTTGGATGTCGATGATGCATTCCCTTTAGATCCTAATGAAGATACAGACACTGACAATGACGGAATTGGTAACAATGCCGATGATGATGATGATGATGATGGAACCCCTGATAATGAAGACGCGTTCCCATTAAATTCTTCTGAAGATACAGACACTGACAATGATGGAATTGGCAACAATGCAGATGATGATGATGATGGTGACGGGGTTTTGGATATTGATGATGCTTTTCCATTAAATAAATATGAAACAGTAGATACAGATGGAGATGAAATTGGCGACAATTCTGATCCCGATGACGACAACGACGGACTTACAGATTTAGAAGAATCTCAATTAGGTACAGATCGAACAAATCCAGACACTGATGGTGATGAGTATGGTGATGCAGTGGATGCATTCCCTACAAATGGTGCGGAATGGCTTGATACCGACAATGATAAAATTGGTAACAATGCTGATACAGATGATGATGGTGATGGACTTACTGATGTTGAAGAAGCTGCTCTAGGCACAAATCCTCTTCTTATTGATACCGATGGAGACGGTCATGATGATAATGACGATGCATTCCCTACTGATGCTACAGAATGGCTTGACACAGATGGCGATCTCACCGGAAACAATGAAGATCTCGATGATGATGGTGATGGACTTACTGATGCTGAAGAAAAAGCCCTGGGAACAGATCCTCTTCTTACTGATACAGATGGGGATACTTATGGTGATGCTATAGACGCTTTCCCTACAAATCCTTTAGAATGGATTGACACAGATGGCGACGGGACAGGTGATAACAGTGATGCTTTCCCGAGCGATGCTTCTGAAGATAAAGATACCGATGGTGATGGGACAGGTGATAACAGTGATGCTTTCCCGAACGATGCTTCTGAAGATACTGACACAGATGGTGATGGTGTTGGTGATAATAGTGATGAGTTCCCGAACGATGCTTCTGAAGATACCGATACAGATGGTGATGGCGTTGGTGATAACAGCGACGCATTCCCGAACGATGCAACTGAGGATACTGACACGGATGGTGATGGTGTTGGTGACAACAGCGATGCATTCCCGAACAATGCAACCGAAGATACTGATACTGATGGTGACGGAACTGGCGATAACAGTGATGCATTTCCCAATGATCCGGATGAAGATACAGATACTGACCAAGATGGAACAGGTAACAATGAAGATTCAGACGACGATGGTGATGGTGTCAACGATGATGAAGATGCATTCCCATTAAACGCAAATGAAACAGTAGATACCGATGGTGACGGAACCGGGAATAATGCAGATACAGATGACGATGGTGATGGTGTTAACGATGATGAAGATGATTTTCCTCTTGATAATACAGAAACTACTGATACAGATGGAGATGGTGTAGGTGATAACAGTGATGCATTCCCGAACGATGCAACCGAAGATACCGATACTGATGGTGACGGAACAGGAGATAACAGTGATGCATTCCCAAATAACGCCACTGAAGATACGGATACAGATGGTGATGGCACAGGTAATAATGCTGATATTGATGATGATAACGATAGTGTAATCGATGCTGAAGATGCATTCCCTCTTGATAATTCTGAATCAAAAGACACTGATGGTGATGGTATTGGTAACAATGCAGATACTGATGATGATGGTGATGGTGTTTCAGATGATGAGGATGCATTCCCATTGAATGGGAATGAAACCACGGATACCGATGGTGATGGCATTGGTAATAATGCTGATATAGATGATGATGGTGACAGTGTTATAGATGCAGAAGATGCTTATCCATTAGATCCATCAAAAAGTACTGGTATTGAAACAATTTCTGCCATAAACATAGACGTTTTCCCAAATCCTGTTGAAGATTTTCTAACTATTTCTGCAGAAACAGCAATTATAGAAAGAATAAGATTTTATGATGTAACAGGTAGGATTTTTATTGACAAAGAAATTTACCAGGACAAACTAGTAATTGACATAAGTAAATTCAGACATGGAATTTATTCAATTGCTGTAGAAACAAACAAAGGAAAAGCTGTTTACAAAATATTCAAAAATTAAAAAAAACAGTCCCTTAGAAGTAAAAAAGGCTGTCCTTAGTTGGGCAGCCTTTACTATTTGTATAAAATGCAAAATTAAATCGTAGCTAATTCAAATTATAAATTATCCTAACTAATATAATCATCATCTTGCTGTTTCCCCCTTTTTCTGTTTTTTATTATTTAATACATATTCTTTTGGAGTAAGATTATATTTCTTTTTAAAGCATTTTGTAAAATAACTTTGATCATTAAATCCAACCACAACAATTATCTCGGCAATATTTAAATCTGTATTGATTAATAATTTAGCCGCTTCATTTAACCGTATATTTCGAATAAACTCATTAGGTGGCATACCGGTGATATTCTGTATCTTTCGATATAAAGTAGAATGGCTTAGATTAAACTTCTCAGCAAGCATACTTACATTTAAATCCGGATCATTTAAATTCCCCATCACTTCACGGGTAAATTGTTTCATTATATCGATGTTATTTGCTGATATTTTTTGATTTTGTTCAATATTTATAAGACCTGTTAAATACCGCTCTTTAATAATCTCCCGTTGTTTCTTCAATGAATCTATCCTGGCTAATAACAAATCTAAATTTAATGGTTTGCTTAGATATGAATCTGCTCCTGCAAGGTATCCTTCCGAACGATCTGTATTCGAGATTTTTGCTGTTACCAATATAAATAATATATGGTTGTAGTTAAAATCTTCTTTGATTTTCTGACACAATTCAATTCCATTCATTTTGGGCATAATAATATCACTTACAATCAAATCTGGATTTTCTTTTTTTGCCAACTCATAACCACTAAGACCATTTGGCGCATCTATTACTTTATATAACTTAGATATATGAGTGACTAAATATTTTCTAAGTTCATTATTATCCTCTACTATTAATACTTTAAAATTTTCATCTTTCTCATAAATATGTTGATTACTTACAATCAACTTTTCATCGAAATAATCAAGATCTTCAATCAAAAGAGGTTTAGAGTCTTCTTTTTCTTTGTTAAGCTCTAATTCATTCTTAGAATAACTATCTCTATTAGCAGGTAGTGTTACAGTAAAAATTGTACTAAATCCATCTTGATTATTCTTTACCGATATACTCCCCTTATGCAATTCCACCAAACTTTTCACAAGATGCAAACCTATACCAAAACCAGAATTTTCTGAAGATTTTGAAGTTGACTGATAAAATCGTTCAAAAATAAGTTTAACCTCTTTCTCACTTATACCAATTCCTGTATCTCCTATTTCAATATTCAGCAAGTCACGCTCTTTGTCTAAGCCATAAGACATTTTAATTTTCCCCTTTTTATCTGTATACTTAAAAGCATTGGAAACAAGGTTTGATAAAATTGTCCTAACCTTATCATCATCAATATATATTAATTCCTCTATGCTGCCTTCCACAAAAAAATCTATGTTTTTATGCCTTGCATAAGGTATATACAAATCATAAATCCTCTTAAACACTTCATCAGCAGATACTTTATTTACGCTAAGCTTCATATTACCTGTCTCTAGTTTTCTAAAATCAAGTAATTGGTTTATCAGTAAGGTTAATCGCTTAACATTTAAATTTATTGAATTGATTAATGATTTATCTTCCTTTACATTACTTGATAAATCATTCACTCCATAAGAAATTATTGATAATGGGGTTAATAATTCATGAGATATATTCGTAAAAAACCGAAGTTTAAATTGATTAATTTTTTCCTTTTTTGTTCTTTGTATTTTTTCAATTTCAAGAGCTTGCTGTACTTTAAGAGACTTTAATCGAATCCTGAAAAACATATAAATAATACCAAAGAATAATAATATATAGATAGATATAGCAACTTGGGAGAAAAAGGGCGATGGTTTTATTGTAATTGAAAGTCTCACAGGTTCTGGGTTCCATATCCAGCTATTATTAGCTGCTTTTGCCAAAAAAGTATACTCCCCTGGAGGAATATTTGTATACACAGCATTTCTATTGTTATAATCTGTCATAATCCACTCATCATCAAACCCCTCTAGTTTATATGAAAACTTGTTTTTCCTTACCTGCGAATAGGATAACGCGGAAATAGTAAAAGAAAAATTATTTTCTGTATGCTGTAAAACAAGGTTATTATCTTTAATCCTTTCAATTTCTGTTGGCATGTTATTAAGCCTGACATCAGTAATAACAACAGGAGGTATAAAATTATTTGCCCTGAATTCCGTAGGATCAAATCGGTTTATCCCATAATTTCCACCTATATAAATCCGTCCTTTATCATCCTTGTACCAAGCTCCTCGATTGAAAATATTACTTTGCAATCCGTCCTCTGATGTAAAATTCTGTATGTTTATATCATCACCATTAACACTTAACCGAACAAGCCCTTTATTTGTAGTTAACCAAAGAAAATCAGACTCATCCGGTATAATATTGTATACTGAAACACCAATTAGTTCCTCTATCTCTGGAAATGATTTAAAAACACCCGTAGTTCTATCATATTGTAAAACTCCGTTAGAACCTGTACCAACCCATATTCTATTTTTAGAATCTTCTGTAATTACATTAATTGTATTACTCTTTAAAGCAATTTTATCTTTCGTTGTAATATTATAATTCTCAAATTCAAATTGGGAATCATCCTGAAGATTATTTTTTAATTTATTAAGTCCTCCATCCTCAGTTGTAACCCATAATGATTTCTCCGAATCAATTAAAATAGATGTAATATTTTTACCCGAGATAGAATAAGGTTTATTTGAGTCTGGTAAAATTGTAACTATATCATATTGGTCAATTTCATAATTGTATGTTAATCTTAACAAACCTTCTGTTGTTCCAACCCATAAATGATTAAACCTATCTTCTTTGATGTAGAGAACGGAAAACAATGCATTTACAGAGAAATAATTTCGTGGTATTACGGTCTCCCACTCTCCTGTATTTCCATCTTTTTTTAGGAGCCCATAATATCTTGATCCTAACCATAAGTTAGAACGAGAATCTCTTAAAATGTAATAAATGGTATTGAGGTCGGAAGGCAACCCTTCAAATTCCTTTAAATCCTGAAATCCAGTAAACGTATGATTTTTAAAATCATACAAGCCAATCCCCATGGATCTTACCCCCAAATAATATTTATCTTCTGAAACCGGAAGAAAACAACTCACTATTTGGCTATAGTTTCCATTAACTGTTTTATCTATGTGGAAAAGTTCATAGCTATAGCGTTTTAAATCAATCTTGTTTACACCACCTCCCATTGTGGCTAACCAAACAGATCCTGATACATCCTGGGCTACATCATATACTTCTGATATTGACAATTCTTTTGATGAATTACCTTCAGAAAAGCTTAAGATTTCCTTTTTCTTTTCATAGGGTTTTGTAATTAGATTTAGCCCTGTTGATGTTGCTACCCAAATAACTCCATCGTCGGTTTGTTGCAATGCAAAAACAATATCTCCAATAATCCTTTTTTCAGGATCGCCTGATTCTAAATAAAAGTGATCTATATACTGAATAGAGTTTTCAAGCAATCTTGTTTGTAGTAAGCCTTTTGTCCATGTACCAATCCATAAATAACCATATTCATCTTCTAAGAGTGACCAAATCCTGACTTCACCTTTAGGTTCAAGGTTTGTTTGTTGTATTATAATATTCTTAAATGCATCTTTTTCTTCATTATAGATGTAAAGGCCGTTTGCCCAAGTCCCAAATATGATTCTTCCTTTTGAATCTTCATAAATACATGATACATTTCCTAGCGGAGCTTTTGGAGGATCATTGTAATCCTGTTCATATATAATTATTTTATCATATTCTGGATCATACCTGGAGACTCCATGATATGTAGATATCCACATTCTACCTTTGCTATCACAAAGTAAATCCTGTATTTTATTATCATTTATAAAAAGTTGCCTGGCAGTATCTGTTGAAATATTTACAACTTCCTCTGTTTTGGTATTAAAAATATAAATACCTTGATTTTTTGTGCCCAGCCATAATTTACCATTCTTATCTACCTCAATACAATCAAATGCATTAGATTCGAAATAAACATCTCCATTTAACCTGTTCTTAAATTGTTTTATTGAATATCCGTCATATCTGTTTAATCCATCAAGCGTAATAAACCACATATAACCATCATGATCCTGAACGATTCCAGACACATAATCAGAAGATAACCCATCCCTATTATCAATCCACTCAAAATTCAGATTATCAATAGATTTTGATTCAAATGAAAAAAATAATGCAACAAGAATGAAAAATACCTTATAATAAGTTATTTTATGCATAGGCCAAAATTTCAGTTCATAAAATAAACATCCAATTGATTGACGAAATAATTTTAAAATCTGACTGATTTATTATAGTTAGCTCTTTCAAATGCTAAATTAAACTATTTCATCTAATTAATGATTAAAATGTCCAAAGAAAGTAGTTGATAGTTTAATACGTTAGCCTGAGAATGAAATTTCAGATTTACTAACTTAAAATTATTATTTATGAGAAATGCACTTCTACTTTTTTTCCTAGTAATGTTTAGTTTATCAGGGTATGCTCAATATCCTCAAGGTTTAGTTGACATTACTGCAACCCTGGCTGACGGGGATGAAAATTTTGCTTTAACAACAGAAGACGACAGGAGCGGGACATTTAAAAGTACGTTTGTACTTATTGGTGACACTATGTACTTTACAGCTACCAGTACAGATAGTGGAGATGAACTCTATTTGACTGACGGTACAGCCGAAGGCACCAAAATGGTTAAAGACATCAATCCGGGTAGTGCAGATGCCAGCCCCAGGTATTTAGTAGCATTAAACGGAAAACTTTATTTCCAGGCTGACGATGGGACAAATGGTGTTGAATTATGGGAATCAGACGGTTCTGAAGACGGCACAAAAATGGTCGCAGATATTTATTCTGGTTCTGAATCTTCTGCACCTGACATGCTAACGGTTCTTGACGAAAAAATACTTTTCCGTGCTACAACTGTTGCAAGTTCTGCTGATGCCCAAAAATGGATGCATATTTATGATCCAGTAACTGAAACGGCAAGCCTTGTTAGTGAAATACAAGCTAGAATTGATGGTGATGCTATTACGCCAAGAATACAAGTAGATAATAAGCATAAAGTTGCTTATTTTATTGGAGAACCTGTTGGAGAAAACCAGGAAGTTTATAAAACTGATGGTACCTCTGAAGGTACTGGCAAAATCTTCGATGTTACCCCTGATGATCTTGGAAGTAGTAATATTCAGTGGTTATTCGTGCATGAAGATTCTGTTTTAGTTTGGAGACAAAAAACACCACGAAAATATGCTGGCGCTGATAGTGTAAACTATCTGGAACATTTAAATGAGCAAATTTGGATAACTGATGGAACAGCAGAAAATACCAGGATGCTTAAACATATGAATAAAGTTGTTGCTGATGATGGTAATGGAACAAACACCCAATTTGCGTTCCCTGTTTCTTTTAATGGCAAATTATATTTCAGGGCAGATAACGGCGTAAATGGGGTTGAACTTTGCGAGTCTGATTTAACAGAAGTAGGTACTTTCCAGGTACAGGATATTCTTGAAGGTGACGGTTCAAGCTGGCCAGAAGATTATGCTGTTTACAAAGGTTATCTTTGCTTTAATGCTAATGCGGGCGATGGCAATGAAGGTGCTGAGTTGCGTTATCTAGATACAGAAGACAATACAGTTAAACTTATGGCCTATGCAATACCTGGTGATGCAGGCTCATGGGTAAAAAGAACAACAGTATTGCAGTATGATGGTGTTGATTCATTAGTTTATTTTGTTGGTAATGGTCCCTCTACGGGTGGTGCTGAATTATTTGTTGCTTCAGAAATTGGAAGTCAGGCAGAGTTAGTTTATGAGCTTGATCCTTCTGGCTCTACACCACATAACCTTACATCCTGGAATAATGCATTGTATTTTACATCTAATAAGGTAAACAGGTTATTCCGTTATAGTTTTACTATTGCACCTAAACTTGTTGCTGAAGGAACAATATTCTATGATTATTCAAACATGCAGGATACAATAAAAATGGCTGTGTCTATATCTAATGGCGAAGATCTTGATAACAAAGTCGTAAAAATTGAACCTGCTGATAATAGCGAATTATTCAAAATTAGTAAAACATTAGATGGAACTTTTGGATTTGATCCTATCTATACATCAAATTCAGATATTGACTCATTCTATGTTATTCCTAACTACGATGTAATTAATCCTGACAGCTTTAAATTATCTGCTAATCTAAGAGCTGTAAATCTTAATACCGATACTTTATCAATCGGCGGAAGAGTAGTTCTTGAACCTGTATTCAGGCACGAATTAATTTATCATATTGATATTGGAAATGACACCAGTATTATTGATAATAGTGTTGATGTTACTGGTTCTTTCAACTCTGTATTCGATCAAAGTTATGGTCTTGACACAGCAACCAATAAAACTTGGGGATACAAAAATGCAGGTTGGGGATGGTTAGGAACCGGTAATAAATGGAATACTATGCGTGAAATGAATTACCAGGAAGATCCTTCCGGATTAAATTATGTTCTTGAGATTGAGCCTGGTGATTATGTGGTTCAGATTGGCTGGTATGAAAACTGGGGAACTCGTTCTCAGGAAATTACAGCAAACGGTGAAGTAATGGTTGCCGAAGTTGCTTCATTACCTAGCGATTATCTAATTATTGAGTTTGATGTTACAATTCCGGATGGTACAGACTCATTATCACTGAACTTCAGATCAACAAATTCAAATAATGCTTACTTCTCTTGGTTTAAAGTAGGAGTAAAATGCGAAGGAGATGATTGTGAAACCCAATGTTTTGATCCAATGTGCGAACTAAGGACTGAGCTGAACGAAGGATCAGGAAGTGCAGTTGAAGAAGTTACTGTTAATCTTTCTAAATTAAATGTATATCCTAATCCAACAATGGATGTACTTAATATTGAAACGAATCCTTCAACCTACAGCAACATTACCGTCTATGACATTACCGGAAAGGTTGTTGTTAATCAATCCATTAGAGAATCTATTACCAAGTTAAATGTTAATCATTTAAAAGCCGGTATCTATTTCATTAAAGCTAATGGAACGAAAGGTTCTGCTATAGAAAAATTTGTTATTTCTAAATAATAACAATAATTATTAACAAGATATCTCAATGGAGTAATATTGCTCCATTGAGATATTCTCATACTAACTTTCAATATTTTACTCAAACAGAAATTAAATGAAGAGCATTGTATATGTTTTTATAACTACAATCTTATTTATTCATATCAATTGTATGGCGTCTGGTTTTAACGAAGGCATAAAACCTTCTAACAGACAAGACTTTGTTGTAGAGGGTACGGTTATCTCTGCTTTTGATAATTTAGGGCTACCTGGTGCAAATATTCTTGAAGAAGGCACTTTAAACGGAACCGTTACTGATATGGATGGAAAGTATTCTATCAAAGTTTCAAGTCCTGAGGCTGTACTAACATACTCTTTTATTGGTTTTAGTACACAGGCAGTTACCGTTAATGGCAGAAATACGATTGATATTGTATTAGAAGAAGAGATTGAAACATTAGAAGAAGTTGTAGTTGTAGGTTATGGCGTGCAAAAGAAAATAGATGTAACGGGAGCCATATCATCCATTAATACAGAGGATATAGCAACAATCCCTGTAACCAATGTAGCAACTGCAATGCAAGGAAAAGCTGCTGGTATTCAGGTTGTACAAAATTCAGGATCACCGGGAGCTGGTGTTTCTATAAAAATCAGGGGTATAGGTACAATTAATAATTCCGATCCGCTTTATGTAGTAGACGGTTTTATTACAGAGGATATTGATTTTTTAAATCCTGATGATATTCAGGATATGCAAATATTAAAAGATGCTTCATCAGTTGCTATTTATGGGGCAAGAGCTGCAAATGGCGTAGTTATAATAACAACAAAAAAAGGACAGGAAGGAAAACTAAAAATAAATTTCAATACATATTGGGGTATGTCTGAATTCTGGAATCAACCCAAAATAATGGACAAATTTCAATATAAAGACCTTTATGAATCAGCTCATGGTGGGGCGCAACTACTTGTATCATCAAGAGATTCTCTACTATTTAATGATTATGCTGCAGAAAACTGGATGGATCATATTAGCAGACAAGGTGTAGTATCAAAATACAGCCTACAACTTTCCGGGGGAAATGAAAAAAATAAATACATTTTCAGTAGTGTTTACAGCAATGAAAAAGGTATTATTAAAAAATCCGACCAGACAAAGGCTTCTTTCAGGGCTGGAATCGAGACAAAACTTACTGACAGGATTACTTTTAATGTAAATACTATCTATACAAATAGCAAACGAAACAAAGTAACTGAAGGAGAAGACAATATATTTCAATATGCACTGAGTGCAGAGCCCAATATAACATTACAACCTGACGCAGCTTTTAACTGGGATGGAAATGAACTCCTATCTGTTGAAGATGCATTATCCTGGAATCCGTATACACGATTATGGTATGCTGACTTAGACGAGACTATCAATCAATTTTTAACGAACATAGAACTACGAATTAATTTAACAAAATCTTTAACATTCCAATCAAGAGGTGGGTTAGAGAAAATGTTTCAAACGGATACAGATTTTAAGAAACGAACAGATGTTGCTGTTTACGAATACTTTGATGATATTGAATTTGATGATAACACATATAAAGAAGAAAATATAAACCGTTCTAAATGGCAATTTGAAAATATTCTATCCTTTAATAAATCTATAAATGATCATACCATCGGCATTGTATCAGCATTGGCTTTGGAAGGATATGACTACAAAAACGTAATTGCCCGAAAAGCTCTGGCTCCAGGTTATTCAGAAGAATTCCAATCACTTGAGGCCACCTATTTAAGTCCAACTACAAGCGGAGGACAAACAAGCTGGACTTCGGTTGGTATTCCTTTTCGATTTGATTACAATTATAAGCACAAATATTTTCTTCAATTTAATTTCCGTGCCGATGCTTCTTCAATCTTTAGCGAAGGAAACAGATGGGGCTACTTCCCTTCTGTTTCAACAGGCTGGACATTAACAGAAGAAAACTTTTTACAACGTTACGACTGGCTAACACACTTAAAACTAAGGGCAAACTGGGGAATGTCTGGCAACAACCGTATAGATGAATACGCTAGTAAAACATTAATAAGTTACTATGACACGTATTATGTTTATGGTAGAAATACACTTTATAGTCCCACATGGAGCGCTCAGGGAATGGGTAATCCTGATATATTATGGGAAAAAACATCAGCTACAAACTTTGGTGTTGACTTTGGTTTTTTCAGGTATAGCATTTCTGCATCCATCGACTTCTTTATGAGAGAGACATCTGATATGCTACTCAAACTCCCTATGGTTTTATCAAGTGGTATGTCTGATTATGAACCCTGGCAAAATGCAGGTGCTGTTGCCAATAATGGTATTGAACTTACGTTGGGATGGAAAAAGAGAATCGGTAAATTCTTTGTTGACATTAACGGAAATATCTCAAAAATTAACAACATTGTTACGAAACTTGGAGAAGAAGGAAACCCTGTTTGGGGTGGATACATGGATAATGCTGATTTAAGCTCGTTTACTACATATACTGCCGTTAATCATCCAATAGGTATGTTTTACGGATGGAAAATAGATAGAACAAAATATGCAAATGGCATCTGGCATGAGCAGGATAGGGAAACCCTTACCCTTGATGCTGTTCCAAGTGATTATACCGTTCCCGGTGATTACATATTTATGGATCTTAATGGAGATAATAAAATTGATGAGAACGATAAAACATTCATCGGTAATCCTCATCCTGATTTTAGTTATGGCTTAAATACCACGTTCCAATACGGAAATATTGAACTAACAATGTTCTTCCAGGGAGTTTATGGAAATGATATTTTCAATGTCCAACGCTATTATTTCTATGGTTATCATGGAGATAACAATGCAATCCAGGGACTAATTGAGAATTCATATACCACTGAAAACCAAGACGCTCCTTATACAAGGTTAACAAATGCTATTGATTATAATCAAAACTACAGAGTTTCTGATTTTTATATTGAAGATGGTTCTTATTTAAGACTAAAGAACCTACAGATAGGTTATACATTTCCTAAGGAAATGATGCAAAAATATAAAATTGGGAACATGAAAATTTATGTGGGTGGATATAACCTTATAACAATTACAGATTACACAGGTTTTGATCCTGAGATAGGTGTAGAAAGCAACACCTTTATGGGAATTGACCGTGGTAGCTATCCACAGGCAAGAACATACATGGCAGGTATAATAATGGATTTTTAAAGATTTTTGGCATGAAAAAAAATATAGTATACATAATAATAGCACTTTTTATTTTGTCTTCATGTGAAGATTTCCTGGATGTAGAACTAAAAGGTAAATCAACAGAAGAGAACTTCTATTCAACAATTAATGAATTGCAATTATCGCTTAATGCTGCTTATGCCGTACTTAGAAGTGAAGATTTTCAAAATACCTTAGCATTGATTGGTGATGTATTAAGCGATGACTTTATTTACCAGGCCAGTAGTTATAACGATTTTGGCGATGAAGGTTTAAAACTTCAAAACTTTAATATTTCAGCCGATAACAAATGGGTTAAAACCTGGTATACCGTAAACTATAGAGGAATATACAAGGCAAACCAGTTGCTTAGTCATATAAATGATGATATACAGCTACGTTATACCGAAGGAATTGATGATACAGACCTCAAACGCTGGCAACACATCTATGGACAAGCGTTATTTTTAAGGGCATATTATTACTTTAATCTCGTACAAACTTTTGGTGGAGTTTCTATCATTCCTGAAGTTCAGGATATTGATAATCCAGCAATCGCACGTTCTTCTCTTAACGATACGTATTTCTATATTGAAAAAGATTTAAGGACAGCCTGTATTCTACTAAACGAATATATTCCCAGTGAAGATTATGGTGAAATTAGTCAGTATGCCGGATTAAGTATGTTAATAAAAGTACTGGTAACCCAGGCAACTCCTGGTGTTGAATCTGATTATTGGGAAGAAGCAAAAAAGATTGGAAGTACCATTCTGGCAAATCATGGAGACGCTAATTCTGAGTTAACGTATAACGACATTCTGAAATTAGAAACCTACTATCCAGATAAGACTTGGGACGAATGGAAAACTATGTTTAAGCTTGATAGCAGAATCGATGAACTCGAACTCAGTGAAATGGCTGCTGAAAATGGTAGCGGCATCTATCAGAATTATAGTACCATGAGTTCCAAACATGGATTAGCAGAATGGGATAAAATGCTTCGTGTTGATTATCAAAACCTGACAGACAACAAAGAACCTATTTTCTTTGTGTTGAGCATGGATGCTGTTGGTGTTGATCCATCTGAAATAAGTTTACTTAATAAAATAGATTCACTTTACAATACAGTCTTTTGTCCTTCCAAATCTCTAATGGATCTAATGGCAAATTATGAGGGTATCGATCCCCGAAATCTGTATGGCTGTTATTCACACAATATGCAACCTATTGGTTACAACCCTCCTGAATATAATGAATACTGGGGAGGAGTTTTCACAGAAAATTTCCAGAGGTTCGTTAAATTCTTTCTAATTGCTGACACAGAAGCTCCATACGGTGGTAATGGACTTTCTCCCAGAAACATAACATTACTCAGATATTCTGATGTTTTACTTTTATATGCAGAAGCATTGAACGAAACAGGGGACAGGACTACCCCTATTGAGATTATCAATGATATCAGGGCTAATCTTAAAACTTCAATTACCAAAATTGATAATATCTTCAAATATACGCTTAGCTATGGCCCTTACGAGTATGTTCGTGACAGGATAAGGATTGAAAGGCGCAAAGAACTGGCAGGAGAAAGAATACGCTATTTTGATCTCCTTCGATACGGGAATGCTGCCGATATTTTAACGGAAGCTTATAAAAACGAAGTTGCTCAATCTAAGCAATACCTCTCTTTTGTAAAAGGTGTTCATGAACTATTGCCTATACCTCAATTAGAAATTGAATTGTCACATGGAATCATTAACCAAAATCCAGGATATTAAAAGCAGAAAGGATATGAAAAACATAACAAAATATATACGAGTAGGATTCAGCCTCATATTATTTCTTGGAGGTTGTATGGAAGAATACGAAATCTTTATAGACCCAAAGGCTGATTTTGTCCTGGAAAAAACAACATTTGATGTGATGGAGGCTGTATATGTTCAGAACACAGGAACAGGAGAAACATTTACTTTTTGGCCCGGAGACGAAGGTCAAAACTATTCTTTAGTAAGCAGCTCAAGAAATGAAGGATTGCCTCCCAACAGGGGAAATGATTTTGAATATTCTTATTTACGCTCAGGAACGTATACAATGACAATTATTGCATCGAGCTATAATGAAGAAACAGGAAAATATGTCCAAAATATAAATTCTGTTGAGATCACTATTAATCCGGGTAATAATGGCAATAATTTCACAACATTTGCAATCGACAATGCCCTTGCTGGTTATAGCCCGGAAGGAACCATCGAAGACACAAAAATTACAATACCAATTGGTTTTATTAACAGAGCATCAGGTATTTCTGACACGGATTATGCCGCTTTAATAAACAAGCGCCCTCCTCTATTTAGTGTTAATAGTTCGAGTGCTAAAGTTTACAGTGAGGAAGGAACCTTATTAATTGGCCGCGGGGATGACGATTATGACTTAAACATAATCAATGCAACTACTTTAGAACCAATTATCAGAAAATTTACAGTTATTCAGGATAATGTTGAAAAAGAATACAGTGTTGGTGCTTTGTTCTATCCGGAAATTTCGAATTTAAAAGTAATGGGGTTCACTGCTATACAGTATTCTGAGGATGGTTTGTCTTCTGCAGATGAAGACGAAATAAAAGAACTTCAACTGGCATATCCGGACAGAACATTCTTTGGCGTATTCTTAATTGGGGCGAATGAGAACTCCCTTAAAACTGCTACACTCGATTTTGATTTAGATGATGGCGTTACACTTCAATTAAAAGAAACCGGAGAAGAAATTATTAAAAATAGTACACAAGTTGATTTCTCTACGCCTCCCGTTGAATTTGAGATTGTTAAAACAGTTCAAGGTTTCACGGTAAAATCAGAATTTTCTGTTTATACAACAGTATTCTAATTTGAAATATTAACGAATAAACGAACTAATAATGAAACTATTACAAATATCTATTTTTTTCGTCATCCTGGCTGGTCTTATATCATGTGAAACTAAATTTGAAGAGAACCTAACTTTTGATCGAAAAATATCAATCAATGAAGATTGGCGATTTCACTTAGGTGATATAGAAGAAGGTCAAAACTTCATCTTTGAGGATAGTCTATGGCGCACTGTAGATTTACCTCATGATTGGGCTATTGAGGGGCCTTTCTCCTCTGAAAATGCCAGTGGTTCCGGATATTTACCCGGAGGAATAGCATGGTATCAGAAACACCTGAAAATTCCTGAGAACATAAAAGACAAAAATTTAACCCTTATGTTTGATGGGGCATATCAAAAAGCTGAAGTTTGGATAAATGGAGAATACCTGGGCACAAGACCCTATGGTTATATTAGTTTCTTTTTTGATATCACAAAGTACGTAAAACCAGATTCTGATAACATTATAACGGTTAAACTCGATCACAGTATTGTTTCTGATTCTCGCTGGTATACAGGTAATGGCATCTACCGTAATGTTTGGCTAATACCTACAAATAATATTAGTGTTGATACCTGGGGAACTTTTATAACAACACCAGAGGTTAATAAAGAGATGGCTCATGCTTCCGTTGAAATAACTGTAAACAACAAAGAAGAGCTTGAACAGGATATTATAGTAAAGAGTATAATTCTTGATAAAAATGGTATTGAACGTAGCGTTGAAAGTTTGTCAACTTCAATTGCTCCAAATATTTCAAACACATACCAGTTTTCTCAGGAAATTGCTACTCCAGATCTTTGGTCTCCAGAAACACCTTTTTTGTATACAAATGTTATCACTATCCATAAAACAGATGGAACAATAGTAGACAAGTACGAAACTCCATTTGGTATTCGCAAAATTACATTCACTCCAGATAAAGGATTTTTCTGTAATGACAAGCCTTATAAACTAAAAGGTGTTTGTATGCATCATGATTATGGGGCACTTGGTGCGGCAAGAACTCCTGAGGCTATTTATCCGGTTCTTAAAAAACTGAAAGATGCAGGTTGTAATGCGATAAGAACAAGCCATAACCCGGAAGATCCGGAATATCTGAACCTACTAGATACAATGGGATTTTTTGTTATGGAAGAAGCTTTTGACGAATTCAAAAGAGGAAAAAAGAAATGGATCAAAGGCAGAAATGTTGGTCAAAGGCTTGGAATTAAAGCGTATCCTGAATATTACAACCGAAATGGATATAGTGATTTCTATGAAGAATGGGCGAAAAAAGATATCCAGGACATGGTTAAAAGAGACAGGAACCATCCAAGTATCATCATATGGAGTGTTGGTAATGAAACCGATTATCCAAACGATCCTTACCAGGATCCGAATGTCAAATCAACATTTGATCCTACACTTCCTCCTGCTACAGAAATTGCAGAATTAGTTACAGACCTTAGCTCCTGGATAAAAGAAATTGATTCAACCCGTGCAATTACTCAAGCTTTGGCAAATACACCTGTCACTAATGCAGTTGGTGTTCCTGAATTACTAGATGTTGTAGGTTATAACTACCAGGAAGATTATTATGAACAAGATCACAAAAAATATCCAGACAGGGTTATTTATGGTAGTGAAAACGATGATAACCCGGCAGCATGGAAAGCTGTAAGGGATAACGAATATATTTCTGGCCAGTTTTTGTGGACAGGAATGGATTATCACGGTGAAGCTGGAATTTTCTCTCAACATTCTTTTGCTGGTGGATTGATTGATTATTGTGGATTTGAAAGACCTGCATACTATATGAGGCAGAGCTTCTGGACAGATAAACCCATGGTAAAACTTGTCCTTGCAGAAAAAGACAGTTGGAACCAAGGCATGCATCTTAATTGGCATAAAGGTAAAACGTTATTCGTAATTTGTTATACCAATTGCGAAGAAGCTGAACTTTTCTTAAATGGCGTTTCACTTGGCAAAAAAGAATTGGATCAGGAGAGACTAAATATCTCCTGGGAAATAAACTCTAAGCCAGGTACTTTATCTGTAAATGGAATTAAAAATGGTGAAATAATATGTACTGAAGAATTAACAACAGCTGGAAAACCTAGTGATTTAGAATTTAAACCAGTCGTTGTACATTCTGATAAATTCAATTATGATTTAATTCAGGTAGAAGTCAATATGGTAGATAAAAATAACATCATTGTTCCTGGTGCTAATTCGTTAATTGAATTTAACATAGAAGGAGAAGGGCAAATTATTGGAGTGTGTAATTCCAATTATAATTCTATTGAACCCTACAACACAAATACTCGTCGATTGTACGAAGGTCGTTGTTTGGTTATAATTAAAACAAAAGATAAAAACAGCACAAAGC
Source organism: Bacteroidales bacterium (assembly GCA_963665085.2). Classification (GTDB taxonomy): domain Bacteria; phylum Bacteroidota; class Bacteroidia; order Bacteroidales; family JAAAOM01. The sequence continues at coordinate 71,494 of CAXXXS010000003.1, forward strand.
TGAATATAAAATCATCAGAACTTGAAAAGGATTTTTCAGTAAGTTTTGATAAAGTATAAAAAAGTCTCTATTCACTTCAAGCATAGTAAATTCTTGGCATCAAAACCTAAGTTGCTGATTCTAAACAGCAACTTAGGCGCCAAGTCATAGAAATCAAAAAACATAAAGACATGAGAACTTTGCTAATATTAATTATCGGGATAAGTTTCTTCTGTTCAACGTTAGATGCACAATTGCTCGCTACCTTTGAAGATGATGATACAAATTACATATCACTCTCAGAAGAATGGTACGACTCAACATTGTTTGTCGAATACCCGGGAATTTTTCAGAATCCTGATACTACCGGAATTAACAACTCTAAAAAATGCTTTGGGGCAATAAATGTTGCAGATGCTGATTGGTGGGGAAATTTTGTTTGTTTAAATATTGACAGTACAATTATTATTGGTGAAGACAACCGGTTTTTGAGTTTTCAAATATTTCGTTCGCTACAACCCAAAGAAGTAAGAATTGGTTTCAATGGCAGGGAATCAACAGATGAAATTTATTTTGGAAAAACAAACGAGACCAATACCTGGGAAGAAGTTCTTGTCGATCTGTTACCGAGTTACGAAGGACAGGAGCTTAATCAGTTGTGGATAATCTTTAGCTGTAACTGGTATGATCCCAGGACTGGCTGGGGAGAAGCTGGTTATTATTTTGATAATTTCGAACTAAAAAGCAGTAGTACAATTCCATATTCTGTAACAATTAATCTGGCAAAAACATATCAGGAAATTGAAGGTTTTGCAGCATCTGATTGCTGGGCCGGAAATTACGTTGGACAATGGAGTGAAACTCCCCGTAGTAATGCAGCTGAAAAACTTTTCAGCCAGGAATTTGACAGTAATGGTAATCCCAAAGGAATAGGTCTTTCTATGTGGCGGTTTAACCTAGGTGCCGGTACTTACGAACAGGGAGAAAGCAGTGGTATCGACGATTTATCAAGAAGAGCAGAATGTTTTATCGATAGTGAAGGAAACTACGACTGGACAAAACAAGCTGGACAACAATATTTTCTTAAACAAGCAAAATCTTATGGATGTGAGCATTTTGTTGCGTTCTCAAATTCACCATTAACCATCTATACAAAAAATGGAAAAGGATATGCAGATCCGGGTGGTGAATGCAACCTTAAAGATGATAGTTTTGATGATTATGCAGATTATGTAACCACAGTATTAAAACATTTCGAAGACGAAGAAGATATAAAATTCTCGTTTATCAGTCCTGTTAACGAACCTCAGTACGACTGGACCGGAGGTCAGGAAGGAAGTCCGTGGACAAACAGCGATATAAAGGATATCACCACGCATTTAGACGCTTCCATTCAATCAAAAGAGTTAGACACAAAAATATTATTAGCCGAAGCGGGTAGCTGGGAATATCTTTATAAGTCAAGTAGCAGGGCAGGCAACCAGATTTCTGAACTTTTTAATAGTTCCTCATCCAATTATGTAGGAGATTTAAATAATGTTGCACCAATAATTTGTGGACATAGTTATTGGACCTTCAGTACCAATGATGAATTAAAAGAAGTTCGGAATAATGTTAAAAATTACACTGAATTTAATTTTATAAAATCCTATCAGACTGAATGGAGCCTTTTGGATGCTGAACCTGAGACTTCCACCGGGTTTCCTGCAAGTTATGACATGGCTTCTTATATGGATATAGCATTGTTTATGGCAAAAGTTATACAAAGCGACCTTTGTTTCGCAAATGTTTCTTCATGGTCTTATTGGACAGCGATGGATGTTGAACGATGGGGACATAAAAACAGGTTCTTTTTAATTCGTGTAACTCCTTCTGATGGGGCTTATGGATCAATAGATAACAGTGGCACAACAGAAGACACCCCTACCCTATGGGCCCTTGGTAATTTTAGCCTGTTTGTAAGGCCTGGTTACAAAAGAATCAATATTAGTGGTGCCGATGACATGAATGAATTATTTGGTTCTGCTTATATAGCACCGGATACGTCCCGCATTGTTGCCGTATATGTAAATACCAGCTATTCAAACATTCTGCTTTCTACTGATTTTTCTAATTTAGATGAATCCATAACAACAATTGAGAAATATGTCACAAATTCAACATCAAACTTAAGCCGGGATCTATTATTTCCAGAAACATTTAGTAATGATACCATTGAGATTCCCAATCGTTCTGTTACAACAATTATTTATAATATAAAAGATAATACTACCGAAATTAAAAACGAGAACTTAAAAAGTCAGGCTCTAAATATATATCCAAATCCTGTTAAAAAAGGTTCTGATATTCAAATTACTCCATTAGATAATAACAATTCTTCTATGGCAGATATTAAGCTAATAACTCTTAATGGCAGGTTAATAAAACAAACGTCCTGTAATATATCAAATGGAAAATATTGCTTTAACATTCCTTCAAATACACCGCAAGGGTTATATATGGTGAAGCTAAATTCAGGTAATTTAAGGTACAATCAAAAAATATTTGTTTTCTGATAATTAAAATTAATTCTTGACATAAAATTCAATGTGGTTTTGGTATTCTTTTTTGTTATAAATTATGGTATTATATGGAGCAATTCATCTTAAATAAAACAAGTTTAAGATGATAGTTCCATATATACTGTTTAAAAAATGTTAATTAAAATCCCATCATAAAATCTATATCAAACCTTTTCATTCATTTCTTTGAAAGAAAAAGAAAATGCGGAAGATTTATTGGTTTATTTCAATCATCCTTTTTTTTACATCATGTAATTCTAAATCAGAGTTTCCTGATTTTAAGAAAGACAAAAGTGGATTCTATTTTAATCTGACCAGAATCGGAGAAAATGAGAAGAAACCTGTTATTGGTGATTATATAACTGTTGATATTCAATATCTAACTATGGAGGATTCTGTGTTTTTTAAAGGCAGAAGAAAAATACAAATTGACCAACCCGACTCAACAGGTTTAATAAATTCTTGTTTTCTATTACTTGCTGAAGGTGATGCCGCTACTTTTCTTATTCCTCCAGATAATTTCTTCTCAAAAACATTACAATCTACAATACCAGAATTTCTTGCCAATGATCAATTTCTAAAAATTGATATTCATAATCTTGAAATCCAAACAGAATCTGAATATCAAAAAGAAAAAAATGCATTTCTAAAATGGATTGAAGATTTTGGCGACTTTGAACAAACATTATTAACTCAATTTATTGAAGAACAGAAGATAGGATCACCTCCAAACGAAAACGGTTTGTATAAAATAAATCTTACAGAAGGGACAGGTAAAAAAGTTGCTATTGGAGACACCATCATTCTGCATTATGAAGGACGGTTCTTAAATGGCAAATTCTTCGACTCAACAATAAAACGCCATGAACCTTTCGGATTTGTTTACGGCACTGAATGGCAGGTTATAGAAGGACTCGAAGAAGCTATTGGCACCATGAGAGCGGGAGAGAAATCAATGTTTATTCTTCCTTCTGAATTAGCTTTTGGGGAGAAAGGTTCTTCAACCGGCATTGTACCTCCTTATACCTCCGTTATTTTTGAAGTTGAATTGCTTGAAGTAAAATAATAGACTCTTAAAGCAACCTTTTTACTATTTTAGCCATCTAAGGATAGATTTAATAATTATTCTATAGAAATGAAAAGAACTTTTTTGTTTGCAGGATTTATTGTTTTAGCAATGACATCTTGCTTAAAGGATGAATCAGGGGAACTAAGGGATCAAGCTCAAACAGAATTTGATGCATATATTACCCAACTAAAAAATTCCGGAGTCGAACTGGAAGAAACAAATAATGGTGTTTTTTATGAAATTTCTAAACCTCAGGAAGGAGATAGTCCAGAAATAGGTGATCTGGTAATCGCAGAAGTTACAGCTAAAGTTATTGACGGAAATACTTTTTTCACTTCAGATCTTGACACTGCTGAGAAATATAACATTGTAAGTGAAACTTTCTTCTACAGGCCCTATAGGTTTTTCTACGGATATGGCTTTACATATGGTTTTCATGATGCACTGTTTTATGGGGGAGATAGCACAGAAATGAATATTTATGTCCCTACAGATTTAGGATATGATTATATTGATTATTCACCAACAATACCAGCTTATTCAAATCTAAAATACCAGGTTAAAATACATAATATTACTTCTGAACCAGATACTTTAGAAAGATATATTCTGAATAAATATTTGGCCGCAAATGAAATTGCTGTCGAGGATTCTACTGAATATGGTATTTACTTTCAATCACTTGAAACAAGCGAAGGCGATTCTGTCAGCGTTGGTGATACTGTATCTGTGAAATACACAGCCTCTTTTCTTGACGGAACCGTTTTTGATGAAACAACCGATGATGACACTTTTGATTTTATTGTAGGCTCACAATATATTATTTATGGCTTTAATGCAGGAGTATTAGAAATGACAGAGGGAAGTAAAGGCAGGTTTATTATTCCTTATTATTATGGATATGGAGAAAATCCAAACGATTACCTTACAATATATTTCCCACCTTATTCAACATTAATATTTGATGTGGAACTAGTCGAAATTTTATAATCAGAAAGATAATTATTTGAATTATAAATCTTTATTTTTCTACAGCAACTAATTTAACATCATAAACAACACTTGCCCTGGCAGGGATACAATTTCCATCACCAACGAGCCCATGAGCAAGATAGGGAGGTAGAATAAATCGTGCCCTATCTCCTTCTCTTAAAAGCAGAACACCTTCTTCCAGGCCAGTTTCAACACCTCCTTGTCCTACCAAAAACGTTTTTACCCCTTCATTATCTGAAGAATAACAAATTTTATCATTTAACAACCCTACTGTGTATTCCAGGCTTATATGATTCCCTAATTCTACTTTTTTCCCATTTCCATTTTCATAAACTTCCCACCTTAGCCCTGTTTCTGTAATTTGAACATTCCATCCTTTTTGGGTAACGTAATTTGAAATGTCTATAGAGTCTTTCTTAACCAATTGCTTATTTACATCGATTAACTTTTCTTTTATATCAACATTATCTTTCTGTGAAGGTGGAAGATAAACATCGGGTGTTTGATTTCGACAGGAAAAAATCAGTAAAATGAATAAAACAAAGGTTATATTTTTCATCTGCATTTTTTAAGTCAGGATCGTTTCATATTATTTATTTTTTCAAACTTCTATAAATATTATGAAAAACAAACTCTGGTTTCGTTAATTAAATCAGTCTTTCAATAATAAATTTTTGTATTTGGGTAATAATGATTTAAATTTTTCAATTGTTTCTTCGTATGTTATCCTGGATTCTCCCCCGGCAGCATTTAAATGTCCTCCCCCATTAAAATTTTCACTGGAAAATTGATTGGCCGGAAAACTTCCTTTCGACCGAAATGATGCTTTAACTAAATTATCTTTCTCAATAAAAAGAGCAGAAAAGATAATACCCTTAATTGAAAGCGGATAATTAACAAATCCTTCGGTATCGCCTATCTGAAAATTAAATTCCTCTAATTCCTTTTTAGAGATACTCATAAATGCCGTTCTATACTCAGGAAGATACTGCATCTTTTTCTCCAGGCAATAGCCCAACAAGCGCATCCTGTCATACGAATAATTATTGTAGATTTTATCGTGAATAAAATCTTTATCAAGACCGGACTTTAACAAGTCGGAAACCGCATAAAAAGTTGATGGATCGGAAGAGTTAAAACTAAATCCTCCTGTATCTGTAGAAATACCTGTATATAAACTTTCTGCTAAAGAACAAGTAATTTCCAGAGAATTATCGACAGCTTTCAACACATGATAAACAAGCTCTGCGGTTGAAGAACAGCTCGTATCGGAAATTATTAAATCAGCAAATTGTTCTGGAAAAGGATGATGGTCGATTAATACTTTTGTTGCTTTAAATGATTTAAACTCTTCTTCAATAGCACTAATTCGAGATATCGAGTTAAAATCGAGACAAAAAATCACATCAGCAGATTCAAATTTTTCAATAGCTCCTTTCCTGTTTGCATTTATCTGGATTATTTTATCTGTATCCTCAATCCACAGCAAAAATTTAGGTATATCATTGGGAGTAACAACAGAAACATCCTTATTTTCATTTTTCAGGTAATGGTATAATCCCATAGAAGAACCAATCGCATCCCCATCAGGATTTTTATGACAAACAATTACGAATTTAGAGCTCTCAGTAATTATTTTCTTTAACCTTTCGATTGTGTTTATATCGATTTCTTTCAATGTCTTTATTTTAAAAAGTTTCAAAGATAGAAATCAATTCTCTATTAAAAAAAATGTAATAGTCCCGTAAATCAGAAAAAGGGGGTATTTTGATCTTTAAAAATTTAATATCTTTAAGAATTAACTAAAAAATATGCTCGATGGCAGGAAGAATTACATTAACAATTATTAAACCCGGTGCTGTTGCACACGAGGATATTGGTCCGATTTTACATATGATAAACGATGCTGGTTTTCATATTCAAGCAATGAAATACATTAAACTACATTTAAGGCAGGCTGCATCTTTTTATGGAGTGCATGCAGAAAGATCTTTTTTTGGTGATTTAATCGAATTTATGACATCAGGACCTGTTGTTGTTGCTATTCTGGAAAAAAACAATGCGGTTGAAGATTATCGTAAACTCATGGGAGCAACAGATCCAAAAAAGGCAGAAGAAGGTACTATCAGAAAAAGATACGCAAAATCTATCCAGTCAAATGCTGTTCACGGATCCGACAGCGATGAAAACGCAATAATAGAAACAGACTTTTTCTTTTCAAGAAGCGAGAGATTTCCTCTGGAGGGAGATTGCTGCTAAATTATAGTAGACCGGAGTACGAAAAACGTAGACCGGGAAAGAACCCGCATTTTATTTTTAATAGCCCCTCATTCGGCGCAATTTGAATGAATAATTTTCTGTAAAAATTCAATGTCGTTTAGTTAACGATTCTGCAATTAACGCTGTCAGGAGCTACGCACGCTGACAGGTCGACATACTGATTTAAACCTGTCAGCGTGCGTAGCTCCTGACAGCGTTGGTACCTAATATGGAAGGAATAGCTAAATAAGTTGAGGTGAATGCTCTGTGACAGCTAATGACTGGAAAGAACTAAAATGAGAATATATAATTATATCTTTTATAAAACTTACCAGATACTAAGTGCCTTTGATGAAGAACCTAGTTTTGCTTCTGTAATGGTTTTGTGTTGGTTGTTTATGTTTAATAGTTGTACAGCCTCTTGCTAGCGCGAATTTTCAATCCGTGTATGTAGAAAATTAGTGTATAAAAATGAAGTCAGAAACAACTAATTAAAAATATTAGTTAACAAAAAAAATAAAGTCACGGACTACATATTCGAACCAGCAAGGCAGCATAATTCTAAACGAATAGGCATCGGTTGTAGATCCGATAACTATCCGTTTTGGAACCGATTTTTTCTATGCCTATCGGTTAACTAAGAAATATTCTCCGCGCTAACTCAGCGTCCTCTTCAGTTAAAAAATAATTTACAATAAAAAACCTCCATCATAAAAACCCTATCCATATTGAAATACAAACAGGGCAATTTCTCTCAAACTTAATCCTTGCTTACATCGGTTTTACAGGAATACAAATATCCAGTATAAACTTTTTCTCCGGGTGTTCTTCATGGTTGTTGTGGTACAACTCATAAGGATGTCCATCTGCAGGTTGATACCCGCTTTCTGATAACCAAACACATACTGCATTCCAGGCTTCCGTGAACTCAGTAACAGAAATCTCAAAATTACCAACTACATATTTCCCAGTAGGCAGAGACATATTCCCAAATTCTCCTTCTGTCTTTACATCTTCATTCACAGTAATACAAGCACTTTGTCTTACTTTATCAATCTCTGTTACGGAAGGATCATCATGATAAACCGTTACTGTTTTTACATCAGGTGAACTTAATAAACCACGGGGGCCCGCCCATTTCATTAGTTTTGCATAAGCCTGTCCAATTAAATTAAAATCTCCCATATGACGGCAATACACTAAATTTAATGCCGGCATCTCCTTAACTTCAATTTTTTTCTTCATAATAGAATCTCCTTTTTTTAATGAATTAACGTCACAAACGTAATCATCACCGGAGGCTATTAATTTATTGTTCTTGCTATTTGATTGACCATTCTTGCTTTTTTCAATTTCCCAGTTTTCTCTAAACTCCTGGGCACTCATTTTAAAGTGATCTTTAAAGTTTCGGCAGAACACAGATACACTGTTAAATCCACATTGATACGCTATTTCATTAACCGGCATTTCCAGATTATTTAATAATAATCTTCCTGCTGTCTCTACCCGTTTTCGTTTAATGAATCCATTTAAAGTCTCACCGGTGAAAACTGAAAATATACGGTGAAAATGAAAGGCCGAGAAATTCGCTACTTCAGATAATTTAGTAAGAGATAAATCGCTGTTTAGGTTCTGTTCAACATAATCGATAACATTATTAATTCTGCGGATATATTCTTTTTGATATTTATTCATCCTGTAAATATATAGTGATCCAAGGAAAATAATATTTACGAAAACAAGTTGTTAATAAAATAACTTATCTTAACCGCGACTTAAATAAAACAATGTTTGTTAGCAGAATTATTTATCGGGTAAGAACTTTAATCACTATAATTTTATTTGTTTTTCTTGGCCAACAAATAAAAGCCCAGGAATTAAAGATACTTGATATTAATACGGATGAATACCCTGTTATAAGCTCCCGGTTTGTCCTTACAACTGAATCAAATTCAAAAGTAACCGACCTTAAAAAAGAAGAGATATATCTAAATGAAAATACTCTTAACCGGGAAATCATATATCTGAAAAATCCTGAAATAAAAGCTATGCCACTTTCTATTCTCCTGGTTTTCGATATCTCCGGTTCGATGAAAACAAACCGCATGAGAATAGCACAGGAAGCAGCTCTGGGATTGATTAACGAGGTTGATTTATCATCTTCTGAAATAGCTATATCTACTTTTAATTATAGTGCTTTTTTAAACTGTGATTTTACGCACGACAGCTCCCAATTAGTACAAGCAATAGAAAATCTAAATTCAAGTGGTGGTACAAGTTATGAAGATGCTTTTATGTCTGATCTTACCGGAGGAATTGAGATAGCCAAACAAGGCAAGAATAAAAAAATCATCATTTTTATGACCGATGGTTTAGGGAATGCAAATTCAGACACAATCATTAATCTCGCTACAAAAGAAGATATTACAATCTTCACAACAACCATAGAATTAGAAATGCCTCCTGTCTTAAAAAAGATATCAAAAGAGACTGGAGGATATTATTTTGGACAGGTTAACGATCCAAAAACTTCGAAAACTATATACAGCAAGTTATACCACGATATTGTTGCTACCGAATATGGCGTTATGAAATGGATGGTTGCCGATGATTGTGAGGATATTCATCATGTCGACATAAAAACCCGTGGACTTAGTTCAAATTCTTTTTTTGAATTACCTGTTGATTCCATTGAAGGATTGGTTGTTATCCCCTCTTCCCTATTTGTTCGTTCGCAGGAAAAAGATTCGATGACAACAAAATTCATTCGTATAGCTTCTCCACATAAACCGATTACTATTTCAAATATTGTTAGTTCAAATACGGATAAACTCACAATAGACAAACCTGATTTCCCTCTTGTGTTAAGGCCTGGCGATAATTATCAACTAAAAATAAATTATGCCGTAAAAGGCACGCCTGAAGAAAAATTACAACTAAAAATATATACAGAAAACTGTCTCCAACGAAATAACATCGATATTCAATATGGTATTCCCGGGAAGATTGAAGTAATAAGACCTGCCAAAGGAGATATTTATGGTGCCGGAATGGATACTGTTATTGAATGGATCGGTATCAGCAAAAGTCAACCTGTAGCACTGTATTACAAATATGGAAATATAAATTGGCAAAAGATTACTGAGACCAAGGGATTAAAATATACGTGGGAAACTCCATATGATACTTCAACTACATATCAGATAATGGCTAAGCCTGCAGATGCTACAGATTTTGTTAAAAAGTATGAAATCCCCGGACAGATAAGAGATGTAAGGATAATGGACGTTAGCAATGATGGTAATTTATTTATTACACAAGATGTTGTTGGTATGATCAGTGTTTGGGAAAATAGTTCCTTAAGACCGGTCAAGAGTTTTCGCAATCAGGGTTCAAAATTCATCTATTTTAGCAAGGATGATTTATTTATGATTATTTACAATACACACACAATTACTGTTAAAAATATTTTCACAGATGCCCAAAACCAGCCTATTTACAAAGAAAACTACAAGATATTTGCTGCTCATCCTACATTGTATGGAGATGAATTTCTTTTACCGTCTGAAGTGCGATTAAAAGCAAAAAATATAAGTGAATTTAAAGATGCTATAACATCTGAAGTATTATTTGAACTAAATCATGATGAAAACGCTCCATTGTATGCAGCCAAATGCGAAGATGCTCAGATGGTTTTATTTATGAACAGGGATTATTCACTGGATATTTACGATTTAAAAAAACACAGGACTAAAAGACTAACCCGCAAAGATGAAATAGTTACAAGGGCATATATTAATCCCAATGGTAAATTTGTATATGCAGAACAGGCAGATTGGAGAGGTATCATTGAGACAAACCGAGGCAAACCAGTTATCAAATTTGGCGAAGAATCATACATACGTTTTAGTCCGGACGGAAACAGGTTACTCACAATAAATAAAATGGGCCAACTAAATTTATGGGATATTGTCTCTCAAACAAAGTTAGGAACATTCCCTCATGCCAGCTTATTTAATTTCTCGCATAAAGGAAATATGTTTTACATGGTTCATGATAACACGATTACCTTATTTGATATTAACAAAGGATATACTATTCATAAAATTGTTACTGAGGATATCAGGGATATAAGTATTTCGCAAGATGGCAGTGAAATTCTTGCAACATCCAATGGAAAAGCTGAAATTTATGATTGTGCTTCCGGTGGACTTAAATTTACGATTGTCAATCATACCAGTCCGATAACAAAAGCTGTTTTTGCTGAAAACGATAAGATTATCACCATCAATCAAGATAAATCAATTGCTATCTGGGAACCATCACTTTCTCCGGAATCAGGACTATCCGGGGAATTTAGCATTGTCTCTCCTCTTCCTAAAGTTACTCCGGAATATAATTTAGGTTCTGAGATTGTTAGTGATAAAAAAGAAGTAATTCTTGAAAAATTTATGACTAACAATTCAATGTTTCCGATTAAGATACTGGATTACCAATGGGGGGATTTTACAGATAATTATGAACTTGTAAGTAATCCTCCTCCTTTTACACTAAAGCCACAAGATACTATTAATGTTGAAATACGATTTTTACCTTCAGATACAATTTCCTTTCCAACTTCAATAAATGTAGTTACACCTGGCGGCAATGTTGAAAGTAAAATCACAGGAAATGGAATTAGCAAAAAATATTTACTCCAAAATAGAATTATTGATTTTGGAAAGATTGAATGGAATACATCAAAAGACACGCTTGTTGAGCTCATTCGAAATATTTCTAACGAGATTATCACTATTAACTCGATACAGAATAACGGTCCGGATACGGAACAATTTTCAATAGTAAAAAATATTAAAGATGTACCATTAAATCCGGGAGAAAACCTCAAAACAAAGCTTAGTTATACTGCTCTTCGATTAGGAAGAGCATCTGGCAGTCTTGATATTAATATTGATAATCAACAGATTCTTGTTCAACTCTTTGGAGAAGGACTTGGGGCGCGAGAAGTTTTTATTCGGGGAAATACCATTGATCAGGATAGTAATGTTATTCAATCTAAAATTGTTTGCACTGAAATAAACGCAAAAAAAGAGATTTTCACAACCCAAACAGATACATTTGGTAATTTTAGTTTTCCGTTATTTACTGCTGGAAATTATATTAATTATGCAGAAAAAGACGGATATATTTCCGCCAGTGAAAATTTTGAAGTCACATCCCCCTTCTTAAAAGACACAATAGATATAACCATTATGCTTTCTAAAATTCAAAATGGAACGCTGTTCAGGCTTAATGGAGTGTTTTTTGAATTTGCAAAAGCAGAACTTATTCCTTCCTCAAAAACCGATCTCAACAGGGTACTAAAACTCTTGAAAGAAAATTCAGAATTAAAGCTTGAAATTCATGGTCATACTGATGAAATTGGGACTGAAGATGATAATATGGAACTATCAAAAGCAAGGGCTCTTTCAGTAAAAAAATATCTAGTTGAGAACGGAATTTCAGAAAGCCGGATTTTTATTCAATACTTTGGAGAAACAAAGCCTTTAGCTCCCAACAATACCGATTCTGGCAGACAACTTAACCGAAGGGTAGAATTTTTAATAAAAGAATAGTATAAATTCAAAAAACATGTTATAAAAACATGCATCCCAACAAAATTCTGTTCATTATACTAAATTGAAAATGAATTCTTATTTTTGCAGGCACGAATCATAATTAACTAATACATGGATGATAATGGTCCTTCGAGGGAGGAAGCTTACAATTTATTTAAAAAATACAATCAATCTGATAGCTTAAGAAAACATGCACTTGCTGTCGAAGCAGTAATGAGGCATTTCGCCAAACTTTTTAAAGACGACGTTGAGAAATGGGGAATCATTGGATTGATTCACGACCTTGACTATGAAAAATACCCTGAACAACATTGCAAAAAAACAGAAGAAATTCTCAGGGAAAAAAAATGGCCTGATGAATATATTCACGCAGTAGTAAGTCATGAATGGAACATTTGCAGTGATGTTAAGCCTGTACATATTATGGAACGTGTATTGTATTGCATTGATGAATTAACCGGATTAGTTCTTGCTACAGCACTCGTTCGACCTTCAAAAAGCCTTGAGGATATGAAACCAAAATCTGTTATTAAAAAATGGAATACAAAAGGTTTCGCTGCAGGAGCAAATAGGGAAATAATTGAAAAAGGAGCAGAAATGGTTGGTAAAGATTTAAAATTCATGATTAACGAAACAATCGAGGGAATGAAAAATGTTGCTATTGAGATTGGTTTGGCTACAAGTCATGTAGAAAATTAAACTCCTTTATTTCTGAATAATTTATATGTTTTTAGATCAACTTAACCTTATTCAATTTAAGAACCATCAAGAGGTAGAACTTTCATTATCTCCAAAACTCAATTGTTTTATTGGAAATAACGGTGTTGGTAAAACAAATTTACTGGATGCAATTCATTATTTATCGCTTACTAAAAGCTATTTTAATAATGCTGACAGTCAAAGCATAAAGCATAATGAGGATTTTTTTGTAATCCAGGGAAAATTCATTCGCAAAGAAGAATCAGAAGCTATTTATTGTGCCCTAAAAAAAGGTAAACGTAAACAGTTAAAACGAAACAAGAAAGAATATGAGCGCCTTTCCGATCATATCGGATTATTTCCTGTAGTTATGATCTCACCATCGGATATCAGCCTGATTCTTGATGGTAGTGAAGAACGAAGAAAATTTATAAATGCTGTTATTTCACAGTTTGACAAACCGTATCTTGAAGATACCATTAACTACAACCGTGCGCTTGCTCAACGAAATAAACTTCTAAAAGATTTCTCTGCGAGACAAGCATATGATGAAGACTTACTAAAGATTTGGGACGAACAACTTATCGAACTGGGAAATTCTATTTTTGAAAAACGTAAATCTTTTATCAACGATCTTATTGATATCTTCCAGGAATACTACAATTTTATCGCTCAGAAAAAAGAAACTGTAGATATTTTTTACCAGTCTGAATTACTTAACGAGAATTTTGGTGAGCTTCTGAGAAAAAACAGGAATAAGGATCTTGTCTTACAATACACATCAACAGGTATTCACAGGGACGATCTTATTTTTAAAATAGGCGATTATAACATTAAAAAATTAGGTTCGCAGGGGCAACAAAAAACGTATCTCGTTGCACTAAAACTGGCTAAATTCGATTTTATAAAACGAGTCAACCAGCTAAATCCAATTTTGCTTTTGGATGACGTATTTGATAAATTTGACAACGAACGAGTTACCCAGATTATAAAACTTGTTGCAGAAAACAGGTTTGGGCAAATCTTTTTAACGGATACAAATCGGAGTCACATTGAACAAATTGTAAGGGAAACCGGCATTGAGAATAAAATATTTTTTATTGAGGAAAGTGGGGAGATAAAAGAAGTGATAAGTGATAAGTGATAAGTGATAAGAAAGGGAAGGAAGATGTTCTATTAATAATTCAAAGAACTACTAAGATGCTAAACAGTTTTCGTAATTTTATAAAAAAAACAAATAATGCGAAAACTTAAAATATATATTGACACCTCAGTACTAGGTGGTTACTTTGATAATGAATTTGAGCAGGAATCAAAACAACTTTTTAATGAAATCTTGTCAGGCAAATACTATTTAGTTATTTCTGATCTAACAGAAAAAGAACTATTAAATGCGCCAAGTGAGGTTAAAATGCTCCTAATGAATCTATCAATTGATTTTGAATTAATCAGAGTAAATCAAGAATCGATTAGCTTAGCAAATGAATATATAAAGGAAAAAGTTATAGGAAAAACCAGCTTTGATGATTGTATACATATTGCAACTGCTACTGTCAATAAGATTGATATCTTAGTTAGTTGGAATTTCAAACATATCGTAAATATTCAAAGAATTAGAGGTTATAATTCCATTAATTTAAAAAACGGATATGCTATTTTGGAAATACGTTCACCAAAAGAATTAATTGATTATGAAGACGAATAAAGAATATGACAGTGTGAGAATGATGAGAGAGATACGTAGCAAAATAAGTTACGAAATCATGAACATGAATACAGAACAAATCTTGAGTTATCTTAAAGAAGGTCAAGAACAATACGAAAAAGAAACAAAAAAAGGCCATAAATAGTTAAATGAGAAAAAGTGATTCACAATCTATTGGAGAAGTTCTAAGCGAGTATATTAAGTCTATGAGAATAGACAGTCGTTTACAAGAACAAAAGGTAATAAAACTTTGGCCTGAGTTAATGGGGCCTGCCATTGAAAAAGTTACTAAAAAAGTCTATCTCAAAGAAGGAAAACTTTACGTTGAACTTTCCTCTTCTGTTGCCCGCAACGAACTTTTGATGATGCGTGAAGGAATTATTACAGTGCTTAATAAAAGAGTTGGTGGGGAGATTGTGAAGGAGATTGTTTTGAAATAAAAAAGGCCACCTTTCGGTAGCCTTCTCAATATATAGAAAGTGTTTTAATTACCTTAAAGCAGCTTGTGCAGCAGCTAATCTTGCGATTGGCACACGGAAAGGAGAACAACTTACATAGTTCATTCCTGCCCTTACGCAGAACTCAACAGAGCTAGGTTCGCCGCCATGCTCGCCACAAATCCCAACTTTTAATTTTGCGCGAGTGCTTCTACCTTTTTTAATACCTGTTTCAACCAGTTGACCAACACCTTCCTGATCAAGAACCTGGAATGGATCGTTTTTCAACAGGCCTTTTTGTAGGTAGATTGGCAGAAATTTACCTGCATCATCACGAGAATAACCAAAAGTCATCTGGGTTAAGTCGTTTGTTCCAAATGAGAAGAATTCTGCAACTTCAGCAACTTCATCCGCTGTTAATGCAGCGCGTGGGATCTCAATCATGGTACCAACCATATAATCTATCTTATCTCTTTTTTCTGCGAATACTTTTTCAGCTACAGAACGAACAATTTCTTCCTGCATTTTTAATTCCTTCTTCGTTCCAATAAGAGGAATCATTATTTCAGGGTATGTTGTAACACCTTCTGCTTTTAATTCAAGTGCTGCTTCCAGGATAGCACGTGCCTGCATCTCTGTAATTTCAGGATAAGTATTACCTAATCGACAACCACGGTGACCAAGCATTGGGTTGAATTCATGTAGATCAGCAACTTTTTGCTTAATTACTTCAACAGAAATACCCATTTCATCTGCCATCTCTTTTTGGTTTGCATCTTCATGAGGGACAAACTCATGTAATGGTGGATCTAACAGACGTACAGTAACAGGAAGACCTGCCATAGCAACAAAAACATCTTTGAAATCCTGACGCTGAATAGGAAGTAATTTATCCAATGCCTTGCGACGTCCTGCCTCATCATCAGCAAGAATCATCTCACGCATTCGGATAAGTCTTTCACCTTCAAAGAACATATGTTCTGTACGGCAAAGACCAATTCCTTGTGCTCCAAACTGACGGGCTACTTTTGCATCCCTCTCAGTTTCAGCATTTGTCCTAACATCAATAGTCCTGAATTTATCTGCTAATTCCATAACAGAGCCAAAATCACCGCTTAATTCAGGGTCGATGGTAGCTATCTGTCCTTCATAAACTTCACCTGTTGAACCATTAAGAGAAACCCAATCACCTTCTTTTAATGTTAACCCGGCAACAGTCATCGTTCTGGCTTTACCATTAATTTTACAATCTCCGGCTCCAGACACACAGCATTTACCCATACCACGGGCAACAACAGCAGCATGAGAAGTCATCCCCCCACGAGCAGTTAAAATACCTTTTGCGATATCCATTCCTTCTAAGTCTTCCGGAGAAGTCTCGATACGAGCAAGAATTGTAACAGGGAATTTATTTGCTTCATCAGCATGGAATACTAATTGACCTGTTGCTGCTCCGGGAGAAGCAGGTAAGCCTTTTGCTAATACGTTTGCTGATTTTATAGCAGCTTTATCAAATACAGGGTGTAATAACTCATCCAATTTATTTGGTTCCTGACGAAGGATAGCTGTTTTCTCATCGATTTTACCTTCACGGATTAAATCCATGGCAATTTTCACCATTGCAGCAGCAGTACGTTTTCCATTACGGGTTTGAAGCATCCATAATTTGCCATCCTGAATTGTAAACTCAAGATCCTGCATATCCCTGTAATGTTCTTCAAGATTTTTTTGTGTTTGATCCAACTCTTTATATGCTGCCGGCATTGCTTCTTCCAATGAAGGATATTTAGAAGCTCTTACTTCTTCTGAAACGCCTGCTAATGTTGCCCATTTTAATGAACCTTCTTTTGTTATTTGTTGCGGGGTACGGACACCTGCTACAACATCTTCACCTTGTGCATTAATAAGATACTCCCCGTTAAATACGTTTTCACCAGTAGCAGCATCTCTTGTAAAAGCAACACCTGTACCGGAATTATCGCCCATGTTTCCAAATACCATTGCCTGAACATTTACGGCTGTTCCCCATTCAGCAGGAATTTGGTTCATTGCCCGATAATAAATAGCTCTTGGATTTTCCCAGCTATCGAATACAGCTGCAACAGCGCCCCAAAGTTGTTCCCATGGATCAACAGGAAAATCGTGACCAGTAACTCTTTTTACAGCAGCTTTAAATTTGGCTACTAATTCTTTTAAATCGGAAACATCAAGATCAGTATCATTTTCTACACCTTTCGCTTCTTTAATTTCTTCCATTATCTCTTCGAAAGGATCAATATCTTCTTTTGACTCTGGTTTCATTCCTAAAACAACGTCACCATACATTTGTACAAATCGGCGATAAGAATCCCATGCAAATCGCTCGTTTCCTGATTTCTTTGCAACAGCAAGAACGGCTTCGTCATTCATTCCTAAATTAAGAACAGTATCCATCATACCAGGCATGGAAACACGTGCCCCTGAACGAACAGACATTAACAATGGATTATCTTTTGAACCAAAGCCCATTCCCATGATGTCTTCTACATTTTTCATCGCTGCTTCAACATCAGCTTTTAGCAGAGCTACTACTTTTTCTTTACCCAGTTGATTATATTCCGTACATGTATCAGTTGTAATTGTAAATCCGGGAGGTACAGGAACTCCAATTAAATTCATTTCAGCAAGGTTTGCACCTTTACCACCTAATAAATTCTTCATATCTGCCTTACCTTCAGCTTTTTTATCGCCAAACGTATAAACTCTTTTTACTTGTGACATTGATTTAACTGTTTTAGATTATTAATAATTATTAAAGTATGCGTTTTACATGTTATAGTTAAGTGATATACAAATGTAATTAAATTTAGAAAAGATGACTGATGTCATTTTAAATATTTTAACTATTTAACTATCTACACATAAAGTCTTTTCTCACTATTGTTTTTTCATTTCAAAAAAGAAATCATAAAAACAAATCAATAATGTAAGTTAAAATCCAAATTGAAGAATTAAAATGTAACAACATCCCGGTTATTTATTTTAATTCACTCATAAACAACAAACAACTATACATCAAAACTTTTTTTTATGTATCACATAGAAAATCAAAGATTTATTAATTCTTAAAAATTAAATAAAAAAAACAATCCATTATTTTTTGTTTTATCACTAATAACAATAGATACAAGTTGATTGATAAATTGTTTAATATTCTTGTGAAAAATATTGTCAATAAAAATAATTATACAATTAATATGTCAATATTCTTGTATAAGAATGAATTCTATGTTTTTTTTGTACCAATTAAATACTAATATTTACTTATTCTATTTAAAAGGTGAAAAGGACAAAAATTAAAATCTTATATAAGCTTTTTCTTGTTTCTCTGGTTCAAATCAATTGTATAAATATAAATGCCCAGGACGCTCAATGGAGAGGCCCAAACAGAAACGGAATCTTTCCAGGCACAAGCTTATTAAAGACATGGCCCTCTGATGGCCTTGAAATAGCGTTTTCAACTGAAGATATAGGCAAAGGTTATTCGTCTGCAGTAGCAACAAAAGAAAGAATTTATGTAACAGGGACTAAAGATTCAACAGAATATTTATCCTGTTTAAATCATTCTGGCAAAATGTTATGGCAAAAACCTTATGGGAGAAGCTGGTATAAATCATACCCTGAAGCAAGATGCACTCCTACTGTTGATGGTGATAGGGTTTACGTTATTTCAGGAATGGATCGTATGGCTTGTTTAAATGCAATAAGTGGGGAATCTATCTGGAGCATCGATATTCATGAGAAATACAATAGCAATTGGGATATGTTTGGTGTATCAGAATCACCATTAATTGTTGACAACAAAATTATTACAACCCCGGCTGGAGATGAAACAACTGTAATTGCACTTGATAAATTAACTGGAGAAGAAATTTGGAAATCCCCATCAATACAAGCTCACAGATCTAACATGTCGCCAACTGTAATAGATCACTGTGGAAAACAATACATAATTACTGCAACACAAACACATGTTCTTGGTATTGACTTAGAAAATGGAAATATACTATGGAAATACGAATACAATTTCCTGGATAAAAACATGGAAAATACAACCATCTTAGCGAATACCCCAATTTATTATGATAGTTGTTTATGGATATCAGATGGATGGGATGTAAAATCTGTAATGCTCAGAATTGCACCAGATGGAAATTCTATTACTGAAGAATACAAAGATCAGACTTTTGATAACCAGAACCATGGAACTGTGTTGATTGATGGATATTTGTACGGTTCTAACTTTACTGGCAGAAACTCTGGAAAATGGGTTTGTATGAATTGGAAAACTGGAGAGATTGTCTGGATAGAAGATTTTTATAACAAAGGGCCTATTATTTATGCAGATGGAATGTTGTATTGCTATGAAGAAAAACACGGGAATATGGGGCTTGTAAAAGCTGATCCAAAAGAATTTAAAATAATTAGTTCTTTTCGGGTCCAAGAAGGAAGTGGCCCACATTGGTCCAGGCCTTCAATCTATTTCGGTATGCTTTTGGTTAGACATGGAGATGTTCTAATAGCTTATAAAATAAATGCATAATTCTTACCAGTCTAATTTCAAACTAAGCCTTATTTAAAATAAAGCAACAAATACCTATTAAAATAGATTGAAAAAGAGACCAAATAGAAAAGCACTACGTATTGGGATAATAATTCTAATAACTATTTTTATTTTAATTAAAATAATCCCCCCTATAAAATTTCACGATCCATATTCTACAATTATCGAAAGCGAAGATGGTTATTTGATGGGGGCCAAAATTGCCAAAGATGGTCAATGGCGATTTCCAGAGATTCAGGAAATCCCTTCTAAATATTATGAATCTGTGGTCCTTTTCGAAGACAAATATTTTAAGTTTCACCCGGGAATAAATCCGTTCTCTTTGTTAAGGGCAACGTTTCTGAATATAAAAAACAAAAAAATAATTAGTGGTGGAAGCACAATTACAATGCAGGTAGCAAGACTATGGAGAAAAGGAAAACCAAGAACAATTAAAGAAAAATGTATAGAAATATTTATTTCGTTTTGGCTGGAGGTAAAATATTCAAAAAAAGAGATAATAAAACTATATGCCTCTCATGCTCCTTTTGGCGGAAATACCATTGGTCTTGAAACTGCAACATGGCGATATTTTAATCGTTCCCCTGAACAATTATCATGGGCTGAAGCTGCAACTTTAGCGGTTTTACCGAATGCTCCATCCCTAATCTACCCTGGGAAAAACTCAAATCAATTATTAGAAAAACGTAACCGTCTGTTACAACAATTGCTACAAAACAATAAAATTGATTCTACTACTTATGATTTATCAATTTCTGAATCTTTACCTGATCCTCCACAGAACATTCCTCAGATAGCTCCACATATAATGAGTGCTCTTGATGAGAAACATTCCGGACAAAAATTAAAAACAACATTAAACTATAACTTACAGTTACAGGTAAAAGAAAAAACAGAAAGGCATTACAATACATCACTTAAATTTAACCACATTAATAATGCTTGTGCTTTGGTTATCAACAACAAAAATAATTGTGTGTTATCATATGTTGGTAATATTAAAGTTGAAGGAAATACAAATAATGGAAACGATGTAGATATAATTCAATCACCAAGGAGCACAGGCAGTATCCTAAAACCAATTTTATTTGCAGCAATGTTAATGGATGGGCAAATAACGCCATATTCTCTTATCCCAGATATTCCAATTACAATTGATGGGTTCTCACCAAAAAATTTTAATCTTGATTACAATGGGGCCGTGCCTGCATGTGAAGCTTTGCAGCAGTCATTAAATATTCCTGCTGTGCTAATGCTTAAAAACTACAATGCAGGAAGATTTCTTGAATTATTAAGGAAAGCAGGAATTACAACCATGCCTTTTAATGCAGACCATTACGGATTATCTTTAATTCTGGGAGGTGCAGAGGGATCACTTTGGGAAATATCATCCATTTATTCTGCCATGGCAAGAACATTATCCAATTATCCTGAAGACATTAATTATTTTCAAAAACCCAAAATTTTAGTTTCTGAAGAAATCAAAAAAGAAGACAATAACAAATCTATAATCTCTGCTTCAGCAATCTGGTCTACATTTAAAGCTCTTTTAGAAGTAAACAGGCCTGTTAACGAAACAGGATGGCAAAACTTCCAATCTTCTGATAAAGTTGCATGGAAAACAGGAACGAGCTTTGGTTTTAGAGACGGATGGGCTATTGGTACATCGCCGGAATATACAGTTGGCGTATGGGTTGGTAATGCTGATGGAGAAGGTAGGCCCGGACTTACAGGATTAAATGCCGCAGCCCCACTCTTGTTTGATATTTTTGATTTACTCAACAATAAAGAATGGTTTCAAGAGCCTTATGATGAACTGGCCGAGATTCCAGTTTGTAAGGAGAGTGGATACAGGGCTGGGAATTTATGCACAGAGATTGACACAATATTAGCACCAGAATCATGTTTAAAGTCCAAAGTATGTAATTATCATATATTAACACATCTTGATACAAATAAAGAATTCAGGGTTACATCAAACTGTGAGAATCCTGAAAACATGAAACATCTATCCTGGTTTATTTTACCTCCCACGCAAGAATATTTTTTCAAGAAAAAAAATCCGATGTATAAACCGCTCCCCCCATTTAGGCGTGATTGTATTACCCCTCTCATTGACGAACCAATGGAATTCATTTACCCAAATGAATCCACCAGATTTTATATTCCAAGATCATTCTCCGGTAAAAAAGAAAAAATAATCTTTGAACTTGTGCATCGGGAACCCCATTTAATCGTGTTTTGGCATCTTGACAATGTATATATAGGTTCAACACAAGATTTTCATCAAATGGAAATCCAACCAGATAAAGGCACTCATGAAATTATTTGTGTTGATGAACTGGGAAATACAATATCAAAAACAATAGAAATTACTGACCAAAAAGATTAAAGAATAATTTTAATTATTCTTCATCAAGTTTACGGCGTTTAAAAATTTTCGCCCGATTTTCCTCCTTATCAAGTAATCGTTGAATATTTTTTTGATGTGTAAGAAACAAAAGGGTTGTTACAATTAAAGAGAAAATAATTAAAGATGGAATTGTTGTTTTAAAAACAAATATCATTATCACCGGAAAAGAAAACCCGGCAATAAGAGAACTTAACGACACATAACGGGTTGTAAGAAAAACCAATAAAAAAATTGCCATACAAACTAAAGTTGTGATTGGATCTACTGCTAGAATTAAACCTAAAATTGTAGCGACTCCTTTTCCTCCTTTAAAAGCTGTATATATTGGGAATATATGACCTAGAACTGCAGCAGCCCCCAAAATAAGTTGAAAATTCACAAAGGCATAACTTTCTAAGGGATAAAGACCAGTGATATAAGATAGCTTTACAGCCAGCCAACCTTTAAAAATATCAATTACGAAAACGGGAATTCCTGCTTTCCAACCAATAACTCTTACCGTGTTAGTAAAACCAGCGTTTCCACTACCGTATTCCCTAACATCAATACCAAAAAAACTTTTACCAATCCAAACTGCGGAAGATACAGACCCTATTAAATATGCTCCCGCAACCGTTAAAATACTGAATATCAACATAAATTTAATATTCGCATGAATAATTGCGGATGCAAAGTAAATACATTTTTTCAAAAAACAAAAATAAAGAGTATCTCTTTTGAGATACTCTTCATCAATACATAAAAAATATTATAACTGAGGACCAGCTGCAACAAGAGCTTTACCTTCTTCGTTATCAGTATATTTTTCGAAATTTTTAATAAACCTGGATCCTAAATCTTTAGCTTTTTCTTCCCATTCAGCTACATTAGTATAAGTATCGCGAGGATCAAGAATTGCAGGATCAACACCTGGTAATGCAGTAGGAACTTCTAAATTAAAAATTGGAATATTTTTAGTCTCAGCTTTCTCGATTGAACCATCTAAGATAGCATCAATAATTCCTCTTGTATCTTTAATTGAGATACGTTTTCCTGTACCATTCCAACCTGTATTTACTAAGTAAGCTTCAGCTCCATGCTCTTCCATTTTCTTAACTAATTCTTCTCCATATTTTGTTGGGTGAAGAGAAAGGAAAGCAGCACCAAAACAAGCAGAGAAAGTAGGTTGTGGAGTTGTAACACCACGCTCAGTTCCTGCTAATTTTGCTGTAAATCCTGAAAGGAAATGATATTTAGTCTGATCAGGAGTTAATTTAGAAACTGGAGGCATTACTCCAAAAGCATCAGCAGTTAAGAAAATTACCTTTTTAGCATGTCCTGCTTTTGAAACAGGTTTAACTATGTTATCAATGTGATAAATAGGATAAGATACACGTGTATTTTCAGTTGTTGAACCATCATTGAAATCAATTTTTCCGTCTGCGTCAACAGTAACATTTTCTAACAATGCATCTCTTTTAATAGCAGCATAAATTTCTGGCTCAGACTCTTTATCTAAACGAATTGTTTTTGCATAACAACCACCTTCAAAGTTAAATACACCATCATTATCCCAACCATGCTCGTCATCACCAATTAATGCACGATTTGGATCGGTTGACAATGTTGTTTTTCCTGTTCCTGATAAACCGAAGAAAATAGCTACATCACCATCTTTGCCGACATTTGCTGAACAGTGCATAGAAGCCATTCCGTTTAATGGAAGATAATAGTTCATCATTGCGAACATTCCTTTTTTCATCTCACCACCATACCAAGAACCGCCAACAACATGCATCTTTTCAGTAAGATTAAATACAGTATAAACTTCTGAATTTAATCCATGCTCTTTATACTTTTCATTTGTTGTTTTAGAAGCATTTAAAGAAACGAAATCAGGTTCGCCATAGTTAGCAAGTTCTTCTTCTGTTGGACGAATAAACATATTCTTAACAAAGTGTGCTTGCCATGCTACTTCCATAATAAATCTAACTTTCAAACGGCTATCTGGGTTAGCACCACAGAATGTATCAACTACAAATAATCTTTTACCTGAAAGTTGTTTAACTGTTGTAGCTTTTAAATCATTCCAAACTTCTGTAGAAACAGGTTTGTTATCATTTGGGGAACCTGGAGTTGTCCACCACATAGTATTTTCAGTAGTGGCATCTTTAACAATGTATTTATCTTTAGGAGAACGACCAGTAAAAATTCCAGTCATAACATTAACAGCATCTAATTCTGTTAATTGACCTTTTTCAAAACCTTCAAGGCTAGGTTTTGTTTCTTCTTCATAAAGTTGTTCGTAAGATGGGGTTATGAACAACTTCAGTTACACCTGTTATACCATACTTAACTAAATCTTCTGGTTTCAAATAACTCATAAAATATATGTATTAATTGTTAATAATTCTAAGAACTCGAATTTTGGAAGCGCAAATATGCAAAATGATATACAATTATCCTAATTATTGTTATTCATATAACATAAAATTAATATTACGAAAACCATGATTTTTATCATATTTCGAGTTGTTGTACAACATAAAAATTTAATAATTAGAACGATACTTACCTAGAATTAATCCATTTTGACACGCTAAACTTTGCCCGTATATACAAATTCTATTTAAATTAAATTAATTTAAGAACTTTTAAGCTGATTCAGAGTAGTGCAAGTTACAAAACATAATTTAAATAAGAATTGTTATGTTGATTAAATTAAAATCTAAATAATGAAAAAAAAAGAAAGGTTTGAAAAAGTAATCGCATTTTTCCAGGAAAATATGCCAATTGCAGAGACAGAATTGAAATATACTAATCCGTATGAATTACTTGTTTCAGTAATACTTTCTGCCCAATGCACAGATAAAAGAGTTAATAGTATTACACCCTCTTTTTTTGAAATTTTCCCTAATGCAGAAGTACTATCCCAAACACAACAAGAAAATATTTTTGATATTATTAAAAGCTGTTCTTATCCAAACAATAAAGCAAAAAATTTGTTGGGAATGGCTAAAAAATTAACGGAAGAATTTAATGGTATTGTTCCAGACAACATTGAAGATTTGCAAAAACTACCTGGTGTTGGTAGAAAAACAGCAAATGTTATTGCTTCTGTTATATTTAATAAACCTGCCCTTGCTGTTGACACACATGTATTCAGGGTTTCCGCACGGTTAGGGTTAAGTACAAATTCAAAAAACCCTTTAGAAACAGAAAAACAATTAATAAAACACATACCTGATGAATTAATACCTAAGGCCCACCATTGGTTAATACTGCATGGAAGATATGTTTGTTTGGCAAGAAAACCCAAATGCGAAGAATGTGGACTTATTAACATTTGTGTTTATAACAAAAAAAACCATTTTCAACTAAATTGGCTATATTTAACATATTGATTTGGGAATGGATATGTTTTTTTAATAAAAAACGTTTATTGGAAATCTTAAAAAAAATGAGTTAATTTATTGAAATACAAATTTTTAATCCACTTCAAAATAATGAAGCAATTTCTAAAATATTTTATTCTTCTTTTTATACTTTTTCTCAACAGCAGTGTATCTTTAAAAAAAGTAAATTATACTGATGCAAAAAACAATAATGTATGTAAAGAACTAACCGGTGAAATTTTAGTTTACTTTATTTTTGTTGACAGCAAAGAAACTTCTCCCTGGACTGAGTTTGATATTCAATCAACGATAGACTCTCTCGACATAGCAATTAGATGGATGGAAAATCAAGCCCGACAAAGAAGCAAATATCTAAAAATAAAAACAGACTATTATATTGGAAATGAATTCACAACAATAACAAAAAATCTCCCAAATGGCTCTGTGATAGCCTCTGCAACAGAACCAAACTTAAAAACAGGTTTAAATGAACTAAACAAATGGGCCGATAATATTGCCAGATCGGCAGGACAATCGTTTAATATAAAAGAGAAAGACGGTATTCCTGATATAAAATCACCCAGAGACAAAGAACGGTTAATCGCTTTTCTTAGAGATGAAAACAATGTGGAAAGTGTAGCTTTGCTTTTTTTAGTAAATAACTATTTTAGGACAGATATTTCTATTCCTGTAAATACATTTTCAACCGATGATGTAGAATTTGGTATTATCAGTTACAAATATCCATCTGTTATTGCACATAATATTATGCATTTATATGGAGCTGCAGATTTATTTGCAACACCATACCGAAGAAATGAAAAAAATATAAAAGAATTAAGTGAACGATATCCTGACGATATCATGCAAGATGTATATGGTAAGACGCTGGGAGAGTTAAACATTGGAGCATATACTGAATTCTTAATTGGGTGGAGAGATGTGCTATCGCCCGAGTTAAAACCTTATTTAACCGATAAATTTTATAACTTTTAAAAAAAATTAAAGTATAAAGACATAATCAGCGAATGACGGGGGCTTTGCTGATTTTGAAATTTAAAAAAAAATATTAATTTTACTTATAGTTAAAAAACCGTAAAAATAAGTCATATATGTATTTAAGAAACAGACTCTTAACCGGAACAATTCTAACATGGGCAGTTTCGTTATTAGTTATATCAACCGGTTGCTCATCAGAGAAGAAGAAAGATGCTAAGGAGGCTAACCTAGAAAACTTCGACATTTCTAAGGATGTACTTAACGACATCTCGACTGCTAAAAAAATATTCTATTCGCTCCCTTCACCACTTGAGACCGCAATGATTATTAAATCTGCAGGGGCTGAATACGAAGAAAGGTTGCTTAACCCTACTGAAAATGCGGGCAACTATACAACAAATAAAAGTATTGCCCTTAATCTGGGTATTTACACTACAGACATGAGTTTTGCCAGTTTGTTTGATCAAACTCAAACAACAATTAAT